>NZ_JBPJZF010000005.1:0-607484 GCF_051216515.1 Variovorax frigidus
CTGCTGGACGTGGGCGCGATCCTCGTGCTCGGCAGCGGCCTGTACCTGTGGCTGGCGCGGGGCGGCCGGGCGGGGCAGCGAGCGCGTGATGGCTCGAAGGCCCAGTAGCGTCCGTCACCGATGACGATCGCGCGGCGCTTTTCTCCGGAGGGCGCAACGGGCGGCGGGCGGACGGTAGCGCGTCGTCGCGCGCGTTCGAAGCCTAGGCGCTGCAGCAGGATGCTAACGGTCGTCCCGATCGCCCCATGTCTTCCCGCTCTAGCCTGGCGCCGCGCTGTGTGAGGATGCCATGAAACAGGGCCAACCCGAGGCAGGTCACTTTCCATCTTTCCTTGGTCGTGAAGAAGAACCCGCTCGTCGGCATGGATGGCCGCCTCACACGAAGCATCCGTGTGAGTTTCAAACAGCGCGCCTACCCCTATGGCAGTCCACGGACTGCGTCACGCGCTCTGGGCAGCAGGTGAGTAGTGCTGGGTCATTTGGGTCACACGCTTGATGAAAGCGTCAAACCTGAAAGCCCGTCACAAGCGCGCATGTATCCGCAGCATCGACGGTGCCATGTGAGAAAGCTCCAGCCGCGCAACTCGGGCCAGTCCTCGCCAAGCTCAAATACGAATTCGATCGGGGTTCCCGTCGCCTTGGTGCGTTCAGAACACGCCAATCGATTGCTTCGTGCCGCTCGCTGAGAGTCGGTGATGATTGTCTGGTTCTGGCCGATTGCGGCCAGCCATGCATGCCATGCGCTGATCTCGAAGAGCTTGAGAGAAACGTTCAGCCTACCACTGGGCATACATGTCTCAGACATTGATGCGCTGCTTGGCCTTAGACTGTTCAGTAAGTGTCGGTGTCTCTGACTTTTCTTGGGGAAGCACTGCGAAAAGCTAGCTGGCGCCCTCGGAGGGATGTCTCGAACATTAATGGCAAGGAACAGTGGCTGTTCTTCGCCATCAATGTCTGAGACGGCGCATTGAAGTCCGAGACAGGGCATCAGAGCCTGAGACGACCAGCATACAAGCCGCTTCGCTGAAGCAAGCGCGCTCGGTAGCCCGCTTCCGGGCCGGAAGCGGACCTTCGATACGTCCGCCCCAGCTTGATGCTCGCCTCTTCGGCCTCGCCTCGTACTACTCCGCCGAAGACTCCTGCCCAAATTTGATTAGGTTGCCGTCCGGGTCGATAACATAGAGTTCATCCATACCCCATGCCGTGCGAATCACAGCCTGTAGCGCAGGTAGTTTCGGACTAAGCATCCCGATGCACGGCCGCGACGTCCTCCACGCGGAGGTAGCACGAGGTGTTCTCGGCAATGTGCTTGTCATCGCAGGTCCAGAAGTGAAGTTCCGTGTCGCCGCGCACCGCCATGCCGTACGAAAAACCCTCAAAGTGCTGAGTCCGGAAGCCGAGCACGTTCCCGTAGAAATCGAGAGTGCGCTTCATGTCGAGTGAAGCGAGAACAGGGATTGCCTTGCCGAAGCTCGGTCCAGTCATCACGATTTCCGGTTGCTTGAGTCAGCCATTGTGCCGCGGGCCGTCAGATGAATCAGTTAAAAACGTGTTGACTCCCGCCGGACGACCGCTTTCAGGATGATTCTGCTTCCGCTTGGGCCCATCGCAGACATTGCTTGCCCCGATCAATCGCCCGAAAGCGGCCATTCGGACGCTATGGATGGCCTCCAAACGTGGTGAGGATCCAGCCTGGTTCGCCATGGAATTTCGCGATCATCCGCTGATCGTCCTCAGCAGTTCACGCACCCAGCGTTGCCCCGCGTGGCCGTCGCTGCGGTCATGCCACAACATCGCAACCTCGAATCGCTGCACGGACACCGGGCAATCGACGACGCACAAGTCATCCGCGCGACCCCGCACCAGCCGTTGCGGCACCAAAGCGACAAGGTCGGAGTGAGCCACCATGCCGGGAACGAACAGGAACGACGCCGCGGACAGCACCACGTTGCGCCGTATGCCGGCGGCCGCCAGCACGTCGTCCACAGCCGTAGAGAAGTCTCCGCCACGCAAGGACACCACGACATGGTCGAGTTGCGCGAACCGCGTCGCCGTGAGCTTGCGGCGCAGTCGGGGATGATCCTTGCGTCCAATCAGCACATAGCGCTCCTCGAACAGGCGATGGCTGTGCAGCCCGGCGGGAGCGTCACTGGGCGTCATCAACGCAAGGTCGACCTCGCCGCGGGCCATCTGCATCGCCAGTTGAGGGATGTCCAGGATACGCAACGCCACCCGGATACCGGGAGCCCGTCGGCGCAGCTCCAGCACCAGGGGTTGCGCAAGCGCAACTTGAAGGTAGTCGGTGCAGGCGATGCACACGGTCAAGCGGGCCTTCGCCGGATCGAATGCACCGTCCTGGCCGACCGTGGCGCGTACCTGATCCAGTGCACTGCGGAGAGGCGAAAGGAGTTCATCGGCCTTTGATGTGGGCGTCATGCCGCGCTGCGCCGGGATCAGCAGCGGGTCGGCGAACAAGTCGCGCAGTCTCACGAGTTGCGCACTCACTGCCGGCTGGCTCAAGTGCAAACGGCGGGCAGCGCGGGTCACGTTCTGCTCTTCGAGCAAGGCTTCCAGGGTGACCAACAGGTTGAGGTCCAGACGCTTGGTATCCATCCGTTGGATGGTAGGGCAAAAAAAATGCGATTTCACCGATACCAAAGTTCTGCGCAAACTGCAGTGGTTGGCCCGCATGTCGCGTGCCTTTACAGAGAACCGCATGCTCTCTTCTTCCTCATCATTGCCCTTGATCACCGTTGCTGGCGCCTCCAGTAAACAAGGCCGCAGCGTGGCCGGGAGCCTCCTGGCCAGCGGTCGCTATCGCGTGCGCGCTTTGGCACGAAATGCCGACAGCGCGCCGATGCGTGAACTGGCCCAACGCGGCGCCGAGGTCGTCGTTGCCCCACTGGAGGCGGGCCATCAGGCGGCGCTTGCCGCGGCCATGCGTGGCTCGCACGGCGCTTTTCTGATGACACCACCCATGGCACCTGTGCCGCCGCCAGGTCGTCCCGAGCTGGCGCTTGGCGTCGAGTTGGCCGATGCGGCGCTTGCTGCAGGCGTACAGCATGTCGTCTGGAGCAGCCTGGAGAATGTTGAACGTCGCACGGGCGGTACCTTGTGGGCACCGCACTTCACGGAAAAGGCTTTGGTGGAAGCGCATCTACGCACACTGCCGCTGCGCAGTTCCTTTATCCAGCTCGCATTTTTCTACAGCAACTTTCTTGAATACTACGTGCCGCGGCAGCAGCCTGATGGGAGTCTGAGCTTCGCCGTTTATCTGCCGCCGGATGTGCCCATGCCGTTCGTGGACCCTCTGACTGCAACCGGCCCCGCGGTACTTTCGCTTTTCGACAACCCGGATTCGTATGCTGGCCAGACGTTGCCGGTGATCGGTGAGGTACTGACGGCGCGTCAGATCGTGGAGACCTTCGTCAAAGTGACAGGTCGACATGCGTACTACGCGTCGGCCTATGCGCGCAAGGAACTCTTGGCGCATTTTCCCGCGTTCGGGACCGACGAGTTGCTGGTGCGCGAGCTCGTAGGAATGGTGACCTATGCGGTCGACTTCGGGTACTACGCACCGGAAAGAGACTTGGCATGGAGTCGAAGGAACGACCCGAATGCGCTGACGTGGGACCGCTTTCTTCGGCGCAGTGGGTGGAGGGGTGAACCTGCCAGCTTTGGCGTTGCGAACCGCATCGAGCGATGAATGCGTCCCGGCCCACATTCGGCTCCTTGAAGTCGACTGCGCAGATCGCGCCAAGCTGTCACGCGTCGGTTTGCTCGGCCAACGCAAGCCCGCGAATTTCCGGATTTGGATCTGGTGCGCCAACCACCACGCGCTGTAGCTCGCGCCCGATGACCGGAAGATGCCATCGGTGAGAAATCCTCACGACATGCGCAGAACAATCCTCCCACGTGTCGTGCGCTCGCGCATGCGCGCCATGGCATCCGGCAATCGGTCGAACTGCACCACGGATCCGATGCGGTCGAGATGACGCGGTTTGAAGTCGCTTGCCAGGCGGGACCACACCGCCTGCCGGAGCGGCATCGGACTGTTGGCGTTGATGCCAATGAGCCGTATGCCGCGCAGGATCAGTGGCAGCACGGTGGTGTGAAGTTCCACACCGCCCGCATTGCCGAAACTGGTGATCACCGCGTCCGGCGCGGCGCTGCGCAGCAGCCAGGCCAGCATCTCCCCTCCGACGGCGTCCACCGCGCCTGCCCACTGGCCCTTGTCCAGCGCCCGGCCCGACGGCTCGCTCACCGTCGGTGTCAACACGCGGGACGCGCCCAGCGATTGCAGATAGCCGTCCTCGTCTCCTTTGCCGCTGATCGCCACGACCTCGTAGCCGCGTCCCGAAAGAATGTCGATCGCGACGCTGCCTACACCGCCGGTGGCACCGGACACGGCGACCGGCAGCCCGCCGGGCGCCAGGCCGTTGTGTTCCATCCAGTGAACACACAGCGCGGCTGTGAAGCCCGCCACACCGATGGTGGCGGCTTCCTGGAGGCTCAAGCCTTCGGGCAGCGGCAGGACCCAGTCGGCGCGCACGCGGGCGAACTCGGCATGACCCCCGTCGTGGTCCACGCCGACGCCGAAGCCATGCACCATCACAGGATCACCCGGGCGAAAGCGCGCGTCGCTGGAGTCCACGACGCGACCACTGAAGTCGATGCCGCCGATGCGCGGGTACTCGCGCACGATCTGGTTCAGGCCGGCCGCGGCAAGCGCGTCCTTGTAGTTGATGCTGGTGAACGCGACACGCACCACGACCTCGCCGGGCGACAGGTCGTCGACGCCGAGCGTGACGAAGCGGCCCTCGGGCGCGGCATCGGCCGGGCCCTGGTGCAGACGGAAGGCGCGGAAGCGCGTCGGGATTGTCATGGTGTCAGTCCGCCTTGATGCCGGCCGACTTCGCCACGCGGCCCCATTTCTCGGTCTCCGCCTTGATGTGGGCCTTGAACTCCGCTGGCGAGCAGCTCTCCGGCTCGATGCCCAGGCGCGCCAGGTGCTCGCGCATCTGCGGCGTGGCCAATGCGTCGACCATGGCCTTGTTGAGCTTCGTCACGATGGCCGGTGGCGTGCCGGCAGGGGCCAACAGTCCCCACCAGGAAGAGGCTTCCATCGCGACGCCCAGTTCCCCGGTGGTGGGCACGTCGGGCATGAGGGCACTTCGCTTGGCGGCTGCGACGGCCAACGGACGCAGCTTGCCGGCCTTGATCATGCTGTACGTCGGTGGCAGGTTGTCGAAACTCAGGTCGAGCTGCTTGCCGACCAGCGCCGCCACGGCTTCCGAACTGCCCTTGTAGGGGATGTGGAGCAGCCTGGTATCGGTCGTCGCGCGAAAGAGCTCGCCGGCCAGGTGCGGGATGCTCCCGTTGCCCGCCGTGCCGTAGCTCAGCCCGTCCTTGGCGCTGCGCGCCTGCGCGATCAGGCCCTTCAGATCCCTCACCGGCGACTCTGCGTTCACGACCACGTAGACGGGTGCCTTGGTGATCAAAGAGATCGGCGCCAGGTCGCGCTCCGCATCGTAGGGCAGCTTGTCGAACAGGACGGCGTTGGTCGCCAGGTTGGCTGTACCCAACAGAAGGGTGTAGCCATCCGGCGCTGCGCGCGTCACGGCCACGGTGCCGGTCTGGGTCGAAGCGCCCGCGCGGTTCTCGACGATGAAGCTCTGGCCGAAGACTTCGGTCAGACGCTGACCGATGGCGCGCGCCGCGGTGTCGGCGCCACCGCCCGGCGCATAGGGCACGATGATGCGTACGGGCTTGTCAGGGTACTCGGCCGCGTGTGCCAGCGGGGCCAGGCCTGCAACGGCGGCCAACGCGACGAGGGCTGCGGTGAAGAACAGAGGTCTTTTGAAGGGGGTCATCTTGTCTCCTGGTGATGTGCTGTGGCTTGTCGGGATGGCGCGCGAATCACGTTTTCGATCTAGCGGAAGTCGTGCCCTGCGCGCGCCAGCGTGCGTTTCGCGATGTTCAGCTGGTGGATCTGACTGGTGCCTTCGTAAAGGCGGAACAGCCGCACGTCGCGGTAGAAGCGCTCGATGGCGTGCCCGCGGATGAAGCCCGAGCCGCCGAGCATCTGCACGCACCGGTCGGCCACGCGGCCGCACATCTCGGAGGCGAAGTACTTGCAAATCGAGGCTTGCATGGTCACGTCCTGTCCGTCGTCGCGCGCGCGTGCCGTCTCCAGGATCAGCGCGCGCGCGGCGTGGATCTCGGTCTGGCAGTCGGCAATCAGCGCCTGAACCAGTTGGAATTCGGCCACTGCGCGCCCGAATTGGCGGCGCCCGGCCGTGTGGGCGACCGCTTCATCGAGCATGCGAATGGCGGGACCTGTGCACAAGGCGGCCAGGTGGATGCGCTGCTTGTTCAGCACCTTCATCGCCGTCCTGAAGCCCTGACCCAGGTGGCCCACGCCGCCGACGATCTGATCCTCGTGCACCCGACAGTTGTCGAAATGCACCTCCGACACGGGCGATCCCGCCTGGCCCATCTTGTCGTAGGGCGCGCCGGTGCTCAGCCCCGGCGTCGCCCGCTCGACCAGGAACGCGGTGATGCCGCGGGCGGACGGGTCGTTGGCATCGGTGCGCGCCAGCACCGTGAAGAGTCCGGCGATCGGCGCGTTGGTGATGAAACACTTGCTGCCGTTGAGCACGAAGTGGTCTCCGTCGCGAACGGCGGCGGTCTGGAGCGCCAGGGCGTCGGAGCCCGCGTCGGGCTCGGTCAACGCGAAGCAGCCGGTCAGCTCGCCACGCGCCATGCGCGGCAGATAGCGGTCCTTCTGTGCCGGCGTGCCATCGGCGACCAGTGCCTCCGAGCCGATCCCGGTGTTCGTGCCGACGCGGGCGCGAAAGGCCACCGACGCCTGCGACAAGGTCATGGCCGCCAGCGCCAGTTCCTCGGTCGTCATGCCGGCGCCGCCGTAGGCCTCCGGGATGGACCAGCCGAAAAAGCCGTTGCGGGCCAGGTCGTCCACCAGGTCGGCAGGCACTTCGTCGAGGCGCTCGACCTCGCTCTCGCGCGGGATCATCTTCTCCCGCACCTGTTGGTGCACGCTTGCCAGCAGTTCGTCGAAAGCCTTGGGATCGCGGATCATGGTGTGTGTCTCCTCAGATGACGTGGGCTGCACGCAGCGCTGCCAGGTCGGCGGCCGTCAGGCCCAGGGCGCCGTAGATCGAAGCGTTGTGCTCGCCGGTGGCAGGACCGGTGCGCGGGGGAGGGGGCTCGTAGCCGCCGAATCGCGGCACCGATGCCGGTGCGGGCAATGAGCCCAGCTCGGGATCCGGCAGGCGCACGAAGGCCTGCCGAGCGCGAAAGTGCGGGTCGTCCAGCGCGTCGGCGATCGAGTAGATCTTGCTGAACGGCACGCCGTGCGCTTCCAGCAGCACGCTCAGCGTCTCGTAGCCGTTCGCGGCAAACCAGCGCGCGATGATCCCGTCGATCTCGTCGAGGTGGCGCAGGCGCTGCGGGTTGGTCGCGAATCGAGGTTCCTCGCACAGCGCGGGCGTGCCCATGGCAGCGCACAGGCGGCGGAAGATCGCATCCGAGGAGCCCACCAGCGTGATCCACAGGTCGTCACGGGTGCGGTAGATGTTGGAAGGCGCCGTGTAGCTCGCGCGTGCGCCGGTGCGGCCGCGGGCCTCGTCCGACTGCTCATATTCCGCGGCGAGCGGCTCCAGCACACGCAGCAGTGCTTCGGTGGCCGACAGGTCCACCTCGCGGCCGGGGGCGTTCGGTTCGCGCGCCCGCTCGGCCGCCAGGCTCGCGATCGCGAAGGCGCCGAAGAGGCCGGCAATCGAATCGCCGATCGGGAAGTTGATGTGCAGCGGGTGGCGCCCCGCCTCGCCGGTGAGATGGGCCAAGCCGCTCATCGCTTCGAAGATGCGCGCGAACCCAGGCCTGCCGGCATAGGGCCCGGTCTGGCCGAAGCCCGTCAGGCGAAGCACAGACAGGCGTGGGTTGCTGCGTTGCAGCGTCGCCCAATCCAGGCCCCAGCGATCCATCGTGCCGGGGCGGAAGTTCTCCACCAGCACGTCGAAGCCGGTGATCAGCTGCAGAAACAGGGCGCGCCCTGCGGGCTGTCGCACGTCCAGCGAAATCCCGGCCTTTCCACGGTTGAGCACCTTCCAGTACAGCTCGGTAGGGGCGAGACCGCGCAATGGGTCGTTGCCATCGGGCAGCTCGAGCTTCACGACTTCAGCGCCGGCGTCGGCGCACAACGTCGCGCCGAACGGCGCCGCCACCACGGTGGCCATGTCCAGAATGCGCAGCCCGGACAGGGGGCCGCCCGCTGCGCTCGTCATGACGCCTTCCCGCATCGACTGCATCGATCCGGCACGAGGAATTTCTTGACCATCTCGGTGTCTCCAATCTGGCGCAGAGATTAGGGCTCCGCCCGGAGGTGCACCATCGTTGTTTCGGTATATTGAACGCATGTCCGACCCTCGATTCGCGACCAGCCTGGCGCATGGGCTCGCTTTGCTCGATGCATTCGCGGACCGACCTCTGGGCCTGAACAACAAGCAACTCGCGGAGCGCACAGGGTTGTCCAAGGCCAGCATCACGCGCCTGAGCCTCGCTCTCACGACACGCGGGCTCCTGATGTTCGACGCCGATTCCGGACGCTATCGACTGGGCAGCAGTGCGTTGACGCTGGGCTACCCGTTGCTGGCCAGCCTGGGATTGCGCCGCCTCGCGCGCCTGCCGATGACGCAGCTTGCCGACGCGGTCGGCGGCACGGTGTCGCTCGCCATGCACGACCGCCGTCGCATGGTGTATGTGGAAACCTGCCGTGGCCACCTGCGGCTGGGTTTTCGCCCCGATGTGGGGGCCGCACTTCCGATCCTGACGACGGCTGCGGGGCGCGCCTGGCTCGCCAGTGCATCGGCGTCCGAGCGGCAGGAGGTTCTCGAGGCGCTGCGGCGGCACGAGCCTGTCCAGCATGCGACCTGGACGCCGGCGCTGGCACAGGCCATGCGAGACCTCGATCGCAGCGGCTTCTGCCTGTCGCCCGGACATTGGCAGCCGGATGTGCATGCGGTGGCGGTGCCACTTGGCGTTCGTCTCAACGGCGAGCGACTGGTTCTCAACTGTGGCTTGCCGGCGCGCGGACTGGACCGCGAAGCGCTGGCGATGCGCATCGGTCCAAGGCTGGTGACGCTGGCGCGTCGGATAGAGCGCGATTGGCGTGCCGAGCCTGCCGGCACCCCGGCGCCGGTGTTTGGATCGGCCGCCAGGCCGGCGCCGTCAGCCGGTGCGCGTGCGGGCGTCCGGCCTCGTGCGGGCGATGCGGCCGCGCAGACGCTCGCGCATGGACTCGACCTGCTGGCCTGTTTCCAGCCCGGCGAGGACGTGCTGGGCAACGCCGCGCTGGCGCGTCGCCTCGGCCTTTCGCCCCAGACGGTGGTGCGGCTGACCCATACCTTGGCCTGCCTGGGCCTGTTGAAGCGCGACGCGCCGCGCACGGGCTATCGGCTCGGCGCCGGCACCGTGGCCATCGCCTATCCGATGCTCAATGGCTTGCGTCTGCGCAGCCTCGCACGGCCGGCAATGCTTGCGCTTTCGCAGCGGCTTGGCGCGGCAGTGTCCTTGGGCCTGCGGCATCAACTGGGCATGGTCTACGTGGAGACCGCCTGGCGAACAGACGGGCGCTTGTTGCCGCCGGACACGGGCGCCGTGATGCCGATGCTCGCCACCGCCATCGGCCGTGCCTGGCTTTGCAGCGCGACCCCGAGCGAGCGCACGTCGGTACTCAACCAGATCCGTGTGCTCGACCGCGAAGCGGCGGCCCGCGATGCGAACACGATCGATCGCGCCATGGCGCAGTTCGCCCGCCATGGCCACTGCAGCTCGCGTGATTTCCGGCCGGAGATCGAAGCCGTGGCCGTGCCGTTCCCTCGGCCGGTCGACGGGATCCGTTTCGTCATGAACTGCGGCGTGCTGGCGAGCAGGCCACTGGCGGCACGCCGGATTCATGAACTCGGCAGCGCTCTCTCCGAAGTCGTGCAGGCCCTGAGTGCGACGTTGGAACGGTGACCGGGTTCTGTTCACGAGCCTGTGACGCCGACCTCGTGGCCCGCAGGTCGGCCACCGTGGAACCTCTCAGACGCCGAGGCGGTGTGCGCCTCGGCCCCCAGATCCCGATGCCAGCGGCGTCCGCGCTCGCGCCGGCTTGTCAGGCGGACGGGGTCTGGTCGCGCCCGATCCGGTGCGAAATCTCGAGGGCGCATCGGCGCAGCGGCTGGGCGACAGCGCCATCCCACGCACTGTCGAAGGTCGCCGCCGGGCCCATCACGAGGATGCCGAGCACCAGATGACCCGATGAATCGAACACGGGCGCACACAGCGCGTCGATGCCAGGGATCGGCTGACCTTGCGTGCGAGCCATGCCGTTCCTGCGAATTTCGGCAAGCGATGCGTCCAAGGCTTCGGGACTCAGCGGATTCCCCTGTGCGGTGCCATAGCTGAGTCTCGAAATCTCTGCAGAGAGAAGCCGTTCGACGACCTTGGGCGGCATGTAGGCCGCAAAAAGCCGTCCCGTCGCGGTGTTCGCAAGCGACATCACCGTGCCCACCCGCAGGTTGACATGCAGAGGCTGCGTCGGCTCCTCCAGGCGGACGATCGTCGGCCCGAGATTGCCCCACACCGCTACGGCAACGCTTTGCTCGGTCTCGTCGGCCAGCGCCTCGATGAGCGCCGAGGCTTCCTTCACAGGATCGAGCCGCTGCAAGCGGGAGAGCCCTAGCTGCAGCGCAAGGGGGCCGAGTTCGTAATGCCCGGCGCCGGTCTGCGTCACGAAACCCACCTTGAGAAAACTCACCAGATAGGGATGCGCTTTTCCCGCCGTCATGCCAGCGGCCTTGGCGAGGTCTTTCAACGCCACCGGACGGACATGACGCGCCAACTGGAGAAGAAGCGCGCTGCCGATCTCGATGGATTGAATGCCGCGTCGGTTTTTTTCCATTGACGATCTTGGTGTACGGGGAGTACCGAGTGTATCCATGCGGGTTTACCCTGATTATTTCGAATGTGTCTGTCCTAATCGTAGTATCTGATATTAACGAAAGCATTGACAATGATCGAACGACTTTTATACTTCGGGCCCACAAGCACAGCTCAGGAAACAGTCGATGGAACAGGAAGTGATGAACGTGGATGTCCTCGTGATCGGCACGGGCGCATCAGGAATGTCTACAGCGATCACTGCAGCCGCTCAGGGCTTGAAGGTGTTGGTCGTGGAGAAGGAGGCGCGATACGGCGGGACGACCGCGCGTTCGGGCGGGTGGTTGTGGATTCCCGGCACCCGGCTGGCGACCGAGCAGGGCATCAGCGAGCCACCTGGTGCCGCGAAGGACTACCTGCGGCACGAGACGACGACGCATTTCGACGAGAAGCGCATCGATGCGTTTCTCGAGAACGGGCCGAAGGCCATCGACTTCTTCACCCAGAACACCTGCGTGCAATTCGATATGCCAGCGGTGTTTCCCGACTATCACGCCGAGGCCACCGGCGGGCAGCCCGGCGGCCGCTCGATGGTGACGCGGCCCTTCGATGGACACGCGCTAGGCAAGCGCATCAAGGACCTCGCGCCGCCGCTGCCCGAGCTGACCGTCTTCGGAATGATGTTGGGCTCGGGGCCCGAGATCAAGCATTTCATGCGGGCATTCAAGTCACCGACCTCCTTCGTCTACGTGACGAAACGCCTGACGAAACACTTCATCGATGTCGTGAGGAACGGGCGGGGAATGACGCTGACCAATGGCAATGCGCTGGCCGGACGACTGGCGAAAGCGGGCATGGATCTCGACATTCCCGTCTGGCTGTCGTCTCCGGTGACGAAGCTTGTCGCCGAATACGACGGCGTGGCGGGTGCACTGGTCCAGCATGAAGGCAAGACCATCCGTGTCAATGCAGCGCGCGGGGTCGTTCTGGCCTGCGGCGGCTTCCCGTTCGATGTCGAGCGCCGCAAGCAGCTCTTTCCGCATGCGCCCACGGGCAAGGAGCACTACTCGCCGTCCCCCGAGACCAACACCGGTGACGGCCTCCGGCTGGCGGAGGCGGTGGGTGGACGCGTCGACGGCACGATCCCTCATGCGGCGGCATGGGTGCCCACCTCGGTCACCACGCGCAAGGACGGGACGAAAGGAGCCATGCCGCATTTCATCGACCGTGCCAAGCCCGGTGTGATTGCCGTCACCACGAAAGGCGAACGCTTCACCAACGAGGGCAACTCGTACCACGACTTCGTGCAGGCGATGGTCAAGGCGTGTGCCGGTGAGCCGGAGGTTGCTGCATGGCTGATCTGCGACCACAAGGCGCTGCGGAACTACGGTCTCGGCTGTGTCGCGCCTTCGCCGCTCCCGATCGGGAGGCACCTCAGGAGCGGCTACCTGAAGCGCGGCGCGACCGTGAATGAACTGGCGAAGGCCATCGACGTGCCTGCCGCTTCTCTGGAAGCGACCGTTCGCGCGTTCAATGCGGCTGCGTCACGCGGCGAAGATCCTGAATTCGGCAAGGGCAGCAAGGCCTACAACCGCTACCAGGGCGATGCACTGATCGAACCCAATCCATGTCTTGCACCGTTGGAAACCGGTCCGTACTACGCGATCAAGCTGGTCGTCGGTGACATCGGAACCTTCGCGGGGCTCGTCACGGATGCACAGACGCGCGTGCTGGATTCCGACGGGAAACCGATCAAGGGCCTGTATGCGGTGGGCAACGACGCGGCCAGCATCATGGGCGGCAACTACCCCGGCGCCGGCATCACGCTGGGTCCGGCCCTGACGTTCGGCTACGTCGCCGGAATGGCCCTCGCCCAACCTCCGCGCGAGGCGGCAGTCGAGGTCGCGGCACCGATCGAGCGCCGCGAGCCCGTGGCCGTGCAGCAGCGCCCCTGAGCGCGCCTTATTCCATCCAAGGAGTTCCCGTGGCATTTCCCCAAACCATCGCACCCCGACTGCTCGTCGGCCGCCTGGCGCTCGTGACCGGAGCCGGTCAAGGCAACGGACGCACGCTTGCGCTCGGCCTGGCGCAGGCTGGAGCGCGCGTGATCGTCACGGACGTCAACGCCGCAACCGTCGAAGAAACAGCACAGGCCGTTCGCCAAGAGGGCGGCGAGGCGTGGTCGTTCGTGCTGGACGTGACATCCACCGAAGACTGCAATGCGCTCGCCGCGCGTGTCGGACGGGAGATCGGAGAGGTCGACCTCCTGGTCAACAACGCGGGCATCATCATTCGCGAAAACATGTCGTCGCCGAATGCTGCCGCCAATTGGCGCAAGACGATCGACGTGAACGTTCACGGCACCTTCAACGTCACGCACGCATGGCTTTCGGCAATCAAGGCCAAAAAAGGCAGCGTGATCAACATCGCATCGATCGCAGCCTACGCAGGTCAGGCAGCAAGTCTCGGCTACGCCCCCAGCAAGGGCGCGATCAAGATGCTGACGCAGTCCTTGGCGCAGGAACTCGCGCCGTCCGGCGTGCGAGTCAACGCGCTGGCACCGGGCGTCATCGCCACGCCCATGACGGCAGCCACGCGCGAGAACCCGACGCGCCTCGCGTCCTTCATGACGCGCATCCCGATGGGCCGCGTCGGTGAAACCGAGGACCTGGTGGGCCCGGTCATCTTCCTGGCTTCCGACATGTCGCGCTATGTCACCGGCATCACGCTGGCCGTCGACGGCGGATTCCTCGCAGTGTAAGAAACCGAACAGGGCACGGTATTGCCCCAAGAAGACTCGATTTTTCCCAGGAGACAAACCATGAAACTGACTCGTCTTTATGCAGCCACTCTTGCGGCTGCAACCTTCGCCGCCAGCTCTTTCGGCGCTTCGGCGCAGGACATCAAGGTGGGGTACAACGGCGATCTTTCCGCATCGCCTTCGGCACAAAGCGGGCAGGCCGCGGTGCTGGGCATGGAGGCCGCCATCGCCGACATCAATGCCGGCGGAGGAGTCCTCGGGCGAAAGCTTGCACTCGTGACGCGGGACGACACGTCTGCCCCTCCGAAGTCGATCCAGAACATGAGCGACCTGATCGACAACGAGAAGGTCACCGCGGTCTTCGGTCCCACGAATTCCGGTAACGCGATGGCGTGGAAGCACATCGCCAATCAGAAGAAGATCCCTGTCCTCGGCAACGTCGGCTCCGGCACCGACATCACGAAGCCGATGAGCCCGGGCGCTGACAACTACATGTTCCGGGTGTCGATGGTGGACCGCGAGCAGGTCGCTGCCCTGATGGCCTACGTGAAGAAGAACGCGGCCAACTCGAAGGTGATCGGCCTGATGGCCGAGACCACCGGCTACGGCCAGGGGGGCCTGAAGGACATGCAGGAGATCGCCGAGGTCCAGGGCATCAAGCCGGCAGCCACGGAGCGCTTCGGCGTCGGCGACACCGACATGACGTCGCAGTTGAACAAGATGAAGGCGGCGAAGGTCGACACCATCGTCGTGTGGGCGCAGGGCACACCGATCGCCCAACTCGTGCGCAGCATGGAGAAGACGAACTACTTCCCTCTCATGCTGACGTCCTGGGCTGCGGACAACATCACTTTCTACGACGCCGCTGGCAAGGGTCTGGCCGAGAAGCCGTTGTTCATGCGAACGGTCAGCGAGACGCGCACGCCTTCACAGCAGAAGCTGTTCGATCGCATCGGCACGAAGCTGAAGGCCCCCGGTTCGTTCTCGTTTGCCCTGCACGGCTACGACTCGGTGCTGCTCTATGCGGAGGCTGTGAAGCAGGCCAAGACGACTGAAGGATCGGCCGTGCGTGCGGCGCTGGAAGACCTTGGCGCTCCGGTTCAGGGTGTCCTCAAGACTTACAACAAGCCCTTCAGCAAGACGAACCATGAAGCGCTCACGGCCAAGGATCTGGTCTGGATCAAGTGGAAGGATGGAAAGCTCTTGCCTTACACGGACTCCCTGATCGATTCCCTCAGCGTCGCCGACTTCAAACAATAAGTTCAGAACCGCGTCGAGCCGCAGGGGCGGAAGACGCGAAAGTGGAGACATACCATGGCCGAAGCCATCTTGCAGGCGATCCTCAGCGGACTCGCCGTCGGGGGAGCGTACGCGTTGGTTGCGCTGGGGTTCAGCATTACCTTCACGACGACGAAGACACTCAACTTCTCGCACGGGGAGTTCGTTTCGGCCGGAGCCTTCATTGGAATGAGTGCGCTCTTCCTGATGCTCGGCTTGCCCGTGACGTCCACCACATTCGGAGAGGCGTTGCCGTCCGCGGGAGCGCAGCTGATTGCGCTTGCGGCCGCACTGGGCATCATGGGCTTGCTCGGCTGGCTGCTCTACGTGATCGGTGTTCGGCCGTTTGCAGGCCGACCGGGTATGGCCTGGGTCATGAGCACGCTCGGTTTCGGCGTCATCCTGCAGAGCATCGGTCTGGCTGTATGGGGCCCGAAGCCTGTCGTGGTACCTGCGCCCGTCGGGGACGCGGTGATCCGGTTCGCGGGCGTGGGGGTGCGTCCGCAGGAGCTGCTGACGCTTGGCGTGGCGGTCGTCGTCATGATCGGCTTCGACTGGGTGATGAACCGCACGATGGTCGGAAAAGCGATGCGCGCCGTCGCCGCGAATGGCAACGTGGCCAGCCTGATGGGCATCAACACCAACGCCGTGATGATCGGCGCGTTCGTGGTGAGCTCCGCGCTCGCAGGCCTGTCAGGTTTCCTCCTGGCACCGATCGCCCAGGCTTCGCTGTTCATGGGGCTGACAGTGGGTCTCAAGGGATTCTCCGGCGCCATGATCGGCGGACTGAGCAATCCTCGCGGTTGCGTCATCGGCGGATTCGTCCTCGGCGTCTTCGAATCGCTGGTCAATCTTTGGCAAGCGCAGTGGCGTGAGGTCGCGGTCTTCGGCCTCGTGATCCTGGTGCTGGCCTTCCGCCCGACCGGCCTCTTCGGAAAGCCCATGGTGGAGAAGGTATGAAGCAGGTCCAGCATCCGCTCGGTGTCCTGATCGTGGCGGCAGGGCTGATCGGGCTCACCTCCCTCCTCGGAAATGACTACTACCTGCGCATCGTGTTCATGATGTGCGTGTACTACCTGTGCGCCGCCGGCATGAACGTGCTGGTCGGGTACGCAGGTCAGAAGTCGTTGGGTCAGGCAGGTCTCTTCGCTGCGGGCGCGTATGCCGTCGCGTTGCTGACGACGCGAACGGACATGAATCCATGGCTCGCGCTCGTCGCCGCCGCTGCGATTTCCGGTGTGTGCGGCGTTCTGATCGCACTGCCATCCTTGCGGGTCAAGGGGCCGTACCTTGCGATGGTGACCCTTGCGTTCGGCATCGTCGTGGAAAAACTGGTCGGGGAGTGGACCGACGTCTTCGGCGGCGCGCAAGGCATCTACGGCATCAAGCCGCTGACCTGGAACGGCCAGCCGCTCAGCGCCGAGCAGTGGGTCTGGCTTGGAATCGCCCTTTGCGCGCTCACGCATCTTCTGCTGCGCAACCTGCTGAATGGACGGTTCGGTCGTGCCTTGCTGTCGCTGCAAGCCGATGAGATCGCGTCGTCCTCCGTGGGAGTGCGTGTCTACCGCGCCAAGGTCATCGCCTTCGTCGTTGCCGCAGTGACCTGCGGCATCGCGGGATCGCTCGTGGCTCAGCAGAACCAGTACATCAATTCAGATTTCATCACCTTCCACCTGTCCGTCTTCATCCTGCTGCTGGTCCTGTTCGGCGGCGCTGGCTCGATGTATGGCCCTCTGGTGGGCACGATCGTGCTGACGGTGATCGATGCGTTCCTGGCGCGCTGGCCCTCGGCGCAGCATTTCCTTTACGGCTTCCTGCTCCTGTTCGCGCTGTATTTCATGCCGTGCGGCGTCGTGGGCCTGTTCTCCAAGCGCTTCCACAAGACCGACCGTGCACCGGAATCGACGGGCGACGTCCCCCGGCACATCGGCCCGCCGGGCAGCGGGGATCTGCTGGTCGTCCAAAACGTCACGAAGCGATTCGGCGGCGTGAAGCCGGCCCAGGACGTCTCTTTCCGTCTGCAACGAGGACACATCCATGCCCTGATCGGTCCGAATGGCGCCGGTAAGAGCACCATGATCAACATGCTGACTGGGCTGATCGATCCGAGCGAGGGATCGATCCGATTCAAGGGCGAGGAAACGGTGGGGAAGCCCCCGCACGAGATCTGCTGCATGGGCGTGGGACGCACGTTCCAGAACTTGCGGCTTTTCTCGGATCTCTCCGTTCTCGACAACGTGATGCTGGGCCGTCACAGCCGCATGAAGAACGGCTTCCTGTCGTCTCTGCTGGCTTGGCCTGGCGCGCGGAGGGAAGAGGCCGCCACGCGCAGGCGCGCCCTTCAGATGCTCGAACTGGTCGACCTTCTGCATCTTGCGCATCAGCCGGCCGGAAGCCTGCCGTATGGGCTTCAGCGCCGTGTGGAACTGGCGCGTGCCTTGGCCACCGAGCCGGAACTCCTCTTGCTCGACGAACCTGCAGCAGGGCTCAATCCGCAGGAGACCGCCGAGCTTGGCCGGCTTCTGGTGAAGATCGGAAAGTGCGGCGTCAGCATCCTGATGGTCGAGCACCACATGGACCTCGTGATGTCTGTCTCGGATCACGTGATCGTCCTGGACTACGGCATCAAGATCGCAGAAGGAAAGCCGGCCGAAGTCCAGTCGAACCCACGCGTGATCGAGGCCTACCTCGGCGTCGACGACGAAGAAGCGGCCACGGCCTGAGGAGACAAGAATGCTGAAACTTGAAGCAGTGAAGGTCTCCTACGGAGCCATCGAGGCCGTGAAGGGCGTCAGCCTGGAAGTGAGAGCGGGGGAGGTCGTCACGATCATCGGTGCGAACGGTGCCGGCAAGAGCACCTTGCTCAAGAGCATCGTCGGCCTGGAGCCGGTTGCCGCGGGCAAGGTGTTCATCGGCGGGAAAGACGCGACGCACGTGCGTGCGCACGAGCGGGTCGCACTTGGCGTGGCGATGTCGCCGGAGGGCCGCGGTGTCTTCGCGGACCAGACGGTCCGAGAGAACCTGATGCTTGGCGCCTACTCGCGCCGGAAAGATACGGCCGCCATCGAGTCCGTCATCGAACGCGAGTTCCAGCGCTTCCCGCGGTTGCGTGAACGGCAAGACCAGCTGTCGGGGACGCTGTCAGGCGGCGAACAGCAGATGCTTGCCATCGCACGCGCGCTCATGAGCGATCCCAAGCTCCTGTTGCTCGACGAGCCTTCTCTGGGGTTGGCCCCGTTGATCATCAAGGACATCTTCAGCGCCATTCGCCAGCTGCACGAGTCCGGTCTGACGATCCTGTTGGTCGAACAGATGGCCAAGCAGGCGCTCGGTGTTGCCGACCGTGCCTACGTATTGGAAACCGGCCACATCACCCTGGAGGGCTCGGGCCGCGAGCTTCTCAACGATCCCAAGGTCAAGGCCGCCTATCTCGGCACGCATTGATCTCCCACCACCCATCGAAGAGGACACCCATGACTGCAACCAAGAAATTTGCCTCCCAAGCCGACCTGGAGGAGAAGAAGGTCACATTCAGCCAGATCTCCGAGCATGCCTGGGCCTACACGGCAGAGGGCGACCCCAACACGGGCATCATCATCGGCGACGACGCCGTCCTGGTGGCGGATACGCAGGCGACGCCAGCGATGGCCGCCGACGTCATACGCCGGATCCGCGAGGTGACGGACAAGCCGATCAAGTACGTCGTGCTGACCCACTATCACGCCGTGCGCGTCCTGGGCGCCAGCGCTTACCAGCCGCAGCAGATTCTTGCCAGCCAGGATACTTATGACCTGATCGTGGAACGCGGTGAACAGGACAAGGCCAGCGAGATCGGCCGCTTCCCGCGCTTGTTCCAGAACGTCGAGAGCGTGCCGCCAGGGATGACGTGGCCGACCATGACCTTCACGGGAAAAATGACGCTCTGGCTCGGCAAGCTCGAGGTCCAGCTGCTGCAGGTCGGTCGTGGCCATACGAAGGGCGACACGATCGTCTGGCTTCCGCAAGAGCGTGCGCTTCTCAGCGGGGACCTCGTGGAGTTCGGCGCGACACCGTATGCCGGTGATGCGTATTTCAAGGACTGGCCGCAAACGCTCGACAACCTCGCCGCCCTCGAGCCGAAGGTATTGGTGCCCGGGCGCGGCGCCGCACTGACCACCCCCGACGAGGTGGCCAAGGGCTTGAGCGAGACCCGCGACTTCATCGCCGATGTCTATTCCAACGTCCAAAAGGGCGTCGCTGCCGGCCAGGACCTGAACACGGTCTACAAGGACACCTTCTCGGCGATGAAGCCGAAGTACGGGCATTGGGTGATCTTCGATCACTGCATGCCATTCGACGTGACGCGGTGCTACGACGAAGCGACGGGGTACACCGATCCGCGCATCTGGACGGCGGAGCGGGATATCGAGATGTGGAGAACGCTCGAGGGCCAATAGCACTTGGCCGTGCGGCGTTCCGCTTGAGCGCCGCGGTGTGCTGCCGCATTGCGTCCTGCCGCCGGTAGCTGACGGACTGTCCGCCGCACGGGGCGCCCGGTCCGCCTGCTGGCCGGCGTGCCGTCTCTTTCCCATCTCCTGCGCTTCCTGCCTGACCATGCCCCACGCCCTTCCCCAGGTCCGCTTCGCACCGTCGTCAGACGTCGGTGCCGCATCGGCGTGGGCTGGCTGTGCGACGCCAGGTGTCGCACCGAGGCCCTCATCCGCCGGGCCGGCTCTGTATGAATGAGCAGAGGCTGCAGGTCGGACGTCCCGCGATGCTGCTGCTCGGCGCGTGTGCCTTCTGCAGCATGGCGTCGTTGCGCATTTGCGATGCCATGCTGCCGCACCTTGCCGTCCAGTTCTCGGAAAATCTCGGACAGGTGGCCGGCGCCATCTCGAGCTTCGCGCTGGCTTACGGCCTTCTTCAGATTTTTTATGGCCCGATGGGCGATCGGTTCGGAAAGGTCCGAGTCATTGGCTGGGCCACCCTGCTTTGCACCGTCGGCAGCGCTGGCGCCGCGATGGCGCCGACGCTCGACTGGCTGATCGCGTGGCGCGCCGCTTCAGGCGCCGCCGCCGCGGGAATCATCCCGTTGGCCATGGCCTGGGTCGGCGACAACGTCGACTACGGGCAACGACAGGAGGTGCTGGCGCGATTCCTGGGTGCGACGGTTCTTGGCATGATCTGCGGGCAGTGGCTCGGCGGGCTGATCGCCGCGACCCTCGGATGGCGCGCAGCCTTCGGTCTCATGGCGATGATCTTCCTGTCTGCCGGCATGTATGCCGTCACGCAGGCGCGCCATGATGGGGCGGCGGCGGTGCGCCAGCAGGCCAGCGCATGGTCTCGGATGTCGACGGTGCTAAGGGCGCGATGGTCGCGAGTGATCCTGGTCACGGCCCTTCTCGAGGGTGCACTGGTGTTCGGGGTGATCGCCTTTCTTCCGACCTTCCTTCATGCGCAACATGAACTCTCGACATCCACCGCGGGTGCGATCACAGCCATGTTCGGCGTCGGTGGGCTGGTCTACAGCCGGTTCGCCGGATCGATGCTGAAGCGCCTTGGCGAGACGGGCCTTGCGAAGGGCGGCGGTGCCTGTCTGGCAGCGGCGTTCATCACGGCGGCGATTGCCCCGCACTGGCCCTGGACCATCCCCGCCTGTTTCCTCGCTGGCTTGGGGTTCTACGCGTTGCACAACACACTGCAGGTCCATGCCACGCAGATGGCGCCCGCATTCAGAGGTACGGCAGTGTCGTTGTTCGCGTGCGTCCTGTTCATCGGCCAGTCGATGGGTGTGGCGTTGGCTTCGTCCCTCTCGCGGCGCATCCCTCTGGCAACCGTGATCGCGATTGCCGGGTTCGGGCTCGGCATGCTCGGATGGTGGCTCGCCGGCCAGATCAGCTCGCGCGAGCGCGAGTTCGGAACCCTCACCCCATGACGGAGCCTACCTCGCGTGATGCGCTTCGCGTCCAAGGCGTCCTGATCGGCGCTATGGCGATCTGGGGTCTGAACGTGTCCGCGGTCAAGGAGCTGACCCATGTATTCGACCCCGTGGTGCTGGCAGCGCTGCGCATGGTCGTGGCCTGTGCGGCACTGACGTTCATCGTGTGCTTCAGGAAATGCAGTGCGCGTGGCCTGGCGTGGAGGCAGGTCGGCGCATTGGCCGTTTGCGCCATCCTGATGGTTTACGCCAACCAGATCCTCTTCGCCGAAGGCCTTCTTCGCTCGACCGCGACCAACGGTGCCTTGATCATGGCGCTCAGCCCGCTCGTGTCGGCTTTGCTGGGTGCGCTGCTCTTCAAGGAGCGACTCACGTCTTCGAGGATTCTCGGAGTCGCACTGGGTTTTGCGGGCGTTGCTGCGGTGGTCCTGAGCCATCCGGGTGCGGGCTTGTCCTCGGCAGGAAGGGGTGACCTCATGCTTGTCCTTTCCGTCGTCAGCTTCGCGGCTGGCGGTGCTGTCGTTCAGCGCCTGGCGCGACGGATGCATCCGCTGACCATCAGCTGGGTGATCTACCTCATTGGGTCGTCGCTCTTGGCGGGGCATGCGCTCATTGCGGAGGGCGCTTCCGTCGGCAGCAGTCTTCTTGCTGCCGGATGGTGGCCCTGGACTCTCGTCCTGTTCTCTGCCGTGTTGGCCACAGCGCTTTCCAACCTCGCGTGGAACGATGCAATCTCCCGCATCGGGGTTGCGCGCACGGCGGTGTTTCTCTACTGGGTGCCGATCTTTGGCGTTGCCTTCGCGGCGCTACTCCTCGGGGAGCGCTTGACGCTCTGGCACCTCGGCGGCTTTCTCGCCGTCATGGCCGGAACCTACCTCGGAACGCGCAAAGCTTCCGTCAAGCCAGTCCTCAAACCTTAGGAACAGCCCATGACCAAGGCCAAACCGATGATGTTTCAAGCCCTTCGTTTGCGCGAACTGGTGCTCAAGAATCGCATCGTCATCTCTCCGATGTGCCAGCATGCCGCTGTGGCCGGACGCGCCACGCCATGGCACATGGTGCACCTGGGAAAATTCGCCCTGGGTGGCGCTGGCCTGATCCTCACAGAGAGCACAGCTGTGGATCCCAGGGGAAGAATCGGAACCGCCGACCTGGGTCTCTGGAACGACGAACAGATCGCTCCCCTGAAAGCCGTCGTCGACTTTGTGCATGAGAACGGCTCGGCGATCGGCGTTCAATTGGCGCACGCCGGTCGAAAGGCTGGAAGTCAGCCCCTCTGGGAAGGTGGCGCGGCACTCAGCGACACGCAGCTCTCCGCCGATGCCGAGCCATGGCAGCGTGTGGGCCCGAGTGCGCTACCGGCCGGGCCGGAATGGTCGACTCCTGTGGTTCTCGACGAAGTGGGCATCGCGGATGTGGTGGATCGATTCGTCCAGGCGACCGAACGGGCGAACGCCGCCGGCTTTGACGTCATCGAGCTGCATTTCGGACACGGCTACCTTGTCGCCAGTTTTCTTTCGCCGGTCGCGAACCGTCGGACCGACAGATGGGGTGGAGACCTTCAGGGACGTATGCGCCTCGCCCTGGAAATCGCAACGAAAGTGCGCGCCGCTTGGCCCGTCGAGAAGCCGATCTTCTGCCGGCTGTCGGCCGTGGACGGCACGCTCGACGGCTGGAGCCTCAACGACTCGGTACTTCTCTCCAAAGAACTCGTGCGGTGCGGCGTCGATGTCATCGACTGTTCGTCGGGTGGGCTGACCGAAGAGACGCGCGCCCTGCCGGTGCCTCGCGGGCTTGGCTTCCAGGTGCCGTTTTCAGAACACATTCGTCGGGATGCACAAGTGATCACCCAGGCGGTCGGAATGATCGTGGACCCACGACAAGCGGAAGACGTGCTTCTGGAAGGCAAGGCCGATCTGATCGCAGTGGGTCGCGAAGCGCTTTTCGATCCCTACTGGGCGCATCACGCGGCCCAGGCGCTGGGCGCGGATCCAACGTATGCGCTGTGGCCGGAGCGACATGGCATCTGGCTGGCCAAAAGGGCACCTGGCCTTGCCCGGGCTCGCGCACAGGCGGCCGAACACCTCTCGACTCAACCGCAACCGAACGGAGACCGGGGATGAACGTACGAATGGGCTTGATCAAGAAGAGGGCTGATTGGACCGGTGATGATTTTCGGGCCTACTGGCGAGAGCGCCATGGGGCTCTCGCCGCGCAGGCACCGAACCTTCGTGGGTACTGGCAGAACGCGGTGACCGACCGCCTTCAACGCGGTATTGATTTCACACGTGGCCCTTGGGAATTCGACGGATTCTCCCAACTTTGGTTTGACGATGCTGCTCAGGCGAATCAGGCTTTCGGCCAAAGCGCCATCGCAGCGGACCTGATCAAGGATGAGGCCCATTTTCTGGACGGCCTTCATGTCGTCACAGCCGAGCAGCGTGTGGTCATTCCTGCACCAGCCGCCGCTGAGCGCCAAAAGCTCCTGAAGAGAATGTCCACGTTGAAGCGTCGCGAGGATGTATCCGAAGACGACTTTCGACGGGAATGGATCGTTCACGGTGAAAGGGTGAAGCGGATGCCCGGTGTGTCCGCCTACAGGCAAAACGTCATCATCGGCCGAGAGGCGAAAAAAGGGACGGAGTGCACCTACGACGAGTTGCCCATCGACGGGATCGTCGAACTCTGGTTCGAGAGCTCCGAAGCGCTTGGCGCCGCGTTTGCGTCTCGAGCCGGGCAACAAACGATGGCACACGCCAGGACTTTCCTGTCCGAGATCACGGCATTCGTCGTAGAGGAACACTGCATCAAGTAAGCAGCCCATCTTCGAACCCTGCTTCCTGACCCGGGTCCGGTTCGGTTCGAGCCGCCCACGCCGGCGCTGGCCAGTTGGACCGCCGCTCGATGGAAGGGCTGAAAGCCCACGTCTATCTGGACACCCATTTGAAATAGACAAGCTCTGGATCTCCAACGTCGAGATTCTCGATGGTGCCGCTCGGTGCAAAACCGGCCTTTGTGAAAAGACGCTGCGCCACCGTGTTCGAGCTGTTCGTCGATGCGAAGAGTTTTTTCGTTCGACAGTGCTGCTCTGCGGCGACCAAGAGCTGCAGACCAAAACCGTGACCTCGACGGTGGCCCGGTACGCAGACGAGCGGAATGAAGCCATTGCCGAAGAAGCTGTATTGCAGGAGGACGAACCCCACGGCTTCCGATGCCACTTCCGCGACAAGGCAAGACTGTGTTTCCAGAGCGAATCGGAGCTCCTCTACACGGCTTTCGTTCGACTGGGCGTAGCTATCGCATTGGAGCAGGACGTCGAGCTCGGATCTCAGAGCCGGGCGGACCACGATCGAGGATGGTTGCATGAATGAAATTTTGCATCGAGAGGTCACCATCCCGTCGTTCTCGGGACTGTGATACCCGTCGGCCGCCTGCTTGAGCGGTGCGGGTCGATCCGACAGGGCCGAAACTGGCGATTTCGCCGCCGAGAAACAAGGCCTGCGCGCGTCGGCACGCGCAGGTGCCTGGTATCGACTCAAGGCGTCGAAGCCTTTGCAGGCTGCAACGCCTCCAGCACGAAACGCGTCGGCCCGCTGGCGCCGCGTTCGGTGACCGCCAGACCCAGTTGCCGCCAGAGCGCCGGGCTGAGCGGGCGGACGGCGATGCGGGGATCGCGCGCGGGCTCGTGCGATTCCTGCGGCAGCAGGGCCGCGCCATAGCCGGCGGCGACCAGGGTCCTGATCGCGTCGTTGTAGTTGAGCTCGATGCGCGGCCGGCAGTGGACGCCGGCCGCGGAGAACCATTCCGCGGTCAGCCGGTAAAGACTGGTGGAGGCGTCGTTCATGATCAGCGGGCGCTGGGCCAGCCACTGCGGCGTCAGCCGCCGGGGGGCCTGCCAGGCGGCCGGCAGAAAGGCGACGACCGCCTCTCGTCGCAGGGGCGTGACATGGACGCCGCGCGCCGGCGCCTGCGGCAGCGCCACGATCGCCAGGTCCAGGCTGCCTGCCGCGAGCCGGGCCATGCTGTCGCTGGAGGTCAGCACCTGCACGTTCACGTCGATGCCGGGATGGTCCCGGGCCAGACGTTCGAGCGCAGGCGGCAGCAGGTGCGCCATGGCACCGGTCGAGGCCCCCACGCGCACGCGGCCCGTCTGGCCGGCGAGCTGGCGCCGCACGTCCTCCACGGCATCGTCCGCATCCGCCAGCAGCCTGCGGGCACGCGCGATGAAGCCCTCGCCCAGGGCGGTCGCTTGCGCGGGGCCTCGCCCGCGCACGAGCAACTGGCCACCCAGGCGCGACTCCAGTTCCGCGATCTGAACGGTGACGGTCGGGGCCGCCAAATGAAGGGCGCGCGCGGCATTGGCCAGGGACCCGAGGTCGGCGATGGCGACGAGGGTGCGCAGATGGTCGAGGCTCAGTTCTCGCATGGCGCTAATTTAACTTTTCTTAATCTCGACTTCCATATATTTAGCTGGAGCCATCGCGGTCCTGTCCCTACGATTGCACGCCATGGACCTCAATATCTTCATCGACGGCGACCAGGGCACCACCGGCCTGGACCTGCAGAACCGGCTTCAGGGTGGGGAATTCCGCATCCGCACCTTGCCGACAAACCTGCGCAAGGATGCGTCTGCCCGCCGGGCCGCGCTCAACGCGTGCGACATCGCCATCCTCTGCCTGCCCGATGCCGCGGCGCGCGATGCGGTGGCGATGATCGAGAACCCGTCGGTGCGCGTCATCGACGCCAGCTCGGCGCACCGCACCAGCCCGGGCTGGGTCTACGGCCTGCCGGAGCTCGATGCGCAGCAAGGCGAGCGCATCGCCTCGGCCCTGCGTGTCACCAATCCGGGCTGCTACCCCACGGCCGCCATCGCCCTGCTGCGGCCGCTGACGGACGCGGGCCTGCTGCCCGTCGACTATCCCTTGGTCATCCATGCGGTCTCGGGCTATTCGGGTCAGGGCAGGGCGGGGGCGGAAGCGCACGAAGCCGGGGCCGGGGCGCATTCGCTGACGGTCTATGGGCTGGCACTCGAGCACAAGCACGTGCCGGAGATCGAGGCCTATGCCGGCCTCGCGCAACGGCCTCTTTTCGTGCCTGCCTATGGCAGCTACCGGCAGGGCATCGTGCTCACCATCGGACTGCACGCGCGAATGCTGCCCGCCAATGCGTCCGGTACGCGCATCCACGAATGCCTCGTAGAGAGGTACCGCGATGCGGCGCATGTGCGCGTGCTGTCGATGTCTTCTGCCGCGCCGATGACCGAGCGCGATCCGCAGGTCCACAACGGCAGCAACGACATGAGCCTGGCCGTCGCCTGCAACGAACGCACGGGTCAGATCGTCCTGAGCGCGGTTCTGGACAACCTGGGCAAGGGGGCCGCGGGTGCGGCCGTGCAGAACCTGCGCCTGATGGCGAGGGCTTCGCAGCCCGCGTCTTGAATCCGACGCACGGGCGCAAGGCGTGCGGTCGGGTGAGCCGTTGAACACGGCGCCACTCGACGCCCGAGCGTGACCGGCCACCCTGGCGCGGCGGCGGCAGCGTCGCCATGGCCTTGCGCGCTTCGGCCTGAGACTTCTGCTCACTGCCGGCACACGGTCGGTGACGATCGACCCCGAAAAAAAGCCCGGCGCTCCTGAGAGCGGCCGGGCTCGGCGCGTCAGCGTCGAACGCCGATCACCTCTTCTTGCGTGTCGACGCGCGCGTGGCGCCCGGTGCCGAAGTCTGCGACGGTGCCGCGGCGCCGTCCACGCCCAGCCGGCCGCCGCCGCCCAGGCCCTGGCCCCTGACCGACTGCGCCTTGTAGTTGCGCAGCGCCACGACCATCTGGTTGAACGCATCCATGAACGCGGCGCTGATCACCTTGCCCTGCGCGGTGTTGGTGTAGCCGCCCAGGCCGCCCGCGGCGGTGCCGCCGAAGACCTGGCCGAAGCCGCCGAAGTCGGTCTTGGACGCGCTGCCTTCCGAGGCCGCGACCTGCACGCCCGAGCGGTTGTCGATCAGCGTCAGCAGCGTGCTGGCTTCCTTGGTCTGCAGGTTGCCGCCCACGGCCGCGAGCACGCCGCCGTAGCGGCCGCCGACCAGGCCGCCGAGCGACGCACCCATGCCGCCGGCATTGCTGTTGTTGAACACGATCTCGGGCGACAGGCCGTAGTCGGATGCGACCATCTGGCCGCCGCCGAAGTTGCTGCCGCGGCGGATCTCGCCGGACTGCATCAGCGCGCGTTCGCGCGTCATCGCGTTCATGCCGGCCGCGCCGCGCTCGACCACCACGAAGCAGTTCGATTGCTGGATCAGCAGGCGAAGCAGGTTCGCCGTTGGTGGCAGCTTGTACTCGTTGCGCAGGATCGTGTACCAGCCCGCCGACTGGTTCTCGATCAGCGAGACGGTGCCCAGCGGCGAATCGCATTTCTCGAGCGCGCTGTGGGTGTTGGCCGTGGCATCGCCCGCGGCCGCGCCGGTGGCAA
Organism: Variovorax frigidus; assembly: GCF_051216515.1. Taxonomy (NCBI): domain Bacteria; kingdom Pseudomonadati; phylum Pseudomonadota; class Betaproteobacteria; order Burkholderiales; family Comamonadaceae; genus Variovorax; species Variovorax frigidus. The sequence continues at coordinate 27,368 of NZ_JBPJZF010000005.1, forward strand.
CGGTCTTGGCGCCCTGGGCGCCCATCTGCATGTCGGTGGTCTGGCAGGCGGCGAGCATCGCCAGGCCGGCCAGCACCGCGGCGGTCCGCGTGAAGCGCTTCAGGTGCGCAGGATGTCGCGAAACAGTGGGCATGCTCAGAACCCGAAAGCGCTGCGCACGCCGCACAGCAGCCCGCTGCAGGCGGTCGGCGTGACGTAGAGCGTCTTGATCGCGCCGCTCGGCAGACCCAGGTCTCCGATCAGCACCGCGCCGTTCGCCCCCTGGGCGTTGGCCTGCGTGACCAGATCGTTCGCGTTCGCCGCGCTCGTCAATGCGGCGTAGCTGAAGGTGGCGGATTGCGTCGTGTCCTTTTCATAGAGGGCGCGCATGCCTTCGTTGCCGAAGATGTAGTCGCTCTTGAAGCGGAAGCCGCGCGCGCCCTGGGCTTCGAGCTGTGCCATGAATTCGGCATCGGTCGTGGCGCTGGGCAGCACTTCGACGTCGTACGTCGCGGTGCTCTGCGAGTCCTTCTGGAAGATGCGCACCGTCTCGTTGCCGACGATCAGCGAGCTGCCGAGGTGGTAGTAGCCCTCTGCGCCCTGCGCCTTGTCCTGCGCCAGCAGCCCGGCGATGGTGTTCCCGGCCGGTTCCGGCAGCACGCGGTAGCTGTAGGTCGAGCTGCTGCCGTTGTCCTTGCGGTAGATGGCGCCCCGGGTGTCGGGACCGGCATAGCTGAAGCCGCGCGCGCCCTGCGCATTGAGCTGCTGCTGCAGATCGGCAGCAGTGCCCGCGTTGGACGGCAGTTCGAAGCTGTAGGTGGTGGTGTGGCTCTTGGCGAACAGCACCGAGAGGTCGTAGTTCGTCGTGCCGGTGCTGTAGATGATGCCGCTGACGTAGTTCCAGCCGTTGGCACCTTCGGCGCTCAGCTGCGAGAGGAAGGACGGGTTGGCCGGCAGGGCCTGGTAGCTGATGGTTTGCACGGCCGGAGCCGGCGCCGGTGCTGGCGCAGGGGCCGGTGCGGGGGCCGGTGCCGGCGCGGGGGCTGGGGCTGGAGGAGGCGTCAGTCCGATGCCGTCGCCACCACCGCCGCCGCCACCGCACGCGCTCAAAACGACGGCGGTTGCCGCGATCCACAGACTGCTTTTCATGGAGAACTTTCAGGAGAGAGATGCCCTTGCCGGGCGGGCCCGAAAGTTAAGCGGTGCGCGCTGGATTCGCCAGTGCCGAAAGTCATGTTTCGGCGGTGAGCGCACGCCGCAGCGCCGCGACGTTGACCGGTTTGAACAGCATCGGGACGCCCGATTCGCGCGCATGCCGCAAGGGCTCCGGTGCGGTCTCGCCGGTGATGAGCAGCAGGGGGCGTTCGATGCCGAAGCGCCGGTGCAGGCGAAGGCCGACGTCGAGCCCGTTGACGCCGTCGGGCAGGCGGTAGTCGCAGATCAGCATGTCGGCCTGCTGCGCAGGCACCTGGGCGCGGCTGAGTGCGTCCACGGCGCCCTGCTCGTCGCAGACCGCCACCACCTCGATCGACCAGGCGCGCAGCAGCACGGTCATGGCTTCGCGGATGTCGGCCTCGTCGTCGATCAGCAGCACGCGCCGGGGCAGGCGGCCGGCCGGACGCGCGGCCAGCGCGACCCGGGCGCGGGCTTCGGCCAGCGGCAGCGAGATGCGGAATCGGCTGCCGCGCCCGGGCCGCGAATGCAGTTCGACCGGATGACCGAGCAGGCGCGACAGGCGCTGCACGATCGACAGGCCGATGCCCAGGCCGCGCGCACGGTCCCGGCCCGTGTTGCCGACCTGGTAGAACTCCTCGAAGATCCGGTCGCGCTGGTCGGGTGCGATGCCCGCGCCGGTGTCCAGCACGTCGATGCGCACCGTGCGGCCGTGCGCGCGCGCCGTCACCGTGACGCCGCCGCGCTGGGTGTACTTGATGGCGTTGTCGATCAGGTTCGACAGCATGCGCGCCAGCAGCTGCGGATCGCTGTGCACCCAGAGGCCGCTGGCGCGCAGGCGCAACTGCAGATCCTTCTGCTCGGCTTGCGCCGAGAACACGTGGTTGAGCGACAGCAGCAGCGCATCGATCTGCACGGGCTGGAATGCGGGCGTGACCACGCCGGCGTCGAGGCGCGACACGTCGAGCATGGTGTCGAGCGACTTGCCCAGCGCGTTGACCGCGCGCATCAGGCGCTCGGCGTTGCGCCCTTCGGGGCGGTTCTGGAGCGCGCTCTCGAGGGCAGCGCCGAACAGCGCGACGGCGTGCAGCGGCTGGCGCAGGTCGTGGCTGGCGGTCGTCAGGAAGCGTGTCTTCTCGGCGCTCGCGCGCTCGGTGGCCGCGACCTGTTCGCTCAGGCGCGCGGCCAGGGCCTCGTTCTCGAAGCGCAGCAGCAGCGCGTCGGTCAGCTGCCGGTGCTCCTGCACACCGACCCGCAGCATCAGCGTGAGGTTGATCGTCGCGAAGGCGGCAAGGAACCAGTGCACCCCGCCGCCGTGCACGATCAGTGCGGCGATGAGCCCGGCCAGCATCGGCAGCGTGTGGCCGTACATTGCGGCCGTGAGCGGTCGCAGCGACTGCACGGCGCGCGCGCAGTTGCCGAGCATCACCACCATCAGCACCGCGGTCACGGCGATGTTGCCTGCGGGCACGAAGAGCCAGGGTGCCATGGCGTCGGCCAGGCCCATGAGCGTGACCGCGACCGTGATGCGCCGCACCCATTGCGGGCTGTCGGCGGCCGGCGCCGCCGGCGTCCAGCGCGGTGCGAGCGCCAGGTAGCCGTAGAGCGCGAGGTGCAGGCCGACGAAGGCGATCACCGCGGGATCGCGCAGCTGCAGGTACAGGAAGCCGCCAAGCACCAGGATGAACACCACCCTGGAAATCAGCGTGGCGTTGTAGATGTAGTAGACCGAGGCGACGTGCTCGCGCAGCACGCGCTGGTCGAGCGCATCGTCGTCGGCGTTGCCCGCACTGCGGGCAGGGAGAGGCTTGCCCACGGGCCGCGGCCTCAGCGCAGCTGGCTGATCAGCTGCGCCCGCGAACGCACGCCGAACAGCAGCAGCAAGGTCGAAACATGGTTTTTCACCGTGCCTTCGCTCAGATGGGCGAGCTGCGCTATCTCGCGGTTGGCCTTGCCTTCGAGCAGCCATTGCAGCACCTCGAGCTGCCGCGGCGTGAGTTGCTCCAGGGCCTCGGGCCGTTCGGCCGGCGGCGTGGGCGACACCGGCCCCGCTGCCGCCGCCAGCCCGATGGCGGCGCTCTGCACGTCGAGCAGGCCGCAGGCGCGGATGAAGCTCACCACCTCGTTGAGGTCGGCCGATTTGGGCAGGAAGGCGACCGCGCCATGGTCCAGCGCGCCGCGCGACTGCGTCGTGTCGACGGTACCGGAAAGCACCACGATGCGAGCCGAGGGAAAGCGCGTGCGAAACGCGATCAGGCCTTCGAGGCCTTGCGTGTCGGGCAAGGCGAGGTCGAGCAGCACGAGGCCGATCGCGTCCTCCGCGGCCGCATAGAGGGACAGCGCGTTGGCCAGGGTGTCGGCTTCGAAGACCTCGGTGGCCGATGCCGGATCGGTGGCCTGCGACTGCACCAGCGCGCGCACGCCCAGGCGAACCAGGTCGTGGTCGTCGACGACCAGGATCGCGCGCGGCCGTGCCGGGGGTGGAAAGTTGTCGGCGTGCGGGGCCGCAAGGGGAGACGGGATCGTTTCGGTTCGCATTGCGAACCATGTTAGCGAAGCACCCGGCACGCGGAAGTGCCGGAAGTCATCTCCGGTGCGCGGACTTTCGCGCCTTCACGCGTGGTCGTCGTCGCCGACAGGGTCGGCGTCCTCGTCCTCGACGGCGGGCGCGGGCTTCACGAATCCGGCCGCGTTCTCGTCCGCGCCGGGCTGTCCCGCGCCTTCCGCTTCTTCCTTGTCGACCTGCGCCGCGCGGCGCTGCGCTTCGGTACGGGCCTGTTCGATCTGCTGCGCACTCTGCGCGAGGTCGTCGGTCGTGGAGGACTGCATGGCTGGCTCCTTGGTTGTCGCTCAGTGAAGCCGGCCCCTCGGTTCGCCGGTGTAGGCGCTGGCGCATTCACCGGGTAGCCCGCGCAGGCCTCGATGCCTCGGCTTCGTGACGACAACCCCTCCAAGACGGCCGGCTGCTGAGGTCAAAAGTAGGAAGGGATTTCCATAATGAAAAGATATTCCACTTCTCATACGATGCCGCATCAGGTTCTTCCAGGCATCCCACGAGGGCGATGGAGGTTTCCGGGTGTTCTTTCGCCGCCTGCGTTGCCCGGCAGGCGGCGAAACCTTCTGGCCACTCGCTTCCGGGCGACTGCATCGTCATCGAAAAAAGGAGACTCTCTTGAAACCCATGGACTCGTTGAGCTTCAGGCTCGCATTCACGGCCGCCGCGGCGCTGGCCATCGCGGCATGCGGCGGGGGCAGCGGTGGCGACGCGCCGATCACCGTCGCGCCACCCGTCGCCGTGGGACCCACCGATCCGGCTGGCCCGACCGATCCGGGAGGCACGCCGCCGGTCACGCCGACCGACCCGGTGGCCGAGGCCGAGGACAAGAGCTTCGACCCCTACTACAACGTCTGTCGCGGCACCGACGCCAAGTGCTACAACAACTGGGGTGCATTTGCCACGACCCCGGACCGCGTGCTGATCTACTCGCGCACCGCCGGTCCGCGCCACGCCAATCTGGGCACGCCCATGGGCACGGGGATGAATCCGACGATGAACCCCGACAACGTGATGCAGGCCGGGCTCGTGCGGATGCTGGCCGAGGCGGGCATCACCGCGGACTGGACCGAAGACGTCGCGATCCTCGGCAGCCGCATCAACAACTACAAGGCGATCATCTTCGCGAGCTCGAACCGCGACACCTTGTGGAACGGCGCGGTGACGACGAGCAACGATGCGGCGCGCACCGCATTGCGCAACTACATGCGCCGCGGTGGTGGCTTCGTGGGCCTGCACAACGCGTTCGGCGCGGAATACAACTGGCCCTACTACGAAGGCCTGCTGGGCAATGCCAACTTCTACAACCACGGACCCAACCGGGCGGGCGATGTGGAGATCGTCGCGCAGGACCCCTCGACCGACGGCGTTCCGGCGCGCTTCACCTTCCAGGACGAGTGGTACAACCTCGCGCCTTTCCCGACGAACGTGAAGTTCCTGGCCAAGGTGGACACCTCCACATTGCTGCCGCTGACCTCGGCGCCGCATCCGGGACATGCGGGCTTCCATCCGGTCGCCTGGTGCCAGTACTACGACGGCGGTCGCGCCTGGCTCTCCACGCTGGGCCACAACGCCCACTCGTTCACCGCGAACTCGACCGGCCCTGGCGCGGACGCGTTCCAGAAGCTCGTCGTGCAGGGCGTCAAGTCGGCCATGGGCCTGACGCCTTTCTGCACCGACTAGCCGCCCCATCGCTGCCGTCGCATGGAGCGCGGCAGCGGGGTTCCACCCATTCGAGCGGCGCTCGTCGCGTGAAGAGACATCCATGAAACTCAAATCTCTGGCAGCCCTGCTGCTGTCGTGCGGCGTCATCGCATCGCCGCTGCTGCTCCACGGCTGCGGGGGCGACGACAACGCCACTGTCGGTGTGGGCGCGGGACCCGGCACCGGCAGCGGACCCGGTCCCGATGGCGGCACCGCGCCCGTCGAGCCCACGCCGACGCCTGCGATCGCGGCAGCGCTCGACGACTGCTGCACCCCGGGCGACAAGGACTTCCCCAAGGTCGGCGGCAACCTGGGCAACCAGAACTACTCGATGCTGCAGAAGGTCGGCAAGGCGGAGGTCGCGCAACTGGGCGGCGCCTGGGTGAACCGCATCGAAGGCGGGCTGACCACCGGCACCAACCAGAGCACCACGGTGGTGGTCGATGGCGTGATCTACATCGAATCGGCGCTGGGCAACGTGATCGCGGTGGACGGCAAGACCGGCGTCACCAAGTGGAAATGGAGCACGCCGCATGGCACGGTCACGCGCCGCGGCGTGGCCGTGGCCAAGGACCTGGGCCTGGTCTACACGCTCGCAGCGGGCAACCGCCTGGTGGCGTTGCGCAGGGAGACCGGCGAGGTGGCCTGGACCAAGCAGTACCCGGGCAGCACCGACAGCGGCTTCGTCGGCGCGGTGCAGAAGGTGGCGCTTGTCTACCACGACAAGCGCCTCTACATCGGCACCAACGACGGCAACCGCGGCGCCGCCTTCTCGGCCGACGCGACCACCGGCGACGTGCTGACGGCGTTCTGGGGCGTGCCCCGTGTCGGCGAGCCCGGCTACGAGACCTGGGGCAATGCGCCCGAGACCGACCGCACCGGCGCCACGCCGTGGATCCATCCGGCGATCGATCCCGAACTCGGCCTGGTGTACTGGACCTTCGGCAACACGCGGGGCGGTTCGTCGCAGAACGGCTCGACGCGGCCCGGCCTCAACCTCTTCGCCAACTCGATCGTCGCGCTCGATCTCAAGACCGGCGACTACAAGTGGCACTTCCAGTCGGTGCACCACGACATCTGGGACATGGACAACGTCATGGCGCCGGTGCTGGCCGACGTGCAGATCGAAGGCCGCCCGCGCAAGGTCGTGATCTACGGCAGCAAGACCGGCATGTACTACATCCTCGACCGCAAGGACGGCAGCGCGCCGCTGGGCATCGACGAGGTCCCGGTCAAGCAGGACGTGCGCCAGGCCACCTGGCCCACCCAGCCCATCCCGCGGCAGGGCGCCTGGACCGAGACCTGCGTGGTCGACCAACCGCTGGGCACGGCCATCCCCGGCGACCCGAACCGCGCGGTGCCCAACTACGCGATCGGCTGCCTCTACGACCCGCACTGGGACGTGCCGACGCTGTCCGCGCCAGGCCACGGCGGTGGCGCCAATTGGAACCACCAGTCCTTCAGCCCGACCACCGGCCTGGTCTACACCGGCACCGGCTACGTGGCGGCCGCCCACTCGCTGACCGAGGCGTCCAACGGCCTGCGTCCGCCCGGCGAGTACATGACCGGGGGCATCGTCGCGGTCGACCCGGGCACCAATCTGGTCAAGTGGAAGAAGCACATGCCGTACTCGCTCGCGCATGGCAACGGCATCCTGACCACGGCCTCGCGACTGCTCTTCATCGGCCAGCCCGACGGCAACCTGCTCGCGATGGACGGCGACAACGGCAACGAGCTGTGGCGTTTCCAGACCGGCGCGGCCATCAGCGCGAGCCCGGTGACCTACGAGATCGACGGCGAGCAGTATGTCGCGGTGTATGCGGGAGGCACCGGCATCCCCTACGGCGATTCGGCGGCGCGCGGCGACTTCCTGTGGGCCTTCAAGGTCGGCGGGCAGGTGCCGCCGGCGCCGACGCCGACGGCGCCGACCGTGCGCCGTCCGGTGTCGGGCAGCGCGGTGGAGGGGACGGCACTGCCATCGCCCAACACGGTCTTCCTGGGACGCGTGCCGACCCCTGCCAACGCACCGGGCGCGACCGAGTCGACGGCAGTGAATGCGATGACGCCGACCTGGATGCGCGTGCCCGTCAACACCGCGGTGACCTTCACCAACCCCGCCGGCAATGTGCACACGCACTGCGCGACCCAGTTCTTCGAAGGCCGATTCAACTTCAAGCTGGCACCGGGCGTGTCGGCGGTCCACACCTTCGACACGCCGGGCGAGTACTTCTACAACGACTGCCACAGCCCGCGGCCCACCGGCAAGATCGTCGTGTATTGAGGCGTGTCGCCTCCGCGTAATCGTTCCCGCGGCCTCGGTTCACCGAGGCCGTGTGCGTTCAGGCCGCGCGTTTCCTGAGCAAGGCCGAAGCGCCGCTGGCGCCTGTGAGTTGCCGGGTGGTGCTGAGCAGCGCAGGCGCGAGCTCGAGCATGCGCTTCTCGGTGAGCCGCACCAGCGGCCCGGCGATGGTGACCACGCCGATCACCGTGCCCGCGTTGTCGCGGATCGGTGCGGCCATGGCGGTCATCGCGGGTGCGAACACCTCCACGATCATGCTGAAGCCGCGCTGGCGCGTGGCCTTCAGATGGCTCAGCAACGACTTCACCGAGGTGACGGCGCGCGGCCCGAAATCTTCCGGCTTGCCGAAGCCCTGGCGGGCGACGAGTTCGAGCGCGCGCTCGTCGCTCATCGTCGACAGCCAGGCGTGGCCGGCCGAGCTGCAGGACAGGTTCACCGAGAGCCCCATGTCCGGGTCGTAGCGCAGTCCGCGCGTGGCACCCTGCGCCTTCGCCACGAAGATCAGTTCGTCGCCATCGACCACGCCCAGGCGCACCAGTTCGCCCGATTCGGAGGCCAGGCGATCGAGCAGCGGCTGCGCGATGTCGACCACGCCGCTGGCACTCAGGAAGCCGAGGCCGAGCGACACCAGCTTGATCGTCAGCACGTAGTCGCCGTGGCTCTGGTCCTGGCGCACATAACCGCAGCGGATCAGCTCGGACAGCAGCCGGTGCGTGGCGCTCAACGGCATTTCGAGTTCGGAGGCCAGCGTCGACAGCGCCTTGCCGTCGGGGTGGGCAGCGAGGTGCTCCAGGACTTTCAAACTTCGCTCGAGGATGCTGCTCATCAGGGTTCTTTCTGTCGGTGTCTCGCCAGCCGCCGTGCGCTGCCGAGATGGCTCGTCGCAAGGGGTCGCCGCCACTGTATCAAAAGGCCAGGCAAAAGGGTTTTCACTGTGGAAAACATTTCCGTTTACTTCTAGCATCGGACCGTCCCGACCTTCCGCAGGTCGCATCCATCCGATCTCACCAGGAGCATCCCTTGAGAAAAACCGCCAGCCTGATGGCCGCCGCCGTCCTGACCACTTTGTTGGCCCTGCCCGCCGTTGCGCAGCAGGAGCGCGTGATCCGCTTCGGTCACCTCAACAACGCCGATCATCCGGTGAGCTTCGGCGTGAAGCGCTTCGCAGAAATCCTCGCCGCGAAGAGCGGCGGCAAGATGAAGGTGCAGGAGTTTCCGGCTTCGCAACTCGGCAACGAGATGCAGCAGCAGTCCGCGTTGCAAGGCGGCGTACAGCAGATGTCCGCGCCCGCGACGACCTCGCTGGCGGGCATCGTCAAGGAGTTCGGCCTGGTCGACTTCCCGTTCGCGGTGAGCACGTTCGCGCAGGCCGATGCGCTGCTCGATGGCCCGCTCGGCCAGGCGCTGATCGCGAAGCTGCCCGAGAAGGGTCTGGTCGCGCTGGGCTACTGGGACCTGGGCTTTCGCAACGTGACCAACAGCAAGCGCGCGATCACCAAGCCCGAGGATCTCGACGGCCTGAAGATTCGCGTGATTCCCAACCCGGTGTTCCTCGAGACCTTCAAGGCCTTCAAGGCGAACCCGGTGCCGATGCCCTTCGCCGAGCTCTACGGCGCGCTCGAAGCCAAGGCCGTCGACGGTCAGGAGAACCCCTACGCGGTGATCCTGTCGAACAAGTTCTTCGAAGTGCAGAAGTTCGTGAGCGCGACGAACCACGTGTACGCCGCGAACATCGTGCTGGTGAGCAAGAAGTTCTGGGACTCCCTCACGCCCGCGGAGCAGAAGATGATGAACGACTCGGCCAACGAGTCACGCGGCTACCAGCGGCAAGTGAGCCGGGCCGCGGCGCATCGCGCAGTCGGCGATCTGCAGGCCAAGGGGCTGCAGTACAACGAGCTCGCACCGGCCGAACAGGCGCGCATGCGCCAGATCGCCAAGCCGGTGATCGACAAGTTCTCGGCGAGCTACGACGCCTCGATCGTGAAGCTCTACAACGACGAGCTGGCGCGGATCCGCAAGTGATGCCGACTGCAGAGCGCCCCATGAAAATACTTGTTCTCCACGGCCCCAACCTCAACCTCTTCGGTCGGCGAGAGCCGCACATCTACGGCCGCACGACGCTGGCCGAGATCAACGAGCGACTTCAGCAGCTCGCGGCCGAGTTGCATGTCGAACTGGCCATCCTGCAGTCCAACCACGAGGGCGCGCTGATCGATTTCCTGCATGCGCACATCGACACCGCGCAAGGCGCGCTGGTCAATCCGGCCGGCCTCACGCAACACGGCGTGCCGCTGCACGACGCGATCAAGGCGATGCCCTTTCCTACGATCGAGGTCCACATGTCGAACATCGCTGCGCGGGAGGCCTGGCGCGCGCATTCGATCATCTCGCCCGCGGTCAAGGCGACGATCCAGGGCCTCGGTCCGATCTCCTATCTGGCCGCGTTGCGCGCGCTGGTGCAGACCGTCAACGAAACCGCGGTGTGAGCGGATCGAAGGGCAGGACATGAACCGATGGGTCGATGGCGTCTGCAAAGGAATCGATGGGCTCATCGCTTTCATGCTCGCGTTGATGGTGGTGCTGGTGTTCGGCAACGTGGTGTTGCGCTACGGCTTCAACTCGGGCATCACGGTGTCCGAGGAACTGTCGCGATGGCTCTTCATCTGGATGACCTTCCTGGGCGCGGTCGTTGCGCTCAAGGAGCACGGCCATCTGGGCGTGGACATGGTGGTGCAGAAGCTCTCGCCGCGCGGCAAGAAGATCTGCCTGGCGCTCGGGCATCTGGTGATGCTCTACATCGTCTGGCTGCTGTTCCTGGGCAGCGTGGCACAGGCGCGCATCAACTGGGACGTGACCGCTCCGACCACCGGTGCGCCGATGGCGATCGTCTATGCAGCCAGCATCGTGTTCTCGGTGCTGGCGGCCATCGTTCTCGCGCTGGACCTGTACCGGATGCTCACCGGCCAGCTCAGCGATGCCGAGCTGGTGATGGTGCAGGAGTCGGAAGAGGCGGTGCAGCTGCAGCAGATCCTCGGTGAGGCGGCCCGCTCCCACGCGCCATCGGCTCCCCGTTCCGGACCTCGTTCATGACCCTCTTCATTTTCGTCGGCTCGCTGCTCGCCGCCATGGCGCTCGGCATCCCGATCGCCTTTTCGCTCCTGGCCAGCGGCGTCGCGCTGATGTGGTACCTGGACCTGTTCGATGCGCAGATCCTCGCGCAGAACCTGATCGGCGGAGCCGACAGTTTTCCGCTGCTGGCGGTGCCCTTCTTCATGCTCGCCGGCGAGATCATGAATGTCGGCGGCCTGTCCAGGCGCATCGTCGACTTCGCGCTTGCGCTGGTCGGGCACGTCAAGGGCGGCCTGGGCTACGTGACCATCATGGCGGGTTGCCTGCTGTCGGCGCTGTCGGGTTCGGCGGTGGCCGATGCCGCGGCGCTCACGGCCTTGCTGCTGCCGATGATGGTGACGGCCGGCCACGACAAGCCGCGCGCGGCCGGCCTGATCGCGGCCACGGGCGTCATCGGCCCGGTGATCCCGCCGAGCATCGGCCTGGTGATCTTCGGCGTGGCGGCCAACGTGTCGATCTCCAAGCTCTTCCTCGCGGCCATCGTGCCGGGCCTGCTCATCGGCGGTGCGCTGTGGGTCACCTGGGCGTGGCTGGTGCGGCGCGAAAAGCTCGTGCCGCCGCCGCGCAAGTCGGGCGCGGAGATCGCGCTCGCGTTCCGCAAGGCACTCTGGGCGCTGATGCTGCCGGTCATCATCCTGGTCGCCCTGCGCATGGGCGTCTTCACGCCGACCGAGGCCGCGGTGGTGGCCGCGGCCTATGCGCTGTTCGTCTCGACGGCCGTCTACCGCGAGCTCAGCTGGCGCGACCTGTACGGGATCTTCGTGAGCGCGGCCAAGACCAGCGCGATCGTGATGTTCCTGATCGCCGCGGCGATGGTCAGCGCCTGGCTCATCACGGTGGCGGACCTGCCGTCGAAGGTGATCGCCTTGCTGCAGCCTTTCATGGACAACAAGATCCTGCTGATGTTCGCGATCATGGTGCTGGTCATGGTGGTCGGCACGGCGATGGACATGACGCCCACCATCCTGATCCTCACGCCGGTGCTGATGCCGGTGGTGAACGCGGCCGGCATCGACCCGGTCTATTTCGGCGTGATGTTCATCATCAACAACTCGATCGGCCTCGTGACACCGCCGGTCGGCACGGTCCTCAACGTGGTGGCCGGCGTCGGCAAGATCTCGATGGACGACGTGACGCGCGGCGTGATCCCGTTCATGCTGGCCGAGTTCGCCATGATGTTCCTCATGGTGCTGTTCCCGGTGCTGGTGACCTGGCCCGCGAAGCTGTTCGCGGGTTGACGGCGTGGCGCCGGGCCGACCCTTCGGATGCCGACCCCCGTCCGCAACCTCAGGCCCGGCCCCGCTCGCTGGGCGAGAGGCCGAAGCGCTTGCGGTAGGCGGTCGCGAAGTTCGTCGCATGGCGGTAGCCCACGAGCCGGGCCGCCGCCTGGACGCTCAGGCCTTGCGCCAGCTGCGCGTGGGCGAGTGCCATGCGCCGCTCGTGCAGCCACTCGAATACCGAGCATTGGTAGGCCGCGCGGAACTTGATCCGCAGCGTGCTCGGACTCATGCAGGCGAGGCGCGCGAGTGCCTCGAGCGTGTGAGGCGCTTCCGGCGTCTCGTGCAGGCGTTCGCGCACCCGCTCCAGCAGCCGACGGTCGCGCGCTGAGAGTGGCGATCTGCCGCTGCCGGGCGCCACGGACGCCGCCGGCGCCAGCGCATGGGCGAGCAGTTGCAGGCCGACGCCTTTGCACAGCAGCGTTTGCAGCGGGCCGTCCCATTGACCCGCCACCACCTGCTCGATGGCCTGTACCAGGTGCGGGGGAACCGGCCAGTGCCCGAAGCGCCGGCTCGGGGCGCGGATCGCAGCCGTGATCAGTTCGGCCAGTTGCGGCTCGTCCGTGAACAGCACGCCGCTCGCGGACGCGGAGACGTTGATGCTGCGCAGCCGCTGGCGCGCCGGGTGGATGCCGGTCATCGAGACGGCATCGCCATAAGCGGCACTCGTGCCCCCCTGCGCGAGCATCGGCACGCGGTCGCCACTGCCGAGCGCGGCCTGCGCCTGGCCCTGGAGCATGACGATGGCCGAGAACTGCGGGCGCGCGACCGAGATGGCCTCGTAGTGGTGGTGCGCCACCACGTCCGAGGCCACCAGCGTCAGGCCCGGGCCGAGCGTGTGTGCCTCGACCCGGCCTTCGGCGATGCACAGGGCCGCCGGATCGCGGGGCGCGCCAGACAGGAAGGGCAGGCGGTAGCGGAAACCGGCGTCGTCGCCCAGGCGGTCGAAGTCCGCGGCGCTGAAGCGCTGCGGCGGGGCGGGGCTGCTCATGCGGCGGCCATCGGGGGCGCCGCACTTTCGGTGTCCGGCATAGCTTTGCTGCGTTTCGGCATAGATCGGCACATCCGCGAATGGTAACAATTCTCATTTGCCGCCAAACCATTCACACCCGCCGTTCCATGTCGCCTGTTCTTCGTGCTCCATCGCCGTCTCGTCGGTCCTCCCTTGCCCTTCTGTTCGGCATGGCCCTGCCTTTTGCGGCACAGGCGGAGGCGGAGGCGCAGGCCCCGGCTGCGACGCTGTCCGAAGTCCGGGTGACCGACACGGCCGTCGCGCCCACGACCGAGGGCACGCGCTCCTACACGACGGGAGCCGCGCGCACCGCCACCGGCCTGCAGCTCTCGCCACGCGAGACGCCCCAGTCGGTGAGCGTGGTCACGCGGCAGATCGTCGAGGACCAGGGGCTGCGGACCACCGGCGACATGCTCGACAGCGCGACCGGCATCTCGATCACGCGCAGCGACGCCAACCGGCTGTCGGTGTCCGCGCGCGGCTTCGCGATCGACAACTACCAGTTCGACGGCCTCACCAGTCCGGTGCTGTCGCCCTGGACCTTTGGCGAGAGCAACCTCGACACGGCCCTCTACGACCGGCTCGAGGTGGTGCGCGGCGCCACCGGGCTGATGACCGGCGCCGGCAATCCTTCGGCTGCGATCAATTTCGTGCGCAAGCGGCCATTGCGCAGCTTCGCTGCATCGGCCGGACTGGCCGTGGGCAGCTGGAACTACCGGCGCGCCGAGGCGGATCTGTCGGTGCCGCTCACGCAGGACGGGCGAATCCGTTCGCGCGTGGTGGCTGCGCAGGCGGACGGCGACAGCCACACCACCTTTCTCGGCAACCGCGCCAGCACCTTCTACGGCGTGCTGAGCGCCGACCTGACGGCCCGTACCGAACTCACCGTGGGCCTGAGCCGGCAGGACAACCTCACGCGTGGCTTCGGGTCGGGCTTCCCGCTTTTCTACACCGACGGCCGCCGTACCGACTTCGACCGCTCGGTGGCCAGCAACACGAAATGGGCGCGCGCCGAGACCGATGCCTCGACCGCCTTCCTCGATCTGACGCATCGCTTCGCCAACAGCTGGACGGCCCGCCTGGCCTACAGCCAAGCCACCACCGACATGCTGATGAAGCATCTGTACCGCGGTGGCGCGGTCGACGCGGCCACCGGCGCGATGAGCGCGGCGCCTTCGTACATCCAATACGAAGGCGAACTGCGGCGCCGTGCCGCCCACGCCACGTTGGGCGGCCCGCTGCGCCTTTGGGGGCGCGAGCATGAGCTGTCGTTCGGGTGGATGGCTTTCGACGATCGCCTCGACCTGCCGCAGTACCGCGCGCTGACGCAGCCTGCCGTCGGCAGCTTCTTCGACTGGCGCCAGGACCGCATCGCGGAGCCGCTCTGGTCGCCCTTGCCGTCGCAGGCGGACACGCTCCGCGCGCGCCAAAGCGGCACCTATGCGGTAGGGCGCTTTTCGCTGGCCGACCCGCTGCATCTGATCCTGGGCGTGCGCGTGAGCAACTGGCGCACCGACCAGAACTACTTCGGCGCGATCCGCAAGTACGCGCATCGCCACCGCGTCACGCCGTATGCGGGGCTGCTCTACGACATCGACGACACCTACACCGTCTACGCCAGCTACACCGGCATCTTCAAGCCGCAGAACAACCGCGACACGGCCGGTGAGATCCTGGATCCGGTGATGGGCAAGAGCGTCGAACTCGGTCTCAAGGCCGCCTACGCGGGCGGCCGCCTCAACGGCGCGTTCGCACTGTTCCAGACCCGGCAGGACAACCTGGCCCAGGCCGTTGCCGGGCAGACCGCGGGCGGTGTGCCCAACACCCAGGCCTATCGCGCGGTGGCCGGTGCGAGGGTCGAAGGCGTCGACATGGAACTGAGTGGCGAGCTTGCGCGCGGCTGGAACCTGGCCGCCGGCTACACCCATTTCCGCGCGCGCGATGCGAGCGGCGAGGCCATCAACACCGGCCACCCGCGCAGCCAGTTCAAGATCTTCAGCACCTACCGGCTCACCGGGGCATGGCATCGGCTGACGTTGGGCGCTGGCGTGAACTGGCAGGGGCGGACTTACGAAAGCGTCATGGCGCCGCCGGGCAACCGACGTACCGTGGTCGAGCAATCGGGCCATGCGCTGGTCGACCTGATGGCGCGCTACGAGGTCAGCAAGAACGTCACGGCCACGCTGAACATCCACAACCTGTTCGACCGCAAGTACTTTTCGCAAATCGGTTTCTACAACCAGGGCTGGTACGGGGCGCCGCGCAATGCGCTGCTGTCGCTGCGCGTGCAGTACTGATGCGCAAGCGGCATCGCCAGCGCGTGGATCAGCTAGCGGAGCGCGACGATGAACAGCCGCGGGAAGGGCAGCAACACCGTGCCGTCTGGCAGCGGCGGGTAGGCCTCGGTAACCGCCGTCAGATAGCGGGCCAGGAAGGCCGACTTCTCGTTTGCATCCAGCGGCCCCAGGTAGGGGCGCAGGGCCGAGCCCTCGAACCACTCGACCACCGCCGACGGGCCGCCCGCCAGGGGGTGGAAGTAAGTGGTGCGCCAGACGTCGACATGGCTGCAGTGCGGCCGCAGCAGCTGGTAGTAGAAATCCGCGCTGTGCCGCGCGGGATGTTTGATCGCGCCGATCTTGCCGGCCCAGGGGCCGTCCGCCGCCGTCTGGCGCGCGAGCCGGTGCGCGGGCTCCTCCAGGTTGTCGGGCGTCTGGATGGCCAGGCTGCCGCCGGGCGCCAGCTGCTTCGCCAGGTGCGGGTACAGCGTCGCATGGTCGGGCAGCCACTGGAGCGAGGCGTTGGCCAGGATCACGTCGAAGGGCTCGGTCGGACGCCAGTCGCCGATGTCTGCCAGCGCGAAGTCCAGGCCCGGCAGCCGTTGGCGCGCGGCCGCCACCATGTCGTCGGAACTGTCGACGCCGCTCACCCGCGCCTGTGGAAAGCGCGCGGCCAGCACTTCGGTGGAATTGCCCGGGCCGCAGCCCAGGTCGATGGCGCGATGCACCGCCTGCGTGGGGATGGCGGCGACCAGGTCGCGGACCGGGCGGGTGCGCTCCTGTTCAAAGGTCGCGTACTTCTTGGCAGACCAGGTCATCGTGGGTTCCTTCGGGTGGATTGACTTGGGCTGCAGCGTAAGTCGGCCGAGCGATGATTTCAATTGCCAGGAATGACGAGCTGCCATACCGAATGGGGTGGTGCAAGAGGCGGCGGCCGAGGCCGTCCCTGCGGGGGCGGGATCAGGGTGCTTCACGGGAGCCGAAGACCGCAGTCCCTACGGCGGCTCACGCCGAATCGCAATCCGTGAAAACCTTGGCAGCTGTTGGTTGTAGAACTTTTAACGACTGTCACCAAACGTGCATTGGGCACTACGATGACTGCATGTCTTTCCCGAACCCCGACTCCTCCGAATTCGCAGCCCTGATGGACTTTGTCGCCACGGGCGGCCGCGAGCGAAAGGAACTCGAGGCCTACCGCGATCCCGAGGCCCTGAGTGCGGAAATGCTGGCACCGCGCGCCCGCGCCATGACCGTGAGCCTGGTGACCATCGCCAAGGCCGTGATCGGCCGGCCCTAGATCGGCCGGTCCTAGCGTGTCGGCGCCGGAATCGGCGTCACCGTCTCACGGATCACCCCCCCGCCCATCACGCTGCCTTCGGTCGCAGAAGCGCCCGTTCCCTTGATTCGCGCTTCGCAATCGGCGCGGTCCGCCACCGGCTGCAATTGGCAACGCTCGAGCGCGTTCTGGTCATAGATGCTGGGCGAGGCGCTGGTCAGCCCGTTGCGCTGGGCCTCCTGCTTCGCCGCGCCGGCTTCCCTCAGACAGGCCGCACGGTCCTGCTGCACGCCGTCGCAGGTCGCGCGCTCGCGTTGCATGCGGGCATCGGTGCCGGGCGCTGCGGCCTGGGCGAAGGCGGCCGGTGCGCCGGCGAGCGCGCCAGTGGCGCAGAGGGCGAGAGCCAGGGAACGGACAGAGATCGTCATGATTGCAACTCCTGAATGAAAGGGCCGCGCCGGTGAATCCGGGTGGCCGAGCATGCCACTGTGGGTGCCAGGCGCCTGGGCGCTGCGGGACGACGTGGCGAAGCACCGGGCATGGCGGCGCCAATCGCTGTCGGACAGGTCTTTCATCCAGCGGCTTGGCCGTCGTTGCCCGACAGCGCCTCTTTCGCCTATGCCGGCGTGGCCGCGACCCGCTCAGCGGCGATGCGCTGCGCCAGGTGCGCGAGGGCCTCGTCGACCTGGTCGACCAGGATCAGCGAGAGGTCGCCCGGCTGCAGCATGGCCAGCGCGCGGTCGATGGCCACGAACTCCCCGCGGATCTCCTCGACATGTTGGGTGCGCCGTGCGCCCTGCAGGCCCTGGCGCAGCAGCGCCATCACCTCGCCGTCGGCGCGGCCGCGCTGGGCCGCGTCCTGGTAGAGGATCACGTCGTCGAAGGCTTCGCCGAGGATGGCGGTCTGGTCGCGGATGTCGCAGTCGCGCCGGTCGCCCGCACCGCTGATCACCACCGAGCGGCGCTTGGCCGGCAGGGTGTCGACCGCCGCCACCAACGCCTTCATGGCGTCGGTGTTGTGGCCGTAATCGGCAATCACGGTCGCGCCCCTGTACTCCATCACGTTGAAGCGGCCCGGCACGCCGGCCGCGTCGCTCATGAAGCTCGACAGCCCGCTGCGGATGGTGTCCCAGTCCAGGCCCACGGCCCAGGCCGCGGCCGTGGCGGCCATCACGTTCTCGACCTGGAAGGGCAGCGTGCCGTTACGCGTGATCGGCACGTCGCGCAGCGGCACGCGCTCGCGCCACGAGCCTTCGGCCGCGACCAGCGCATCGCCGTCGATGTGCACGGTGCGCTTGCCCTGCGCGCGGTGCGTGGCCATCACCGGGTGCTGGCGATCGATGCTGAAGAAGATCACGCCGCCGGGGCAGCCGGCCGCCATCGCGGCCACGTTCGGGTCGCTGGCGTTGAGCACCGCGTAGCCGGCATCGGCCACGTTGCGCACGATCACGCGCTTGAGCACCGCCAGGTCCTCGACCGTGGTGATGTAGTTCAGACCCAGGTGGTCGCCGCTGCCGATGTTGGTCACCACCGCCACCTGGCAGCGGTCGAAGCCCAGGCCCTCGCGCAGCACACCGCCGCGCGCGACCTCGAACACGGCCGCGTCGACTTCGGGGTGCAGCAGCACGTTGCGTGCGCTCTTGGGGCCGCTGCAGTCACCGCTGTCGGTCTGGCGGCCGTCGACCCACACGCCGTCGGTGTTGGTCATGCCGGTGCGCAGGCCGCTCGAGGCAAGGATGTGGTTGATCAGCCGCGCGGTGGTGGTCTTGCCGTTGGTGCCGGTGACGGCCACGACCGGGATGCGGCCGTCGTCGCCCGGCGCGAACAGCGTGTCCATCACGGCCTCGCCGACCGCGCGGCCGCGGCCGAAGGAGGGCGAGATGTGCATGCGCAGGCCGGGGGCGGCGTTGACCTCGACCACGCCGCCGTGTTGTTCTTCCAGCGGGCGAAGCACGTTCTCGCAGACCATGTCGACGCCGCAGATGTGCAGGCCGACCATTTGCGCCGCGTCGACCGCGCGCGCGGCAATCTCGGGGTGCACGGTGTCGGTCACGTCGGTCGCGGTGCCGCCGGTCGAGAGGTTCGCGTTGTTGCGCAGCACCACGCGCTGGCCGCGCGCGGGCACGCTGCCGGGCGTCAGGCCCTGGGCTTCGAGGCGGCCGACGGCGATGTCGTCGAGCCGGATCTTTGTCAGCGAGGTCGCATGGCCTTCGCCGCGGCGCGGGTCGAGGTTGACGGTGTCGACCAGTTGCCGGACCGTGGCGCGGCCGTCGCCGATCACCTGCGGCGGATCGCGCCGCGCGGCGGCCACGAGCCGGTCGCCCACCACCAGCAGGCGGTAGTCGAAGCCGGGCAGGAATTTCTCCACCATCACCTCGCCGTAGGTCGCGGCCGATGCGAAGGCCGCATCGAGCTGTTCGCGCGTGACGATGTTGACGGTCACGCCCTTGCCCTGGTTGCCGTCCTGCGGCTTCACCACCACCGGCAGGCCGATCTCGAGCGCGGCGGCCCAGCCGTCGGCGGCATCGCTGACCGGGCGGCCCAGCGGCACCGGCACGCCGGCCGCGTTGAGCAGCTGCTTGGTGAGTTCCTTGTCCTGCGCGATGGCTTCGGCCACGCCGCTGGTGCTGTCGATCTCGGCGGCCTGGATGCGGCGCTGGCGCGAGCCCCAGCCGAACTGCACCAGGCTGCCGCGCGTGAGCCGGCGGTAGGGGATGCCGCGTGCCACGGCCGCATCGACGATCGAGCCGGTGCTCGGGCCGAGGCGCTCGGATTCGTCGAGGTCGCGCAGCTCGGCGATCGCGGCCTGGAGGTCGAAGCTGCCGTCGTGGAGTGCGGCCTCGATCAGCTCTTCACCCAGCTTCACGGCGCGCCGGCCGACGGCCTCTTCGCAGTACTGCATCACGACCTGGTAGACGCCGTCTTCGGTGGTGCGTGTGGTGCGTCCGAACGCGACGCTGCAGCCGGACTGCGCCTGCAGCGCCATCACGGCGTTCTCCAGCACGTGGGCCAGCGACAGCGGCTGGCCCAGCACCATCGGGTGCAGTTCGCCGATGGTCGGGAACAGCGCACGCAGGCGGGCCTCGAAGCCGGGCAATTGTTCGATCGCATTCTCGGTGCCATGGCAGGCGACGATGGCTTCGATGGCCATGTGGCGGCTCCAGAGATTGGGGCCGCGCAGGGCGCGGGTACGGGTGACTTGCATGGCGGTGAAACCTTTGCGGCCATCGAAGGCCGTCGATTCATCAGGCGAGTTGGGGTTCGGACTGCGGTGCGCTTTGCGACAGCTGCAACGAGGCGAGGGCGGCTTGCAGGTCGGCTTCGAAAGCCTCGGCGCCGGCGCCGATCAGGTTGAGCGGAATGCCCAGGGCCCAGCCGGCGGCGACCGCGGCCAGCAGCACGTCGAGGCTGACGCCCGCGTGCGTGGCGCGCCAGGCCGTGAGCCGGCCGAGGCCGGGCAGGAAGGATTCGCTGCTGCCGTTGGCCAGCACCACGCGGTCCTGGCGCACCAGCACGGCCCTGCCGCCTTCGGCGCGGTGCGGCGCCAACGCGGCGGCCTGCGGGTCGGCCGCATAGAGGATCACGGCGCCGTCGCACAGCGGTGCCAGCGCGGCCACGCGCGGGTCGACCGCGTTCAGCACGGCGGTGCCCTGGGGCAGCACCACGTCGACCTGCGTGCGCAGCACCCGCACCATCTGGTCGCTCTCGGTGATGTCGAACTCGGCCAGCGTCTCGGCGCCGTCGAGGTCGGTCACGATGCCGACCTGGCAACGGTCGTAGGCCAGGCCGTCGCGCAGGATCGAGCCCGCGCCGTTCTCGATCACCACGGCTTGCACCGAGCGGTTCACCAGCAGCCGGTGGCCGGCTTCCCAGTTGGCGCTGGGGCGTGCATCGACGCGGCGGCGCTCGAGGAACAGGCCGTCGCCGCAGGCCAGGCCGGTGTAGCGGCCGCCCAGCCCGGTGAGCCAGGCCAGCAGGCGCGCCAGCACGGCGGTGTCGCGCGAGCCGGCCACGCCGACCACGGGGATGCGGCCCGGCAGTTCGGCGTCGTCGCTGTCGGGGAACAGGTGTTCGCAGATCGCGCGGCCCACGGGGCGCGGCGAGCCGACGGCCGGCTTCAGGTGCATCAGCAGGCCGGGCCCGGCGTTGACTTCGACGATCGCACCGCGTTGGGCCGCCAGCGGCCGGGAGATGTCCTCGGCCACCAGGTCGATGCCGGCGATGTCCAGGCCGACCACGCGCGCAGCCAGCACGGCGGCATGGGCCACCTCGGGATGGACCTGGTCGGTGCAGTCCACGCCCAGGTTGCCGCTGCGCTGGATCGTGACGACCCGGCCCTTGGCCGGCACGGCGTCGCCGTCGAGCGCCTGGCGCTGCAGTTCGAGCTGCAGCTTGGCGTCGGTCGCGACGTCGATCACGTCGAGCGGGAATTCTTCCTCGGCACCGCGCCGCGGATCGCTGTTGAGCTGGCTGTCGATCAGCGCGGCCACGGTCGAGACGCCGTCGCCGGTCACGGTGATGACGTCGCCGCGCGCCGCCGCGACCACCTGGCCGCCGACCACCAGCAGCCGGTGCTCATGGCCGCGCACGAAGCGCTCGACCATCACGTCGCTGCCTTCGGGCTCGGCCACCGCGAAGGCGGCCATCACTTCTTCGCGCGTGGTGAGTTCGAGCGAGACGCCGCGGCCGTGGTTGGCGTCGGAGGGCTTGACCACCACCGGCAGGCTGATGTCCTCGGCCGCTTCCCAGGCTTCCTCGGCGCTCTCGACGACCTGGCCTTCGGGCACCGGCACGCCGCAGCTCTGCAGCAGCGACTTGGTGAGTTCCTTGTCGCTGGCGATCGATTCGCCGATGGCGCTGGTGTGGTCGGTCTCGGCGGTCCAGATGCGCTGCTGGCTCGCGCCGTAGCCCAATTGCACCAGGTTGCCGCCGTTCAGGCGCAGGTGCGGGATGCCGCGGTCGGTGGCGGCCCCGACGATGCAGGCGGTGCTCGGGCCGAGATAGCAGTCCTCGACCTTGGCCTTGACCACGTCGACCGCACGCTGCACGTCGGCCGCGTCGAAGGGCGTGTCGTTGATGGCGGCCATCAGCAGGCGATGGCCTTCGGCCAGCGCGACGCGGGCGACCTGCTCGTCGCGAGCCCGGAACACCATCCGGTACACCGCGTGCTGCGAGGTGCTGCGGGTCTGGCCGAAGCCGGTCGGCATGCCGGCCAGGTTCAGCAGCTCGATCACCACATGCTCGAGCACGTGGCCTGCCCAGGTGCCTTCGTTGAGGCGCTGGATGAAACCGCCGCGCTCGCCCACGCCGCAGTGGTGCTCGATCAGCGCCGGCAACAAGGTGGTCAGGCGCTCGGTGAAGCCGGGCACCAGGTTGGAGGGGAAATCCTCGAGCCGGCCCAGGTCGAGCCAGACCTCGAGCACCGGACGGTAGGTCCAGAGGTTGGGCCCGCGCAAATAACGGGTACGGAGCAGTCGGATGTCGTCGAAACAGGTCATGGAAACGTTCGTTGTGCTTGGGCCGAGCACGCGGGCGCCTTCAGGCGCGCCCATGGCGATCGATCAGAATCGGCGCCCGGCGGGCCCCTTGGCGTGGTTCGGCGTGGACCAGAGACACAGAAAGACAATGCAACATCACGATCCAATCGGCACCCCGGAGGGCGAAGCGGGGCCGGTTTCAGAAGCACTGAAAAGCCGGCTCTCCGTCGCGGAAAACGTTCTGGCGACGCTCACGGTTGACCTCGACGGCGAACTTCGGTTTGCACAGGGGCTGCTGGCGCTCACAGATCGGCGCCTGCTGGCCCGATCGGCACAGGGTGCTTGGAGTGAGTGGGCGCTCACAACCCCAGGGCTTTCCCTGCAACTGACCGATCATGCGGGCGTCGGCACGATCGACCTGCAGGGCGATGACGGGCATCTGGCCCGCTGGCACTACACGCTGGCCCAGCAGCCGGACGCGCTGCGCCTGTTCAAGCTGCTGGGGCAGCGGGCGGGATCTGTCGCGTCCGCGACATCACCAGCCGATGCGGAAGAGTTGCCCGCGGAAGCCGTGTCCTCCGCGCCGCCGTCGACCTGGGTGCTGCTGCGCCTGGCGCGCTTCGCCAAGCCCTACCGCAAGCAGCTGATCGCCGGCTTCCTGCTGACGCTGGCCTCGACCGCCGCCACGCTGGTGCCGCCCTACCTGACCATCCCGCTGATGGACGACATCCTGATCCCGTTCCAGAACGGCCATCAGATCGCCATGAGCAAGGTCGCGACCTTCCTCGGCGCGCTGCTGGCGGCCGCGCTGGCCGGCTGGGGCCTGGGCTGGGCGCGCACCTACCTGCTGGCGCTGGTGTCCGAGCGCATCGGCGCCGACCTGCGCACCACCACCTACGAGCACCTGCTGACCTTGCCGCTCGACTACTTCGGCGGCAAGCGCACCGGCGACCTGATGGCGCGCATCGGCTCCGAGACCGACCGCATCAACGTCTTCCTGTCGCTGCACGCGCTCGATTTCCTGACCGACGTGCTGATGATCGTGATGACGGCGGTCATCCTGTTCTCGATCAACCCGCTGCTGGCCGTGGTCACGCTGGTGCCGCTGCCCTTCATCGCCTGGATGATCCACGTGGTGCGCGACCGGCTACGCACCGGCTTCGAGAAGATCGACCGCGTGTGGAGCGAGGTCACCAACGTGCTGGCCGACACCATCCCCGGCATCCGCGTGGTCAAGGCCTTCGCGCAGGAAAAGCGCGAGGCCGACCGCTTCCACGCCGCCAACGCCTACAACCTGCAGGTCAACGACAAGCTCAACAAGACCTGGTCGCTGTTCACGCCCAGCGTGTCGCTGCTGACCGAGATCGGACTGCTCGTGGTCTGGGGCTTCGGCATCTGGCAGGTGGCACGCGGCCGCATCACGGTCGGCGTGCTGACCGCCTTCATCGCCTACATCGGACGCTTCTACACACGGCTCGATTCGATGAGCCGCATCGTCTCGGTCACGCAGAAGGCCGCGGCCGGCGCCAAGCGCATCTTCGACATCCTCGACCACGTGAGCAACGTGCCGGAGCCGCTCCACCCGGTCAAGGTCGACCGGCTCTCGGGCCGCATCGAACTGGCCGACGTGGGCTTCCGCTACGGCTCGCGCGCGGTGATCCGCGACCTCGATCTGGTCATCCAGCCCGGCGAGATGATCGGCCTGGTCGGCCACAGCGGCTCGGGCAAGAGCACGCTGGTCAACCTGATCTGCCGCTTCTACGACGTGACCGACGGCGCGATCAAGGTCGATGGCACCGACATCCGCCGCTTCGCGGTGGCCGACTACCGGCGCCATGTCGGGCTGGTGCTGCAGGAGCCCTTCCTGTTCTTCGGCACCATCGCGCAGAACATCGCCTACGGCAAGCCCGAGGCCACGCGCGAGGAGATCGTCGCGGCCGCGCGCGCCGCCCATGCGCACGACTTCATCCTGCGCCTGCCGCACGGCTACGACTCGCTGGTGGGCGAGCGCGGCCAGGGCCTGTCGGGCGGCGAGCGCCAGCGCATCAGCATCGCGCGCGCACTCTTGATCGACCCGCGCATCCTGATCCTTGACGAGGCCACCTCGGCGGTCGACACCGAGACCGAGAAGGAGATCCAGAAGGCGCTCGACAACCTGGTGAAGGGCCGCACCACCATCGCCATCGCGCACCGGCTGTCGACGCTGCGCAAGGCCGACCGGCTGGTGGTGATGGACCGCGGCGAAGTGGTCGAGGTCGGCCCGCACGACGTGCTGATGGAAAAGCAGGGCGCTTATTGGCGGCTCTACCAGGCGCAACTGCGCCAGGCCGACGAGGAGGCCAGCGACGGCGCCGTGGCCGAGCGCACCGCGGTGGCCGCGGCCCTGTTGAACCACGACCATGCGGCCCATCCCGCGGGAGACGCGTGATGAGCCTGATGAACGCCCCCGACTTCCAACTCGCGCGCGACGCCTTCGGCCGCCTGCTGCTGACCGATGCCGACGGTCAGCGCCACGAAGGCATCGTGCCGGTGCGCGCCTTCCCGCTCAGCGCGCCGCAGGCCGGCCTGTCGCTGGTCGGTTCGGACGGCCGCGAGCGGCGGTGGATCGACCGCCTCGACGCCTTGCCGCCCGCGATGCGCGCACTGCTCGACGAGGACCTCGCTGCCCGCGATTTCGCACCGGCACTGCTGAAACTGCATGCGGTGTCGAGCTTCGGCGTGCCCAGCACCTGGCGCGTGAACACCGACCGCGGCCCGACGAGCTTCGTGCTCAAGGCCGAGGAAGACATCCGCCGGCTGGCCGACGGCTCGCTGCTGATCGCCAGTGCCCACGGCGTGCAGTTCCGGATTGCCGACCCCAAGGCGCTGGACCGGGCCTCGCGCAAGCTCCTGGAACGTTTTCTCTGATGCGTGACGGGCCGGTCGCGCCTGGCGACCGGCCCGTACGGAAAGCCATTCGGCGAGCAGACCGTGCGCGGTCGCTCGCCGATTTGTTTTGGGCAGGAAATTAAAACTTTTCAATTCTTTCGGATGTCGATTTAGGCATTCGAAATGCGCGCGGCGTATTTCTTCGGAGTGCATTTATTTGCGTCCCGTACGAGGGGAAATCGCCCTTTTCGGCATGAATTGAAGGCGTCGAATTCGAGCTTTGGGCTGTAATCAAAAGATATTAATTTGGTGCAGTAGGTGCGGGCTTTTGAAGAGAAGAAAAAGCTGCAAAAAATCACATGGAAATGGACGCAAAATGTAACCAAAGGCTCATAATTGTTTCTAGCCGTTATGAATTCATTCCTGATATCCATTGAAATCCGCACGTCGATCGACCGGTTGATCGGCAAGGATGGGTGCCCGAGTTGACGGACGCAACCACCACGGCCGTGCGCAGGCCTTCGCTGGGCCTCTGCGTCGAAGGGCTGGCCCCGCGCGAGGTGCTGCTGCTGAAATCCCTGGTGCGCCTGCTCGATCACCGCACGCAGCATCAATGGACTTTCCATGCGGAGCGATGCGACCTCCTGATTGCGGGCGACGGCCTCAGCCGCCTTGCGGCGGTGTCGGGCGAGGTCGCGAGGGATGAACCGCCGTCGGCCGTCCTGCGGGCCGGTCGCGCCGGCGCGGGCGTCCATGAACTGAACCTGCCATTGAATCCCGACGCGCTCGAACAGGCGCTCAACCGCGCCGGCACAGCCATCGTCGACGCGCGCCGGCTGGCCGAAGCGCGTGCGGCGGTGCCGATCTCGGACGACGAGCGGGCATTCCAGCTGACGCGCTGGCCGCCGTCGGATCTGCTGCGCGGACCGGGCCGCCTGGCGCTGGCGACCTTGCTGGTCAGCCGGCCTTGCACCGTGACGCAATTGCATTTGCGTGGCTGTGCCGAGCGATCGGTGTGCGTCGCCTTCCTGAACGAGCTCCAGCGCGCGCAGTTGTTGCGCAGCGACGAGCCCCGCGCTGCCGAACCATCGAGCGCGCCGGCCCCTGCGTTGCCCGGACTGTTCGCGCGCATCCGCCGCCGCCTCGGCCTGCTGCCAGGCCTTGCCTCATGATCGAACACAAGATTCTCTTTTCCGGAACCATGGGCGCCGGAAAGACCACCGCCATCGCCGCGGTCAGCGAGATCGGCCCATTGAGCACCGACGTGCGCAACACCGACGAATCGATGACCAAGCCCACCACCACCGTCGGCCTCGACTACGGCGAACTGACGCTGGACAACGGCGAGCGCCTGCGCCTCTACGGCACCCCGGGCCAGCAGCGCTTCGCGTTCATGTGGGACATCCTGGCCCGCGGCGCGCTCGGCCTGGTGATCCTGATCGACAACAGCCGCCCCGACCCGCTGGCCGATCTCGACATGTACCTCGACGGCTTTGCCGAACTGATCGGCCGCTCGGCCTGCGTGGTCGGCATCGGTCGCACCGAGACCCATGCCTTGCCCGACATCGATGCGCACAGCCGCCACATGGCCGCGCGCGGCGTGCTGTGCCCGGTGCTGCCGGTCGACGTGCGCGAGCGCGCGCAGGTGCTGCAACTGCTCGACCTCCTTCTTCTCCAGCTTGAATCCCGGTCCCTGTCGGACCTGCGCGCATGAACATTTCTCCCCATCTCCATGCGGCGGCGCAGGCCACCGTCGACAGTCTCATGCGCGAGGTCAAGGGCGTCAGGGCCGTGGTGGTGTCCACCGAGGACGGCTTCGAGGTCACGGGCCGCATCGAGAACACCGCCAAGGTGGCACAGCTGTCGGCGGTGGCCAGTTCGCTGGCGGCACTGGGCTCGCTGTCGGGCGAGGAAAGCAATCTCGGCGCCTGCTCGAGCGTCACGGTCGAGGCCGCCAACGGCCATGTGGTGATGGTGCAGGCCCGCCACCGCGAGGTGGACCTGATCCTGAGCGTCGTCGCCGGGCGCGATGCGGTCATCGGCCAGGTCCTGTACTTCGCCAAACAGGCGGCGCGGACGCTGGCGCAGGCCTGAACACGGCGTCACACGAACACATCGATTGCCGACGCCCCTCTCTCGCCCGGGCGGCGGCTTTTTCAACGGGCGATGAACTCAACGAGGAAATGAAATGGCAACCATCAAGCAATCCATGGACGACCTGATGACCAGCGACGGCGCCATGTGCGCCGCCCTGGTCGACTCGGAAAGCGGGATGATCCTGGGCCAGATCGGCTCGGGCCTCGACCTCGAGGTGGCTGCCGCGGGCAACACCGAAGTCGTGCGCGCCAAGCTCAAGACGATGCGCTCGCTGGGCATCAACGACACGATCGAGGACATCCTGATCACGCTGGGCAAGCAGTACCACATCCTGCGCCCGATGGTGAAGCAGGAAGGCCTGTTCCTCTACGTGGTGCTCGACAAGGCCAAGTCGAACCTGGCGCTGGCCCGCCGCAAGGTGCTGAGCGTCGAGCAGGACCTGGTGATCTGATTTCATCGGGGCAGGTGCACGGCGGGGCCTGCGAAAATCGCGGCTTTGTCTGGATGCGACGGCCTGGCCGTCGAAGGAAACCCCCGTGCACACCACCGCCCTCGTCCTGTTCTCCGGCGGCCAGGACTCGACCACCTGCCTGGCCGACGCACTGGCGAAGTACCAACGCGTCGAGACCCTGGGCTTCGACTACGGCCAACGCCACCGCGTGGAGCTCGACGTGCGCCGCACGGTGCGCGAGCGCATCGTCGAACGCTTCCCGAAGTGGGCGCCGCGCCTGGGCGAGGACCACCTGCTGACCGTCGACGCGCTGTCGCAGCTCGGCGGTTCCTCGCTGACCGAGGAGGTGGCTTTCGCGATGCAGGCCGACGGCCTGCCCAACACCTTCGTGCCAGGGCGCAACCTGCTGTTCCTCGCGCTCGCGGGCGCGCTGGCCTACCGCCGCGGCCTGCAGGTGATCGTCACCGGTGTCTGCGAGACCGACTACTCGGGCTATCCCGATTGCCGCGACGACACGATGAAGGCGATGCAGCTGGCGCTCACGCTCGGGCTCGACCGCCGGCTGGTGATCGAGACGCCGCTGATGTGGATCGACAAGGCCCAGACCTGGGCCATGGCGCACCGGCTCGGCGGCGATGCGCTGGTCGCGCTGATCGTCGAAGAGACCCACACCTGCTACCAGGGCGATCGCAGCCATCGCCACCCGTGGGGCTACGGCTGCGGCAGCTGCCCGGCCTGCGAGCTGCGCGCCCGGGGCTGGGAAGGCTACGCCGCCGCGGGCTGAATGGCCGAAGCGTTCAGTCGGTAGCGCGCGCTGCCGGCTTCGCCCTCCTTCTGCGGCACCAGCGTCCAGCGCTGGTTGTGGAAATCGCCCACCGCTGCGCGGTGCGCAATCGACACCATCGCGCCGCCCGCGGTCTTCACCGTGTCCGACAGGCGCTGGTAGAGCACGCCTTCGGCCTCTGCATCGAGGGCGCTAGTGATCTCGTCGGCGAACAGCCAGGCCGGCTTCTTCAGCAGCACCCGCGCGATGGCCAGGCGCTGCTGCTCGCCGCCCGAAAGCTTCTGGCTCCAGGCGTCGCTGTCGTCCAGGCGCGCGGCGAGGTCGGGCAGCAGGGCCTCGCTCAGGGCCTGGCGCAACTGGTCGTCGCTGAAGTCGGCGGCCGGGTGGGGATAGGTCAGCGCGTCGCGCAGCCTGCCGTCGGGCACGTAGGGGCGCTGCGGCATGAAGACCACGTTGCCGGGCACTTCGATCCGGCCCTTCGAGAAGGGCCAGATGCCGGCGAACGAGCGGAACAGCGTGGACTTGCCGCTGCCCGAGGGCCCCTGCAGCAGCACGCTGTCGCCGGGCTTCACCGCCAGCACGGCGCCGGTCAGCAGCGGCGTGCCGTTGGGCAGCGCGACCGAGAGGTCGTCGGCGTGCAGCCCGGTCGCAGGGCTGCGCTGCAGGCCGTCATCGCGTTGCGCATGGGCGCGCATGCCGTCGTCGAAGCTGGTCAGGCGGTCGGTGGTGGCGCGCCACACGGCCACGCTGTCGTAGTTGTCGACGAACCAGCTGAGCGACTCCTGTACCTTGCCGAAGGCCGAGCCGATCTGCATCAGGTGGCCGAGATGGAAGGCCCCGCCGAAGTACTGCTGCCCTGCCACCAGGAACGGAAAAATCACTGCAGCCTGCCCGAAGAACGAGGTGAAGGTGACCAGGTTCTTCTGCTGCCTGATCAATTGCAGATAGTTGCGCAGCACGTCGCCGAAGCGGAGATCGAGCCGCGCGCGCTCGACCTTCTCGCCCTTGTCCAGTGCGATGGCTTCGCTGTACTCGCGCACCCGCACCAGGTGATGGCGGAAGTCGGCCTCGTAGCGTTGCTGCCTGAAGTTCAACCCGATCAGCGGGCGGCCGATGAAGTGCGTGATGGCGGTGCCGACGATGGAATACCCGAGCGCCACCCAGACCATCGCGCCGACGACCTGGTGGGTGGTGCCGTGGAAGGTGAATGAGAAATTGCCCGACAGCGCCCACAGCAGGCCGATGAAGCTCATCAGCGTGACCACCGCGTTCAGCAGACCCATCGACAGCGTCATCGTGGCACCGGTGAAGATCTGCATGTCTTCCTGGATGCGCTGATCGGGATTGTCCGGCGTGTGGCTGTCCTTGCCGGCGTAACGGGCGAGCTCCAGATGATAGAAGGTGCGGTCGCTCATCCAGCGCGACAGGTAGCTGCGCGTCATCCACGCCCGCCAGCGCAGCTGAAGCAGCTGCGTCACATAGAACTTGAGCACCTGCACAGCGATGTTGGCAAAGGCGATCCAGCCGAAGACGCCGACCTCGTGCCAGAAGACCACCGAGTCCTTGTTCTGCAGCGCGTCGTAGAAGCGGCCGTACCACTGGTTGCCCAGCACGGCCACGTACACATAGAACAGGTTCAGCGCGACGATGCCCAGCAGCATCGCGCGGGCGCGCCATTTTTCTTCGGAGCGGAAGTAGGGTGCCGCGAGCGTGAAGACACGCTGGAGCACCTGGGCGAAGGTGCTGGCACGCGCCGGGATGGATGGAGACATGCGGATTCCCTCGCAGGCGCCAAGGCGCCGATCGTCGTGAAGAACCATCGTATGAATCCAATCCTTAGAGGAGGCTGAAGCGGCGCCTGCCGCGATGGGCCCGCCCGTGCGTCGTTTGAATGACATGTTCGTGACAAGCGAGTGATCGATCAGGGCGAGGAGGCGGAGCGCGCCTGACAAATCTCTGTCACATGGCACTGCGAGCATCGCGCCGTGCAACCGTCTCCGCGTGCTTCGCGCACGTCCTCCTCACTTTCCCCGGGACTTCCCACCATGCTGCGTCGTTCTTTCCGCTGGGCCTTCGTGCCGGCTGCCTTGCTCTCGATGGCTTTCACCGTTTCCGCGCAGGGCCGTACCGAACTGCTGGTCTACACCGCGCTCGAAGCCGACCAGGTGCAGGCCTACAAGGCCGCGTTCGAAAAGGAAAACCCGGCCATCGAGCTGAAGTTCGTGCGCGACTCGACCGGCATCGTCACCGCCAAGCTGCTCGCAGAAAAGGCGAACCCGCAGGCCGACGTGGTGTGGGGCCTGGCCGCCACCTCGCTGATGCTGCTCGACAAGGAGGGCATGCTTCAGCCCTACGCGCCCAAGGGCCTGGACGCCATCAAGCCCACCATGCGCGATCCGGCCAACCCGCCCAAGTGGGTCGGCATGGACGTGTGGTCGTCGGCGATCTGCTTCAACACCGTCGAAGCGCAGAAGAAGAGCCTGCCCAAGCCCACCAGCTGGGCCGACCTGACGAACCCGGTCTACAAGGGCCAGATCACCATGCCCAATCCCGCGGCTTCGGGCACGGGCTACCTGATGGTGTCGGGCTGGATCCAGATGATGGGTGAAGACAAGGCGTGGAAGTACATGGACGCGCTGCACCAGAACATCGGCATCTACAGCCAGTCGGGCAGCAAGCCCTGCCGCCAGGCCGGCGCCGGCGAGTTCGCGCTCGGCATGTCCTTCGAATACCGCGCCAACAAGACCAAGCGCGACGGTGCGCCCATCGACATCGTGCTGCCCAAGGAAGGCCTGGGCTGGGACATGGAAGCCACCGGCATCCTCAAGACCAGCAAGAAGCAGGACGCCGCCAAGGCGCTGGCCGACTGGGCCGTGACGAAGCAGGCCAACGAGCTGTACGCGAAGAACTTCGCCGTGCTCGCGCTGCCGGGCATCCAGGAAAAGCTGGAGTTCGTGCCGGGCGACGTCGAGAAGCTGCTGGCCAAGAACGACTTCAGCTGGGCCGCGGCCAACCGCGAACGCATCCTGACGGAGTGGTCGAAGCGCTACGAATCGAAGTCGGAAAAGAAGGCGCCGCTCTGATGCGACTTCGGCCGTTCGGGCCGAGCGCCCGACCCCAGCCGGGGCTGAGCTTCCTCAACCGTTCGGGCTGAGCTTGTCGAAGCCTTGCGCAATCGAAGCAGCCCTTCGACAGGCTCAGGGCGAACGGTGGGGTGAGCACAGGCGAACGGTGGGGTGAGCACAGGCGAACGGAGGGGCAGGCCCAGCCGAACGGTGGGACAAACGCAGGCGGAATCGGTGGGGCTGCGCTCCCCACCGTTCGGGCTGAGCTTGTCGAAGCCTTGCGCGATCGAAGCAGCCCTTCGACAGGCTCAGGGCGAACGGTGGGGCAGGCCCAGCCCGAACGGTGGGGGAGGCCCAGCCGAACGGTGGAGCAGGCCCAGCCGAACGGTGGGGCAAGCGCAGGCGGAATCGGTGGGGCTGCGCTCCCAACCGTTCGGGCTGAGCTTGTCGAAGCCTTGCGCGATCGAAGCAGCCCTTCGACAGGCTCAAGGCGAACGGTTGGGTGGGGCAAGCGCAGGCGAACCGGCGGGGCCAGCCCAGGCAAAAACGGTGGGGCAAGTCCCCAGCAAACGGTGTCCAAACACAGGCAAATGTCAGACAAGTCAATGACCAGCTTTCTCTCCCTGCGCGGCATCGGCAAGTCCTTTGGCGCCACCCGCGTGCTCGACGGCATCGACCTCGACATCGAGCCCGGCGAGTTCGTGTGCCTGCTCGGCCCTTCGGGCTGCGGCAAGACCACGCTGCTGCGCATCGTCTGCGGCATCGAGCGTGCCGACCGCGGGCAGATCCTCCTTGGCGGCCAGGACATCGCGGGCCTGCCGCCCGCGGCGCGCGGCTTCGGCGTGGTGTTCCAGTCGTACGCGCTGTTCCCCAATCTCACGGCGGCGCAGAACATTGCCTACGGCCTGCATCCCACAGGCGCACTGGCGCGCGAGATGGCCAAGCGTTCACGCGAGATGCTCGATCTGGTCGGCCTCGCCGCGCATGCCGACAAGTACCCGGTGCAGCTCTCGGGGGGCCAGCAGCAGCGCATCGCGCTGGCACGCGCGCTGGCGCCCAACCCGCGGCTGCTGCTGCTCGACGAGCCACTCTCGGCGCTCGACGCACAGGTGCGCGCCAGCCTTCGCAGCGAGATTCGCGCGCTGCAGAAGCGCCTGGGGATCGTCACCATCATGGTCACGCACGACCAGGAAGAGGCGCTCTCGATGGCCGACCGCGTGGTGCTGATGCACAACGGCCGCATCGAGCAGGTCGGTACGCCTGGCGAGCTGTACCGTCAGCCGCGCACCCGCTTCGTGGCAGGCTTCGTGGGCCGCATGAACATGCTGCCCGCCACCGTTCTAGCGGATGGCAAGGTGCGTGTGCGCGACAGCGAACTGTTCTGCGCGCCGGGCGACCTCAGCGTCGGCTCGCAAGCCACCGTGGGGATCCGGCCCGAGCATGTGGTGGTCTCGCGCTTCGGCTCGGAACTGGGCGCCAACAGCTTCGCGGCACGGCTGCTCGACACCGAGTTCTTCGGCAACCGCACCTCGGCGCGGCTGGCTTGTGAATCGCTGGGCATGGAGATCGAGGCCGAGCTGCCCGCCGATGCGCGCGGTGGCGGTGGCGAGCCCTTGGTGCCGAGCAGCATGGTGCATGTCCAGTTGCCTTCGAATGCGCTGTCGATTCTGGCGCAGTGAGCATGCGCAGTTCTCCTGACGCCATCCCCGTCGTGCCGGCGATGGTGGCGCACCGCAGCGCCTTCGACCGCGAGCGCTGGCTGACCGGCGCGGCCGTGGGGCTGATGGTGCTGCTGCTGGTCGTGATCGTCGCGCTGCCTGTCGGCGCACTGGTCGGTCAAAGCTTCTTCGACAGAGCGGGTCACTTCGTAGCGTTCGCCAACTTCGCGCGCTACCTCGACAACCCCGCGCTGGTGCAGTCGGCCTTCAACAGCCTGGGGCTCGCGGCGCTCAGCGCCGTCATCTGCACGGCCATTGCCTATGTCTATGCCTACGGCCTCACGCTGTCGTGCATGCCGGCCAAGGGCCTGCTGCGCGCAGTGGCGCTGATCCCGCTGCTCGCCCCTTCGTTGTTGCCGGCCATCAGTCTCGTGTACCTCTTCGGCAACCAGGGGCTGTTCAAGGGGCTGCTGGGCGAGGTGTCGATCTACGGCCCGCTGGGCATCGTGCTGGGGTCGGTGTTCTGGACGTTGCCGCATGCGCTGCTGATCCTGACCACGGCCATGGCCACGTCCGATGGCCGACTCTACGAAGCGGCGCAGACGCTGGGCGCTTCGCGTTGGCGCATCTTCCGCACGGTCACGCTGCCCGCGT
Source organism: Variovorax frigidus (assembly GCF_051216515.1). Classification (NCBI taxonomy): domain Bacteria; kingdom Pseudomonadati; phylum Pseudomonadota; class Betaproteobacteria; order Burkholderiales; family Comamonadaceae; genus Variovorax; species Variovorax frigidus. The sequence goes on from NZ_JBPJZF010000005.1 coordinate 61,101, forward strand.
CGCGCTACGGACTCATCGTGGCTGCCATGGTGGTGTTCGTGCTGGTCATCACCGACTTCGGCGTGCCCAAGGTGGTGGGCGGCCAGACCGGCGTGCTCGCCACCGACATCTACAAGCAGGTGGTCGGGCAGCAGAATTTTCAGATGGGCGCGGTGGTCGGGCTGGTGCTGCTGATCCCGGCCGTGCTGTCCTTCCTCGTCGAGCGACACGTGCGCGGCAAGCAGGCGTCGGCGCTGTCCGCGCGTGCCACGCCGTACCGGCCCGAGCCGGTCAAGGTGCGCGACCGCGCGCTGCTCGTGGTCTGCGGGCTCACGGCCTGCGCCATCCTCGTGATGATCGGCATGGCGGTGTTCGCATCGCTGGCCACCTACTGGCCCTACAAGCTCACGCCCTGGCTGAAGAACTACGACTTCGGCAACATGGACGGCGGCGGCTGGGGCAGCTACCTCAATTCGCTGCGGCTGGCCGTGTGCGCGGCGGTGGCAGGTGCGTTCGTCACTTTCATTTCGGCCTACCTGGTCGAAAAGCCGCGCCACTTCGGCCTGCTGCGCGAACTGCTCAACCTGCTGGCCAACCTGCCGCTCGCCGTGCCGGGACTGGTGCTGGGCGTGGGCTACATCTTCTTCTTCATCTCGCCTTCGAATCCGTTGCGCGCCATCTACGGCAGCATGACCATCCTCGTGGTCTGCACCGTGGCGCACTTCTTCTCGGTGGCGCACCTCACCTCGCTCACCGCACTGCGTCAGCTCGACCGCGAGTTCGAGCTGGTGTCGGAGTCGATGGGCGTGCCCTTCTGGCGCTCGCTGTGGCGCGTGCACCTGCCGATCGCGCTGCCGACCGTGCTCAACGTGGGCGGCTATTTCTTCGTCAACGCGATGACGACCGTGTCGGCCGTCGTGTTCCTCTATTCGCCGCAGACCACGCTGGCGGCCATTGCCGTGCTCAACATGGACGACGCTGGCGACGTCGCGCCGGCTGCGGCCATGGCCTCGCTGATCATGCTCACGGCCGCTGTCGGGCGCGGGGCGTTCGCGCTGGCCGGGCACTGGGCACTCCGACGTACCCAGAGCTGGCGACATCGCTGAGGCCGCGGGGCCCTGGACAGGTTTTCACCGCGCCCTGAGCCGGTCGGCGGCCGCTCAGATGTTGGTGCTCGAGGGAATGCGGCTCGGCAACAGATGCTCGTAGGGCCGCGACCGCGTCGCGTTGCGCTGGCGGATGGTGGCCTCGATGCCGGCCAGCGCCTGGCGGAAACGTGACAGTGGCCCGCCGGGGCCCGCGATGGCGGGGTCGATCAGCACCGGCAGGTGCGGGAAGGCATTGTCCTTGTACTCGCCCAGCATCCGGTAGTACACGCCCCCGAGCACGTGGAACAGCAGGATCTGCTCCTGCGCCGCGAGCCGTGAAGGCAGCATCTGCGACCAGCTCGCCTCGGTCTGCCCTGTGCGCGTGACCGGGGCCGGCGTGCCGGAAGTGCCCGCGCTGAAGGGCGCGTAGGTCATCACCGAGTACTGCGGGAAGTTCACCGCCGCGTGCTGCGCGCTGGTGTTGAAAAGGATGGCGGTCAGCACGTCGACCAGCTGCGTGCGCGTGGTGATCGGGCGGAAGCCGTGCACCTTGCCGCTGCTCGCGAGTTCGGCGGCCCAGGCCTTGAGCTCGTGGTCGGCGATCACGTCGCCGTCGTTCAGGTAGTAGGTCGCGACGTACTCGCCGACCCACTGCGCGATCGCGTTCCACACCAGCAGCGCATCGTCGCGGTAGGGATAGTCGGGCAACGCCGTCGCGTCGTCGACGCCGCGCGTGCGCAGGTCGTTGGGCAGCATCATGCGGTCATAGAAGTCGTAGGCCAGCCGGTCGCGGCCGCATTCGCGCTGCAGCGTCTCGATGGGCGCGGTGAGGATCACGTCGCCGGTGGTCAGTGGCGCCATGATGAGCAGCGTGGCGAGTTCGTTGATGAACATCGCGCCTTCGAGGTGCGGCGAAAGCAGCCGGCTCAGCGGATGCGCCGTGGGCAATTGGCGCTGCGTGGCCATGGCAAAGGCTTCCGACATCAGGTGCGTGCGGCCCAGGTGCACGAACATCTCGTGGTAATTGAAGTCGGCGACCTGCACCATGGTCTTGGCGGATTGCCAGGCCCAGTAGGCTTCGGCGTTGGCCGGGTCGTCGACGCGCAGGAAGATCGGATTCCGTGTCGCGTCCTGCCCGCACTGGATCGCGACCGGCACCAGCGCGCGGCCGGCCTTGGGGCGCGCGAACAGCGCGATGGGCGCATTGGCATAGCCCGTGCCCGTGAGCGGCTTGTTCGTCGGGCCTTGCGGCGCCATGTCGCCCAGGTCCTGGTAGTCGAGCAGGTAGAGCCGGCCCGAGGCCGCGGCATCGGCGAGGCTGTCGTTGGCACCCATCACCTGTCTGTACTGTGCGTCGCTGAGCGGGAATTTGGTGGGCAGTGTCGAGGCCCGCTGGATCAGCATCGGATTCGGGCCGCCGACGCGCATGTAGGCGAACAGGTCGTTGTCGTGCAGCAGCTGCGCGATGGCCGGCTTCTCGATGGTCACGAACAGCGCGTCGTACTGCGCCACGGTCTTCGGTCCGCTCGATGCGTTCAGCGGGCCTTGCGACAGCAACTGCTGGTGGATCTGTCGCAGCTGCGTGCCGATGTCGCCGGCGGTGCCGACCAGGCCGGCCAGCAGGGCCGTCGCCGTCGCGGGCAGTGTGAGCAGGCCGCCGTTCGCAGCCAGCAATTGGTCGAAGGCCGACTGCAGGCTCGCGAGGCGCGTGCGCAGGGTGTCGAGCGACTGCAGGCTGCCCGAGGCCGTGGCGCTGGTGGCGAAGGAGGCCGCGAAGTTGGTCACCGCCTCGAGCGCTTTCGTGAGCGTCTTGAGCTGGTGCTCGAGCGCGGGCAGCTCGCCCGGCGGCACCACGGCCCCCATCGGCACGCCTGCAAGGTTGACGTGCGACTCGGTCCACACATAAGTGGCCTGTCGTCCGAGCAGCTCGAGCCGCCGCGCCGCGGCGCTGATCGGATCGAGCTTTTGAGGCAGCCGGGGCTGGGGGACGGGCACGGCCGCCGAGGCGGTGGATGCCTTGCCTGCGAGCAGGCCGAGGCCGCCCATCGAGGCGGACCATTTGAGAATCTCTCTGCGCTTCATCGTTGAACTCCCTGACGTTGTGATTCCGGGAGCGCTCGAAGAAGTGTGACAGCCAGATCGAACGCTCGTTCTATTCGGCTGCGGATTCTGTGGAGGGGCTCCGGCGTTGGCAACGCCGGTCTTCGCCTGCAGGGCGAATGCGAGAAATAGTGCCGCCGGGCCGGAGGTTTTTCCGCTCTGCGCGAAAGCCGAACGAAAGCCGGTCGGACGATCGCCGCCTCAGCGGCCTGCGCTGTGCGTGGCCGTGCCGGTCGATGGCTCGGGCTTGGTCAAGGCGTCCAGGTGCACCACGGCGCCGTCGGCGATTTCGTCGCGCGGCATCCATGGTGACCAGAACGTCGGCATGCTGCCGCCGCTCAGCGCTCGGACAAGCCCATGGCCGGATCGCTCACCGTGTGCTTGCCGGTTTCCACGCGGCCGGCGAAGCGGCGGTAGTAGGCCGGGTCGGCATCGCAGGTGACCGCGAAGTCGTACCACTGACCGCTGGCCGCGAGTTCCCAATGCTGGTCCACGCTGGCGCCACCGGCCACCTCCGCGGTCCAGGGGCCGTCGGTGCGGTAGGCCTTGGGAACGAGGGTGAAGCGGCACGCGGTCTTGCCATCGTTGCGCATGCTCAGGTAGACGTTGCCGTTGGCGATGTCGTAGCACACGCGCACTTCGGGGTTCGCGGCGCCGCCCGCGCGCAATGTATTGAGGTTGCCCTTGAAGTGGCGATGGAAGCCGTTCGGGCCGAGCACCCAGAGGTCGTAGGCGCCCGCGTTGTCGCTCACCGCGCTCCAGGCGTCGTCGAGCGTCTTGCCGGCTTCCACCATGTAGCGACGCGGCAGGCGGTCGAGGTTGAGCTTGTCGTACACATGGAACACCGCAGCCGCCTTGCCGCTGTTGGCGAACAGCAACTGCACCTTGCCGTTGAGGGCATCGGTCCTGGCACTCGCATGCAACTCGTAGGGCAGCGCGCGCGAAGGGCGGGTGCCCGTGGGCTGGCGCGGCAGTTGGGGGTCGAGCGGCAGTGGCACTGGGTCCAGGTCTTCCTGAGCGGTGCGCAGCTGATCGGCCTGATCGCGGCTCAGCCGGCCGCCCAGCGATGGCAGCGTTTCGGTGTTGGGCGTGGCGAAGTTGAAGGCGCTCGTGAGGTCGCCGCACACCGCGCGCCGGAAGGGCGAGATGTTGGGCTCCTTGACGCCGAAGCGGGCCTCGATGAAGCGCAGCACCGAGGTGTGGTCGAAGGCCTGCGAGTTGACCCAGCCGCCGCGGCTCCAGGGCGAGATCACGTACATCGGCACGCGTGGGCCGGGACCGAACACGCGGCTGTCGGGTTTGGGCTGCGAGGTGCTGCCTTCGGGGGGCGGCTGCGTGAAGTACTCGTGCGCCAGGTCGGCATCGGCCAGCGTGGTCTTGCCGGCCGGCTTCTTGTCGGCGTCGAGCGAGGGCGCGGAGGGCGAGGGCACGTGGTCGAAGAAGCCGTCGTTCTCGTCGAAGTTGACCAGCAGCACGGTCTTGCTCCAGACCTCGGGCACGGCCGTCAGTGCGTCGAGGATCTCCTGCACGAACCAGGCGCCTTGCACGGGGCTGGAAGGCCCCGGATGTTCGCAGTAGGCCGAAGGCGCGCTGATCCAGCTCACCTGGGGCAGGCGGCCCGCCAGGATGTCCTTGCGGAAGGCATCGAGATACTCCTCGGGCTTGGTGCCGGGCAGGGTGTTCGCGATGCCCTTGTAAAGCGGGTTGCCCGGGTTGTCGCTGGCCGCGTCGTAGGCGTGGTAGGGCACGGCCTGGCCGGGGTTGGAATACGGCGCACCGGGGGCGCCGCCGCTCGAGACCGGGAACGCGGACGCGCGGTTGGCGCGGCGGAACTGGCGGAAGGCGCCGAGCATGTTGTCGCCCCATTCGTCGGGCATGTTCTGGTAGCAGATCCATTTAACGCCCGCGTCCTCGAGCCGCTCGGCATAGGTCTTCCACGTATAGCCGGTGTTCACCGCGGACGCGCGCCCGTCCAGCCAGTCCCACTCGTTGTTGACATAGGCCACGCCCTGCGCGGTCGGGCCGTTGGTGCCCGTGAGATGGAAGGAGCGGTTGGCGTCGGTGCCGGTGTGCATCGCGGCGTGGTAGCTGTCGCACAGCGTGAAGGCGTTGGCCAGCGAGAACTGGAACGGCACTTCCGCTTCCTTGAAGTAGCCCATGGAGGCATCGTGCTTGTAGCGCGGCCATTGCGAGAGGCGGCCGCCGTCCCATGCGTTCTGGCTGTCGTCCCATTCGTGCGGCGTGCCCTCGACGCGCTGCGCGTTGCCCTTGGACTGGTCGAGGTGGTAAGGCATCACGAGCCGGCCGTTGCCATCGGCCTGCTGCCACACGTTGCGCCCGCCGGGCAGCGGCACGGTGAAGCGGTCGCCGAAGCCGCGCACGCCCGGCAGCGTGCCGAAGTAGTTGTCGAAGGAGCGGTTCTCCTGCATCAGGACCACGATGTGCTCGACGTCCTGGATCGTGCCGGTCTTGTTGTTCGCGGGAATGGCGAGCGCGCGGCGGATGCTGGGCGGGAAGGCGCTGAGCGAGAGCGCGGCCAGACCGGTGGTGGCCGTGCCGGTGAGGAATTTGCGACGGGAGTTCATGGCTTGCTTCTTCGGATCGTTCATGGCGCGCAGCTCTTCACGGGGGCCACGCCGGTGTCGGGTGCGGGCGGCGTGGTCGGGGTCGTCGGCGTGGTGGGGGCTGGTGTGCCGCTGTCGCTGCTGCCGCCACAGGCGGACAGGGCACAGGCCAGGACGAGCACGGTCGCGAGACGCGCGCCGAGGGAGGGGATTCGCATGAGGGACCTCTGAGCGTTGTGGGGGGCTACAGAGCGTGGACGCGGGCGCGATGGCCCGTGTTTCGCTCGTGAAGGCGTGAGGAGGTCCGTGGGTCGGACCGTGGCCCAAGGCTAGGCAGCAGGCATGACCTTGCGATGAACGTTCCGTGACATGACGTGCAACGAGATCGCGCCCGAGGCGTCTCAGGGCGTGGTAAACCGCAGGGGAGGACGTGTGACCTGGCGTCGCGCGCGACGCTCAGGACTCGTTGCTGATGCCGCTGCTCACATGCCCGGCAGGCACGTGGCGCGCGGCCGCATCGACGTGGCCGGTCTGGTCGTCGAAGAAGAAGTCGGGCTCGAACTCGCGCAGGAATTCGCCCTTGGGCAGACCGCCCAGGAACATGGCCTCGTCGACACGGATGTTCCAGTTCATCAGCGTGCGGATCGCGCGCTCGTGCGCCGGCGCGCTGCGTGCCGTGACCAGCGCGGTGCGGATGCGCATCGAGGCGTTGCCGGCCATCTGCAGGCGATGCAAGGCCATCAGCAGCGGCTTGAACGGCCCTTCGGGCAGGGGCAGTTCGGCCTTGCTCGATTCGTGCAGCTGGAAGGCGTCGAGCCCTTCGGCCTGGAACACGCGCTCGGCCTCGTCGCTGAACAGCACCGCGTCGCCGTCGAAGGCGATGCGTACTTCGTTGGGAAAGGCGTCGCCGGCCTTGACCGACTCGACCAGCACGCGTGCCGCGGGAAAGCCGGCATGCAGCGCCTCGCGCACGTCTTGCGCGTTGACCGAGAGGAACAGGTGGGCCCGCAGCGCGCGCAGGTAGCCGAAGGGCGCGCGGCCCTGGGTGAACACGCCGCGCTGCAGCGGCAGGCCCGCGGCGGTGCTGGAGCGGAAGATGCGCATGCCCGAGACCGGGTCGTTGCGCGAGAGGATCACGACCTCGACGCGCTGCACGCCGTCGTCGTTGAAGCGCAGCAGCTTGCGGATCAGCGAGTAGGCGATGCCCGGTGCGGCCGGCTGGTCGATGCGTTCCAGCTGCAGCCGCATGTAGCCTTCGTTGTCGCCGGACTCGAAGATCTTGTTCTCTTCTTCGAGGTTGAACAGCGCCCGCGAGGAAATCGCCACCACCAGCTTGTCGTCGAGGGTGGCCGCCATGGCGCTACTTCACGAACTGGTTGAGCTGGATGATCGGCATCAGCACCGCGAGCACGATCAGCATCACGACCCCGCCCATGCCGACGATCAGCAGCGGCTCGAGGATGGTGGCCAGGTGCATGGCGCGGCGCTGCACTTCGGCGCCGAGCTGGGTGGCCGCGCGCTGCAGCATCAGCGGCAGCGTGCCGGTCTGTTCGCCCAGCCGCGCGAACATCGAGACGATGCCCGGAAAGCGTTTCTTTTGCGCCAGCGCCGAGGCCAGCGGCGCGCCTTCGCGCACCAGCACCAGCGCGTCGAGCGCATCGGCGCGCATCGCGCGGTTGCCCAGCGTCTCGGCCGCCGCCTGCAGCGCGCGCAGGATCGGCACGCCGGCGGTCGTAAGCATGGCCAGCGTGCTGGCGAAACGCGCCGCGTTGTAGCCGCGCGCGAGCTTGCCCACGAGCGGCAGGTTGAGCCAGGCGGCATCGAACTTCTCGCGGAAGGCCGGCCGTGCAAGCGCGGTGCGGATGGCGACCGTGCCGGCCACGATGGCGATCAGCATGGCCCAGCCGTAGTTGCGCACGAAATCGCTCAGGGCCAGCATCGCCACGGTGAGGAAGGGCAGCGCGCGCTTGGTGCCAGCGAACACGTTGGCCACCTGCGGCACCACGTAGCTCACCAGGAAGATCACGATCACGATCGCCACCAGCGTGACGATGGCCGGATACAGCGCCGCGCCGACCAGCTTCTGCTGCAGTGCCTGGCGCTGTTCGAGGTCATCGGCCAGGCGTTCGAGCACCAGCCCGAGGTTGCCGCTGTGCTCGCCGGCACCGATGACCGCGGTATAGATCGGCGAGAACTCGCGCGGGTGCTGCGACAGCGCGCGCGCGAAGGGCGAGCCGGCATTGACCTCGGCGCGCAGCGAGGCCACGAGGTTGCGCTGGTTTTCGCGCTCGGCCTCGTCGGTCAGGGCGGTGAGGGCACGTTCCAGCGGCAGGCCGGAGGACACCAGGCCCGCGATCTGCCGCGTCCACACGGCCAGCTCGGTGGTGCTGAAGGCCCGCGCGCCGCCGAAGAGATTGCGCCAGCCGCCCGATTCGCGCCGTTGCGCGCTGGCGTTGCCGACGATGGTGACTTCGAGCGGGATGAGCTGCTGCGCGCGCAGCATGCCGCGCGCGTTGCGTGCGGTGTCGGCTTCGAGCACCCCCTTGCGGGCGTTGCCCTGCGCGTCGATGGCTTCGAAGGAATAGGCGGGCACGTCAGTCTCGCGTCACACGCAGCAGTTCGGCGCGCGAGGTGATGCCGGCCTGCACCAGCCGTTCGCCGTCGGCGCGCATCGAGCGCAGGCCGCCGCGTTCGGCCGCGGTGAAGATCTGGCTCTCGGGGGCACGGCTGTGGATCAGCGACTGCACGGCCTCGTCGGCCACCAGCAGTTCGAAGATGCCGGTACGGCCCTGGTAGCCGGTCTGGCCGCAGGCGTCGCAGCCCACGGGCGCGGCCTCGCCGTTCTCCGAGCGCGTGGCGCAGGTCGGGCACAGCTGGCGCACCAGCCGCTGCGCGAGCACACCCAGCAGCGAGGAGCTCAGCAGGAAGGGCTCGACACCCATGTCGGTGAGCCGGGTGACGGCGCTGACCGCATCGTTGGTGTGCAGCGTGGCGAGCACCAGATGGCCGGTGAGTGAGGCCTGGATCGCGATCTGTGCGGTCTCGAAGTCGCGGATTTCGCCGATCATGATCACGTCCGGGTCCTGTCGCAGGATCGCGCGCAGGGCCTTGGCGAAGGTCAGGTCGATCTTGGCGTTGACCTGCGTCTGGCCGACACCGGCCAGCTCGTACTCGATCGGGTCTTCGACCGTCATGATGTTGCTGCGCGTGGCGTCGAGCCGCGCCAGCGCCGAGTACAGCGTGGTGGTCTTGCCCGAGCCGGTCGGGCCGGTCACGAGGATGATGCCGTGCGGCTGCGCGATCAGGGTCTCGAAGCGCGACAGCGTGTCGCCCAGCATGCCCACCGATTCGAGCGTGAGCTTGCTCTCGTTCTTGTCCAGCAGCCGCAGCACCGCGCGTTCGCCGTGCGCGCTGGGCAGCGTCGACACGCGCACGTCGACGGCGCGGGTGCCGATGCGCAGCGAGATGCGGCCGTCCTGCGGCAGGCGTTTCTCGGCGATGTCGAGGTCGGCCATGATCTTCAGCCGCGAGATCAGCGCGGCATGCAGCGCGCGGTTGGGCTTCACCACCTCGCGCAGCGTGCCGTCGATGCGGAAGCGCACCGACGACGTGCGCTCGTAGGGTTCGATGTGGATGTCGCTCGCGCCGTCGCGCGCGGCCTGCGTGAGCAGCGCGTTGAGCATCCGGATGATGGGTGCGTCGCCGGCCGATTCCAGCAAGTCCTCGACCGCCGGCAGCTCCTGCATCATGCGCGACAGGTCGGCCTCGCCCTGCACTTCGCTGACCACGGTGGCGGCGTTCGATTCGCCGTTGGAATAGGCGGCGCTGATGCGCTGCGCCAGTTGTTCGGGGGCCAGCGGCTCGAAGGTCTTGATCGCGAAGCGGCGCGCCACCTCACCGAGCGCGCTGCGCGGCGGATCGCGCGGCATCCACAGCGTCAGGTTGCCGTCGTCCGCTTCTTCGAGAAGCAGCTGCTGGGCACGCGCGAAGGCGTAGGGGAGGGGGTAACGCATCGCCCGTCGGTGCTCAGGGAAGTTCGCGCGTGGTCGCGGGGTCGGCGGTCGGTGGCAGCGTGCCCTTGAGCGGCACGTCCTTCGGTGCGATGTAGTTGTCGATCATCGGCGGCGGGATCAGTCGCGTGCCTTCGATGCGGCGGCTGCCGTCGTTCGATTCGGGCGTCGGCTGCAGCAGCAACTGGGGCAGCAGGGGCGCCTGCGTCACGCCGCGCAGCATCACGTTGTCGGTGGCCGGCTGCGTGTTCACCTGCAGGGTGCGCAGCATGTCGTAGCGCTCGGTCGCGAGCGCCTCGCCGCTGACGCTGTCGCGCAGCACCATCGGCCGCAGGAACACCATCAGGTTGGTCTTCTTGCGGCTGCGCGTTTCACTCTTGAACAGGTTGCCGAGCACCGGGATGTCGCCCAGGCCGGGCACTTTCTCGTCGGCGCGCGCGTACTCGTCGGTCAGCAGGCCGCCGATGACGATGATGCTGCCGTCGTCCACCAGCACGCTCGATTCGATCGAGCGCTTGGAGGTCGTGGGCCCGTTGGTGTTGTTGGCGGTGCCGGCGACGACGCTCGAAACCTCCTGGAAGATGGTCATCTTGACCGTGCCGTTCTCGCTGATCTGCGGCCGCACGCGCAGCGTCAGGCCCACGTCCTTGCGTTCGACGGTCTGGAACGGGCTCACGTTGGTGCTGCTGCTGCCGGTGTTGGTGTACTGGCCGGTGACGAAGGGCACGTTCTGGCCGATCACGATCTTGGCTTCCTCGTTGTCGAGCGTCAGCAGGTTGGGCGTCGAGAGCACGTTGCCTTCGCCGTTGCTCTGGAGGAAGCGCGCCACCAGGCCCAGTGCGTTCACGCCGCCGATCCTCGTTCCCAGCCCGATGTTGAAGCCGCTCGAGGGCTGCGAGGGCACACCGCCGGCTGCCGTGGCCGCCGAAAGGTTGAAGATGTTCTGGCCCGCAAGGCTGGAGTTGGTGCCGACCGCGCCGCCGGCGCCGATGGCGGTCTGCCACTGCACGCCGAATTCGGCTGCCTTGTCGGCGTTGACTTCGACGATCAGGCTTTCGACCATCACCTGCGCACGGCGGCTGTCGAGCTTGTCGATCACCGCGCGCAGCTGGCGGTATTGCGGCTCGGGCGCCGAGATGATCAGCGAGTTGGTCGAGGGGTCGGCCTGGATCTGGCCGCCGGTCGAAGGCTGATTGGCGTTGTTGAGCGGCGTGGTGGCCGCGGCGCTGGTGGCGCCGCCGGTCTGGCTGGTGGTGCCGGTCTGGCCCACGGTCTGCGGGTTGGTGGCGCTGCCCAGCGTGCCGGCCGCGCCCGAATTGCCGCCGGTGCCGCGGGCATCGGTCGCCATGGCCGCGCGCAGCGTGGTGGCGAGCCGCACCGCATCGGCGTTCTTCAGATACACCACGTAGATGTTGCCGGCGGCGCCGTTGCCGTTGTCGAAGGCCGGGCGATCGAGCTTGTCGACCAGCGTGCGCACCAGCTGGACGCGGGCCGGGTTGGCGGCGCGCAGGATCAGCGCGTTGCTGCGCGGGTCGGCGACCAGCGTGGTGCGGAAGGTGGCGTCGACCGTGCCGGGCGCGGCGCCCGCCGGGCCGGTGGCGCTGCCGCCTTCGATCAGCCGCGTGATCAGCGGCACCATGTCGGTGGCCACGGAATGGCGCAGCGGGATCACCTCGATGTCCGACGCGTTGGGCACGTCGAGCGAGGCCACGATGCGCGCCAGGCGCTGCATGTTCTCGGCGTAGTCGGTGATCACCAGCGAGTTGTTGCCGGGGTTCACGTTGATGGTGTTGTTCGGCGCGATCAGCGGGCGCAGCACCGGCAGCAGGTTGTTGGCGGCCTCGTAGTTGAGCTTGAAGACCTGCGTGACGATCTGGTTGCCGCTCATGCGGGCCGCGGCGCCGGTGGAGCTGACCACGGTGCTGCTCTGCAGCTTGGCGTCGGCTTCGGGCACGATCTTGTAGAGCCCGTCGGCTTCGACGATCGCGAAGCCCTGCAGCCGCAGGGCCGCGGCGAACTGGTTGAAGGCGGCGGCGGGCGGGATCGCGCGGTCGGTCTGCAGGCTGATCGTGCCCTTGACGCGCGGATCGACCACCACGTCGCGGCCGGTGATCACGGCCATGGTGCGTGCCACCGATTCGATTTCGGCGCTGCTGAAGTTCAGCGTGATCGGTTCGCCGCGCCGCGGCGCGCCGTCCTGCGCAAAAGCCGAGGGAAGGCAGGCGGTCATCAGGACCTGTGCCGCGAGTGCGACAAGGCCGAGGCGCATGCCGTGAGAAGACAGATGCTTCATGGTCAACCCAGTGTGATGAGCGAGCGCGTGCCTTGGCGCCGCCCGATGATGTTCAACAAATTCGAAAGCGCGTCTTCGCGGCCCGGGGCCGCACTGGCCTCGCCGTCGAAGCGCATCGCGGTGCCGTTCCAGCGGCCGCTGCCGCTGAGCACGAGGCTGCCTTCGCGGGTGGTCAGCAGCAGGCTCGGCGCGGGTCCGCCTTCTACGGTGATGCGGTAGCTGCCCATCGGGCGCAGCGTGGAGAGGCTCGACGAGATGTCGGTGGCGTCGAGCGTGGCCCGGCCCGCGAGTCCGAGCGTCTGGCCCTTGAGTTCCATGGTGAAGGCTTGCGTCGACAGTTCGAGCATGCCCTCGGGCTTGAGCGTGTTCCAGGGCGCACCGAAGCCGCTCAGCATGGCTGCGGGCCAGTTCGAGCGACCGTCGCTCCAGGCGAGCTGCGCACCGCCGGCGCGGGGCCGGACCTGCAGGCGCAGCGGTTGCGGCGCACAGCAGGGCAGTGTGAATGCGGCGTTGACGGCGCCCCAGCCCGGACGCAGCGTCCAGCTCAGCGTGCCGGGCAGCGAGATCGATTCGGCGCCGCGCCCGCCGCTGGAAAACACCACGCCGGCGTTGCCATTCCAGACCGTGCCGCGCGCGTTGATCAGCTGCAGCTGGTTGCCGCTGGCCTGAGCCAGCGCAGCGGCCAGCCAGCGTGCCGGGGCATAGAAGGCCAGCGTCGCGACCGCGCCCAGCAGCGCACCGACGAGCGCCCAGCGCCATCCGGCGGTGGGCGGTGCGAGGGATGCGGAGCGGGGTGCCATGCGGAGCGGCCTCATTGCGCGGGCAGGTTCATGACCAGCGTGCCGTCCCAGCGCACGAGGGCGTCGGCCGGGGCGGGTGCGGCGGCGGGCGCGCTGCTGGAGCCGCGCGCCGCGGGTGCCACACCGGCCTGCGAGCGTGTCAGGTGCACTTCACGCGGCACCGCGCGGGCATTGCCGCGCGCCTGGGCCAGCCATTGCGCGAGGCCGTCGGCCGAGGTGCCGCGCAGCGTGACCAGCACGCCTTCGCCGGCACCGGCGACCTGCATCTGCGCATTGCTGCCGAGGCTTTGCTGCACCGAGGACTCGATGGCGCGCAAGGCTTCGTCGCGGTTGGCACGGGGTTGCGACTGCAGGGCCTTGGCCTGGATCTGCAGCGCGCTCATGCGCTGCAGCTGTGCGTCGAGTTCGGCGTGGGCCGCCGGTGCGGTGGACAGCGTGCGCAGGGCCGGTGCCAGCCCCACCCACCAGAGCAGCGCCAGCAGCACCAGCGCGACCATGGCCTGGACCAGGCGTTGTTCGCGCACGGCGAGCGCCGGCCACCAGGCCTCCCAGCGGGCCTGCAGTTTGTCGATCCACGCGCTCATCGTTGGGCCTCCGCCTGGACCAGCAGCAGGTCGCCTTCGCTGCGTGCGCTGTAGCCGCGCGAGGTCAGTGTGGCCGACAGGGCATTGGTTTCCGACATGCCCAGGGCCAGGCCGCGCAGGCGCAGCTGGCCGCCGCTGTAGTCGACGGCGGTGGGCACGCGGCCGGCCGGCAGGCTCGTGGCCAGCGCGCCCAGCATGGGCTCGAGATCGGCCGGCGAGACGCCGCCGGTGGCCTGCTGCAGCGTGGCCACCTCGCGAGCCATCTGCAGCTGGGGTTCGTAGATCGGGACCGACGGAAAGGTCTGGGCCAGGATGGTCCGGATCGCACCGCGTTTGGCCTCGAGCGCACGGCGCTCCTTCCAGGCCCAGGCGTTCACGCCGATGAGTTGTGCGGCCAGCAGCAGCAACACGCCCCAGCGCGCGGCGCGCCACTGCGGGCCGCGCCACAGCGCCTGCACGATCGCGCCGAGCTGCTTGCCGGCGCGCGCGCGGCCGGTGGAAGCCAGGTCGAATTGCGCCAGGTCCCAGCCGGATTGCGCGGCCTGCAGCCAGCGCTCGGCCGGCTTGGTGATAGGCAGCCGGTGCGCCAGCAGGTCGTCCGCCAGTTCGGCCACGGCCGGTTCGGCCGATGCGATCGTGTCTTCGGGCAGCGTGCCCAGCGCGGTGACGCCGGCGGGCGCGAGCGGCAGCGTGAGCACGCCCTGGCCGTCGCACAGCGTGAGCAGCGCGTTGTCGGGTTGACCGGTGGCGAACAGCTGCGCGGGAGCGCCCGCGGGTTGAGGCACGAACTCGGGAACGATGCGGTTGACCCGGTGGCCCGAGCTTTCGAGTGACTGGACCGCGCTGCGCAGCCAGGCCTTGTTGCAGGCCGCGACCCACACCGGCTTGCCGGCGGCCGCGTCGGGCTCGAGGGCGAAATGCAGGCTCTCGGGTTCCTCGAGCAGGCGGTCTTCGAGCAGGCCGTTGAGCACGGCGCGCAGGCGCGAACTGCTGCTCAGGCTCCCCTGCGGCAGCGTCACCTGGTGCCAGGACAGCGTGGTCGCGGGCAGCGCCAGAACGAGCTCGTCGCTGGTGGGCAGCAGGGCCGGCAGCGCACTGCCTTCGCCGCGCGCCTTGCGGCCATCGGCAGACCACATCGCCCAGCCGTACTCGCCACCGGGGGGCGCGGGTGGGGGGGGAAGGGTGACGATGAGCAAGGGCATAACGGCGAAAGAGGGCTATTGTAGGAGAGGGTCGAACGCGATTGCTATGGACTTCATAGCGATCGATTCAGCGCCGGTGCGTGCTCGCGGGGCTTTTAGTTGATCTTTGTGTCAGCACGTTTAACGTGTCACCTTGTCCGTTGGCAACATCGCCCCGGCGCCACGTTCGCGCCAGAGGATGGTGAGTTCCATGCCGTTGCGCTTCACCAGGGAATGCTCGTCCACCCAGTGGCGATCGAGCCGCAGCCGACCGTGCACCTCGAAGAAGTTGGTGCGCGCTGCATGCTGCCCATCGGGGAACTGCGCCGAGCCCATGAAGGGCTTGGCATCGGGCAGGCCACGAAATGCGTCGCTTGCGCGGCGGGTCACCAGACGCTGGGCGCCGGCGAGGTCGAGCTCCGGAATGCTGGCATACAAGGCCTCGGCGCTGGCCGTGTTGATGTTGAGCGGGGTGCGTTCCGGCAGCACCGTGACGTACGGCTCGATCACCGCCACCGTGGCGGGCGACACGCCGAGCCAGACCAGCTGCGACACCTGCTGCGGAATCAGGGGCTTGTCGGAATCGTCCGTGGCTGTAGTGACCGGCGTGCCGCCGTTCGGGGCGGGGACGACCGGTGGCGGGTTGGCGCGTTGCAACGCCGTGGTCAGGGTGGCGACCTCCTGCGGCGGCAGGCTCAGCAGTCCGAACAGCTTGGTGAAGGCCGCGACGGCCGCGGGCACCGGCTTGCCGGCATCGACCAGGTTCATCACGTTGAGTTTGGACTGCGCATCCACGATGCGGCCCGACAGGAAGGCATCGGGCAGACCTTCCAGCGCGTCGCTCGAGACGTTCTTGTCGCCCGCGAGGAAGCTCGACAGGCGCGCTTCCTCGAGCGGCAGCGCCCAGGGCTCGCCCAGGTTGTCGCTGACGGCGCTGCGACCGTCCTCGCGCAGGATCAGGCGCGACCAGTCGAGGGCGCCGATCAGCACCCACGAAGCCTGGACCCGCGCGCGTTCGGCCGCCTCGACCTCGGTGGCGCGCCATTGCTGCCACAACGCCGCGGCGGCGAAGGTGGCCACCAGCGTGACCGTCAGCATCGCGGCCAGCAGGGCGGCGCCGGCCTGCCGGCCCGCGGTGAAGGTGCGGCGCGTGCTCATGTCTTGGGCGTTGCCGCGGTCGGGCGGACCCAGTCGCGGGTCAGCGTGCCGGTCAGGGAGGCGCCGGGCGGCAACTGCAGCACCAGGCGGATGCCCTCGGGGATCGTGGTGGTCTCGGTGCTGACCGCCTCCGTCCAGATGCCGCCCTGGAAATAGGCGAGCTGCCAGCTGGCCAGCGGGATCAGCGGCAGCGCACTGCCGCCGGACACGGCACCGTCCTGGCCCCAGGCGCCGGCGCGTTCCCAGGCCTGCTGCCATTCGGCACGGGTGACGATGGCCGGGGATTGCCAGCGCTGCCACTGTGGCGCGCCGGCCGCATCGGTGTGCAGCGCCCAGGCCACCACGTAGAGCGCGGGCAGGGTGTTGTCCGCGCTGCGGCGCGTGAGGCGCAGCACGCTGCCGTTCCAGTCGATCGGCCGCAACTGCGTCAGGGTCACCGTGGCATCGAGGTCCGTCGACCATTGCGACAGCGTGGTCTGCAGCGTCAGCACCGCGTCGCCGCGTGCCTGGGTCTGCGCCTGGGCGCGCGTCATGCCGTCGATGCCGCGCCAGCTCATCAGCGCGAGCAGCGCCATGGCCGCGATCGCGACCAGCAGCTCGATCAGCGTGAACCCGCCGGCGGTTCTTCGGGTACGCATGTCAGTAACGGCTGATCACGGTCGAGACCTGCAGCACGGAGGCGTCGGACCCGTCGCGGACCTGCACGTCGACGCGGCGGAAGTTGGGATTGAGCGTCTGCGTGGCAGAGACCGTGACCGCGAAATCGATGCCGGCCTGGCTGCACACCAGCGTGGCGGTGCCGACGGCCGGCATCTGTCGCGACAGGCGTGCCTTGACCAGTTCGTTTTCGGCGCAGAGCTGGGCCAGCATCACATCGCTCTGCCGCTGGGCATTCCGGGTCAGCGCCGACACGGCCTGCGTGCCGGCCGCCAGCGCGATGGCGACGATGGCCAGCGCGACCAGCACCTCGATCAGCGTGAAGCCGGCCGCGGCTGTTGCGACGGTTCGGCGCGTCATGGCGAGATCACTGCGAAGGGCCGCAGTCCGTCGGTGGCGATGCGCAGGCTGCGCCCCGGCGGGGCGCTGCTGGTGAGCAGCACCTGTTGCGCGGCGATGATGGGCTCGGGCCCCAGCTGGAGGCCCGAGACCGGCTGACCGTCGGCCGCGACCGGTTGCGCGCTGATGCCTTCGGCCATCCAGGTGGTGGGGAGTGCGTCCGGCGGCAAACCGTCGAAAGCGAAAGCGCCGGGGCCCTGCGGTGTGGGCCGCCAGCGCACCACGGCACCGCTGGCCCGCGATTGGGCCCGAGCGGATTCAAGCAGCGCCGAGAGCCGGTCGGCTTCGCGCTCGAGCGAGGCTTGCCCGGAGTCGCGCAAGGCCAGGCCGACGCCGGCGGTGGCCATGGCGATGATGGCGATCACCACCAGCAATTCGAGCAGCGTGAAGCCGAGGTGGCGTGCAGGCGCTCGGGCGTTGCGCGGCGAGGTGTGCTTACTGCCAGCTGCCGACGTCGGCATTGTTGCCCTCCCCGCCGGGCTGACCGTCGGCGCCCAGCGAGAGCACGTCAATCTCACCCTTGATGCCAGGGTTCAGGTACTGGTAGGGGCGGCCCCAGGGGTCGTTGGGCAGCTTCTCGACGTAGGGCTTCCAGTTCGGGGCGGCGGGGCCGGCGGTGGGGCGCGTCACCAGGGCCTGCAGGCCTTGCTCGGCCGTCGGATAGCGCTGGTTGTCCAAGCGGTACAGCTTGAGCGCCTGCATGATGTTGTTGACGTCGGTCTTGGCGGCGGTGGCGCGCGCGTCGTCGGCACGGCCGATCACGTTGGGCACGATCAGCGCGGCGAGCACGCCGATGATGACCAGCACCACCATCAGTTCGATC
This sequence comes from Variovorax frigidus, assembly GCF_051216515.1. Lineage (NCBI taxonomy): Bacteria > Pseudomonadati > Pseudomonadota > Betaproteobacteria > Burkholderiales > Comamonadaceae > Variovorax > Variovorax frigidus. The sequence goes on from NZ_JBPJZF010000005.1 coordinate 78,737, forward strand.
AGCGTGAAGCCGCGCTGCAGGGCGCGTGCGGAAGGGCTGCGGTAGGAGGGCATGGGAAAAGTATCGGTCGTTGACATGAAGGGAGTGCGCCGCTGAATGATAATCCGCCCATGTCGCCTCTCTACGCATCTCCTCGCTGGCCGGCCGCCACCACGACGCTCGGGGTGTGGGGACTGGCCGCGGCCAGTGTGGTGTTCTGGGGGCTGCGGCTGGCGGCGCCCGCCGACGGGCTGGCTCCGCCCCCGGTGTCTGGGGTGCCGGTCGCGACGATCGATACCGCTGCGGTGGCGCAGCTGTTCGGCGCGCCTTCGGACAAGACGGCGGTTGTCGCCGCGACGCCGCAGGCGGCCAGCCGTTTCGCCTTGCTGGGCGTGGTGGCCGACAGTGCCCGGCAGGGCGCCGCGCTGATCGCCGTCGACGGCAAGCCTGCGCGGCCCTACCGCGTGGGCAGCCAGTTGGTCGACGGCTATGTGCTGCAATCGGTGGGCGTGCGCAGCGCTGCTCTGGGCGGCAGCGTCGGCTCGGCCACGGCGATCACGCTGCAGCTGCCGGTGCGTCCCCTGGCGCTCCCGGCGCCGCTCACGCCCGTGACCGCGGGTAACAGCTGAGACGATTCGCTCAGGCCTGCAGAAACAGCCGGTAGACCGGATTGGCGGTCTCTTCCACGAAGGGGTAGCCCAGCGTCTTCAGGAAGTCGTCGAAGGCCGCGTGGTCGGTGGTGGGCACCTGCAGACCCACCAGGATGCGACCGTAGTCGGCGCCCTGGTTGCGGTAGTGGAACAGGCTGATGTTCCAGTTGGGCCGCATCATGCTGAGGAATTTCAACAAGGCACCCGGCCGCTCCGGGAACACGAAGCGCAGCAGCCGTTCGTCGTGGGCCAGGCCGGTGCGGCCGCCCACCATGTGGCGGATGTGCTCCTTGGCCAGTTCGTCGTGCGTCAGGTCGATGGCGGCGAAGCCGTGGGCCTCGAACGTGCCCGCGATGGTCGTGGACTCGCCGCGCACGGTGGTCGTCAAACCGACGAACACATGCGCTTCCTGGGTGTCGCTGATGCGGTAGTTGAATTCGGTCACGTTGCGTGATGCGCCCGGCAGCGCGCTGACCAGTTCGCAGAAGCGGCGGAAGCTGCCGCGCGCCTCGGGGATGGTCACGGCGAACAGCGCCTCGCGCTCCTCGCCGACCTCGGCGCGTTCGGCCACGAAGCGCAGCCGATCGAAGTTCATGTTCGCGCCGCACAGGATCGCCGCGTAGGTCTCGCCGCGCTTGCCGTGACGCTCGACATATTCCTTGATCGCGGCCACGGCCAGCGCGCCGGCCGGCTCGACGATGCTGCGGGTGTCGATGAACACGTCCTTGATGCCGGCGCAGACGGCGTCGGTGTCGACGGTGATGAATTCGTCGACCAGGTCGCGCGCGATGCGGAAGGTCTCCTCGCCCACCAGCTTGACGGCGGTGCCGTCCGAGAACAGGCCGACATCGGACAGCGTCACGCGTTCATCCGCCGCGACCGACTGCATCATCGCGTCGGAGTCGTTCATCTGCACGCCGATCACCTTGATCTCGGGGCGCACGGCCTTGATGTAGTTGGCCACGCCCGAGATCAGGCCGCCGCCGCCGATGGCGACGAACACCGCATCGAGCGGGCCCTGGTGCTGGCGCAGGATCTCCATCGCGATGGTGCCTTGCCCGGCGATCACGTCCGGATCGTCGAAGGGGTGGACGAAGGTCAGGCCCTGTGCGGCCTGCAGCTCCAGCGCGTGGCCGTAGGCATCGGAGTAGCTGTCGCCGAACAGCGCGACCTCGCCGCCGAGCGCGCGCACCGCATCGATCTTGAGCTGGGGCGTGGTGACCGGCATCACGACGACGGCGCGTGTGCCGAGGGTGCGGGCGCTCAACGCCACGCCTTGCGCATGGTTGCCGGCCGAGGCGCAGATCACGCCGCTGGCGAGTTGCGCGGGGCTGAGCTTGGCCATCTTGTTGTAGGCCCCGCGCAGCTTGAAGCTGAACACCGGCTGCTGGTCTTCGCGCTTCAGGAGGACGGTGTTGCCGATGCGTGCGCTCAAGGCGCGGGCGGGCTCGAGGGCCGATTCCACCGCGACGTCGTAGACGCGAGCGGTCAGGATCTTCTTGAGGTAATCGGCGGGCGTCAGCGGGGGTGTGGTCTGTGGCATGGAGTACCGATGATAGTTTTCCCCTGCGCTGCCCTCCAAAACCGGTCAGGCCATCCCAGGGACACCGCGGAACTGGCTTTGCCAGGCCGCTGGTGTCGCCCCCTTGAGGGGGAAGGCGAAGCGACACGCAGTGCGCGAGCCTTCGGGGGGGAGCCAAGTGCTACCGCGGAACTGGCTTTGCCAGGCCGCCGGTGTCGCCCCCTTGAGGGGGAGGCGCTGAAAGCGCTTCGGGGGTGGGCCTGCTGCCCCTTGAGGGGGAAGCGCTGAAAGCGCATCGGGGTGGGGGCAGCCTCAAGAAAAAAGCCCCGAGTCTTGCGACTCGGGGCTAAATCCACCAATTGAGAGGGTGGAGGAGACAACCGGTGCACACAAGGTCGTGTGCGATGAAATAAAGTATATCGGTTGTTTGCTGCATTGCAACAAGCAGTGATGCTTTTCCCACACAAATCGGACCGCCACCGTGATTTTTAGACGGTAGCCCCTACTTTTTCGGAGTTTTGAGACATGGAATGCACAGTCAGCTGGACCGGCAACGCGGGCACGCGATCGGCCATGGGCTTCGTGGCGGAAACCGGCAGCGGTCACGTCCTCACGATGGACGGTGCCCCCGATGCGGCCAAGCCGCAGAACGGCGGGCAGAACCTCGCGCCACGCCCCATGGAAACGGTGCTCGCCGGCACCGGCGGCTGCACGGCGTACGACGTGGTGCTGATCCTCAAGCGCGGCCGCCATGCGGTGGAGGGCTGCAGCGTCAAGCTGACCAGCGAGCGGGCCGAAACCGATCCCAAGGTGTTCACCAAGATCCACATGCACTTCACCGTGACCGGCAAGGGCATTCCGGCGGCCGCCGTGGAGCGTGCCATCGCCCTGAGCCACGACACCTACTGCTCCGCCAGCATCATGCTGGGCAAGATGGCCGAGATCACGACCAGTTTCGATCTGATCGAGCGCTGAGCGAAGGCCGTAGCGTCAGATCCGGTGCGCCACCGTGGTCATGACCCGGGAGGCGGCCCGCATCAGCAGCTTCGCCGGCGCCGGCAGGTCGGTGGCACCGGCGTCCCAGGCCTGGGCGGCGTGGCGCGCCTCGTCCAGCTTCATCTGCGTCACCACGGCCCGTGATGCGGTGTCGCCTGCGGGCAAGCGGCCCAGGTGGCTGTCGAGGTGCGCCTCGACCTGCCGCTCGGTTTCAGCCACGAAGCCGAGGCTCAACGGGTCGCCCGCACGCCCGGCCAGCAGGCCCAGCCCGAAGGCGCCGGCATACCAGAGCGGGTTCAGCCACGAGGGCCGGGCACCCAGCGCGTCCAGACGCTCGCGGGTCCAGGCCAGATGATCGGTTTCTTCCTGTGCGGCCTCCATGAAGTGCGCGCGCAGGACCGGATCACGTGTCGATGCCGCCTGCGCCGTATAGAGCGCCTGGGCGCACACCTCGCCCACATGGTTCACGCGCATCAGTGCACCGGCGTCCTTGCGCTGCGCCGGCGTCAATTCCGTGGGCGGGGTGTCGGGCGTGGGCGTGGCGCGGGCGGCATGCGGTTTGGCGAAAAGGGTACGCAAGGCCGAGTCGGCGGCCACGAGGAAGGGGTCGATGGAGCGAAGCATCCGGCCATTCTGACGCGCCGAGGGCGCGTGCCGCGAGGCATCGACCGCTTTTCACATGGCGAGGTTTCGAAGGCTGGAGCTGCTTTGTTGCATCCTTGCAACGAAAGGCGCGGCTCAGTCGACATTTCGGGTGAATTCTTTTGCCCTGCCGCGGAGGGTCTGGTGCAATAGCAACAACTTCCCAAAAGGAGGTTGGCCCGGGGTCCGGTGGGAGCGCAAAGTGTTCAGCACAGCGTTCTCTCTGCACCGGAGCCCTATGTTTAACCTTGGAGAAACTCGCAATGAAAAAATCCCTAGTTGCTCTGGCTGTTCTGGCTGCTGCCGGTGTTGCCTCGGCCCAGTCTTCGGTCACCCTGTTCGGTATCGTCGACGCTTCGGTCAGCCACTACTCGGTCAAGGATGGCCAAAGCCAAACCGTGCTGGGCAACGGCGGCTACAACTCCAGCCGTCTGGGCTTCCGCGGCACCGAAGACCTCGGTGGCGGCCTGGCTGCTGGTTTCTGGCTCGAAGCTCCGCTGTCGAACGACGACGGCAGCCAAGTGCGCGCCTTCAACTTCACGCGTCGTTCGACCGTGAGCCTGTCGGGTGGTTTCGGTGAAATCCGTCTCGGCCGTGACTACACGCCGACCTTCTGGAACGACACCGTGTTCGATCCGTTCGGCACCAACGGTTCCGGCACCAACCTGATCTCGACCATCCACAACGCTGGTGGCCTGATCGGTGGCGTGCCCGCAGGTTCGCTGACCGACGCCAACTACGTCCGCGCCAGCAACACCATCGGCTACTTCCTGCCGCCGAACCTGGGTGGTTTCTACGGTCAAGTGCAACTCGGCCTGGACGAACAAGTCCACAACGACGTGGGCTTCAACAGCAAGGCTGGCCGTTACACCGGCGGTCGCATCGGCTACGCCAACGGCCCGCTGGACGTCGCTCTGGCTTACGCTCAGAGCAAGACCTTCAACTCGGCTACCACGTCGGTTGACGTGAACACGCTGAACCTCGGCGCTTCGTACGACTTCGGCGTCGTCAAGCTCTTCGCTGAAGCGTCGCGCGTCCAGAACGACATCCAGCAAACCGGTCTGGCTGACACCGATGCCAATGCCAACGGCTTCCTGATCGGCGCTACCGCTCCGGTCGGTGCTGGCCTGATCCGCGCTTCGTACTCGATCGTCAAGCTCGACGTCGACGGCGTGTCGGCTGATCCGAAGGCTCAGAAGTTCGCACTGGGCTACGTGCACAACCTGTCGAAGCGCACGGCTCTGTACGCTACGGTTGCTCACGTGTCCAACAAGAACGGCGCAGCCTTCACGACCTACCCGGGCGGCAACGCTGTGACCGGCATCGCTGGTTCGGCGAACAAGAGCTCGAACGGCTACGACTTCGGTATCCGTCACTCGTTCTAATCCCTCGCTGGCCTCTGGCCAGCTTGGTTGAAAGAACTCAAAGCCGCCCGGCGCAAGTCGGGCGGCTTTTTCATTGTCGGATCGTGCGCAGCACGGGATCGTGGCATCCCAAATCGGTGCACGCACACCGCATCTGCATGCGCTTGTCAACATCGCTTGACCCGGGGTCGGGCACGGTGCTTGCTCTGTAGCATTCATCCTTTTGACTGCCATCTCCTGAATGCTTGCTTTTGTTCTGCGTCGCCTGTTTCAGGCTGCGATCGTGATGGTCGCGGTGGCGTTCATCTCCTTCTTGTTGTTCCAGTACGTAGGCGATCCCGTCGTGTTCCTTTTGGGGCAGGATGCGAAGCCTGAACAGATCCAGCAACTGCGCTCGGATCTGGGTCTGGACCAACCCTTCTTCGTTCAGTTCTGGCACTTCCTGTCGAATGCGGTGCAGGGCGAGTTCGGCCTGAGCCTGCGCCAGGGGGCCAAGGTCTCGCGGCTGATCGGTGAGCGCTTTCCGGCCACACTCGAGCTCGCACTGGTCGCGGGCGTGATGGCGCTGGCCATCGGCATCCCGATGGGCGTCTACACCGCGCTGCGTCGCGGCTCCTTCATGAGCCAGGTGTTCATGACGCTGTCGCTGGTGGGCGTGTCGTTGCCGACCTTCCTGATCGGCATCCTGCTGATCCTCGTGTTCGCGGTGCACCTCGGCTGGTTCCCCAGTTTCGGGCGCGGCGAGACGGTGCAGCTCGGCTGGTGGAGCAGCGGCCTCTTCACGGTCGACGGCTGGATGCATGTGATCCTGCCGTCGATCACGCTGGCCATCTTCCAGCTCACGCTGATCATGCGGCTGGTGCGCGCCGAGATGCTGGAGGTGCTGCGCACCGACTACATCAAGTTCGCGCGCGCACGGGGCCTGAGCAACCGCGCCATCCACTTCGGCCATGCGTTGAAGAACACGTTGGTGCCGGTGATGACCATCACCGGGCTGCAGCTCGGGGGCCTGATCGCCTTCGCCATCATCACCGAGAGCGTCTTCCAGTGGCCGGGCATGGGGCTGCTGTTCATCCAGGCCGTCACCTTCGCCGACATCCCGGTGATGTCGGCCTACCTGTGCCTGATCGCGCTAATCTTCGTGGTCATCAACCTGGTCGTTGACCTGCTGTACTTCGCGGTCGATCCACGCCTGCGCGTGGGCAAGGCCGGAGGCCACTGAGATGCAGTCGGCACGACTGCGGCCGTCGGGCCGCGCCTTTGCGCACATCGCCGAATTCCATCCCGAGCTGACGGCGCTGCGCCGCGAACTGCACGCGCACCCCGAACTCGGCTTCGAGGAGGTCTACACCGCCGCGCGCGTGAAGGAAGCGCTGCGCGCCAGCGGCGTCGACGAGATCCACGAGGGCATCGGCAAGACCGGCTTCGTGGCGGTGATCCGCGGCCGCACCGACACCCGCGGCGCGATGATCGGCCTGCGCGCCGACATGGACGCGCTGCCCATGACCGAGCACAACGACTTCACCTGGAAGTCGGCCAAGCACGGGCTGATGCACGGCTGCGGCCACGACGGCCACACGACCATGCTGGTCGGCGCGGCCCGCTACCTGGCCCAGACGCGCAACTTCGACGGTACCGCGGTGCTGATCTTCCAGCCCGGCGAGGAAGGCTTCGCAGGCGCGCGCGTGATGATCGAAGACGGACTCTTCGACCGCTTCCCGGTTCAGTCGGTCTACGCCATGCACAACTGGCCGTCGATGAAGCCGGGCACGATCGGCCTCAACATGGGCGCGATGATGGCTGCCGCCGACCGCATCACGATCGATGTCACCGGCCGCGGCGGCCATGGTGCCCATGCCTACCTGACCGTCGATCCGGTGCTGGTCTCGGCGCACATCATCACGGCGGTGCAGAGCCTGGTGTCGCGCAACGCGCGGCCGATCGACAGCGCCGTGGTCAGCGTGTGCGCGATGCAGGCCGGCGATCTGGGCGCGATGAGCGTGATCCCAGGCAAGGCCACGCTGGTCGGCACGGTGCGCACCTTCAGCCCCGACGTGCAGGACATGATCGAGCGCCGCCTGCGTGAACTCTGCAGCGGCGTCGCGCTCGGTTTCGGTGCCAGCGCGAGCGTGAACTACGAACGGATCTATCCGGCCACCCTCAACACGCCGCGCGAAGCGGCCTTTGCCGCCGACGTCGCCGAGCGTCTCGTGGGGGCCGAGCATGTCGAGCGCGACATGGAGCCCAGCATGGGCGCAGAGGACTTCTCCTTCATGCTGCAGGTCAAGCCCGGCGCGTATCTGCGCATCGGGCAGGGCGGCAGCAGCGGCGCGGGCAGCACCTCGCTGCACAACAGCCGCTACGACTTCAACGACGAGATCCTTCCGCTGGGCGCCGCCCTGCATGCGGGTCTGGTCGAACACGGCATGCCACTCGCGCAAGCCTGAACCATTTTTTCAACGCAGTCAGGAGTCTTTCCATGAATCTCAAATCCACCGTGCTTGCCACCGCCGTCCTGTCTGCGCTGTGCGCCGTCGGTACGACCGCCAACGCGCAGACGATCCGCGTGGCGAACCAGGGCGATGCGCTGTCGCTCGATCCGCATTCGCTCAACGAATCGCTGCAGCTCAGCACCACGGCCAACGTGTATGAAACCCTGGTCGGCCGCAACAAGGACATGAGCGTGGCGCCGCTGCTGGCCACCAGCTGGAAGCAGGCCTCGGACACCGTCTGGCGCTTCGAGCTGCGCAAGAACGTGCAATTCCACGACGGCACACCCTTCACCGCCGACGACGTGGTCTTCAGTTTTGCGCGCGCCGCCGGCGAAGGTTCGGACCTGAAGTCCAACACCACCGACATCAAGGAAGTGCGCAAGATCAACGACCACGTGATCGAGATCGAGACCCGCGGTCCGTTCCCGATCCTGCCGGAGGTCATCACGCAGCTGATGATCCTGAGCAAGAAGTGGTGCGAGGAGAACAAGGCCACGACGCCGGTCGACCGCCGCAAGGGCATCGAGAACACTGCCTCGTTCAAGGCCAACGGCACCGGCCCGTACCGCGTGCGCGAGCGTCAGCCCAACGTGCGCACGGTGTTCGTTCGCAACGCCACCTACTGGGGCAAGATCGAAGGCAATGCGCAGGAAGTCATCTTCACGCCCATCGCCAACCCGGCCACGCGCGTCGCGGCCCTGGTCTCGGGCGAGATCGACGTGATGGAGCCCGTGCCGGTGCAGGACATCGCCCGCATCAACGGCAGCCCCAACGCCCGCGTCATCGCCGGCCCCGAGCTGCGCACCATCTTCCTGGGCATGGACCAGAAGCGCGACGAGCTGCAGTACTCCAACGTGAAGGGCAAGAATCCGTTCAAGGACAAGCGCGTGCGCCAGGCCTTCTACCAGGCCATCGACATCGCCGGCATCCAGCGCACCGTGATGCGCGGCGCCTCGCGCCCGACCGCGCTGATGGTCGGCCCCGGCATCAACGGCTGGAACGAAGCCCAGGACAAGCGCCTGCCGCTGGACGTCGACGGTGCCAAGAAGCTGCTGACCGAGGCCGGCTACCCGAACGGCTTCGAGGTCACGATGAACTGCCCGAACGACCGCTACGTCAACGACGGGCAGATCTGCCAGGCGGTGGCCGCCAATCTGGCGAAGATCGGCGTGAAGATCAACCTGGCCGCCGAGACCAAGGGCACCTACTTCCCGAAGGTGCTGCGCCGCGACACCAGCTTCTACATGCTGGGCTGGACGCCGACCACCTACGACTCGCACAACGCGCTGACCGCGCTGATGGCCTGTCCTGACGACAAGACCGGCGCCGGTCAGTTCAACCTGGGTGCGTACTGCAATCCGAAGGTCGACGAGCTGACCAAGAAGATCCAGTCCGAGACCGACAAGCCAAAGCGCGACGCGATGATCAAGGAAGCCTTCGATCTGCACACCGCCGATATCGGGCACCTGCCGCTGCACCAGCAGACGCTGGCCTGGGGCGTGAGCAAGAAAGTCGCGCTGACGCAGATGGCCGACAACTACATGCCCTTCAAGTGGATGAGCATCAAGTGACCACCCCCGGCTCGGCTCACTGCGTGTAGCCGGACTCCCCCTCCAGGGGGCAACGCCTGCGGACCGGCGGAGCCGGTTCCGCGGCGTTTCACGAACGGGCTTCGCTTCGCTTGCCATCGGGCAAGCGGGGCGACCCTCTTAATTCTCACGATGACAAATATTCTCGCGCGCTGGTACGACAGCGACGTCGGCTACAGCTTCCGGACCTCACCCGTCGCCATGGTGGCGGCGCTGATCGCGTTCGTCTGCATCTTCTGCGCGGTGTTCGCCGGTTGGGTGTCGCCGCACAACCCCTTCGATCTGGCCAAGCTCGAACTCATGGACGCGCGCCTGCCGCCGGCCTGGTATCCGGAGGGCAGCCGCAAGTACTTCCTGGGCACCGACGACCAGGGCCGCGACATCCTCTCGGCCGTGATCTACGGCGCACGCATCTCGCTGATCGTCGGCGTGGTGTCGGTGGTGCTCTCGGTCGCGGTCGGCACCATGCTCGGACTGGTCGCGGGCTTCCGCGGCGGCTGGGTCGACGCGGCGCTGATGCGCCTGTGCGACGTGATGCTGTCCTTCCCGCCGATCCTGGTCGCGCTGCTGATCTCCGGCGTCGGTCGGGCCCTGTTTCCGCAGGCCGACACCACGGTGGCCTTCGGCGTGCTGATCTTCTCGATCTCGCTGACCAAGTGGGTCGACTACGCGCGCACCGTGCGCGGCTCGACCATGGTCGAACGCAACAAGGAATACGTGCAGGCCGCGCGCGTGATCGGCGTGGCGCCGCTGCGCATCATGGTGCGCCACGTGCTGCCCAACGTGACCGGCCCGGTGATGGTGCTGGCCACCATCCAGGTCGCGACCGCCATCATCACCGAGGCGACGCTGTCCTTCCTCGGCGTCGGCGTGCCGCCGACCTCGCCCTCGCTGGGCTCGCTGATCAACAGCGGCAACCAGTACCTGTTCTCCGGCGAGTGGTGGATGATCGTGTTCCCCGGCCTCATGCTGGTGCTGATCGCACTCAGCGTGAACCTGCTGGGCGACTGGCTGCGCGACGCGCTCAACCCGAGGCTCCGCTGATGACCGCACCTTTGCTCGAAGTCCGCAACCTGGTCGTGGAATTCCCCGGCCGCCGCGGCACGCTGCGCGCGCTGGACAACATCTCCTTCGACATCGCCCCCGGCGAAATTCTCGGCGTGGTCGGTGAGTCCGGCGCCGGCAAGTCGCTCACCGGCGCGGCCATCATCGGCCTGCTCGAGCCGCCGGGCCGCGTGGCCGGCGGCGAGATCCGCCTCGAAGGCGAACGCATCGACCAGCTCTCGCACGACAAGATGCGCCACATCCGCGGCCGCAAGATCGGCGCGATCTTCCAGGACCCGCTGACCTCGCTCAACCCGCTCTACACCGTGGGCCGCCAACTGGTCGAGACCATCCAGGCGCACCTGCCGGTGAACGGCGCCGAAGCGCGGCGACGCGCCATCGCGCTGCTGCAGGACACGGGCATTCCCGCGGCCGAGCAGCGCATCGACCATTTCCCGCACCAGTTCTCCGGCGGCATGCGCCAGCGCGTGGTGATCGCGCTCGCGCTCGCGGCCGAGCCCAAGCTGATCGTGGCCGACGAACCGACCACCGCGCTCGACGTGTCGATCCAGGCGCAGATCATCCAGTTGCTCAAGCGCATCTGCAAGGAACGCGGCGCGGCCGTGATGCTGATCACGCACGACATGGGCGTGATCGCCGAGACCTGCGACCGGGTGGCCGTGCTCTACGCCGGCCGGATCGCGGAGATCGGCCCGGTGCAGGAGGTGATCCACCAGCCCGCGCATCCCTACACGATGGGCCTGATGGCCTCGATTCCCGACATCGAAGTCGACCGCGAACACCTCAACCAGATCGACGGCGCCATGCCCCGACTCAATGCCATTCCGCGCGGCTGCGCCTACAACCCGCGCTGCCCGCGGGTGTTCGAGCGCTGCACGCAGGAGCGGCCCGACCTGATCAACGCCGGCGCCACGCGCGCGGCCTGCTGGCTGCACGACGCGCACGATCCGCATACCGCGCTGCACGGGCAGGGAGCGACGGCATGAGCACGATCACCATGAACGCCGCGCAGGCCGGCGTGCCGCTGGTCGAGGTCCGCGACCTGGCCAAGACCTTCGACGTCTCCTCGCCCTGGCTCAACCGCATGATCGAGCGCAAGCCGCGGCAGCTGCTCAATGCGGTCGACGGCGTGAGCTTCGAGATCGAGCGCGGCAAGACGCTGGCCCTGGTGGGCGAGTCGGGCTGCGGCAAGAGCACGGTCGCGCGGCTGATGGTGGGGCTCTACGGCCCCACGCGCGGCGGCATGCAGTTCGACAACCAGGACGCGCACGCCGCCTTCAAGACGCCGGCCGGCCGCACGCTGCGCCGCCGCATCCAGATGATCTTCCAGGACCCGTATGCGAGCCTGAACCCGCGCTGGATCGTCGAGGACATCATCGGCGAGCCGCTGCGCGAACATGGCATCCTGAAGGACGGCCCGGCGCTCAAGCAGCGTGTCGGCGAGCTGCTGCAGTCGGTCGGCCTGAGCCCGCTGGACATGCCCAAGTACCCGCACCAGTTCTCCGGCGGCCAGCGCCAGCGCATCTCGATCGCGCGCGCGCTGGCCACGCAGCCCGAGTTCCTGGTCTGCGACGAGCCCACCTCGGCGCTCGACGTGAGCGTGCAGGCGCAGGTGCTCAACATCATGAAGGACCTGCAGCGCCAGCAGGGCCTGACCTACCTCTTCATCTCGCACAACCTCGCGGTGGTGCGCCACGTGGCCGACCAGGTCGGCGTGATGTACCTGGGCCGGCTGGTCGAGGTGGCGGACAAGCACAAGCTGTTCGACAGCCCGCAGCATCCGTACACGCGCATGCTGCTCGATGCGATCCCGCAGATGAAGCACACCGGCCGCTCGCGCACGCCGGTGCAGGGCGAAGTGCCGAACCCGCTGAACCCACCGACCGGCTGCACCTTCCATCCGCGCTGCCCGCACGCCAACGCACGCTGCAAGGCCGAGCGGCCGCCGCTGCAGATGCTGCGCGGCGTGAAGGTGGCCTGCCACGCGGTGGAAGAGGGCCGGATCTAAGCCAAACCTGTGCGCCGAGGCGCGCTCCGTTCCAGGAACACCGCGGAACCGGCTTTGCCGGGCCGCTGGTGTTGCCCCCGGAAGGGGGTAGGCGAAGCGACACGAAGTGGGCAAGCCTGGGGGAGAGCCAGGAACACCGCGGAACCGGCTCTGCCGGGCCGCTGGTGTTGCCCCCGGAAGGGGGAAGGCGAAGCGACACGCAGTGCGCGAGCCCTCGGGGGGGAGCCAAGTACCACCGCGGAACCGGCTTTGCCGGGCCGCTGGTGTTGCCCCCGGAAGGGGGTAGGCGAAGCGACACGAAGTGCGCGAAGCCCTCGGGGGAGGGCTACTGCTCTTCGCTCCAGGCGAAGCCGTCCCTGGCGATCATCGCGCTCGACGCGCTCGGTCCCCAGGTTCCGGCCGCGTAAGGCCGCGGCCCGCCGTCCGAGCCCCAGCTGTCGATCAGCGGTTCGACCCAGCGCCAGGCTTCTTCCTGCTCGTCGCTGCGCACGAACAGGTTGAGGCGGCCGTCGATCACATCGAGCAGCAGGCGTTCGTAGGCGCCCACGCGTTCGCTGCCGAAGCGCTTGTCGAAGTCGAGGTCGAGCTGCACCGGCGCCAGCGGCTGCGTCGCATCGCCGCTGTTGCTGCGCTTGCGGTTGTCCTGGGCCTGCGACAGCAGGTGCAGCTCGAGGCCGTCCTTGGGTTGCAGGTTGATCACCAGCTTGTTCACCGCGCCGGCCGGTGCACGGAAGATCGCGTGTGGCGTGGATCGGAAATTGATCTCGATGCGCGCGTCTCGCGAAGCCAGGCGCTTGCCGGTGCGGATGTAGAAGGGCACGCCGGCCCAGCGCCAGTTGGCGATCTCGGCGCGCAGCGCGACGAAGGTCTCGGTACGGCTCTGCGGATCGATGCCGGCCTCCTGCAGGTAGCCCGGCACGCGTTCGCCGTAGGCGGTGCCGGCCGTGTACTGACCGCGGATCGCATGCAGGCCCAGCGTCTCGGGCGTCCAGGGCTTGAGCGAGCGCAGCACCTTGAGCTTTTCGTCGCGCAGCGCATCGGCGTGCGCGTTGATCGGCGGCTCCATCGCGATCGCGCAGACCAGTTGCAGCGCGTGGTTCTGCACCATGTCGCGCAGCGCACCGGTCTGGTCGTAGAAGGCGCCGCGCTTCTCCACGCCCAGGTCCTCGGCGATGGTGATCTGGATGTTGGCGATGTGCTCGCGCCGCCAGATGGGCTCGAACAGCGCGTTGCCGAAGCGCAGCGCGAACAGGTTCTGCACCGAGGGCTTGCCGAGGTAGTGGTCGATGCGGAAGACCTGCTTCTCGCTGAGCACCTTGCCCACCGCCTCGTTGATCGCGCGGTTCGACGCCAGGTCGTGGCCCAGCGGCTTCTCGAGCACCACGCGGGTGCGCGCGGTGTTGAGCCCGGCCGCGGCGATCTGCTCGACCACCTGGGTGAACAGCGCGGGCGCGGTGGCGACATACATCACCACCGTGTCGGCGTTGCGGCGCTCGAGCGTGTCGGCCAGCTTGGCGTAGTCGTCGGGCTTCGACAGGTCCATGCGCAGGTAGTACAGCAGGGACGCGAACTTCTTGAACTCTTCCGGATTGGGGCGCTTGGAGCCCTCGACCGCCTCGAAGCGCGACTGGATCAGCTCGCGGTACTGGTCGTCCGACAGGTCGTCGCGCGCCACGCCGATGATGCGGCCGCCTTCGGGCAGGCTGCCGTGCCGGAAGGCCTGAAACAGGGCCGGCATCAGCTTGCGCCACGCGAGGTCGCCAGTGCCGCCGAACAGAACGAGGTCGAAGCTCATGGAAAGAAAATCCGAAGTTGGTGAAGTGCCGAATACAAGGCTTGCCAGCCGAATGGTACTTGTACCGATTCGACAAGCGTGGCGCGCGGGCTACGCTCGAGAGATGCGGCCCGCGGGCCGCTTGTTCCATTGTCAAAGGCGAAACTCCAACATGAATAAGAAGCTTTGGGTCGCGGCGGCCCTGGTGGGCCTGGCGACCGGTGCATCCGCACAAGGCACCGTCAACGTCATCTGCTCGGTGCAGGCCGACTGGTGCAACATGATCGCGACCGTGTATGCACGCACCACCGGCGTGAAGATCAACCTGGCCCTCAAGGGCTCGGGCGAGGCGCTGGCCCAGCTGATCGCCGAGAAGGACAACCCCAAGACCGACGTCTGGTTCGGCGGCACTGGCGACCCGCACCTGCAGGCGGCCGAGATGGGCCTGACGCTCGAGTACAAGTCGCCCAGCCTGCCGCAGCTCTACCCGTGGGCGCAGCAACAGGCGCAGCAGTCCGGCTACAAGACGGTCGGTGTGTACTCGGGCCCGCTGGGCTTCGGCTACAACACCGAGCTGTTGAAGAAGAAAAAACTGGCCGTGCCCCGCAGCTGGGCCGACCTGCTCAAGCCCGAATACAAGGGCGACATCCAGGTGGCCAACCCGGCGTCCAGCGGCACGGCCTACACGATGATCGCCACGCTCGTGCAGCTGATGGGCGAGGACAAGGCCTTCGAATACCTCAAGGGCCTGCACAGGAACGTCGGCCAGTACACGCGCTCGGGCACCGGCCCGATCAAGGCGGTGGCGCGCGGCGAGACCGCGGTGTCGATCAGCTTCGTGCACGACGCGCCGCAGGAAAAGATGCAGGGCTTCCCGGTCGAGACCGTCACGCCCGCCGAAGGCACCGGCGCCGAGATCGGTTCGATGAGCCTCATCAAGGGCGCACGCAACCTCGAGCAGGCCAAGAAGTTCTACGAATGGGCGCTCACGCCGCAGGCCCAGACCTTCGGCGCCGCGGCCAAGCAGTACCAGCTGCCGTCGAACAAGGCGACCGCGGTCGACCCCAACGTGCCGGACTTCAAGACCATCAAGCTGATCAACTACGACTACGCGAAGTACGGCGCCAGCGCCGAGCGGCGCCGCCTGATCGCGCGCTGGGAGAAGGACGTCAACTCGCTGCCGCGCTGATCCGGTGTCGGCCGCACGCCACCCCCGGACGGCCGTCTGGGTCTGCCTTGTCGCGGGCCTCGTCGGCTATCTGTTCCTGCCCTGGTATGCAATCCAGGACACCAGCTGGTACGAGGCGCTGCCCCATGTGTTCGGCAGTGCCGAGGGCGCCAACGGCCTGCTGCAGGCCGCGACGCAGGGACGCCGCTGGCTCTTCGTCGGGCTCGTCGGCCTCGCGCTTTGCGCGGTGGGCGCGCTGCAGCCGCCGGGCCGCGCCCAGGGTCGCTGGCTGCTGGCCGGCGGCGGCCTCGGCTTCGTCGGGCTGGCCGCGAGCGGCTTCCTGATCGGTGCGCGCGGCTGGAGCGTCGCGGCCTTCAACAGCAGCTTCGGCGAGCTCGCGGTCAACCAGTTCGGCATCGGCGCGGGCGGCTTCATCGCGCTCGCGGCCCTGCTATTGCTGGCGGCCTTCGGCCTGGCGCGGCTGGGCTTCTTCAAGGGCGACCTGTTCGTCGCGGGTGCGGTGGTCGGCTGCGGCACGATCATGGCGCTGTTCATCGCCTACCCGGTGTCGAAGGCGCTGGCCGGTGCCTTCATCGACGAGGACGGCGGCTGGTCGATTGCGGCGCTGGTGGCCCGTGTCGGCACCGAGCGCATCTGGGGCCTGGGCTGCGTCACGGGTGGTACGCGCTGCGGCGTGGCGTGGAACACGCTGTTCCTGGCGCTGCTGACCGCTGCCGGCACCACCTTCCTGGGCACGCTGATGGCGCTCATGGCCGAGCGCGGTGGCAAGCGCTGGCAGGGGCCGCTGCGCGTGCTCGCGCTGCTGCCGATCATCACGCCGCCCTTCGTGGTCGGGCTCGGCCTGATCCTGCTGTTCGGCCGCGCGGGCGTGGTCAACCAGCTGCTCGAAGCGTGGTTCGGCATCGAGCCCACGCGCTGGTTCTACGGCATGCCGGGCGTGCTGGTGGCGCAGCTGTTCGCCTTCACGCCGATCGCCTTCATGATCATGCGCGGCGTGGTGCAGGGCATCGCGCCCAGCCTGGAGGAGGCCGCGCAGATGCTGCGCGCCGACCGACGCCGCACCTTCCTCACGGTCACGCTGCCGCTGCTCAAGCCGGGCCTGGCCAACGCCTTCCTGGTCGGCTTCATCGAGAGCATCGCCGACTTCGGCAACCCGGTGGTGGTGGGCGGCCAGTTCTCGGTGCTGTCGACCGACATCTTCTTCGCCATCGTCGGCGCGCAGTACGACCAGGGCCGCGCGGCTTCGCTGGCCTGGGTGCTGATGCTGTTCGCCCTCGGCGTGTTCGCATTGCAGCGCGGCCTGCTGGGCAAGCAGAACTACACCACCGTCAGCGGCAAGGGCGACGCGGGCATCGCGATGCCGCTGCCCGACGGCGTGCGCCGCACCATCTATTCGATCGCCTTCCCCTGGATCGTGTTCACCGTGGTGGTCTACCTGTTCGCCTTCGCGGGCGGCTTCGTCCAGACCTGGGGCCGCGACTACACGCCGACGCTGAACCACTTCAAGACCGCGTTCGCGCTCGAGTGGGGACAGTTCGGGCTGGTGTGGGCCGGCACCGCGTGGAACTCGCTGCTCACCACGCTCAAGCTCGCAGGCATCTCGGCGCCGATCACCGCGGGCCTGGGCCTGCTGATCGCCTGGCTGCTGGCACGCAACGAATTCAAGGGGCAGGGCGCCTTCGAGTTCGCCGCGCTGCTGGCCTTCGCGATTCCCGGCACGGTGCTGGGCGTGAGCTACATCCTGGCTTTCAACGTGCCGCCCTTCGAGCTCACGGGCACCGGGCTGATCATCGTGCTGTGCTTCATGTTCCGCAACTTGCCGGTGGGCGTGCGCGCCGGCACCGCGGCCTTCAAGCAGCTCGACCGCTCGCTCGACGAGGCCTCGCTGATGCTGCGCGCGTCCACCGCACAGACGCTGTTCAAGGTGGTGCTGCCACTGCTCAAGCCCGCGCTGGTGGCCGCGCTGGTCTACAGCTTCGTGCGCGCCATGACCACGGTCAGCGCGGTGATCTTCCTGGTCACGGCCGAGAACGAACTGGCCACCACCTACATCATCGGCCGCGTCGGCAACGGCGACTACGGCGTGGCGCTGGCCTATTGCACCGTGCTGATCGTGCTGATGTCGGTGGCCATTGCGCTGATCCAGTTCGTGGTCGGCGAACGCAAGCTGGGGCGGCGCAAGGCCGGCGCGGCGACCCGCGCGGTCGCCGCACACTGAGGCAAGAACAACACATGACGACGACTCCTACCCTGACCCACGGCATCGAATTCCGCAACGTCACCAAGCGCTACGGCAGCGACGCCTCGGCCCCGCTGGCCGTCAAGGGCATCAGCTTCGAGGTACCGGTCGGCACGCTCACCACCATCCTCGGCCCGTCGGGCTGCGGCAAGACCACCACGCTGCGCATGATCGCGGGCCTCGAGTCGCCGACTTCGGGCGCGATCGTGATGGGCGGGCGCGACGTGACCACGCTGGGCCCGGCGGAGCGCAACGTGAGCATGATGTTCCAGAGCTACGCGCTGTTCCCGCACATGGACGTGATCCAGAACGTGGGCTATGGCCTGCGCATGAGCGGCATCGCCAAGGACGAGGTCGGGCGCCGTGCGCGCGAGGCGCTCAAGGGCGTCGGCCTGGTCGGATTCGACCACCGGCTGCCGAGCGAACTCTCGGGCGGCCAGCAGCAGCGCGTGGCGCTGGCGCGCGCGCTGGTGCTCGAACCGGCGGTGCTGCTGTTCGACGAGCCCTTGTCCAACCTCGACGCGCGTTTGCGGCGCGAGATGCGGGAAGAGATCCGCATGCTGCAGCAGCGCCTGAAGCTCACGGTGGCCTATGTCACGCACGACCAGAGCGAGGCGCTGGCGGTGAGCGACCAGATCATCGTGATGGACCACGGCGTGATCGCGCAGCGCGGCACGCCGCAGCAGCTGTATTCGCGGCCCGAGAGCGAATTCGTCGCCGGCTTCATGGGCGAGGCCAGCGTGTTCCCTGCCACAGCGCAGCCCGACGGGCGTGTGGCGCTGGGGCCGCTCATGCTCACGCCGCCGCATGCGGTGGCGGCCGGCGCGGTCAAGGTGGCGGTGCGGCCCGAGGCCTGGCAGATCGGGCCGGTCGGCGGCTTGCCCGCCACCTGCACCAAGGCCGCCTACCTCGGCAGCTTCTACGAATACGGCTTCGACACGCCCATCGGGCCGGTGTTCGTGGTGTCGTCCGATCTGGCCCGGCCCCTTGTGGCGGGCGCACAGACCACGCTGACACTGGGTCGCCATGGGGTGTCGGTGGTACCCGGCGGCTGAGCCAGGCTGACAGGTCTGTCAGGGTGCCATGGAACAATGGCGCCATGAACGTCGTATTCGATCTGGGCGCCGTGCTCGTCGGCTGGGAGCCCGGCCGCCTGCTGCAGGCGCATTTTCCCGAGCGAGCCCCCACTGCCGAAGCCGGCCGCGCGCTGGCCAAGGCCTTTTTCCACCATGCCGACTGGCTCGACTTCGACTGTGGCATCCGCAGCGTCGACGAGGTGGTCGCGCGCACCGCCGCCCGGCTCGCGCTGCCGGCCGGCGAGGTGCATGCGATGGTGGCGCCGCTGGGCGAGCGGCTGGAGCCGATCGCCGAGAGCGTGGCCTTGCTGGCCGACCTGCGCGCGCAGCGCGAGGCCGGGGCCGATGTGCGGCTCTACTACCTCTCGAACATGCCCGTGCCCTATGCACGCGCGCTGCAACGGCGACTGCCCTTCTTCGAATGGTTCGACGGCGGCATCTTCTCGGGTGACGTGAAGCTCATCAAGCCCCACAGCGACATCTACCAGATGCTGGCCTGGCGCCATGCTTTCGACCCGGCGCAGACGCTGTTCATCGACGACACCGCGGCCAACGTCGAGGCCGCGCGGGCGCTGGGCTGGCACGCGATCCACTGCACCGCGCCCAAGGCCCTGGCGGCGCAGGTGGCACGCTTCGTACCGTCGCTGCTGTCTGCCTAGTTCGTCGGCGCGCCCGTGCGCACCACCTTGTCGACGTCGAAACCCAGGCTGCGCGCGTAGTCGAGTTCGACCTGCAGCGCCGCTTCGTCCAGCACCGGGTTGCGCGACAGCACCCAGAGGTAGTCGCGATCGGGCGTGCCGACCAGCGCGACCTCGTAGTCGCGGTCGAGCTTGAGGATCCAGTAGTCGCCCCAGACCGCCGGCAGCCAGCTGAGCCAGGCCGGCGCGAAGCGCACCTCGAGCCGGCCCGCGCCGGGCTGGCCCGCCATGGGCACCACACGGGCGCTGCCCACGGCTTCGTCGAAATTGCCGTCGGGGCGGATGCAGCGGTTGCGCACTTCCACGGTGCCGTCGGCCAGGGGCGTGTATTCGGCGGTCACCGGCCCCGCGCAATTCTTCTGGAAGCGGTTGGGCAGGCGGGCCTGCTCGTGCCACAGCCCGGCGTAGCGCTTGATGTCGACCGGTGCGACGGCCTGCAGCGGCGCGCGCATCAGCGGCGCGCCATCGGCCGGACCGGCCGGCACCTGCGCATGAGCGCGGGCGGCGCGGGCCACGCCGAAGCTCGCCAGCGCCAGCACGCCGCCCACGAGGAAGGCGGTGGCCAGGGTACCGACCGAGGCGCTGAAGCGGCGGTCGTCGAAGGCGGTGGGCACCGAAGGCGCGCGGGGAGGGCGAAGCGGCATGGGACTCTCCATAAAAGCAGCCCTTGACCCTAAGCGTGCCTTCTGGGCCCTTTCGTCAGCCATGGACCACACGGTCTGTAGTTTTGCGGCGGGATAATGTTTCGCATGAACCAACTCGATGCCCTTCGCCAATGGACCACCGTGGTTGCCGACACCGGTGACTTTCATCAGCTTGCCCAGTTCAAGCCGCAGGACGCGACGACCAACCCGTCGCTGATCCTCAAGGCCGTGCAGAAGCCCGACTACCGGCCGCTGCTCGACGAGGCCGTGCACGCCCACAAGGGCCGTCCGGTGGACGAGGTGATCGACCGGCTGCTGGTGCGCTTCGGCACCGAGATCCTGTCGCTGGTGCCCGGCCGCGTGTCGACCGAAGTCGACGCCCGCCTGAGCTTCGACACCGCCGCCACGCTGGCGCGCGCCGACCGCATCGTGGCGCTGTACCGCGCCGAGGGCATCGACCCCGAGAAGCGGCTGCTGATCAAGATCGCCGCCACCTGGGAAGGCATCGAGGCCGCGAAACAGCTGGAGCAGAAGGGCATCCACACCAACCTCACGCTGCTGTTCTCCTTCGCCCAGGCCGTGGCCTGCGGCGCAGCCGGCGTGAAACTGATCTCGCCCTTCGTCGGCCGGATCTACGACTGGCACAAGAAGTCCGCCGGCAGCGCCTGGAACGAAGCCGCCAGCGCCGGTGCCAACGACCCCGGCGTGCAATCGGTGCGTCAGATCTTCGACTACTACAAGCACCACGGCATCGCGACCGAGGTCATGGGCGCGAGCTTCCGCAACATCGGCCAGATCGCCGCGCTCGCGGGCTGCGACCTGCTGACCATCAGCCCCGACCTGCTGGCCGAACTGGCCGCCACCGACGCGCCGCTGTCCCATGCGCTCGACGCCGAAGCCGCCAAGGCGCGCGACATCCCGCGCGTGGTGCTCGACGAGCCGGCCTTCCGCTTCGCGCTCAACGAGGACGCGATGGCGACGGAGAAGCTGGCCGAGGGCATCCGTGCCTTCGCCGTCGACGCGGTGAAGCTCGAGAAGCTGATGGAGGCGCAATGAGCGCCCGCACGGGCGTGCGTTGCGATCGCACCGCGGCCTGGAAGCAGCTGCAGGCGCACTACGCCGAAACCGGCCGTGACTTCGACGTGCGCACGGCCTTTGCCGCCGAGGGCGCGGCGCGCTTCGAGGCGCTGAGCGAATCCGCGCCGCACGTCTTCGCCGACCTGTCGAAGAACCGGATGGATGCGCGCACCGAAGACCTGCTGCTGGCGCTGGCGCGCGAGTCCGGCCTCGAAGCGCACCGCGACGCGATGTTCGCCGGCGAACCGATCAACGGCACCGAAGACCGGGCCGTGATGCATTTCCTGCTGCGCGCGCCGGCCGATGCGGTGACCACGTGCAAGGCCGAGCTGGCCGAGGTGCATGCCACGCTCGACGCGATGCTCGCGTACGCCGAGGCGGTGCGCTCGGACCACACGATCACCGACGTGGTCAACATCGGCATCGGTGGCTCCGACCTCGGCCCGCAGATGGCGGTGCTGGCGCTCGATGCCTTCACCGCGCCGGGCAAGCGCTTCCATTTCGTCTCCAACGTCGACGGCCACGAGCTGGCCGGCGTGCTCAAGGGCCTGGCGCCCGAGCACACGCTGTTCGTCATCGCATCCAAGACCTTCACCACCGCCGAGACGCTGGCCAATGCGCAGTCGGCCAAGCGCTGGTTCACGCAATCGGGCAGTGTCGACGTGGCGCGGCACTTCGCCGCGCTCACCACCAACGTCGAGGCGGCGCGCGCCTTCGGCATCGAGAAGACCTTCGGTTTCTGGGACTGGGTCGGTGGGCGCTACTCGCTGTGGTCGGCGATCGGCCTGCCGATTGCGCTGGCGATCGGCGCCGACGGCTTTCGCGAGATGCTGGCCGGCGCGCACGCGATGGACGAGCATTTCCGCACCGCGCCATTGGCGCAGAACCTGCCGGTGCGCCTGGGACTGCTCGACGTCTGGTACCGCAACTTCCACGGCTTCACGAGCCGCAGCATCGCGCCCTACCACAGCGCGCTCAAGCGGCTGCCGGCCTACCTGCAGCAGCTCGAGATGGAGAGCAACGGCAAGCAGGTCGACGCGAGCGGCGCGCCGCTGCCCTTCGGCACTTCGCCGGTGCTGTGGGGCGAGCCCGGCACCAATGGCCAGCACGCCTACTTCCAGATGCTGCATCAGGGCACCGACGTGATCCCGCTGGAGTTCGTCGCGGTGCGCGAGGCCACGCACGATCTCGAAGGGCACCACCCCAAGCTGCTGGCCAATGCGCTGGCGCAGGCGCAGGCGCTGATGGTCGGAAAGGCGGACGAAGGCGGGCACAAGAATTTTCCAGGCAACCGGCCCAGCACCTTCTTCGTGCTGGACCAGCTCACGCCGGCCTCCCTGGGCGCCTTCCTCGCGCTGTACGAGCACCGCGTGTTCACCAGCGGCGCGCTGTGGGGCATCAACAGCTTCGACCAGTGGGGCGTGGAGCTCGGCAAGGTGCTGGCGCGCGACATCGAACCACGGCTGGCCTCGGGCGACGTGGCGGGGCTCGACCCGTCGACCGCGGGGCTGCTGCAGCGCCTGCGCTGACGCTCTTCCGCTCCGCACAAGGAAGGCCGCGACAGCGGCTTTTCTTTCGCCCGCTGCGTGTAGCTTGCGGACGTGGTCGTCGACTTCTGCCTGAGCCGGGCGGCGCGGCCCCGCCGCCCTTGCTACTTGCTTACTTGCCTTGAGCCGACTGCAGCACCGGGTTCTGCATGGTCGAGACGACCTTGCTGTTCACGCGCGAGCCGCTGGTCACGTTCTGGTCGGGTGCGGCGGCGGCGGCCATGGCTTCCTGGTAGACCTGGGCCGGGTCGCGTTGCGAGGTGAACGGGTCCGGACCGCGCGAGCCGCGCGTCACGTTCTGGTTCGGCGCGTGGGCGGTGTCCACGGCTTGCTTGTACACGGCTTCGGAGTTGGCCGAGGAAACGAACGGATCGGCACCGCGCGAACCGCGGGTCACGTTCTGGTTCGGTGCGTGGGCGGCAGCGACGGCTTCAGCATCGACTTCCGCGCGGTTGCGGCCGACGGATGGCTGGGCCTGGACGGCGGTGACGGCGAGCACCGCGAACGTGGCGGCGAGGGCAAGTTGCGAGATCTTCATGATGGGTTCCTTGCGGCGAGTTGTTGGAGGGAGTCGGCCCGTGCATGCGGGATAACCCTGACCAAGTCTCGCGGGATCAAAAGGCAAACCCGTGACGGCCCCAGGCGGCGGTGGGTTGCCGACCGGGGCGGCGACACGTTGCACGGGCTTCTGGTACGGAAGTTCTTGCACCGGGCCCGGGTACCCGCAATGGCACACGCTGTACCCCATGGCGTCACGGCCTGTGGTTCGGAGTCCAGATTCACGAGCAAGGAAGCCGGGCGCTGTGCGAGCTGGCGGCAAGGGATCATCGACAAGGTGAGCGCCGGCCCTGAACGCCCTCGGCGTCGACGCGCCGAGTCAAGGGGGCTCCCGTACATTTTGATTCATTTTCCTGACACGACGCCCCGATAGCGTGACGCTCTTTGAATTGGAGCAACAGGTATGCGTGGCATGAAAAAGAGTGTTGGCGCGTTGTCGCTGATGGCGCTGCTGACGGTGGCCGCTTGCGGCGGCGGAGGTGGCGGAGGCGGGGTCGCCTCTCCTACCCTGCCGCCGGCCAGTGCGCCGTCCACGCCACCCACCACGCCGGCGCCCCCCGCCACGCCGGCCGCCACCACGCTGCGCATCGGCATCCTTCCCGATACCCAGGGCAGCGAATCGGGCGTCGCGCTGCATCCGATGAAGGCCATCCTCGATCTGTACGAGAAGTCTGGCGTCAACGTCGTATTGGCCGTCGGCGACCTGGTCGAGAACGGCACGGCGAGCGAATACAAGCTCTGGCGCGAGATGGCCGAAAAATACCGAAGCAAGATGACGATCCTTCCGATCATGGGCAACCATGACCCCAAGGGGATCGACCAGGACTGGTACGACACCGTGGAGTCGTTCATCCCGGCAGATGCCGAGCACATGCCTGGGTCGCGCAACAAGAACTACGTGGTGGTGCGCGACAACGTGCTGTTGATCAATATTTCCTACGGCTGGATGGAACGGGCCTACGATTTCGTCGAGGCCATGGTGACCAAGCACGGCCCGAAGGTGGATCACATCATCCTGCAGACGCACAACTCGTTCGCCGGCAATCGCTATGGCCTGGTGCGCGAGAACATCGTCGACGGCAGCATCTCCATCGTCAACGACGTGAAGTTTCGCGACGCCTACGACAAATACCGCAAGCTGCTGGCCGCACACGACGTGATCTATGTTTCAGGCCACGAGCATCACTATTCGCGCAGCGTCGTGCGGGACGACAACGACCTGGCCTTCACGCAGATCGTCTCCGGCAATTCGGCCTACAAGGGCTACGAAACCCGTTTCGGCGAGCACGAGCGTATCCAGAGCATGCTGATGTTGAAGGTACAGAACGAGGCGACGGGAAGCATCGATGCCAATGCTTCGATCTTCGAGATCACCGGGCCTGCCATCGACTACCGCTCGTACTACGTGACCCATTCGGTGTTCAGCAACACCGATGCGCCCCAGCAACTGGCAACGCCCGAATGGAAGATGATGGATCGCTTCGTCCGCACCAAGGACCGTTGCGAGAAGGTCGTGTATCCGACCAGTGTGCCGGCGCACGTGCAGCGAAACGGCCTCTACGATTCGTCCTACCGCACCAGCGCATGCACATCCGCCGGAGGCAGCCGCGCCCGCCTGCTCGACGGCCGCAACGACACCTTCAACCGACATGACACGCGCACGCGCGCGATGAGCGCCACGCCGGGCTACTCCTTCGCGAGCAGCAATCGGGAAATGGAATCGATGATGTACCGCTACATGTTCATCCGCGACGAGAGCTTCAGCCCGAACCTGAACAACAGCCAACGCGCCCGGGTCGTCAACGAGGGCACGCCGGACGAGGAGGTCGAAGTGCGCGGCACCACGATCGACTTGAAGAAACTGGTGTCGCTGAACTGGAAGGCTGCCGGTGTGGACACCCTCTCCGATCAATTGCTCGTCAGCGGGATCGTCGGTCAGGATGGGACCTACATCGATGCCTATGGACGGCCCAAGGACATGCAGACGGCAACGGGTCTTGCCGGCAGCTTGGGCGACGGGACGGAAGGGGGCAAGGTCCCGGTCAGGCTGCCTGCGCACGCCAAGAGAGGATGGGCACTGGAGAACGACAAGACCGGCGACAGCTACGTGCTTGAGTTCTCGCTGCCCAAAGATCGATCCGTTGCCGATACCGTGCTGGCCAGGTACGACGCTTCTTCCGGCAAGTGGATCGCCCTGACCACGCCCACCTGTGTGAGCAAAGCCGCCTACCAAAGCGCCTATCTCACCACGTTGCCGGGTGATGTCGATGCATCCTGCGGTGCATCCACCGTCGTCGTCGGCTACGACGCACAGGCATCGACCTATTGGGCGCGGCTGAACCAGGATGGCCGGTTCGCCATCATTGCCAGGCCGTAAGCCGATCACGGCCACGCGGCATGTCCGCGTCGCGTGACCCCGGGGAGTTTGCACGGTGCCAGCGCTCCGACGGGGTGATCACCTGCAACGATTTTGTCGAAGGCTCCCGCCGTAGACCCGGACAACGCCGCAGGGCTTGGAGCATGTCGGCAGGAGAGGGCGTCAGGCCGGTCGCCCCAGACCTCGGCCAGGTTGCGGAAAGCACCGGGTGATGGCGAATCCGCTGGTTCCCCAGGGAAACTCGCTGTGGCGCGCTTCAACGAACGTCAGCCCGATCCGGTGCTGACGCCATGGTGAAATGAAAAAAGCCCTGCAGCTTTCGCTGCAGGGCTTTCGGGTCGGGAAGACCGCAATCAGTTCGCCCCCATTCGTGGAACACCGCGGAACCGGCTTCGCCGGGCCGCAGGTGTTGCCCCCGGTAGGGGGAGGGCAAGGCGACACGAAGTGCCGCGCAGCCTCGGGGGGCGAGCCAATCACATCCCCATGCCGCCCATGCCGCCCATGCCACCCATGTCGGGCATGCCGCCGCCGGCGCCAGCTTCATCCTTCGGTGCTTCAGCGACCATGGCTTCGGTCGTCAGCAGCAGCGAGGACACCGAAGCGGCGTTCTGCAGTGCGGTGCGGGTGACCTTCGTCGGGTCCAGGATGCCCAACTCGAGCATGTCGCCGTAGGTGTCGTTCTGGGCGTTGAAGCCGAAGTTGCCCTTGCCGGCCAACACAGCGTTCACCACCACCGAAGCTTCGCCACCGGCGTTGTTCACGATTTCGCGCAGGGGCGCTTCGACGGCCTTGAGCACCAGCTTGATGCCGGCGTCCTGGTCGGCGTTGTCGCCCTTGACCGAGTCGCCCACAGCTTGCTTGGCACGCAGCAGCGCCACGCCGCCGCCAGCCACGACGCCTTCTTCCACTGCAGCGCGGGTGGCGTGCAGGGCGTCTTCGACGCGAGCCTTCTTTTCCTTCATTTCGACTTCGGTGGCAGCGCCGACCTTGATCACTGCCACGCCGCCGGCCAGCTTGGCCACGCGCTCTTGCAGCTTTTCACGGTCGTAGTCGCTCGAAGCTTCTTCGATCTGCACGCGCACTTGCTTGACGCGGGCTTCGATGTCACCGGCAGCGCCAGCGCCGTCGATGATGATCGTGTTTTCCTTGCCGACTTCGATGCGGGCTGCCGAGCCGAGGTCGGCCAGGGTCACCTTTTCGAGCGTCAGGCCGACTTCTTCAGCGATGACCTTGCCGCCCGTCAGGATGGCGATGTCTTCCAGCATGGCCTTGCGGCGGTCGCCGAAGCCAGGGGCCTTCACAGCCACGACCTTCAGGATGCCGCGGATCGTGTTCACGACCAGGGTCGCCAGGGCTTCGCCTTCGACTTCTTCGGCAATGATCAGCAGGGGACGGCCCGACTTCGCGACTTGTTCCAGCGTGGGGAGCAGGTCACGGATGTTGCTGATCTTCTTGTCGTAGAGCAGCACGAAGGGGTTGTCCAGAATCGCCGATTGCTTTTCCGGGTTGTTGATGAAGTAGGGCGACAGGTAGCCGCGGTCGAACTGCATGCCTTCGACGACGTCGAGTTCGCTGTCCAGCGACTTGCCGTCTTCGACGGTGATGACGCCTTCCTTGCCGACCTTGTCCATCGCGTCAGCGATGAGCTTGCCGATGGTTTCGTCGCTGTTGGCCGAGATCGAGCCGACTTGAGCGATTTCCTTCGACGTGGTCGTGGGCTTCGAAGCCTTCTTCAGCTCGGCGACCAGGGCCGTGACAGCCTTGTCGATGCCGCGCTTCAGGTCCATCGGGTTCATGCCGGCAGCCACCAGCTTGAAACCTTCGCGAACGATGGCCTGGGCCAGCACGGTCGCGGTGGTGGTGCCGTCACCGGCGTTGTCCGAAGTCTTGGAAGCCACTTCCTTCACGAGCTGGGCGCCCATGTTCTGCAGCTTGTCCTTGAGTTCGATTTCCTTGGCGACGGACACACCGTCCTTGGTCACCGTGGGGGCGCCGAACGAACGCTCGAGCACCACGTTGCGGCCCTTGGGGCCCAGGGTCACTTTGACTGCGTTGGCCAGGATGTTCACACCCTCGACCATGCGTGCGCGGGCTTCGCCGCCGAAGACGACGTCTTTTGCTGCCATGTTGAATTACTCCGAATGGATTGAATGAATGGAAAGAAGGAAAGGAGAGACTCAGCTCGCGACAACCGCGAACAGGTCGTCTTCCTTCATGACCAGCAGCTCGTCGCCGCCGACCTTGACGGTCTGGCCGCTGTACTTGCCGAACACAACGCGGTCGCCGACCTTGACGGTCAGGGCGATCAGTTCGCCCTTGTCGTTGCGCTTGCCCGGGCCCACGGCCAGGACTTCGCCTTGATCGGGCTTCTCGGCGGCTGCGTCGGGGATGACGATGCCAGAGGCGGTTTTGGTTTCGCTGTCAACACGCTTGACGATCACGCGATCGGCCAAAGGACGAAGGTTCATTGCATCTCCTGGAGGGATATAGAAACGGGGGTTGTCGGGGCGTCGGCCACAGGCCGGGTACCCCATCGCCTGGAAAGCGCGTTGTTAGCACTCGGTCTTGGCGAGTGCTAATGATACGGGCTTTTGGTGAGGTTTCAAGGGCGGACCCAGTCTGGGTGCGAAACATTGCCGGGTGTCGATTTTCAGGACACCTTGAATTTTTTGCAGCTTAGCTTGAACTCGGGTGCCGGAGTGACCATTGCCGCTCGCCGCTTGACCGTGCCAGTGCGTAGCACGTGGATGCTGCGACGGCGACAGGCGAGCGGGGGCTGAGCGGAGTTGAGTACGACAGGTCCAATGCCGGCTTCAGACTGGTCGAACGCGGCCCCACGCAAGTTGGCCCGCGCGGCCCGCACTGCCACTTTCCGCATACGCACCGCTTCGCAGTAGGGGGAACCGCTGCCTGCTGCCCGCATATGTTGCTACGATTGGTAACGATGGTGCGACTTTGTGTGTCGTTCCCAAGCAAGAAAAATGAGCCGCATATGTCCTTTGAGAATCTCTCGATTGGCCGCCTGATCATCCATGAGATATTTGCGCGTGGAGCAGATAAAGCACTAGTTCCGCCCAACTATGGCGGCCAACTTCTCGAACTCCCGCAGGATGCTCGGGATGCGCTGCAGGCTCGTATCACCAATGCCCTTGGAAAATCGTCGCACGGCGTTGAGATGTCGATTCGAGACAACGGGGCCGACAGCACTTGGAACAGGGCAAAAGAGATCGTCGAAGCGCAAGGCAACGATGTTCGGTTCGTCAACCTCTCCCAGAACATCGCGAGCAAGCTGGCCGTAGCTCAGAGCAATCGCACGATCCCCGGCGGCATCGTCGTGGTGATTGAAGGCACTTGCGGCAATCCCTCCAGATCATTTATGTGCGTGATCAAGGCTGAACCTCATGGCGGCTTCACGAAGCGGCAGGCCGGTCAGAATCTCACCTTGGAGTACATCAAGGACCTTATCCTCACGCCGCAGGCCAAGCTCTACAAGATCGGCGCATTCCTGCGCGCTGATCAGGCCGCTGCCACCGTCCAACAGCCCACCAATGGCTGGAAGGCCTTCCTGTTCGATGACCTGATCACTCAAGGTAACAAGCTCTCTGCGGCCCAGTATTTTTACGAGAGCTTCTTGGGTTTGGAATTCCCATCTAATAGTGCATTCCAGACTAAGCAGTTCCACGCACTGACCAAGGATTTCATCCGCAATGCCAATGTCGATACTGAAAAGAAGATCGACCTCCTCAATGCTCTGACGACGTATCTCAAAACGGATCAGTCAGCCACAATACAGGTGGACGCCTTTTCGCAGAACTACTTGGGGGATGCGGCCCTCCAGGACGCTTACACAGCCTATATGGAGCAGAAGAATTTCCCCGAAACTGCTATCCACAAGGACCTGTCAGAAGTACAAAGCCAACTGCGACTCCGCAAGCTAACTTTTGGCCATGACATCAAGCTGACGGCCCCTGCGGACCAGTTCGAGAACTACGTGCGGATTGAAACCATCGATGGTGATGCTGATGAGCACGGCAACGTGCCGAAGTGGACCAAGATCACAGTGCGAGATCACATCAGAGACCAAGAGTGAACGAGCAAGACATCCTCACGCGATGGGAAGCTGACAAGCCTTTATATCGGGCTTGGGCAAAACTCATCGCGCGGGAAATTGAAGGGCGACTAGTCCCTGCCATTGCTCCCGCACCCTTGGACTACTTCTTGAAAGTGCCTATGGTGCCTCGCCTCAAAGGCGACACCAGCCTGATCGACAAGGCGCTTTATCGCAACAAGCCCTACAAAAACCCGTACGAGGAAATTACTGACAAGTTGGGAATGCGGTACGTGGTGCTGCTGACAAGTCACATCACAAGGTTCGGCTCCATCATCGAGAGCCCCGAGTGCGAAGTCTTTTGGTCTCAAACCAAAGACAAGGATTACGAAGAAGAGCGGCTAGCCAAGCCCCTTGAGTTCTCCTACCAGTCCGTTCACTATGTCTTGCGATCCAAGGCAGGCCTTTCCATCGATGGTGTCGATCTTCCCGAAGGCCTTGCGTGCGAGGTTCAGATCCGCACGCTGTTGCAGCACGCTCACAGCGAACTCACCCACGACACGCTCTACAAGCCCAAGACAACCGCCAAGCCTTCGGTACGACGCACCGTCGCCAAGAGCATGGCCCTCATTGAGGCCACGGACGAGTTCTTTGTGCGCGCCATGGAAGACCTCACCAGTGCCAGCGAGCCTCAGTGGCAGCTACTGGACTACCTGAGCCAGGCATACAAAAGAGGCACCGGTATTGAACCCGGACAGGAGCGCTCCAACCAACTCGTGGTTGATGCATTCATGGAACTGCTACCGCAAGACGCGGCAGCTCGAATCAACGACTTGCTCACCACCAAGAGCTATATCTTTGACAGGATCAAAGAGCAGAAGGGCCAACGCCATTTCTTCAATCAACCTGCAGTGCTCTTGGCCTACTTCCTAGCGGAGACGATGCCTGCTCGGACCCGAGAGCACTGGCCAATCGAATCGGATGATCTAGCAAAGGTTTTCGCCGATCTGGGAAAAAAGTTCAACTGATGACGCGTGAGCTTGCTTTCGTGAGTTGAGCGCTCAGGGCTACCAGCTGACAGTCGGTGCCAATAGCTCTGGGTCCGCTTCAGACTGGCTGCTGTCGCTCAAGCTCGGCAGCCGAATGACAGCTGCCGCCGAAACCGGGCGATCACCGTCTCGCGTGGCCGCGGTCCGCTCTACTGAGGAAGCCTACGCCTTCGCCCGGTGAAGAGCTTAAGCAGACTCAGGTGTCGCTTGTCCGTCGATGCCCCGGTTCCATGCAGGAATCGCGTGAACCATGTGTAGACATCCGCCAGCCGCTCACTGAAGCCATCGGCAATACAGGCTAACAAGTTGAGGAGGCGAATGGCCTACATCGTGGTTTGCATCGCCACCCGTTGGGGTAGCGCCCTGGGAGGCATCAACGTGTTCAACACGGGGTTGGCGACTGGCATTGCCAAGATTCTGCCGAAGCCTAGCGGGTTTACTTGGCTTGTAGGGGGCGATGGCTTGGGGCTCCAGATGCCCCGGGAGCCTCATGCAAGGTGCTCCGTTGCGCCGACAGCGCTGCCGTAAAGCGTCAAGCCCCGGCGCCACCTGCTCTTTAATTTACAGGAGATGCAATGCCTGAGAAGAACAGGGTTCCCCCCTTGCCAGAGGGATACGACAGCTGGCTTGAGTACGCCGTCGTCACCTTCGATACACGCGGTGCAGAACTACTATGGCTTTTTGACGATGAGGTCTCCGTAAGCCGCGACGAGATCAGGTCGGCTCTTTGGGCCGACTTCAACGCTCTGCGGAAACGAGCTGGGCTTCCGCCGATGGATCCCGAGGATCGACACAAGCACTAGCCGCTCATGTGCCTTCTACCAGCTACCGGTGACGCTGATGCAGCAGCGCTGATCACCCGATGCTTCGGAGCGATTAACCCCGCACGAGGCAGAAACTGATCCACGGAATTGTTGGCGTGGCCAGGGGGCATCAAGGTGACGACATAAGTCGCTCACCATCCTCGGGATTCGGCCAAGTCGAAATAATAGTCGCCACGTACGTAGTCTGCCCATGTGCGGTACAGCGAAATGAACATGCCCACAACGGCAGAGATGGCGACCAAATAGCCGATCACCGTCGATAGCTCGGGATTTGGCAGTTTTGCCATGCTGTGCACGATGCTCATCAGGTGATACCAGAGCATGGCCCCGATGAGCGGAACGACCCCAAATAATGCAGGTATCAAGCAGCGTAAGGGGTTGGGTGCGCGTTTTTTCATGATCTTTCCTTAAAAGTGAAGTGCCGACCATCGCTGTGCGACGGTCGGCGAGTGACTTACTTGTGCGTGCCGTACGGCGATTGATTTGTGGGTTTCAATGAAACCTTTTCAACACTTGCTTTGGACTGCACGGAACTCTCGCTGCGGCCCATCTTGAGACCGATCACCCGCGTCGGCGTGTTGCCAGCCGCGAGAGTTTTCAGTTGCTTGACGTCGCCAGCTGACCAGCTCTTGCCATGATTCGAAGGTGTCTTTGCCATTTTTTTGGCTCCTCATTCGGTTGAAGAATGGCCAAGGCGGATGCCTCGGCCCCTTCCGACTACCGGACAGTCGGACACCGACCTCCAAAGGTCGGGCGCTCCCGCCTCTTGCGGGCCTACGCGAACAGCGGCAGCTGGCCGGGCTGAGAGCGCCAGTGCTGGCAAACGTCTTCCCAGCGACCAAGACGAAAGCGGGGGTAGGCGCGCACGAACACGCTCTTCATGGAATGGTGTGACATTTCTGTCCTCCAATCTGAAGACCAAAGGGTTTTGGCTTGTCCCGCACACCCCGAAGCGATTAAACTCCGGCGTCTTCCCCAAGACATGTGTGCAGGTGGTTTGGTAGACCCTTATTCACCTCACCGGAGGCCGCGAAGTGTTAGACGCACTTCGTGGCCTTTTTTCATAGCGCTTGCTGCCTTTGCAACTGTCGCAGCCGATACTGAGCGGCAGGGATTGATACTCCGAAAAATCCCGCCACCTTCGTCGCTGTGAGAAGTGATCGAGCTTTGATGACCTTCAGCGGCATGGTCATCTCGGCTGAAAACTGGTCGGCTTGCCACTCAGAATCGATGTATGCCTTGGCCTCCACGTTTTTGCGAGGCAGCGTCTTGGTGTGCTGCAGCATGAAGTGCCCAAGTTCGTGGAAGATAGTGAACCGGGTGCGCGGATCGTTGCGGCGAGCGGCTTGGTATGTCTGACTCGTCAGCATGATGGTGGCGGTTTCCGGAATGCACACTGCTTCTACGCCTGCCATCATCAAAGTGAAGTCGTCGTCCTCCATGACGTCGACCGTCAATCCGTATTGAGAAAGTGATTCGAGAAAAGGCTCGAGGTCGACCTTCCCGTCGGGTAATTTGAGGAAGCCGCGGACTCCCTCAGCCGCTTGACGAATGTCGACCACCCGTCGCGGCGGGACGATGTGGCCGCGAAGTTGGTAGGGTTCAGGTGTAGCGGTCATGTCTTTTTCCCTCCTTCCGAAGCCGACAGCAGGGCGGCCATTTTTTCAAGCGTCTCCGCGTCCATCGAGGAGCGCGCAAATCCAGCCACGAGCATCTGGTGCTGCGGCGACAGTCCATCGATGGGGACTGTCTTATTTGCTACATCAGCAAGTTGTTCAAGGTTGCCAACGTGAACGCTGCGCGTAGCAAAGTAAGAGCGAACTCGGCCAACCAGGTCGGCAGGGACCTTTTTCCGGCCGGTCTCGATTCCGCTGAGGAAGGCCGCGGTTACGCCCAAGGCGTCTGCCATCGAGCCGAGCGTCTCGCCGGTGTCGATTCGCGCCTTGCGAATCGCTTTTCCAAAATCTGTGAGTGCCATGGTCTAGGTCCTTGTGGTTTGCAGCTGCCGTGTGGAGTGTTCTGATTTTAGTTTCGATATTTAACCACAAAGGTAAATTTATGCGCAAGAGCCTTCGCATTCCACAGGCTCCGCGTGGGCCGCAATGGCTAGACTCAGCGCTTCCCATGTTTTGCCGGGACGTCATGTCGCGTGTGCACAGGCTTTGAATGACCGTTCCCGAGTTTTGCTTCTTGTGGCTCGATTGGTGGCCTTTTTGCATGACCAAGTCAGAGTGGTCCGGCTGGGCTCAGGCGATCTTCTCTGTCGCGGCGATCGTTGCTGCCGTCTGGATCTCTGAACGGCAGCAGCGGAAGCTCAGGCAGGCCGAACTTCGGGGCCAGACTGAGATTCGTCTGGCGCTTGTGAGGTCCTGCTACCTCGCTTGCGATGAGGCGGCACAGACGATGCTGTACATCGCGAGAAATCTTCGCAGTAATGTTGGCAAGCCATTCCGGCTTCGAACTGAACGCGTCGTCAATTTGCTCTCTAGCTTTCAAACCCTGCTCAGCAAAGACGTGCCGCCTGAGTTGCTCCGCGACCTTCTGACCGTGCAACGTGAGCTTTCCTATTCTGAGATGGCGCTAAGGCAACTGTGGTCGGCAAACCTGGTTTCTGCCAAGCGTGCCTCGGCCGCTGAGGATCGCGCCGCACGAGTGAGCGCAGCTTTGGACGCGCTGAGAAACAGGCATCAACTCAGCACGTGGCTTGAGAGTCAGAGGGAACCCGGTGTCGCAGGAGCTGCCATCGATTTGAGTGAGATGCTGGAATAGCCTCCGCATCGTCTCAGTCCTGCTGTCTACCTTGACCAGCAGCTCCGTGGTTTAAGCCATGCCGGAAATTTCCATGAGGGCGGACAAACGGCCGATCTGCTAGCACCAATCAAGAAGGAGGCATGATGCATCATCAATGCAAGTTTGTACGTCCGCCTTGCACCGCGCTTTGGCGCCAACACCTGCCTGGAGACAGGATGCACATAACGAGTCTGGCCATCCACGCGTTTCGGTCTTTCGCGGACCTCGGTTCCATCGAGTTCTCATCGATGAACGTGCTACTGGGGGCAAACAATTCCGGAAAATCCACGATTCTCAAGGCGCTTCATCTGTTGCAGCAGAACTCGGTGTCGCCGTCTGATGTCCGATTGGCCCATACCGAGGCGGTCATTCGCATCGGTCTCGCTGGCATAACAGCAAAGGCCCTCGCCGTGCCGACTGTTGTGGCGGATACGGGAGTCGCCGTGGTCGAACTTAAAGCCAACGCAGAGCGGAGCTCGGGAAGCGTCAGCCTGACTCTCGGGCTGACTGGTGGCGCACAGCAGGGCTTCGGTCAAATTCCCAATCGAGACCCGGATCATCTGATCATCCCCTTCTATTCGAAGCGTAAGACCGTGATCTACAGCCGGGATGTGAGCCTCCCCGCCGTCCGAGCCATATCGGGTAGTCTGGAGCATCTGTCCGCGAAACTTTCGAGGCTGGCGAACCCTCACTTCCCTGGCTACGCAGCATACAGCGACGCGTGCCAAGAGATCTTGGGATTTGTGGTTACGGCCATCTCCGCTGATGGCGGCCAGGAGGCCGGTGTCTACATCGACGAGCAAACCACGCTGCCGATGAGCCAAATGGGAGAGGGTGTGCCCAACATCGTTGGCTTCCTCTCGGACTTGGCGACCGCGCAGGGGAAGGTTTTCCTGATTGAGGAACCTGAAAACGATTTGCATCCGGCCGCACTAAAGGCGCTACTCGAACTGATCAAGGTGAGTTCCCAGCGCAACCAGTTCTTTGTCTCCACACACTCGAGCATCGTCGTTCGCCACTTGGGGTCCCTGCAGGGGTGCAGACTCTTTAACATCACCGCGCCGCGAGGACAGCTCCCCCCCGTCTCGGAGATATCACTCGTGGAAAACACAGCGAGCGCGCGTCTCGAAGTTCTGCGAAACCTCGGCTATGAGCTCTCCGACTTTGATCTCTGGGATGGCTGGCTAGTGCTTGAGGAGGCTTCGGCGGAGCGCGTCATCATCGAATGTCTGATACCGCACTTTGCACCACGAATGACGCGCGTGCGCACGATCTCGGCGCGCGGCATCGCTGGTGTAGAGCCGGCCTTCCATGATCTGCACAGGCTAGTCCTCTTCACGCACTTGGAAGCTGCCTATACCGGGCGTTGCTGGGTTCGTGTAGATGGGGACGCTCCGGGCAACGAGACCGTTCTTAAATTGCGCAGGGACTTTCCCACCTGGCCCCAGGGGAGCTTTGAGACCTTCGGGCAAGAGGATTTTGAGCGTTACTATCCTTCCGTATTTCAGGAGACTGTTGACACCGTTCTTGGCATTGCAGACAGACAGGAGAAGCGCCGTGCCAAGAAAGAGCTGCTCTTGTCGGTGCTCCAGTGGTTCGCGGACGATGTCGCGCGGGGCACAAGGGAGTTTGAAGTTTCCGCTTCAGAGATCATCGCGAGCCTGCGCCGAATGGAAGCACGGCTACAGTGAACGTTCGAAACGGGACTTCGATACAGTTCGAGAACTCAAGAAGCCTAAATCGATGTCCACGATTCCGGCAGCAGCCCACTTCCGCCAGACGAATTCGAATCCAATTTGCTCGGAAAGCGGCTTAGTTCGCATGACCCCGTGGTCCACCCGTACGGGTTCACTCCAGCCAACATCCATGGAGCTGTGGAGCAAGATGGGTATCGAATCGCGCTGCTGCTGCTGGACCGCAGAGGCTAAAACGGCTGACGTGAGCACGCAGCTAAAGTGGCGTGGCTAGACTCGCCGCCGTCCACGCCCGGGCGCCGGTTCGGATGTTCTAACGGATCGCAGCGGCATCGCGCTCGACTAGCTCGACGAAACGGGGAGTTGTTCGGTGGGATGTTAGGCGCTGCGCTTGTTTCTGCGGACGCGTCACCGTCCCGCGAAGATCCACGCGGCAAGCGTCGTTTCTGCGTAGGTCAGGTGAGCGCAGCCCGTACTGAGCCAAAGGCCGTTGCGCCAGCGTTACGCGCCATCGGCGGTGCCACGTACTTGATGTTCGATGAGCTCAGAGCCTTGTCGTCGATGCGCCGCAAGAAAGTCGCGTATTTCGTCACGGCATAGCCGGCGCCAGCCATCTCGGAATGCACCGCCATCAAGTGCTCACGCATTGCATCCTTGTCACTCCACGACCGCATCCCCACCCGGTCAACGAAGTGAACGACGCCGCCCGGTTTGAGAACTATGCGACCAAGGGTGTAGCAGGCGGCTTGCAACCGCAGGCGGTAGGCGGGCATCTCGCTGCCATCAAAATCGACATGCATCTTGCCGAGCTGCTCCGCAATAGCGCCAGGCCGTGCACCGGTGAGCCAGCACACAAGAGCGTCTACATCGCGTGGAAGGCAGTCCGATAGCGCGGGGTCAAATACATTGATGTGAGCGATCCGAACCGCAGGGCCGTTGGCCCAGTCGATGGTGCGCATTTCGCGCGCATCGATGCGCTCTGCGGCAATGCCGCTCATTTGAAGATACTCCAATGCCTTGTCGATCATCGGCGCGTTTTCTTCGACGCACAGGATGCGGCATCCAGCTTTGACCAAGCTCAAAGTGCTGGCGCCGGAGCCGCAGCCGATTTCTATAGCAGTCGGTGCATCACCCAATTGTTGCGCCATCCATGTGTAATGCCCGTTTGCCGCGAAGTGGGCGGCTGAGGTCGACCACTCGTTAGCATATTCCTCGTGCGTCATTGCGCGGCCGAAGTTCGGATTGATTGCATTCATGGATCTATTTTAGGTGGCGGATGCCGCGAGATCTGCCGCAGCCGGCCAGCGCGAGGGACGGAAAATTCAAAGTGAGTTGAAAAAAGTGCCGGGGGATTCAAGGTAACGTGACCAAGCAGTTCAAGTTGTCGTGCCTTGGCGTGCGGTATGTGGGTATGTGCTTGATCGAGCAGGAACACCGATTCAACATGAGCTGACCATCGACACCGGGCATGCAGAGACAACGCGGTGGAGCAGTGCGGGCCTCGTCCGGCCTCGTGGGACCCGACGCGAACTGGTTTGCGCCATCGGCGCCCGCCACGTCAGCGTTCAGTCCAAAGAAATACGCGCCTCGGCCGCAACGTGCTTCCACTTCGCCACGTCGGTGCGGATCACCTGCTCGAACTGCGCCGGCGTGTTGGCCACCACGGTGCCTCCCAGTTCTTTCAGACGGGCCTGAAGCTTGGGGTCCTGAAGGGCCTTGACCGAGGCGGCATGCAGCTTTTTCGTGATATCCGCGGGCAGGCCGCGCGGTGCAAGGAGGCCGTTCCATGCCACTGCGTCATAGGGCCGAATGCCGGCTTCCTCGAAGGTGGGCACGTCGGGCAGCTCTGGCGAACGGGTGCGCGACGCCACAGCCAGCGGTCGCAACTGGCCGGACTTGATGTAGGGAAGGGATGATGGCAGCGGCTCCCAGATCATGGCGACCTGACCACTTATCACATCAGTGAATGCTGGGCCGGCGCCTTTGTAGGCGACGTGCAGGATGTGCGCGCCGGATTGCGATTTGAGCAGTTCCATCGCCAGATTGCCGAGACCGCCCGCGCCGGAAGATGCATAGCTCAGCGCGTCCGGCTGCGCTTTGGACAGCGCGATGAGTTCCTGGAGATTGGCGACCTTGACATTCTTGTTGACGCTGAGAGTGCCCGGTACGGTGACGATCTGGGTGATCGGGGTGAAGCCCTCGACCGGGCTGTAAGGCAGCTTCTGATACACGGCGGGATTGGTGCCGTGGGTGCTGGAAGATGCCAGCAGCAAGGTGTAACCGTCGGGTCGTGCATCGGCAACGGCGCGCGTGCCGATGCTGCCGCCGGCACCGCCCTTGTTGTCCACAATGATGCTGACCTTGAGTTCCTGCCCGAGCTGCTGGGCGAACAGGCGACCGATCACGTCGGCGGTGCCGCCAGGCGGGAAGGGCACGACCAAGCGGATGGGCTGGTCGGGGTAGCGCGGTTGCGCCTGGACAGCGGGCGTGACCACCGCGACGCAGACGGTGCTGAGCGCGGCGATCAAGAACTTCCGGTGGCTTGCTTTCATGGTGCTTTATCTCCTATAGCCGAATGAGGGGCTGCAGACTGGTGGGCCAGCCAATCGCCGACGAGGTCAGCGATGTCATCGCTGTTGCGATCGGACATGCAGAAATGCGAATTGCCAAGGATCTGCTGCGCAGGCAGGTCGAGCGTGTGGCCAATCTGGCCCCGCGCGATCAATTGCTGCCAGTAGTGCTCGGCCTGACTGCGGTAGTGGCGCCAAAGCGCATGAGCCTCGAAGTGGTCGCCCCAGACCACGAGGTGCGGCGCCACTGGCAGGGCGGCATCCACCGGCACGCCGGTGGGCTCCACGGCAACCACGGCACGAACCAGTCCGGGGCAGCGGCGCGCGATGTGCGCGGCATAGCCTCCGCCCTGGCTGTGGCCAATCAGAAAACAGGGGCCTGTCTGCTCCACCAGGGCCTGATAGGCCGCGAGGGCCATGTCATCGTGGCCCGTCCAGCGCGGTACGAACTGGCGGGCGAAGGCGTCGAACGCGTGGACGGGGAACTGCTGCGGCGTAAATGCGCGGCGTTGCGCCAGGTTGGCGTGATAGCCACCCGCCGGACCCAGGCGAAAAACCGACCAGGCATCCTCTTTGGTGCGAAACAAAGGAGGTTGCTCGAAGATTTGCGGCACCATTGCCCAGGAAGCGCGTCCACGCTCGGGACCGTCGGAAACCAGCACGTCGAATCCGGCTTGCAACAGTCGCCATAGCCAGCCGGTTCGGCCGTCGGGCGTGGCTTCCCACTGCGCTCCCGTCATGCCGCCGCCATGCCATAACAGCACAGGCCAGGGATGCCGAGGGCTGGCCAACCGGTACTCGGTCACGTAAAGCTGACCGACGCTGTAAGTGCCGTTCAAGTCCACCGCCCTCGCCCCTCCGCCCAACACGACTTCGCGTTCGGTCACTGCGACGCCAGAGAGAACGCGATCCGAGCCCCCAAGATGGCGGCTTTTGATGGACTTGAGAATGATCTGGGACATGGGCTGGCAGTGCGATGGGAGTGAAATGTTAGGCAGCCGGGTGATGCCATGGTGTGCAGAATGCGGCCTTTCTGTGCCGATCCGGCACAACGAACGATCAGGAGGTATCCGTGCAGGACATCCATCTCAAGCTGCTGGAAGACCTCGTCGCCCTGTCCAGGTCAAACAACCTCTACCAGGCGGCAGAACTTCGCAACGTCACCCATCCCGCTTTTGGACGACGCATACGTTCGTTGGAAGCTTGGGCCGGCGTGCCCTTGTTGGATCGTGGGCATCAAACCAGCCAGCTCAATGCGGCCGGACGTCTTTTGCTGAGCAGTGCCCAGGAGGTGCTCGGCATCCTGGAGCACACCCGGGAAACCCTGCAAGGCCCGGCACGGGCCAGGGCTGCGCGCATCACCATCGCGGCAGGGCGCACCTTGGCACATTCGGTGCTCCCGCCTCTGCTGGAGCGCCTGCGGCGTGCGTTCCCTTCAGTTTTGTGGAACGTCTCGACAACCAGTCTCGGCTATGGACTCGAGATGCTGGAGCGTGGTGAAGCCGACATGCTGCTCTGTCATGTTCCGATACCGGCAAAAGCGCCACTCACCGAGGCCACTCTTGTGGGATGCCGGGTGGGTAGCGATGAGCTGATCGCTGTCAGTGCGCCTTTGGTTCCAGGCCATCCGCGTTGGCGTGTACCCCGTGCGGCAAGCGATTCCGAAGCACCGTTTCTTGCCTATGCGCCGAGCATGTCGTTGGGTCGAATCTTGAAAGACCGCTTGCCGGCGCTGTGTGCCACACAACGCCTGCGCACGGTCTACGAAGCCGACCTCGCCGATGCCATCCTGGCAATGGTTCGTGAGGGGACCGGGTTGGCGTGGTTGCCCGGCACACTCATTCGGCAAGAGTTGGCCCAGGGCACACTGGTGCGCGCCGATACCGCATCGAATGACATCCCCATGGAGATACACCTGTACCGCCGCGGCGACCACGCCAAGCCGCTAGGCCGGCAGATCTGGCAGCAGATCGAACGGTTGCTGAAGACCGATTGATGCAAGAAGAGCGATCGTCCGCTCAGCCACTGAAGCAACGGAAGAGGAGCAACCGCCCGGATGGATCAAGCGGCGGTTCGGGTTCGCGCAGGTGTGCTGCGAGGCTTGGCGAAGAACACCGCGCAGAGGGTCACGCCGTTCGCGCTGTCGAACCTGTGGATGGCGCGCAGGCTGCTATCTGCTATCTGCTTCCGCGCAGCCGACCACCAGCGCTCAAGTGGTTTTCGCGTGCCCCGTCACACGCAACTGGAAGTTGCGCAGTTGCGCGCCGCTCACGGGCCGGCCCGAGACGTCGGTCACGCGCAGCACCCATTCGCCGCGCGAGGATTCCGCGAAGAAGGCATTGCTCGACGACAGGGGAATGGCGAAGTCGCTGCCGTTCTTCAGCGTCGACATCGGCGTGAGCACGTGGCTGACCGTGCCCGAAGGCGAGGTCAGCGTGGCCGAGAGCGCGCTCGGCTGGGCATGGGTGGTGGCGAGGCTGAACTGCACGGACTCGAGGGCCACGTTCGCGTCGATCCGCACACGCAGCGTGGCCGACGACGGGGCGGCAGCGATGTCCGAGGGCTGGTCGGTCGAAGCCGTCCATCCGCTGTCTTGCAGCGGCGCCAGCGTCTTGAAGCCGCGCGCCATGGCCACGGCCGCGCTGGCGTCGACCAGGCCGAAACCGTACCAGTTGCTGAAGCGGTAGCCCGCGGCGTTGGTGATCCAGCCGGCTTCGACCAAAGTGTCCCGGACGGTGACGGCGGGCTGGGCGAGGTCCAGCGGACGGGCCGTGGAAGCCAGGATGAATTTCACGTCGCGCTGGGTCAGTGCCGGGTTCGCATTCAGCAAAAGAGCCGCGATGCCCGCCACCATCGGCGCGGCCGAGGAGGTGCCGCCGAACGCCGCGGTGTAGTGGCAGTCGGGGTCCAGCGGCGTGCCGCCGTCGAGCGCGTTCACGCGCGTCGCCGTGGTGTTCAGGCCCACCGAACATCCGCGGATGTCGGTGGTGACGATGCCGGGGCCGTAGTCGCGCTGGCCCGGGCCTGCCACGCTCAGTTGCCGACCACCTTCGCCGCCCGGCGCCGACACCCAGACCGAGGAACCGGCGGAGGAAAAGTACGAGCGCGTGCCGCGCGCGTTGACCGAGGCGACGGCGATGGTCTGGCGAAAGTTGGCGGCCGGATCGGTGTTGGCCAGCACGCAGCTCAATCCCGTGGCGCTGGCCGCGCAGCCGGCGAACTGGTCGTTGTTGTCCAAATCCTCGGGCTGCATGAAGCCATTCCCCGCGGCGAAGACATAGACCCCGCCCTTGCCCGCGCGCGTGCCGCTCATGAGCGATTCCCAGGCCTGGAGTTCGGCCTGCGAAAAGCCGGGATAGGCGCCGGTGTACGGTGCGCCCAGGCTGGTGTTGAACACGTCGGTGCCCTTTGCCTCGGCGCCTTCGCCCCAGGCATAGCCGACGTATTTGCGGAAGGCCGCGGCCTGTTCGGCCACGGTGCCGCTGTAGATGAATTCGCTGACGTTGAAGCCCTGCAAGCCTGCTTCGGGCGCCACGCCGCGCCCGCCCTGGCCGTTCCAGCCCACGGCTGCGATGATGCCGGCGACGTTGGTGCCGTGCCCGTCGATGTCGCCCAGCGGCTGGGTGTCGCT
Organism: Variovorax frigidus; assembly: GCF_051216515.1. NCBI lineage: Bacteria > Pseudomonadati > Pseudomonadota > Betaproteobacteria > Burkholderiales > Comamonadaceae > Variovorax > Variovorax frigidus. Next base: position 120,829 of record NZ_JBPJZF010000005.1, read on the forward strand.
GAGAAAGTTCTTGCTGCCGCCCGGCACGATGTTGGCAGCCAGATCTTCGTGCGCGCTGTCGATGCCGCTGTCGACCACCGCGACCTTCACGCCCTTGCCGCGCAGGCCCTGCGCGTGCAGGGTGCCGATGCTCAGGTCCACACCGGCGCAAGGCAGCGTATCGGCGAACACGGCCTGGCCGACGTTCTCCAAATACCACTGGTCGATGAACAGCGGATCGTCGTTGTCGGCCGTGGTGCGCGCCAAGGGGGTGGCCGTATCGGCGCAATGAACGGCCAGCGTGTTCCGGTTGGGAGATAGCGCGACCTCATTGCCATTGCCATTGCCACTGTTCCCGCCGCTGCCGACAGTCGTGCTCCCGCCACCCCCTGTATTTCCATTGCCGCCGGTACTCCCCCCACCGCTGTTGCCGCCCCCACAGCCAGCCAGGACCGCCAGCGCGACGATCGACAGCGTGCGGCGCGGAGACGCCAAGACACAAGACAAATATTTAACTTTTCTCAATGGAATATCCCTGGAGGTGAATAAAGAAATCGAGCCCGATCGTCTTGGCGCGCGATCTGAAGGCATCACCTCGCATTGTCTTTTTGCTGTCGAAGGTTTTGTTTTTTTGGGGATTTAGTTAAATATCTTTAACAAAGGCGAACGAAAAAACTTAAGAACATTCGGACGAATGCAATGTCTGCCGTGCCGCTGCGCCTTGCGGGGCCGGGTGCGTGATCCGCGTGGGTCGGCGATGACGAAACGGGCTCGGCGTGTGCTGCAACGCCTCACGTCACGAGAAAAATCAAAAGTGCTTCTTCTCGTGCCGCAGGCCCTTCAGGCCGAGGTCACCTGGTTCTCGGCTTTGCTGCTCTGGCTCTGCGCCATGGTGCCTGTGCGCAGAAAGTCGCCCGCTTCGCCGGCCACCACGGCACCGCTGAAATAGTAGCCCTGCGCAAGGGTCGTGGAGCCTGTCGAGTGGAGAAACGCGAGTTGTGCTTCCGTCTCCAGTCCTTCGACGATGATGCCGATGCGAGCCTCCCGCGCGAGATTCATGATGGCGCGAACAGTGGCCGCGCTGTCGGGATCGTCGATGGCTCTCTGGAGCATCGACTGCGCGATCTTCAAGTGATTCACACGGTACGTCCGCAGATACTCGAACGACGAATACTCGGTGCCGAAGTCGTCGATGGCAATCCGTACTCCGAGTGCGCGCAATTGCGGCAGCACATCATTGTGGGTCCATGTCATCTGCGCCAGCGTCGACTCCGTCACATCGAACTCCAGAGCAGAGGGGTCGAGCTGCCATCTCGCGAGGCTTTCGACCACTTCACGGACCAGCTCACTGCCTTGCCTGAGTTGCCCGAGCGACAGATTGATGGCCACGACAGGGGGCTGCACGCCTTGTTCGCGCCACTGGTTCATTTGCCGGCATGCCTGGTTCAGTACCCAGCGACCCAGCATGACGATGCCGCCGGTGCGCTCCGCGATCGGCACGAACGCGGCGGCGTCGAGCAGCCCGCGCTGCGGATGGTGCCAGCGCAGCAGCGCTTCCACGCCCACGATCTTTCCGGACGACAGCTCGACCTGCGGTTGGTAGTAGAGCTCCAGCTCTTCGCGTTCGATGGCAGTCCTCAGGTCTTCGCCCAGCGCAACCCGATCGCGGACCGCCAGGTCGAGCTCTTCGGAGTGGAAGCGATATTGATTGCGACCCTCTTCCTTCGACCGATAGAGCGCCACATCAGCCTGCGCGAGCATTTCGTCGGGGCTCTCGCTGCCCGGGATGTAGGGGCAGATGCCGATGCTGGCGGAGACATGCACTTCATTGCCGTCAAGCATGTAGGGCCGCGCCAGTTCCACCTGGATCTTCATGGCCAGAGCGCCTGCGGCTGCCGGTTCGCCCATTTCGCTTTGCAGCACTGCGAACTCGTCGCCGCCCAGGCGAGCCACCACATCCGTTTCGCGGGTGCAATTCTTCAGGCGCTGAGCCACTTCACGCAACAGCAAGTCGCCCACCGGATGGCCGAACGTGTCGTTGACGGGCTTGAAGTGGTCCAGGTCGAGGCAGTGCAGCGCGAACGGCACGGAGCCCCGTCGTGCGGCAGCGTGGGCTTGGTGCAGGCGCTCCGTGAGCGTGGCACGGTTTGCAAGGCCGGTCAGCCCGTCGGTGCGCGCGAGCCGTGCAAGCTGTTCCTCCGCGGTCTTGCGCTCCGTCACGTCGATGACGATGCCCTCGACTTCCATGAGCCGGCCTTCCTTATCGCGCACCGGAACATAGCGGTTCTCGACCCAGCGCTGTCTGCCGTCGCCCGTGCGCAGGCGGTATTCGATCGAGGCGCCTTGGGCATCCTTCTCGAGCACGCGTGCCATCGCGGCGGCGACGCCGGGTTGGTCGGCCGGGTCGATCAGCACGTCCGCCCAGTTCGGGTCGGCCAGCAGGGCGGCCGGTTCGTGGCCGAACTTGGTGATGTTGTGCGAGATGTAGATCAGCGGGAATGCCGGCTCGCCGCGCAGGCGATAGAGGATGGTCGGACTGTTCTGCACGATGATGTTGGCGTCCGACAGTTCACGCGTCCGTTCCTCGACGGCCTGCTCGAGCTGATTCAGCTTGAAGGCCGCGTCCTCCGTCATCTGCCACTTCATCGTGAGTGCGCTGGCCAGTTGGCGGACCTCGATCGGATCGAACGGCTTCTTGAGCACCAGCAGGCGATCGCGTGCGTCCAGCCGCTCGAACACCTCGACCCACGACTGGTCCGCATAGGCTGTGCAAATCACGATCTGCAGACGCGGGTCTTCGAGCCAGAGCCGCTCGATCGTCTCGACGCCGTCCCACCCCGGCGGCATGCGCATGTCGATGAACGCCATGGCGTAGGGCCGGTCGGCCTTCAACGCTTCGCGCACCTTCTCGAGCGCCTCCTGTCCCTGGTGGGCGCTGTCCATCGCGAAGTCCACCTCGCTCTTCTTGGCCGGGATCCCGAACAAGGCGGACTCGAGGTCGTCCAGATTTGCCGCTGCTGCCGGGAGAAGAATCTTGCGGAAATCCTCATGGATGGCGGGCATGTCGTCCGCCAGGAGGATGCGGCGGTTCTGCAGATTGCTCATGGCGTCTCTGTCGCCTTTCTGATGGGAAGTTCGAGCGTGAATGCTGCACCGGTGCCCGGACCATCGCTGTGGACCGCCAGCGTGCCACCCATCTCGCGCGCAGCGATCGCCGCGCTGTGCAGGCCGAAGCCATGGCCGTCTTTCTTGGTGGTGAACCCGTGCATGAACACGCGGGTCAGGTTTTCCGGGGCGATGCCGACCCCCGTGTCCGCGACGCGGATGCGCAGCGTTTCGTCCCCGACGATCTCCGCATTCAGCATGAGTTTCGCGTTGTCGGCCGCCGTCGTCTCCATGGCCTGCTTGGCGTTTCGCACCAGGTTCATCAGCACCTGCAGGACCCGGCCCCTGTCCAGTGGGAGTTCGGGAATCTGTGCAAAGTCGCTCTCCATGACCACCTGGTGGTGCGCCAGGCCTGTGGTGTTCATGCGCAGGGCATCCTCGACCAACTCGTGGATTCGTATCGATTCGACCAGGCTGGAGGCGCCGGCATGCGCCTGCTGCGCGGCGATGATCTCCTTGATGTGGTCGACGCTCTTGGTCAGCGCCACCAGTTCGTCGACGACGGCGCGCTGTTCCGCCACCAGCAGCGGCGTCAATTGCATCAGGTAGCCCGGGAGCATTCGGCCCTTCGCGTCGGACGCCAGAAACGTGCCCAGATCGGCCGCACGCTCGTTCATCAGCTGCGCCGCGCGTGCGAGCCCCTCCACCTTGGATGCGCGAACCCTGGAGAGAATCAGCCCGGCGGAAACGTTGACGCTGTTGAGCACGTTGCCCACGTTGTGCAGCACGTTGGTGGCGATCTCGGCCATGCCGGCCGAGCGCGCGGCTGCCACCAAGTCGGCCTGCGTCTTGCGCAGCATCCGGTTGACCTGTTCGTTCTCGCGCAGCGCCGCTTCCAGTTCCGCCGTGCGGCTGAGCACCTGTTCCTCCAGCATGACCGTGGTCTGGAAGAGGTTGAAGTCGGAGCCCTGCGCGTTGGCGCTGCGTTCGGCGCGGTCCATCAAGGCCTGGATGATCTTGTGGAGCCGGGCGATCTCGTCCTTCGAGGACAGGTCTTGCGCGCCGGGGCGCTGCAGCGTCGTATCAGGCATCGTTCGTCTCCACAGCGGTCGCACCGAATGCAATGCCGACCAGCGTCTGATTGACGTGCACGCCACGGAACTGCTCGCCGTAGGTGTGGAAGCCGATCGTGTGGTTCTCCTGCAGCACCTCATCGATGCGATCCTTCGCGGCGCTCTGGGTGATCTCCAGCTTGCGCAGGATGCAGTCGTATCCCAGAACGAGTTGGGGGACCCCGATCTCGGCCCGTATCTCGGCGAAGGCCTGCTCCAGGTTCTGCAGGAGATCCACTCCTTTGGCCACCCTCAGGACCAGGCCATTTTCGATGGCGCAGAAGAAAGTCAGGCTGCCATCCGGGTTCGCTTTCTGGATCGAGCGCACATAGGTGGTTCCGCCGATCGTCAGCACCACGGGCCAAGCCGCGAAGCGCGAGGGGTCCAGGTCGGACGCGTCGATGCCGAGCATTCTTGCGTACTCCTGGCTCGCCGGCAGGCCATTGATTTCCTTCACGACACGGGAAGGAGCATCTGCCTCAGTCACCACCAGTCTGGCTTCCGTGGCGACGATGTGTTGCGTCTTGAAGATCCGAAACGGCATCCGGGACACGACCAGCACCAGCACCGCACAGTCGGAGCAGAACCGGCCATCCCAATAGACCTGGGTGCGATCGAACTTCATGCCGTCGCCGGCCGATCCGCCGAGCAGAGGAAGCTTGCCCAGCGCAGTCTGGAATGCGCGGGTCACGGGTTCTTCGCGCAGCGACAACCCGTCGATCAGCAGCAATGCAAAGCTGTTGTCGGCATCGTTGGGCACGCCCTCGGCCAGCAGCTTTTGCAGCAGCGACTGGGCGAACTCCTGACCGACCTCCACTTCGAATTGCTGTAGATGGTCGACCTGGCCTGCAGCCACTCTGAAGTGGCTGGCCGGAAAGCTCGCACCGGTCAGGCTGTGGTCTCGGGACCCGGCCGGGCCGATTTCCCCGGCCGTGGTGCAGCCCACGACCTGGACTTCGCCGAACAGCCGCTTCATCTCGTCGGCAAGCACATCCAGGTCATATTCGCTGGAGCAGAAGAAGATCACCAGCGCCGTGCCTGGCTGCATCACCTCGGCATGGAATTCCTGCGCGGCCTTGCGGGGGTCTGTCGCACAAGACTGCGCCTTGCGTAGGCAATGCATCTCCGTCATGTTGCAACTCCTTACGTTAGACCCCATTAGGCGCCCCATGGGCCGTGACGGTTAACCAATTGCATACGGGACATCCCTGCCACGAAGTCCGACCTGAGCAGGTGATTACATGAAAAGTTCTAGTGCAGCGGCAGCTTCGGATTTTTCGCGGCAAAGCACAGCGCCGCCGCCTCAGGCGATTCGGTGTCAGAAGGCAAGCTGCATTGCTGTTGGTGCGTCGACGCCTGAATCACCCGCGCCTCTCACAGACGGATGCCGAAGGCCACTGGCTTTGACACAGGGCATCGAAGCGGGAGGCTCGGACGATGGAGTCGGAGCACGCTGAGTTGCCGATACGCTGCTTGAAGTGCTTCCCGCGCCCCGAGGTCACCGGCTGTCATTTTCTGGAGGGCTTCGGCGTATCGATCGGTGGCCGCATGCCACTCGGCTTCATCATGTGCATTGACGTTCATTTCGTCTCCGACGGAATTGGTCATTTGCGTGGGGTGGCGTTGGTATGTATACGTGCTTTCCATGAAAAGCATGCGAGGGTAGGTCACGCATTCTTTGATTGCAGCGATCTCTTCGGCAGGGCCGTGCAATTCGTCACGCCACACGTCCGGCGCCCAAATCCAGCTGCAACCGATGCGACGCTCCCTCCAGCTTGTCCATGCACATCGGAAAGATCACGGTTCAGGCCATCCTTGATCCTTGACAACCGAGAACAGCAATTCCAGCCCCAGGCGCCCACCGCCGCGCACCCGGCCGATCCCGTGCCGGAGATGGACCGCGTACGTGCCGTTGCTGCCCGAACGGGGCCGCTGCGCCACCGCGATCACCGCGACGTCGCCACGGCGCAGCGGCACGACGACAGGCCGCGACTGCATGCGCGGGCGCTGCTCGGTCATCACGAAAGCGCCGCCGGTGAAATCCTCTCCGGGCTCGCCGAGCAGGGCCACGAGCTGCAGCGCAAAGCCCTGCGCATCGGCGCTGCGGTCGTGCAGTGGCTGGTCTTCGCCGGCGCGCAGATGGCTCAGGATGGCTTGCGAACCGTGGAAGGCACCGGGCGTGCCGGAATGGCGCAGGGGCCGTCCCAGGGCTTCGTTCCATCGGTTCGCGATGGGCACCAGCTGCGGATGGAAGGCCCGCTGCAGCTCGGCGACCCACGCGGGCCAGTCCGGGTCGGTCGCCAGCGCGCGGATCTGCCCGTCGCTCAACATCGCGGGGACCGTCGCGAAGCCCTCCCTGTCGAGCTGGGCCCGGAGTTGGACCCAGTCCAGCCGGGCGATCACTTCGTCGAAACCCACGCTCAGGCCGCCTCGCGTGCGAGCAGCGCGCGTTTGCGTTCGACGCCCCAGCGGTAGCCCGACAGCGCGCCGTCGGTCCGCACCACGCGGTGGCAAGGGATCGCGACCGCCAGGTGGTTGGCGCCGCAGGCCTGGGCCACCGCCCGCACGGCCTTCGGCTGGCCGATGCGCGCCGCAAGCTGCGCGTAGCTCACGGTGACGCCGGGCGGGATCTCGCGCAGCGCCTGCCAGACACGCTCCTGGAAGGCCGTGCCCTGCACGTCCAGCGGCAGGTTCAGTCCCAGCGAGGGCGCTTCGACGAAGCCCACGACCTGCGCCACCAGTTGCTCGAAGTCGCCATCGCCGCCGATCAACTCCGCCTTGGGGAACTGGTCCTGCAGCTCGCGCACGAGCCGGTCGGGTTCGTCGCCCAGCAGGATCGCGCAGATGCCGCGCTGGCTCTGCGCGACCAGGATGGCGCCCAGCGCGCATTGCCCCACCGCGAAGCGGATCTGCAGGTTCGGCCCGCCCGCGAGGTAGTCGCGCGCCCGCATGCCGAGCAGGTCGTCGGCGGCCGCATAGAAGCGGCTGTTGGAGTTGAAGCCCGCGCCGTAGATCGCATCGGTGACGGTGGCGCCGTCCCCGGCCAGTTCGGCGCGCAGCCGGCGCCCACGGAAGGCCGAGGCATAGGCCTTGGGCGTGAGCCCGGTCTGGGCCTTGAACACGCGGTGGAAGTGGTGCGGGCTCAGGCCGACCTCGGCGGCGAGCGCGTCGAGGTTGGGCGGCGATTCCGAACGCTCGATCAAGCGGCAGGCCCGGGCGACGGTGGCGGCGCGCTGCGCGGCCAGCGCGGTCCGGTCGCCCGCGGCCCGCTGGCTGCCGCGGTAGCCGGCGGCCTCGGCCGCCTGCGCGGTGTCGAAGAACACGGTGTTCTCGCGTTTCGGCAGGCGGGCCGATGCGCTGGGCCGGCAGTACACGCCGGTGGTCCGCACGGCGTAGACGAAGCGGCCGTCGGCACGCGCGTCGCGCGCCTGGACGGCGGCCCAGCGTTGATCGTCGTCCAGGTAGGCCGTCATGGCGGGGGCGTCGGGGTGCTTGAGGATGGCATTCATGGCGGTGCTCCGTGTGAGGTCCCAGTGTCCGGTGGACTTCGATCGCAAGCACTCCGCTTCTTGCGCTCGAACTGGCGTGCCCCGCTCAACCCGCCTGGCGGAAGGTGAGGTTGATGCGTTGCAGCCCGAGCCGCGGATGGGCTTCGCCCTGGAGCGGCAGCACGCCGTGATAGCGCAGCCGGTCCGCGCCGCCCCAGACCACCACGTCGCCGTGCTGCAGCGCGACCTGCTGCGCCTTGTGGGCACGCTCGAGGCCGCCGAAGAGGAAGCGCGCCGTCATGCCCAGCGACACCGACACGATGGGCGCACCGTAGTCCCGCTCGTCCTTGTCCTGGTGCAGGGCCAGCCGCGCGCCGGGTTCGTAGCGGTTGATCAGGCAGGCGTCGGGCTGGAAGCCGGCAAAGCCCGCGGCCTCGGCCGCATCGTGTGCCAGCCGCGCCAACGCGTCGGGCATCGCGGGCCAGGGCTGGCCGGTGAGCGGGTCGACGGCCGCGTAGCGGTAGCCGCGGCTGTCGGTGGTCCAGCCCAGCGCACCGCAATTCGTCAGTGCCACGGACATCGTGAAGCCGCCGGGCGTCACCATGCGCCGGAACGGCGACACCGCCGTGAGCGCGTCGATGCAGGTCAGCAGCGCGTCGATGGACGGCCGGGCGAAGGCGCGCAGCACCACGGCCTGCGGACCCAGGCGCTGGTCGGGCAGCGGGGCCTCGTCGTCGAAGAGCGAGAGTGTGCGCATCACAGGGCGTCGTGAAAGATCAGGCCCACAGTGTGCCGCTGGCCGCCGTGGACCCGGCTCACGCCGTGGCGCATGGCCAGCCTGCGCACGCGGCCACTGGGTCCGCGCTCGGGGCGCTGGTGTACGGTGAACACCACCGCATCGCCCTGGTCCAGCGGCACCACGTCGGCCCGTTGATGGCCCGTGCGGCTCTCGGTCATCACGAACGCGCCGCCGGTGAAATCGACTTCGGGGCGCGACAGCAGGATCGCGACCTGCAGCGGGAAGACATGCTCGCCGTAGAGGTCCTGGTGCAGGCAGTTGTGGTCGCCTTCGCCATACGAAAGGATCAGCGGCGTGGGCCGGCGCTGCCCGGCGCGGTGGCAGCGATCGAGGAATTCAGCCAGCGTGTCGGGGTAGCGCACATCGATGCCGAGCTGTGCGTTCCAGCGGTTCGCGATCGGCACCAGCCGCGGGTAGAGCGCATGCCGCAGTTGTTCCAGCAGCGGCGGCAGCGGATAGGCGAAGTACTTGTATTCGCCGCGGCCGAAGCCATGGCGCGACATCACGACAGTGGAGCGGTAGAGCTCTTCGTGCGCGTAGCGGCGGGCCAGTTGCCGGCACTGATCGGGTGTGAGCAGCCGCGGCAGCAACGCATGGGCCTCGGCGTCGAGTGACGCCGCGAGCGCGGTGTCCTCAAGGGTGTTCGGCGGTGGCGAAAAGAGGTCGTGCATGGCCGGCCCAGTCTAGGCCGATGCCATGTGCGCGGCTCTCCGATCCTTGCGCTCGAATTCTTCGCCGGCGTCTCAGGCCACTTCTTCCGGCACCGGAAACAGCCGTCGCCGGTAGCGCGCAGAGGCCAGCCGCGCGCCGCAGGTCGGCGAGCACCAGATGCGGTCGCCGCGCCGCGAGCGGTCGAGGAACATCACCGGGCAGATCGGGCTCGCGCATTCCTTGATGCGGCTGCGCGCCTCGCTCGAGAACAGCGCGATCGCATCGCGTGCCAACAGGGCCAGCACATGGGTGTTCGACACCTCGGCCAGCGGCTCGAGCGCGGTGCCGGTGCCGTCGAGCAGGCGCGGCAGCGGCATGTGGCAAGCCCAGCGGTTGATCTGCGTGATGGCGTCGTGCTGCGGCGTGCGCTGGCCGCGGATGGCCTGCGCCGTCTCGTAGATGGCGGCGCGCAGCACGCGCATGTCGGCCAGGCCGTCTTCGCCCACGGGCCGCTGCGGCACGGGCAGCTTCATCTTGCGCAGCCAGGTGTGCCAGAGACCTTCGTTGTGCACGCGCTCGTAGCGTCGGCCGGTCCATTCGCCCAGCGTCTCGACCAGCAGCAGGCAGGGCACGCCCGCGCGGAACTTGAAGGAGAAATCCCCGGCCTTGAGCGGGCGCAGGGCGACGTGCGCGCGCGGCGCCATGTCGGAGGTGTGGGGTCTGCATCCGCTTTGCACGCGAGGCAGTTTAGGAGCGTTGCCGGTCACAGCCCGCGTCAGAGATCGTCTATGGATATCTGTTTTCGTTCCTTGGTCGGCCAGGGGTCGACCCTTAGATTCGTCATTGGTATGACCCATGACGACGAACTCCATGCAGCCTCCGTGGCTGCGCAACCTCCCCACGGAACGGCGGGCGCATGACAGACGACAGTGCGGCCTTGCAGGCCGAGCGCATCGCGGGCCGCCGGCCCTCGTCCCGACCGAAACCGAACGGGTGGGCCGCCCTGGGCGCGCTGGCCGGCTTGCGCAGCTGGCTGTCGATCGTGGTGTTCCTGCTCGCCTGGTATGCCGCGTCCGCGGCCGGCTGGCTCAACCCGCGCACGCTGCCCGGTCCCGATCGTCTGCTCGCCACCGCGTGGACCATGGTGCAGGACGGTTCCCTGCCGCATGCGCTGCTCGTGAGCCTGTCGCGTGTGGTGCAAGGTGCGTTGCTGGGCCTGGCCGTGGGACTGGCGACCGGTGTGTTCGCCGGCTTCTCGCGGCTGGGCGAGGACCTCGTCGACAAGCCCATGCAGATGCTGCGCACCATCCCCTTCACCGCGCTGGTGCCGCTGTTCATTCTCTGGTTCGGCATCGACGAAACGCCCAAGGTGCTGCTGGTGGCCTTCGGCGTCGCGGTGCCGATGTACATCAACACCTTCGGCGGCATCCGCAACGTCGACGCCAAGCTGGTCGAGGTGGCGCGGGTCGCGCGCATGGGCCGTTTCGCGATCGCGCTGCAGGTGCTGCTGCCCGCGGCCCTGCCCAGCCTGCTGGTGGGCCTGCGCTTCGCGCTGGGCCTGGCCTGGGTGGCCGTGATCATCGCGGAGACCGTCGGCGCCGACTCGGGCATCGGCTTCCTGCTGACCCATGCGCGCCAGTTCGTGCGCACCGACATCATGCTGGTCTGCGTGGCGGTCTATGCGCTGCTGGGCCTGGCGACCGACTACGGAGTGCGCCTGCTCGAGCGCCTCCTTCTCTCCTGGCGCCGTGTCTACACGGGCTGATGCCAGCGTCTTTTTCCTTTCCCCCTTGCATGCCATGTCCCTGATCGTCGGCGCTCATCCGCAGAACCCTTCGCTGTCCCTCCTGGCCCGCCGGCCCGCGCTGCGCGCGTCGCTGAAGGCGGAGGGCATCGACTTCTTCGTCCACGGCGCCGGTGCGCAGACCATCCCGCTGATGGAACTGAACGTGCTGCAGCTCATGGGCACGGGCGCGACGCCGCCGATCCTGGCCAGGGCGCGCGACCTGCCGGTGGTGGTGTTCGGCATGTCCGGCCCGCGCGCCGAGCGGGGCGGCGTGGTGGTGCGCGCGGACTCGGACCTGCACAGCCTCGCCGACCTCAAGGGCCGCGGCATCGCGCTGATGCCGGTCTCGTGGCACACGCAGTTCCTGGCGGCCGAGCTGCACGGCGCGGGCATCGACTGGCGCGAGGTCAACGCGGTCGAGTTGCTGCCCGCGACCGCCAAAGACGCCTTCGAGGCCGGCCTGCTCGACGCCATCGTCGCGACCGATCCGCTGCTGTCGAAGATCGAGTCCACGGTGCCGGTGCGCGTGCTGGCGCAGCCGGGCAGCAGCTTCTCGAACCGCTCGGTCTACTGGGCCCGGCAAGCCACCGTGGCCGCGCACCCGCAGGCCGTGCAGGCGTTGGTCGATGCCATCGCCGAATCCGACCGGCTGACCGCCGCCGACCCGCAGGCCGCCGCGCAGCTGCTCGAGGGCGTGAACGGCAACACGGCCGCGCAATGGCTGCCGTCGCTGCAGTCGCGCCCCTGGGGCATCGCGGTGCCCGACGCCGCCTTTGCGGCCGAGCAGCAGGCGCATGCGGACATCTTCGCGCGCTTCGGCCTCATCTCTTCGCCGCTCGACGTGAGCGACACCGTGACCGCCGCCTTCCCGGCCGGCCGCACGCACTGACAAAGGAATCGATCATGGAAGTTCTCTGGTACCTCACCGGCCCCGACGGCCGCTATCCCTGGCGCGCCGACGGCGCCCGCGCGCTGACCTATCCCTATTTCCAGCAGCTCGCTCGTGCGGTCGACCACCTAGGCTACACCGGCGCCTTGCTGGCCACCGGCTCGCACGATGCGTGGGTGCAGGGTTCGTCGCTGATTCCCTACACCGACAACTTCCAGCACCTGATCGCGGCCCATCCGCCGCTGCTGTCGCCGGTCCTGCTGGGCAAGATGATCAACACCTTCGACCAGTTCTCGAAGGGCCGTCTGCGCGTCAATATCGTGAACGGCGACGCCAAGCTGATGGCGCAGTATGGCGTGCACCTGAGCCACGACGAACGCTATGCCTACACCGACGAGTACCTCACGGTGCTGACGGCGCTGCTGCGCGGCGAGACCGTGACCTTCAAGGGCAAGTACATCCACGTGGTCGATGCCGGCATCCCGCTGCCGCCGTACCGCCAGCCCACGCCGCTGTGGTTCGGCGGCTCGTCGCCGGCCGCGCACGAGGTGGCGGCCAAGCACATCGACACCTACCTCTCGTGGGGCGAGACGCCGCAGCAGGCTGAGGAGAAGATCCGCGAAGTGCGCGCGCTCGCGGCCAGGCACGGCCGCGCCGACAAGATCCGCTTCGGCATCCGCCTGTATGTGATCGTGCGCGAGACCGAGGCCAAGGCCTGGGAAGCGGCGGCCGATCTGTACGAGCACATGGACGAGCGCTCCATCGCGGGTGCGCAGTCGTACGTGGCCGGCATCGACTCGGTCGGCCAGCAGCGCATGTCTGCCCTGCACGGCGGGCGCAAGCCGCGCGACCTGCGCGAGCTCGAGATCTCGCCCAATCTCTGGTCGGGCATCGGCCTGGTGCGCCACGGCCCGGGCACCGCGCTGGTCGGCAGCCCCGCGCAGGTGCTCGCGCGCATCCAGGACTACCGCGATGCCGGCATCGAGGTGCTGATCGTCTCCGGCATGCCGCTGCTCGAAGAGGCCTACCGCTTCGCCGAACTGGTGCTGCCCCATCTGCCCGTCGACCGTGCGGTCGACCCGGGTGTCACCTCCGCCTGGACCAAAGAAAGGGATACGGCATGGAAAAAGCAAGCATGAAATCTTCGGACCTGAATCTCCACGGCCGCCGCGCCGCGCTCGGCGTGATCGGCGGCGGCATGCTCGCCACGCTGCTCGCAGCCTGCTCGCGTGAGTCGTCGCCAGCGCCTGCCGCTGCGGGCGCCGCACCGGCAGCACAGGTTGCAGCGGCGGCGGCCAAGGTCGCGCGCATCGCACCGCTGCAGGCCTTCAACTTCCTCACGCTCGCACAGTTGAGCGGTGGCATCGAAAGCTCGGTCAAGGCCGCGGGCGGCACGGTGGTCTGGAAGCCGCCGTTCCCGGCCTACGTGCCCACGGCGGAAGCGCTGCGCGGCGGCGCGATCGACATCGGCAGCGGCAGCGCGACCTCCTTCCTCGCGGCCTCGACGGCCGACAAGGACCTGGTGGTGTTTGCGGCCGAGAAGAGCTCGGGCAAGGACCAGGGCATCGTCGCGACCGGTGCCAGCGGCATTCGCACCGTGGCCGACCTGGTGGGCAAGAAGATCGCGGTCAACAAGGGCGGCACGGGCGAGTACCTGCTGCGCCTCGCGCTCGCGCGCCACGACATCCCGGTCGAGAAGGTGACCGTGGTCTATCTCGGCCCGACCGACGCCTCGACCGCCTTCGCGCAGGGCCATGTCGACGCCTGGGCGGTGTGGGAGCAGTTCTTCGCGGCCGGCCAGGCCGAGCCCGGGGCGCGCGTGGTGGTCTACGGCGGCGACATCGGCTCGCTGAACCGCAACGTGCACGTCACGACGCGTGCCTTCGCGCAGGCCTATCCGGACCTGGTGAAGGCCGTGTACGAGGCGCTGCGCAAGGAGGCCGAGGCCGTGCAGGCCACGCCCGGCCGCGTGGCCGACCTGAACGAGAAGCAGGGCGTGCCCAAGGCGGTCGCGGACATCATCCGCCAGGTGCCGCCCTCGACCGTGGTGCCGGCCGACGACGCGCTGCTGCGCGAGTTCCAGGAGATCGCCGGCTTCTATGCGAAGTACGGACTGTCGGCGCAGCCGATCGACGTCAAGGGAAGCACCATCGATGTCGCGATCCCCTGACCGCGACGACCGCCGCGTGCAGCTGCGCGGGCTGACGCGTCGCTTCGGCGATGCGCCGCCGGTGCTGCACAACCTGTCGCTGGACATCGCACCGGGCCAGTTCGTGGCCTTGCTCGGGCGCAGCGGCTCGGGCAAGTCCACGTTGCTGCGCGTGCTCGCGGGCCTCGACGGCGGTCAGGAGGCCGAGCGGCTGCAGGTGCCGGGCTCGGTGTCGGTGGCCTTCCAGGAGCCGCGGCTCTTCCCGTGGCTGCGCGTCTGGCGCAACGTGGTGCTCAACATCGGCGGCGAGGACCGCCGTGCGCTGGGCCTCGCGGCGCTGGCCGAGGTCGGCCTCGCGGACAAGGCCGAGGCCTGGCCGCAGACGCTGTCGGGCGGACAGGCCCAGCGCGTGTCGCTGGCGCGTGCGCTGGCCCGCGAACCCGCGCTGCTGCTGCTCGACGAGCCCTTCGGCGCGCTGGATGCGCTCACGCGGCTCACGATGCAGCGGCTGGTGCTCGACCTCTGGCAGCGCCACCGGCCGACGGTGCTGCTGGTGACGCACGACGTCGACGAAGCCCTGCTGCTGGCCGACCGCATCCTGGTGCTCGACCAGGGCCACATCGTGTCGGACCTGCAGCTGGACATCACGCGACCCCGGCGCATGTCGGACCCGGCGCTCGAGGCGCACAAGGTCGATCTGCTGCAACTGCTGGGCGTCGAAGTCGACGCCTGAGCCCGAGGCGCGCCGCTACTCCGACCACGCGTCCGCCAGGATCGTGCGGCGCGCGTCGTCGGGGTCCGGATGCAGCCAGGCGCCGCCGAGTTCGCCGGTGCGGGTGTAGGTGCCGCCATTGCCCTCGTCGGGGATGGGTTCGCACAGGCCCTCGACCACCACGGTGGTGCCGGCGCGCGACAGGCAGCGCGCCTTGATGTAGGCGCCGAGCAGGGCGGCCACCTCGGCATGGGGCGCGTCGAGAACGTACTGGCTGTCGCCATGGGCCCACGATTCGCTCAGGCGCAGGGCGATCACCGGCACGCCGCGCAGGGTCGCGGCACCGGGACGCAGCGTGGCCACGGATTCGGTGCTCGCGTCGGGTTCCTTGTCGACGCCGGCCATCGGCGTGCAATGCATCGTGATCGCGCTCACCAGCCTGCGCCAGGGCAGGGGCAGTTCCGCGGGCCGGCGCGCTCGCACCGCGCGGCAGCCCTGGCCGCTGGCCTTGTCGGCGCCGTGCACCCAGGTCGGTGGGTCCATGCCGGCGAGTTCAACGGCCAGTGCCGCAGGCGCGATGGCACACAGGCACGCCAGCCAGGCGGCGCGAAGGATCGGTGAAAGGCGTGGATGCATCGCCGCAGCATACGAGAGACTGGATCGTGGTGTGAAAGACGCGCGATAGATGAGGACGGAAGTTGACTTGCGCAACTTTGCTGCAGTGCGGTAACGTTATGTAACTTTCTTAACCGGTTCGATGATGATCTCCAAACGCCGCGTGCTCGAAACCATGGCCCTCACCCTCTGTGCTCCTGCCGCCTGGGCCCAGGGCGCGGGCAACGCTCGGGCCGCCGCCGTTGCGTCGTCGGGCGGATGGCCGAGCAAGCCGGTGCGCCTGCTCGTAGGCTTCCCGGCCGGCGCCTCGCCCGATCTCGCAGCCCGTGCCATCGCCGAGCCCCTGTCGCGCCTGCTCGGCCAGCCCGTGACGGTGGAGAACAAGCCCGGCGACAGCGGCAACATCGCGGCCAACCTGGTGGCCAAGGCGCAGGACGACCACACCATCGGCGCGTTGATCAACGGCAACCTGACGATCGCCCGGCTGCTCAATCCGAAGACGCCCTTCGATCCCGAGAAGGATTTCGCGCCCGTCAGCCTGATCGGCACCGCGCCCCTGGTGCTGGCGGTCAGCGCGCAGGCGGTGGGCGCCCATCCGATGGAGTTGCTGCTGTGGGCGCGCAACCTCAACGACAAGGGCCGCTACGGCACGCCCGGGGCCGGCACCGTCGGGCATCTGGGCATGGAACTGCTCAAGAGCCGCAGCGGCATCCTGGCCACGCACGTGCCCTTCAACGGCAACCCGCAGGTCATCGCGGCGATGCTGGCCGGCGAGATCCAGCTGGCGCTGCTGCCACCGGGCCTGGTCAAGCCGCACATCCAGTCGGGCAAGCTCAAGGCCATCGGCGTCACGTCGGCGGTGCGCAGCCCGCTGTACGAGGAGCTGCCGACCTTGCGCGATGCCAACGTGCACGGCGCCGACCTGGAGATCTGGACCGCGATCGCCGCACCCGCGGGCATGCCGGCCGGGGCCGTGGCCAGGCTCAATGCGGCGTTGTCGGAGGTGGTGCGCGCGCCCGAGGTGCAGCAGACGCTGCTGAAGGCTGGCTGGCAGGCGCAGTCGGGCACGCCGAAGGCGCTGAGCTACCGCATGCGCCAGGACACCTCGCTGCTCGGCGGCGTGATCCTGATGCGCGGCATCAAGACAGACGCCTGAGCGCGGCGGTCCGCGCGCTGGCCGCTTGCGCCGGATCACAGATGTTTCGTTGGTGCCGTCCAATTTGCATTGAGAATCACGCCCTGAAAGCTCCCGCTTCGACGGAGCGCCAGAGGAAAGCGACTCTCATGATTTGGTCTTTTCACGATCCCCATGCAGACCCTGCCGTGGCGTGGATCCCCGATGCGGTGCGGCGGAGGTTGTCATGCATGTGATGATCGCCAACAACTCTCCGATCCCGGTGTTCGCCTACGGCGGCACGGAGCGTGTGATCTGGGACCTGGGCCGCAAGCTGGTCGAGATGGGCCACCAGGTGACCTACCTGGTCCCCGAGGGTTCGCGCTGCGACTTCGCGCGGCTGCTGCCGATCCGTCCGGACCGCCCCTGGCATGAGCAGGTGCCCGACGACGTGGACCTGGTGCATTTTCAGTTCGATCCGCGCCTGGCCTCCGACGATGCGCTGGGCAAGCCCTTCCTGTTCACCGAGCATGGCAACAGCCACCGGGCGCGCCCGCTGCCGCGCAACACCGTCTTTCTCACGCGCAACCATGCGTCCCGCTACGGCTCCAGCGAGTTCGTCTACAACGGACTCGACTGGTCGGCCTACGGGCCGGTCGATTTCGATCGGCCGCGCCACCATGTGCACTTTCTCGGCAAGGGCGCCTGGGGCGTCAAGAATCTGAAGGGCGCGATACGCGTGGCCCGACTGGCCGGCATCGAACTCGAGGTACTCGGCGGCAAGCGATTCAGCTTCCGGCGCGGTGTCCGCATGACCTTTTCGCGGCGCGTGCGCTTTCACGGCATGGTGGGCGGCCAGCAGAAATGCGAACTGCTCAACGGCTCGCGCGGCATGGTGTTCCCGGTACGCTGGCACGAGCCCTTCGGACTCGCGGTCATCGAGAGCCTCTACTTCGGCTGTCCGGTGTTCTCCACGCCGTACGGCTCGCTGCCGGAGCTGGTGCCCCAGGACTGCGGCGTGCTCGCGGCCGATGCGCACACGCTGGCGGGCGCGCTGAAATCGTCCCGCTTCGATGCGCGCGCCTGCCATGCGCACGCGGTGGCGCAGTTCAGCTCGGATGCGATGGCCCGCGGCTACCTGCGCTACTACGAGCGCGTGCTGGCAGGAGAACTGATCAATGCGGTGCCGCCGGCGATCCAGGGCGATGCGCGGTCGCTGCCCTGGCGCGGCTGAGCGGGCTACAGGCCTTCAGGCTGTTGCGTGCGGATCGAGGTGTGGTCGCGGCGCTCGTGGAGCTTGCCGACCACGGTGTCGAGGGCGCGCCGGGCCTTGGCTTCGGCGCCGCGGAAGGCTTCGTCCAGGCTCGATGCCTGGTGCGTGACGGCCACCGGCGGCAGATGGGGCACGTGGGCTTCGATCACGCAGCGCTTGTCGTCCGCACCGCCCTTGGTGCCGCTGTTCTCGTCGGACAGATGAACCTCGATGCGGCGCACGTCGTTCGAGAAGCGGCCCAGTGTGCGGCGAATCTCGCCGTCGGCCCAGCTTTCCAGCGTTTCCTTGTTGTCCATGCCGTTGCCGGTGTTGATGTGGATTTCCATGCGGATGTGTGCTCCTTGTCGATGCTGCACTTCGGCAGCGAGGCCACCCGCCGCACGTGAGAGAGCGGCGCTGGTTCGAAGTCACAGCATGGCGCCACCGGCGGCACAGCGGCGTAGGCCAAGGGAGCCTCTTGCCGCTGCAGTGCCGAGGATCAGAAGGCCGGGATCAGCGCGCCGTTGAACTTGGTCTCGATGAACTGGCGCACCTCCGCCGACTGGTAGGCCGCGACCAGCTTCCTGGCCCACGGCGCATCCTTGTCGGCACGGCGCACCGCGATCAGGTTGGCATAGGGGCTCTTGGCCGACTCCTTGAGCACGGCGTCCTTGCTGAAGGACAGACCGGACTTCTCGGCATAGTCGTTGTTGATCGAAGCGATCGTCAGGTCGTCGAGCGAGCGCGGCAACTGCGCGGCATCGAGCGCGATCAGCTTGAGCTTCTTCGGATTCGTCACCACGTCGAGCGGCGTGGCCGTGTTGTTCTTCACCGCCTCGGGCTTGAGCGTGATCAGGCCGGCGGCCTGCAGCAGCAGCAGCGAGCGGTTGCCGTTGGACGGATCGTTCTGGATGCCGACCGAGGCGCCTTCGGGCAGCGCATCGATGCTCTTGAGCTTGCGCGAGTAGAAGCCCAGCGGCGCCGTCACCGTCAGGCCGGCCGAGACGAGGTCGAAGCCGCGCGACTTGATCTGGTTGTCGAGGAAGGGCTGGTGCTGGAAGGCGTTGGCATCCAGGTCGCCCGCCGACAGCGCGGCGTTGGGCAGCTGGTAGTCGTTGAACACGACGACGTCGATGGTCAGGCCGTCGCGCGCGGCGACCTTCTTCACCACCTCGAAGATCTGCTCGGCGTTGCCGACCGAGATGCCGACCTTGATGCGGGACTTGTCCTGGGCCAGTGCCGGTGCGCTCACGGCGAAGGTGGCGGCGAGCACGGTGGCGGACAGGGCGGCGAGGGCGCCACGACGGCGGAGGGCGGAGAACAGCATGGCGACGAAAAAGAAAGAAGAGAACAGGGGGGCGACTGTGCCCGCGCCGCGCCGTTTCGCGAACGAACAAATCCTCATGTCGATATGCCGGCCCCGGCCGGGCCCGCCTTCGATCGCCGGGGACGGAGAATCCCCGCATGCCCCACGCCGTATCCCTGCTGCGCGCCGAACGCCTGGCGCGCAGCACCAAGCCCTTCCTGTCCCGCGGCGGCTTCAAGCGCGAGCGCTGCGCCGGCTGCCGCCTGCTGCCCAGCCACTGCATTTGCGCCTTTCGCCCGTCGGTCGACACGCGCGCCGGCGTGTGCCTGCTCATGTCGTACATCGAGCCGCTCAAGCCCACCAACACCGGCTGGCTGATCGCCGACGTGGTGGCCGACACCTTCGCCTTCGGCTGGGCCCGCACCGAGGTCGATCCCGCCCTGCTGGCGTTGCTGGCCGACCCTCGGTGGCAGCCCTGCGTGGTGTTCCCGGGTCAGTACGCGGCGCCCGAGCGGGTGGTGCACAGCGTGAATCCGCCCGATGGCGCGGCCGGCAAACGCCCGCTGTTCATCCTGCTCGACGGCACCTGGTCCGAGGCGCGCAAGATGTTCAGCCGCAGCCCGTACCTGGATGGCCTGCCGGTGCTGAGCGTGCAGCCCGACCAGGCCACGCAGTACAAGCTGCGCCGCTCCGGCCGCGACGACCACCTGTGCACCAGCGAGGTGGCCGCGCTGTGCATGGACCTGGCCGGCGAACACGCCGCCGCGCGGACCCTGGACGCCTACCTGGCGCTGTTCACCGAGCACTACCTGCTGGCGAAGAACCAGCAGCCGGTGGTGTGGGACAGCCCCGCGCACCAGCGCTTGCAGGCCCTCCGAACGCCGTAACGCGCGCATTCCGGCCCTGCCTGGGCCGCCTTATATGGAATCCGAATAAGCAGATGGCGATTCAGTCGTTCCATCGGGTGCCGTTCGTTTGCCATACTCGCGTCCTTTTCCTCTGTCCGATGGCCGCTTGGCCCCCGGCGATTCCGTCGCGATGACCCTTCCTTCGACCGATGCGGCGCAAAAACTGCCCGTGAAACCTCCGGTGATCCGTCTTCAGGCGGTCCAGAAATCCTTTGCATTGCCCAGCGGCGAGGTGTTCGACGCCGTGCGCGCGCTCACGCTCGACATTCCCGAGGGCGAGATCTTCGGCCTGATCGGCAAGAGCGGCGCGGGCAAGTCCACGCTGCTGCGGCTGATCAACCTGCTGGAGCGGCCTGATGCCGGCCAGGTGTTCGTCGGCGGCCGCGACCTCACGACGCTCTCGCGCCGCGAGCTGCGCGACACGCGCCAGAACATCGGCATGATCTTCCAGCAGTTCAACCTGCTGCAGAACGCGAGCGTGTTCGACAACGTCGCCTTCCCGCTCAAGATCCACGGCCGCCACTCGCGCGCCGAGATCGACGCCCGCGTGCGCGAATGCCTCGCGCTGGTCGGCTTGTCCGAGAAGATCGACACCTACCCCGCGCAACTCTCCGGCGGCCAGAAGCAGCGCGTGGCCATCGCCCGTGCGCTCGCACCGCGCCCGCAGGTGCTGCTGTGCGACGAACCCACTTCGGCGCTCGACAGCGAGACCACGCGTTCGCTGCTCGAGACGCTGCGCGACATCAACGCCAAGATCGGCGTCACCATCGTGATCGTCACGCATGAGCTCTCGGTGGTCGAGGTGCTGTGCCGCCGCGTCGCCATCCTGGAGAAGGGCCAGCTGATCGAACAGTTCGCGGTCGACGAGGCACCGCAGGCCGAGCGCCTGACCGTGCTGGGCCGCGAGATCGATGCCCTGGTGCGCCGCCGCGAACGCGACGCGCGCGAAGCCGCCAACACCCCCCTGACGGCTGCCGCCGCGCCCCGAGGACTTGCTCATGCCTGAGAACATTGCCGCCATCCTGCCGGAGCTCTGGCTCGCCGCGGGCCAGACCTTCCTGATGCTGGGCATCGGCCTCACGGCCGCGGTGCTGATCGGTGGCCCGCTGGGCATCCTGCTGTTCCTGCTGGGCCCGGGCCAATCGCTGGACAACAAGCCGGCCTTCCTGATCCTGAACTGGATCGTGAACACCGTGCGTTCCTTCCCCTTCATCATCCTGCTGGTGGCGCTGGTGCCCTTCACGCGGATCATCGCGGGCACCTCCATCGGCCCGCTCGCGGCCGCGGTGCCGCTGTCGGTCGCGGCCATTCCGTACTTCGCGCGCCTGGTCGACCAGTGTCTGCGCGAAGTGCCGCGCGGCGTGATCGAGGCGGCCCATGCGATGGGCGCCTCGGAACTGCAGATCGTCTGGCGCGTGCTGGTGGTCGAGGCCCGCTCGGGCCTGGTGCTGGCGCTGACCGTGCTGTCGGTCAGCTTCCTCTCCTACTCCGCGATCGCCGGCGTGGTGGGCGGAGGCGGCATCGGCGACCTGGCGATCCGCTACGGCTACTACCGCTTCCAGACCGACGTGATGGTCTTCACCGTCGTGCTGCTGGTGGTGCTGGTTCAGATCCTGCAATTCGTCGGCAACACAGCCGCCCGCCGCCTCGACAAACGCTAAAGGCCGGATGAATCTGCTGCGCGACCCGATCTCGCATCTGCGGTCCTCACCGCACGCGAGTGCGGCTCCGGTCCTCGATGCAAGCTCGGGCCGCTCGCGACGATTCCTCCAAGCCTTTAACCCCCATCGTTTTTCCCCTCAGTGTCTTGAATCCATGAAAACCTCTGCCCTGCGCCGCTCCTTCCTCGCCCTGTCCATCGCGGCCCTCGCCTTCGGCGGCCTCACGCTCGACGCCCAGGCGCAAGCCGACAAGAAGAAGCTCGTGATCGGCGGAACCGCCGGCTCGAACATCGACCAGCTCAAGCTGGGCATCGTGCCGATCCTCGAGAAGAAGGGCTACACGGTGAAGCTGGTCGAATTCAACGACTACGTGCAACCCAACCTGGCGCTGGCCCAGGGTTCGCTCGACGCCAATTTCTTCCAGCATCTGGTCTACCTGAAGAAGTTCGCCGCCGACCAGAAGCTCGACATCGTCGAACTGGTGCAAGGCCCGATCGCGCCGCTGGGCGTGTACTCGAACAACCGCAAGAGCCTGAGCGAAGCCAAGGACGGCGACCGCGTCACGCTGCCGAACGACCCGAGCAACCTGGCGCGCGCGCTGGTGCTGCTGGAGCAGAACAAGCTGGTCACGCTCAAGGCCGGCATCGACCCGATCCGCGCGTCGGAGAAGGACATCGACCAGAACCCGCGCAAGCTCAAGTTCATCCCGCTCGAAGCCGCGCAACTGCCGCGTTCGATCGGCGACACCGAGTACGCCATCATCAACGGCAACTTCGCGATCTCGTCGGGGCTGAAGCTGACCGAAGCCGTGGCGCTCGAGAAGACACCCGACCACTACCTGAACGTGGTGGCCGTGAAGCGTGCCGACAAGGACACGGTCTGGGCCAAGGACATCGCCGACGCCTACCGTTCGAAGGAATACAAGGCCGTGGTCGACAGCAAGTTCAAGGGCTACGCCAAGCCCAGCTTCCTGCAGTAAGCCGAAGCAACGATGGCCGCGCTGGTCTGCTTCGATGCCGAGGGCCGCTGGCAGGACACGCTGGTGTGCGACCACCTGATCGGCCGCACGCTGGCGCAGGCCGGCGTGGTCTGGGGCCGCTGGCCGGTGCGCGAAGTCGACGGCGGCGATGCCGCCGCGGTGCGCGCGGCCTATGGTGAGGAGATCGCGGCGCTGCCGGGCCACTTCGAGGTGCGCAGCGCCGATCGCGTGCGCATGGTGCCCGGGCAGCCGGGCTGGCCCGCGCTGCGCGCGCAGTTCCTCACCGAGCACACGCATGCCGATGGGGAGATCCGCTTCTTTCTCGAAGGCGCGGGCCTGTTCTATGTGCGCAGCGGCGAGGGCTACGTCGGCTTGCTGTGCGAGGCGGGCGACTGGGTCGCGCTGCCGGCCGGCATCCCGCATGCCTTCGATGCCGGCGCCGAACCCGACTTCGATGCACTGCGGCTGTTCGCCGACCCGCAGGGCTGGGTCGCGCAACCCACGGGCCATGCGCTGCCCGCGGACCTGCCGCTGTTCGACGACTTCGTCGCGCACCTGCTCGAGATGACCGGGCACGAAGCCGAAGTCGATTGACACCGGGCGCCGGGGGCGCCTAAAGACGTTTCGCGCATAAGCAAGCAACGATTCAGTCGTTCCTTGGCGGGTCGCGCTTGCCTAGAGTCGAAGGCTTCGCCGCGGCCATGGGCCGGCGGCACTTCACAAGAGTGGCTCGCATGACCGTCATCACCCCCACCGATACCCAAATCGCCGCGCCGTCCGACGTGCCGGCCCAGGACTTCGAAGTCCGCCCCTTCGATGCACCCGTGGGCGCCGAGGTCGTCGGCCTCGACATCGCCAAACCCATCAACGCCGCGGACTTCGCGCGGCTGCATCGCGCGCACCTCGACCACCACGTGGTGGTGTTCCGCGACCAGCGCGTCTCGCCCGACGACCACGTGGCCTTCAGCCGCCGCTTCGGGCCGCTGCAGATCCATGTGCTGCACCAGTTCCAGCTCAAAGGCCATCCCGAGGTGCTGATCGTCTCGAACATCCTGGAGAACGGCGAGCCCATCGGCCTGGGTGACGCCGGCGTCTACTGGCATTCGGACCTGTCGTACAAGGAAACGCCCAGCCTGGGCTCGCTGCTGCATGCGCAGGAACTGCCCAGCGAGGGCGGCGACACGCTGTTCGCCGACCAGCACCTGGCCTGGGAAACGCTGTCGCCCGCACTGCAGCAGCGCATCCTGCCGCTCAAGGCCGAACACAGCTATCTCGCGAAATACGAGGAGCTGCGGTCCAGGAACCCGTGGCGGCCCAAGCTCTCGCAGCAGCAGATCGACCAGGTCGCGCCCGCCGTCCACCCGATCGTGCGCACCCATCCCGAGACCGGCCGCAAGGCGTTGTTCGTGAGCGAGCATTTCACGACCCGCATCGTCGGGCTCCCGCAGGAAGAAAGCGATGCGCTGCTGGCCGAGCTGTTCGCGCACAGCGTGCAACCGGGCCTCGTCTACCGCCATCGGTGGCAGCCGCACGACCTGGTGTTCTGGGACAACCGCTCGCTGATGCACCTGGCGGCGGGCACGCCGGACCATCTGCGCCGAAAACTTTTCCGAACCACCATCGAAGGCAATAAGGTTTTCTGACATGAAGAACGTTCTCCGCAAGTCCGCCAACGCCATCGCCGGCCTGGGCCTCGTTCTCTCCAGCCTCGCGGCGCATGCCGAAGGGCAGATCCGCATCGCCGAGCAGTTCGGCGTGGTCTACCTGCTGCTCAACGTGGCGCAGGACCAGAAGCTGATCGAGAAGCACGCCAAGGCGGCGGGTGTGGACGCCAAGGTCGAATGGGTGAAGCTCTCGGGCGGCTCGGCGGTCAATGACGCGCTGCTGTCGGGCAACATCGAGATCGCGGGCGCGGGCGTGGGCCCGCTGCTGACGATCTGGGACCGCACCAAGGGCAGGCAGAACGTGAAGGGCGTGGCCTCGCTGGGCAACTTCCCCTACTACCTGGTGACCAACAACCCGAACGTGAAGTCGATCGCCGACTTCACCGAGAAGGACCGCATCGCGCTACCGGCCGTGGGCGTGTCGGTGCAGTCGCGCGTGCTGCAACTGGCTTCGGCCAAGCTCTGGGGCGACAAGGAATTCGCCCGGCTCGACAAGATCAGCGTGGCGGTGCCGCATCCCGATGCGGCAGCGGCCATCATCAAGGGCGGCACCGAGATCACCGGCCACTTCGGCAACCCGCCGTTCCAGGAGCAGGAACTCGCGGGCAATCCGCAGGCGCGCATCGTGCTCAATTCGTACCAGGTGCTGGGCGGCCCGGCCTCGGCCACGGTGCTCTACGCGACCGAGAAATTCCGCAACGAGAACCCGAAGACCTACCAGGCCTTCGTCGAGGCCTTGAACGAGGCGGCGCAGTTCGTCGCCGCCAACCCCGAGAAAGCGGCCGACATCTACATCAAGGTGAGCCACGCGAAGATCGACCGCGACCTGCTGCTCAAGATCATCAAGAACCCCGAAGTGCAGTTCAAGACCACGCCGCAGAACACCTACGCGCTGGCCGAGTTCATGCACCGCGTGGGCGCGATCAAGAACAAGCCGGCCTCGGCGAAGGATTACTTCTTCGACGATGCGCAGAACGCGGCGGGGAACTGATGCGGGTGGCCGAAGGGGTGGACTCCTTCCCCCTCCGGGGGAAGGCAGGGATGGGGGCTGACGGCGCTCGCACGGCCACAGTGGATCCACGGCCGTCGGCCCCCACCCCAGCCCTCCCCCAGGGGGGGAGGGAGAAAGACACTTCGGCCTTGCTCCAGGTCGACGGCGTGAGCCTCGAGTACCGCACCCCCGAGCGCGTGGTGCGCGCCACGCACCGTGTGAGCTTCGACGTCCATGCGGCCGACCGCTTCGTGCTGCTCGGGCCCTCGGGCTGCGGCAAGTCGACGCTGCTCAAGGCGGTGGCCGGCTTCATCGCGCCGGTCGAGGGCGAGATCCGTCTGGATGGCCGGCGGGTGCATGCGCCGGGCCCGGACCGCATCGTCGTGTTCCAGGAGTTCGACCAGCTGCCGCCGTGGAAGACGGTGAAGCAGAACGTGATGTTTCCGCTGCTGGCGTCGAAGACGCTGGGCCGCAAGGAAGCCGCCGAACGCGCGCTGCACTATCTGGCCAAGGTTGGCCTCGACAGGTTCGCCGACGTGCATCCGCACCAGCTCTCGGGCGGCATGAAGCAGCGCGTGGCCATCGCGCGTGCGCTGGCCATGCAGCCGCGCGTGCTGCTGATGGACGAGCCCTTCGCCGCGCTCGATGCGCTCACCCGCCGCAAGATGCAGGAAGAGCTGCTCGAGCTGTGGGACGAGGTGCGCTTCACGCTGCTCTTCGTCACCCATTCGATCGAAGAGGCACTGGTGGTGGGCAACCGCATCGCGCTGCTGTCGCCCCACCCGGGCCGCATGCGCGCCGAGGTCAACAGCCATGCCTTCGGCCAGCACAGCCTGGGCGGCGCCGAGTTCCAGGCCACGGCCACGCGCATCCACGACATGCTGTTCGAGGAAGAGCACGCATGACTGCGGTCCTTCTCCCGCCCCTGCCGGGGGAGGGAAGGGGTGGGGGCATGCAGCCTTGCCACCGCCACCAGCCCCCATCCCAACCTTCCCCCAGAGGGGGAAGGAGCAACACCTCATGAGCACTCTCACGCCCCCCATCCGCCCCGAATACGAACGCACGCTGCAGCCCTTCACCGAGCTGCCGGTCGAGCGCGCCTTGCCCTTCACCACGCGCGTCTGGGCGCAGGGCTGGCTGCGCAAGGGACTGATCCTGGTCGTCATCGCCGCGCTCTGGGAACTCGCCGCGCGCTGGCAGGACAACGACCTGCTGCTGCCCACCTTCACCGCCACCGCGCGTGCGCTGGTCGAGGGGCTGGCCAGCGGCGAACTGGTCGAGAAGGTGCGCATCTCGCTGGTCGTGCTGCTGCAGGGCTACATCGCGGGCGTGCTGCTGGCCTTCGGGCTCACCACGCTGGCAGTGTCGACGCAGATCGGCCGCGACCTGCTGGACACGCTGACCTCGATGTTCAACCCGCTGCCCGCGATCGCGCTGCTGCCGCTGGCCTTGCTGTGGTTCGGCCTCGGGCGCGGCAGCCTGGTCTTCGTGCTGATCCATTCGGTGATGTGGCCGCTGGCGCTCAACACCTATGCGGGCTTCCAGGGCGTGCCCGAGACGCTGCGCATGGCCGGGCGCAACTACGGCCTCACGGGGCTGCGCTACGTGCTGCAGATCCTGGTGCCGGCGGCGCTGCCGGCGATCCTGTCGGGCCTGAAGATCGGCTGGGCCTTCGCCTGGCGCACGCTGATCGCGGCCGAGCTGGTGTTCGGCGCTTCGTCGGGCAAGGGCGGCCTGGGCTGGTACATCTTCCAGAACCGCAACGAGCTCTACACCGACCGCGTGTTCGCCGGCCTGGCGCTGGTGGTGCTGATCGGCCTGCTGGTGGAAAGCCTGGGCTTCGCCACCCTGGAGCGGCTCACTGTGCGACGCTGGGGTCAGCAGCGCTAGCGCTGAGGGCAAGGCCGGCGGGCCGGCGCGCGGCAGGCGCCACCGCATCGGCGCCCAGCGCCGCGTCCACCACCTCGCGCGTCAGCGTGGGGGCGAAGGCCTCGATGAAGGCGTAGACATAGCCGCGCAGGTAGTTGCCGCGCCGCACCGCCAGCTTCGTGAGGTTGATGCCGAAAAGGTGGCCGGCATCGATGGCATGCAGCTGCGTGTCGCGCTCGGCCTCGTAGGCGATGCCGGCGACGATGCCCACGCCCATGCCGAGTTGCACATAGGTCTTGATGACGTCGGCGTCCATCGCGGTCAGCACGATCTGCGGCGTCACGCCGCTGTCGGTGAAGGCGTCGTCGATGCGCGTGCGGCCGGTGAAGCCGGTGTCGTAGGTGATCAGCGGATGCTGCGCCAGCCGTTCGAGCGTGAGCGGCCCGTCGAGCAGCGGATGGCCCGGCGGCACCACCACCGAGTGGGTCCAGCGGTAGCACGGCAGCGCCACGAGTTGCGGGTAGTCGCCGAGCGCCTCGGTCGCCACGCCCACATCGGCTTCGCCTTCGAGCAGCATCTGCGCGATCTGCTTGGGCGAGCCCTGGTGCAGGTGCAGCTTGACCTGCGGAAAGAGGGTGCGGAACTCCTGCACGGCCACAGGCATCGCGTAGCGCGCCTGCGAATGCGTGGCAGCCACCGAGAGCATGCCGTCCTGGCGCGCGGCGAATTCCTGCCCCGCCTGGCGCAGGTTGCTGCTTTCCAGCAGCACGCGTTCGATGATCGGCAGCACATGGCCGCCCGGCTCCGTGAGCCCGGTCAGCCGCTTGCCTGCGCGCACGAACAGCTCGATGCCGAGTTCGTCTTCGAGTTCGCGGATCTGCCGGCTGACCCCCGGCTGGGAGGTATGAAGGGTGTGCGCGGCTTCGGTGAGGTTGAAGCCGCAACGAACGGCCTCGCGCACCGAGCGCAGCTGTTGGAAATTCATGGCAGAGAGCTTCGCGGCATAAGGCGCCGTGGATGGCGCAGGCCGCGATTTTCCGGCGCATGCTTCGAAGAAGGAACGACCGTTTCGTTGGTTCCAAATGAGCCAATCGTCTATGACCGCATCGAGGACCGGCTGCGAACGGTTCCCGACGTGTTCATGCGTTCATCGACGTGCGCCTGTCACGGCCTTCACCAGTTTCTCGAGCCCACCACGGCCGGTGGCGGCGCGGCCGACCAGCGCGCTGCCCAGCGTGCCGGCCACGGTACGGCCGATGAACGAACGACCACGGCTCGCGGCGAGCAGCAGCAGCAGGCCGGCACCGAGCACGACCCAGTGCTCGCCGGGGAAGTCGGCACGACGGTCGTCCGCGACGCGGGCCTTGTGGATGAAATTCTTGGCGTCCAAGTGGCGCTCCTTTGACAGTGGAAGTGAAGCCGCATTGATAGAACGCGCGGGCGTGGCGTCGTGTAGTCCAGGCCCGTCAATGCGCGGCGCATCGCATCGCAGGACGCGAAGGCCCAGCCCTACACGCAGGGTGGGGCAGGGACGACCTGGTGGCTGCGCGCTGCGCTCGACAGTGGGCTTTCGTGATGCCCCAGGCGCTCGGCGCCAAAGGCCCTTCAACCCCTTCACATTCCAAAGGAAACACCATGGCCAACGAAAGAGACCTCTCGCCAGCGACCGACCTGAACCGCGACCCGATCACCGGCACGCCGGGCGCGCACCCCGTGGGCACGGGCCTGGGCACCACCGGCGGCGCGCTCGCCGGTGCGGCGGCCGGTGCACTGGCGGGCCCGGTGGGCGCCGTGGTCGGCCTGGTGGCCGGCGGTGTGGCCGGTGGCCTGGGCGGCAAGGCCGTGGCGGAAGCCGTCAATCCCAGCGCCGAAGACGCGCACTGGCGCGGCGCCTATGACCGAGAGGCCTATTACGAAACGGGCCGCCCGTACGATGACTACCGGCCGGCCTACGAGCTGGGATGGTCGAGCCGCGCTTCGCGCAACGAGTCCTTCGACACGATCGAACCGGCGCTCGCGACCGAATGGGACCGGCTGCGCGGCAGTTCGAGCCTCGACTGGGAGCGTGCCCGCCCGGCCACGCGCGCTGCCTGGGACCGCGTCGACCGCGATCACTTCAGCGCCGGCGAGAACCGCGCGGTCTCGACCACCGGTGACGGCCTGGCCGACGACGAGGTGGTCGACGTGCTCAACGACCTGCTGGAGAACGCGCGCGACGGCGAATACGGTTTCCGCGCCTGCGCCGAGGAGGTGGAGAGCGCGCACCTGCAGCAGCTGTTCGGCGAGCGCGCCGCGAGTTGCCGCGTGGCGGCCAACGAGCTGGTGCATCTCGTGACGCAATACGGCGGCATTCCGGCCGAGGGCGGCACGGCCAGCGGCGCGATGCATCGCGGCTGGGTGCATGTGAAGGGCGCGGTCGGTGCCAACAGCGAGAAGTCGATCCTCGAGGAGTGCGAGCGCGGCGAAGATGCGGCACTGGCACGCTATCGCAAGGCGCTCAAGCAGACGCTGCCGTCCGAGGTGCGCACCGTGATCGAACGCCAGGCGCAGGGCGCGCAACGCAATCACGACCAAATCCGTGACCTGCGCGATGCCGCGCGTGCGCGCGCCTGAGTCCCCGGCGCCAGGGACTTGCAGCAAGCCGCCTTCGGGCGGTTTTTCTTTGGGCGACGACCGTGCCGACGTGCTGCCGGGCATGGCACGCTCCGATACCGCCCTTGTCTTACACGCGAGGGCGCAGCGCTGACCCATCTTGATCGACCTCACGATTGCTTCAGGAGCCGCCATGGACCCGTCTGACTCGACTGCGCGCACGGTGCCGTGCTACCCGCTCTCGCTCCGCATCAACGGCCAGCCGCACACGCTGGAGGTGGCGGCCTGGGTCACGCTGCTCGACCTGCTGCGCGATCGGCTCGACCTCACCGGCACCAAGAAAGGTTGCGACCACGGGCAGTGCGGCGCCTGCACCGTGCTGGTCGACGGCCGGCGCATCAACGCCTGCCTCACGCTGGCCGTGATGCAGCAGGGCCGCGAGATCACCACCGTCGAGGGCCTGGCCGACGGCGAGGCACTGCATCCGCTGCAGCGGGCCTTCATCGCGCACGACGCCTTCCAGTGCGGCTACTGCACGCCCGGCCAGCTGTGCTCGGCCGTGGGCCTGATGAACGAGGGCCAGGCGCACGATGCCGACGCCGTGCGCGAACTCATGAGCGGGAACGTCTGCCGCTGCGGTGCCTATCCGCAGATCGTGCAGGCGATCGGCGAGGTGATGGGCCTCGCGGCACCGCCGGATGCGCAACGCCGCATCGTGATCGGGACGGTGCCCGCATGACGCCGGTCGCGTATGCGCGGGCCGACGACGCCCAGGCAGCATTGGCGGCGCTCGCGGCGGCGGACGACGGCACGTGCCTGATCGCCGGCGGCACCAACCTGATCGACCTGATGAAGGAGAACATCGCGCGGCCCGCGCGCCTGGTCGACATCAACGGCCTGCCCTTCGACGGCATCGAGGCGACCGAGGACGGCGGCCTGCGCCTCGGTGCGTTGGCGCGCAACGCCGACACCGCCTGGCACCCGCTGGTGCGTGAACGCTACCCGCTGCTGAGCGCCGCGATCCTGGCCGGCGCGTCGCCGCAGATCCGCAACATGGCGAGCAACGGCGGCAACCTGCTGCAGCGCACACGCTGCCACTACTTCTACGACGTGGGCGTGCCCTGCAACAAGCGCGAACCGGGCTCGGGTTGCCCGGCCATCGGTGGGCTCACGCGGCAACACGCGATCCTGGGCGCCAGCGACCATTGCATCGCCACGCACCCCTCCGACATGTGCGTGGCGCTGGCCGCGCTGGGTGCGACCGTTCAGGTGCGTTCGCAGAACGGCGAGCGCAGCATCGCCTTCGCGGATTTCCATCGCCTGCCCGGAGACCGGCCTTCGCAGGACCACACGCTCGCACCCGGCGAACTCATCACCCACATCGTGCTGCCGCCCGCGGAGTGCTTCCGCGCGCATTCGGCCTACCTCAAGCTGCGCGACCGCGCGTCCTATGCCTTCGCGCTGGTGTCGGTGGCGGCTGCGCTCGACCTGGCCGACGACGGCACGGTGCGCGCGGTGCGCGTGGCCCTGGGAGGCGTGGCGCACAAGCCCTGGCGCTTGCCTGAGGCCGAGTCGCTGCTGATCGGCGCGCTGCCGACGGCAGAGCATTTCGCGCTGCTGGCCGATGCGCTGCTGCGCACCGCGCAAGGGCAGGGCGACAACGACTTCAAGATTCCGCTGGCCCGTCGCGCCATCGTGCGCGCGCTCGAGACCGCCGCGGCCGGCACCGTCGACAACCCGGGCCGCATGCCCGAAGGAGCACCCCAGTGACCGATCTCATCGACGCGCTCGCCGCACCCCGCGCCGATGCCGGCACCGGCTTCGTGCGGGTCGGCGACCCGGTCTCCCGCATCGACGGCCGTGCCAAGGTCACGGGCCAGGCGCGCTATGCGGCCGAGGTGCGGGCCGACGACCTGGCTTCTCCCTTGGTTTATGGCGTGGTGGTCAACAGCACCATCGCCCGCGGCCGCATCACCGGCTTCGCGCTCGATGCGGCCTTGGCCGTGCCTGGCGTGCTGGACATCCTCACGCACGCGAACAAGCCGAGGACACGCAGCGCGGGCCTGTTCTACAAGGACATGACCGCCCCCGGCGGCACGCCCTTCAAGCCGCTGCACGATGCGCGGATCGCGTACAGCGGCCAGCCGGTGGCGCTGGTGGTGGCCGAGACCTTCGAGGCGGCGCGCCATGCGGCTTCACTGGTGAGGGTCGATTACGCGGTCGAGCCGCACGACACGCGCCTGCTCGCCAACCTGCACCGCGGCCGCAAGCCCAGCCGGCTGAAGGCGGGCTACTCGCCGCCGCCCGCGGAGAAGGGCCACGCGCGCGCGGCCTTCGATGCGGCGCCGGTCAAGATCGAGGCCGAGTATTACAGCGGCGTCGAGCACCACAACCCGATGGAGCTGTTCGCCTCGACGGTGATCCGCGGCGCCGACGGCCACCTCACGATCTACGACAAGACGCAGAGTTCGCAGAACAGCCGCTGGTACGTGTCGCGCGTGTTCGGCCTGTCGAAGGACCGGGTCACGGTGCGCAATCCCTACGTCGGCGGCGCCTTCGGCTCGGGCCTGCGGCCGCAGTACCAGCTGCCGCTCGCGGTGATGGCGGCGCTGCAGCTCGAGCGCTCGGTGCGCGTGGTGCTCACGCGGCAGCAGATGTTCAGCTTCGGCCACCGGCCCGAGACCTGGCAGCACATCCAGCTCGCGGCCGAGCGCGACGGCACCTTGCGCGCGATCACGCACCATGCGGTGGCCGAGACCTCGCGCTTCGAGGACTACGTGGAGGTGGTGGTGAACTGGTCGGGCCAGCTCTACCGCTGCGACAACATCCGGCTCGGTTACGAGGTGGTGTCCCTCGACCAGTACAGCCCGATGGACATGCGCGCGCCGGGCGCTGCGCACGGCGTGCATGCGCTCGAGGTCGCGATGGACGAGCTGTCCTATGCGCTGGACATGGACCCGCTCGCGCTGCGCCTGAAGAACTACGCCGAGCGCAATCCGATGGACGGCCTGCCTTACTCGACCAAGGAACTGCGTGCCTGCTACCTGCAGGGCGCCGAGCGCTTCGGTTGGGCCGCGCGCCCGCTGGCACCCCGCTCGATGAAGCAGGGCAGCGAGTGGGTCGGCTGGGGCATGGCCACCGGCACCTGGGACGCGATGCAGATGTTCGCCCGCGCCAGCGCGGTGCTGCATGCCGACGGCCGGCTGGTGGTGAGCAGCGCCGCCACCGACATCGGCACCGGCACCTACACCGTGATGGCGCAGATCGCGGCCGCCGCGATGGGCCTGCCGCTGGAGCAGGTGACCTTCCAGCTCGGCGATTCGACCTTGCCGGTGGCCCCGATCGAAGGCGGCTCCTCGCACGTCACCACCGTCGGCTCGGCGGTCGAAGGCGTGTGCGAGAAGCTGCAGCGCCGGCTGTTTCGGCTGGCGCGCGCCATGCCCGGTACCGCGCTGCGCAAGGTGGCCTTCGAGGAGATGGAGTTCGTCGACGGCACGCTGCGCCGTGCGGTCGATCCGTCGGGCGCGATCCGGCTGGTCGACGTGCTGGCCCACGCGCGCGCGGCGCGCATCGAGGAGAAGTACCTGATGCTGCCGCACGTGTTCAAGCAGAGGAAGTACCTGCGCGCCACGCACTCGGCCGTGTTCTGCGAGGTGCGGGTGGACGAGCTCCTGGGCACGGTGCGCGTGACGCGCGTGGTGAGTGCCGTCGCGGCCGGCCGCATCATCAACGCCAAGACCGCGCGCAGCCAGGTCAGCGGCGCGGTGGTGTGGGGCATCAGCCAGGCGCTGCACGAGGAGACCCGGACCGACCACCGGCTGGGCCGCTTCATGAACCACAACCTGAGCGAGTACCACGTGGCGGTGAACGCCGACATCCACGACATCGACGTGATCTTCGTGCAGGAGGACGACCGCATCGTGAGCCGGCTCGGCGCCAAGGGCGTGGGCGAGATCGGCATCGTCGGCGTCGCGGCCGCGGTGAGCAACGCGATCTTCCACGCCACCGGCCGGCGCGTGCGCAGCACGCCGATGACGCCCGACAAGGTGATGGCACCGTGAGCGTGCCCGAGGATCGCCGGCCCGATGCCTTCGTGCGGGTGCGCGGCGCGCGCGAGCACAACCTCAAGAACGTCGACGTCGACATCCCGCGCGATGCGCTGGTGGTGTTCAGCGGCGTGTCGGGCTCGGGCAAGTCCTCGCTGGCCTTCGGCACGCTCTATGCCGAGGCGCAGCGGCGCTACTTCGAATCGGTGGCGCCCTATGCGCGCCGGCTGATCGACCAGGTCGGGGTGCCCGATGTCGATGCCATCGACGGCCTGCCGCCGGCCGTGGCGCTGCAGCAGCAGCGCGGCACGCCGAGCACGCGCTCGTCGGTGGGCAGCGTGACCACCTTGTCGAGCCTCTTGCGCATGCTGTACTCGCGCGCCGGCCACTACCCCGCGAATCAGCCGATGCTGTTCGCCGAGGATTTCTCGCCCAACACCGCGCAAGGCGCCTGCCCGACCTGCCACGGCCTGGGCCATGTCTACGAGGTGACCGAACGCACCATGGTGCCCGACGACACCCTCAGCATTCGTGAGCGCGCCATCGCGGCCTGGCCGCCGGCCTGGGGCGGGCAGAACCAGCGCGACATCCTGGTCACGCTGGGCTACGACGTCGACACGCCCTGGCGCGAGCTGCCGCGCAAGGACCGCGACTGGATCCTGTTCACCGACGAGCAGCCCACGGTGCCGGTGTATGCCGGCTTCACGCCCGCCGAGACCCGCGCCGCACTGCGCCGCAAGACCGAGCCCAGCTACCAGGGCACCTTCATGGGCGCACGCAAGTACGTGCTGCACACCTTCGCGACCACGCAGAGCGCGCTGATGAAGAAGCGCGTGGCGCGCTTCATGACCGGCAGCGTCTGCCCGGCCTGCGACGGCAAGCGGCTCAAGCGCGAGGCGCTGGGCGTGACCTTTGCCGGGCACGACATCGGCGCGCTGTCGCGGCTGCCGCTCGACCGCCTGGCCGAGGTGCTGGCGCCGGCCGCGGCCGGGACGCAGCGCGCCGAGGGCGACGCCAAGGTGCGCAGCCGCGCGGCCTCGCGCCAGGACACGGCGCGCCGCATCGCGGCCGGCGGCGCGACGCATGCGGCCTCGCCCGATGTGCGACGCACGCCGGAGCTGTCGGAAGAGAAACGCATCGCCGCACGGCGCATCGCGCAGGCCGTGCTGGACCGCGTCCAGACGCTGCGCGGGCTCGGTCTGGGCTACCTCTCGCTGGAACGCAGCACGCCCACGCTGTCGCCCGGCGAGCTGCAGCGGCTGCGGCTGGCCACGCAGATCCGCTCCAACCTGTTCGGCGTGGTCTACGTGCTCGACGAACCGTCCGCGGGCCTGCATCCGGCCGATGCCGAAGCGTTGCTGTCGGCGCTGGGCGAACTGCGGCACGCGGGCAATTCGCTGTTCGTGGTCGAGCACGACCTCGAAGTGATGCGGCGCGCCGACTGGATCGTCGACGTCGGCCCCGATGCCGGCGAGCAGGGCGGCGAGGTGCTCTACAGCGGGCCGCCCGAGGGCCTGCGCCACGTGGCCGCCTCGCACACCGCGCGCTACCTGTTCGGCGACGGCGCTGCGGCATCACGCCGGTCGGCCCGCACGCCGACCGGCTGGCTGCGGCTCGAGGGCGTGGTGCGCAACAACCTCGCGGGCGTCGACGCGGCCTTTCCGCTGGGCGTGCTCACGGCCGTGACCGGCGTGTCGGGCTCGGGCAAGTCCAGCCTGGTGAGCCAGGCGCTGATCGAATTGCTGTCCGCGCATCTGGGCCACGAGCTGCCGGCTGCCGACGAGGATGCGGCGGCCGGCGACATGCCCGCGCTCGCCGCCGGCGCGAGCGCGGGCCGCCTGGCCGGTGACGCGGACCGCATCCGCCGGCTGGTGCAGGTCGACCAGAAGCCGATCGGCCGCACGCCGCGGTCCAACCTCGCGACCTACACCGGCCTGTTCGATGCGGTGCGCAAGCTGTTCGCCGCCACGCCGGCCGCGCGCAAGCGCCGCTACGACGCCGGGCGCTTCTCCTTCAACGTGGCCAAGGGGCGCTGCGCCACCTGCGAGGGCGAGGGTTTCGTCAGCGTCGAGCTGCTGTTCATGCCCAGCGTCTATGCGCCGTGCCCGACCTGCCACGGCGCGCGCTACAACGAGGCCACGCTGCAGGTGCGCTGGAACGACCGCCACATCGCCGAGGTGCTGGGCATGACGGTGGACCAGGCCTGCGCCTTCTTCGCCGACGAGGCCGCGGTGCTGCGTCCGCTCGACCTGCTGCGCCGCATCGGCCTGGGCTACCTGCGGCTGGGCCAGCCCGCGACCGAACTCTCGGGCGGCGAGGCGCAGCGCATCAAGCTCGCGACCGAGTTGCAGCGCGCACAACGCGGCGACACGCTCTACGTGCTCGACGAACCCACCACCGGCCTGCATCCGGCCGATGTCGACAAGCTGATGGCGCAGCTCGAAGGGCTGACCGATGCGGGCAACACGGTGGTGGTGGTCGAGCACGAGATGCGGGTGGTGGAGGGCGCCGACTGGGTGATCGACCTGGGCCCGGGCGCGGGCGGGGAGGGCGGGCGCATCGTGGCCTGTGGGCCGCCGGGTGAGGTGGCGCGTGACATGCAAAGCAGGACCGCGCCCTACCTTCGGCGCGCGCTCGGCGCCGGGTCGTCAGAATCGCGGTCATGAGAAGAAACACTGTCGCGGCCGCTTCGGCCTTCTTCGCGGCCACGCTGCAGGCGCAAACCCTTCCTCCCGAAGCCGCTGCCGACAGCGTGCCCAGCCTGCATCCGGTCACGGTCTCGACGCCGCGCGGCGCGGCCACGCCCTTCGACATGCCGGCCTCGGTCGACCTGGTCGACCGCCGGCAATTGCGTGAAAGCAAGCTGCAGGTCAACCTGTCGGAGAGCCTGGGCGGCGTGCCCGGCCTGCAGGTGCAGAACCGGCAGAACTACGCGCAGGACCTGCAGATCTCCATCCGCGGCTTCGGCGCGCGCTCGACCTTCGGGCTGCGCGGCGTGCGGCTCTACATCGACGGCATCCCGGCGACGCTGCCCGACGGCCAGGGCCAGAGCTCGAACATCGACATCGGCTCAGCCGACCGCGTCGAGGTGCTGCGCGGCCCCTTCTCGGCGCTCTATGGCAATTCCTCGGGCGGCGTGGTGCAGGTCTTCACCGAAGAAGGTGAAGGCGCGCCGCGACTGGGCTTCTCGGTGGCCGGCAGCAGCTTCGGCAGTACACGCGTCGGTGCCAAGGCCTCGGGTGCCAGCGGCGGCATCGACTATCTGCTGAGCGCGAGCCGCTTCCGCACCGATGGCTATCGCGAACACAGCGCGGCCACGCGCGACATCGCGAACGGCAAGCTCGGCGTGCAGCTCGACGACGACAGCCGGCTCACGCTGGTGGCCAACAGCGTGCGCATCGACGCCCGGGACCCGCTGGGTCTGACGCGCGCGCAGCTCGACGCCAACCCGCGCGCCGCGCCGCTGGCCACCCAATACGACACGCGCAAGACCGTGGACCAGACGCAGGTCGGCCTGCTCTACGAACGGCGGCTCAATGCCGATCAGGACCTGCGGTTCATGGTCTACGGCGGCGACCGCCGCACCACGCAATTCCAGTCGATCCCGCCTTCGGCGCAGGCGAGCCCGCTGAGCGCGGGCGCCGTGATCGACCTGCAGCGCCGCTATGCGGGCTTCGACGCGCGCTGGACGCTGCGCACCGCGCTCGCGGGTCGTCCCTTCGAACTCTCGACCGGCCTGGCCTACGACACGCTGCGCGAGCAGCGGCGCGGCTACGAGAACTTCCAGGGCAGCGGCGCCGCGCAGCGACTGGGCGTGCGGGGCGGGCTGCGGCGCGACGAGCGCAACGAGGTCGGCAACGTCGATCCGTACCTGCAGACGCGCTGGGACTTCGCAGAGCGCTGGACGCTCGAGGCCGGGCTGCGCCACAGCAGCGTGCGTTTCGATTCCGAGGACCGCTACGTCCGCGGCGCCAACGGCGACGACAGCGGCGCCGCGCGCTACCGCCAGGCGCTGCCCGCAGCCGCGTTGCGCTACGCCGCCACGCGAGACCTGAACCTCTACGTCTCGGCCGGGCGCGGCTTCGAGACGCCGACGC
Organism: Variovorax frigidus; assembly: GCF_051216515.1. Taxonomy (NCBI): domain Bacteria; kingdom Pseudomonadati; phylum Pseudomonadota; class Betaproteobacteria; order Burkholderiales; family Comamonadaceae; genus Variovorax; species Variovorax frigidus. The sequence continues at coordinate 158,593 of NZ_JBPJZF010000005.1, forward strand.
TCAACGAGCTGTCGTACCGGCCGGGCAATGTCGGCGGGCTCAACTTCGCGCTGCAACCGGCGGTCAACCGCAGCATCGAGCTCGGCGCCAAGGCGCGCGTGGCCGACGGTCTGTTGACCGGCGCGGTGTTCCAGACCCGCACCGACGACGAGATCGTGACCGGCACCAATATCGGAGGCCGCGCCACCTTCCAGAACGCGGGCCGCACGCGGCGCGAGGGGCTCGAGCTGGGCTGGCTGCACGAGACGCCCTCGCACTGGCGCACGCAGCTGGCCTTCACCTGGCTCGATGCGCGCTACAGCGACGGCTTCTGCTCACCCGCGCCCTGCGCGCCGGGCAACGCGGTGGCCGCGGGCCACCGCATTCCGGGCATCGCGAAGCAGTCCTTTTTCGCCTCCTTTGGCTATGCGCCGAGCGAGGGCTGGCGCGCCGGCGCCGAGCTGCGCGCGCTGAGCCGGATCCAGGCCAACGACGCCAACACCGCCAGTGCCGCGGGCTATGCATTGCTCGCGCTGCAGACCGGGTACCTGAAGCGCTGGGGCCGCTGGGAGCTCGACGCCTTCGCGCGCGTCGACAACGTGGCCGACCGGCGCACGGTCGGTTCGGTGATCGTCAACGAGGGCAATGCGCGCTACTACGAGCCCGCGCCGGGCCGCAACTGGACCGTGGGCGCGGCGGCGGCGTACCGCTTCTGAGGGGTGGGCAGGTGCGCGGGGGATACCCCGGGGCCTTCTGTGGAGTTCGGGCGAATTGAGAGTTATTCTTATCTAGAATGGCCGGCCCTGTCCACTTCGAACGAGCTCCTGCCGCATGAAAACCACGGGTCTGGCCTCCGCCTTCGCCGCCGCCATCGCTGTTCCCGCCGCCCTGGCCTTCGCCATGCCCGCGTGGGCGCAGCAACCCGCCGCTGCCGTGCGCGGCATCGCGGCCGTGCCGGTGACGCCGCAGTCGGTGGCGGCCCACTACACGGTGCTGGTGCATGCCAACTACGAGGACGCGCTGGGCGGCGCGCTGGCCCTGCAGAAGGCCATCGCGACCTTCACCGCGGCCCCGTCCGAAGCCGGCCTCGCGGCCGCGCGCAAGGCCTGGCTGCAGGCGCGCGAGGCCTATGGCCAGACCGAGGCCTTCCGTTTCTACGGCGGCCCGATCGACGATGACAACGGCCCCGAAGGGCGCATCAACGCCTGGCCGATGGACGAGTCCTATGTCGACTACGGGGTCGACGCGCCGACCGCCGGCATCGTCAACGACCGCAAGGTCGCGATCACCAAGAAGTCGCTGGCCAGCCTCAACGAGCGCGACGGCGAGGAGAACGTGGCGACCGGCTGGCACGCGATCGAGTTCCTGCTCTGGGGCCAGGACCTGAGCGAGACCGGCCCGGGCGAGCGCTCCTTCGAGGACTTCGTCGACGGCAAGCGGCCCAACGCCGACCGCCGCCGCCAGTACCTGACGGTCGTGACCTCGCTGCTGATCGACGACCTGCGCACGCTGGTCAGGGCCTGGGCGCCGCAGCAGAAGAACTACGGCGCGAGCTTCGCGCGCGGCGGCAACGAGTCGCTGCGCAAGATGCTGGTCGGCCTGGGCTCGCTGTCGCGCGGCGAACTCGCGGGCGAGCGGCTCGAGGTCGCGCTCGCCAGCCAGGACCAGGAGGACGAGCACTCCTGCTTCTCCGACAACACGCACCGCGATGCGGTGACCAATGCGATGGGGATCCAGAACGTCTGGCTGGGCCGCTATGTGCGCGCCGACGGCCGCGTGGTGGAGGGCCCGTCGCTGCAGGCGCTGGTCGCGGCGCGCAACCCGCAGCTGGCCGCGCGCACCGGCGCGCAGATCGCGGCCTCGGTGGCCGCCACCGAGGGCATCCAGGCGCCCTTCGATCGCGAGATCGTCGGCGGCAAGGACGCCCCGGGCCGGCTGCGCGTGCAGAAGGCCATCGACAGCCTGACGCAGCAGAGCAAGGACCTGGTCGAGGCCGCGGGCGCGATCGGCATCACCCGGCTCACGCTGGTCAACCCCGAGTAGGCGGCGCGATGCGCCGCCGTGTGAGAACCTGGGCCGGGATGGGTGCGCTGGGCTTCGCGGCCCTGGCCGGGCCCGAAGTCGTCGCCCGCCCCGGCGAAGCGGAAGAGAAGACGGGCGGCGACACGACCGTGTTCGCCACCGGCCGCAACGCCTTCTCCTTCCCCGCCGCCAACCTCGACGATCCCGAGCGCACGCGCTTCGTGATCGGCAATTCCTTCTTCAAGCGCAACTGGGTGCAGGCGCCGGCCTCGACCAAGGCGCGCGACGGGCTCGGCCCGCACTTCATCGCGCGCTCCTGCGCGGCCTGCCACATGCAGGACGGGCGCGGTGCGCCGCCCGACTTCAGGAAGGGCCTGTCGGAGCCACCGGTGGCGCTGCTGATGCGCCTGTCGGTGCCCGGCGCAGACCGCGTGGGCGGGCCGCTGCCCGAGCCGGTGTATGGCGACCAGTTCCAGAATTTCGCGGTCCGCGGCGTGAAGTCCGAAGGGCAGATCGCGATGCGCTACGAGAACGTGGCGGGCCGCTTCGCCGACGGCACGCGCTACACATTGCAGCGGCCGGTCTATTCGTTCTCGAAGCTCCACTACGGCCCGATGGCGAAGAACGCGATGTTCAGCCCGCGCATCGCGCCGCAGGTGATCGGCGTGGGCCTGCTGGAGGCCATTCCCGAGGCCGAGATCCTGCGCAACGTGCAGGACCAGGCGGCGGCCGACGGGCCGATCCGTGGCATGGCCAACCGCGTGTTCGACGCGCCCTCGCAGCAGATGCTGGTCGGCCGTTTCGGCTGGAAGGCCAACGTCGCCACGCTGGCGCACCAGACGGCGGCCGCCTTCGCGGGCGACATCGGCATCACCTCGCGCATGTTCCCCGAGCCGACCTGCACGCCGCGCCAGACCGACTGCGCCGCCGCGCCCAGCGGGGCCGACGGTCGCGGCCACGAGATCGACGACAAGACGCTGGCCGACGTGGTCTTCTACCAGGCCACGCTGGCACCACCCGCGCGGCGCAACGTGAACGACGCGCAGGTGCGCGTGGGCCAGGCGCTGTTCGCGCAGGCGCAGTGCGCCACCTGCCACCGCCCGACCTACACCACGGCCGGCGCGCTGTTCCCGCCGCTCACGCCGCAGGTCACCAGCAAGGCGCTGTTCAACCAGACCATCCACCCGTACACCGACCTGCTGCTGCACGACATGGGCGAGGGACTGGCCGACGGCCGGCCCGATTTCCTCGCCGACGGCCGCCAGTGGCGCACGCCGCCGCTGTGGGGCATCGGCCTGATTCCCGACGTCAACGGCCACCAGCGGTTGCTGCACGACGGCCGTGCACGCGGCGTGATGGAAGCCATCCTCTGGCACGACGGCGAAGCGCGCGACAGCCGCGACGCGGTGCTGCAATTCAATGCGGCCGAGCGCGCCGCGCTGGTCAAGTTCGTGGAGTCGCTGTGATGTCGCAGACCAACCGTTTTTCCTTGCTGCCGGCTGCGCTGATGCTGCTGCTGGCCGGTGCCGCGCAGGCGCAGCCCGCGGCGGTCGCGCCCGCGGGGGCGCCGCAGTTCCTGGCTTCGGCCTACCGCGACGGCTTCGTGCCGCGCGCCACCGCCTTCGCGACCGAGAGCGCCGCATTGAACAAGGCCGTCGACACGCTCTGCGAGGGGTCTGACACCGATGCCGCCGCGGCGCTGGAGGCCGCGCGCACGCAATGGCGGGCCACCACCAGCGCGTGGGATCGGCTGGCCGGCGTGGCGGTCGGGCCGCTGGTCAAGCGCCGCGCGCTGACCGCGCTCGACTTCAATCCGACCCGTCCGCCGCTGATCGAGCGCGCCATCGGCAGCGCGCCCGTCGGCGCGGAAGCGATGGAGCGCGTGGGCACGCCGGCCAAGGGCATCCCCGCGCTCGAATGGCTGCTGTGGACGAAGAAGCCCGCGCCGCAATCACCGGCCTGCCGCTACACGCAGCAGGTGGCGATCGAGCTGGCGCGCGAAGGGGCGACGCTGTCGGCCGGCTTCGCCGAACTGGCCGCGACCGACTGGGCGGCCGATCCGGCGCGCACCTATCTCGCCTGGCAGGAGCTGTTCAACCAGTGGCTGGGCGGCTTCGAGCGGCTGCGCTGGGCGCAGATCGACAAGCCGCTCAAGACCGTCGAGACCTCGAACACCGGCAAGGCGCCGGTGTTCGCGCGCGCGGTCAGTGGCCATGCGGCGCAGAGCTGGGCTGCGCAATGGGAGGCGCTGCGTTCGCTCGCGGCGCCGGTGGCGCAAACGCTCGCGGCCAGCGGCAAGCAAGCCCTGGCCGAGCGCCTGACGCAGGCGGTGGCCGAAGCCGATGCAGCGATGCAGCGCGCCACGCCGGCCGACTTGCCTGCACTGCCCGCGGCCACGCGCGCGCTGGCTGGGGTGAAGAAACTGATCGAGGCCGATGTGGCGCCGGCGCTCAAGGTGGTGGTCGGCTTCTCGGACGGCGACGGTGACTGACGCGCGCATGCCGATGGACCGCCGGCGCTGGCTCGCCTGGATGGCGGCGTCCGCGATGGTGCCGCTGGCAAGGGCCGAGGCGACATCGGCGTCACGCTTCGTGGCCGCCTGGGAGGCCGAGGCCGGCTACCGCGTCGGCGTGCTCGCGCAGACACCGCAGGGCCTGGCCGTGCAGTCGGCGCTCGAGGTGCCCACGCGTGCACACGGCCTGTGGGTGGAGCGCGACGGCACGCTGCTCGCCGCGGCACGCCGGCCGGGCGATTGGCTGGTGCGCTGGCGGCCCGACGGCCAGGCCCTGGCCTGGTGCTGGATCGAAGCGGGCCGCGCCTTCAACGGCCATGTGATCGCGAGCGCCGACGGGCGGACGCTGTACACCACCGAGACCGATCTCGAGACCGCCGAAGGCCTGATCGGCGTGCGCGATGCCGCGTCGCTGGAGAAGATCGACGAATGGCCGACCCACGGCATGGACCCGCACGAACTGCTGACCGACACCGACGGCAGCCTGGTGGTCGCCAACGGCGGCATTCCCACGCTGCCCGAGACCGGCCGCGTGAAGGTGGACCTGGAGCGCATGGACGCGTCGCTGGTGCGGCTCGACGGCGCCGACGGAACGCTCCGCGGCCAGTGGCGCCTGGCCGATCCGCGGCTCAGCCTGCGCCACATGGCCTGGGGCGCGCACGGACAGTTGGGCATCGCGCTGCAGGCCGAGCACGACCGCGTGGAGGACAAGGCCGCTGCGCCGCTGCTGGCGCTGTTCGACGGCCGTTCACTGCGTGCCGTCGAGGCCGGGCATGCACTCGCGGGTTATGGCGGGGCCATCGCGTTCGGCGGTGAGCGCTTCGCGGTGAGTTGTCCGCGCGCGAACGGCGTGGCGATCTGGCGTGCCGATGGGCGCTGGGATGGCTTCACGTCGCTGACCGAAGCCTGTGCCCTCGCGCCCGTGCAGGGTGGGATCTGGGCCGGGGGGCGCGAACGGGCGGTGCCGATGGCCGGGGCCGTGGGGGAGGCGGCCGTGGTGGCTGCGTTGCGACTGGACAACCACTGGGCCGCGATGGCCTGAAGACTGCGGGTCGCAGTGCGCTGTCCGCCGGCCACGCCGACGGACAGCGCGTAGGGCCTTACTTCAGGCCGGCCGCCGCGCGCAGTGCCGCGGCCTGGTTCGTCGATTCCCAGGTGAACTCGGGTTCTTCACGGCCGAAGTGGCCGTAGGCGGCGGTCTTCTGGTAGATCGGGCGCAGCAGGTCGAGCATCTGGATGATGCCCTTGGGGCGGAGGTCGAAGTGTTCGCGCACCAGGGCGGCGATCTGCGCGTCGGGGATCAGGCCCGTGCCTTCGGTGTAGACCGTGATGTTCATCGGCTCGGCCACGCCGATCGCGTAGGCCACCTGGATCTGGCACTGGCGCGCGATGCCCGCGGCCACGATGTTCTTGGCCACGTAGCGTGCGGCGTAGGCGGCCGAGCGGTCGACCTTCGACGGGTCCTTGCCCGAGAACGCACCGCCGCCGTGCGGGCAGGCGCCGCCGTAGGTGTCGACGATGATCTTGCGGCCCGTGAGGCCGCAGTCGCCCTGCGGGCCGCCGATGACGAAACGGCCGGTCGGGTTGATCAGGTAGCGCGTGTTCTGCAGCCACTCCTTGGGCAGCACGGGCTTGATGATCTCTTCGATGATGGCTTCGTTGAACGAGGCCTTCATCTTGGTCGAGGTTTCGCTCTGGTCGGGGTGGTGCTGGGTGGAGAGCACCACGGTGTCGATGCTGTGCGGCTTGCCGTCGACATAGCGCATCGTGACCTGGCTCTTGGCGTCCGGGCGCAGGAACGGCAGGCGGCCGTCCTTGCGCAGCTGGGCCTGGCGCTCGACCAGGCGGTGCGCGTAGTAGATCGGCGCGGGCATCAGCTCGGGCGTCTCGTCGCAGGCGTAGCCGAACATCAGGCCCTGGTCGCCGGCGCCGGTGTTCAGGTGGTCGTCGCTCGCGTGGTCCACGCCCTGGGCGATGTCGTTGGACTGCTTGTCGTAGCAGACCATCACCGCACAGCCCTTGTAGTCGATGCCGTACTCGGTGTTGTCGTAGCCGATGCGCTTGATGGTGTCGCGCGCGACCTGGATGTAGTCGACGTGCGCGTTGGTCGTGATCTCGCCGGCGAGCACCACCAGGCCGGTGTTGGTCAGCGTCTCGGCGGCCACGCGGCTGCGCGGGTCCTGTTCGAAGATCGCGTCGAGGATGGCATCCGAAATCTGGTCGGCAACCTTGTCGGGGTGGCCTTCGGAAACGGATTCGGAAGTGAAGAGGAAATCGTTCGCCATTGATAAAACTCCGTCGGTCAGTTGGCGCGTTGCCAGCTGGGGGAGCTTCGGCGAACGCTTTAGCAGAATGCCGGATCGGCACGGGCACAATCGCGTGGCGCTTGTGCATGTCGCCCTGCAAGTAGTTCCATAACTCAGCGACAATTTGGATTCTATGCGAGCCGCGTTTTGCTTGCGTGAGCCTCACTTCTCACCCTTACCGCCTCGATGATTCCTCTGTTTCGCCTGCTCGCCCATGTGCCCCTGCCCTGGATGCATCGGCTCGGCGCGTGCTTCGGCTGGCTGGTGTGGTGGGCCGCGCCCGACTACCGGCGCCGCTTCCGGGAAAACGCCGAAGCGGCCGGTTTCACACCCGCACAGTACCGCCCCGCCGTCGGCGCGGCCGGTGCGATGGCCGCCGAACTGCCCTGGCTGTGGGCCCGGCCGCAAGGCGCCAGTGTGCTGCCGCGCATCGCGCGCTGGGACGGCGCCGAGGTCTTCGAGGCCGCGCTGGCCGAACGCAAGGGCCTGATCCTGGTCACGCCGCACATCGGCAGCTGGGAGCTCTGCGGCCAGGCGATCGCCGAGCGCTTCGTGGCCGTGCACGGCCCGCTGACCGCCTTGTTCCGGCCGCCGCGCAAGGCCTGGATGGCCGGGCTCATGAAGGGCTCGCGCGACCGCGCCGGCCTGCAGACCCTGCCCACCAGCGTGGCCGGCGTGCGTGGACTCATGCGCACGCTGCGCAACGGCGGCTACACCGGCATCCTGCCCGACCAGGTGCCACCGCTGGGGCAAGGCGTGTGGGCGCCGTTCCTGGGCCGGCCGGCCTACACCATGACCTTGCTACCGCGCCTCGCGCAGCAGACCGGCGCGCACGTGTTCCTCTGCGTGTGCGAGCGGCTGCCCCGCGGCGGACGCTTCGTGATCCGCTTCGAGCCCTTCGACGACACCCCGATGAGCGATCCGACGGCCACGCCCGAGGCCGCCGCCGCCGCGATGAACCAGGGCATCGAACGCCTGATCCGCCAACTGCCGGGCCAGTACGTCTGGGACTACGCGCGCTTCAAACAGCCCAAGGGCGAGCCGGCGCAGAAGGCTGCAACATGAGCGCAGCGCCGGGCCGCCCCAAGCAAGCTCGCACCGCAGTGCGCAGCACGGAGGTTTCCGAATGCGCAGCGCCGGGCCGCCCCAAGCAAGCTCGCACCGCAGTGCGCAGCACGAAGGTTTTCGAATGAGCTTCTCGTCCCGACTCGGCATCGGCTTCATGCGCACGCTGGCCCGCGTGCCGCTGCCGCTGGTGCGCGGCTTCGGCAAGGTGCTGGGCCGTGTGCTGTATGTCGTCGCGGTGTCGCGCCGCCATGTGGTGCAGACCAATCTCGCGCTGTGCCTGCCGGAGAAGTCCAAGGCCGAACGCGAGGCCATCGCCCGCGAGACCTTCGTCTTCGTGGCCCAGTCCTGGCTCGACCGCAGCTGGCTCTGGCACGCCCCCGAGGCCGTGGTGGCCAGCCGGCTGCGCGTGATCGGCTCGACCGCCGAGATCGACGAGATCGCGCACGGCAGCGCGCCGATGATCCTGTTCGCGCCGCACTTCTACGGTCTCGACGCGGCCGCGACCGCACTCACCATGCACACGGCGCGGCCTTCGACCACCATCTACACGACCCAGCGCGATCCGCTGGTCGACGCCTGGATCCGCGAAGGACGTCAGCGCTTCGGCAACGTGATCACGCTCAACCGCACCGAGGGCATCAAGCCGATCGTCGCGGGCCTGCGCAAGAACGGCCTGCTGTACCTGCTGCCGGACATGGACTTCGGCCGCGAGCAGTCGGTGTTCGTGCCTTTCTACGGCGTGCCCGCGGCTACCTTGCCCTCGCTCTCGCGTTTCGCGCGGCTGGGCAAGGCCAAGGTGGTGCCGGTGGTGTCGCGGCTCACGTCCACGGGCTACGACATCGAGGTGCTGCCGGCCTGGCAGAACTTCCCCAGCGACGATGCGGTGGCCGACACCGCGCTGATGAACACGCGGCTGCAGGGCTACATCGACGCGATGCCTTCGCAGTACTACTGGGTGCATCGGCGCTTCAAGACACGGCCCGAGGGCGCGCCACCGGTGTATTGACTCTCCCCCGAGGGCTTCACGCACTGCGTGTCGCTTCGCCTTCCCCCTTCCGGGGGCGACACCAGCGGCCCGGCGAAGCCGGCGCACTTGGCTCTCCCCCGGGGCTTGCCCACTTCGTGTGGCTTCGCCCTCCCCCTTCCGGGGGCGACACCAGCGGCCCGGCGAAGCCGGTTCCGCGGTGTCCCGCGAAGGAGTCAGGCGCCGCGCTGAAACGCCTCGATCTCGGCGGCCACGCGCTGCGGCTGTTCGTGCACGATCCAGTGCGTCGCGCCCGGCACCTTCACCAGCTTGAGCTTCGGCACGTAGTCGTCCAATCCGTCGAGCAGGCCGGGCAGCAGCGCGCTGTCGTCGAGCGCCCAGAGCACCAGCGTGGGCGCTTCGATGGTCAGGCGCTCGCGCGGCAGCTGCGGGATCGGCGGCGCGTCCTGGCCCGGCATGGCTGGCTTGAGCGGCGTCACCGCGTAGAGGTTGCAGGCGCCGCGCAGACCGGCGTTCCAGAGCGCGCGGTATTGGTCTTTCACGCTGTCGGTGAGCCAGCCGAAGCCGTCGCTGCCCGCGCCCATGAGCGTGAAGAAGGGCCACATGCGGCGGTAGTCGTCTTCGGCCAGCAGCGCGGGCGCGTCGGCCCGCGCCAGGAAGTTCATGTACGCACTGGCCTGCTGCTGCACCGGGTTGTCGCACAGCTCGCGCGCGAAGGTGCCCGGGTGCGGCGAGTTGAGGATGACCAATCGACGGGCCTGCGCTGGAAAGGCGTTGGCGAAGCCCCAGCCGAAGGCGCCGCCCCAGTCGTGCGCGACCAGCGTGTCGATCACGCCGTCGGTGCTTTCGGTGGCGGCCAGCTGGCGCACGTCCTGCACCAGCAGGTGCGGGCGGTAGTCCTCCACGGCCGGCGGCGCGCTCGACTGCTCGAAGCCGCGCAGGTTGGGCGCGACGCAGCGGTAGCCGCCGTGTTCGGGTTGCGAGAAATGTTCAAGCAGCGCATCCCAGATGAACGCGCCTTCGGGGAAGCCGTGCAGGAACACCATCAACGGCCGGCCGGGTGTGCCGCTGGCGCGGCAACTGAGCGTGATGCCGTTGGGCAGGGTGCGCTGGAAGGTCTCGATCATCTGGCGGTCTCCGGTCGGTGGTGTGGGCGCACGAGTCGACCGGTGCCGCCGGGGGTCAGGACTCTGGATGAGCCCAGCGCCAGAGGAGTTCGGCGGCTTCGTCGACGCCTTGCTTCTTCAGCGCCGAGAACAGTTTGACCTCACCGCCGCCGGCCTGCAGTCGCACAATCGACAGCGCCTTGGCGCCATCGGCGCGGGTCAGCTTGTCGGACTTGGTCAGCAGCACCAGGAACTTGAGGCCGGCCTCGACGCGCGGGCGGATCACGTCGAGCAGGATCTCGTCGAGCTCGGTCAGGCCGTGGCGCGGGTCGCACATCAGCACCACGCCGCGCAGGTTCTCGCGCGTCATGAGGTAGTTGCCCATCACGCGCTGCCAGCGCAGCTTGGCTTCGCGCGGCACCGCGGCATAGCCGTAGCCGGGCAGGTCGGCGAGCACGGCGTCGTCGACCTTCTGCTTGCCCACGCCGAACAGGTTGATGTGCTGGGTGCGGCCGGGTGTCTTCGAGGCGAAGGCCAGCCGGTGCTGCTGCGTCAGGGTGTTGATCGCGGTCGACTTGCCTGCGTTCGAGCGCCCGACGAAGGCGATCTCGGGCAGATCGAAGGCCGGCAGATGCTCCAGTTGGGGGGCACTGGTGAGGAAATGGGCGGTGTGCATCCAGCCCATGGCCGTGCGGATCCGGTCGGGTGCGATCGCCGCGGCGGGCGTGGCGGGGGCCGGTGAAGGCGCGGGGGTGGTCATGAGGAAGCCTTGGTAACGGAGCACCATTGTAGAATCGCGGGGTTTTGCGCCAATAAATCGAGCCCCCCGATATGAAGTTGTTTGCCCATTTCCTGCTTGCAGCCCTCATGGGCGCCGCCACCAGCGCTGCTTTTGCAGCCGACGAGCCCGCGGCCGCCCCCGCTGCGGCCGCCAAGCCGGCCAAGCCCGACCCGGCCAAGGGCGACACGATCTTCAATGCGACGCCGGCCAACAGCCAGAGTTGCGCGTCGTGCCACAACGCGGACGGCAACTCGGCCATCGCGGCCAACCCCAAGCTGGCACAGCAGCATCCCGAGTACATCCTCAAGCAGCTGCAGGAATTCAAGTCCGGCAAGCGCAAGAGCGCGATCATGAAGCCCTACGCTTCGGCCCTGTCGGACGAAGACATGCGCAACATCGCCTGGTTCGTCGGCTCGAAGACCGTCAAGCCGGGCTTCGCCAAGGAAAAGGACCTGGTCGCCCTGGGCGAGAAGATCTACCGCGGCGGCATCGCCGACCGCATGATCCCGGCCTGCGCCAGCTGCCACAGCCCCACCGGTGCCGGCCTGCCCGCGCAGTACCCGCGCCTGGGTGGCCAGCATGCCGACTACACCACCGCCCAGCTCGTGGCCTTCCGCGACGGCTCGCGTGCCAACAGCGCGCCGATGACCGGTGTGGCCGCCAAGCTCAACGACCGTGAAATCAAGGCCGTGTCGGACTACATCGCCGGCCTGCGTTAACCGAGCCCCAGGCCCGCGCCGTCTTTTCGTGCCTGTTCCTGCGGGCGCCGCGGCGGCCGGGACCGTGATGAACTAACCGCCAATAATCAATCCAACAAGGCGGGCCGATCCAGCAGGATGGCCCGCCTTTTTGCTTTCTCCAGCCAGCGTCTCCGAAGTCCTTTTCCATGTCAGTTTCCACCCACGGCCTTCGCGTCCGTCGCGGCCCGCAAGCGGTACGCGCGACGGTGGAGCTGTTCTCGTCGATGCGCTTCGCGATCGCGCTGCTCACGATCATCTGCATCGCCTCCATCATCGGCACCGTGCTCAAGCAGCACGAGCCCCTGGGCAACTACATCAACCAGTTCGGCCCCTTCTGGGCCGCGCTGTTCCGCGCCGCGCGCCTCGACGCGATCTACAGCGCCTGGTGGTTCCTGCTGATCCTGCTGTTCCTGGTGATCAGCACCACGCTGTGCATCGCGCGCAACACGCCGCACATCCTCAGGGACCTCAAGAACTTCAAGGAAGACCTTCGGGTGCAGGGCCTGCGGGCCTTCGGCCAGCGCGCAACGACCACGCTGGGCGCGGAAGTGCCCGAGGTGGCCGCGCAGCGCATCGGCACCTTGCTCACGGGCGGCGGCTGGAAGGTCAAGCTGCAGCACCGCGAAGGCGCGGGCTGGATGGTGGCGGCGCGCGCGGGCGGCGCCCACAAGCTGGGCTACATCGCGGCGCACGGCGCGATCGTGCTGATCTGCATCGGCGGCCTGCTCGACGGCGACCTGGTGGTGCGCGCCCAGACCTGGTTCAACGGCAAGAGCGTGTTCACCGGCGGCGGCATGATCGCCGACGTGGCGCCCGAGCACCGCCTGTCGCCCTCGAACCCGACCTTCCGCGGCAACATCCTGGTGCCCGAGGGCGGCCGCTCCAGCGTGGCGATCCTGAACCAGGCCGACGGCGTGCTGCTGCAGGACCTGCCGTTCTCGATCGAGCTCAAGAAATTCATCGTCGACTACTACTCGACCGGCATGCCCAAGCTGTTCGCCAGCGAGGTGGTGCTGCACGACCGCGAGACCGGCGAGCAGGTGCCTGCGCGCATCGAGGTGAACCATCCGGCCAGCTACAAGGGCGTGGAGATCTACCAGTCGAGCTTCGACGACGGCGGTTCCACGGTGAAGGTCAAGGCGGTGCCGATGTCGGCCGCGGCCAAGCCCTTCGAGCTCGAGGGCACGATCGGCACCAGCTCTGAAATCACCAACGGCAGCGACAAGCTCACGCTCGAATACGTGGCGCTGCGCGTGATCAACGTCGAGAACTTCGCCGACGGGGCCGGCGGCGCCATGACCAGCGGTGCCGACGTGCGCAAGGTCGACCTGCAGCACAGCCTGGAGTCGCGCCTGGGCGCGGCCAACAAGGTCAACAAGCCCAAGGTGCTGCGCAACATCGGCCCGAGCATCGGCTACAAGCTGCGCGACGCCGCGGGCCAGGCCCGCGAGTACCAGAACTACATGGTGCCGGTCGACACCGGCGACGGCCAGCCGGTGTTCCTGCTGGGCATGCGCGAGAAGCCCGAGGACCCGTTCCGCTACCTGCGCGTGCCGGCCGACGAGAACGGTTCGATGGACGGCTTCCAGCGCATGCGTACCGCGCTCGGCGACGACGCGGTGCGCGCCCGCGCGGTGGAGCGCTACATCGCGCGTGCCACCGACCCGGCGCGGCCCGAACTGGCCGAGCAGCTGCGGGCCTCGGCCACGCGCGCGCTGGCGCTGTTCGCCGGCAGCGAGCGGGTGAAGGCCGACGCCACCAGCAAAGGCGGCTGGCAGGCGATCGCCGAGTTCATGGAATTCAACGTGCCCGAGGCCGAGCGCGCACGCGCCGGCGCGGTGCTGGTGCGCATCCTCAACGAGGTGCTGTTCGAGGTGCTCAACCTGAGCCGCGAATCGGCGGGCCTGGCCGCGCTGCCGGGCGACGACAAGTCGCAGGCCTTCCTCACGCAGGCGGTGCTGGCCATCAGCGATGCCCACTTCTACCCCGCACCGGTCGCGATGATGATGACCGACTTCAAGCAGGTCCAGGCCAGCGTGTTCCAGGTGGCCCGGGCCCCGGGCAAGAGCATCGTCTACCTGGGCTGCCTGTTCCTGATCGTCGGCATCTTCGCCATGCTCTACGTGCGCGAGCGGCGTCTCTGGGTGTGGCTCGCGCCCGCCGAGACCGGCGGCAGCAGCGCGACCATGGCCTTCTCGGTCAATCGCCGCACCATCGACAGCGACCGCGAATTCGACAATCTCAAAGACAAGCTGCTCGCCCTCCAGAAAGAACCGGCGCCATGACCACCACGACACTGACCCTCAACGACAGCTGGCTCGCGCGCCGCAACCTCTTCGACTGGGTGTTCGCGGCCATCGTCGCGGCCGGCGCCTTGTTCGCCTTCTCGCGCTATGCGGGCTCGATGGACATCTACGAGAAAGCGATCCTCGTGGGCACGGTGCCCGCCATGGTCTGGCTCGGCTGGTTCTGGCGCCCGCTGCAGCTGCTGGCGGTCGGCGTCGCGGCCGCGACCGTGCTGGCCATCACTTCCTACCAGGGCGACCTGGCGCGGGCCGACACGGTGTTCTGGCTCAAGTACTTCCTGTCGAGCCAGTCGGCCATCCTCTGGATGAGCGTGCTGTTTTTCATGAGCACGATCTTCTACTGGCTGGGGCTGTTCGGCGGCAAGCAGGGCGATGCGATGGAGCTGATCGGCTCGCGCGTGGCCTGGGCGGCGATCACGATGGCGCTGATCGGCACTATGGTGCGCTGGTACGAAAGCCACCAGCTCGGCCCGGACATCGGCCACATCCCGGTGAGCAACCTCTACGAGGTCTTCGTGCTGTTCAGCTGGCTCACCGCGGCCTTCTACCTGTACTTCGAATCGATCTACCGCACCCGCGCCATGGGCGCCTTCGTGATGCTGGTGGTGAGCGCCGCGGTCGGCTTCCTGCTCTGGTACACGCTGGTGCGCGAAGCGCACGAGATCCAGCCGCTGGTGCCCGCGCTGCAGAGCTGGTGGATGAAGCTGCACGTGCCCGCCAACTTCATCGGCTACGGCACCTTCGCGCTCGCGGCCATGGTGGCCTTCGCCTACCTGATCAAGGAGCAGGCCGACGAGAAGCGCTGGTACAAGCTCACGCCGATCTGGCTGCTGGGCGTGGCGCTGTGCTTCGTGCCCGTGGCCTTCCGCCAGCGCGTGCAGGAAGCCGGCGGCAGCTACTGGGTGGTCTATGCGGGCATCTCGGCGCTGATCGCCGCGGGCATCCTGCTCGGCCGCAAGCGCATCGCGGCGCGTCTGCCGGCCAACGACGTGCTCGACGACGTCATGTACAAGTCGATCACGGTCGGCTTCGCCTTCTTCACCATCGCCACCGTGCTGGGCGCCCTGTGGGCCGCCGACGCCTGGGGCGGCTACTGGAGCTGGGACCCGAAGGAAACCTGGGCGCTGATCGTCTGGCTCAACTACGCGGCCTGGCTGCACATGCGGCTGGTCAAGGGCCTGCGCGGCACCGTGGCGGCCTGGTGGGCGCTGGGCGGCCTGGCCGTGACCACCTTCGCCTTCCTGGGCGTGAACATGTTCCTCAGCGGACTGCACAGTTACGGCACGCTCTGAAACCGAACGCGCGGCAAGCGCGTAACCTTTCGGTGCCCTGCAACGAAGTTGAGGGTGAGATCCACCTGCCATCGAAAGGCGCGCCATGCTGATTCGTTCCCGTGACAACGGCTTCATCCACCCGGCTTCCAGCGAGATCACGTCCCGCAGCGCCTACGAAGGCCGGCGTGACCTGCTCAAGCTGATGGCCGGCGGCGCCGCCGGCGCGGCGCTGGCGAGCTGGGCCGCGCGCGACGCGATGGCGCAGACCGTGGCGCCGGGCAAGCTGGCCGCGCTCAAGGGCGGCAAGTCGGCGGTGCCGGGCGCCCAATCGATGGAGAAGCTCACCGACTACAAGGACGCGTCGAGCTACAACAACTTCTACGAGTTCGGCACCGACAAGGGCGATCCGGTGAAGAACGCCGGCACGCTCAAGACCCGTCCCTGGACCGTCGAGGTCGAGGGTCTGGTGAAGAAGCCGGGCAAGTACGGCATCGAGGACCTGATCAAGCTCAGCGCGCAGGAAGAACGCATCTACCGCCTGCGTTGCGTCGAGGGCTGGTCGATGGTCATTCCCTGGGTCGGCTATTCGCTGGCCGAGCTGATCAAGAAGGTCGAGCCGCAGGGCAACGCGAAGTACGTCGAGTTCGTGACGCTGGCCGATCCCAAGACCATGCCCTTCGTCGGCTCGCGCGTGCTCGACTGGCCCTATGCCGAAGGCCTGCGCATGGACGAGGCCATGCATCCGCTGACGCTGCTGACCTTCGGCATGTACGGCGAGGTGCTGCCCAACCAGAACGGCGCGCCGGTTCGCCTCGTGGTGCCGTGGAAGTACGGCTTCAAGTCGGCCAAGTCGATCGTCAAGATCCGCTTTGTCGAGAAGGAGCCGAGCACGGCCTGGAACAAGTCGGCCGCCAACGAGTACGGCTTCTATTCCAACGTGAACCCGAACGTCGACCATCCGCGCTGGAGCCAGGCCACCGAGCGCCGCATCGGCGACGGCGGCGGCCTGTTCGCCAAGCGGCGCAAGACCGAGATGTTCAACGGCTACGAAGCCCAGGTCGGCCAGCTCTATGCCGGGATGGACCTCAAGAAGTTCTATTGAAGCCGGGCGGCCCGCGATGAACAAGCTGTTGCTGCACAAGGCGGCCAAGCCGCTGGTGTTCCTGCTGTGCCTGCTGCCTTTCGCCTGGCTGGTGTTCGGCGCCGTCACCGACGGCCTGGGCGCGAACCCGGCCGAGTACCTGATCCGCTCGACCGGCGACTGGACGCTGCGCTTCCTGTGCATCGTGCTGGCCGTGACACCGTTGCGCGTGAGTTTCAAGCTCACCGGCCTGGCGCGCTACCGGCGCATGCTCGGGCTGTTCGTGTACTTCTACGTGGCCGTCCATTTGCTCAGCTACAGCTGGTTCGACATGGGCTTCGAGCTTGGCGACATCGCACGCGACATCGCCAAGCGGCCCTTCATCCTGGTCGGCTTCGCCGCCTTCGTGTTGTTGACGCCGCTGGCTGCGACCTCCTTCAACCGCGCAATCAAGGCGCTGGGCGCGAAGCGCTGGCAGCGGCTGCACAAGCTGGTCTACCTGATCGCGGGGCTGGGCCTGCTGCACTTCTTCTGGATGCGCGCCGGCAAGAACGACTTCGCCGAAGTGTTCGTCTATGCGGGCATCGTGGCTGCGCTGCTGGCGTGGCGAATCTGGCACTTCGTGCGCCAGAAACAGAAACAGGCGACGCCACGCGCGCCGGCCGTGGCGCGCGTGCAGGCGACCAAGCTCTAGCCGATCCGGGCGATCAGCCGAGCTCGTTGCGCAGCTGGTCCTCGACGGTTTCGCGCCGGCGGATCAGCGTGGCGCGGTCGCCCGCGACCAGCACCTCGGCGGCACGGCCGCGGGTGTTGTAGTTGCTGGCCATCGACATGCAATACGCCCCCGCCGACAGCACGACCAGCAGGTCGCCCTGGGCCACGTTCAGTTCGCGGTCGCGGCCGATCCAGTCGCCGCTCTCGCAGACCGGGCCGACCACGTCGTAGGTCGTCGCCTCGGCCGCGAGGCGCTCGTTCAGCGGCACGATCCGGTGGAAGGCCTGGTACATGGCCGGGCGCGGCAGGTCGTTCATGGCCGCGTCGACGATGCAGAAGTTCTTGTCCTCGCCGGGCTTGGTGTAGAGCACCTCGGTCACGCAGACGCCGGCATTGCCCACCAGCGAACGGCCGGGTTCCACCACCAGCTTGCGCTGGCCGAAGCCGCGTGCATCGAGCCGCGCCAGCAGTTGCTTCCAGAGCACGTCCGCGGCCGGCGGCGTGTCGTGGTTGTAGTCGATGCCCAGGCCGCCACCGAAATCGAGGTGGTGCAGCGGGATGCCCGCCGCTTCGATCAGCACGACCAGGTCGAGCACGCGCTCGAGCGCATCCAGGTAGGGCGAGGCTTCGGTGATCTGCGAGCCGATGTGGCAGTCGATGCCCACCACCTCGAGGCCCGGCAGCGACGCCGCATGGCGGTAGGCGGCCAGCGCGCGGTCGTGCGCCACGCCGAACTTGTTGCCCTTGAGCCCGGTCGAGATGTAGGGGTGCGTCTTCGGATCGACGTTGGGATTGATCCGGATGCTGATGCGCGCACGCCGGCCTTCTTCGAGCGCCACCGCGTTGAGCACCTCGAGCTCGGCCTCGCTCTCGACGTTGAAGCAGGCGATGCCCGCGGCCAGCGCCTGGCGCATCTCGGCGCGGGTCTTGCCCACGCCCGAGAAGATCACCTTGGCCGGATCGGCGCCCGCGGCCAGCGCGCGCGCGAGTTCGCCACCCGAGACGATGTCGAAGCCGCAGCCGGCCTCGGCGAAGACGCGCAGCACGCCCAGCGAGGAGTTGGCCTTCATCGCATAGCAGACGAGGGCGTCGCGGCCCTCGAAGCCGCGCTGGTACGCGGCCAGCGCGTCGAGCATCCATTGCTTGGAGTAGACGAACAGCGGCGTGCCGTGCGCGCGGGCCAGCGCTTCCAGCGGCAGGGCCTCGACGTGCAAGGCGCCGTCGCGCCGGGCGATGTGCGGGTGGCCGGGGAGGGCGGTCGAGGCGGTCATCGCGGGGCTCCGGCGGGGGCGCTGCTGGCGGGCGCGGGGGCAGGCGCCGCCGCGGCATCGGCAGGTGCGGCGCTCGCAGGCTTGCCGATCGACGGCGTCAGCAATTCGGGCAGCGTGGCGCGCTGGGCGGCGGCCGGATCGGTGGGCAGGTAGAGCGGGCCCTTGAGCCCGCAGCCGGACAAGCCGACCCCGAGCGCACAGAGGCCAATGGCGCTCACTAGAATTTGGCGGACTTTCAACATGGCGAAATTGTAATGACCGACCCCGAGTACATGGATCGTGCGGAAGCCGCACTGGCTGCGATCGAGCAGTCCTGCGACCGCATCAACGACGCCACCGAGGCCGACATCGACAACCAGCGCGTGGGCGGCATGATCACGCTGGTCTTTCCGAACGGCAGCCAGTTGATCGTCAATCTGCAGAAGCCGCTGCAGGAAATCTGGCTGGCGGCGCGCTCCGGCGGCTACCACTACCGTCACGACGGCAGCGCCTGGGTCGACACCAAGACCGGCGAGGAGTTCTTCGGCAACCTGTCGCGCGAAGCCTCGCTGCAGGCGGGACAGCCCTTGCTGTTCACCGCCTGAGCCGGATCCTCAGTTCCTGAACAGGTCGAGGATGCGGTTGCGCTCTTCGGGCGCAGGCGGCGCGCCGATCGGGCCGCCGGTCGCCTCGACCGAGGTCGCCGCCGCCTCTACACCCAGGGTGGACACGCCGCGGCCCGGGCCGTAGTCGTCGTAGTACCACTCGCCGCCGACGTTGACCACGCCGCTCGCGGGAGGCGTCAGTTCGACCACGGGCACGCCCTTGAGCGCGGTCTCCATGAAGCTGATCCAGATCGGCAGGCTCAGGCCGCCGCCGGTTTCGCGATCGCCCAGCTTGCGCGGAGTGTCGTAGCCCATCCAGGCGACCGCGGTCAGGGTCGGCTGGAAGCCCGCGAACCAGGCGTCGAGCGAGTCGTTGGTGGTGCCCGTCTTGCCGTAGATGTCGGTCCGCTTGAGCGTGGCCTGGGCCCGCGCCGCCGTGCCGCCGCTGGCGACCGATTGCAGCAGGCTTTCCATGATGAAGGCATTGCGCTGCGGGATTGCGCGCATCGTCTCGTTGAGCATCGGCGGTTGCGTCTCGACCAGCACCCGGTCCTTGTGGTCGGTGACGCGGGTGATCAGATACGGATTGACGCGGTAGCCGCCGTTGGCGAACACCGAGTAGGCGGTCGCCATCTGCATCGGCGTGACCGAGCCGGCGCCCAGGGCCATCGGCAGGTAGGCCGGGTGTTTCTCGCGTTCGAAGCCGAAATTGCCGATCCATTCCTGGCCGTAGCGCGTGCCGATCGACTGCAGGATGCGGATCGACACCATGTTCTTGGACCTCATGAGCGCGCGTCGCATCGACATCGGGCCTTCGAAGGTGCCGTCGTAGTTCTTGGGCTCCCAGGGCTGGCCGCCGGTGGTGCCGCCGTCGAAGAACAGCGGAGCGTCGTTGATCACGGTCGAGGGCGAGAAGCCTTTTTCGAGTGCGGCCGAATAGATGAAGGGCTTGAAGCTCGAGCCCGGCTGGCGCCAGGCCTGGGTGACGTGGTTGAACTTGTTCTTCCCGAAATCGAAGCCGCCCACCATCGCCTTGATCGCGCCGTCGCGCGGGTCGAGCGCCACGAAGGCGCCTTCGACCTCGGGCAGTTGGGTGATCTCGAAGGTGTTCTTGGGCGTACGCGCGATCCGGATCACGGCGCCGCGGCGGACCTTGATGTTGGGCGGGGCCTTGTCGGACAGGCCCGACTGCGCGGGCTTGAGGCCGTCGCCGGTGATCTGCAGCACGTCGCCGTTGGCGCGCACCGCGGTGATCTCCTTGGGGCCGGCCTTGAGCACCACCGCCGCCATCACGTCGCCGTTGTCGGGATGTTCGGCCAGCGCGTCGTCGACGGCTTCGTCGAGTTCCTTCGGATCGGTCGGCAGGTCGATGAACTTCTCGGGGCCGCGGTAGATCTGGCGGCGCTCGTAATCCATGATGCCCTTGCGCAGCGCCTTGTACGCCGCCGCCTGGTCGGCCGCCACCAGCGAGGTGTAGACCTTGAGGCCGCGGGTGTAGGTGCTGTCGCCGTACTGGCTGTACATCAGTTGGCGCACGGTCTCGGCCACGTACTCGGCATGCAGCCGGTTCGGGTCGGCCGCGTCGCGCAGGTGCAGTTCTTCCTTCTTGGCTTCGACCGCCTGCTCGGCGGTGATGAAGCCGGCGTCGCGCATGCGGTCGATCACGTACAACTGGCGGCCGCGGGCGCGCGTGGGGTTGTTCACCGGGTTGTTGGCGCCCGGGGCCTTGGGCAGGCCCGCCAGCATCGCCGCCTGGGCGATCGAGATGTCCTTCAGCGGCTTGCCGAAATAGGCTTCGGAGGCGGCCGCGAAGCCGTAGGCGCGGTTGCCCAGGTAGATCTGGTTCAGGTAGATCTCGAAGATCTGGTCCTTGCTCAGCAGGTGCTCGAGCTTGAAGGTCAGCAGCACCTCGTAGATCTTGCGCGTCAGCGTCTTCTCGGAACTCAGGTAGACGTTGCGTGCCACCTGCATCGTGATGGTGGAGGCGCCCTGGCTCTTCACGCGGTTCAAGTTGGCCAGGCCGGCGCGCACCAATCCCTTGTAGTCCACGCCGCCGTGGCCATAGAAGCGGGCATCCTCGGCGGCAAGCACCGCGTCCTTCATGACCTTGGGGATCGTGGCGATGGGCGTGAGGTTGCGCCGTTCCTCGCCGAACTCGCCGATCAGCGTGCCTTCGGAGGAGAACACCCGCAGCGGCAGCTTGGGCCGGTAGTCGGCCAGCTCGGAGGTGTCGGGCAGATTGGGATAGGCGACCGCCAGCGCAACGGCGATCACGCAGGCCAGCGACACGGCGCCGGCGAGCACGATGCCGCCACTCCAGAACAGAAGGCGCAGCAGCCACTTCAGCCAGAAAGGCCGGGTCGGGGTTGGCTTGGGGCGCTTCTCGGGGCGGGGCGATTGGGGCATGGAGGGAGGCGGAGTCACCGCGCATTATAAAAAAAGGCCCGGAACAAGGTCGTCAGGAAAGCGCTCGGAAGACCAATTTTCGGAGTGTCGTCACGTAAGTTGCAGAAGACTACGTGGGCGTGAACTTTTGACAACGCTCGCGGTCGTCGGCGGGCGGACCGCCGTGGCGTCACGATCCGTTGCTGCTAGCATGCAACCATACGTAAATATTTCCAATCGTTACAAACGGATGGGATCGAACTTGACTGCTTTGGGATCGTTGTTTCGCCGTCAGCCCGCGCCGTTGATCGGGTTGGATGTTAGTTCGTCCAGCGTCAAGCTGGTCGAGCTGGGCCGTGGCGCGAGCGGCAAGCTGGTGCTCGAGCGGTGTGCGATCGAACCTCTGGAGCGGGGCTGGATCAGCGACGGCAATGTCGAAAAGTTCGATGAGGTGGCCGAGGCGGTGCGCCGCGTGGTGCGCAAGAGCGGGACCCGGACCCGGAACGTCGCCCTGGCACTGCCGCCGTCGGCCGTGATCACCAAGAAGATCGTGCTGCCCGGTGGCATGAGCGAGCAGGAGCTCGAACTCCAGGTCGAGTCCGAAGCCAATCAGTACATTCCTTTTTCCCTGGACGAAGTGAGCCTGGACTTCTGTGTGGTCGGCCGCAGTGCCGGGGCCGTCGAGGACGTCGAGGTGCTGATCGCCGCATCGCGCAAGGAAAAGGTGCAGGACCGTCAGGGCCTGGCCGAGGCGGCAGGGCTCAAGGCCGTGATCCTCGACGTGGAGTCCTATGCCTCGCGGCTCGCGACCTCGCGGCTGATCGAGCAATTGCCGGGCCAGGGCCGCGACGCCGTCGTCGCGCTGTTCGAGGTCGGTGCCTTCACCACCAGCATGCAGGTCTTGCGCAACCAGGAGGTGCTATACGACCGTGACCAGGCTTTCGGTGGCGCCCAACTGACCCAGCTGATCGTGCGCCAGTACGGCTTTTCGGCCGAAGAGGCGGAAAGCAAGAAGCGCAGCGGCGATCTGCCCGAGGACTACGGTTCGGGCGTGCTCAAGCCCTTCGTGGCCAGCATTGCGCAGGAAATCGCCCGCGCGCTGCAGTTCTTCTTCACGAGCACGCCGCACAACCGCGTCGACTACGTGCTGCTGGCCGGCGGCTCGGCCGCGCTGCCGGGCCTGACCAGTGCCGTGACCCGCCAGACCTCCTTTGCGTGCACCCTGGTGAATCCCTTCGACGGCATGGAGCTCGGCGCCGGCATTCGAGAAAAGAAGGTGCGCCGGGAGGCGCCTTCGTACCTGACGTCCTGTGGCCTGGCCATGCGGAGGTTCCTGCAGTGATCCTGATCAACCTGTTGCCGCACCGCGAAGCGGCCCGCAAGCGTCGCCGCGAGAGCTTCTACGCCACGCTGGGTGCCGCGGCCTTGCTCGGAGGGTTGATCGCGGGCGCGGCCTACGTCTGGTACCAGGCGCAGATCTCGACCCAGCAGTCGAAGAACAGCTACCTGCAGGCCGAGATCAAGAAGCTCGAGTCCGAGATCAAGGAAATCTCGACGCTGCAGTCCGAGATCACCGCGCTCAAGGCACGCCAGCAGGCGGTCGAAGACCTGCAAGGCGATCGGAACATGCCGGTGCACCTGCTGAACGAACTGGTGCGTCAGTTGCCCGACGGCGTGTACCTGGCCAGCATGAAGCAGACGGACCGGACGGTCACGTTGCAGGGCATGGCGCAGTCGAACGAGCGGGTGTCCGAACTGCTGCGAAACCTGGGCAACAGCAGTCCCTGGCTGGTGAAGCCCGAGCTGGTCGAGATCACGGCCGGCACCGTGACCTTGAACCCGCGGGACCAGCGCCGCGTGGCCAACTTCACCATGCGCATCGGCCTCAAGCGTCCGACCGATGTGCCGAAGCCCGCGGCCGGCGCGGCCGCTGCGGCGGGCAAGGGTTAAGCAGGGTCCGATATGGCAAGCAAACGATTCGCCTCCAACGTCGACGTCGCCGCATCCCTGCGACGCTTCGGCGACCAGTTCCGTGGCCTGAACCCGAACGATCCTTCCGTCTGGCCGGCCGTGCCGCGCTATGCCCTCTGCGCCGCCGTGACCGCGCTGGTGCTGGTGGCGCTGTGGTTCGTCTGGCTGACCAACTCCAACGACGAGCTGGAAACCGAGCGCGCCACCGAAGTCACGCTCAAGGCGGACTACCAGAAGAAGGTCGCGCAGGCCGCCAACCTCGATCTGCTGAAGAAGCAGCGCGAACAGGTGCAGCAGTACGTGACCCTGCTCGAGAAGCAGTTGCCCAGCAAGGCCGAAATGGATGCATTGCTCTCCGACATCAACCAGGCGGGCCTGGGCCGAAGCCTGCAGTTCGAGCTGTTCCGCCCGGGCCAGGTGGCGGTCAAGGACTACTACGCCGAACTGCCGATCGCGCTGCGCGTGACCGGTCGCTACGACGACATGGGCGCCTTCGTGGCCGACGTGGCCAACCTCTCGCGCATCGTGACGCTCAACGACCTGTCGATCGCGCCGCAGAAAGACGGCGCCCTGACGATGGACGCCACGGCGCGCACCTACCGTTACCTCGACGATGAGGAACAGGCCAGCCAGCGCCGTGCCGCTGCCGCGGGAGCGAAGAAGCAATGATGACCCGCCTGAAAGCCCTGGGACTGTGCGCCGCGGCGCTGCTGCTGAGCGGTTGCTGGGGCTCGGAGCAGGACGATCTGCAGCAATGGATGGTCGAGGAGCGGACGAAGGTGCGGCCGGCGGTCCCGCCGATCAGCGAGCCGAAGAAATTCACGCCGCAGGCCTACACCGAGGGCGCCACCCTCGACCCCTTCAACAGCCAGAAGCTCACGCAGGCGTTGCGGCGCGATTCCGCACAGCCCAGCAGCTCGGGCCTGATCGGGCCGGAACTGGCGCGGCGCAAGGAAGCGCTCGAAGCCATGCCGCTGGACGCGATGGCCATGGTCGGCAGCATGAACCGCGGCGGCAAGCCGGTGGCGCTGGTGATGGTCGACAAGCTGCTGTACCAGGTGCGCGTGGGCAACTACCTGGGACTGAATTACGGGCGTGTCACCCGTATCGGTGAAACCGAACTGGCCTTGCGGGAAATCGTGCAGGACGCCGCCGGTGAGTGGATCGAACGCGTGGCGACGTTGGAATTGCAAGAGAGGTCGAAATGAGTCAGCAGAAATCAACGATGGCACGGTGGCTTCGCGCCGCGGGCCTCTCCCTTGCCACACTGAGCGCCGTGGTCGCGGCGCATGCCCAGAACGCGATCGAGTCGGTGACCACGTCGATGCAGTCGGGTGCCGAAGTGATCCGCATCGACCTGACTCAGCCCCTCGCCGCGGCGCCTGCAGGTTTCGCGATCCAGACGCCGGCGCGCATAGCGCTCGATTTTCCGGGCGTGACCAACGGTATCGGCCGCTCCGCCGTCGAGGTGAACCAGGGCAACCTGCGTTCGATCAACGTGGTCCAGGCGGGCGAGCGCACGCGGCTGGTCTTGAATCTCAAACAGGCGACGGCCTACCGGACCGAAGTGCAGGGCAAGTCGCTGCTCGTGTCCCTGGAGCCCGTGGCCGGCGCCGCCTTGGCGACCTCGACCTCCAGTTCGGCATCGTTCGCGGAGAACCGCAACCGCGACACCCTGCCGCTGCGCGATGTCGATTTCCGCCTGGCGTCCGATCGCACCGGCCGGGTGATCGTCGATCTGGCCAACAACCAGGTGGGCGTCGACATCCGCCAGCAGGGCAAGAATCTGGTGGTCGAGTTCACCAAGTCGACGCTGCCCGAAGGCCTGCGCCGCCGGCTCGACGTGGCGGATTTCGGTACCCCCGTGCAGTTGATCACCACGCAGCAGGTCGGCGACCGCGTGCGCATGACGATCGAGCCCAGCGGTGACTGGGAGCACAGCGCCTACCAGAGCGAGAACCAGTTCGTGGTCGAGGTGCGCCCCCGCAAGGTCGACCCGACCAAGCTCACGCAGGGTGTGGGCTACAGCGGCGAGAAGCTGTCGCTGAATTTCCAGAACATCGAGATCCGTTCACTGCTGCAGGTGATCGCCGACTTCACCAACTTCAACATCGTCACCTCGGATTCGGTCACCGGCGCGCTCACGCTGCGGCTCAAGGATGTCCCCTGGGACCAGGCGCTCGACATCATCATGCAGGCCAAGAACCTGGGCATGCGCAAGAACGGCAGCGTGCTGTGGATCGCGCCCAAGGACGAGATCAACGCCAAGGAAAAGATGGAATTCGAGGCCAAGGCGGCCATCGAAACCCTCGAGCCCCTGCGCACCCAGTCGTTCCAGCTCAACTACACCAAGGCGCTGGTCATTGCCGAAGGCCTGACCGGCACCGGTGCCTCGGCGGGCGGCGGCGGCGGCGGTGGCGGCACCACCTCGCGCCTTTTGAGTGCACGCGGCAGCGTGATCGCGGAGTCACGCACCAACCAGATCTTCGTTTCCGACGTGCCGTCGCGGCTTGCGCGCGTGGCCGAACTGATCCAGAAGCTGGACATCCCGGTGCGGCAGGTGCTGATCGAGGCGCGCATCGTCGAGGCCTCGGACACCTTCGGCAAGTCGCTGGGCGTGCGATTGGGCGGCGGCGTGATCAACACGCGCAGCACGGTCGGCGCGATGCCGGTGGTGACCTCGAATCCGGTCGTCAACGGCGGCTTCACCAATCAGCCCAGCGCGACCACGACCTTCACCAACGCAAACTTCGTCAACCTGCCGTCCACAGGGGTGGCCGGCAACGGCAATGCGGCGGGCACCTTTGCCGTGTCGCTGTTCAACTCGAGCTTTTCGCGGCTGTTGAACCTGGAGATCTCGGCGCTGGAGGCCGACGGTAAGGGCAAGGTGGTCTCGAGCCCACGCGTGGTGACCGCCGACCAGACCAAGGCCCTGATCGAGCAGGGCACCGAGCTGCCCTACCAAGTGGCGACCTCGAGTGGTGCCACGTCGATCGCGTTCCGCAAGGCCAACCTCAAGCTCGAAGTCACGCCGCAGATCACGCCCGAGGGCAACATCATTCTGACCCTGGACGTCAACAAGGACACGGTCGGCCAGGCCACGACGGCCGGCTTCGCGATCAACACCAAGCACGTGCAGACCGAAGTGCTGGTGGAGAACGGTGGCACGGTGGTCATCGGCGGCATCTTCGAGATGACCGAGAGCAACAACGAGTCGCGCATCCCGCTGTTGGGTGAACTGCCTTATCTGGGCACGCTCTTCCGCACGCGGGAACGCACATTCAATAAAACGGAAATGTTGGTTTTCATCACGCCAAAGATGATCACTGACCGCAATGCAGCGCGCTGAGACCGCTTTCTCTTAAGGACGATGAATGACTTGCAAAAAGATACTGCTGGGGATCCTCATGGCGGCAACGCTGGCCGCCTGTGGCGGGGGAGGGGGTAGTCCGACGGTGCCCAGCGGTTCGGGATCTGGCGGCGGTGGCGGCACGCCCACGCCTGAGACGCCCGTGGCGCAGAGCACGCTGACGCTTGATGTGCTGGGCGGCGGTGGCGCGTCCACGACTTCCATCTCCAGCATCGAGATCGCTCAAGTGAAGGCTGTGCTCAAGGATGCCAAGGGTGCGGTCGTGAAGGGTGCGATCGTCACCTTCAGCGAGACCGGCGCCGGTCTGCTGACCTTCTCGCCTGCGGCCAAGACCGCGTTGACCGACGACACCGGCACGGCCATAGTGGAAGTGCGCGCGACCGATTCCAGTATCGCGGGCGCCACGATGCTGACCGCGGCTGCGACCGCTGCAGGGACGGCCGTCACTGCACAAAAGGCCATCTCGATTTCGAGCGCGCCACCGACGGGTGGCGTGGATCCGCAGACGCTGGCGAATGCACTCAACTTCCTGGATGTGAACCCGGCGGACCGTTCGATCGTCATCAAGGGTTCGGGCGGCAATGGGCGGTCAGAGTCGGCGACCCTGCGCTTCCGCGTGGTCGACAAGAACAACTCGCCGGTCAAGGGCGCCACTGTGACCTTCAGCGTCACACCGGCTAACGCGGTGACCCTGAACGTCCCGACGGCCACGAGCGACTCTGAAGGCGTCGTTGTCACAACGGTTTCTTCGGGTGCCATTGCCACGGCCGTGGTGGTGCGGGCCACAGTGGATGGGAAGTCGATCACTTCGCAATCTGACCAATTGACGGTGACCACGGGCCTGGCGAATCCGAAGGGATTCGACATGAGTGCCGGGAAATACAACCTGAACTCTCGCAAGACAGGCGACTCGACGAAGATCCTGGTGCGAATCGTCGACGTCAATGGCAACCCCGTCGCAGACGGTGTCCCGGTCGTCTTTACCGCGAACTATGGTGCAGTGGGTTCATCGTCGCGCGGTGGTTGCACGACCTTGGGCGGTGCTTGCGACGTGGACTATGTGGTCCAGGACCCTCGCCCCGTCGATGGACAGTTCGCCACCGTGATTGCCTCCACGCTTCTCGGCGACGGCACGTCCATCGGCAAGCAGCTTGAATTCGTCATGTCGGATCTGATCCTGATCGATCTGTTCGCGGGTCCTGCTTTGCTGAACAGCTCGCAGCAGGTAGTACCCGTGGTCAGTACGCTCAATCTTCAAAGCTGCGCGCTGAAGACGTTCAGTTTGTATGCGGGAACACCCAAGGCCTTCCCGGCGCCAGCCAACACCACCATCGCGTTGCAGGCGATCACGGCCGACCTGGCCGCTACATTGACGAATGGATCGCCGGTTCTTGACCAGCTGGCAAGGCCACCTTTCCGGACGTCGGTCGATTTCAGCGTCGATGTGTCCAAGATTGCAGGTCCGGAAGCCTGCGGGGCGGGTGGCAATCAAGGGGTCGCATTTGTGGATTTCAAGTTCACCAATGACGGCATCACGCAGACCCGGCGCCTGACCGTGACCTACCCGAAACCCTGACCCACGGCCCTGGCCTCACAATCAAAACCGCCGGCATGCCGGCGGTTTTGTCATTCAGACTCGGGAGTTGATCGGTATGAACATCGCACTCGTCGGATTGCCCGGCGCGGGCAAATCCGCGGTGGGTCGTCGCATGGGCGAGCGCCTGGGGCGTCGTTTCGTCGACAGCGACCATGTGATCGAACAGCGCCTAGGCTGTGCCATCCGCGACTACTTCGAGCGCGAAGGCGAGGCCGCCTTCCGCGATGTCGAGCAGCAGGTGCTGGCCGAGCTGGCCGCTTCGGCGCAGGGCGTGGTCGCTACCGGCGGCGGCGCGGTGTTGCGCGAAGCGAACCGCCGGGCGCTGCACGATCATTTCCATGTGATCTACCTGCGCTCCTCGCCTGAAGACCTGCTCAAACGCCTGCGTCACGACACCAAGCGGCCGCTGCTGCAGGTCGCCGATCCGTTGGCGCGGCTGCGCGAATTGCATGAGCAGCGCGATCCGCTCTACCGCGAGACCGCGCACAGCATCGTCGACACCGGGCGGCCCTCGGTCGCTTCGCTGGTCAACACCATCGTGATGCAGCTCGAGCTGTCGGGCATCGTGACGCCGCCGCCCGCGGCCAGCGGCGAGCCCGTCGCCTGAGGAGGCAAGGCCCTAAACTTGGGGCCATGCCCCAGCCTGAATCCATCGCCTCGCCCGAACGCGTCGACATCCGCCTCGGCGACCGCAGCTACCCCATCCTGATCGGCACCGGCCTGCTCGGCGAAGCCGCCCATTTCGATGCGGTGCCCGCCGCAACGAGCGCACTGATCGTGACCAACACGACGGTGAGCCCGCTCTATGCCGAAGCACTCCAGAAGGCGCTGGCAGGGCGCTTTCGTTCGATCCATGTGCTCGAACTGCCCGACGGCGAGGCGCACAAGGACTGGACCACGCTCAATCTGATTTTCGACGCGCTGCTGCAGCAGGGCAGCGACCGCAAGACCGTGCTCTTCGCTTTGGGCGGCGGCGTGGTCGGCGACATGACCGGCTTCGCGGCCGCCAGCTACATGCGCGGCGTGCCCTTCGTGCAGGTGCCGACCACGCTGCTCGCGCAGGTCGATTCCTCGGTCGGCGGCAAGACGGCCATCAACCATCCGCTGGGCAAGAACATGATCGGCGCCTTCTACCAGCCGCAGCTGGTGCTGTGCGACCTGTCGACGCTGGCCACGTTGCCGGCACGCGAACTGAGCGCGGGCCTGGCGGAGGTCATCAAGTACGGCCCGATCTACGACATGGCCTTCTTCGACTGGATCGAGGCCCACATCGACGCGCTGATGGCGCGCGATCCCGCGGCGCTCGCGCATGCGGTGCGGCGCAGCTGCGAGATCAAGGCCGAGGTGGTGGGGCAGGACGAGCGCGAGACCGGCCTGCGCGCCATTCTCAATTTCGGCCACACCTTCGGCCACGCGATCGAGTCGGGCCTGGGCTATGGCGAGTGGCTGCACGGCGAGGCCGTGGGCTGCGGCATGGTGATGGCGGCGCAGCTCTCTCAGCGCCTGGGCGGCGTCGATGCGGCCTTCGTGCAGCGCCTGACGACGCTGGTCGAGCGCGCCGGCCTGCCCACCGTCGCGCCCAGGCTCGGCGCCGAGCGCTACCTGGAACTGATGCGCGTCGACAAGAAATCCGAGGCCGGCGAGATCCGCTTCGTGGTCATCGACAAGCCCGGCTCGGCCGTGATGCGTCCGGCGCCCGATGCGATGGTGCGCGACGTGCTTGCGCAATGCGGCGGCGCCTGAAAAATGGCGTCTCCCATGGAGCCGGTCGTTGCGTCCTCCGCCGATGCCTCGCCAGGGCGGCTGGCCCCGTATGCGAGCCATGCGGCCGCGTCGCGCGGGCGCCGGCACCCGGAGCCGCCCGCGCCCACGCGCGATGCCTTCCAGCGCGACCGCGACCGCATCGTCCATTCCACCGCCTTCCGCCGGCTGGTCTACAAGACCCAGGTTTTCCTCAACCATGAAGGCGACCTGTTCCGCACCCGTCTCACGCATTCGCTCGAGGTGGCGCAGCTCGCGCGCTCGATCGCGCGCGCGCTGCGGCTCAACGAAGACCTGGTCGAGGCGATCGCGCTCGCGCACGACCTGGGCCACACGCCCTTCGGCCATGCGGGCCAGGACGCACTCGACGACTGCATGGCCGGCCACGGCGGCTTTGAGCACAACCTGCAGAGCCTGCGCGTGGTCGACACGCTCGAGCACCGCTACCCGCAGTACGACGGCCTGAACCTGAGCTTCGAGACGCGCGAGGGCATCCTCAAGCACTGTTCGCGCGCCAATGCCGAGCGCATCGAGGCGAGCGAGCCCGGCGGCGTGGGCCGGCGCTTCCTCGACCGCACCCAGCCCAGCCTGGAGGCGCAGCTGTGCAACCTGGCCGACGAGATCGCCTACAACGCGCACGACATCGACGACGGCGTGCGCTCGGGCCTGATCAGCATCGAGCAGCTGGGCGAGGTCGAGCTGTTCGAGCGCTACCGGCGCGAGGCGCTGGCCGAGCACCCGACGCTGGGCGGGCGGCGCGTGCTCTACGAGACCATCCGCCGCATGCTCAGCGCCCAGGTCTACGACGTGATCGACGCCACCCGCGCGGCCGTCGAGGCTGCCGCGCCGGCCGATGCCGATGCGGCCCGGCGTGCCGATGCGCTGCTGCGCTTCAGCGACGGCATGCGCGCGCAGTCGATCGTCCTCAAGCAGTTCCTGTTCGCCAATCTGTACCGCCATCCGCAGGTGATGCAGACCACCGGCCAGGCCAAGGTGATGGTGCGCGAACTGTTCACGGCCTACCTCGAGCGACCGGCCGAGATGCCGGAATCGTTCGCAACCCGGCCCGACGTGGCGCGCGCCGTGGCCGACTACATCGCCGGCATGACCGACCGCTTCGCGATGCGCGAGCACGAGCGCCTGACCGGGCGCGCCTGGCAAGCCTGAGCATGGCCGCGATCGCCCCTGTCGCGCGCCCGCGCTTGCCGGCCGCCACGCTGGCCGTCGTCGCGGCGGGCGTCAGCGCCGCGCTGCATCTGGGCAAGCTGCCACCGGCCGTGCCGGCGTTGCAGGTCGCGCTCGGCATCGACCTGGTCGAGGCGGGCTTCCTGCTCTCGCTGGTGCAGATGGCGGGCATGACGCTGGGCCTGGCCGCGGGCCTGGCGGCCGGCACCCTCGGACTGCGCCGCAGCATGCTCTGGGGCCTGGCGATCCTCACGCTGGCCAGCCTGATGGGCGGAGCGATCGGCACTGCGGCGTACCCGCGTGCCTATGCGGTGCCGACCCTGTTGCTTCTGCGCGCGCTCGAAGGCCTGGGCTTTCTGCTGGTCGTGATGCCGGCCCCCGCATTGATCCGCGCGACCGCGCCGCCCGGCGCGGAAAAGAGCGCGCTGGGCTGGTGGGGCGCCTACATGCCGCTGGGCGTCGCCTCGGCGTTGCTGCTGGGTCCCGCGCTGATCGCGGCCCTGGGTTGGGGCGCCTGGTGGTGGGCGCTGGCCGGCGTGTCGGCCGCCGCGGCGTTCTGGGTCGCGGCCAGCGTGCCGAGCGACAAGAAAACACCGGCCGCCACGTCGATGGCCGTGACGGAGCGATGGCCGGCCCGGCTGCGCGACACGCTGCGCGCATCAGGCCCGTGGTTGCTGGCTGCCGCCTTCGCCGTGTACTCGGCCCAGTGGATGGCGGTGATCGGCTTCCTGCCCGCGATCTACGCCGAGGCCGGCGTGCCCGTCGCCTGGAGCGCCGTGCTCACGGCCGGCGCCGCGGCCATGAACATCGGCGGCAACCTGCTGGGCGGCCGGCTGCTGCAACGCGGCCTGCCGCCCGAAAAGCTGCTGCGCTGGGGCTACGGCGCGATGGCGCTGGGCGGCGTCGCGGCCTTCGCGCAATTCGGCGAGGGCCTGCTGTCGGCCGGCCTGCCGCCCGCGTTGCGCTATGCCGCAGTGTGCGCCTTTTCCTTCGGCGGCGGCATGGTGCCGGCCACGCTGTTCGTGCTCGCGGTGCGCTTCGCGCCCGGGCCCGGCACCGTGTCGACCACGGTCGGCCTGATGCAGCAGGCCTCGGCCCTGGGCCAGTTCTGCGCGCCGCCGCTGGTGGCCTGGCTCGCGCACCGCGTGGGCGGCTGGCAATGGACCTGGACCGTGACGCTGGCCTGCGCATTGGCCGGCATCGTGTTTGCGGCCAGACTGACATCGGGGCCATCGAGGCAGGAGATGAATGCATGAACGACACGACTGCGACAATCACGGCCGCGCAGGCCGAAGCCGACATGCGACGCTGGCTCGAACGCGCGGTCATCGGCCTGAACCTCTGTCCGTTCGCCAAGGCGGTGCACGTCAAGGGCCAGATCCACTATGCGGTGCACCTGGCCGCCGACGACGATGCGGGCCTGCTCGACGCGCTGATGGCCGAGGCGCAGGCGCTGATCGACCGGCCGGCTTCCGAACGCGACACCACCCTCCTGATGGCACCCCATACCTTGGCCGACTTCCTGGATTTCAACGACTTCACCGAGCGCGCCGAACGCCGCATGGCCCGTGCGGGCTTCGACGGCACGCTGCAGCTCGCGAGCTTCCACCCGCGCTTCCAGTTCGGCGGCACCGAGCCGGACGACATCGGCAACGCCACCAACCGGGCGCCTTACCCCACGCTGCACCTGCTGCGCGAGGAGAGCATCGACCGCGCGGTCGAGGCCTTTCCCGAGGCCGAGGTGATCTTCGAGCACAACATCGAGACGCTGGAGGCGCTGGGCCCGGCCGGCTGGGCCGCGCTCGACGTCGGTGCTGGAGCCGCACGATGAGCCGCACCGACAACAAGCCAGGCAAGGCCGCCAAGGCCGAGGCCGACGTGCAGGAGGCGCTGCGGCCCGGGCAGTCGATCGAGCTGCTCAAGGAACTGCACATCCTCACGCGCGAAGGCCGTCTCAACCAGGATTCGCGCCGCAAGCTCAAGCAGGTCTACCACCTGTTCCAGTTCATCGAGAAACTGCTGCGCGAACTGCCGGAGCAGGGCCGCCATGCGACGCTGGCCGACCACGGCGCGGGCAAGTCCTATCTGGGCTTCATCATCTACGACCTGTTCTTCAGCGCGCTCGACGGCGGCCATGTCTACGGCATCGAGACGCGCAGCGAACTGATCGAGAAGTCGCGTGCGCTGGCGCAGCGGCTGGGCTTCGACCGCATGGCCTTCCTGAACCTGACGGTGGCCGAGTCGACCCATGCCAGCGAGCTGCCGGCGCAGATCGACATCGTGACCGCGTTGCATGCATGCGACACCGCCACCGACGACGCGATCGCCTTCGGACTGGCCAAGCGGGCGAAGTTCATGGTGCTGGTGCCCTGTTGCCAGGCCGAGGTGGCGGCCTGCCTGCGCGAGACCAAGGCGCTGTCGCTGTCGCGCACGCCGCTGGCCGAGCTGTGGCGCCATCCGCTGCACACGCGCGAGATCGGCAGCCAGCTGACCAACGTGCTGCGCTGCCTGTACCTCGAAGCCCAGGGCTACCAGGTCACCGTGACCGAACTCGTGGGCTGGGAGCACAGCATGAAGAACGAGCTGATCATCGCGCGCCGCACCGGCCAGGCGAAGGCCAGCGCCGCCGAGCGCCTGCGCAGCCTGCTGGCCGAATTCGGCCTGAGTTCCCTGCTGCAGACGCGTTTCCGGCTGGACTGAACGAGAAAGGCGCGCGCCGCCATGGCCCGACTGCCCCGACTCACGCTGGCGCAGCAACTGCACCATGTGATCCAGCGCGGCAACAACCGCCAGCCGATCGTCGTCGACACCGCCGACCGCGAGCGGCTGATCGCGCTGTGGGCCGAGCACGCGCCGCGCTTCGGCGTGGCGCTGCACGCCTACGTGCTGATGGACAACCACTTCCACATGCTGGTCACGCCGTCCACCGCCGAAGGGTTGCCGCAGTTCATGCAGGCGGTGGGGCGCAGCTATGTGCGCAGCTTCAACGACCGCCATGCGCGCAGCGGCACGCTGTGGGAAGGGCGCTACCGCGCGACCGTGCTGCAGGCCGAGCGCTACCTGCTGCCCTGCATGGTCTACCTCGACCTGAACCCGGTGCGCACCGGGCTGGTGGCGGAAGCAGGCATGTTCGCCTGGTCCAGCCATCACCACTACGCGGGCCTGCGCAGCGACCGCTTCCTGACGCCGCATCCCCTGTACTGGGCGCTGGGCAACACGCCTTTCGCGCGTGAAGCCGCCTATGCGGCGCGGGTGCGCGAGGGCACCAGCGCCCACGAGCAGACGCTGCTGACCGACGCCGCGCTCCAGGGTTGGGCCGCGGGCGATGAGCGTTTCCTGGCGCAACTACAGCAGGCCACGCCGCGCCGGTTGGTCAAGGCGCGGGCCGGGCGCCGGCCGAATCCGCCGACCGTTTGACTTCCAATGGGGCCCGATGGGGGCGCCTGTGCGTGCTTCCGTCACCGCGCTGATGTGTCCCCCATTAATACCTCATCAAAAGAGTCAGAAAATAATATGGATCTGACCCCATTTAATGTGCTTGGCATTATTTGTGCAACGCAATATCCTCCGGTTCCCTGCGAGAGATCCCGCGATAAATTGAAGGAGTGCGCCCCATGACCACGGATGTCGAGATCCAACACCTGGAACAGCACGGGCTGTATTCGTCCAGCAACGAGCACGATGCCTGCGGCCTCGGCTTCGTCGCCCACATCAAGGGCGAAAAGCGCCACGACATCGTGACGCAGGCCCTCAAGATCCTCGAGAACATCGACCATCGCGGCGCCGTCGGCGCCGACAAGCTGATGGGCGACGGCGCGGGCATCCTGATCCAGATCCCCGACGCGCTGTACCGCGAGGAAATGGGCAAGCAGGGCGTCGAACTCCCGCCCTACGGTGAATACGGCGTCGGCATGATCTTCCTGCCTAAGGAGCATGCATCGCGCATGGCCTGCGAGCAGGAGATGGAGCGCGCGATCAAGGCCGAAGGCCAGGTGCTGCTGGGCTGGCGCGACGTGCCGGTCAACCGCGAGATGCCGATGTCTCCCGCGGTCAAGAAGACCGAGCCCATCCTGCGCCAGGTCTTCATCGGCCGCGGCAGCGACGTGATCGTGCAGGACGCGCTGGAGCGCAAGCTCTACGTGATCCGCAAGACCGCGAGCGCCAACATCCAGAACCTCGAGCTCAAGCACAGCAAGGAGTACTACGTTCCAAGCATGTCGAGCCGCACGGTGGTCTACAAGGGCCTGCTGCTGGCCGACCAGGTCGGCGTGTACTACCTCGACCTGTCCGACGAGCGCTGCATCTCGGCCATCGGCCTGGTGCACCAGCGCTTCTCGACCAACACCTTCCCCAAGTGGCCGCTGGCCCACCCGTACCGCTATGTCGCCCACAACGGCGAAATCAACACGGTGCGCGGCAACTACAACTGGATGAAGGCGCGCGAGGGCGTGATGTCCTCGCCGGTGCTGGCGGCCGACCTGAAGAAGCTCTATCCGATCAGCTTCGCCGGCCAGTCCGACACCGCGACCTTCGACAACTGCCTCGAACTCATGACCATGGCCGGCTACCCGATCAGCCAGGCCGTGATGATGATGATTCCCGAGCCGTGGGAGCAGCACACGACGATGGACGAGCGCCGCCGCGCGTTCTACGAATACCACGCCGCGATGATGGAGCCGTGGGACGGCCCGGCCTCGATCGTGTTCACCGACGGCCGCCAGATCGGTGCCACGTTGGACCGCAACGGCCTGCGGCCTTCGCGCTACTGCGTGACCGACGACGACCTGGTCAT
The DNA here is from genome assembly GCF_051216515.1 of Variovorax frigidus. Taxonomy (NCBI): domain Bacteria; kingdom Pseudomonadati; phylum Pseudomonadota; class Betaproteobacteria; order Burkholderiales; family Comamonadaceae; genus Variovorax; species Variovorax frigidus. The sequence goes on from NZ_JBPJZF010000005.1 coordinate 194,383, forward strand.
CATGGCCTCGGAATCGGGCGTGCTGCCGATCCCCGAACACAAGATCCTGCGCAAGTGGCGCCTGCAACCCGGCAAGATGTTCCTGATCGACCTGGAGCAGGGCCGGATGATCGACGACGACGAGCTCAAGGCCTACGTCGTCAACACCAAGCCCTACAAGCAGTGGATCGAGAACCTGCGCATCAAGCTCGACAGCGTGGATGCGCCGCCGGTCGAGGTGCCCGTCAGCTCGGTGTCGCTGCTGGATCGCCAGCAGGCCTTCGGCTACACCCAGGAAGACATCAAGTTCCTGCTGAGCCCGATGGCGCAGGCCGGCGAGGAAGGCATCGGTTCGATGGGCAACGACAGCCCGCTGGCTGTGCTCTCGAGCAAGAACAAGACGCTCTACAACTACTTCCGGCAGATGTTCGCCCAGGTGACGAACCCGCCGATCGACCCGATCCGCGAAGCGATCGTGATGTCGCTCAACAGCTTCATCGGCCCCAAGCCGAACCTGCTGGACATCAATCAGGTCAACCCGCCGATGCGGCTCGAAGTGAGCCAGCCCATCCTCGACTTCGCCGACATGGCCAAGCTGCGCAACATCGAGCAGCACACGCAGGGCAAGTTCCGCTCCACCACGCTCGACATCACCTACCCGGCCGACTGGGGCCGTGAGGGCGTCGAGGCCAAGCTCGCCTCGCTGTGCGCCGAAGCCGTCGACGCGATCAAGGGCGGCAGCAACATCCTGATCGTGAGCGACCGCGGCGTCAGCGCCACGCAGGTCGCGATCCCCGCCTTGCTGGCGTCGAGCGCGATCCACCAGCACCTGGTGCGGGAAGGTCTGCGCACCACGGCCGGCCTGGTGGTCGAGACCGGCAGCGCCCGCGAAGTGCATCACTTCGGCGTGCTCGCGGGCTATGGCGCCGAGGCGGTCCATCCCTACCTGGCGATGGAAACGCTGGCCTCGCTGCACGCCGAGCTCTCGGGCGACCTGTCGGCCGAGAAGGCGATCTACAACTACGTGAAGGCGATCGGCAAGGGCCTGTCGAAGATCATGTCCAAGATGGGCGTGAGCACCTACATGAGCTACTGCGGCGCGCAGCTGTTCGAGGCCATCGGCCTGAACAACGACACGATCGGCAAGTACTTCTCGGGCACCGCGAGCCGCGTCGAAGGCATCGGCGTGTTCGAGATCGCCGAGGAAGCGCTGCGCATGCACGCGGCCGCCTTCGGCGACGACCCGGTGCTGGCCAACATGCTGGATGCCGGCGGCGAGTACGCCTGGCGCACCCGCGGCGAGGACCACATGTGGACGCCCGACGCGATCGCCAAGCTGCAGCACAGCACGCGCGCCAACAACTGGAGCACCTACAAGGAATACGCCCAGATCATCAACGACCAGAGCCGTCGCCACATGACGCTGCGCGGCCTGTTCGAGTTCAAGATCGATCCGAGCCAGGCCATTCCGGTGGAAGAGGTCGAGTCGGCCGCCGACATCGTCAAGCGCTTCGCCACCGGCGCGATGTCGCTGGGCTCGATCTCGACCGAGGCGCATTCGACGCTGGCCGTGGCCATGAACCGCATCGGCGGCAAAAGCAACACCGGCGAGGGCGGCGAAGATCCGGCGCGCTACCGCAACGAGCTCAAGGGCATCCCGATCCAGCAGGGCGACACGCTCAAGAGCGTGATCGGCGAGGCCAACGTCGAGGTCGACCTGGCGCTGGAGGCCGGCGACTCGCTGCGCTCGAAGATCAAGCAGGTGGCTTCGGGCCGCTTCGGCGTCACGGCCGAATACCTGAGTTCGGCCGATCAGATCCAGATCAAGATGGCCCAGGGCGCCAAGCCGGGCGAGGGCGGCCAGCTGCCAGGCGGCAAGGTCACCGAGTACATCGGCAAGCAGCGCTACTCGGTGCCGGGCGTGGGCCTGATCTCGCCGCCGCCGCACCATGACATCTACTCGATCGAGGATCTGGCACAGCTGATCCACGACCTGAAGAACGTCGCGCCGCACGCCAGCATCAGCACCAAGCTGGTCAGCGAGGTGGGCGTGGGCACGGTGGCCGCGGGCGTGACCAAGTGCAAGAGCGACCACCTGGTGATCGCCGGCCACGACGGCGGCACGGGCGCGTCGCCCTGGTCGTCGATCAAGCATGCCGGCGGGCCGTGGGAGATCGGCCTGGCCGAGACGCAGCAGACGCTGGTGCTCAACCGCCTGCGCGGCCGTGTGCGCGTGCAGGCCGACGGCCAGATGAAGACCGGCCGAGACGTCGCCATCGGCGCGCTGCTGGGCGCCGACGAATTCGGCTTCGCGACCGCGCCGCTGATCGTCGAGGGCTGCATCATGATGCGCAAGTGCCACCTCAACACCTGCCCGGTGGGCGTGGCCACGCAGGACCCCGTGCTGCGCAAGAAGTTCTCTGGCAAGCCCGAGCACGTCGTCAACTACTTCTTCTTCATCGCCGAGGAAGTGCGCCAGATCATGGCGCAGTTGGGCATCCGCAAGTTCGACGACATGATCGGCCGCGCCGACCTGCTCGACATGAAGAAGGGCATCTCGCACTGGAAGGCCAGCGGCCTCGACTTCAGCCGCCTGTTCGCGCTGCCGAACGTGCCGGACGACGTGCCGCGTTTCCATGTCGAGAACCAGGACCACGGCCTCGAGCACAACCTCGACACCAAGCTGATCGAGAAGTCGCGCGCGGCCATCGACAAGGGCGAGAAGGTTCAGTTCATCGAGATCGTGCGCAACGTGAACCGCACCGTCGGCGCCAAGCTGTCGGGCGCGCTCACGCGGGTGCACCCCGAGGGCCTGCCGGACGATTCGATCCGCATCCAGCTCGAAGGCACGGGCGGCCAGTCCTTCGGCGCCTTCCTGGCCCGCGGCATCACGCTCTACCTGATCGGCGACGCCAACGACTACACGGGCAAGGGCCTGTCGGGCGGCCGCATCGTGGTGCGCCCGAGCCTGGACTTCCGCGGCGAAGCGGTGCGCAACACCATCGTCGGCAACACCGTGATGTACGGCGCGACCACCGGCGAAGCCTACTTCTGCGGTGTGGCGGGCGAGCGCTTCGCGGTGCGGCTGTCGGGCGCGACGGCGGTCGTCGAAGGCACGGGCGACCACGGCTGCGAATACATGACCGGCGGCACGGTGGCCGTGCTCGGCAAGACCGGACGCAATTTCGCGGCCGGCATGAGCGGCGGCGTCGCCTTCGTCTACGACGAGGACGGCCAGTTCGCCTCGCGCTGCAACCTGTCGATGGTCTCGCTCGAGAAGGTGCTGACCACCGCCGAGCAGACCGCGAGCATCAAGCCGTCGATCTGGCACAACGGCCTGACCGACGAGGTGCAGCTGCGCAAGCTGCTGGAAGACCAGCACCGCTGGACCGGCAGCAAGCGCGCCCGCGAACTGCTGGACGACTGGACCGTGTCGCGCACCAAGTTCGTGAAGGTGTTCCCCAACGAATACAAGCGCGCGCTGGCCGAGATCCACGATCGCAAGGCACTGGCCGCGGCCAGCGGCAACGACGCGCAAGCCGCCGTCGCGGCCGGCACTGCGCGCAAGACCGCGGCCGTCTGAGTCGCCCGCACGAAGAACCAAGAAACAAGGAAAGCACGATGGGAAAGATCACCGGCTTCATGGAGTACGAGCGCGTGGAAGAGGGCTACAAGCCCGTCGAAGAGCGCCTCAAGCACTACAAGGAATTCGTCGTCGGCCTCGACAAGGACCAGGCCAAGGTCCAGGGCGCGCGCTGCATGGACTGCGGCACGCCGTTCTGCAACAGCGGCTGTCCGGTCAACAACATCATTCCGGACTTCAACGATCTGGTGTACCGCGACGACTGGCAGAACGCCTTCGCGGTGCTCGACTCGACCAACAACTTCCCCGAGTTCACCGGCCGCATCTGCCCCGCGCCCTGCGAGGCCGCCTGCGTGCTCAACGTGAACGACGATGCGGTGGGCATCAAGTCGATCGAGCATTCGATCATCGACCGCGCCTGGGACGAGGGCTGGGTGAAGCCGCGCGTGGCCAAGCACAAGACGGGCAAGAAGGTCGCCGTGGTCGGTGCCGGGCCGGCCGGCATGGCCGCGGCCCAGCAGCTGGCGCGCGTCGGCCATGACGTGACGCTGTTCGAGAAGAACGACCGCGTCGGCGGCCTGCTTCGTTACGGCATTCCCGACTTCAAGATGGAGAAGACCCACATCGATCGCCGGGTCGAGCAGATGAAGGCCGAGGGCGTGAGCTTCCGTACCGGCGTGATCGTCGGCGCGGCCAAGGACACGCTGGGCAAGGGCTCCAAGGTCACCAACTGGGCCAAGGAAACCGTCACGCCCGAGCAGCTCGACAAGGAGTTCGATGCGGTGCTGCTGACCGGCGGCGCCGAGCAGTCGCGCGACCTGCCGGTGCCGGGCCGCGATCTGGACGGCATCCATTTCGCGATGGAGTTCCTGCCGCAGCAGAACAAGGTCAACGCCGGCGACAAGCTCAAGGGCCAGCTGCGCGCCGACGGCAAGCACGTCATCGTGATCGGCGGCGGCGACACCGGCTCCGACTGCGTGGGCACCAGCAACCGCCATGGCGCCGTCAGCGTCACGCAGTTCGAGCTGATGCCCGAGCCGCCGGTGGAAGAGAACCGCCCGATGACCTGGCCCTACTGGCCGTACAAGCTTCGCACCAGCTCCAGCCACGTCGAAGGCTGCGAACGCGAGTTCGCGATCTCGACCAAGGAGTTCATCGGCGCCAAGGGCAAGGTCACCGGCCTGAAGACCGTGCGCGTCGAATGGCAGGACGGCAAGATGGTCGAAGTGCCCGGCAGCGAGGAAATCCTCAAGGCCGACCTGGTGCTGCTGGCCATGGGCTTCGTGAGCCCGGTCGCCGGCGTGCTGGACGCCTTCGGCATCGAGAAGGACGGCCGCGGCAACGCCAAGGCATCGGTCGACTTCACCGGCGGCTACGCGACCAACGTGCCCAAGGTGTTCGCCGCGGGCGACATGCGCCGCGGCCAGTCGCTGGTGGTCTGGGCGATCCGCGAGGGCCGTCAGGCCGCGCGCTCGGTGGACGAGTTCCTGATGGGCTTCAGCGACCTGCCGCGCTGAGAAGCGTGCAGGCCTTCGGGCAATGCCATGACGCGCGGTATTGATTTTTGTTTCAATTCGACGGGGCCTGCCGCGGCCCCGGTATCATCCGCGTGAAACCGCAAGCCGGGATGCTCGAAGGAGCGCCCGGCTTTTTTATTGAGATGGACCCCGCCCCCTCCCTGCCTCCCCCCTTCGTAGAGTTCCGTGACGTCGCGTTCGGCTATGGCGCGCGCGCCATTCTCGATGGCGTGTCCTTTACCGTGCCGCGTGGCAAGGTGACGGCCCTGATGGGCGCATCGGGCGGCGGCAAGACCACGGTGCTGCGCCTGATCGGCGGCCAGCAGAAGGCACAGCGCGGCGAGGTCCTTTTCGATGGTCAGGATGTGGTCGGGTTCGACGCGGCCGCGTTGTATGCGGCGCGCCGTCGCATGGGCATGCTGTTCCAGTTCGGCGCCTTGTTCACCGACATGAGCGTGTTCGACAACGTGGCCTTTCCCCTGCGCGAGCACACCCAACTGCCCGAGCCGCTGATCCGCGACATCGTGCTGATGAAGCTCGACGCGGTCGGGCTGCGCGGTGCGCGCGACCTGATGCCCAGCGAGGTGTCGGGCGGCATGGCGCGTCGCGTGGCGCTGGCCCGTGCCATCGCCCTCGACCCCGACCTGGTGATGTACGACGAGCCCTTCGCGGGCCTGGACCCGATCTCGCTGGGCACGGCCGCGCGGCTCATCCGCCAGCTCAACGACACGCTGGGGCTGACCAGCGTCATCGTTTCGCACGACCTGGAAGAGACCTTCCGCATCGCCGACCACGTGATCATCCTGGCCAACGGTGGCGTCGCGGCTCAGGGCACCCCGCAGGCCGTGCGCCAGAGTGTGGACCCGCTGGTGCACCAGTTCGTCAACGCGCTGCCCGACGGGCCGGTGCATTTCCATTACCCGGGCGTCGGCGTCGAAGACGACTTCGGTCCGGCCTCGGGAGGCCGGCCGTGAGCTTCTGGAACCCTGCCGACGTCGGCTTCGCGGTGCGCGGCAAGCTGGCGGACCTGGGCCGCGGCGCGCGCCTGTTCTGGCGGCTGTTCAGCGACTTGGGCGGCCTGCGGCGCTTTTCGCTGGTGCGCGACCAGGTGCACTTCCTGGGCAACTACTCGCTGGCGATCATCGCCGTGTCGGGCCTGTTCGTCGGTTTCGTCATGGGCCTGCAGTACTTCTACGGGCTGCAGCGCTACGGCGCGTCCGAATCGGTGGGCGTGCTGATCAGCCTGAGCCTGCTGCGGGAGTTCGGCCCGGTCATCACGGCGCTGCTGTTCGCCGGCCGTGCCGGCACCTCGCTGACCGCGGAGATCGGCCTGATGAAGGCCGGTGAGCAGCTCAGTGCCATGGAAATGATGGCGGTCGACCCCGTCAAGCGCGTGCTCGCGCCGCGTTTCTGGGGCGGCGTGATCGCGATGCCGATCCTCTCGGCGGTGTTCTGCGCGGTCGGCATCCTCGGCGGCTGGGTCGTCTGCGTGCCGCTGCTGGGCATCGACTCCGGGGCCTTCTGGAGCCAGATGCAGAACGGCACCGATGTGTTCAAGGACCTGGGCAACGGCGTCATCAAGAGCATCGTCTTCGGCTTCACCGTCACTTTCGTCGCGCTGCTGCAGGGCTTCGAGGCCCAGCCCACGCCCGAAGGCGTGTCGCGCGCCACCACCCGCACCGTGGTGGTGGCCTCGCTGGCGGTGCTGGCGCTGGACTTCCTTCTCACCGCCATGATGTTCAGCATCTGAGCGCAACTCGACAACGAGAGCAAACCATGCAACGTTCCAACAACGACATCTGGGTAGGCCTGTTCGTGCTGATCGGCGCGGCGGCCCTGCTGTTCCTGGCGCTGCAGTCAGCGAACCTGCTGAGCCTGAACTTCCAGAAGACCTATACCGTCACCGCGCGCTTCGACAACATCGGCGGGCTCAAGCCGCAGACGGCCATCAAGAGTGCCGGCGTGGTGGTCGGCCGCGTGGAATCCATCACCTTCAACGACAAGCTCTTTCAGGCGGACGTGACGCTGGCTTTGCAAAACCGTTACAGTTTTCCCAAGGACAGTTCGCTCAAGATCCTGACCAGCGGCTTGCTCGGCGAGCAGTACGTCGGTATCGAGGCGGGCGCCGACGAGAAGAACCTCCAGCCGGGCGACACGATCACCGCCACGCAATCGGCCGTCGTGCTGGAAAACCTTATCAGCCAGTTTCTCTATAGCAAGGCGGCCGACGGAAGCACGCCGTCCACAGCCGCCCCCAAAAAATGAACCCGCGCCCCCCCTCCCTTGCCGCGAAAGACCTTGCCCGTCGCGGTGTCCGCCCAGCCGCCGCCGCGTTGCTGCTGGCCCTCCTGACGGGGTGCGCCACGGGTCCCTACCCGAACGCCGCCGATCCGTTCGAGGGCTTCAACCGCGGCGTCTCGCGCATCAACGACACCGTGGACGACGCGGTGCTGGTGCCGGTGGCGACGGTCTACCGACAGGTGCTGCCGTCGCCGGTGCGCACGGGCGTCAACAACTTCTTCAACAACCTGAGCGACGTCTGGAATTTCGCCAACAGCGTGTTCCAGCTCAAGGCGCAGAACAGCGCCGAGACCTTCATGCGGCTCAACGTGAACACCATCCTGGGCCTGGGCGGCCTGCTGGACGTGGCCACCGAGATCGGCATCGACCGTCATTCCGAGGACTTCGGCCAGACCCTGGGTTATTGGGGCGTGCCGAGCGGCCCGTACCTGGTGCTGCCGCTGCTGGGCCCTTCGACCCTGCGCGACACGGCGGCCCTGCCGCTGGACGCCAAGGGCGATCTGACCAGCTACATCCACGACGTGCCGGTGCGCAATTCGCTGTACGTGCTGCGGATCGTCGATGTCCGCTCGAATTACCTGCGCGCCACCCAGTTGCTGGGCGATGCTGCACTGGACAAGTATTCGTTCACCCGCGATGCGTTTCTGCAGCGCCGGCGCAGCGAGGTGTATGACGGCAACCCGCCGGACGACGGCGCCGGCAACAACTGATGCGCCGCGGTGCTTGCATTCGGTTGCAAGCGCTGGCCGCGCAGCCGGAACCCTTGGCCCGCCGAGCGCTTCCAAACGTTTCGCGGTCCGAGGACCTTTTCGTTTTTGACTTTCTTCCGAGACCCGTTTCCACCATGAACTCCACAGCCACAGTGCAACGCCGCTTCATCGGACGACTCGCCCTTGCCAGCGCCTTGGTGTTCAGCGCCGCCGCCGTCTTCGTCACCTCCGCACGGGCCGCCGACGAAGCGCCCGACGCGCTGGTGCAGCGCATTTCCGGCGACGTGCTCGACACCATCAAGGCCGACAAGTCGATCAAGGCCGGCGACATCGGCAGAATCATGTTGCTGGTCGACAGCAAGATCATGCCGAACGTCAATTTCCAGCGCATGACGGCCTCGGCCGTCGGCCCGGCCTGGCGCCAGGCGACGCCTGAGCAGCAGAAGCGCCTGCAGGAAGAATTCAAGACCCTGCTGGTGCGCACCTACGCCGGCGCGCTCGACCAGGTGAGCGACCAGAGCGTCACCGTGCGGCCCTTCCGCGGCTCGGTCGACGACAAGGAAGTGCTGGTCCGCACCGAGATCCGCGGCGGCGGGGACCCCGTGCAGCTCGATTACCGCCTGGAAAAGACGCCCGGCCAGGGCAGCGGCTGGAAGGTCTACAACCTGAATGTGCTGGGCGTCTGGCTGGTCGACACCTACCGCACCCAGTTCGCGCAGCAGATCAACAGCCAGGGCATCGATGGCCTGATCTCGGCGCTCGCGGCACGCAACAAGACCAACGGCAAGGGCTGAGCATGCTCGTCCTGCCGACCAAGCTCACGCATGACGAGGCGCCGGCCTGCATGCGCATGCTGCAGCAGGGGCTGGCGGGGCAGAGCGGCTCGGCAGCGGTGGTGGACGCCAGCGCGCTGGTGCGCTTCGATTCATCGGCCTTGGCCGTGCTGCTCGAATGCCGGCGCGAAGCCGGTGCGCTGGGGCGCAGCTTCGCCGTCAAGGGGCTCTCGCCGCGCCTGCGCGAGCTGGCAGCGCTCTACGGCATTGCAGGTCTTTTACCGACCGCGCCCTAGAAAAGTGCAGGCCGCCTAGAATCTCGGGCTCCCATGCCCGCGATCTCCTTCCAATCGGTCTCCAAGACCTACCCCGCCTCACGTCAGCAACGCGCCCAGGGAAAACCTGGTCTGCGCGCCGTCGACGACGTGACCTTCCAGATCGAAGAGGGCGAGTTCTTCGGCCTGCTGGGGCCCAACGGCGCCGGCAAGACGACGCTGATCAGCATGCTCGCCGGGCTGTCGCGCCCCACGGCCGGCGCCGTCAGCGTGCACGGTTTCGACGTGCAGCGCGATTACGCCGAAGCGCGTCGCCACCTGGGCATCGTGCCGCAGGAACTGGTGTTCGACCCCTTCTTCAACGTGCGCGAGTCGCTGCGCATCCAGTCGGGCTACTTCGGCATCAAGAACAACGACGCCTGGATCGACGAACTGCTGCACAGTCTGGGCCTGACCGACAAGGCCGGTGCCAACCTGCGGCAGCTGTCGGGCGGCATGAAGCGCCGGGTGCTGGTGGCGCAGGCGCTGGTCCACAAGCCGCCTGTCATCGTGCTCGACGAGCCCACCGCCGGCGTCGACGTCGAACTGCGCCAGACGCTGTGGCAGTTCATCGCCAAGCTCAACAAGCAGGGCAGCACCGTGCTGCTCACCACCCACTATCTCGAAGAGGCGGAGGCGCTGTGCCACCGGATCGCCATGCTCAAGCAGGGCCGCGTGATCGCGCTCGACCGCACCAGCGAGCTGCTGAAGTCCGCAGCCAGCAACGTGCTGCGCTTCAAGACCGACGCCAACCTGCCCTGGGCGATCGCCCAGCATGCGCGCATCACCGGGCGCATCGTGCAGCTGCCGGCGCAGAACGCGCACGAGGTCGAGCAGCTGCTCGGCGCGCTGCGTGAAGCCGGCGTGGCGGTGGAAGACGTGGAGATGCGCAAGGCCGATCTCGAGGACGTGTTCATCGACCTGATGGCCGGCGAACAGATTCCGCTGGAGGTGTCGCGATGATGGGCACCACGGGCTGGCGCACGCTGCTCTACAAGGAGACGCTGCGCTTCTGGAAGGTCGGCTTCCAGACGGTCGGCGCCCCGATCCTCACCGCCGTGCTGTACCTGATGGTCTTCGGCCATGTGCTGGAAGACCACGTCAAGGTCTACGGCACGGTGGGCTACACCGCCTTCCTGATCCCGGGCCTGGTGATGATGAGCGTGCTGCAGAACGCGTTCGCCAACAGCTCGTCCTCGATCATCCAGAGCAAGATCATGGGCAGCCTGGTGTTCGTGCTGCTCACGCCGCTGTCGCACTGGGGCTGGTTCTTCGCCTACGTCGGCTCGTCCATCATCCGCGGCCTGGCCGTCGGCCTGGGCGTGTTCATCGTCACGGTGTTCTTCGCCGTGCCGGACTTCGCGGCGCCGGTCTGGATCATCGTCTTCGCCTTCCTGGGCGCGGCCATGCTGGGCACGCTGGGGCTGATCGCCGGCCTCTGGGCCGAGAAGTTCGACCAGATGGCGGTGTTCCAGAACTTCCTGATCATGCCCATGACCTTCCTGTCGGGCGTGTTCTATTCGATCGGTTCGCTGCCGCCGTTCTGGCAGAACGTGAGCCACCTGAACCCCTTCTTCTACATGATCGACGGCTTCCGCTACGGCTTCTTCGGCGTGAGCGACGCCTCGCCCTGGCTCAGCTTCGGCATCGTCGGCAGTGCGTGGGTGGTGGTGAGCGCAATCGCCGTCCATTTGCTGCGGATCGGCTACAAGATCCGGGGCTAGAACTCGGACCACCGGACGCAGAAGACGCAGAGGTGGTCGCAGAAGACGCAAAAAACTGAATAATTGATTTTTGGTTTCTTTTGCGTTCTTCGCGAAACCTTTGCATCTTCTGCGTCCGGAAGCCCGCTTCGCACCGCAATGAAAAGCATGTTGAACACCCCCCATGACCGCTGAAGAACTCCAAGCCATCATCACCGCCGGCCTGCCCTGCGAGCACATCACGCTGGAAGGCGACGGACGCCACTGGTACGCCACCATCGTGTCGGCCGAGTTCGAGGGCAAGCGCTCGATCCAGCGTCATCAGCGGGTCTACCAGACGCTCGGTGCGAAAATGCATACCGACGAGGTGCATGCGCTGTCGATGAAGACCTTCACGCCCGCCGAATGGGCCGCGGCGCCCCGTTGATGCCGCTTTGCAGGCATTCCTGCTAGATATCGCTGGATTTTTCATGGACAAACTTCTCATTCGCGGCGGGCGCAAGCTTGGCGGCGAGGTACTCGTTTCCGGCGCCAAGAACGCCGCGCTGCCCGAGCTCTGCGCCGCGCTGCTGACCGACCGGCCCGTGACGCTGCACAACGTGCCGCGCCTCGAGGACGTGTCGACCATGCTCAAGCTGGTGCGCAACATGGGCGTCTCGGTCGAGCGCGACGACAACGGCACCGTGCGCCTCGACGCCGGTCCGCTGCACACCATCGAGGCACCCTACGAACTGGTCAAGACCATGCGCGCCTCGGTGCTGGCCCTGGGCCCGCTGCTCGCGCGCTTCGGCCACGCCAAGGTGTCGCTGCCCGGCGGCTGCGCGATCGGCTCGCGGCCGGTCGACCAGCACATCAAGGGCCTGCAGGCCATGGGTGCGGAGATCGTGGTCGAACACGGCTACATGCTGGCCAAGTTGCCGGCCGGCCGCACGCGGCTGCGCGGCGCGCGCATCCTGACCGACATGGTGACCGTGACCGGCACCGAGAACTTCCTGATGGCCGCGGCCCTGGCCGAGGGCGAGACGCTGCTCGAGAACGCAGCCCAGGAGCCCGAGATCGTCGACCTGGCCGAGATGCTGATCAAGATGGGTGCCCGCATCGAAGGCCATGGCACCGGCCACATCCGCATCCAGGGCGTCGACGCGCTGCACGGCTGCGAGCATGCGGTGGTGGCCGACCGGATCGAGGCCGGCACCTTCCTGTGCGCGGTCGCGGCCGCCGGTGGCGAAGTGTTCCTGCGCCATGCGCGCGCCGACCATCTCGACGCCGTGATCGACAAGCTGCGCGACGCGGGCTGCGAGGTGCAGGCCATCGAGGGCGGCGTGCGCATCGCGTCCAGCGGCGCGGCCGACCTCAAGGCCCAGGCCTTCCGCACCACCGAATACCCCGGCTTCCCGACCGACATGCAGGCCCAGTTCATGGTGCTCAACTGCGTGGCCCACGGCTCGGCGGCCGTGACCGAGACGATCTTCGAGAACCGCTTCATGCACGTCAACGAGCTGGTGCGCCTGGGCGCTGCCATCCACGTCGACGGCCGCGTCGCGCTGGTCGAGGGCGGCGCCCGCCTGTCCGGCGCGACCGTGATGGCGACCGACCTGCGCGCCTCCGCCAGCCTGGTGATCGCCGGCCTGGTGGCCGAGGGCGAGACCCTGGTCGACCGCATCTACCACCTGGACCGGGGCTACGACCGGATGGAAGCCAAGCTGCGCGGCCTCGGCGCGGACATCGAGCGCATCGCATGACGCCCACCCTCCCGACGAAAGCCCGCCCATGATCACGCTCGCCCTCTCCAAAGGCCGCATCTTCGACGAGACCCTGCCGCTGCTGGCTGCGGCCGGCATCGAGGTCACCGAGGACCCGGACAAGTCGCGCAAGCTGATCCTCGCCACCACCCGGCCCGATGTGCGCGTGGTGCTGGTGCGCGCCTCGGACGTGCCGACCTATGTGCAGTACGGCGGCGCCGACCTCGGCGTGACCGGGCTCGACGTGCTGCTCGAAGGCGGCAACCAGGGCCTCTACCAGCCGCTGGACCTGCAGATCGCGGCCTGCCGCCTGAGCGTCGCGGTGCGTGCCGACTACGACTATGCGTCGGCCGTGAAGCAGGGCTCGCGCCTGACGGTCGCCACCAAGTACGTCAACCTGTCGCGCAACTTCTTCGCCAGCAAGGGCGTGCACGTCGACCTGATCAAGCTCTACGGCAGCATGGAACTCGCGCCGCTCACCGGCCTGGCCGACGCCATCGTCGACCTGGTCTCGACCGGCAACACGCTCAAGGCCAACCACCTGGTCGAAGTCGAGCGCATCATGGACATCAGCGCCCGCCTGGTGGTGAACCAGGCCGCGCTCAAGCTCAAGCAGGCACCGATCCGCCGCATCCTCGACGCCTTCGCATCCGCCATTCCGCAATCCTGACACCATGACCCTGACCGCCGCTCCCGCCCGCCTGTCCACCGCCTCGGCCGATTTCGAAGCCGCCTTCAAGGCGTGCTTGCATTGGTCCGCGGAGGCGGACTCGGCGATCGAGACGGTGGTGGCCGAGATCCTGGCCGATGTGCGGAAGCGTGGCGACGAGGCGGTGCTGGCGTACACCCGCCGCTTCGACGGGCTCGAAGCCTCGGGCATGTCGGAGCTCGAACTGACGCAGGCCGATTTCAAGGAGGCCTTCGATTCCCTGCCCGCCGCGCAGCGCGACGCCCTGCAGGCTGCCGCCGACCGCGTGCGCAGCTACCACGAGGCGCAGAAGAAGGCGTCCGGCGAGAGCTGGAGCTACCGCGATGCCGATGGTTCGCTGCTCGGGCAGAAGGTGACGCCGCTGGACCGCGTGGGCATCTACGTGCCTGGCGGCAAGGCGGCCTATCCGTCGAGCCTGCTGATGAACGCCATCCCGGCGCATGTGGCCGGTGTCGGCGAGATCATCATGGTGGTGCCGACGCCCGCGAAGGACAGCGTGGCCACCGGTGGCGCCGGCGGACAGTCGTCGGCCCGGGGCGAACGCAACGTGCTGGTGCTCGCCGCAGCCTACGTCGCCGGCGTCACCCGCGCCTTCACCATCGGCGGCGCCCAGGCCGTGGCCGCGCTGGCCTACGGCACCGCGACCGTGCCCGCGGTCGACAAGATCACCGGCCCCGGCAACGCCTACGTGGCCGCGGCCAAGCGCCGCGTGTTCGGCACCGTGGGCATCGACATGATCGCGGGCCCGAGCGAGATCCTGGTGCTGGCCGACGGCAGCACGCCGCCCGACTGGGTGGCGATGGACCTGTTCAGCCAGGCCGAGCACGACGAGCTCGCGCAGAGCATCCTGCTGTGCCCCGACGCCGACTACATCGCGCGCGTGCAGGAGGCCATCGACCGCCTGCTGCCCACGATGCCGCGCGCGGCGATCATCGCGGCCTCGCTCAACGGCCGCGGCGCGCTGATCCACACGCGCAGCATGGAAGAGGCCTGCGCCATCAGCAACCGCATCGCACCCGAGCACCTGGAAGTGAGCAGCAGCGAGCCGCACCGCTGGGAGCCGCTGCTCAGGCACGCGGGCGCGATCTTCCTGGGCGCTTTCACCAGCGAGAGCCTGGGCGACTACTGCGCTGGCCCGAACCATGTGCTGCCCACCAGCGGCACCGCGCGCTTCTCGAGCCCGTTGGGCGTGTACGACTTCCAGAAGCGCTCCAGCCTGATCGAGGTGAGCCAGGCCGGCGCACAGGTGCTCGGCCCGATCGCCGTCACGCTGGCCGAAGGCGAGGGCCTGCAGGCGCACGCCGAGGCCGCCCGGCTGCGACTCCAGCGCGGCTGAGGGCACCGATGGATGCGCTCGCACGCACCGTCCTGTGGGCCGCGCTGCTGGCGTGCGCCGGCGCGCAGGCCATGAGCATCCGCGAACTGCGTACGCTCGAAGCCAACGAGACGGACGGCAAGGCCTACGCCAGCTACTACCTGGTCGGCGTGGTGGAAGGCCTGCGCGAGGCCACCGACATCGCCCGGCGTGCGGGCCAGAAACCGCTGTTCTGCGTCGAAGGTCGCCGACTCGAGCCCGCGATGGCGCGCTCGCTCTACCAGACCGAACTCTCGCGCAACGCGGACAGCTACGAGGCCGACATGCCGGTGCAGCTCGTGCTGTCGTCCGCACTGCGCAGCAGCTTCCGCTGCACCCACTGAGATCCCATGACCGCTGAATCCAACGCCACCGCTTCCTCTTCCGCACTCCAGCGCATCCGCGCCGACGTCCAGTCCATGCACGCCTACGCCGTACAGGACGCGACCGGCCTGCTCAAGCTCGACGCCATGGAGAACCCGCACGGCCTGCCGGCCGCCCTGCAGGCCGAACTCGGCGCGCGGCTGGGCGCGCTGGCGCTCAACCGCTACCCCGGATCGCGCGGCGACGACCTGAAGCGCGCGCTGGCCGAACATGCGCAGCTGCCCGCCGGCTTCGCGCTGATGCTGGGCAACGGCTCCGACGAGCTGATCTCGCTGCTGACCATGGCCTGCGACCTGCCGGGCGCCTCGGTGCTGGCGCCGGTGCCGGGCTTCGTGATGTACGCCATGAGCGCGCAGCTGCAGGGCCTGAAATTCGTCGGTGTGCCGCTCACGGCCGACTTCGAGCTCGACACGCCGGCCATGCTGGCCGCGATCGCCGCCGAGAAGCCCGCCATCGTCTACCTGGCCTATCCCAACAACCCCACGGCCAACCGCTGGGACGACGCGGCGATCGAGCAGATCGTCGAGGCCCAGGGCGCGCAGGGCGGCCTGGTGGTGATCGACGAGGCCTACCAGCCCTTCGCCGCGCGCAGCTACATCGACCGCGTGGCGCGCCACGGCCACGTGCTGCTGATGCGCACGCTGAGCAAATTCGGCCTGGCGGGGGTGCGTCTGGGCTACCTGATGGGCCCGGCGGCGCTGATCGCCGAGATCGACAAGGTGCGCCCGCCCTACAACATCAGCGTGCTGAACTGCGAGTGCGCGCTGTTTGCGCTCGAGCATGCCGAGGTCTTCGATGCCCAGGCGGCCGACATCCGGGCCCGGCGCGAGGAACTGGTCGCGGCGCTGGCGAAGCTGCCTGGCCTGACCCAGTGGCCCAGCGAGGCCAACATGGTGCTGGTGCGGGTGCCCGACGCGGCAAAGACCTTCGACGGCATGAAGGCGCGCGGCGTGCTGGTCAAGAACGTTTCTAGAATGCACCCCTTGCTCGCGAACTGCCTGCGCCTGACCGTCGGAACGGCCGACGACAATAGGCGCATGCTCGCAGCACTCGAATCCTCCCTATGAACACCCCCACGGCACCCCAGGCCGCCGCCCTTGCGGGCGATCGCGTGGCCTCCGTCACCCGCAACACGGCCGAGACCCGGATCACCGTCTCGGTGAACCTCGATGGCACCGGCCGCGCCAAGCTGTCGACCGGCATCGGCTTCTTCGACCACATGCTCGACCAGATCGCCCGCCACGGGCTGATCGACCTCGAGATCGACTGCCAGGGCGACCTGCACATCGACGGCCACCACACGGTGGAAGACGTGGGCATCACGCTGGGCCAGGCCGTGGCGAAGGCCGTGGGCGACAAGAAGGGCCTGCGCCGCTACGGCCACGCCTACGTGCCGCTCGACGAGGCGCTGAGCCGCGTGGTCATCGATTTTTCGGGCCGCCCCGGCCTGGTGATGCACGTGCCCTTCACCAGCGGCATGATCGGCGGCTTCGACAGCCAGCTCACCTACGAATTCTTCCAGGGCTTCGTGAACCACGCCTTCGTCACGCTGCACATCGACAACCTCAAGGGCATCAACGCGCACCACCAGTGCGAGACGGTGTTCAAGGCCTTCGCCCGCGCGCTGCGCTCGGCGCTCGAGATCGATCCGCGCTCGGTCGGCGTCATTCCCTCCACCAAAGGCTCCCTCTGATGCGCAACACCGTCGCCGTCGTCGACTACGGCATGGGCAACCTGCGCTCGGTGTCGCAGGCCGTGCAGCATGCGGCCGACGAGGTGGGCGTGGAGGTCTTCGTCACCTCCGACCCCGAGGTGGTGCGCCAGGCCACGCGCGTCGTGCTGCCGGGGCAGGGCGCGATGCCCGACTGCATGCGCGAACTGCGCGACTCGGGCCTGCGCGAATCGGTGCTCGAGGCCGCGGCCAGCAAGCCGCTGTTCGGCGTGTGCGTGGGCATGCAGATGCTGCTGTCGCACAGCGAGGAGGGCGCGACCGACGGGCTCGACCTGATCCCGGGCCGCGTCGTCAAGTTCGAGCTGGCCGGCCGCACCCAACCCGACGGCAGCCGCTACAAGGTGCCGCAGATGGGCTGGAACCAGGTGCGCCAGGCCCAGCCGCATGCGGTCTGGGCCGGGGTGCCCGACGATGCGTACTTCTATTTCGTCCACAGCTTCTATGCGAAACCGGCCGACCCGCGCCACAGCGTGGGCGAGGCCGACTACGGTGCGCCGTTCACGGCGGCCGTCGCGCGCGATAATATTTTTGCGACCCAGTTCCACCCTGAGAAGAGTGCGGATCATGGTTTGCAGCTCTACCGCAATTTTCTCCACTGGAACCCCTGAGCCTTCACCGGGCCCCCTGCCATGCTGCTGATTCCCGCCATTGATCTCAAAGACGGCCACTGCGTTCGCCTCAAACAAGGCGACATGGACCAATCGACCATCTTCAGCGAAGACCCGGCCGCCATGGCGCGCAAGTGGGTCCAGGCCGGCGCGCGCCGCCTGCACCTGGTCGACCTGAACGGCGCCTTCGCGGGCAAGCCGCAAAACCACGCGGCCATCAAGGCGATCCTCAAAGAGGTCGGCGACGAGATCCCGGTGCAGCTGGGTGGCGGCATCCGCGACCTCGACACCATCGAAAGCTACATCGACGACGGTCTGCGCTACGTGATCATCGGCACCGCCGCGGTCAAGAACCCGGGCTTCCTGAAGGACGCCTGCGTCGCCTTCGGCGGCCACATCATCGTGGGCCTCGACGCCAAGGACGGCAAGGTCGCGACCGACGGCTGGAGCAAGCTCACCGGCCACGAAGTCGCCGATCTGGGCAAGAAGTTCGAGGACTACGGCGTCGAATCGATCATCTACACCGACATCGGCCGCGACGGCATGCTGTCGGGCATCAACATCGAGGCCACGGTCAAGCTCGCGCAGGTGCTGACCATTCCGGTGATCGCCTCGGGCGGCCTGTCGAACATGGCCGACATCGACCGGCTCTGTGCGGTCGAGTCCGAAGGGGTCGAGGGCGTGATCTGCGGTCGCGCGATCTATTCCGGCGACCTGGATTTCGCCGCGGCCCAGGCCCGCGCGGATGCACTGGCTGCCGGCTGAACGCAGCACGTCCCGGGCGCTGCCCCGGGCCTGATCCGGTCGAGCGCCCGTGCTGTCCGCCCTCGCCATCGCCAATTACCGTTCGCTGCGCCAGCTCACGGTGCCGCTCGGGCGCCTGACGGTCGTCACCGGGCCCAACGGCAGCGGCAAGTCCAGCGTCTACCGTGCGATGCGCCTGCTGGCCGACATCGCCGGCGGCGGCGTGGTGCGCTCGCTGGTGCGCGAAGGCGGCCTGGCCTCCACCTTGTGGGCCGGGCCCGAGCGCTTCTCGGCCGCGGTGCTGCGCGGCGAGGCGCCGGTGCAGGGCACGGTGCGCAGCGAGCCGGTCAACCTGCGACTGGGTTTCGCAGGTGAAGGCGACGACGACTTCGGCTATGCGATCGACATCGGCCTGCCGCCGCCGGTGCCGCCCTCGGCCTTTTCGCACGACCCCGAAATCAAGCGCGAGGTGATCTGGAGCGGCCCGGTGCTGCGGCCCGCCACCCAGTTGGTCGACCGCAAGGGTGCTGCGTTGCGCGTGCGCGACGAGGCCGGGCGATGGGTGGCTGTCGAGCGCCGCATCCCGGCCTTCGCCAGCATGATGACCGAGTACGCCGACCCGCGCGCCGCGCCCGAGATGCTCTCGCTGCGCGAACGCATGCGCTCGTGGCGCTTCTACGACCACTTCCGCTCCGATGCCGAGGCGCCCGCGCGCAGCCCCCAGCTGGGTACCTACACGCCGGTGCTGGCCAACGACGGTGCCGACCTCGGGGCGGCGTTGCAGACGATCCGCGAGATCGGCGACACCGAGGCGCTCGACCGTGCATTGGACGACGCCTTTCCCGGCGCGCGCGTCGAGGTTTCGGCCGGCTCGGACGGCCGTTTCGAGGTGCGGATGCACCAGCACGGCCTGCTGCGTCCGCTGAGCGCGGCCGAGCTGTCCGACGGCACCTTGCGCTACCTGCTCTGGATCGCCGCGCTGCTCTCGCCGCGGCCACCCAGCCTGCTGGTGCTCAACGAGCCCGAAACCAGCCTGCATCCCGACCTGCTGCCCGCGCTCGGACGGCTGATCGCCCAGGCCGCGGCCCAGACCCAGGTCATCGTGGTGTCGCACGCCACGCGGCTGATCGCGTCGCTGGAGGCGGCCGCGGGCGCGCTGGTGCTGCAGCCGGTGGTGCTGGAGAAGCACTTCGGCGCCACCCGCATCGCCAACCTCGACATGGGCGACGTCCCGCCCTGGCACTGGCCGGCCCGATAGCGACCCTAGAATCGACGCCATGTCCCTCGAAACCCTCAGCGTCCGCGGCCAGCCCGCGGTCCGGCTCCGCCTGCCCGGCGGCGACGCCTGCACCGTGGCGCTGCATGGCGCGCAGCTGCTGTCTTGGCAGACGGCCGACGGCGTCGAGCGCATCTACCTGAGCCCCGAGGCGCTGTTCGACGGCCGCTCCGCGATCCGCGGCGGCGTGCCGGTGTGCTGGCCGCAGTTCAATCAGCGCGGCCCGCTGCCCAAGCACGGCTTCGCGCGCAACACGGCCTGGCGGCTCGAGGCCTCCGAGGCGTCGGACGGCCTCGTGTTCGCTTTGACCGACGATGACGCCAGCCGCGCGCTGTGGCCGCATGCCTTCCGCGTCGAATTGCGCGTCACGCTGACGCCGGGCGCGCTGCGCCTCGCGTTCGACGTGCGCAACACGGGCGATGCGCCCTGGACCTTCACGGCCGCGCTGCACACCTACCTGCAGGTCGACGACATCGCCGACGCGCGGCTCGAGGGCCTGCAGGGCGCGCAGCGCTGGGATGCAGTGCGCGACCTGCGGCATGCCGAGACCGCCGAAGCCTTGCGCTTCGGCACCGAATTCGACAGCGTGTACGCCGCGCCCGCCACCGCGTTGCGGCTGGTCCAACCCCGCGGCGCCCTGGCCATCGCGCAGAGCGCGAGCTGCACCGAGACCGTGGTCTGGAACCCCGGCGCCGCGCTGGCGGCGAAGCTGGCCGACCTGCCCGACGAGGGCTGGCGCCACATGCTGTGCGTCGAAGCCGCGTGCATCGACGACCCCGTGACGCTGGCGCCGGGCGCCGCGTGGCAGGGCTGGCAGCAGCTCACCGTCCTTTGAATCTCCCTTTTCCCGAACGAACACCATGCTCGCCAAACGCATCATTCCCTGCCTCGACGTGACCGGAGGCCGGGTCGTGAAGGGCGTCAATTTCGTCGAACTGCGCGACGCGGGCGACCCGATCGAGATCGCCGCGCGCTACAACGCGCAAGGCGCCGACGAGCTCACCTTCCTCGACATCACGGCCACCAGCGACGGCCGCGACCTGATCCTGCCGATCATCGAGGCCGTGGCCTCGCAGGTCTTCATCCCGCTGACGGTGGGCGGCGGCGTGCGCACGGTCGACGATGTGCGGCGCCTGCTCAACGCGGGCGCCGACAAGACCAGCTTCAACTCGGCCGCGCTCGCCAATCCGCAGGTGATCGAGGACGCGTCGCAGAAGTACGGCGCCCAGTGCATCGTGGTCGCCATCGACGCCAAGCGCCGCTCGCCCGAGGACGCCGCCACGCGCGGCGCGGGCTGGGACGTCTACAGCCATGGCGGGCGCAAGAACACCGGGCTCGACGCGGTGCAGTGGGCCGTCGAGATGGCGCGCCGCGGCGCGGGCGAGATCCTGCTGACCAGCATGGACCGCGACGGCACCAAGAGCGGCTTCGACCTCGCACTGACCCGCGCGGTGAGCGACGCGGTCGACGTGCCGGTGATCGCCTCGGGCGGCGTGGGCAACCTCGACGACCTCGCCGACGGCATCCAGACCGGTGGCGCCGATGCGGTGCTGGCGGCCAGCATCTTCCACTATGGCGAATACACGGTCGGCGAGGCCAAGGCCCGCATGGCTGCGCGCGGAATCCCCGTACGGATTTGAATGCGGCGGCGCTGGGCCGGCTGCGAATCCTCGACAATCCGGCAATGAACTGGCTCGATGAAGTGAAATGGGACGAGAACGGCCTGGTGCCGGTGATCGCGCAGGAACAGGGCAGCAACGATGTCCTGATGTTCGCCTGGATGAACCGCGAGGCGCTGGCCAAGACGGCCGAACTCGGCCGCGCCGTGTACTTCAGCCGCTCGCGCGCCAAGCTGTGGTTCAAGGGCGAGGAATCCGGCCATGTGCAGACGGTTCACGAGATCCGCCTCGATTGCGACAACGACGTGGTGCTGCTCAAGGTGACACAACTCGGTCACGAGCCCGGCATTGCCTGTCACACTGGCCGTCACAGTTGTTTCTTCAGCCGGTACGAGAATGGCCGGTGGACCGCGGTCGAGCCGGTCCTGAAAGACCCAGGGACGATCTACAAATAATGGAAACGATGACCACCGACGCGCTGGACCGCCTTGCGGCCGTGATCGAAAGCCGCCTGCCCGCACGCGGCGGCGACCCCGATCAGAGCTACGTCGCCCGCCTGCTGCACAAGGGCCCCGACGCCTTCCTCAAGAAGATCGGCGAGGAGGCGACCGAGGTCGTGATGGCGGCCAAGGACGCCGACCACGGCGGCGATCCGCAAAAAATAGTGAACGAAGTGGCCGACCTGTGGTTCCACACGATGGTGGCGCTGGCGCATTACGGCCTGAGCCCTCGCGAGGTGGTGGCCGAACTGGCCCGCCGCGCGGGCACCAGCGGCATCGAGGAAAAGGCACTGCGCAAGGCGCAGGCCCGTGAAGCTTCCAACGACTGAAGGGAACACCATGGCCGATGACATCGTGACCGTCCAACCTGACGAATCGCTCAAGACCTGGGGCTGGGTCAGTTACATCCTGCACCTTATCGTGGCGGTGGGGGCGGTGCTGCCGGGCACGCAGGCCTCGATCGTGCTGCTGCTGATCGCGCTGGTGATCGACCTGGTGAAGCGCTCCGACGCGGTCGGCACCTGGCAGCAATCGCACTTCAGCTGGCGCATCCGCTCGGTGCTGTGGGCGGGCGTGCTGTACCTGCTGACCTCGTGGTTGTGGCTGCTGTTCATCGTGCCCGGCTGGATCGCCTGGGGGCTGATCTCGCTGTGGTTCCTCTACCGGATCGTCAAGGGCATGGTGCGCATGAACGCCGGCCGCGCCATGGAGCCCGCCGATGTCGTCTGATTCGAATTGCATCTTCTGCAAGATCGTCGAGGGCAAGATCCCGTCGAAGAAGGTCTACGAGGACGAGGAGCTGTTCGGCTTCCACGACATCTCGCCCTGGGCGCCGGTGCATTTCATGCTCGTGCCCAAGCGGCACATTCCTTCGATGGCGCAATTGACGCCCGACGATGCGGCGCTGATGGGCCGCATCATGACGCTGGCGCCGAAGCTGGCGCTCGAGCAGGGCTGCCGGCCGTACCCCGAGGGCGGCTTCCGGGTGGTGATCAATACCGGCCAAGAGGGTGGGCAGGAAGTCCACCATCTCCATGTTCACGTCATGGGCGGTCCGCGCCCCTGGCTCAAGGGCTAGTCATGCTGGCGGGTGGCGGTCGATGCCGCCCGGGCCGTCGGGACTAAAATTCTTTTCATTCTTCAGGAGTACTTCCATGGGTTCCTTTTCCATCTGGCACTGGCTGATCGTGCTGCTCGTCGTGGTCATGATCTTCGGCACCAAGAAGCTGCGCAACATGGGCTCCGACCTCGGCGGCGCCGTCAAGGGCTTCAAGGACGGCATGAAGGACGGCTCGTCCACCGACGCGTCCGCTGCGCCCACGCAGCACGTGACCGGCACGCCGGCCGCCGACAAGTCGACGATCGACGTCGAAGCGCGTCAGAAGTCCTGAGCCGCCGCGCGTGATCGACCTCGGCATCTCGAAAATTGCGCTGATCGGCGCGGTGGCGCTGATCGTCATCGGGCCTGAAAAGCTGCCCCGGGTGGCGCGCACGGTCGGCATGCTGCTCGGCAAGGCCCAGCGCTACGTCAACGACGTCAAGTCCGAGGTCAATCGGTCGATGGACCTCGACGAACTGCGCAAGATGAAGGACACGGTGCAGGACGCTGCGCGCGATGTCGAACAGAGCATCCACGCGGGTGCGAGCGACTTCGAGAAGCAGTTCTCGGAGAGCGGCCAGACCCTGTCGGCGCTGGCCGAGCCCGAAGCCGCGTCCTATCCCGAGTACAAGCATCCCCGCAAGAACTGGCGCTTGAAGCAGGGCGCCACGCCGCAGTGGTACAAGTCCCGCAACGGCGTTCGTACCAAGGCGCTTTCCGGCGCGGCGCGCGTCGCGCGCTTTCGTCCCCACAAGATCAACTAGCCGCCACGCCGAATCGGTCGCGCGCCGCGCGCCCCGACTTCCTGCCCGCAGCGTTCCCCCATGGCCGATTCCACCGACAAGAAAAAAGACGACGAACTGGCGGGCACCGAGCAGCCGTTCGTTGCGCACCTGATGGAGCTGCGCGACCGGTTGCTCTACTGCGTCTACGGCCTGGCCGTGGCCGCCGCGCTGCTGGCCTTCTGGCCCGGCCCGAGCGGACTGATCGACCTGATCGCCATGCCCATCCGGGCCCACATGCCGCCCGATGCGAAGCTGATCGCCATCGGCGTGTTCTCGCCGTTCTTCGTGCCGCTGAAGGTGCTGGGCATGACGGCCGTGCTGCTGGCGCTGCCCTGGCTGATGTACCAGATCTGGATGTTCGTGGCGCCGGGCCTCTACAGCCATGAAAAGAAGTTCGCGCTGCCGCTGATCTTCTTCGGCAGCCTGCTGGCCTACACGGGCATCGGCTTCGTGCAGTTCTTCGTGCTGGACAAGATGTTCGGCTTCATCCAGAAGTTCACGCCACCCAGCGTGGCGGCCACGCCCGACATCTCGTCTTACGTGGAAGCGATCCTGTCGCTCTACATCGCCTTCGGCTGCGCGTTCCAGGTGCCGATCGTGGTGATGCTGCTGGTGCGCTTCGAGCTGGTCACCATCGAGAAGCTGCGCAGCTTCCGCGGCTACTTCATCGTGCTGGCCTTCGTGGTGGCCGCGGTGCTCACGCCGCCCGACGTGGTGTCGCAGTTGGCGCTGGCGGTGCCGATGTGTCTGCTCTACGAAATCGGGATCATCGCGGCGCGCTTCTTCGTGAAGCACAGCGCCGCACCCAAGGAAGAAGAAGGCGCCGATTCGGCCTCCTCCTGAGAGAAAAAAGATGCCCGGCGCCGGGCATCTTTTTCGTTCTATTCCGTGTCGTCGGCCGGACTGCGACGCTGCTGAACCTTCGGTCGCAGACCCGGCACCACGTTCAGTTCCATCTTGTCCGTGCCGCGCTGCAGCGCGAAGCGCGCCTCGTTGCCGGGCTTGAGGCCGGCCACCGCGGTCAGCAGTTCCTGCACGTTGTCGACCTTCCGATCGTCCACGCTGGTGATCACGTCGCCCGGCCGGACGCCGGCCTTGGCGGCAGGGCCGTTCTGCAGCACGCCGGTGATGATCACGCCGGCATTGGCCTTGACGCCGAAGGTCTCGGCCAGTTCCGGCGAGAGGTTGCTGGGCTCCACGCCGATCCAGCCGCGCGTGACCTTGCCTTCCTTCACGATGTCGCCCAGCACCTGCTTGGCGATCGACACCGGGATCGCGAAGCCGATGCCCATGCTGCCGCCGGAGCGCGAGTAGATCGCGGTGTTGATGCCCTGGAGGTTGCCGTTCACGTCGACCAGCGCGCCGCCCGAATTGCCGGGGTTGATGGCCGCGTCGGTCTGGATGAAGTTCTCGAAGGTGTTGATGCCCAGCTGGTTGCGCCCCAGCGCCGAGACGATGCCGCTGGTCACGGTCTGGCCAACGCCGAACGGGTTGCCGATGGCCAGCACCTGGTCACCCACTTCCAGCGCGTCGGAATTGCCCAGCACGATCGCCGGCAGCTTGTCGAGTTCGATCTTGAGCACCGCCAGGTCGGTTTCCGGGTCGGTCCCGATCACCTTGCCGCGCGCGTGCCGGCTGTCGTTGAGCGTGACGTCGATCTCGTCGGCGCCCGCCACCACGTGGTTGTTGGTGAGGATGTAACCGTCGGTGCTGACAATGACGCCGCTGCCCAGGCCGACCTGGGGTTGGTCGTCGCCCTGGTCGCCGAAGAAGAAGCGGAACCAGGGGTCGTTGCTGCGCGGGTGGCGCTGTGCGGCCTTGCTGGTGTTGATGCTGACCACCGCCGGCGCCGCCTTCTTGGCGGCCGCGCTGAGGCTGCCGGCCGCTGTCGTGGCCGGGCTGGCGTTGCCGGGCGCCTCGATGATCGAGACCAGCCCGCTCAGCGAGGTGCGCCGGTTGAGCCATTCGGGCTTGAGCGTGGCGACCACGAAATAGGCCGCCAGCAGGACGGTCACGGCTTGGGCGAAGAGCAGCCAGGTGCGTTTCATGAACAGTGGGTCGAATCGAAATGAGAGCGCGGCCACACGCGGCCGGTGCCAGGGCGCAATTGTCCCTCAACGCATCGCAACGTCGCCCGCGCCGCGCCACAATCGGCACATGAGCACCACCCGCCACGAACTCCTGCACGCATTCGACCTGCTGCTGGCCCCCGCGCGTTTCAAGGATTACGGGCCCAACGGCCTGCAGGTCGAGGGTCGCACCACGGTGCGCAAGATCGTGTCGGGCGTGACCGCCAGCCGGGCGCTGATCGAGGCCGCGATCCATGCCGAGGCCGATGCGATCTTCGTGCACCACGGCCTGTTCTGGCGCGGCCAGGACGGGTGTGTCACCGGCTGGATGCGGCAGCGCCTGGGCCTGCTGCTGGGCGACGACGTGAACCTGTTCGCCTATCACCTGCCGCTCGATGCGCATCCCGAGCTGGGCAACAACGCGCAGCTGGGGCTGCAACTGGGCCTGGTCGCACACCTGGGATCGGCCGGTCGCTTCGGCGAGCAGGACCTGGGCTTCATCGGCGGGCGCATCGACGGCAGCGGCTTCGCCGATGCCGCAGCGCTCGCGGCACACGTCGAGCAGGTGCTGGGCCGACACGTGACGCTGGTGCCAGGCACGCGCCGCCCGATCCAGACCGTGGCCTGGTGCACCGGCGGCGCGCAGGGCTACTTCGAGGCCGCGATCGCAGCAGGCGCCGATGCCTTCATCACCGGCGAGATCTCCGAGCCGCAGGCCCACTACGCGCGTGAACTGGGCGTGGCCTTCCTGGCCTGCGGCCATCACGCCACCGAACGCTACGGCGCCCCTGCGGTGGCCGCGCACGTCGCCGCGCAGCTCGGGTTGGTGCACGAATTCATCGACATCGACAACCCGGCATGAGCGGGGAGAGCGGGATGAGGGACATGCACGACAACGCTGCATCGGCAGGTCTGCCGATCGCCATCACCATGGGCGACCCGGCGGGCATCGGCCCCGAGATCGTGGTCAAGGCCTTCCTGCAGGCGCCCGCACTGACGCGCGGCTGCTTCGTGGTGGGCGACCTCGGCACCCTGCGCCGTGCCGCGGCGGCGCTGGCGGTGCCCGGCGGCGCGTCGCTGCCGGTGGCGCTGATCGCGCAGGCCGACGAGGTCGCGGACCTGCCGCCGCACTGCCTGCCGCTGCTGCAAGCCATCGACGTGCCGCAGGGCGTGGTGACAGGGAAGGTCGGCGCGGCCGCGGGAAAGGCGGCCGGTGACAGCGTGGTGTGGGCCGCGCGCGCCGCGTTGAAGGGGCAGGTGGCGGCCATCGTCACCGCGCCCCTGCACAAGGAATCGCTGGCCGCCGCGGGCTTTCCTTTTCCTGGCCACACCGAACTGCTGCAGGCCGAGGCGGCCGCGCATCTGCAGCGACCGCTGTCCGAGGTGCCGGTGCGCATGATGCTGGCCAACGACGAACTGCGCACGGTGCTGGTCAGCATCCACATGTCCCTGCGCCATGCGATCGACGCGGTGCATGTCGGCGGCGTGCTGGACACGCTCCGGATCGCGCACCGGGCCTTGAGCGCCGCGCTGGGTCGCGCGCCGCGCATCGGCGTCGCGGGCCTGAATCCGCATGCGGGGGAGGGCGGCCTGTTCGGCAGCGAGGAGCACGACATCATCGCGCCCGCCATTGCCGCGGCACGCGCCGAAGGCATCGACGCCCAGGGTCCTTATGCGCCCGACACCGTCTTCATGCGGGCCCGGGCCACGCCGGACAAGGCCGGCGAATTCGACGTGGTGATCGCGATGTACCACGACCAGGGACTGATCCCGGTCAAGTACCTGGGCGTGGACAAGGGCGTGAACGTGACGCTGGGGCTGCCGCTGGTGCGCACCAGCCCCGACCACGGGACTGCCTTCGACATCGCGGGCACCGGCCGCGCGGATGCGGCCAGCCTGATCGAAGCGATCCGGATGGCGCGATCGCTCGCGCCGGACGCGCTCAGGGGCGCTTGAGGCTGTCGCGGATCTCGCGCAGCAGCGCGATGTCCTCGGGCGGGGTCGCGACGGCGGGCGCCGCTTCTTCCTTCTTCCGCAGCCGGTTGATCTGCTTGACCATCATGAAGATGATGAAGGCGAGGATCACGAAGTTGACCGCGATGGTGATGAAGTTGCCGTAGGCCAGCACCGGAACGCCGGCCTTCTTCAGGTCGGCGAGGTTGTTGGCCACGCCGGCCGGCACCGTGCCCAGCACCACGAAGAGGTTGGAGAAGTCGAGCTTGCCGAAGACCAGGCCCGCGAGCGGCATGATCACGTCGGCGACCAGCGAGTCGACGATCTTGCCGAAGGCCGCCCCGATGATCACGCCCACGGCCAGATCGATCACGTTGCCCTTGACGGCAAATTCCCGGAACTCTTTGAGCACGCTCATGTCTGCCTACCTCGCGTTGATGTTGGATTCGCGGTCAGTATAGAGGTGCGCCGGGCATGCATGCGGCGCGCTTTGTCGCTGCGTGCGCGTTGAATCTGTCTGTATCGCTCCGCTACAATCGCGGGTTGACCCAAGCCCCCAGCGAGAAGATTGAGGACCCCCATGAGTGACATCCCCGTCGGCGCCCCCCGGATCGACAAGAGCAAGAGGACGTGGTTGATTGCATCGACCTGCGCCGGTGCCGTGGGTGGCGTGGCAACCGCCATCCCCTTCGTCAGCACCTTCCAGCCCTCCGAACGCGCCAAGGCCGCCGGTGCGCCGGTCGAAGTGGACATCAGCGCGATGCAGCCCGGTGAGAAGCTCACCGTCGAATGGCGCGGCAAGCCCGTGTGGATTCTCAAGCGCACGCCGCAACAGATCGCCGAGCTGCCCAAGCTCGACAGCCAGCTGGCCGATCCGAAGTCCGCGCGCAATCCGGCGGAATTCACGCCCGAGTACGCACGCAACGAAGGCCGCTCCATCAAGCCCGAAGTGCTGGTGGTGGTCGGCATCTGCACGCACCTCGGCTGCTCCCCCATCGACCGGCTGCAGGCCGGTCCGCAGCCCTCGCTGCCCGACAACTGGGAAGGTGGCTTCCTGTGCCCTTGCCATGGTTCGACCTTCGACCTGGCCGGCCGCGTCTACAAGAACAAGCCCGCGCCTGACAATCTTCCGGTTCCGCCGCACATGTACCTCTCGGACACGCGCCTGCTGATCGGCGAAGACAAGAAAGCCTGAGGCAGAAGAAGAATATGGCTGAATTCCACGAAATCTCCCCCAATGCCCCGGCCGGCGAAAAGCTGCTGAACTGGGTCGACAACCGCTTCCCGCTGACCAAGCTGTGGAACGACCAATGGGGCAAGTACTACGCGCCGAAGAACTTCAACTGGTGGTACATCTTCGGTTCGCTCGCGATGCTGGTCCTCGTGATCCAGATCGTGACCGGCATCTTCCTGGTGATGCACTACAAGCCCGACGCCAACCTCGCGTTCGCCTCGGTCGAGTACATCATGCGCGACGTGCCCTGGGGCTGGCTGATCCGCTACATGCACTCCACGGGGGCCTCGGCCTTCTTCGTGGTGGTGTACCTGCACATGTTCCGCGGCCTGATCTACGGCAGCTACCGCAAGCCGCGCGAGCTGATCTGGGTCTTCGGCTGCGCGATCTTCCTGTGCCTGATGGCCGAGGCCTTCATGGGCTACCTGCTGCCCTGGGGCCAGATGTCCTACTGGGGCGCCCAGGTGATCGTGAACCTGTTCGCCGCGATCCCCTTCGTCGGCCCTGACCTCGCGCTGCTGATCCGCGGCGACTACGTGGTGAGCGACGCGACGCTGAACCGCTTCTTCAGCTTCCACGTGATCGCCGTGCCGCTGGTGCTGCTGGGTCTGGTCGTGGCGCATCTGATCGCGCTGCACGAAGTCGGCTCGAACAACCCCGACGGCATCGAGATCAAGGCCAACCTCGGCCCCGACGGTCACCCGGTCGACGGCATCCCGTCGCACCCGTACTACTCGGTGCACGACATCTTCGGCGTCGTGATCTTCCTGACGATCTTCTCGGCCGTGATCTTCTTCGCGCCCGAAGCCGGCGGCTACTTCCTGGAGTACAACAACTTCATCCCGGCCGATTCGCTCAAGACGCCCAACCACATCGCGCCCGTCTGGTACTTCACGCCCTTCTATTCGATGCTGCGTGCCATCACCAGCGAGATGATGTATGCGCTGATCGCCTGCGTCGTGGGCGCCGCCGTCTTCGGCGTGTGGAAGGCCCGCGTGCCGGTCATCGTCAAGGGTGCGTTCGTGATCGCCGCGGTCGTCGTGGCCGCGCTGATGCTGTCGATCGATGCCAAGTTCTGGGGCGTGGTCGTGATGGGCGGTGCCGTCATCATCCTGTTCTTCCTGCCCTGGCTGGACCACAGCCCGGTGAAGTCGATCCGCTATCGCCCGACCTGGAACAAGTACCTGTACGGCGTGTTCGTGATCAACTTCCTGGTCCTGGGCTACCTGGGTGTGCAGCCGCCGTCGCCGCTGGGCGAACGCGTGTCGCAAGTCGGCAGCCTGTTCTACTTCGGCTTCTTCCTGCTGATGCCGTGGTGGAGCCGCCTGGGTACGTTCAAGCCGGTGCCGGAACGCGTCACCTTCCATGCGCACTGAGCCAAGAGAAGAAGAATGAAGAAACTGATCCTCACGCTGATCGCCGCTCTCGGCATCGTCACGGGTGCCCAGGCCGCCGAAGGCGGTATCGCCTGGGACAAGGCGCCCAACAAGACCAACGACCTGGCCTCGCTGCAGAACGGCGCCAAGCTGTTCGTCAACTACTGCCTGGGCTGCCACTCGGCGGCGTTCATGCGCTACAACCGGCTGCAGGACATCGGCATCACCGAGCAGCAGATCAAGGACAACCTGCTGTTCACGACCGACAAGGTCGGTGAAGTCATGAAGGCGAACATCGATCCGCACCAGGCCAAGGAATGGTTCGGCGCGAATCCGCCCGACCTGACCCTGGTGGCGCGTTCGCGCGCCGGCCATGGCGGTACGGGTGCCGACTACCTGTACACCTACCTGCGCACCTACTACCGCGACGACACCAAGGCCACCGGCTGGAACAACCTCGCGTTCCCGAGCGTCGGCATGCCGCACGCACTGTGGGAGCTGCAAGGCGACCGTCGCCCGGTCTACACCAAGGTCGAGTCGCACGGCCACGAGGTCGAAGTCTTCAAGGGCTGGGAACAGACCCGTCCGGGCACGCTGACCCCGCTGCAATACGACCAGGCGGTGGGCGATCTCGTCAACTACCTGCAGTGGATGGCCGAGCCGGCCCAGAACACCCGCGTGCGCATCGGCGTCTGGGTGCTCTTGTTCCTCTCGATGGCGCTGGTCTTCGTCTGGCGCCTCAACGCGTCGTACTGGAAAGACGTCAAGTAGTCGTTCAATGCCGATCGATGTCGCCGCAGGGCGACCGGTCCCGCAGAGTGGGTTGCCAACGCGACCCACTCTTTTTGATTTTTAGGAGTCTCTCGCCATGATGGTTCTGTATTCAGGTACGACCTGCCCCTTTTCCCACCGCTGCCGCTTCGTGCTGTTCGAGAAGGGGATGGACTTCGAAATCCGCGACGTCGATCTCTACAACAAGCCCGAAGACATCAGCGTGATGAACCCGTACGGCCAGGTTCCGATCCTGGTCGAACGCGACCTGATCCTGTACGAGTCGAACATCATCAACGAGTACATCGACGAGCGCTTCCCGCATCCGCAACTGATGCCCGGCGATCCGGTCGACCGTGCGCGCGTTCGCCTCTTTCTGCTCAACTTCGAGAAGGAACTGTTCGTGCACGTGGCTGCGCTCGAGAACCGCGCCGCCAAGGGCAACGACAAAGCCCTGGAAAAGGCGCGTGCGCACATCCGTGACCGTCTGACCCAGCTCGCGCCGGTGTTCTTGAAGAACAAGTACATGCTGGGCGACAACTTCTCGATGCTCGACGTGGCCATCGCGCCGCTGCTGTGGCGCCTCGACTACTACGGCATCGACCTCAGCAAGAATGCGGCACCGCTGCTCAAGTACGCCGAACGCATCTTCTCGCGCCCGGCCTACATCGAAGCGCTGACGCCGTCCGAAAAGGTCATGCGGAAGTAAGACTCGCCCCCGAGGGCTTCGCGCACTTCGTGTCGCGCGCGCCTTCCCCCATCCGGGGGCAACACCTGCGGCCCGGCAAAGCCGGTTCCGCGGTGTTCCGCGAAAATGCGGGGGCCCGTCTCGACGGGCCGCAATCACCAATCACATGATCAACGCACTCGATTCGACTTCCACCCGCCCGTACCTGATCCGTGCACTGTACGAATGGTGCACCGACAACGGGTTCACGCCCTATGTCGCGGTGCTGGTCGACGACACCGTGCAGGTGCCGCGCGAGTACGTGAAGAACGGCGAGATCGTGCTCAACGTCAGCTTCGATGCGACCAGTTCGCTCAAGCTGGGCAACGACTTCATCGAGTTCAAGGCCCGCTTCGCGGGTTCTGCGCGCGAGATCGTCGTGCCGATCGGCCGCGTGATCGCGATCTATGCGCGCGAGAACGGCCAGGGCATGGCCTTTCCCGCGCCCGCGCCGACTTCCTCGTCGGGTGGCGGGGATGACGAGCCCTCGACACAAGCGCCCCGCATGCCCCTGCGCGATGCGTCGCGCGGCAATGAAGGCGATGCCAGCAAGGTGGTGCATCTGGTCGCGGTCGAAGGCTCCGACGAGTCGCTCGACGGCGAGGGCCATGCACCGGTCGAGCCCGAGCCGCCGAAGCCGCCCGTGGGCGGAGGCACCAAGCCTTCGCTCAAGCGCATCAAGTAAGGCGCATCCGCGCCGGTAGAATTCTGTCCGCGCCGCTTTAGCTCAGTTGGTAGAGCAACCGCCTTGTAAGCGGTAGGTCGTCAGTTCGATTCCGACAAGCGGCACCATCTTTGAATCCAGGGACATCCTGGAACGATCGAACCCCTGCGGCCTCCGTGCCATAGGGGTTTTTTCTTGCCCGGCCCCGCCGCTCTCAGTGCCGGGCCTGCACCTTGATCCGGATGCTCGAGACGTTCCAGCCCTTGGCATTCAGGCGGGTCACGAGCGCCGGCGTCAGCTGACGCAGTTTGGCCGCCGCGGCGCTGCCTTGTACCAGCAGGCACCAGACGTCCTCCTCGGCGGGGCCGGCCTTCACCGCGGCCCGCATGTCGGCCGGAATCAGCGTCTCGACCGCCTTCAGCCGCTCGCTCGCATCGCGGGCTCGCGCGACCAGTCCTGCCAGGGTGGGCGAGCCATCTGTGGCCTCGAGCAGGGTCTGGGGCTTGAAGCGACGGTGTATTGACATGAGGGAGCTGGACCTAGTGGCTAAAATGCCTGGTTTGCCGGCACATGCGCCGGTACGGACCGCTTGCTTTCAGGCAAAGCGTGCCCAAGTGCTTTCACCCTATCTTAGGGATTTCGTCGCAGCGTCCGAAGCTTCGAGCGCCCGATCGATCCTTCACACATGGCCACCAACTTCCTGACCCAAATCTTCGGCAGTCGCAACGACCGCTTGCTCAAGCAGTACCGCAAGACTGTGGAGCGCATCAACAGCCTCGAGCCCCAGTTCGAGCAGCTCAGCGACGATGCGCTGCGCGCCAAGACGCAGGAGTTCAAGGAGCGCATCGCGAAGGGCGAGTCGCTGGACGACCTGCTGCCCGAGGCCTTCGCCACGGTGCGCGAGGGCTCCAAGCGCTCGATGAAGATGCGGCACTTCGACGTGCAACTGCTCGGGGGCATGGCCCTGCACAACGGCAAGATCTCCGAAATGCGCACCGGCGAGGGCAAGACCCTCACGGCGACGTTGCCGGTGTACCTGAACGCGCTGTCCGGCAAGGGCGTGCACGTGGTGACGGTGAACGATTACCTGGCCAACCGCGACGCGCAGTGGATGGCCCGGCTCTACAACTTCCTCGGGCTGACCGTGGGCATCAACCTGCCCAACATGCCACGCGAGGAGAAGCAGGCCGCCTACGCCGCCGACATCACCTACGGCACCAACAACGAGTACGGCTTCGACTACCTGCGCGACAACATGGTCTACGAGTCGCAGGACCGCGTGCAGCGTCAGCTGAACTACGCGATCGTCGACGAGGTGGACTCGATCCTGATCGACGAGGCCCGCACGCCGCTGATCATCAGCGGCCAGGCCGAGGACCATACCGACACCTACCTGGCGATCAACAAGGTGGTGCCGCTGCTGGTCAAGCAGGAGGGCGAGGAAGACCCGCGCACCGGCGAAGGCGTGACCAAGCCCGGCGACTTCACGGTCGACGAGAAGACCCATCAGGTCTTCCTGACCGAAGACGGCCACGAGAAGGCCGAGCAGGTGCTGTCCGAGTTCAAACTGCTGCCCGAAGGCGCATCGCTCTACGACCCGGCCAACATCACGCTGATGCACCATCTGAATGCCGCGCTGCGCGCCCGGCATCTGTACCACCGCGACCAGCACTACGTGGTGCAGCAGGGCGAGGTCGTGATCGTGGACGAGTTCACCGGCCGCCTGATGAGCGGGCGCCGCTGGAGCGACGGCCTGCACCAGGCCGTGGAAGCCAAGGAAGGCGTGGAGATCCAGGCCGAGAACCAGACGCTGGCCTCGATCACCTTCCAGAACTACTTCCGCCTGTACGGCAAGCTGGCCGGCATGACCGGCACGGCCGACACCGAAGCCTACGAATTCCAGGAGATCTACGGTCTGGAGACCATGATCATCCCGCCGAACCGCATCAGCCGGCGCGAGGACCAGCTCGACCGCGTCTACAAAACCACGCGCGAGAAGTACGAGGCGGCGATCCAGGACATCCGCGAATGCTACGAGCGCGGCCAGCCGGTGCTGGTCGGCACCTCGTCGATCGAGAACTCGGAAATCATCGACGAGCTGCTCAACAAGGCCGGCCTGCCGCACCAGGTGCTCAACGCCAAGCAGCATGCCCGTGAAGCCGACATCGTCGCGCAGGCCGGTCGCGCCAAGATGATCACCATCGCCACCAACATGGCGGGTCGCGGTACCGACATCGTGCTGGGCGGCAACGTCGAGAAGATGATCGCGGCCGTCGAGGCCGACGAAGGGCTCGACGAGGCCGGCAAGCAGGCCGAGATCGCCACGCTGCGCGCCGAATGGGACAAGGACCACGAGGCCGTGAAGGCGCTGGGCGGTCTGCGCATCATCGCCACCGAACGCCACGAATCGCGCCGTATCGACAACCAGCTGCGCGGCCGGTCGGGCCGTCAGGGCGATCCGGGCTCCTCGCGCTTCTACCTGAGCCTGGACGATCCGCTGATGCGCATCTTCGCGGGCGACCGCGTCAAGTCCATCATGGACCGGCTCAAGATGCCCGACGGCGAGGCGATCGAAGCCGGCATCGTCACGCGCAGCATCGAGAGTGCGCAGCGCAAGGTCGAAGCGCGCAACTTCGACGTGCGCAAGCAGCTGCTCGAGTACGACGACGTGTCGAACGACCAGCGCAAGGTGATCTACCAGCAGCGCAACGACATCCTGGATGCCACCGACCTCAATGCGCAGATCACGGCGCTGCGCGAAGGCTGCTTCACCGACCTCACGCGCCAGCACGTGCCGGCCGAATCGGTCGAGGAGCAATGGACGCTCGGCGCGCTCGAGAAGACGCTGGCCAACGACTGGGGCCTCGAGATCCCGCTCAAGAAGGACGTCGAGGCGGCCTCTGCCATCACCGACGAGGACATCGTCGAGAAGGTCGTCGCGGCCGCCAACGCCGCCTTCGAAGCCAAGCTCGCGCTGATCGGCCAGGAGAACTTCACCCAGTTCGAACGCATGGTGCTGCTGCAGAGCATCGACACCCACTGGCGCGAACATCTGGCGTCGCTCGACTACCTGCGCCAGGGCATCCACCTGCGCGGCTATGCGCAGAAGCAGCCCAAGCAGGAATACAAGCGCGAAGCCTTCGAGCTGTTCGGCCAGCTGCTCGACTCGGTCAAGAACGCCGTCACGCGCCAGCTCATGACGGTGCGCGTGCAGTCGGGCGAACAGCTCGAAGAGGCCGCCGAGACGCTGGAGAGCCGTGCCGAAGCGATCTCGAACATCACCTACACCGCGCCCACCGAAACGGGCGAGGTCGAGGTGCGGGTCGACGAGGAGAGCACGCGCCGTGCAGCAGCGGCCGTTGCAGCGGGTGGGGGCCTGAGTGCCGAAGCCGCCGCCTTCGCGCGCGTCGGCCGCAATGACCCCTGCCCGTGCGGCAGCGGCAAGAAGTTCAAGCAGTGCCATGGGAAGTTGAGCTAACCCCCAGGCTTGCCCACTTCGTGTGGCCTCCCACCCCCTTGCAGGGGGCAACACCAGCAGCCCGGCGAAGCCGGTTCCTCGGTGTTTCTGGAACAGGCCAATACGGGGACGACTGATCTACCAGAAGAGAAAACCACCATGCCTGTGAATTTGTCCGCTCCTGATCCTGCCGCCTTGTTCGCGGTGCCCGGCGTGCGCATCGGCGTGGCCGAAGCCGGCGTGCGCAAGGCGAACCGCAAGGACCTGACGGTCGTGCTGATCGACGAAGGCGCTGCCGTGGGCGGCGTGTTCACGCAGAACCGTTTCTGTGCCGCGCCGGTGCAGGTCTGCCGCGACCACCTGGTGAAGAACTACGGCATCCGCGCGATGCTGATCAACACCGGCAACGCCAACGCCGGCACCGGCGAAGACGGCCTGGCCCGCACCCACCAGAGCTGCGTGGCGCTGGCCCGCGAACTGAACATCGCACCGGAACAGATCCTGCCGTTTTCGACCGGCGTGATCATGGAGCCGCTGCCGGTCGACCGCATCGAGGCCGGTCTGCCCGCCGCGATCGCCGATGCATCGCCCGACCATTGGGCGCGCGCGGCCGAGGGCATCATGACCACCGACACCGTGCCCAAGGCCTTCAGCCGCCAGGTGCAGATCGGCGGCGCGACCGTCACGGTCAGCGGCATCAGCAAGGGCGCGGGCATGATCCGGCCGAACATGGCGACCATGCTCGGCTTCATGGCCACCGACGCGCAGATCGACCCGGCGCTGATCCAGCCGCTGGCCAAGGCCCTGGCCGATGCGTCCTTCAACCGCGTGACCATCGACGGCGACACCTCGACCAACGACTCCTTCGTCGTGATCGCCACGCAGAAGGCCGCGCACACCCGCATCGATTCGCTCGACTCGGCCGACGGTCGCGTGCTGCTCGCGGCCATGCAGGACGTGGCACGGCTGCTGGCGCAGGCCATCGTGCGCGACGGCGAAGGCGCCACCAAGTTCATCACCATCCGCGTCGAAGGCGGCCGCGACAGCGCGGAATGCCGGCAGGTGGCCTATGCGGTGGCGCATTCGCCGCTGGTCAAGACCGCCTTTTTCGCCAGCGACCCCAACCTCGGCCGCATCCTCGCGGCGGTCGGCTATGCCGGCATCGGCGATCTCGACCAGACCGGCATCGACCTGCACCTCGACGACGTGCACGTGGCGGTCAAGGGCGGCCGCAACCCGGCCTATCGCGAAGAAGACGGCCAGCGCGTCATGAAGCAGAGCGAGATCACGGTGCGCATCGGCCTGGGCCGCGGCACGGCCGTCGACACGGTCTG
Source organism: Variovorax frigidus (assembly GCF_051216515.1). Classification (NCBI taxonomy): domain Bacteria; kingdom Pseudomonadati; phylum Pseudomonadota; class Betaproteobacteria; order Burkholderiales; family Comamonadaceae; genus Variovorax; species Variovorax frigidus. The sequence goes on from NZ_JBPJZF010000005.1 coordinate 231,400, forward strand.
GACCTGCGATCTCAGCCACGACTACGTCTCGATCAACGCCGACTACCGGTCTTGATCTGTCGCGGGCGGTGCGCGGGGCGCACCGCTTCGTCTTCCTGCTCCTTGCTGACAGAACCATGAACGACAAGTTTGACAAGCTGATCGAGCGCGCGGAGCACCTGATCGCACGCATCGAATCGATCCTTCCGCAGCCGCTGCAGGCGCCCGCCGACTGGGACGCCGCCATCGCCTGGCGCTACCGCCGCCGCAGCTCGGGCCACGGCGTGCTGGAGCCGGTGCGGCATCTGGCCCAGATGCCGCTCGACGCGCTCAAGGAGATCGACGTCCAGAAGGAAAAGATCGAGCGCAACACGCGTCAGTTCGTCGAAGGCAAGCCGGCCAACAACGTGCTGCTGACCGGCGCGCGGGGCACCGGCAAATCCTCGCTGATCCGCGCCTGCCTGCACGCCTATGCGCCGCAGGGCCTGCGCCTGATCGAGGTCGACAAGGCCGAGCTGACCGACCTGCCCGACATCGTCGAGGTGGTGGCCAACCGCCCCGAGAAGTTCATCGTCTTCAGCGACGACCTGAGCTTCGACGAGGGCGAGCCCGGCTACAAGGCGCTCAAGTCCATTCTCGACGGCTCGGTGGCCGCCTCGACGCCCAACGTGCTGATCTACGCGACCAGCAACCGGCGCCACCTGCTGCCCGAGTACATGAAGGACAACCTGAGTTACACCCACACCGAGGACGGCGAAGTCCATCCCGGCGAGGTGATCGAGGAAAAGATCTCGCTGTCGGAGCGCTTCGGTCTCTGGGTCAGCTTCTATCCCTTCAGCCAGAGCGAGTACCTGGCGATCACGGCGCAGTGGCTGTCGTCCTTTGGCGTCGATGCCGCGGCGATCGAGGCCGCGCGGCCCGAGGCGCTGGTCTGGGCGCTGGAGCGCGGTTCGCGCAGCGGCCGCGTGGCCTACCAGTTCGCGCGCGACTACGCAGGAAGAGCATGACCGAGCGCAAGCACACCGAAGTCGCCGTCGGCATCCTGATCGGTGCCGACGACGCCCTGCTGCTGTCCACGCGCCCAGAAGGCAAGCCCTACGCCGGCTATTGGGAGTTCCCGGGCGGCAAGATCGAGGCTGGTGAAACGGTCGAGCAGGCGCTGCGCCGCGAACTCGAAGAAGAGCTCGGCATCACCATCGCGGGTGCCGAGGTCTGGAAGGTCACCGAGCACGACTATCCGCATGCCCTGGTGCGGCTGCACTGGTGCAAGGTGCGCGTGTGGTCCGGCGACTTCGAGATGCGCGAAGGGCAGGCCATGCGCTGGCAGCAGCTGCCGCTGGACGTGAGCCCGGTGCTGCCTGGGGCGCTGCCGGTGCTCCAGTGGCTGAGCGAAGAGCGCGCTTCCTAGCCCGCTCTTTTCTCTACTGCAGCCGAGGGTCGCCGAAGGCTGCTTCGTCCGGCGGGGCCTCGGTCGGCACGCGGAATTCCTCGCTGGCCCAGGCGCCCAGGTCGACGCCCTTGCAGCGCGCGCTGCAGAAGGGGCGGTAGACATTGCTGGGGCCGTAGACGCTGTCCTGGCCGCAGGCGGGGCAGCGGACGATGCGTTCGCCGCTCGGTGTGCTTCGGGTGCTCATCGTGTGTCTCCTGCGCTTTGCGCCCGTGCGGGGCGTCCAAGCCGGTTCGTCTGCGCGCACGTCACGCGCAGAGCGTCAATTCGAAAGGGGTGTCCTGCGGGCTGGGATGCAGGCGGTCGTCGTCTTCATGGCGCATGAGCCGCACCGAGACCATCAGCCGGTTGCCGCTGATCTCGGGGATCACGCCCAGCCGCGGGTCGATGCGCAGGCGCAGCAACTGGAAGCTCCGTCCTTGCGGAAGGTTCTGCTGGAACTGACCGCCGGTGGCCATGACCTTGTAGGGCACATCGGCGTCGCGCAGCAGCTTGAGCAGCAGGTAGATCGCTTCGGCCAGGGGCGACAGCGTGGCCGACCAGCGCTCCAGGTCCTTGCGCCGCGCCGTCGGAGGGCGGTTCTGCCACGCGTGGTAGGCCGGCAGGTCGAATTCGCAGGTGCCGCCGGGAATGCCGGCGCGGCTGCGGATGCTCATCAGCCACTCGTTCTCCGTCAGCGCCTGGCCGGCCTTGCCGGGCAGGGTGTGGAGCGTGGCGAAGTTGCGCTCGAGCTGCGCAACAACCTGGTCGAGCGCGGCCTCCGAGATCGCCGGGTTGCCGCGGTAGCTGTTGAAGACGCTCTTGTGCTTGTCGAGATCACGCAGCACGTCGGCCTTGAGGTCGGCGCGCGCAGCCACGTCCATGATCTCGAAGATCGTGACGAGGGCGTAGTGATGGGAGAGGGCGGAGTCCGAGGGGACCAGCTCGCCCAGCCGGCGGAACAGATGCTCCAGCCGGAGGTAGGTCCGGATGCGCTCGTTGAAGGGGTACTCGTAAAGAATCACGCGGATGTATCGTTTCCTGTCGAGGGATCATAGCCGCCGGGTGGCGTGCAGGATGTGTCGTCTTGCTTCAATGGGCCGTCCAGCGGTCCCACAGGTGCTGAACTTCCTGGGCGAGTTGCTGCAGATCGAGCCCGTCGTTGAAGATCACCGCATCGGCGGCCGCGCGCCGTGCGCTGCGCGGCGCCTGCTGTGCGATCACGGCCTGCACGGCCTCGGGCGTCCAGCCGGAGCGCGCGATCACGCGTTGCAGCTGCGTGGCTTCGCGCGCATCGACCACCAGCACGCGGTCCACGATGCCCCGCCAGCGCTTCGACTCGACCAGCAGCGGCACGTCGAACACGATCGGTGCCCCGGTTGCCGCGGCGGCCTGGCGTTCGGTCTCGAGGCCGATCAGCGGGTGCAGGATGGCTTCGAGCCGCTTCCTGGCGTCGGTATCGCTGAACACGATGGCGCGCATGCGGGCGCGGTCGAGGCCGCCGTCCGCATCGATGACCGTGGCGCCGAAGGCCGCCTCGATCGCCGGCATGGCGGCGCCGCCGGGCTGCGCGATGGCACGCGCGATGGCATCGGTGTCGACGAGTGCGGCGCCGTGCTGCACCAGCAGGGCCGCGACCGTGCTCTTGCCGCTGCCGATGCCGCCGGTCAGTCCGATGCGCATGGCGTCACCCAAGGCCGACCACGCGAAGGATCGCGTCGGCGCCGAAGAACATCGCCGTGAAGCCGGCGCCGGCGAGGAAGGGGCCGAAGGGCACGTAGCCGCCTTCGCGCAGACCGTTGTTGAACTTGAGCGCCAGGCCGACGATCACGCCGATGACCGAGGCCATGAGCACGATCGGCACCAGCGCCTGCCAGCCGAACCAGGCACCGAAGGCCGCGAACAGCTTGAAGTCGCCGTAGCCCATGCCTTCCTTGCCGGTGGCGAGCTTGAACAGCCAGTACACGCTCCAGAGCGAAAGATAGCCGGCGACCGCGCCCGCCACGGCCGCGTTCAGCGCCACGCCGGTCAAGCCCAGCATCGAGGCCAGCAGCCCGGCCCACAGCAAGGGGAGGGTGATGTCGTCCGGCAGCAGCGTGGTGTCCCAGTCGATCAGCGCCAGGGCCAGCAGCGCGGCCGAGAAGCCGCACCAGGCCAGCGCTGCCCATTGGCCCGGCATGCGCCAGACGCACCAGGCGAACAGCAGACCGGTCACGAGCTCGACCAGCGGGTAGCGCAGCCCGATCGGCGTCTTGCAGGCCGAGCAGCGTCCGCGCAGCAGCAGGTAGCTGACCAGCGGCACGTTCTCGTACCAGCGGATCACGTGGCCGCATTGCTGGCAGCGCGAATGCGGCACCATCAGATTGAAGGGTTCGACGGCGTCCGGCTCGCTGCCGTCGAGGCCGGCGCAATCCGCCACCCACTGCCGCTCGAGCATCTTGGGCAGGCGATAGATCACCACGTTGAGGAAGCTGCCGATCAGCAGCCCGAACACGCCGGCCAATGCGGCGTCCACACCTTGCGACACCAGCATCAGACGACCTGGCCCAGCTTGAAGATGGGCAGGTACATCGAGACCACGATGCCGCCGATGAGGGTGCCGAGAAACACGATGATGATGGGCTCCATCAGGCTGGACAGGCCGGCGACCATGTCGTCGACCTCGGCCTCGTAGAAGTCGGCGGCCTTGCCCAGCATGTGGTCGATCGAGCCGGATTCTTCACCGATCGCCGCCATCTGCAGCACCATCGACGGGAACACGTTGGCATTGGTCATGGCCGTCGTCAGGCTGGTGCCGGTCGAGACCTCCTGCTGGATCTTGACGGTGGCATCGGCATACACCGAATTGCCCGAGGCGCCACCCACCGAGTCGAGCGCCTCGACCAGCGGCACGCCGGCCGCGAACATGGTCGCCAGCGTACGGGTCCAGCGCGCGACGCAGGACTTGTCGATCAGCTTGCCGAAGATCGGAATGCGCAGCAGCAGCCGGTCCATGACGCGCTGCACTTTCTCGTTGCGCCTCCAGGCCTGCAGGAAGAAGTAGATGCCGCCGCCGATCACGCCGAAGATCAGCCACCAGTAGGACACGAAGAACTCGCTGATGCCCATCACGATCAGCGTCGGGGCCGGCAGGTCGGCGCCGAAGGAGCTGAACACTTCCTTGAAGGCCGGGATCACGAAGATCATGATGATGGCCACCACGATGAACGCGACCACCACCACCGACATCGGGTACATCAAGGCCGACTTGATCTTCGACTTGATGGCCTCGGTCTTCTCCATGTAGGTGGCGAGCCGGTCCAGCAGTTCTTCCAGAATGCCCGCGGCTTCGCCGGCCTCGACCAGGTTGCAGTAGAGGTTGTCGAAGTACTTGGGAAACTTGCGGAAGGCGGCCGACAGCGAGGTGCCGGTCTCGACGTCGCTGCGGATGTCGTTGAGCAGCTTGGCGACGCTCGGGTTCGCGTTGCCGCGCCCGACGATGTCGAAGGCCTGCAGCAGCGGCACGCCGGCCTTCATCATGGTCGCCAGCTGGCGCGTGAAGATCGCGATGTCCTTGGGCTTGATGGCCTTGCCCGAGCGCATGCGCCGCTTCTTCACCTTGGTCAGCAGCACGCCCTGGCGCCGCAGCGCGGCCTGGACCTGGTTGGTGCCGGCCGCGCGCAGCTCGCCACGCACCTGCTTGCCGTTGCGATCCTTGCCCTCCCACTCGTACACGAATTCCTTGTGTCCGCGTGGGGTGGATGTTGCCGTTGCCATGAGGGTTCCGCTTCTCAACAATACTATTCGTTCGTGACCGCGAGCACTTCCTCGAGCGAGGTCAGTCCCTGCATCACTTTCTTCAGGCCCGACTGGCGCAGCGAACGCACGCCCTCGGCCTCGGACTGCTTGGCGATTTCCAATGCACTGCCGTCGCGCAGGATGATTTTCTGGATTTCTTCGGACACCGGCATGACCTGGTAGATGCCCACGCGTCCCTTGTAGCCGCCGTTGCAGGCCGAGCAGCCGACGGCGCGGTACGGCTTCCAGCTGCCGTCGATGTCGGCGTCCTTGAAGCCGGCATCGAGCAAGGCCTCGCGTGGCACTTCCGAGGGCTCGCGGCACACGGTGCACAGGCGGCGCGCGAGGCGCTGGGCCGTGATCAGGATGACGCTCGACGCGATGTTGAAGGGCGCGATGCCCATGTTGCGCATGCGCGTGAGCGTGGTCGGTGCGTCGTTGGTGTGCAGCGTCGAAAGCACCAGGTGGCCCGTCTGCGCCGCCTTGATCGAGATGTCGGCGGTTTCGAGGTCGCGGATCTCGCCGACCATGATGATGTCGGGGTCCTGCCGCAGGAAAGCGCGCAGCGCGGTGGCGAAAGTCAGGCCGGCCTTCTCGTTGACGTTGACCTGGTTCACGCCCGGCAGGTTGATTTCCGATGGGTCTTCCGCGGTCGCGATGTTCACGCCGGGCTTGTTGAGGAGGTTGAGACAGGTGTAGAGCGACACCGTCTTGCCCGAGCCCGTGGGACCGGTGACCAGCACCATGCCGTAGGGCCGGCCGATCGCGGTCAGCAGGCGCTCCTTCTCGACCGCGTCGTAGCCCAGCGCATCGATGCCCAGGCGGGCGCTGCTCGGGTCCAGGATCCGGATCACGATCTTCTCGCCGAACAGCGTCGGCAGCGTGCTCACGCGGAAATCGATCACCCGGTCGGGACCGATCTTGAGCTTCATCTTGCCGTCCTGCGGCACGCGTTTCTCGGAGATGTCGAGCTTGGAGATCACCTTGATGCGCGAGGCCAGCTTGTCCTTGATGACCGGCGGCGGGCTCGCGATCTCGCGCAGTTCGCCGTCGATGCGAAAGCGCACGCGGTACTGGTGCTCGTAGGGCTCGAAATGGATGTCCGACGCGCGCATCGCGAAGGCGTCGAGCAGCATCTTGTGCAGGAAGCGCACCACCGGCGCGTCTTCGACTTCCGCGACGGCCTGCTCGGCGGCGTCGCTGGGGGTGTCGATCGAGGCCTCGTCGAATTCGAACTCGGCGCCGACGATGCCGTCGATGGTTTCGGCGGCGCTGGCGGCCGCCTGCTCGACCATGCGGGAGAGCTTGTCGTATTCGGCAATGACCCAGTCGACGCCCATCTGCGAGGCGAACTTGATCTTCTCGACGGCCTGCTGGTCGGAGGGGTCGGCGGTGGCGACGATCAGCCGGTTGTTGCGCTTGCTGAGCACGACGATCCGGTAGGCCTGGCACAGCTTCGCATCGAGCAGGTCCTTGGGCAGGCGTTGCGGATCGATGGCATCGAGGTCGAGCAAAGGGGCGCCGAAGGCGCTGGACAGCGTGTGCGCGAGATCGGCGGCGGAGACGGCGCCGGTGCCGGTGAGTTCGGCGATGAAGCTGGAGCGCCCCGAGAGCGACCGCTGGTAGATTTCTTCGGCGGTCTTGGCGGGCAGCTTGCCGGCAGAGATCAACGCCCGTGCGAGGCCCGGAAGGGCGACGGAGGCGCTATCTTTGGCAAGGGGTTCTGCAGCGGCCATCAGCGAATGTAAAAAGCGTGAAAAAGTGCTTCACGATCATCGCTGATCGCCCAGGGACTGTAAACGGCTGCCCGTCGAGGGACGGCGCAGCATTGTGTATTACAGCCTCAAAAGGCTGGTCGGGGTGAGAGGATTCGAACCTCCGGCCTCTACGTCCCGAACGTAGCGCTCTACCAGGCTAAGCTACACCCCGATGGTGGTTGCAAGAAAAGAGAAATCGTCCTGGTGCTCACTCTCGTGAGAGGTCTAGGCGCGTCGCTCAAGCAACTGAGCCGCTAATTGTAGCAAACCTTCAACGTGCGAATTCGCAGAAAAACCACTCAATGCATCGATCGCGCGCTGCGCTTCGGCGGCGGCGGCGGCACGGGTGGCATCGAGCGCACCCGTTTCGCGCACGATGGCCACGATGTGCGGGAGTTGGGTGGTGTCGCCGGTCTCGATGGCGTTGCGCACCAGCGCGCTCTGCGCGGGCGCGGCGCGCTGCATCGCGAGGATCAGCGGCAGCGTGGTCTTGCCTTCGCGCAGGTCGTCGCCGACGTTCTTGCCGGTCTCGCTGGCATCGCCCTCGTAGTCCAGCACGTCGTCGATGACCTGAAAGGCGGTGCCCAGCGCCTGGCCATAGGACGCGCAGGCTTCCTCGGTCGCCGCATCGGCGCCTGCGAGCACCGCAGCCAGGCGGGTGCTGGCCTCGAAGAGCTTGGCGGTCTTGGAGCGGATCACGCGCAGGTAGGCCGACTCGTCGAGCGAAGCGTCATGCATGTTCATGAGCTGCAGCACTTCGCCCTCGGCGATGATGTTGGTCGCCTCGGCCAGGATCTGCATCACGCGCATGTTGTTCGCGTCCAGCATCATCTGGAACGCGCGCGAATAGAGGAAGTCGCCGACCAGCACGCTGGCCGGGTTGCCGAAGGATTCGTTCGCGGTCGGCCGGCCGCGCCGCAGCGTGGATTCGTCGACCACGTCGTCGTGCAGCAAGGTCGCGGTGTGGATGAACTCCACCACGGCGGCGAGGTTGAAGCGCTGCTCGCCTCGGTAGCCCAGTGCGCCGGCCATCAGCAGCAGCAATGCCGGGCGCAGTCGCTTGCCGCCCGCGGAGATGATGTACTGCGACACGTGGCTGACCAGCGGCACCCCGGTATCGAGGCGGCGTGCAATCACGCGATCGACTTCGACCATGTCGTCTGCAATCAGCGCCAGAACGGAGGTCGTCGGGGAAGAGTCTGCGGCGGGGCTGGGCAAAACGATGACGCGCCGGGGCGCTGCTTGAAGTGAGGGACGAGCGGCGCGGGCCGCAGGTGCGAAGCCAAATTATAGGGAGCGCGTGGGATGCTTGCCTGGGCGCATTGGCCCCGCGGAAGGGGGCGTGCTAGAATCTTGGGCTCTGCGGAATTCGCCGCGGAGCCATCTTCATCAAGAGGTCATCATGTACGCGGTCATAAAAACCGGCGGCAAGCAGTATCGCGTTGCTTCCGGCGAAAAAATTAAAGTAGAACAGATTGCTGCGGACGTAGGCCAGGAGATCGTGATCGATCAGGTTCTCGCAGTCGGCAACGGCGCAGAAATCAAGATCGGCACGCCCCTGGTGTCCGGCGCATCCGTCACGGTCACTGTGCTCTCGCACGGCAAGCACGACAAAGTGCACATCTTCAAGATGCGCCGTCGCAAGCACTATCAGAAACGTCAAGGCCATCGCCAGCAGTTCACCGAACTGCAAATCGGCGCGATCGCTGGTTAAGGAGAAGGCACCATGGCACAGAAAAAAGGCGGCGGCTCCACGCGAAACGGGCGCGATTCCAAGCCCAAGATGCTGGGCGTGAAAGCGTTCGGCGGTGAACTGATCAGCGCAGGCTCGATCATCGTGCGTCAGCGCGGCACCCAGTTCCACCCCGGCGTCAACGTCGGCGTGGGCAAGGACCACACGTTGTTCGCACTGGTCGAAGGCCACGTGTCGTTCGCCATCAAGGGCGCGCTGAACAAGCACACGATCAATGTGACGCCGGCTGCTTAAGCACCGTCGTCCCGATCTGCCCGGAGCCCCGCTTGTCGGGGCTTCTTCATTTTTCGTCCGCTGGCCACTGCCGCTCCGTGCCGTCGCCAGAAGGGCTTTTCATTTGTAAACTGGACATCCCATGAAGTTCGTCGACGAAGCCTTCATCGACATCGCCGCTGGCGATGGCGGCAACGGCTGCGTGTCGTTCCGTCATGAGAAGTACAAGGAATTCGGCGGCCCCAACGGCGGCGATGGCGGTCGGGGCGGGCATGTGTTCGCCGTGGCCGACGTCAACCTCAATACGCTGGTCGATTTCCGCTATTCGCGCCGCCACGAGGCCAAGCGCGGCCAGCACGGCATGGGCTCCGACATGTTCGGCGCCGCGGGCGACGACATCGTGCTGAAGATGCCGGTCGGCACCATCGTCACCGATGCCGAAACGGGCGAGGTCCTGTACGAACTGCTGGTGCCGGGTGAAATGGTCACGATCGCCAAGGGCGGCGACGGCGGCTTCGGCAACATGCGCTTCAAGAGCGCGATCAACCGCGCCCCGCGTCAGAAGACGCCGGGCTGGCCGGGCGACAAGAAGAGCCTCAAGCTCGAGCTCAAGGTGCTGGCCGACGTGGGCCTGCTGGGCATGCCGAACGCCGGCAAGTCGACGCTGATCTCCGCCATCTCCAACGCCCGCCCGCGCATCGCGGACTACCCCTTCACCACGCTGCACCCCAACCTGGGCGTGGTGCGCGTCGGCCCCGAGCAGAGCTTCGTGGTGGCCGACCTGCCCGGACTGATCGAAGGCGCCTCCGAAGGCGCCGGCCTGGGCCATCTGTTCCTGCGCCATCTGCAACGCACCCGGCTGCTGCTGCACGTGGTCGACCTCGCGCCCTTCGACGAAGGCGTCGATCCGGTGGCGCAGGCCAAGGCCATCGCCGGCGAGCTCAAGAAATACGACGCGGGTCTGTACGACAAGCCGCGCTGGCTGGTGCTCAACAAGCTGGACATGGTGCCGTCCGACGAACGCGCCGCGCGCGTCAAGGACTTCGTCAAGCGGTTGCGCTTCAAGGGGCCGGTGTTCGAGATCTCGGCGCTCACGCGCGATGGTTGCGAGCCGCTCGTGAAAGCCATCTACCAGCACGTCAAGGCACAGCAGGTGGCCGAACAGCCGCCGGTCGACGTCGATCCGCGCTTCGCCTGAGCGCTTCCCCGGGGCGGCTGCGGTCGCTCCCGTTCGAGTTTCTGATTCCGCCCTGCCTGCACCATGAGCTCCACCTTCGCCTCCACTGCCTTGCGCGACGCGCGCCGGATCGTCGTCAAGGTGGGCTCGAGCCTGGTCACCAACGAGGGCCGCGGGCTCGACGAGGCGGCGATCGGTGAATGGTGCCGCCAACTCGCAAGCCTGATGCAGGACGGCCGCGAGGTGGTGATGGTGTCCAGCGGCGCGATCGCCGAGGGCATGAAGCGCCTCGGTTGGCGCACCCGCCCGCGCGAGATCAATGAACTGCAGGCGGCCGCAGCGGTCGGCCAGATGGGCCTGGCGCAGATCTACGAGACCAAGCTGCGCCTCAACGGCGTTGGCAGCGCACAGGTGTTGCTCACGCACGCCGACCTCGCAGACCGCGAGCGCTACCTGAATGCACGCTCGACCTTGCTGACGCTGCTCGGCCTGGGCGTGGTGCCGGTCATCAACGAGAACGACACGGTGGTCACCGACGAGATCAAGTTCGGCGACAACGACACGCTGGGCGCGCTGGTGGCCAACCTGGTCGAGGCCGATGCGCTGGTGATCCTCACCGACCAGAAGGGCTTGTACACCGCCGATCCGCGCAAGGACCCGCAAGCCACTTTCGTGCACGAAGGACGGGCCGGCGACCTGGCGCTCGAGGCCATGGCGGGCGGCGTGGGCTCGGCCATCGGCAGCGGCGGGATGATCACCAAGATCCTTGCGGCCAAGCGCGCCGCCGGTTCGGGTGCGTCGACCGTGATCGCCTGGGGCCGCGAGCCCGATGCGCTGCTGCGCCTGGCGCGCGGCGAATCGATCGGCACGCTGCTGGTGGCACAGACCGCCAAGCACCAGGCCCGCAAGCGCTGGATGGCCGACCATCTGCAACTGCGCGGCGCCGTCACGGTGGACGCGGGCGCGGCCGCCAAGCTGCGCGGCGAGGGCAAGAGCCTGCTGCCGATCGGCATGACGGGCGTCGAGGGCGAGTTCTCGCGCGGCGACGTGATCGCGGTGCGTGATCCGCAAGGCGCGGAAGTCGCCCGCGGCCTGGCCAACTATTCGAGTGCCGAGGCCCGCACGCTGTGCCGCAAGCCATCGGCCGAGTTCGAGCGGCTGCTGGGCTACGCGGCCGAACCCGAGATGGTGCACCGGGACAACATGGTGCTCATGGGCGCGCGCTGAAAGCGCGCATGAACCTGCTTATTCGAGTTCCTGCACCGGATTCTTGAGCCGGCGAACCATCTCGCCAACGCTGGCGCGCGGTGCACCGCTGCGGCACAGGCCCTGCACCGCCAGCGCGTGGGTGTAGTTGGAGTTCATCAGGACCATCGGCCGCCATTCCGGATTGGCCACGGTTTCCCAGCCATTGCCGCTCGAGCGTGCATAGCTCTTCATCTCACCGGTCGCGCAGCGCACGCCCTCGTAGAAGGCATTGACCGCATTGCCGGCCTTGTTCGTGCCCACCACGACGTAGCGCACCAGGCCGTCACCAGTGATCACGATGGTGGCGGGGTCCACGCCGAACTTGAGCGTCATGTAGGCAGGCACTTCGATCGGCACGAGGCGACGCAGGTCGAAGGCCGGCGCCGGTGGCGTGTCGCTCTCCTTCCAGTCGGGGCCCTGGAAGACCTGGCCGACGGCGGCGCCGCCGAGGCTGCAGAGCAGGCCGGCCAGCAGCAGGGCGCGGCTAGCGCGGGACATGGAAGGGATTGCGCGAGGCAGGGTTGTCGTTGGCAGGCGTGGCATTGGGGTCCGGGTCGAAGGTGGCGCCCGGGGGCAGGTCGAAGTGAGGGTCTTGGCCTGCGGCAGAAGGGCGCTCGAATTCACGGGCGCGCACATTGCTGCGCAGGAAGCGATTGCGGAAATCCTGGCGGGGCAGGTAGCGTGCGAGTTCGGTCAGCGCCATTTCATAGACACCGCGCTTGAACTCCACGACCACGTCGAGGGGAACCCAGTAGTCGTGCCAACGCCAGGCATCGAACTCCGGATGATCGGTGGCACGCAGGTTGAGGTCCCAGTCGTGCCCGACCAACTGCAGCAGATACCAGATCTGCTTCTGGCCTTTGTAATGGCCCCGTGCGTCACGGCGGATGAACCGATCCGGCACCTCGTAGCGCAACCAGTCACGGGTACGGGCGACGATCCTCACATGCTCCGGCTGGAGTCCTACTTCTTCATGCAATTCCCGGAACATGGCCTGCTCGGGGCTTTCGCCACGATCGATGCCGCCTTGCGGGAACTGCCAGGAGTGCGTGCGGATGCGTTTGCCCCAGAAAACCTCGTTTCTCTGGTTGAGCAGGATGATGCCGACGTTGGGCCTGAAGCCGTCCCGGTCGAGCATAATCAAACCCCAATTTTTGAACTGCGTTGATTATGCCTGCCGGGTCGCACTCGGCAAGCGACCAGTTCCCCGGCCCTGCGGCCCAAACCCCCTTCCCGAGCTCGCGAACGACCGATGAAAGCTTCCCGTTTCTTTGTCTCCACCCTGAAGGAAGCACCCGCTGACGCCGAAGTCGCGAGCCACCGGCTCATGATGCGCGCCGGCATGATCAAGAAGCTCGGTGCGGGCATCTACAGCTACATGCCGATGGGGCTGCGCGTGATCCGCAAGGTCGAAGCCATCGTGCGCCAGGAGATGGATCGCGCCGGCGCAGTCGAACTCGTCACGCCCGTGATCCAGCCGGCCGAGTACTGGCAGGAAACCGGCCGCTTCGACGCCATGGGCCCCGAGCTGCTGCGCATCCAGGACCGGCACGAGCGCAACTTCGTGGTGCAGCCCACCAGCGAAGAGGTGGTGACGGACATCGCGCGCCAGGAATTTCGCAGCTACAAGCAGCTGCCGAAGAATTTCTACCAGATCCAGACCAAGTTCCGCGACGAACGCCGCCCGCGTTTCGGCCTGATGCGTGGGCGCGAGTTCACCATGAAGGACGCCTACAGCTTCGACCGCGACGGCGCCGCCGCCAAGGCCAGCTACCAGACGATGGCCGGTGCCTACCGCAAGATCTTCGATCGTTTCGGCTTGCGTTATCGCGCCGTGGCGGCCGACAGCGGCGCCATCGGCGGCGACCTGAGCGAGGAATTCCAGGTGATCGCCGCCACCGGCGAGGACGCCATCGTCTACTGCCCCGACAGCGACTACGCCGCCAACATGGAAAAGGCCGAGGCGCTGGCACCCAGCACGCCGCGCGGACCCGCCACGCAGGCGCTGACCCAGACGGCCACGCCGGGCAAGAGCACCTGCGCCGACGTGGCCGAGTTGCTGGGCCTGCCGCTCGCGCGCACGGTCAAGTCGCTGGTGCTGGCCACCGAGCCGCTCGACGCCGCCGGCAAGCCCAAGGGCGTGCAGGTCTGGCTGCTGCTGCTTCGCGGCGACCACGACATGAACGAGATCAAGGTCGGCAAGCTGCCCGGCCTGGACCAGGGCTTCCGTTTCGCGACGACGGCCGAGATCGAAGAGCACTTCGGCTGCAAGCCGGGCTACCTGGGCCCGCTGAACCTGAAGAAGCCGGTGCAGGTCGTCGCCGATCGCGACGTGGCCGTGATGGCCGACTGGATCTGCGGCGCCAACGTGCCCGATTTCCACTTCACCGGCGTGAACTGGGGCCGCGACCTGCCCGAGCCCACTCTGGTGGCCGACCTGCGCAACGTGGTGGCCGGCGACGCCTCGCCCGACGGCAAGGGCGTGCTGGTGATCGAACGCGGCATCGAGGTGGGCCATGTGTTCTACCTCGGCACCAAGTACAGCAAGCCGATGAACGCCACCTTCCTCGACGAGAACGGCAAGCCGCAGTTCCTCGAGATGGGCTGCTACGGCATCGGCATCACGCGGCTCCCGGCCGCGGCCATCGAGCAGAACCACGACGAGCGCGGCATCATCTGGCCCGATGCCCTCGCGCCCTTCACCGTGGTGGTCTGCCCGATCGGCATGGACCGCAGCGCCGAGGTCAAGACCGCCGCCGAGGCGCTCTACGACCAGCTGCTCGCAGCCGGCGTCGACGTGCTGCTCGACGACCGCGGCGAACGCCCCGGCGCGATGTTCGCCGACTGGGAGCTGATCGGCGTGCCGCACCGCATCGTGATCTCGGATCGCGGGCTCAAGGAAGGCGAGCTGGAGTACCAGCACCGGCGTGACACCGCCGCGACCAAGGTGCCCGCCGCGGCGGCCCTGAGCTTCCTGCAGTCCCGCCTGGCCGCATGAGCGTGGCGCCGGCCACGTCCCGCCGACAGCTGCTCGGCGGCGCGGCGGCCGGTGCGCTGGTGCTGGCCTGTCCGCGCGGCGCCTGGGCCGGCGCGCAGATCGAGGAGCCGCTGATCGATTCAGTGCGCAACGCGCTGAGTGCTGCGATCCACCGCAGCGCTCCGCCGAAGCCCGAGTTTCAGGACACCGCGTCGCGCTTGGCGTATCTGCGCTGGCTTGGCGAAATGAGTCAACGGCTCAAGCGCAAGATTCCGGACCATCAGGAGCGCATCGAGTTGTTGCAGACGGTCTGGTACGAAAGCAAACGCGCCGGGCTCGATGTGAGTCTCGTGCTGGGCCTGATCCAGGTGGAAAGCAATTTCCGAAAATGGGCCATCTCGAGTGCGGGTGCGCGCGGTCTCATGCAGGTGATGCCTTTCTGGACACGGGTCATTGGCGATGGCGACGCCAACCAACTGTTCAAGATGCAACCCAACCTGCGCTTCGGCTGCGTGATCCTGCGCCACTACCTGGACCGCGAACGCGGCGACCTGTTCCTCACGCTGGGCCGCTACAACGGCAGCCGCGGGCGGGCGCCGTACCCGGACGCGGTCTTCGCCAACCAGCGCGCCTGGGTCTTCAAGGACCGCGTGGCGGACTAGGGCCTGTTCACCCTATTTCCGATCCCCGGAAATAGGGTGAACAGGCCCTAGCCTTTCGCCGGGGCCCGCGTCACCATCACCTGGTCGATGCGGTAGCTGTCGACGTCCATCACCTCGAAGGTGTAGCCGGCCCAGACCACGCTGTCGGTGCGCTTGGGCACGCGGCGCAGCATCACCATCAGGAAGCCCGCCAGCGTCTCGTACTCATCGGCATGCGGCAGCGCGTCGATGTCGAGCGCGCGTTGCACGTCCTGCACGGGCGTCACGCCGTCGATCAGCCAGGAGTTCTCGTCGCGCCGGACGATCTGCTGCTCCTCGTCCTCCTGCGGGCCGACCAGATCGCCCATCACCGTGCTCATCACGTCGTTGAGCGTGATCACGCCGACCACCAGGCTGTATTCGTTGACGATGATCGCGAAGTCCTCGTGCGCATGGCGGAACTGCTCCAGCACCTCGGTCAGCGAAAGCCGGTCGGGCACCACCAGCGCCTTGTGCAGCGGCACGCCCTGGTCCAGCGCCAATGGCTGGCCGCTCAGCACGCGCTGGAACATGTCCTTGGCATCGACGTAGCCCAGCACGTGGTCGATGTCGCCGTCGCACACCGGATAGGCGGAAAAGGGCTCGGCCACGATGCGCGCGCGCAGCACCGATTCGGGATCGTCCTTCTGGAACCAGGCGATGCGGTCGCGCGAGGTCATCACGCTGCCGACCAGCCGCGTGTCGAGCTCGAACACGTTGGCGATCACCTGCTGCTCGCGCGCGGCCAGCACGCCCGCGCGGGCGCCGGCCTCGGTCATGGCGAGGATGTCGGCCGAGGTGATCTGGTCGACGCGCTGCAGCGGCACGCCCAGCAGCTTGAACAGCAGATCGGTGCAGCGCGTGAAGAACCAGACCAGCGGTTTGAAGGTGGTGATCAGCACGTTCATGGGCCCGACCATGCGCACCGCCAGTTGTTCGGGGTTGTTCATGCCCAGGCGCTTGGGGAACAGGTCGGCGAACACCAGGAACAGCGCGATCACGATCGAGAACGAGGCCGCGAAGGCCCAGCCCTGGGCCGCTTCGACGCTGAGCCAGCGGCCGAGCAGGTCGGCGAAGAAGGGGGAGAACGCGCCTTCGCCCACCACGCCACCCAGGATCGCCACCGCATTGAGGCCGATCTGGACCACGGTGAAATAGGGGCCGGGCTGTTCCTGGATGCGCAGCACGCGGTCGGCGCGTGCGTCGCCATCGTCGGCCATCTGGCGCAGGCGGAGGCGGCGGGAGGCTGCGAGCGTGATCTCGGCCAGCGAGAAGAAGGCACTCGCTGCGATGAGCCCGAGGATGAGAAGCAGGCTTTGGGTCAGTGTCATGGGGGGTCTCGGAAGCCCCTCATGTTACTGATTGCGCGGGCGCCTCGATGGGCCCGCAGAGCCGGCCGTGCTGATGGGTGGCGCGGCGTTGGGAGGTCTCAGGCTGCGGGAGCGCCGATGACCTGCTGCAGTTCACCCGACTCGTACATCTCCATCAGGATGTCCGAACCGCCGATGAACTCACCCTTGACGTAGAGCTGCGGAATCGTCGGCCAGTTGCTGTATTCCTTGATGCCCTGGCGGATCTCCTGATCGTCGAGCACGTTGACCGTCTTGAGCGTGCGCGTGTCGACGCCCACGGCCTTGAGGATCTGGATCGCGCGGCCGGAAAAGCCGCACATCGGGAAGCTGGCGTTGCCCTTCATGAAGAGCACGAGTTCGTTGGTCTTGACGAGGTCGTCGATGCGTTGCTGGGCGTCGGACATGGGGGCACTCCTGAAAAATGGACTGATCGGATTATTTCACCGCGCCGGCTTTCGCGCCGCGCGGCGGATTCAAAGCCCGCGCTGGCGCCCGCCGGTGCAGCGCGCGATGCCGGCGAGGTCGTGGCGGTGCTGCACGTCGCCGAAGCCCTGCGCCACCAGCAGCGCACGCACGGCTTCGGCCTGGTCGTGGCCGTGTTCGAGCAGCAGCCATGCACCCGCGGCCAGGTGGCCGGGCGCGGCGCGCACGATGCGGCGCAGGTCGTCGAGGCCGTCGGCGCCCGCCACCAGCGCGGCCGTGGGCTCGTGCACGAGCGCGGGCAGGTGCGGGTCGCCGGCCGCGATGTAGGGTGGGTTCGACACGATGAGGTCGTAGCCCGCGGCCGCACCGGCCAGCCAGTCGGCCTGGGCGAAGCGCACCGCCAGGCCCAGCCGCCGGCCGTTCTCGCGTGCGACGGCCAAGGCGTCGGCACTGGCATCCACCGCGTCGACGCGGGCGTCGGGCCGTGCATGCTGCAGCGCCAGCGCGATCGCGCCGCTGCCGGTGCCGAGGTCGAGCACGGTGGGCGCCTCGCATTCGCGCAGGACCTCGAGCGCCCATTCCACCAGCGTCTCGGTGTCGGGCCGCGGCACCAGCACGCGGGCGTCGACCTGCAAGGCCAGGCCGTGGAATTCCTTCTCGCCCAGCAGGTAGGCCACCGGTTCGCCCGCGATGCGGCGTGCGCACAGGGGCGCGAAGGCTTTCCATGCGTCCTCGGGCAGCGCATCGCCATCGTGCGCCAGCAGCCAGGCGCGTTCGTGCACCGGGCGCTGCAGCACGTGCAGCAGCAGCAACTGGGCGTCGAGCCGGTCCGCGCCCAGCGCGGCCGCGGCGCGCAGCGCCTGGGCCAGCGTCGAAGGGGCCTGCGATGTGTCCATCATGCGGGCAGGCTCGATTCGAGCTCGGCCAGCTGCTCGGCCTCGCGCGCGGCCTGCAGCGCGGCCAGCACGTCACCCAGGTCGCCTTCCATGATCTGCAGCAGCTTGTAGAGCGTGAGGTTGATCCGGTGGTCGGTGAGCCGGCCCTGCGGGAAGTTGTAGGTGCGGATGCGGTCGGAGCGGTCGCCGCTGCCGATCAGGCCCTTGCGCAGCGCCGCATCCTTGGCGGCGCGCTCGCTGCGGTCCTTTTCCTGGATGCGGGCCGACAGCACCTGCAGCGCCTTGGCCTTGTTGCGGTGCTGGCTGCGGTCGTCCTGGCACTCGGCCACGATGCCGGTCGGGATGTGCGTGATGCGCACCGCCGAGTCGGTCTTGTTGATGTGCTGGCCGCCGGCGCCGCTCGCGCGGTAGGTGTCGATGCGCAGGTCGGCCGGGTTGATCTGCACCGCCACCGCCTCGTCGGGCTCGGCCAGCACCGCGACCGTGCAGGCGCTGGTGTGGATGCGGCCCTGGGTCTCGGTGGCCGGCACGCGTTGCACGCGGTGGCCGCCCGATTCGAAGCGCAGCTGGCCGAACACGTCGTCGCCGACGATGCGCAGCACCACTTCCTTGTAGCCGCCCAGCTCGCTCGGGCTGTCGCTCACGATCTCGCAGCGCCAGCCGGCGCGCTCGCAGTAGCGCGTGTACATGCGCAGCAGGTCGCCTGCGAACAGCGCCGATTCGTCGCCGCCCGCGCCCGCGCGGATTTCCATGAAGGCGTTGCGCGCGTCGTCGGGGTCCTTGGGCAGCAGCAGGCGCTGCAGTTCGTCCTCGAGCTGCAGCAGCTCGGCCTCGCCGCCCGCGATCTCCTCACGCGCCATCTCGGCCATGTCGGCGTCGGCTAGCATCTCGCGCGCGGCCACGATGTCGGCCTCGCGCTGCGTGTAGCGGGCCCAGCGGCCAGCGATCTGCGTGACCTCGGCATGTTCCCTGGAGATCACGCGGTACTGCGCCATGTCGCTCATGATGTCCTCGCGCGAGAGCAGGAAGTCCAGCTCGCCGAGGCGTTGCGCATAGCGCGCGAGTTGGTGGCGCAGGAAGGGTTTCACGGCAGGAACGGAAAAAGGAAAGAGGGCGTCTTCCGGCAAGGGGAAGAAAGGGGCGGGCGGCCGCGGTCGGCGGCCGGTCGGGCCGGCGTCGCTAACGCTCTTTGGGACCGCGCGGATCGCCGCGCAGGAACAGGCGCGAGACCACCTGCGCGGTCTGCGCACGCGCGGCGGCATCGCCCGCGTGCAGCTCGGCCATGGCGCCGTGCAGCATCTTCTGCGTGAGGCCGCGCGACAGCGCCTCGAGCACCGCATCGACCGATTCGCCCTTGGCCAGCAGCTTGCGCGCGCGCGCCACTTCGGCCGCGCGCCATTCGTCGGTCTGGGCATTGAGCTGCTGGATCAGCGGCACCGTGCCGCGCTGGTCCAGCCAGTGCATGAAGCTCTGCACGCCGGCGTCGATGATGACCTCGGCCTGCGCCACCGCGGCCTGGCGGCTCGCCTGGCCCTGCTGCACCACCTGAGCCAGGTCGTCCACCGTGTAGAGGTAGACGTCTTCCAGCGCCTTGACTTCAGGTTCGATGTCGCGCGGCACGGCCAGGTCGACCATGAACATGGGGCGGTGCTTGCGCTGCTTGAGCGCCCGTTCGACCGCGCCCAGGCCGATCAGCGGCAGGGTGCTGGCGGTGCAGCTCACCACGATGTCGAATTCGGCCAGCCGCGCCGGCAGGTCGGCCAGCCGCATCGCGGTGCCGCCGAAGCGGGTGGCGAGCTTCTCGCCGCGCTCGATGGTGCGGTTGGCGATGGTGATGGACTTGGGGTCCTTGGCCGCGAAGTGGGTCGCGGCCAGGTCGATCATCTCGCCGGCGCCGACGAACAGCACGCGGGTCTGGCGCAGGTCTTCGAACAGCTGGCCGGCCAGCCGCACGGCCGCGGCCGCCATGCTGATCGAATGGGCGCCGATCTCGGTTGCGGTGCGCACTTCCTTGGCGACCGCGAAGGAGCGCTGGAACAGCTGGTTGAGCGTGCTGCCGAGCGAACCCACGCTTTCGGCCGCACGCACGGCGTCCTTCATCTGGCCCAGGATCTGGGCCTCGCCCAGCACCATCGAATCGAGGCCGCTGGCCACGCGGAAGGCATGGCGCGCCACGGCGTCGTTGCTCAGCGTGTAGGCATGGGAGCGCAGCAGCGCGGGCGACACGCCGCCGCTCTCGGCCAGCCAGCCCAGCGCGTGGTCGACCGCGGTGTGGTCGGCCGCGCAATAGATCTCGGTGCGGTTGCAGGTGGAGATGATCGCGGCCTCGATGGCCGGGTGCCGGCCGGAGGCGAAGGAACTGCGCAAACTCTGCAGCGTGGGGGCCAGCTGATCGACCGCGAACGCGAAACGACCGCGCAGATCGAGCGGCGCGGTCGTGTGGTTCAACCCGAGGGCCCAGACTGACATAGACCCCGATTATAAAATCAGCGGCCGACCGGTTCCCGCCGGGGGGTCAATGGCATTCCCTATGACCGCCATGATTTCTGCCGCCGGGCCCTCGTTTCGTCTCTGATTCCCGCTTCCGATGGACCTGCTGAACACCCTCGATCACCTGTTGAATTTCGCCGCGCCGGCGGCGTTTCTCGCGCTGGTGCTGGTGGCGATCGGGCGTTTCCTGGGTGCTTCACGCACCGGCGTGCCACGCTGGTGGCTGCAGTGGCTGCTCACCTTTGCAGCCGGCGTGGGGGTCCTGGTGGCCGGCCTGCTGGTGTCCGGGCGCGACGGCCGGATGAGCACCTATGCCGCACTGGTCGTCGTTTGCGGCACGGTCCAGTGGCTGGTGCTGCGCGGCTGGCGCCGCTGAATCGCGCTCAGCCGAGCCGGCGCGCCATGTACACCGCGTTGCCCGGATACGTGGCGAGACGGGCTCGTTGCTCGGGCCCCGTCGGCACCACGGCCGCATAGCCCTGTCGCACCCAGAACCCGACCGAGGCCTGGACCGACACCAGCGTCGAATGCGTCCAGCCCGCCTGCATCGCGTGGGCCCATGCGTGGCGCACCAGTTGCGGCCCCAGGCCCAGACCCGCCGTGGATGGATGCACCGCCAAGTCGTGCAGGTAGAGCGCATCGGCCGCGGGCGCGACCTCGAATTCGCCGTGCAGCGGCGTGAGCTTCCCGGCCACCGACGGGTAGCCGGCCAGGTAGGCACGCACCTCGCCGGCGTGTTCGACCACCCAGCCGGTGTGCGGCGCGGCCGCGAGTCGGCGGGCGATGAGCGCGCCGTCCTCGACGAAACCCGCGCCATAGCAGGCCAGCTGGACCGCGAGCACGGCCTCCAGGTCGTCGGCGCGCATCGCGCGCACCCGCTCGGCTTGCGCCACCATCAGGCCAGCAGCAGCTTGTCGTCGTCGAGCTTCTCGCCACGCGTCTGCTCGAACATGCGCAGCAGATCGGGCACGTCGAGCCCATCGCGCTGCGGCCCGGCCACGTCGAGGATCACCTGGCCCTCGTGCAGCATCACGGTGCGCGAACCGTAGTCCAGCGCCTGCCGCATGCTGTGCGTCACCATCATCGCGGTCAGCTGGCTGCCTTCGACGATGCGCGCGGTCAGTTCGAGCACAAAGGCGGCCGTCTTCGGGTCGAGCGCGGCCGTGTGCTCGTCGAGCAGCAGGATGCGCGAGGGCTTGAGCGAGGCCATCAGCAGGCTCACCGCCTGGCGCTGCCCGCCCGAGAGCAGGCCGATGCGGTCGGCCAGCCGGTTCTCCAGCCCGAGCTTGAGGATGGACAGCTTCTCGCGGAACAGCTCGCGCAGGGTGCGGTTGAGTGCGAAGCCGAAGCTGCGACCCTCGCCGCGCTTCCAGGCCAGCGCCATGTTCTCCTCGATGGTCAGCGCCTCGCAGGTGCCGGCCATCGGGTCCTGGAACACGCGGGCCACCATGCCCGAGCGCTGCCAGGCGTTCATGCGCGTGACCTCCTTGCCGTCGATCTCGATGCGGCCCTTGTCGACGATCAGGTCGCCGCTCACCGCATTCAGGAAGGTCGACTTGCCGGCGCCGTTCGAGCCGATCACGGTGACGAACTGGCCGGTGGGAATCTCCAGATCGAGTCCGCGCAGCACGCGGTTCTCGATCGGCGTGCCCGGGTTGAAGGTCATCTCGAGTTGTTGGGCGCGCAGCATCAGTTCTTCCCCTTGAAAAGCGCGCGCAGCTTGCGCTTGTAGGTGGGCACCAGCAGTGCGAAGGCCACCAGCACGGCGGTCACGAGGTTCAGGTCCTGCGCCTGCAGGCCCATGAAGTCGGTGTTGAGCGCCAGCGCGATGAAGAAGCGGTAGAGCAGTGCGCCCAGCACGCAGGCCAGCGTGGTGATCACCATGCTGCGCGCGGGCAGCAGCGTCTCGCCGATGATCACCGCGGCCAGGCCGATCACGATCGTGCCCACGCCCATCGAGATGTCGGCCGTGCCCTGGCTCTGCGCGAACAGCGCACCGGCCAGCGCCACCAGCGCATTGGAGATCGCCAGGCCCGCCATCGTGTGAAAGTCGGTGGAGATGCCCTGGGCCCGCGCCATGCGCGCGTTGCTGCCGGTCGCGCGCATCGCGAGCCCGGCTTCCGAGGCGAAGAAGATGTCGACCACGATCTTGGCCGCGATCACGATCAGGAGCAGCAACAGCGGCTTGGCCCACTGCTCGGGCATGCCGCCGAAATCGACCATCGTGAACACGGTGGGCTCGGTGATCAGCGCGACGTTGGGCTTGCCCATCACGCGCAGGTTGATCGAGTACAGCGCGATCATCACCAGGATGCTCGCGAGCAGCTGCATGATCTTCAGCTTGACGTTGAGCCAGGCGGTCAGCCAGCCTGCGGCCGCGCCGGCGATGCAGGCCACGACGGTCGCGGGCACCGGGTTCCAGCCGGCGACGATCAGCGTCGCAGCCACGGCGGCACCCAGCGGAAAGCTCCCGTCGACCGTGAGGTCGGGGAAATTGATGATGCGGAACGACATGAAGACGCCCAGCGCGACCAGTCCGAAGATCAGACCGATCTCGATGGCGCCCAGCGATGCAATGAGGGACATGGGGGGCTTCCTGCGAGGCAAGAGAACAGGCCCGCCCCGCCCCACGGCGGCGACGGGCCCGCAGGGCTGGCTTACTTGGTGCTCACGACCTTGGCCGTCTTCAGCAGTTCGTTCGACAGCGTCACGCCTTGCAGCTTGGCCGCGCCGGGGTTCACCACCAGCTCGAAGTTGGTGCTGGTCTGCGAGGCGATGGTGCCGGGCTTTTCGCCCTTGAGGATGCGCACCACGATCTTGCCGGTCTGGCGGCCGATGTCGCTGTAGTTCAGGCCCAGGGCCGCCACGGCGCCGCGCTCGACGGTGGCGGTGTCGGCGGCCACCACGGGCAGCTTGGCCTGTTGCGCGACCTTGACGATGCCTTCGAAGGCCGACACCACGTTGTTGTCGGTCGGCGTGTAGATCACGTCGGCCTTGCCCACCAGGCTCTGCGCGGCGGTCGGCACGTCGACCGTGCGTGCGGCGGCGGCTTCGACCACTGTCATGCCGGCGTCGGCGGCGGCCTTCTTCAGCGCGGCGACGATGGCCACGGAATTGGCTTCACCGGGGCTGTAGATCACGCCGATGCGCTTGGCGTTGGGCACCACCTGCTTGATCAGGCCGATGTGCTTCTCGAGCGGCGACAGGTCGGACACGCCGGTCACGTTGGTGCCGGTGGCGTCCCAGTTCTTCACCAGCCTGGCCGCGACAGGGTCGGTGATGGCCGAGTAGACGACCGGGATGGTCTTGGTGGCAGCCACCACGGCCTGCGCCGACGGCGTGGCGATGGCGACGATCACGTCGGGCGCGTCGCCCACGTACTTGCGGGCGATCTGGGCGGCGGTGCCCACGTTGCCTTGTGCGCTCTGGTAGCTGAACTTGAGGTTCTTGCCTTCTTCGTAGCCGGCGGCCTTGAGTTCGGCCTTGACGCCGTCACGCACGGCATCGAGCGCGGGGTGTTCGACGATGGCGGTCACGGCCACCAACTTGGTGTCGGCGGCGAAGGAGGGCGCGGCGGCCAGCATGCCGAGGGCCAGGGCCACGGCGCTGAAGGGGGTGCGAAGCAAGGCGTTTTTCACTGAAGGTCTCCGAAGAAGCGTGGATGCGTCTGAATGCGCTTCGGCGTGAACCGGCGGGCATTCAGCAGGCCGGCGCGCGATGCGTTGCCGGCCATGTCGAGTCTAGGGGTTAGAACGCACAGGAAAGGTGCATGAATTCCCGAATCAGGTCGGCAGGCCGGGAATCGGCGAGCTGGGGGTGGCCGGCACCACGGCCGCCGCGGCCGGCTCGGCGGGCGCCATCACCATCGTGGTCGGGGTCGCCATCGGCAGCCCGGCCTTCTTGAGCTCGTCCAGGATCACGAACAACAGGTCGCTGCGCACGCCGCCCGCCAGCCGGGGGCTCGCCACATAGGCGATGGCCTGGAAGATCAGCAGCCCGTTCTCGACGCCTTCGAGCGTGAGCGAGGGCGCGGGCGTGCGGAGCACGGCTTCGTGCGAGGTGCAGGCCGCGAGGATGAGATCGCGCACGCGTTGCGCGTCGGTGGTCAGCGGCATCGGCAGGCGGATCAGCACCCGGCCTTCGGCGTTGGCCAGCGTCATGTTGCGCACAGTCTTGGTGATGAACTCGGAGTTGGGTACGATCAGCGTGGAGCGGTCGCCCAGCTGGATCTCGGTGGCGCGCACGTTGATGCGGCGCACGTCGCCCTCGGCCGTGCCCAGCACCACCCAGTCGCCCACCTTCACCGGCCGCTCGGCCAGCAGGATCAGCCCCGAGATGAAGTTCTGCACGATGGCCTGCAGACCGAAGCCGATGCCGACCGACAGCGCGCTCGCCACCCAGGCGATGCGCTCGATGCCGATGCCCAGCGCTGAAAGCGCCGAGGCGATCACCAGGATGCCGCCTACGTAACCCAGCAGCGTGGTGAGCGAGCTGCGCATGCCCGGTTCGAGCGTGGTGCTCGGCAGGTAGCTGTTGTCGAGCCAGCGCTTGATGAGCCGCAGCACGAGGAAGCCGATGACCAGCACGGCAAGTGCGCCGAACAACGCGCCCGGCACCAGTTCGAACTGGCCGACCTTGAGCCCGGAACCGACCTTGCCGCTGCGCTGGAACAATTCACCCGGCGAGGTGCCCAGCGGGGCCAGCAGCGCGATCACCAGGTAGAAGAACAGCGCGACGCGGCCGACCGCCGACAGCACGATGGCCGCCTGGTCGAGTGTCTGCGGCGCGACATTGAGGCTCTTCTGCAGCCGCTGGCCGGCATTGCTGCGCGAGGACAACAGCGCGATGAACAGGTCGTCGGTGAACTTGAACAGCAGGTAGGCCGCCGCGCCCACCACGCCGGTCCAGGTGAGCTGGCTCGCGAGGAAGCTGGCCAGCGCCACGTAGCCGAAGGCCACCAGCACGCAGATCGCGATCAGCACGAAGGCCACGGCGCCCGTCACCAGGCCGACCCATAGCGGCCGGCCGGCCAGTGCGGCGGCGTCTTCCGGCTTGAGCGATTCGGGGGCCGGGGCCGCCGCCACCACGGGTGCGACGTCGGCATCGGGCAGGCGCAGGCGCATCAGCATGACGACCGAGAGCGCGGTCAGCGCCAGGGCCGTGGCCACGTGGGTCGCGACCGTGGCGGCCAGGCTGGCGTCCACCAGCGTGTTGATCTGGGTCGTGAGCCAGATCAGCGTGGTCACGCCCGCGATCAACCAGGGAAAGGGCGCCATGCGGGCGGCCATCGCGTCGGCCATCGGCGGCAGCCGCCATGACGACCGGCCGTTGGCCAACAGGGCGCGGCCGAGGCCGATCACGAAGCCGACGAAGATGGAAAAATTGGCCACCGATTCGCCCAGACGTCGGGCGGTCGGAGCCCATTGGCCCGCGCCCTCGAGCGTCAGCCAGCCCCATTGCGCGGCCAGCGCCACGATCAGCACGGTGGCCGTCACCATCGCCACGGCCAGCAGCGAACGCCGCAGCCGTCCCATCGGGAAGCGGCGGGCCGCGAGCTTGGTGAGCGCGTGTTCGGCCGCCCAGCTGCCCAGCAGGGCCAGCAGCAGCGCACCGATCAGCGAAGCGATCACGCTGCCGCGTTCGGCGCTGTGCAGGGCGGTCGAGACGCCGGTGCGGACTTCCTGCTCGAGCGCCACGAGTCGGCCGCGGTCGGTCGGCCAGGCGCTGCGGATGTCGCGCCAGAAGGCGCCGGCCAGGGGCGAATTGGCGCGTTCGAGCAGGTGCGCTTCGAACAGCGCGCGGCGCTGCGCGAGCAGGTCGCTGCCGCGCTGCTGCGCGTCCACCGCGACCAGCCGTGCGAGGCGGATGTCCGCGTCGAGTGCGTTGCGTTCCTTTTCCAGCGCGGCCCGCTGGCGCGTGATGTCGGCGTCCTCGGTCGTGCCCTTGGGCGGGGCGGTGCCCAGTTCGCCCAGCCGGGCGTTGAGGTCGGCCAGCGGGCCGGCGCGCGAGGCCACGAAGCGCTGGGCCTGGGCCATGATGTCCTGCGTCTGCGCGACCAGGCCGGGCACGTCGTCGTCGGTCTCGACCGCCTCGGGGATCTTGTCGAGCTGTGCGCGCAGCGCGGGCACCGTGACTTCGGGGGCGGGCGTCGTGCTGTTGTCGCCGACGGCCACGGTCGCGGCTCTGGCGGGCGGGGGGGGGGCGGCGATACCGGTGATGGCGAAAGCCGCCAGCAGGAGCAGGGCGGCCAGCCCGCGGGGAATGGAACTCATCGGGCCATTATGAGAGCCCGCGCCGGCGCCGGATTCAGCCCGCGGGGCTGAACATGTCGACGCGGTCGGTGATGATGCCGTCGGTGCTCAGCGCGATGAGCCGCTCGGCGGCCCATTCGTCGTTGACCGTGTAGCTCAGCGTGCGCATCCCGGCTTCGCGGGCCAGGGCCACGGTGGCAGCGTCCCACAGCGCATGGTTGCAGACGATCGCCGCGCAGCCCAGGTCGCGCGCCGCGGCCACCCAGCCGTCCCACAGCGTGTCGAGCAGCAGCCCGCGCGGCAACTGGGACGCCACGTCGCGCGCGCCGGCCAGGGCCTCGGTCTGGAACGAGGTCAGGAGCGGCGGGATCGCCTCGCCGGCCCAAAGGCGGGCGGCATCGCGCGCCACCACCTCGCCGGTCCGGCGTTCGACGCCGGGCGTGGGCTTGATCTCGATGTTCAGCAGCAGGCGGTTGCCCACGCAGTAGCGCGCCACGTTCTCCAGGCTGGCCAGCGGCTCGCCCGCGAAGGCGCGCGAATGCCAGCTGCCGGCGTCGAGCTGCGACAGTTCGGCCCACGGCAGATCGCCGCCGGTGCCGTGGCCGCTGGTGGTGCGCTCCAGCGTGCTGTCGTGCATCAGGAAGGGCACGCCGTCGGCGCTGAGCTTGGCATCGCACTCGAACATGCGGTAGCCGTGCGAAGCGCCGAGCCGGAAGGCCGCCAGCGTGTTCTCGGGCGCGAGCTTGCCGGCGCCGCGGTGCGCGACCCAGCGGGGGTAGGGCCAATTTGTTTCGATAGACATGTCAGGTCTCCATCGCGCCATCGTCAGCCGATGGCGGATAAACCGGCATCGCCGATGGCCAGGGATACCGCGGAACCGGCTTTGCCGGGCCGCTGGTATCGCCCCCTTGAGGGGGAGGCGCCGCAGGCGCTTCGGGGGTGGGTCATCAGACTGCTCTCTTGCCGGAGCCTGCGTCGAACCAGTGCAGGCTTTCCTGCGGCGCCGAGATGTGGACCGTGTCGCCCGCGGTCGGCGGATGGTCGGCCGCGTCGGTGCGCATGATGATCTGTTCTTCGCCGATGCGGCCGTAGACCAGGCGCTCGGCGCCCAGCAGCTCGACGTGCTCGACCTGCACGGTCCAGCCGGTCTGGTCGAGCTTCAGGTGCTCGGGGCGCACGCCGAGGATCTGGCCCGGGCGCACACCGGGGGCGTGCTTGAGCAGGTTCATCGGCGGCGAGCCGATGAAGCTGGCGACGAAGGTGGTGGCCGGGCGGTTGTAGACCTCTTCGGGCGTGCCGAACTGGTCCATCACGCCGCCGTTCATCACGATGATGCGCTGCGCCAGCGTCATGGCCTCGACCTGGTCGTGGGTCACGAACAGCGAGGTGATGCCCAGTTCGCGGTGCAGCTTCTGGATCTCGATGCGGGTCTGCGCGCGCAGCTTGGCGTCGAGGTTCGACAGCGGTTCGTCGAACAGGAAGACCTGCGGCTGGCGCACGATCGCGCGGCCCATGGCCACGCGCTGGCGCTGGCCGCCCGACAGCTCGCGCGGCTTGCGTTCGAGCAGGTGGCCGAGCTCGAGGATCTTCGCCGCCTTGTCGACGCGGGTCTTGATCTCGGGCACCGGCACCTTGGCGATCTTCAGGCCGTAGGCCATGTTGTCGAACACCGTCATGTGCGGGTAGAGCGCGTAGTTCTGGAACACCATCGCGATGTCGCGTTCCGACGGTTCGAGGTCGTTCACCACGCGCCCGCCGATGGCGATCTCGCCGGCCGAGACCTCTTCCAGGCCGGCCACCATGCGCAGCAGCGTGGACTTGCCGCAGCCCGAAGGCCCGACGATCACGATGAATTCATGGTCGGCGATCTCGGCGCTCACGCCGTGGATGACCTGGTTGGCCTTGGGGCCCACGCCGTAGCGCTTGATGACGTTGCGAAGGGAAAGTGCAGCCATGTTCTTCTCGATCTCTGCCTCGACGACGAGGCGCTATTTCTTTTTCCAGGAACACAGCGGATCTGGCTTTGCCAGGCCGCTGGTGTTGCCCCCTTGAGGGGGGAGCGGGCTACACGAAGTGAGCCCGCCTCGGGGGTGGGTCATTTTTCAGTGTCGACCAGGCCCTTGACGAACCACTTCTGCATCAGCACCACGACCAGCGCGGGCGGCAGCATCGCGAGGATGGCCGTGGCCATGACCACGTTCCACTCGTTCTGGCCGTCGCCGCCGGCGATCATGCGCTTGATGCCCACCACCACCGGGTACATGTCTTCGCTGGTGGTCGCGAGCAGCGGCCAGAGGTACTGGTTCCAGCCGTAGATGAACTGGATCACGAACAGCGCCGCGATCGAGGTCTTGGACAGCGGCAGCAGCACGTCGAAGAAGAAGCGCATCGGGCCCGCGCCGTCCATGCGCGAGGCTTCGGTCAGTTCCTCGGGCACCGTCAGGAAGAACTGGCGGAACAGGAAGGTCGCGGTGGCCGAGGCGATCAGCGGCACCGTGAGGCCCGCGTAGGTGTTGAGCATGTTCAGGTCGGCCAGCACCTTGTAGGTGGGCAGGATCCGCACCTCCACCGGCAGCATCAGCGTGACGAAGATGGCCCAGAAGCAGATCTTCTTGAACGGGAAGCGGAAGTAGACGATCGCGAAGGCCGACAGCAGCGAGATCGAGATCTTGCCGATCGAGATCACCATGGCGGTCACGAAGCTGACCCACATCATGTGGGCCACCGGCGCGTTGGAGCCGGCGCTGGTCTCGCGGCCGAACAGCGCGGCCTTGTAGCTGTCCCACATGTGGCCGCCGGGCAGCAGCGGCATCGGGGCCTGCACGATCTCCTGCGCCGTGTGGGTGGAGGCCACGAAGGCCAGGTAGAGCGGGAAGGCGACGATCAGCACGCCGAGCACCATGACGACGTGCGCCAGGATCCCGTGGGTTCCACGTTTTTCGACCATATCAGTACTGAACCTTTTTCTCGACGTAGCGGAATTGCACGACCGTGAGCGCCACGACGATCAGCATCAGCACCACCGACTGGGCCGCCGAACCACCGAGGTCCATGGCCTTGAAGCCGTCGTAGTAAACCTTGTAGACCAGGATCGCGGTGTCCTTGCCCGGGCCGCCCTGCGTGGCCGCATCGACGATCGCGAAGGTGTCGAAGAAGGCGTACACGACGTTGATCACCAGCAGGAAGAAGGTGGTGGGCGACAGCAGCGGGAACTGCACCGTCCAGAAGCGGCGCCAAGGGCGGGCGCCGTCGATGGCGGCGGCTTCGATCAGCGACTTCGGGATCGACTGCAGGCCGGCCAGGAAGAACAGGAAGTTGTAGGAAATCTGCTTCCACACCGAGGCCATGACGATCAGCGTCATGGCGTGGCCGGAGTCGAGCAGGTGGTTCCAGTTGATGCCGAACTTGCCGAGCGCATAGGCCACGACGCCCAGCGACGGCGAGAACATGAACACCCACAGCACGGCAGCGACCGCGGGGGCCACGGCGTACGGCAGGATCAGCATCGTCTTGTAGAAGGTGCCGCCGCGCACCACGCGGTCGGCGAACACCGCCAGCATCAGCGACAGGCTGATGCCGATGCCGGCGACCAGCACCGAGAACAGCGCGGTGGTCTTGAAGGATTCGACATAGCTGGGGTCGTCGAACAGCTGCCTGAAGTTGTCGAAGCCGACGAACTCGATGGACGTGCCGAACGGGTCCTGCTGCTGCAGCGACTGCAGCAAGGCCTGCGCCGCAGGCCAGAAGAAGAACACCAGGATCACCGCCATTTGGGGTGTCAGGAGCAGCCACGGCAGCCAGCCGGAGCGAAAAAAAACGCGTTTTTCCATAGAGACCCTGGATAAAAGAAAACCCGCCGTGCTCGAAAGCGCGGCGGGCAGAGTCTACTGTGGCGGACGCCCCCTTCTCACCGGCAGGAACCCTCCCCGCTCGGCGGGAGGGCAGGGTGGGGTGCGACGGTACGGCGAACGCCGAAAAGGCGTCAGCCCTTGTTGGCTTTTTGGAAGCGCTCGAGCTGCTCGTTGCCGCGCTTGACGATCGAGTCCAGGGCTTCCTTGGCGGTCTTCTTGCCGTTCCAGACCTGTTCGAGTTCTTCGTCCTCGATGGCGCGGATCTGCACGTAGTTGCCCAGGCGGATGCCGCGGCTCTTGTCGGTCACCTTGCGGATCATCTGCGTCACGGCGACGTCGGTGCCCGGGTTCTGCTTGTAGAAGCCCGAGTCTTCGGTCAGCTTGTACGACGCGGTGGTGACGGGCAGGTAGCCCGTGCGCTTGTGGCTGGCGGACTGCACTTCAGGCGTCGAGATGAAGCTGAAGAACTTGGCCACGCCCTTGTACTCTTCGGCCTTCTTGCCCGACATCACCCACAGGCTGGCGCCGCCGATCACGGTGTTCTGCGGTGCGCCCGGCACGTCCGGGTAGTAGGGCAGGGGTGCCAGGCCGTAGGCGAACTTGGCGTTCTTGGCCACGTTGCCGTAGAAGCCCGACGAGGTGTTGATCATCGCGCACTCGCCCGACACGAACGAGGCTTCAGGCACGTTGCCGCGGCCCTTGTAGACGAACAGGCCCTGCTTGGCCATGTTGGCCAGGTTCTCGATGTGGCGCACATGCAGCGGCGAATCGACCTTCAGGCGGGCGTCCAGGCCTTGCAGACCGTTGGCCTTGGAGGCGAACTCGACGTTGTGCCAGGCCGAGAAGCTCTCGACCTGGGTCCAGTTCTGCCATGCCGTGGTGAACGGGCACTTGTGGCCGCTGGCCTTGAGCTTGGCGGCCGCGGCCACCACTTCGGGCCAGGTCGCCGGCGCCTTGTCGGTGGGCAGGCCGGCCGCCTTGAAGGCGTCCTTGTTGAAATAGAAGATGGTGGTCGAGCTGTTGAACGGGAAGCTCAGCATCTGGCCGTTGGGGGCCGTGTAGTAGCCGGCCACGGCGGGGATGTAGGCGGCCGGGTCGAACTTCTCGCCTGCGTCCTTCATGATCTTGCCCACCGGAATGACCGCGCCCTTGCTGGCCTGCATGGTGGCGGTGCCCACCTCGAACACCTGCAGGATGTGCGGTGCGTTGCCGGCGCGGAAGGCGGCGATCGATGCGGTCATCGATTCGTCGTACGTGCCCTTGAAAGTCGGGACGATCTTGTAGTCCTTCTGGCTTTCGTTGAATTGCTTGGCGAGGTCGTTGACCCACTCGTTGTTGACCGCGGTCATCGAGTGCCACCACTGGATCTCGGTCTGCGCTTGTGCCGTGTTGAACAGTGTTGCCGCGAGCGCCGAGGCCAAGGCGAGCGTTTTGAATCGCATGAAGACTCCTGAGGGGAATGGGAAGCAGAAAAGCGCGAATGGTAGACCGTGCTTGATCGTAGGCCGTGCCTGTGACACAACCGCGTCATGTTTGTCGCACGGGGGTGTCCTCTGCGCCAAGCGGGGAAACCCTTTTGGCACCTGGGCCGGCGTCCCGTGGACGCTCTGCTGCGCTGCACCATGCTAGCATCGTCATCCTCTTTTTCAGCGCTGTCTTGCGAGCTGATCGCAGGGCTTTCGCGACCTCCAATGAGCAAGACCTCCCTCGACAAAAGCAAGATCAAGTTCCTTCTGCTCGAAGGTGTGCATCCCTCGGCGATCGAGGTCCTCAAGGGAGCCGGCTACTCGCAAATCGAGACCCTGCCCAAGGCGTTGCAGGGCGAGGAGCTCAAGGCCAAGCTGGCCGACGTCCATTTCCTCGGCATCCGTTCGCAGAGCAAGCTCACGGCCGATGTGCTGTCGGCGGCGCCCAAGCTGGTGGCGGTCGGCTGCTTCTGCATCGGCACCAACCAGGTCGACCTCAACGCGGCGCGCGAGCGCGGCGTGGCGGTGTTCAACGCGCCGTACTCCAACACCCGCTCGGTGGCCGAACTGGTGCTGGCCGAGGCGATCCTGCTGCTGCGCGGCATTCCCGCGAAGAACGCGCTGGTGCACCGCGGCGGCTGGATGAAGTCGGCCGCCCATTCGCACGAGATCCGCGGCAAGACGCTGGGCATCGTGGGCTACGGTTCGATCGGCACCCAGCTGTCGGTGCTGGCCGAGGGCCTGGGCATGCACGTGGCCTTCTACGACGTGGTGAGCAAGCTGCCGCTGGGCAATGCGCGCCAGGTGCCCAAGCTGCACGACCTGCTGGCCCAGAGCGACATCGTGAGCCTGCACGTGCCCGAGCTGCCATCGACGAAATGGATGATCGGCCCGGCCGAGATCGCGGCCATGAAGCAGGGCGGAATCCTGATCAATGCCGCGCGCGGGACGGTGGTCGACATCGACGCGCTGGCCGAGGGCATCCGGAGCGAGAAGCTCTGGGGTGCGGCGATCGACGTGTTCCCGGTCGAGCCCGGCAGCAACAACGAAGAGTTCCAGTCGCCGCTGCGCGGGCTGGACAACGTGATCCTCACGCCGCACATCGGCGGCTCGACGATGGAGGCGCAGGCCAACATCGGCGGCGAGGTGGCCGAGAAGCTGGTCAAGTACAGCGACAACGGGACCTCGATT
Organism: Variovorax frigidus; assembly: GCF_051216515.1. NCBI lineage: Bacteria > Pseudomonadati > Pseudomonadota > Betaproteobacteria > Burkholderiales > Comamonadaceae > Variovorax > Variovorax frigidus. The sequence continues at coordinate 264,307 of NZ_JBPJZF010000005.1, forward strand.
TCCTCGGTCAACTTCCCCGAGGTGGCGCTGCCCGCGCACCCGGGCAAGCACCGGCTGCTGCACATCCACCACAACGTGCCGGGCGTGCTGTCGGAAATCAACCGGATCTTCTCGGACAACCGGATCAACATCGCCTCGCAGTACCTGCAGACCAACGAGAAGGTCGGCTACGTGGTGACCGACATCGATGCGGCCTCGTCCGACCTAGCGCTCGAGAAGCTCGCGCAGGTGCCCGGCACCATCCGCAGCCGGGTCCTTTTCTGACCCGTCAGCGCCGGCATCGGCGCTGACTTAAAATCTCGGGCCCGGTTCAAGGGCGCGCAGCGTCCTGCCGAGGTGCTCCCCGATGAACGCTCCGATCGCGCTGACTGCGTTGTTGACGCAGGCCGCAGAGCCTGCCCGACTGCGCGAGATCCCGTACAACTACACCAGCTTTTCCGATCGAGAGATCGTGATCCGCCTGCTGGGCGAACGCGGCTGGACCCTGCTGCAGTCGCTGCGCGACGAGCGCCGCACCGGCCGATCGGCCCGCATGCTCTACGAGGTGCTGGGCGACATCTGGGTGGTGCAGCGCAACCCCTACCTGGTCGACGACCTGCTGGACAACCCGCGCCGCCGTGGCCAGTTGGTCGATGCGCTCAACCACCGGCTGAGCGAAGTCGCCAAGCGCCGCACCCCCGACGTCGACGCCCAGCGCGATCTGCTGGTGGGCGAGCTCACCGCGCTGGTGGCGCAGGCCATCGCCTCCTTCGATACCATGTTCCGCGACGTCGCCGCGCTGCGCCGCAAGGCCACGCGCGCCTTCGGCCGGCTGACCGCCAAGGACAACGTGAAGTTCGACGGCCTGTCGCGCGTGTCGCACGTGACCGACGCCACCGACTGGCGCGTGGAGTACCCCTTCGTGGTGCTGTGCCCCGACACCGAGGCCGAGATGGCCTTGCTGGTCAAGGGCTGCATCGAGCTGGGCCTGACCATCATCCCGCGTGGCGGCGGCACCGGCTACACCGGCGGCGCGATCCCGCTGACCTGGAACAGCGCGGTCATCAACACCGAGAAGCTCGAGGCGATGACCGAGGTCGAGTTCATGGCGCTGCCGGGCCTCGATGCGCCCGTGCCCACCGTCTGGACCGAGGCCGGCGTGGTCACGCAGCGCGTGGCCGACGCGGCCGAACGCGCGGGCTATGTGTTCGCGGTCGACCCGACCTCGGCCGAGGCCTCGTGCGTGGGCGGCAACGTCGCGATGAACGCGGGCGGCAAGAAGGCCGTGCTGTGGGGCACGGCGCTCGACAACCTCGCTTCGTGGCGCATGGTCACGCCGCAGGCCGAATGGCTCGAGGTCACGCGCATCGGCCACAACCTGGGCAAGATCCACGACGCCGAGCGCGCGGTGTTCGAGCTGCAGTACTTCGCCGCCGACGGCAAGACGAAACTGCGCACCGAGCGCCTCGACATCGCGGGCAAGACCTTCCGCAAGGAAGGCCTGGGCAAGGACGTGACCGACAAGTTCCTCTCGGGCCTGCCGGGCATCCAGAAGGAGGGCTGCGACGGCCTGATCACCAGCTGCCGCTGGGTGGTGCACAAGATGCCCGCGCACACACGCACCGTGTGCCTGGAGTTCTTCGGCAACGCCAAGGACGCGGTGCCCAGCATCGTCGAGATCAAGGACTTCATGTTCGCCGAGCAGAAGCGCTCGGGCGTGCTGTTGGCCGGGCTCGAGCACCTGGACGACCGCTACCTCAAGGCCGTGGGCTACGCGACCAAGTCGAAGAAGCATGGTGGCCTGCCGAAGATGGTGCTGTTCGGCGACATCGCGGGCGATGACGCCGACGCGGTCGCACGCGTCACCTCGGAAGTGGTGCGCATCGCCAACTCGCGCAGCGGCGAAGGCTTCATCGCCATCAGCCCCGAGGCGCGCAAGAAGTTCTGGCTCGACCGCAAGCGCACGGCCGCCATCAGCAAGCACACCAACGCCTTCAAGATCAACGAGGACGTGGTGATCCCGCTGCCGCGCATGGCGGAGTACACCGACGGCATCGAGCGCATCAACATCGAGCTCTCGCTGCAGAACAAGCTGGCCTTCGCCGATGCGCTCGAGGCCTTCTTCCTGCGCGGCAACCTGCCGCTGGGCAAGACCGACGACGCCAACGACATTCCCTCGGCCGAGCTGCTGGAGGACCGCGTGGCGCAGGCCGTGACGCTGGTGCAGGAGGTGCGCGCTCTGTGGGCCGGCTGGCTGCAGGACGTCGACGCGCTGTTCCCGCGGCTGCAGGACCACACGCTGCGCGCGAGCTGGAAGACCCAGATCCGCCAGCCGCTGCAGGCCATCTTCACCGGCGCCGAATTCGCGCCGATCCTGGCCGAGTGCGCGGCCATCCACCAGCGCGTGCTCAAGGGGCGCGTGTGGGTCGCGCTGCACATGCACGCGGGCGACGGCAACGTGCACACCAACCTGCCGGTCAACAGCGACAACTACGAGATGCTGCAGACCGCGCATGCGGCGGTGGTGCGCATCATGGCGCTGGCGCGCAGCCTCGACGGCGTGATCTCGGGCGAGCACGGCATCGGCATCACCAAGCTCGAATTTCTGAGCGACGCCGAGCTGCAGCCCTTCACCGACTACAAGCAGCGCGTCGACCCCGAGGGCCGCTTCAACAAGGGCAAGCTGCTGCGCGGCGGCTCGCCGGCCGCGCACGGTCTGCAGGCCGACCTCACCAACGCCTACACGCCCAGCTTCGGCCTCATGGGCCACGAGTCGCTGATCATGCAGCAGAGCGACATCGGCGCCATCGCCGACTCGGTCAAGGACTGCCTGCGCTGCGGCAAGTGCAAGCCGGTGTGTGCCACCCACGTACCGCGCGCCAACCTGCTCTACAGCCCGCGCAACAAGATCCTCGCGACCTCGCTGCTGGTCGAGGCCTTCCTCTACGAAGAACAGACCCGGCGCGGCGTGAGCATCAAGCACTGGCAGGAATTCGAGGACGTGGCCGACCACTGCACGGTCTGCCACAAGTGCCTCACGCCCTGCCCGGTGAAGATCGACTTCGGCGACGTCTCGATGCACATGCGCAACCTGCTGCGCAAGATGGGCCAGAAGAGCTTCCGGCCCGGCAATGCAGCGGCCATGTTGTTCCTCAATGCGACCAGCCCGCAGACCATCAAGGCCATGCGCCTGGGCATGGTGGGCATCGGCTTCAAGGCGCAGCGCCTGGCCAACGACCTGCTGCGCCGCGTGGCGCGCAAGCAGACGGCCGCGCCGCCGGCCACGCTGGGGCCGGCGCCGATCAAGGAGCAGGTGATCCACTTCATCAACAAGAAGATGCCGGGCGGCCTGCCCAAGCAGACGGCGCGCGCGCTGCTCGACATCGAGGATGCCGACTACGTGCCGATCATCCGCAACCCCAAGGCCACGACCTCGGAGACCGAGGCGGTGTTCTATTTTCCAGGCTGCGGCTCGGAGCGGCTGTTCTCGCAGGTGGGCCTGGCCACGCAGGCCATGCTCTGGCACGCGGGCGTGCAGACGGTGCTGCCGCCCGGGTACCTGTGCTGCGGCTATCCGCAGCGCGGCAGCGGCCAGTTCGACAAGGCCGAGAAGATGATCACGGACAACCGCGTGCTCTTCCATCGCGTGGCCAACACGCTCAACTACCTCGACATCAAGACGGTGGTGGTGAGCTGCGGCACCTGCTACGACCAGTTGCAGGGCTACCAGTTCGACAAGATCTTCCCCGGCTGCCGGATCATCGACATCCACGAGTACCTGCTCGAGAAGGGCATCACGCTGGGCGCGGCCAGCGGTGGTGGCTACCTGTACCACGACCCCTGCCACAGCCCGATGAAGCTGCAGGACCCGATGAAGACGGTGAAGGCGCTGGTGGGCGACAACGTGCTCAAGAACGACCGCTGCTGCGGCGAGTCGGGCACCTTGGGCGTGACCCGGCCCGACATCTCGACGCAGATCCGCTTCCGCAAGGAAGAGGAACTCAAGAAGGGCGAGGCCGCGCTGCGCGACAGCGGCAAGGTCGCGGCCCAGGGCAACGTGAAGATCCTCACCAGCTGCCCGAGCTGCTTGCAGGGCCTCTCCCGCTACGGCAACGACCTGAACAACGGCCTGCTCGAAGCCGACTACATCGTGGTCGAGATGGCCAACCAGATCCTGGGCGAGCAGTGGCTGCCGGAGTACGTGGCCGCTGCCAACAGCGGTGGCATCGAACGGGTCCTCGTATGAGTGTGGCCCCCACGCTCGGCACTGGCGTGTCCTCGCTGCCCCCCGAGGGGGCGCTCGCCGCCTTGGGGCGGCCCGGCGGCGGCTCGGTGGCCGGCTGCGTGCTCTGCGAAACCCCCGGTGGCCGCCTGGTCTTCGAGGCGCCCAAGTTCCGCGTGATCCATGCCGACGAGGCGGGCTTTCCCGCCTTCTACCGCGTGGTCTGGCGCGATCACGCGGCGGAGTTTTCCGACCTGTCGGGCGCCGATCGGGCAATCTGCATGGAGGCGGTGGCGATCGTCGAGCAGAGCCTGCGCACGCATGTCGCGCCGACCAAGATCAACCTGGCGGCGCTCGGCAACATGGTGCCGCACCTGCACTGGCATGTGATCGCGCGCTTCGATTGGGACACGCGCTTCCCGGCGCCCGTCTGGGCGACCGCGAGCCGCGACCGCGACGCCGGCAGGGAGGCGGGCGTCGCGGCGGCACTGCCCGCGGCCGAGGCTGCGATGATCGCGGCACTCAGCAAAAGGACATCCTGATGGCAGGTCTGCAAGCCGGCGCTCCGACGCCCCAATCGATCACGGTGCACAACACCTCGAAAGTGCTCGAGGTCGGCTTCTCCGACGGCGCGAGCTTTCGCATCCCCTTCGAGCTGATGCGCATCTACTCGCCCTCGGCCGAAGTGCAGGGCCACGGCCCGGGTGAGGAGGTGCTGCAGACCGGCAAGCGCGAGGTCGGCCTGCTCGAACTCGAGCCGGTGGGCAACTACGCGGTCAAGCCGGTGTTCACCGACGGCCACGAGAGCGGCATCTTCACCTGGACGCTGCTCTACGAGCTGGGCCAGAAGCAGGACGCACTGTGGGCCGAATACGAGCGGCGCCTGGCCGCCGCGGGCGTCGACCGCGACGCCCCGATGGCCCCCAAGGGCGGCCACGGCTGCAGCAGCCACTGAGCCTTGCGAGGCAAAGTCCGCCGTCGCAGCGGGGTCGTCCACTTGATGGCAGGCGCTTCCGCCCTAACATCGGGTGCATGAGCACCACCCATTTCGGTTTTGAGAACGTCGACGAAAGCGAAAAGGCGCGCCGCGTGCGCGGCGTGTTCGACTCGGTCGCCAGCCGCTACGACATCATGAACGACCTGATGTCGGCCGGCCTGCACCGCGCCTGGAAGGCGTACACCGTGATGGTGGCCAATGTCGGCGAAGGCTCGCGCGTGCTCGACATCGCGGGCGGCACCGGCGACCTGGCTCTGGCCTTCGCCAAGAAGGTCGGCGCTTCCGGCCAGGTGGTGCACACCGACATCAACGAGGCCATGCTGAGCACCGGCCGCGATCGCCTGCTCGATGCCGGCGTGGTGCTGCCCACCACGGTCTGCGACGCCGAGAAGCTGCCTTTCGCCGACGGTCACTTCGACGTCGTGACGGTGGCCTTCGGCTTGCGCAACATGACGCACAAGGACATCGCCCTCAAGGAAATGAACCGCGTGCTCAAGCCTGGCGGCAAGTTGCTGGTGCTGGAGTTTTCCAGGGTCGCGAAACCCCTGCAGAAGGCCTACGACTGGTATTCCTTCAAGGTGCTGCCGCGCCTGGGCAAGCTGGTGGCCGGCGATGACGCAAGCTACCGCTACCTGGCCGAGTCGATCCGGATGCATCCGGCGCAGGAAGAGCTCAAGACCCTCATGAAAGAGGGTGGTTTCGGGCATGTGGACTATCACAACATGACGGGTGGCGTGGCTGCCCTGCATGTTGGAATCAAGTGTTGAACTGACGATTTCAGTGCCATTTCTGGCGATCAGAGGAGACTTCATGATGAAAAAACTGAGTACCGTTTTGCTGGTGTGCGCCATGACCTTGGGCGGCATGCAGGCCGAGGCTGCGCGCATGGGTGGCGGCAAGTCCTTGGGCCGCCAGTCGGGCAACGTGACGCAACGCCAGGCGACGCCGCCGGCGAACACGCCGGGTGCACCGGCGCAGAACGCCACCAACGCAGCGCCTGCCAAGCCGGCCGGCGCGGCCCCTGCAGCCGCCGCGCCCAAGCGCCCCTGGGGTGCGATGCTGGGCGGCCTGGCCGCGGGCCTGGGCCTGGCCTGGCTGGCGAATTCGCTCGGCCTCGGCGCCGCCTTCGGCAACATGCTGCTGATCGGCCTGCTGGTGCTGGCGGCGGTGGTGGTGTGGCGCATCTTCGCGGCGCGTTCGCGAGCCAACAACGGCGCCCGCCAGGGTGGCTTCGCGTTCCAGGGCGCGGGCGGCCCCGGCAACCCGTCGGCTCCCGCGCAGTACAACCCCGGCAATGTCGGCAACGATGCGTCGGCGCGCCCCTGGGAACGCCAGAGCGCAACCTTCGACACCATCCCGGCACAGGCCGCCAGCGGCGGCTCGTCGATGGCCGGTGCGGCCGGCGCCGGTGGCGCGAGCATGATCGGCTCGGCGCTCGAAGGTGGGCAGTCGTGGGGCATTCCTGCCGGCTTCGACGTCGACGGATTCCTCGACGCGGCCAAGCGCAACTTCGTGACCCTGCAGGACGCCTGGGACCGCAACGACATCCAGTCGCTGCGTTCGATGATGACCGACAGCATGATCGGCGAGATCCAGGCTCAGCTGGCCGAGCGCGAAGCGCACACCGGCAGCCAGCCCAACAAGACCGAAGTCGTGATGCTCGACGCCAAGCTGCTGGGCATCGAGGAAACGACTGACGTCTACCTGGCGAGCGTCGAGTTCTCGGGCATGATCCGCGAAGACGCATCGGCCGGCCCGAGCCCGTTCCGTGAAGTGTGGAACATGACCAAGCCGACCGATGGCCGTGGCGGCTGGCTCGTGGCGGGCGTCCAGGCGCTGCAATAAGCGAATAGCCTTCATCATTGGCGCGATCTGTCGCGCTGCAGGCCCCGATCGAGGGGCCGGGTCGGGAATAATGGGGACATGGCCACACCATCGTCCCCATTCGCTTTTCTGAATGACCTCGCCAGCCGCATCGGCACCCGGCTGCAGCCGCCGCCGTGGGCCGTGCACGAGATCCAGCACCGCGCGGTGCTCTTCCTCAACCATGTGCTGCAGCAGGAGCCCGAGGCCCAGCAGCGCCTCGCGCGGCAGAAGGGGCGGGTGGTGCAGTTCGAATGGCGCTTCGTCACGATGCGGCTGATCGCCACGCCGGCCGGCCTGCTCGACCTGGCGCCCGAGGGCGCGGTGCCCGAACTCACGCTCACCGTCACCGACACCTCGCCGCTCGACCTGGCCCGCGCCACGCTGCGCGGCGACAAGCCCGCGGTGCGCATCGTCGGCGACGTGCAACTCGCGGCCGAGGTGAACTGGCTGGTCGACCATGTGCGCTGGGACGTCGAGGACGACCTCGCCCGCGTGATCGGCGACGTGCCGGCCCACACGCTGGGCAATGCGGCGCGCCGCGTCGTCGCCGCACTGCGGCAGTTCGTCGGCGATCGCACGGGCAAACCGGGTCAACCTGGCATCGGCGGCACGGGCGCCGAATGACGCGTTTCTACCGCGGCATCTTCATCGTCTGGGTCGCGCTGCGCTACGGCCTCGACGAGCTCGTGCTCACGAGCTTCCAGAAGCCGTGGCTTCGCATCGTGGCGCGCATCGTCTCGGTCGGGCGCAATCTCGACGCGCCGCGCGGCCAGCGGCTGCGCGAGGCGCTCGAGCGGCTGGGCCCGATCTTCGTCAAGTTCGGCCAGGTGCTGTCGACCCGGCGCGACCTGCTGCCGCCCGACATCGCCGACGAACTGGCCTGGCTGCAGGACCGCGTGCCGCCGTTCCCCTCGGCCGTGGCGGTCGCCACCATCGAGCGCGCCTTCCGCCGACCGGTGGGCGAGGTGTTCGTGCAGTTCGACGAGACGCCGGTGGCCAGCGCGTCGATCGCGCAGGTCCACTTCGCCACCGTGCGCGACGCCAAGGGCACGCTGCGCGACGTGGCTGTCAAGGTGCTGCGGCCGGGCATGCGCAAGGTCATGGAGAAGGATCTGGCGCTGATGGCCATGATGGCGCGCTGGGTCGAGAACCTGTCGGCCGATGGCAAGCGGCTCAAGCCGCGCGAGGTGATCGCCGAGTTCGACAAGTACCTGCACGACGAACTCGACCTGGTGCGCGAGGCTGCCAACGCCGCGCAGCTGCGCCGCAACATGGAGAAGCTCGAGCTGGTGCTGATCCCCGAGATGCTCTGGGACTTCTGCCATCCCGAGGTGATCGTGATGGAGCGCATGAACGGCGTGCCCATCGCGCAGCTCGAGCGGTTGCGCGCGGCCGGCGTCGACATCCCTAAGCTGGCGCGCGACGGCGTCACCATCTTCTTCACCCAGGTGTTCCGCGACGGCTTCTTCCATGCCGACATGCACCCCGGCAACATCATGGTGAGCCTGCAGCCGCAGACCTTCGGGCGCTACATCTCGCTCGATTTCGGCATCGTGGGCACGCTCACCGAAACCGACAAGGAATACTTGGCGCAGAACTTCGTGGCCTTCTTCCGGCGCGACTACAAGCGCGTGGCCGAGCTGCATCTCGAAAGCGGCTGGGTGCCCGAGGGCACGCGCATCGACGAGCTCGAGGCGGCGATCCGCACCGTTTGCGAGCCGTACTTCGACCGGCCGCTCAAGGAGATCTCGCTCGGCATGGTGCTGATGCGCCTGTTCCAGACCTCGCGCCGCTTCCACGTCGAGATCCAGCCCCAGTTGGTGCTGCTGCAGAAGACGCTGCTCAACATCGAGGGCCTGGGCCGCCAGCTCGACCCCGAGCTCGACCTCTGGGCCACGGCCAAGCCCTTCCTCGAGAAGTGGATGATCGACCAGATCGGCCCCAAGCGGCTGTTCGCGCAGCTGAAGGCCGAGGCACCGCGCTACGCCAAGCTGCTGCCTCAGTTGCCGCGCCTGCTGCACGAGTTCCTGGAAAACAAGCCGGCCGATCACCGCCGGGAGCTGCTCGAGCTGCTGGCGGCGCAGAAGCGCACCAACCGGCTGCTGCAGATCGTGATCGCCACGGCCATGGGCTTCGTGCTGGGCATGGTCGTGATGCAGATCGTCGTGCGCGTCCAGATCATCTGATTGGCACGGCCCTTGCGCGGCCTCCAAGAGCCGCATCGAATTGAGAGAAAAGAGGAGAAGTTGTCGTGCTGTTGACCCTGGTCGCCGTCTACCTGTTGATCACGATCGCCATCGGGCTTTACGCCGCCCGGCGCGTCAAGAACACCACCGACTTTGCGATTGCCGGGCGGCATCTGCCGCTCTTCATGATCGTGACCACCACCTTCGCGACCTGGTTCGGGTCGGAGACGGTGCTGGGCATTCCGGCCAAGTTCATCGAGGGCGGCCTGAACGGCGTGATCGAAGACCCCTTCGGCGCCGGCACCTGCCTGATCCTGGTGGGCCTGTTCTTCGCGGGCAAGCTCTACCGCATGACGCTGCTGACCATCAGCGACTACTACCGCGAGCGCTACGGCCGGGTGGTCGAGGTCGCGTGCTCGCTGATCATCATGCTGAGCTATCTCGGCTGGGTGTCGGCGCAGGTCACGGCACTGGGCCTGGTCTTCAACGTGCTCTCGGGAGGCGCCATCGGCGTGTCGCTGGGCATGGTGATCGGGGTGGTGTCGATCCTGGCCTATACGCTCTTCGGCGGCATGTGGTCGGTGGCGGTGACCGACTTCATCCAGATGATCATCCTGGTGCTGGGCCTGGCGGTGATCGCGGTGTTCGCGGGCCAGATGGCCGGCGGCGCGGACAAGGTGGTGGCCTTCGCCGTCAGCAAGGACCTGTTCAAGTTCTGGCCCGAGCCGAACTACAAGGACATGGTCTTCTTCTTCGCCGCGGCCATCACCATGATGCTGGGCTCGATCCCGCAGCAGGACGTGTTCCAGCGCGTGATGTCGGCCAACAACGTCAAGTCCGCGACCCGCGGTCCGGTGATCGGCGGCATCGCCTACATCCTGTTCGCTTTCGTCCCGATGTTCCTGGTGGCCAGCGCCCTGCTGATCATGCCGGAGCAGACCGCGGTCCTGCTCAAGGACGACCCGCAGAAGGTGCTGCCCACGCTGGTGCTGGAGAAGATGCCCTTCGTGATGCAGGTGCTGTTCTTCGGTGCGCTGCTGTCGGCCATCAAGTCGACCGCCTCGGCGACGCTGCTGGCGCCCAGCGTGACCTTCACCGAGAACATCTGGCGCCAGTTCCGCCCGGCCGGCAACGACCGCGAGAACCTGCGCACCATGCGCATCACCACGCTGGTCTTCAGCGCCGCGGTGCTGGCCTATTCGATCCGCATGCAGGGCACGCCGATCTACGAACTGGTCTCGGGCGCCTACCAGGTGCCGCTGGTCGGCGCCTTCGTGCCGCTGGTGTGCGGGCTCTACTGGCAGCGTGCCACCACGCAGGGCGCGATGGCGGCGGTGCTGCTGGGCATCGGGACCTGGCTGCTGTTCCTGGCGCTGCCCTGGGGCCAGGCCTTCCCGGCGCAACTGGCGGGTGTGCTGGCGGCTTTCGTCGGCATGGTGGCCGGCTCGCTGGCGCCGCAATGGGTGTCCAACACCCGCACGCCGCATCGCCCGCTGGCCGAAGGCACGCCCTGAGCGTGCGGGGTGGGGTCGGGGCCGGCCCTATAATTGCGGGCTTTGCGAGCGACAGCTGCGTCGCTCTTTTTCGCCCACTCCCATGCCTATCTACGCCTACAAGTGCAGTGCCTGCGGCTTTGCCAAAGACGCGTTGCAGAAAATGTCCGACGCCCCTCTCACGGTGTGCCCGGCCTGCGGGGCGGGCACCTTCGAGAAGCAGGTGACCGCCGCCGGCTTCCAGCTCAAGGGCTCGGGCTGGTACGTGACCGATTTCCGCGAAGGCGGTGGCAAGAAAGCCGAGCCTGCGACCGCGCCGGCTGCGGGCGACAGTGCCAAGTCCGGTGAATCGTCGGCCCCTGCCGCCCCCGCGGCGAGTCCGGCACCCGCACCTGCACCCGCTGCATCCTCTCCTGCACCGGCGCCCGCGCCGGCCCCTGCCGCCAAGGGCGGCGACTGAACGGGCCTCGCCATCGCCATGCTCGCTCTGCGCAAATGGTTGTTCTCCGGCCTGTTGGTGATCGTTCCGCTGTTCGTCACCCTGGCGGTGCTGAAGTGGATCATCGACACGCTCGACCAGACGCTCTGGCTGCTGCCGGAGGACTGGCAGAGCTGGCTCACGATGCACAAGGTGCGCGGCCTGGGCGTGCTGTTCACGCTGGCCATCCTGCTGGTGGTCGGCGCGGTGGCGAGCAATTTCATCGGCAAGCGCCTGCTGGGCTGGGGCGACGCGGTGGTGCGGCGCATCCCGGTCGTGCGCTCGATCTATTCCAGCGTCAAGCAGGTGTCGGACACGCTGTTCTCCGAGAACGGCAACGCCTTCCGCACCGCGGTGCTGGTGCAGTGGCCGCGTGAAGGCGTCTGGACCATCGCGTTCGTGACCGGCACGCCCGGTGCCGACGTGCTGGCGCACCTGGGCGGCGGCGAATACCTTGGCGTCTACGTGCCGACCACGCCGAACCCCACCGGCGGCTACTTCGTGATGCTCAAGCGCAGCGACTGCATCGAACTCGAGATGAGTGTCGACGAGGCGCTCAAGTACATCGTCTCGATGGGCGTGGTCGTTCCCGGCGGCCCCGCGACCCTCGCAACTTCTTCCTGAATGAACACGCGCCCTCCCGGCGCCGGAATCGACTTATGGCCATGCGTTCTCACTACTGCGGTCTCGTGACCGAAGCCCAGATGGGCGAAACCGTCACCCTGTGCGGCTGGGTCAACCGCCGCCGCGACCATGGCGGCGTGATCTTCGTCGACGTGCGCGACCGTGAAGGCTATGTGCAGGTGGTCTGCGATCCCGACCGTGCCTCGACCTTCGCCGTGGCCGAAGGCCTGCGCAACGAGTTCTGCGTGCAGATCAAGGGCCTGGTGCGTGCGCGTCCCGAAGGCACGACCAACGACAGCCTGAAGAGCGGCAAGATCGAAGTGCTGTGCCACGAACTGAAGGTGCTCAACCCTTCGGTCACGCCGCCGTTCCTGCTGGACGACGACAACCTGTCGGAAACCACCCGCCTCACGCACCGCGTGCTCGACCTGCGCCGCCCGGCGATGCAGCGCAACATGATGCTGCGCTACAAGGTCACGATGGAGACGCGCAAGTTCCTCGACGCCAACGGCTTCATCGACATCGAGACGCCGATGCTCGGCAAGTCCACGCCCGAAGGCGCGCGCGACTACCTGGTGCCCAGCCGCGTGCACGACGGCAGCTTCTTCGCGCTGCCGCAGTCGCCGCAGCTGTTCAAGCAGCTGCTGATGGTGGCCGGCTACGACCGCTACTACCAGATCGTGAAGTGCTTCCGCGACGAAGACCTGCGCGCCGACCGTCAGCCCGAATTCACGCAGATCGACATCGAGACCTCCTTCCTGTCGGAGGAAGAGATCCGCGAGATGTTCGAAGGCATGGTCCGCACCATGTTCCGCAACGCCGCGGGCATCGACCTGCCGGTGTTTCCGACCATGACGTATGGCGACGCGATGTTCAAGTACGGCTCGGACAAGCCCGACCTGCGCGTGAAGCTCGAGTTCACCGAACTCACCGAGCTGATGAAGCGCGTCGAGTTCAAGGTGTTCTCGAACGCCGCGACGCAAAAGGACGGCCGCGTGGTGGCCCTGCGCGTGCCGGGCGGCGGCGGCGAGGGCGGCCTGTCGCGCGGTGAAATCGACGCGTACCAGGAATTCGTCAAGATCTACGGCGCCAAGGGCCTGGCCTACATCAAGGTCAACGACGCGGCCGCGGGCCGCGACGGCCTGCAGAGCCCGATCGTGAAGAACCTCGACGATGCCTCGCTGGCCGAGATCATCGCGCGCACCGGTGCGCGCAACGGCGACATCCTGTTCTTCGGTGCCGACAAGGAAAAGGTCGTCAACGACGCCATCGGCGCGCTGCGCGTGAAGATCGGCCACAGCGCCTTCGGCAAGAAGAGCGGCCTGTTCGACGACCGCTGGGCACCGCTGTGGGTGGTGGACTTCCCGATGTTCGAGTTCGACGAGGAAGGCCAGCGCTGGTCGGCCGTGCACCATCCGTTCACGGCGCCCAAGGACGGCCATGAGGACCTGATGGACACCGCGCCCGAGAAGTGCATCGCCAAGGCCTACGACATGGTGCTCAACGGCATCGAGATGGGCGGCGGTTCGGTGCGTATCCACCGCGAGGAAGTGCAGAGCAAGGTGTTCCGCGCGCTGAAGATCAGCGCCGAGGACGCGCAGCTCAAGTTCGGTTTCCTGCTCGACGCACTGCAGTACGGCGCGCCCCCGCACGGCGGCATCGCGATCGGCCTGGACCGCCTGGTCATGCTGATGACCGGCGCCGAGTCGATCCGCGACGTGATCGCCTTCCCCAAGACCCAGCGCGCGCAGGACCTGCTGACGCAGGCGCCGAGCCCGGTCGACGAGAAGCAGCTGCGCGAACTGCACATCAAGCTGCGCAACGTGCAGCCTGCGGCGGTCTGAGGCTTCTGTTTGCGGCGCAGGCCGCAACGAAAAAGGGCACCCCGAGGGGTGCCCTTTTTCGTTGTGGGGCGCCGGAGCCTGCGCTCCGGCTGCGCCTTACAGCGCGACGTCGGCCACGGGCTTGCTTTTGCGCGCGGCGGCCGGGGCATTGGCCGGCGCCGGGGCCGGCGTCGACGCGGCCGGAGCGGCGGCGCCCGGCGTGAGATCGATGGTCGGCGGCGGCGTCAGCTGCAGCACCTGGGCCGTGGTGGTCCATGCCTGCACCACTTTCTCGGGCGAGGCGTTGAGCGCCGTGCCGTAGCTGGGCACGATCTCGCGGATCTTCGCCTGCCAGGCGGGCGTCGCCAGCTTGTCCTTGAAGACCTGCTTCATCAGGTCCAGCATGATCGGCGCGGCCGTGGACGCGCCGGGCGAGGCGCCCAGCAGGCCCGCGAGGCTGCCGTCCTGCGAACTGACGATCTCGGTGCCCAGCTTGAGCACGCCGCCCTTGGCTTCGTCGCGCTTGATGATCTGCACACGCTGGCCGGCCTGCCACAGGCGCCAGTCTTCCTTCTTCGCGTTCGGGAAGTACTCCTTCAATGCCTTCATCCGGTCGTCGTCCGACAGCATCAGCTGGCCGGCCAGGTACTGGACCAGCGAGAACTCGGCCATGCCCACCTTGGCCATCGGCCAGACGTTGTGCGGCGTGGTGCTGCTGAACAGGTCGAGATAGGAGCCTTCCTTGAGGAACTTGGTCGAGAAGGTGGCGAAGGGGCCGAACAGGATCACGCGCTTGCCGTCGAGCACGCGGGTGTCCAGATGCGGCACCGACATCGGGGGCGAGCCCACCGAGGCCTTGCCATAGGCCTTGGCCAGATGCTGCTCGGCGATGGTCGGGTTCTCGGTCACGAGGAAGGAGCCGCCGACCGGGAAGCCCGCGTAGTTCTTCGCTTCGGGAATGCCCGACTTCTGCAGCAGGTGCAACGCGCCGCCGCCCGCACCGATGAAGACGAACTTCGCGTCGGTCTGCGTGGCCGTGCCGTCCTTGACGTTCTTGTAGGCGATGCGCCAGGTGCCGTCGGCGTTGCGCGTGATGTCCTGCACCTCGCTCGACAGCTTCAGCGAGAAGTTGGGCCGCGACTGCAGATGGCCGACGAACTGGCGCGTGATCTCGCCGAAGTTCACGTCGGTGCCGATGGGCGTCCAGGTGGCGGCGATCTTCTGGACCGGGTCGCGGCCTTCCATCATCAGCGGCACCCATTGCCTGATCTGTGCCGGGTCTTCCGAGTACTGCATGCCGCGGAACAGCGGGCTGGCCTGCAGCGCGTCGTAGCGCTTCTTGAGGAACGCGATGTTGTCGTCGCCCCAGACGAAGCTCATGTGCGGCGTCGAGTTGATGAAGGAGCGCGGGTTCTTCAGCACGTTGTTCTTGACCTGCCAGGACCAGAACTGGCGCGAGATCTGGAAGGCCTCGTTGATCTCTACCGCCTTGGCGATCTCGACCTTGCCGTTCTTGTCCTCGGGCGTGTAGTTGAGTTCGGCCAGCGCCGAATGGCCGGTGCCGGCGTTGTTCCAGCCGTTCGAGCTTTCCTCGGCGACCTTGTCCAGCCGCTCGACCATCTCCATGGACCAGCCGGGCTCGAGTTCGCTGAGCCAGATGCCAAGGGTAGAGCTCATGATGCCGCCGCCGATGAGCAGCACATCCACTTTCTTCGGCTCCGCCGCATGGGCCGTGGCCAGGGTGAGGGACAGCGCCCATGCCAGCAGGGCAGGGTAGGTTTTCTTCAAGATCATCTTCTGGTGATTCCTGTGGTGTGGAAAGACACCCGTCTGCCGTCATCGACCTGATGACACCGGCCGAGCGCGAGGCGGGGCAGGCACGGTGCGTGCGGAGGTCGATGCGGACGAACGGACACGACGAGGCCGAAGGCTCACGCCTCGTTCTCGAACCTGTATGTCCCCTGCACCGACGTCTACCGACTTCTGGATTGAACCGTGCGCGCGGAGCTCGTTGGACGGGCCGCAAGGCCCGGGCTCCTGGATGCGTGGCTTGGCTTGGCTTGCTCCGGGCCGGCCGGGAAGCGCCATCGCTGCGTCGGGACCGATTTTACCGGAGTGCCAAAACCCGGGCCATGGCAAGGCCGCATGCTGTACCGTGGCTGCTTTGTCCGCCCCCTGCCGATGAGCCCCTTCAAGATTCCCGAGTCCGTGCTGGTCGTGGTCCACACGCCCGCACTCGACGTGCTGCTGATCCGGCGCGCCGATGCCGACGACTTCTGGCAGTCGGTCACCGGCAGCAAGGACCATGTCGACGAGCCGCTGGCGCTCACCGCCGCGCGCGAAGTCGGCGAAGAGACCGGCATCGACTGCATGCCCGGCAGCGCGCTGGCGGCGCAGCTGCGCGACTGGCGGCTGCAGAACGTCTACGAGATCTACCCGCGCTGGCGCGCGCGCTATGCGCCGGGCGTGACGCGCAACACCGAGCACCTGTTCGGCCTGTGCGTGCCCGAGCGCGTCGTCCCGGTGCTCGCGCCCCGCGAGCACACGGCCTGGCAATGGCTGCCGCACCACGCCGCCGCCGAAGCCTGTTTTTCCCCTTCGAATGCAGAAGCCATCCTGCTGCTGCCACAATTTGCACCATGAACGCGACCGCGAACACCTTTCGGGTGGCGACCTACAACATCCACAAGGGCGTGCAAGGCATCGGCCCTGCGCGCCGCCTCGAGATCCACAACCTCGGCCATGCGATCGAGCAGCTCGACGCCGACATCGTGTGCCTGCAGGAAGTGCGCAAGATGAACCGGCAGGGCGCGCAGCGCTTCGCGCGCTGGCCCGAGATGCCGCAGGCCGATTTCCTGGCGCCCGAGGGCTACACCGCCGTCTACGAGACCAATGCCGTCACCCGCCACGGCGAGCACGGCAACGCGCTGCTCACGCGCTGGCCGGTGATCCGCACCACCCACCAGGACATCTCCGACCACCGCTTCGAGCAGCGCGGGCTGCTGCACGTGCTGATCGACGTCGACGGCACGCCGGTGCACGCCATCGTGGTGCACCTGGGCCTGATCAAGGGCAGCCGGGTGCGCCAGATCGCGCGGCTGCGTGAATTCATCGAGCGCGAGATTCCGCCCGACGACGCCGTGCTGGTGGCCGGCGACTTCAACGACTGGGGCGCGCGCATGCGCTACGCCATGAACGCCATGGGCATGCGCG
Source organism: Variovorax frigidus (assembly GCF_051216515.1). NCBI lineage: Bacteria > Pseudomonadati > Pseudomonadota > Betaproteobacteria > Burkholderiales > Comamonadaceae > Variovorax > Variovorax frigidus. The sequence continues at coordinate 281,188 of NZ_JBPJZF010000005.1, forward strand.
ATTCGAGCGATCTGCGCGGCCCGCCCACGCTGACCTACCCCTCGCGCCTGCCGGTCACGCAACTCGACTTCATCTATGCGCGCCGCCTGGCGCCGGTCGCCTGCAGCGTGCCGCGCGGCCCGATCTGGGCGCGCATGTCGGACCACCTGCCGCTGCTGACCGACTTCTCGCTATCGAATAAGTAGCGCTTCGCGGGCGCGGGGTGTGCGTCGGCAGCCCCGGAGCGTTGAGACGTTCGCTGGTAGGATTCCCGCCATGCTCAGGAAGATCGACGCCCCCCAACCCCCCGCCGCACCGGCCGATGACGAGGGGACGCCCGTCTCCGTCAAGATCCGAGAGCGCCTGCAGGCCGCGCGCAAGCGCTTCAACGCCAACGACAACATCGCCGAGTTCGTCCAGCCGGGCGAGCTCGAGGCGCTGCTCGACGAGGTCGAGGTCAAGATGAAGGGCGTGCTCGAGAGCCTGGTGATCGACATCGAGAACGATCACAACACCGACAACACCGCGCGCCGCGTGGCCAAGATGTACCTCAACGAGGTGTTCCGCGGCCGCTACGTGCCGCCGCCCTCGCTGACCGAATTCCCGAACGCCGAGCACCTCAACGAGCTGATGATCGTCGGCCCGATCACCGTGCGCAGCGCCTGCTCGCACCACTTCTGTCCGATCATCGGCAAGCTCTGGATCGGCGTGATGCCCAACGAGCACACCAACGTGATCGGCCTGTCGAAGTACGCGCGCCTGGCCGAATGGGTGATGGGCCGGCCGCAGATCCAGGAAGAGGCCGTGGTCCAGCTGGCCGACCTGATCCAGCAGAAGACCCAGCCCGACGGGCTGGCCCTGGTGATGGAGGCCGAGCACTTCTGCATGGCCTGGCGTGGCGTCAAGGAAATGGACAGCAAGATGATCAACTCCGTCATGCGCGGCGTGTTCCTCAAGGACCCGAACCTGCGCCGTGAATTCCTGTCCCTGCTGCCGCGCTCGCGCTGAACGCCATGCTCGTACGACTCATCTACGCCAGCCGCGCGGTCGACAACAGCACCAGCGCCACCGATGCGATCCTCGCGCAATCGAGGGCGCACAACACCGCCTGCGGCATCACCGGCATCCTGTGCTACAGCGCGGGCATCTTCCTGCAGGCCATCGAAGGCGGCCGTGTGGCCGTGAGCGACCTGTACGGACACATCCAGAAGGACCCGCGCCACAAGGATGTGGTGCTGCTGCACTACGAAGAAATCAACGAGCGCCGCTTCGGGGGCTGGACCATGGGCCAGGTGCACCTGACCAAGGTGCATGCCGCCACGCTGCTGCGCTATTCCGAGCGCCCCGAGCTCGACCCCTATGCCGTCTCCGGCAAGGTGTCGATGGCTCTGCTCGAGGAACTGATGGCCACCGCCGCCATCGTCGGACGCAACTGAGGCGCGTGGTTTTCGCGCCCGGTCTTTCGCACCTTCGCAGCCGCCGCTGCCGCGGCTAGACCGGGGTGCCGCTTTCCGCCTTCGCCCTGATCCTGCTGGCCGGGATCATCCACGCCAGCTGGAACATCGCCGCCAAGAAGGCCAATGGCGACGCGCGTTTCGCGTTCCAGAGCGGCGTACTGATGATGATCGTCTGGGGCCCGGTGGGCCTCTGGCTGGGCTGGAACGTGGTGCCGCAGTGGGGCGTGAAGGAGTGGGCCTTCATCGTCGTCAGCGGCGTGTTGCACGTCGTCTATTACGTCACGCTGCTGCGCGGCTACCGGAAGTCGGATCTCACCGTGGTGTACCCGCTCGCGCGTGGTTCCGGCCCTCTGCTGTCGTCGCTGGTGGCCATCCTGTTCCTGGGCGAGCGCATCAGCCTGGTGGGCGTGGTCGGCATCGTCGGCGTGGTGCTGGGCGTGTTCCTGGTGGCGGGCGGCCCGCGGCTGTGGCGCGGTCCGCAGGATGCGGTGCAGCGCGATCGCGTGCAGAAGGGCATTCGCTACGGCATCCTCACCGGCGCCTTCATCGCGGCCTACACCGTGGTCGACAGCTACGCCGTCAAGTTCCTCGCGATGTCGCCGATCCTGCTCGACTACTTCGGCAACCTCGTGCGCGTCGTGCTGCTGCTGCCCGCGGCCCTGCGCGATCGGCCCACCACGGTGCGGCTGTGGCGAGAGCAGTGGAAGTACGCGATGGTGGTGGCCGTCATCAGCCCGGTGTCGTACGTGCTGGTGCTGTACGCGGTGCAGCAGGCGCCCATCTCGCACGTGGCGCCGGCCCGGGAAGTCTCGATGCTCTTCGCCGCCCTGATCGGCGGGCACCTGCTGCGCGAGGGCGATCGGGTGCTGCGTCTGGTCGGCGCCTGCTTCATCGCCGTCGGCGTGATCGCGCTGGCCCTGGGATGAGGCGCGCGGGCCGATGATCCCGCAGCCGTCGTTGCTGCTGGGTTGCGATTTTTCCAGCGCACCGTCTGCCCGCAAACCGATCGTGGTGGCGCTGGGGGCCGTGCGCGGCGCGCGCGTGACCCTGTCGAAGCTGCTGCCTTTCGCCACGCTCGATGGCTGGGGCCAGTGGCTGCACGACACGCCGGCCTGGACCGGCGGCTTCGACCTTCCTTTCGGCCTGCCGCGCGAGCTGGTCGAGCACCTGGGCTGGCCCCTGGAATGGCAGGCCTGCATGGCCCACTACGCGAACCTCGAACGTGCGCAGATCCGCGACGTGTTCGCGGCCTTCTGCGATGCGCGGCCGGCGGGCGGCAAGTTCGCGCATCGGCGCACCGACCTGCCGGCCGGTTCGAGCCCTTCGATGAAATGGGTGAACCCGCCGGTGGCCTTCATGTTGCACGCGGGCGTGCCCAGGTTGCTGGCCGCAGGCGCCGCCTTGCCAGGCCTGCATGCGGTGCCGGGCGCGACACGCATCGCGCTCGAGGCCTATCCCGGCCTGCTGGCGCGGGAGCTGATCGGCCGGCGCAGCTACAAGAGCGACGACGTCGCGCGCCAGGACACCGAGCGTTGGGTGGCACGGGCCGATCTGCTGTCCGCCCTGGAGCGCGGCGCGACCCGGCTCGAACTGCGCCTGTCGCTGACCCACGCCCAGCGCGACCAGTTGCTGGCGGATGCGCGCGGCGACGCGCTCGATGCGGTGCTGTGCCTGGTCCAGACGGCCTGGGCGTCGAGACACGCGGCCACGGCCGGGCCTGGCTACGGTCTTCCCGCCGATCTCGATCCGCTCGAGGGCTGGATCGTCAGCGCCTGATGCTGCACCGTCCTACAGGGGCTTGAGGCAATGGCGACGATGCCGGTGGTGGGTACCGGTTCAGAGTGACTTCAGGCGTTTCGATGAGGCGCTTTCTTCAACCATCTGAAAGGCAAACCATGAACAAAGATCAAGTCGCAGGCCGTGTGGACCAAGCCAAGGGCAAGGTCAAGGAAGTGGCCGGCCGCGTTGTAGGCAACGAGTCGCTCGAAGCCGAGGGCACCGCCGAGAAGGTCGGGGGCAAGGTGCAGAGCACCTACGGCGACGTCAAGGAAAAGACCAAGGACGCCATCAAGGATGGCGCGGACAAGCTTTGAATTCGAGGGTTCCGACCGGGCCCGTGTCTGAAAGGACAGTCCGATGAATTCCCCGATGAACAGCCACGGGGCGCCGCGCGGGCATGTACCGGGCCTGGCACGCTTTGCGTTGCTGGGCCTTTTGCTCGCTTTGGCCGCCTGCGACAAGGCCAACGAGCGCAGCGCGGGCGAGAAGGTGGATGCCGCGATCGCGCGCACCCAGCAGGCGGCGACCGAGGCCGCTGCGCGCACGGAAGCCCTGGCCGCTGAAGCCCGTGCCAAGGTGCAGGCCTCGGAGCCGGCCATGCAGCAAGGCCTCGACAAGATCAAGGAGGCCGCCAAGGAAACCGGCGCCGCCGTGTCGGCAGGCGTGAGCGATGCCACCATCACCGCCAGCGTGTCTGCCGGGCTGGCCAGGGATCCGGCCTTGAGTGCCACCCGCATCGACGTCGACACCCAGGGCGGCACGGTGACCTTGCGGGGCCCGGCGCCGAGCATTGAAGCGAAGGCACGGGCGGAGACCATCGCGCGCGCCGTGACCGGCGTCAGCAAGGTCGACAACCAGCTGGAAGTCAGAGCGATGTAGGGCGCAGTCCCCGCATGCGCTGCACCCATGAAAAAACCCGGCATGCCGGGTTTTTTCATGGGTGCAGAGTGGCTCAGCGCTTGTCGTCGTCGCGCTGCATCAGCGTGGTCACCATGTCGGCCACGTCGGAGGTCTTGAGCAGCATGGCGAGCACCGCAGTGACGGACAGCAGGCGCCATGGTTTCACGAGCACCACCAGCGCGCCGGTTCCGGCGGCCACGGCGATCAAGCGGCCGGGTCGGTCCTCGGCGAAACGCTGCAGCACCGGGCGCGCCAACTGGCAGGCGGCATTGGCCGGATGCCGGCGCCACCAGCGCAGGGCGACGCTGCGGGTCATGTTCAGCCAGGGCAGGCCCTGCAAGCTTGAAGAAGGAGAAAAAGAGAGGCCAGCGCGGGCTGCGCCGACTTCCGGCGCCTCCAGCGGCGCGTCGTAGGCCTGGTCCGGGACGTGTGCGGGTTGCCCGAACAGCGCGCGGCGCGACAGCGCCAGCCGCTGCTGGGGTGTCAGTGCATCGCGGTCAATCGCCACGGCGTCCTCCGGCGGCATGCAGGGCACGCAGGTCTGCGTCGAACTGCGCGCGAACCTCGGCCAGGCCGTTGAAGGTCACCGGCCGGCAGGCGATCCAGCCCGCAACCACCGCGATGAGCAGCGATCCGGCAGGAATGGCGACCAGCGTCCAGTGATAACGGCCGTCCATGCCATACAACATGGCGGCCACGCCCGCCAGACCCAACGCCAGCAGCAGCCCGATGGCCGCGATGACGCCGGCGGCAATGCGCGCGCCCAGACCACGCCCGGCCTGTGCGGCTTCGAGCTTGATCAGGGCGGCGTAGTTGCCGACGTGTTCAGCGATGAGCTCCGGATGCCCGAGCACCGTTGCATAGAGGGGATGAAGCATGGTGCGCGAGCGGGGACGGTGTCAGCAGCCGTGAAGCGGCTTCAGTAGTCGTCCCGGTTGCTGCGGCGGCTGGCGAGCACGATCAGCGCCGTGATGGCGGCACCTGCAGCGGCGGCGATCAGCACCGAGCGCACCGGCTGGTCGGAGATGTACTTGCCCGTCACGTCGGCGGCTTGCTCCAGACGACGCTGAGCACGTGCGCTGGTGGTCGAGGCGGCATCCAGACCGCGCTGCACGGCCTGCTGAACGCGTGCCGCGATCTGTTCGACGGTCGGCTCTGCCTCGCGACGCAGGTCGCGCACCTTCTCGCCGGCGGCGTTCACGGCATTCTGTGCGTAAGCGCGGGTCGACTCGATGGCGTCGTTGGCGGTGCGGCTGGCTTCGTCGGCGAGTTGCGATGCGGTCTTCGTGTTCATGGAGATTGTCCTTTCTGGGAGATTGAGCTCTTGGCCTGCCCATCCTAACGGGGTCCGCTCGACGCTGGAAGGCATCGGTGGGCCGGTATGAACAGCTTGGGGCTCACCTTAGCCACGCCGCTTGCCGTGGCGTGTCAGCAGCCGTGCGCGGGACTCGTAGGAGAGCGACGTCAGCGACCCGTCGGCACCTCGGCTGCCGGGGTCGCCACGACGATGCGCCGAACCGGCAGCATGGCCGTCAACCGGGTGCCGCTGCCGGGCGTGGAGACCACCGTGAGCTTGCCCTGGGCGGCCTCGACGCGGTGACGCATGCCCGCCAGGCCATGCGTCGAAGGGCGCATGCGCTGGGTATCGAAGCCCTTGCCGTTGTCTGCCACTTCGACGATCACGTGGTTGCCGTAGTCCTTCATCACGATGGTGGCCTCGGAGGCTTCGGCGTACTTGCTGATGTTGGTCAGGCTCTCCTGCACCATTCGGTAGATCGTGAGCTGACGTGCTTCGTCGAGCACAGCGGGCTCGAGCGACATCTCGATCTGCAGGCCGGAACGGTCGGCGAATTCCCGGCCCAGGATCTCCAGCGAGGCCACCAGTCCCAGGTTGGACAAAGACGACGGCCGCAGGTCTTCGATGATCCGCCGCTTGAGCGCGATGCCGCTGTTGAGCAGTTCGGTCAGATGCTGCAGCCGCTCGATCGCATCGGGTGTGTCGGCCAGGCGCGACTTGAGCCGGGCCACGTCGAGCTTGGCGGCCGTGAGCAGCGAGCCGAGCTCGTCGTGCAGTTCGCGTGCGAGGTAGCCACGTTCGGTCTCGCGCACTTCCTGCAGGTGGGTCGCCAGTTCGGCCAGCGTCGCCGTGCGTTCCTGCACTTCGGTCTCGAGCGCGTTGCGCTCGCGCTGCAGCGCCTCTTGCTGGCGCTCGCCGGCCGAGCGCAGAACGTGGCTTTGCCGCAGGTAGAGATAGAAGGCCACCAGCGCCGCCAGCGCCACCACGGCGATGCCGATGCGGGCCAACTGCAGCGATTTCGCGATCTGCACCTGGCCGCGCGCCAAGGCGGCGTCGCTGCTGGCGACCAGCGCGTTGGCCTGGGTCCGGATGGCCTCCATCTCCTCGCGGCCGACATCGGTGGTGATGACGAACTTCCAGGCGTCCTCGTTGCCGTTGGTGCGCAGGCGGACGCTCATGTCCATCTCCGCCAGCTTGCGCGCCACGTGGGTTGCCAGCACGGCCAGGCGGGCGCTGTCCTCGGGCCGGTCGGCGTACAGTGTGCGCAGCACGCTGAGCTGGCCATCGATCTGGCGGATGGCGTTGTCGTAGGGCTCGCGGTAGTGTGGCTCGCCGGTCAGCAGGTAGCCGCGCTGGCCGGTCTCCGCATCCACCATGTTCTGCAGGAGCGCGCTCAGGGCCACGCGCATCCGCTGGGCCTGGCCGACCTCTTGCAAGGCGCGGGTCGACTGGCGGAATCCGGCCTCGTTGATGCCCACGAGCATCACCGCCGCCAGCAGGGCCAGGGCGAGGCTCAAGGCCATCTTGGGAAAAGCTAACCAACGCATGTAGAGGCTTCCGCTGACGGTCCTGTGATCAATTTCGTGAATAATCGATGCCGTACAGTGAACGATATATCGCGACTCACGAGTGCGCGACAACAAAGAGGATGACAGATGATCAAGATCGGAATTGTGGATGACCACGCCATCGTTCGGTCCGGCTTGCGGCAGTTTTTCTCCGAGCACGTGGATTTGCGCGTCGTGGGCGAAGCAGGAACTGGGCGTGAAGCCATCGAACTCGTGCGTACGACCGAGCTCGACGTGCTGGTGATGGACTTGTCCATGCCCGGTCAGAGCGGCATCGACGCGCTCGCGATGATTCGGGCCAAGGCCCCGGATGTCGGCATCCTCATCCTGAGTGGCTACCCCGAGGAGCACTACGCGATGAACCTGATCCGTCAGGGCGCCAGCGGCTACCTCAACAAGGAATGCGAGCCGATCGAGATCGTGAATGCGATCCGTACCGTCTCGCTGGGCCGTCGCTACATCACGCCCGCCGTCGCCGAATTGCTGGCGCGCCAACTCGACCGCAAGGACGATGCGGCACCGCACGAGCAGCTGTCGGAGCGCGAGTTCCAGGTGTTCCTGAAGCTGGCCAAAGGCGAGACGGCCGGCGACATCGCGAAGACGCTGTCGCTGTCGGTGAAGACCGTGAGCACCTATCGCACGCGCTTGATGGAGAAGATGAACCTCTCCTCGAACAGCGACCTGACCTACTACGCGCTGAAAAACAAGCTCATCGACTGATCTCGCCGCCTGTCCGCAGGCGCCTCTTCAGGCGATGCGGCAGGCAGGCATACCGGCTGCGCTGCACTCGCTTCAGTGGCCGTCGTTCGCCGCAGGGGGCTCGGTCGAGCGTGCGATGCAGAAATCCAGCAGTGCCTCGATTTCGTTGGATTTGTCGAACACCGCATCGGCGCCCAACTGCACGCAGCGTTTGCGGATGTCCTGGGTGGCGTAGTTGCTCAGCACGACCACCTGCTGCTGCGGGCGCCGCACTGCACAGGCCTGCAGCACGCCCAAGCCGCTGCCTTGCTTGAGGAACAGATCGATGATGATCAGGTCCCATGCATCCTTGTGCGTTGCCAACCACGCGCGGGCCTCGGCTTCCGTCTCGGCATGACCGATGGCCTCGAGGCGTGTGAGTTCTTCCAACGTTCCGACGAGGTTTTCGCGGATCGTGAGGTTGTCTTCGACGATGTAGGTTTTCAATCTTGTGTTCATGGCGAAGACCCGCTCTCCCTCCATGCCGCCTCCTGCGCTGTGCGTCACGGATGCGGGCGCATGAGGGATCGTAGCCGTGGCATTTTTCCATGTTGCAAGCTTGAGGGGATGGCGCTCGTAGGCGTATTCCGACCTCAGGGCAGATCGCAGGCAGCGAAGCCGTTCTCGTAGGCCCGTGCCCACAGGGGCTGCCGTGCCGTACCGACCTGCGCGCGGCGGGTTGCCATTTAATGTCGGGACTTGCACGCCGGTCTGGGCCACCGCAGCCGTGTCCCGTTCTAGCCGCCCCGGACGAAGGAGTGATCGATGCAGAACAACAAGCAAGCGGGCCGCATATGGGCGATGCGCATCGTGGCGGCCTGCGTGGCCGTCTTCGCGATCCTCGTGCTGATCGTGATGTTCTTTCCCTGGGATGTGCTGCGTGGGCCCGTCAATCGCTACGTCAGCGAGAAAACCGGGCGGACTTTCGAAATCACCCGCCATCTCGACGTCGACCTGGGCTGGCGCAGTGCCACGGTCAAGCTCGACGGCATCGAATTCGCGAACCCGGCCTGGGCGCGCGACCCCTACCTGGTGCGCGCCGAGCGCGCGGAACTCGACCTTCGGTTGTGGCCGCTGCTCGGTGGCAAGGTCGTCATCCCGCGCCTGATGATGGTCGCGCCCGCCGTCGGCTTGCAGATGGAGAAGGACGGCCGCCGGACCTGGGCGCTCGGCAAGGACACCTCGGACGAGGGCACCGTGCCGACCATCGGGCAGATCCAGATCGACAACGGCAGCATCGACTTCCTGGCCAAGCATCTGGGCGTGGACCTGCATGCAGAGGTGGCCTACGACAGCAGCAAGGGCGAGATGCCCTTGAACTATCGGATCAAGGGCACCTACCAACGGCAGCCGCTGACGGCGCAGGGGCGCACCGGCAACGTGATGCAACTCGCCGAAACCGGCCAGCCGCCGTTCCCGCTGGAGATCGATGCCCGCGCCGGCCAGACACGGCTCAAGGCCGCGGGCACGGTCGCCGCGCTCAGCGGCCTCGATGGCATCGATGCCACCTTCGATCTCCGGGGCCAGAGCCTGGGCGACCTCTACGGCCTGCTCGGCATCGCGCTGCCGCAGACCTCGCCCTATGCGCTCAGCGGGAACCTGGGCAAGCGTGCGAACCTGTGGGAGGTCAAGGGACTGAAGGGCAAGCTGGGGCTGTCCGACATTGCCGGCGACATGCAGTTCAATCAGGGCACGAAGGTGCCGACGCTCTCGGGCACCCTGCGTTCGCAGGTGATGGACATGGACGATCTGGGTCCGTTGATCGGCCTGCCGCCGACGGCTCGTTCCGCCAACGCAGTGGAAGGCGTTGCGCCGCCGCCGACGGTGACGCAGGTCAAGCGCGCGCAGCGCAACGGGCAGGACAAGGTGCTGCCGACCGCCACGCTCGATTTCGAGCGCCTGGGCGCAATGAATGCCGACGTGCGCTACACCGCCGACCGGATCCGCAACGTGCGCGAGGTGCCGCTCGACAAGGGCAGCGTGCACGTGAAGCTTCAGGACAAGGTGCTCACGCTCGACCCGCTGGACCTGGGCGTGGCCGCGGGCAAGCTGGTCGGCGCGATCCGCATCGACGCGGCGAAAAATCCGGCCGACATCCGTGCTTCGCTGGATCTGCGCGGCCTGCAACTGGCGCGCCTGTTCCCGAAGCTCGAGACCACGGGCAACAGCGTGGGCAAGTTCGGCGGCCGCATCAATCTTTCGGGATCCGGCAACTCGGTGGCCAGCTGGCTCGGCGGGGTGTCGGGCGACGTCGCGGTGCTGTCGGGGAGCGGCCAGTTCGGCAATCTGCTGCCGGTGTTTGCGACGCTCGTGGGGGGCGACATCATCAAGTTCCTGCTGCGCGGCGACCGGAATGTCGAGCTGCGCTGCGCGGCCGTGGCCTTCGACGTCAACAAGGGGCTGATGACCGGGCGCACGCTGGTGGTGGACACCACCAATGCCGTGTTCACCGCCACCGGCCAGGCCAATCTGGCCAACGAAACCCTCGACTTCGTGATTCGTCCGGAGCCCAAGAGCAAGAGCATCCTCTCGGTCCGCACGCCGCTGGTCGTTGGCGGCACCTTCGGCGATCCGAAGGGCGGCGTCGAAATCGCACCCCTGGCCGGGCGTGGCCTGGCAGCGCTGGCCCTTGGCGCGATCAATCCGCTGCTGGCGCTCGCCGCGACCATCGAGACCGGTCCCGGCGAGGATGCGGACTGCAAGGGCGTGCTGGCCGATGCGAATCGGCCGACGGCAGGCGCGGCCGCCAACGGCGCTGCGAGAGCGAAGACCGCCAAACAGCCCTGAGCAGGCGCGGCGGGTTTTCGGGGGTCAGATGCCGGGGCGTTGCGCGCACACGCTGCAGTGCGGATCGCGCGTAACCTTCAGGCGGTCGAAGGCCGTACGGCGGCCGTCGAACATCAGCAGCTGCCCGGCCAGCGATGGTGCGATGCCCGCCAGCAGCTTGAGCGCTTCATGGGCCTGCAGGGTGCCGATGGTGCCGACCACGGGTCCGAACACGCCCATCACGGCGCAGCGTGTCTCCTCGAACGCGGCGTCGGGCGGAAACACGCAGGCATAGCAGGGCGAGGCCGCGTCGCGCAGGTCATAGACGCTCAACTGACCGTCGAAGCGGATCGCCGCGCCCGCCACCAGCGGCTTGCCGTGGGCCACGCAGGCGGCATTCACCAGATGGCGGGTGGCGAAGTTGTCGCAGCAGTCGATCACCACGTCTGCCTTGGCCACCAGTGCCGACAACAGTGCCGCATCGGCGCGCAGCGCATGCAGTGTCAGGCCGATTCCGGGGTCGATGGCCCGCATGGCCTCGGCCGCGGAGGCGACCTTCGACCGGCCCACCCGCGCGGTGGTGTGGGCGATCTGGCGTTGCAGGTTGGTCAGGTCGACGGTGTCGTCGTCGACCAGCGTGATGTGGCCCACGCCCGCCGCTGCGAGGTAGAGGCACACCGGCGATCCCAGCCCGCCGGCGCCGATCACCAGTGCATGGGAGGCTTCGACGCGCTGCTGGCCGTCGAAGCCGTATTCCTCCAGCAGAACGTGCCGCGAGTGGCGCAGCAGGGCTTCGTCGTCCATACGCTTGGCGCCTGCCGCGTTCCTGCAGCCGCGCTCAGTTCTCTTTCTTCTCTTCCTTGTTGTCGACGATCACCTGCGTCTTGCTGACGATGACCGGCGCGCCCTTGAGGCTGGCGATGGCCTGCAGCAGCGGGAAGTCCTTGTCGTTGCCGAACTCGGGCACCTTGCGGTCCTGCGGCGGCTTCTTGGCTTCTTCCTCGAGGCGCTTGCGGGCCTCGTCGCGGGCCTTCTCGCGCTCGGGGTCCTTGGTCTCGGGACCCTGCCCGCTGGCCAGGTGCTTCTCGAGGTCGGCCTCGCGCATGCGCAGCGCGGCGTAGGGGCTGCCCTCGGCGCTTTCGTCGACCAGCACGTTGGGCACGATGCCCTTGGCCTGGATCGAGGCGCCGCTGGGCGTGTAGTAGCGCGCGGTCGTGATCTTCAGGCCGGTGTCGGGGCCCAGCGGACGCACGGTCTGGACCGAGCCCTTGCCGAAGGTCTGGCTGCCCATGACGGTCGCGCGCTTGTGGTCCTGCAGTGCGCCGGCCACGATCTCGCTGGCCGAGGCCGAGCCTTCATTGACCAGCACCACCAGCGGCACGGTCTTGAGCGCCGCGGGCAGGCCGCGCAGCGGATCGGTGCCGGAGCGGCGCTGGTAGAACTCGGGCGCGGCCTTGTAGACGAACTTGCTCTCGGCCAGCTGGCCGTCGGTGGACACCACCGTCACGTTCTCGGGCAGGAAGGCCGCCGAAATGGCCACCGCTGCGTCGAGCAGACCACCCGGGTCGTTGCGCAGGTCGAGCACCAGGCCCTTGAGGTTGGGGTCCTGCTTGTAGATTTCCTCGACCTTCTTGACGAAGTCGTCGACCGTGCGTTCCTGGAACTGCGACAGGCGGATCCAGCCGTAGCCCGGCTCGATGACCTTGCCGCGCACGGATTGCGTGCGGATTTCCTCGCGCGTGATCGTGACCGGGAAGGTGCGGTTCTCGTCCTTGCGGTAGATGGTCAGCATCACCTTGGTATTGGCTTCGCCGCGCATGCGCTTGACTGCGTCGTTGAGCGTCAGTCCGCGTACCGCCGTGTCGTCGATGCGGGTGATCAGGTCGTTGGGCTTGAGGCCGGCGCGGAAGGCCGGCGAGCCTTCGATCGGCGACACCACCTTGACCAGGCCGTCTTCCTGGGCGATCTCGATGCCGACGCCGACGAAGCGACCGGTCGTGCCCTCCCGGAATTCCTTGAAGGACTTCTTGTCGAAGTACTGCGAATGCGGATCGAGGCCGGCGACCATGCCGGAAATCGCGTCGGAGATGAGTTTTTTCTCATCCACCGGCTCCACGTAGTCGCTCTTCACCATCCCGAACACCGCCGCGAGCTGTTGCAGCTCCTCGAGCGGCAACGGTGCCAGCGAGCCACGCGCCACGGTCTGCAGCGAGACGGTGGTCAGCACGCCGGCCACGGCGCCGGCTGCAACCCAGCCGGTGATCTTGAGTTTCTGGCCCATGTAATGAGTGTCCTAGTCGGGTGTCAAGCCAATATACAGGTAGCTTTGAAGCAATTCTTCTACCAGGGTTCCTTAATCTTCAACCTTTGCCCTGCGAAGCCACCGCGGCGGCGGCTTTGGCGGCCGCCTGGGCGTCGCCGAGGTAGTAGTGGCGAAGCGGCTTGAGCTCGTCGTCCAGCTCGTAGACCAGCGGGATGCCGTTGGGAATGTTGAGGCCGACGATGTCGCTGTCGGAGACGCCGTCGAGGTACTTGACCAGCGCGCGGATCGAATTGCCGTGGGCCGCGACCACCAGGCGGCGGCCGCTGCGGATGGCGGGCGCCATCGACTCGTTCCAGAAGGGCAGCACGCGTGCCACCGTGTCCTTCAGGCACTCGGTCAGCGGGATCTGCTCGGGCGCGAGCTTGGCGTAGCGCAGGTCGCCGCGCTCGCTGCGCGGGTCGGCCGCGTCCAGCGCCGGCGGCGGCGTGTCGTAGCTGCGGCGCCAGACCAGCACCTGCTCGTCACCGTATTTCTTGGCCGTCTCGGCCTTGTTGAGGCCCTGCAGGCCGCCGTAGTGGCGCTCGTTGAGGCGCCACGAATGCACCACCGGCAGCCAGGTGCGGTCGAGCTCGTCGAGCGTGTGCCACAGCGTGCGCGTGGCGCGCTTGAGCACGCTGGTGTAGGCCACGTCGAAGTCGTAACCCTCGGCCTTGAGCAGCCGGCCGGCCTGCTTGGCCTGCTCGACGCCGGTCTCGGTCAGGTCGACGTCGGTCCAGCCGGTGAAGCGGTTTTCGAGATTCCAGGTCGACTCGCCGTGGCGGATCAGTACCAGTTTATGCATGGGGAAGGCCTTTGGCGGAGATTGAGATTCGGGAATGCAGGAGTCTGCATAACCCGCCATTCTAAAATCGGCGGTTTGCCATTCAAGGAACCCTGTGAAATTCATCGTCGACAACTGGATGCTGATCCTGCTCGCGGTCGGCTCGGGCAGCATGCTGGCCTGGCCGCTGATCCGTGGCAACGGCGGTGGCTCGCTCACGGCGCAGGGCGCCGTGCAACTGATCAACCGTGAGCGCGGTGTGGTGGTCGATGTGCGCGATGCGGCCGAATTCGCCGCCGGCCACGCGACCGGCGCCCGCAACGTGCCCTTCGACCAGCTCGAGCAGAAGCTGCCGACCACGGTCAAGAACAAGGGCGTACCGGTGCTGCTGATGTGCGCCTCGGGTGGCCGCGCCCAGCGCGCGCTCGCCGTGGCCAAGAAACTCGGCTATGAGCAGGCCCAAGTGATCGCTGGCGGACTCAAGGGCTGGAAAGAAGCTAACCTGCCGATTGAAAAGGCCCCGGAAAAGGCCTGAGCCCACGGGCCGCGCAGCCGGATTGCGCGGCGTTGAAAACCCGCCATCGTCCCCAAGGTACAGCGTATGCAAGCCGTCAAGATGTACACCACCGCCGTCTGCCCCTACTGCATTCGCGCGAAACAGGTCCTCAAATCCAAAGGCGTCGAGCAGATCGAGGAGATCCGCATCGACACCGATCCGCAGGCGCGCGCCGCCATGATGGAGATCACCCAGCGTCGCACGGTGCCGCAGATCTTCATCGGAGACACGCATGTGGGCGGCTGCGACGACCTGATCGCGCTCGACGGACGCGGCGGCCTGCTGCCCCTGCTGCAAGGCGCCTGAACGCGGTGTGCCCCGCGGTGGGGCGATAATCGCCGTCTCATTCATCTGCAGCCCGCTGCGGGAACCTCTCCCCGGCGGGCATTGTTTTGATTCTCGAAAGTTGAGCCATGGCCGATACCCCTGATCCCGTGTTCCAGATCCAGCGCGTCTACCTCAAGGACCTGTCGCTCGAACAGCCCAATTCGCCGGCCATCCTGCTCGAGCAGGAACAGCCCACGGTCGACATCCAGCTGGGCGTCGACGCCCAGCCCGTGGCCGACGGCATCTACGAGATCACCGTGTCCGCCACCGTGCAGACCAAGGTGCAGGACCGCACCGTGTTCCTGGTCGAAGCCAAGCAGGCCGGCATCTTCGAGATCCGCAACCTGCCCGAAGACCAGATGGGCCCGATCCTGGGCATCGCCTGCCCGCAGATCGTCTACCCGTACCTGCGCGGCAACGTGGCCGACGTGATCCAGCGCGGCGGTTTCCCGCCCGTGCACCTGGCCGAGATCAACTTCCAGGCCATGTACGAGCAGCAGCAGGCCGCCGCGGCCGGTCAGCCCTCGCCCATCGTCACGCAGTAAACCGGCCTGACGCCGCCAACGCCGATGAAGATCTGCGTTCATGGCGCCGGTGCCTGGGGCACGGCCGTCGCAGTCAACGCGGCGGCCCGCCACGAGGTCACGCTCTGGGCGCGCGATGCCGTCCAGGCCGACGCCATGTCGGCCGCGCGTGAAAACACCCGCTATCTGCCGGGGCTGGCGCTGCCGGCCTCGCTCGTCGTGCGCAGCGGCGACATCGGCGCGGCCAGCGCCGGCGCCGACCTCGTCATCGTGGCCACGCCGATGGCGGCCCTGCGTGATCAACTCGTCGCGCTGCGGGGCTGTACCGCGCCGGTGGCCTGGTTGTGCAAGGGCGTCGAGCCCGCGCGCGAAGCCTCCTCCACGGCCTATGGCCTGCTGGCCCACGAGATCTGGGCGCAGGTCGCACCTGAACTGCTCGCCGGCGTGCTCAGCGGCCCGAGCTTCGCGCAGGAAGTGGCCGAAGGCCGCCCGACGGCGCTGGTTGCGGCCAGCCCGCATGCGGCGGTGCGCGATGCGCTCGTCGACGCCTTCCACGGACCGGCCTTGCGCGTCTACGCCAACGAGGACATCGTGGGGGTCGAGGTCGGCGGTGCGGTCAAGAACGTGCTCGCCATCGCGACCGGCCTGTGCGACGGCCTGGCGCTGGGCCTCAATGCGCGCGCCGCGCTCATCACCCGCGGCCTGGCCGAAATGACCCGCTTCGGCCTCGCGCTGGGTGCGCGTGCCGAGACCTTCATGGGCCTGTCGGGCCTGGGCGATCTGGTGCTGACTTCCACCGGCGACCTGTCGCGCAACCGCAAGGTCGGCCTGCTGCTGGCCCAGGGCCGCACGCTGGCGCAGGCGGTCGCTTCGCTGGGCCATGTGGCCGAAGGCGTGTATTGCGCACGCACCGTGGTGCAGCGCGCGCGCGGCCTGGGCATCGAGATGCCCATCGCCGAAGGCGTGGTCGCGCTGCTCGACGGCCGCGTGAGCCCGCAGGACGCGGTCGCCGCGCTGACCGGCCGCGACCCGGTGCCGGAGTCGCCGGCTTCGGCCGGCCCCGCTTCCCCTCGTTGAATTCAAGACAAGAACGCAGAGACCGCGCGCCATGAGCCTTCGCTTTGATTTTTCGGCGTCGGCCGTGGCCGCGCTGGCCCTGTCCGATGCCACCCGTGCCTTGCAGGAAGACGTCGCCGATGGCGACCTGACCGCCTCGCTGGTCGACCCCACCCGCACCGCCCGCGCCCGCGTGCTGGCGCGCGAAGCGGCCGTGGTCTGCGGCGCGCCCTGGGTCGAGGCCACGTTGCGGCAGCTCGATCCCGAGGTGCGCATCACCTGGCGGGTGGCCGAAGGCGAGCGCTGCGCCGCCGACCAGACCGTGCTCGAGATCGAAGGGCGGGCGCGCGCGCTGCTGACGGCCGAGCGCACCGCGCTCAACTTCCTGCAGCTGCTGAGCGCGGTCGCGACCAAGACCGCGCTGTACGCCGAGGCCGTGAAGGGCACGCGGGCCCGCATCGTCGACACGCGCAAGACCCTGCCGGGCCTGCGGCTGGCACAGAAGTACGCGGTGCGCACCGGCGGCGGCCTGAACCACCGCATCGGCCTGTACGACGCGGTGCTGATCAAGGAAAACCACATCGCCGCGGCCGGCGGCGTGGCGGCCGCGTTGCGCGCCGTCGCGCCCGTGGCTGGCCAAGCTGCCTTCGTCGAGGTCGAGGTCGAGACGCTGGCCCAGCTGCACGAGGCGCTCGAGGCCGGCGCGCGCATGGTGCTGCTCGACAACATGGACCTGCCCACGCTGCGCGAGGCGGTGCGCATCAACGACGCGGCCGGCGAAGACCGCAAGGCGATCCTGGAGATCTCGGGCGGCGTCACACTGGACGGCCTGCGCGCGCTGGCCGAGACCGGGGTCGACCGGATCTCGGTCGGGGCCCTGACCAAGGACGTCAAGGCCACCGACTACTCGATGCGTTTCCAGGAAGGCTGAGCCGCCCATGTCGTCTCCGGTCATCCACGTCGACTACGAACAACCGGCCGAAGGCTCGGTCTGCGATACGCGCCACGCCTGGGCGCGCGTGCCGCCGGAGCCCTCGGCCGACGAGCGCGTCGCGCTCAAGGAGCGCATCCGCGGCCTGCTGCGCGAGCGCAACGCCGTGATGGTCTCGCACTTCTACGTACACCCCGACCTGCAGGACCTGGCCGAGGACACCGGCGGCATCGTGAGCGACTCGCTGGAAATGGCGCGTTTCGGCCGCGACCATGCGGCGCAGACGCTGGTGGTCTCGGGCGTGCGCTTCATGGGCGAGACCTCGAAGATCCTCTCGCCCGAGAAGCGCGTGCTGATGCCCGACCTGGACGCGAACTGCTCGCTCGACCTGGGCTGCCCGGTCGACGAATTCAGCGCCTTCTGCGACCGGCACCCGGACCGCACCGTGGTGGTCTACGCCAACACCAGCGCGGCCGTGAAGGCGCGCGCCGACTGGCTGGTCACCTCGAGCTGCGCGCTCGACGTGGTCAATGCGCTGCACGCGGCGGGGCAGAAGATCCTCTGGGGCCCGGACCGCCACCTGGGCGACTACATCCAGCGTCAGACCGGCGCCGACATGGTCAGCTGGAACGGCGCCTGCATCGTGCACGACGAGTTCAAGGCGCTCGAGCTCGAGCTGCTCATGAAGGAACACCCGAAGGCCAAGGTGCTGGTGCATCCCGAGTCACCGGCCGACGTGATCGCGCTGGCCGATGCGGTGGGCTCGACCTCGGCCATCCTGAACGCGGCGCAGCGCCTGGACGCCTCCGAATTCATCGTCGCCACCGACAGCGGCATGCTGCACAAGCTGCGCACGCTGAACCCGGGCAAGACCTTCATCGAGGCGCCCACGGCCGGCAACGGCGGCACCTGCAAGAGCTGCGCGCATTGCCCCTGGATGGCGATGAACGGACTGGCCGACCTGACGCGCGCCCTCGAGACCGGTTCTGGCGAAGTGCATGTCGACCCCGCGCTGGGCCTGCGCGCCCGCGTGCCGATCGACCGCATGCTGGCCTTCACCGCCGGGCTCAAGCAGGGTCTCGCGCCCGGCAGCCTGGTGGCGGGGATCGGCGCGGCCTGATGACGGCGACCGTCTCGGCGCTGATCGACTTCGGCACGCCCGGGTCGCCAGCGTCGCACCAGGGCGCGCGCCTGCGCCATGCCTTCGGCGCGCCGCGCGAGACGCTGGTCGCGCACACGCCCGCGCAGGTGCGGCCGCTGCTCGACGCCGTGCAGACGCATGCACGGCAGGGGCGCTGGTGCGTGGGCTACCTGCGCTACGAAGCCGCATCGGCCTTCGATCCCGCGCTGGCGGTGCATGCCGCCGATGGTCCGCTGGCCTGGTTCGGCGTGCACGACGGCACCGTGCCGTGGCCCGAGCCGGCCGACGAGACGGCGCCCTCGCTGCAGTGGGAAGACGCCTTGACGCGGCCTGCCTTCGATCGCGCGATGGCCGAGATCCACCGTGCCATCGCGGCCGGTGAGCTCTACCAGGTCAACTACACGGCGCCTTTGCAGGCGCTGCCGGGCGCGCTGTCCGATGCGGCGCGGCGCGCGCTGTTCGCGGCCCTGCAGCGCGCCCAGCCTGGCGGCTACGCGGCCTTCATCGATGCGGGTGACGAGCAGCTGTTGTCGGTGTCGCCGGAGCTGTTCTTCGACTGGCGCGAACGGCGTCTGCTGGCCCGTCCCATGAAGGGCACGGCCGCGCGCGGCGGCACTGCCGAGGACGATGCGGCGGCCTCGGCCCGGCTGCGCAGCTCGGCCAAGGAGCGCGCCGAGAACGTGATGATCGTCGACCTGCTGCGCAACGACATGTCGCGCGTCGCCGAACCTTTCTCGGTGCGCGTGCCGCGGCTGTTCCACACCGAGGCCCTGCCCACCGTGTGGCAGATGACCTCCGACGTCGAGGCGCGCACGCGCGCCGACTGCAGCCTGGCCGACCTGTTCGCCGCGCTCTTTCCCTGCGGCTCGGTCACGGGCGCGCCCAAGGTCGCGGCGATGCGCATGATCCGCGCACTCGAGCCCGCGCCCCGCGGCATTTACTGCGGCGCCGTGGGCGTGGTGCAGCCCGGCGGCGCGGCCACCTTCAACGTGCCGATCCGCACCGTGACCTTGCAGGCCGGCACGGCCCGCTGCGGCATCGGCAGCGGCATCACGGCCGATGCCGGCACCGACGGCGAGTGGCAGGAGTGGCGCCACAAGCGCGCCTTCCTCGAACGTGCGAGCGCGCCTTTCGATCTGCTCGAGACGCTGGCGCTGGAAGATGGGCAACTGCGCCACGTCGACGCCCATCTGGCGCGCATGGCGGCCGCGGCCGCGCACTTCGGCCATCCGTGGGATGCACGGGCCGTCGCACAGTGCCTCGATGCCTTGCGCGCGGCACATCCGCAGGGCCGGTGGCGCGTGCGCCTGCTGCTCGATGCCCGGGGCCGCGCGCAGGCCCAGGCCTTCGCGCAGGACGCCGCGCCCTCACGCGTGCGGCTGCAGCTGGCCGACCGGGCCTTCGAGGCGGCCGACAGCGAGTTCGTGCGCTTCAAGACCACGCGGCGCGCGCACTACGAGGCCTTCGCGCCCATGCGTGCGGGCGTGTTCGACACGCTGCTGTGGAACCGGCACGGCGAGCTCACCGAAACCACGCGCGGCAACATCGCCGTGCAGCTGGAAGGCCGCTGGGTGACGCCGCCATTGCGCTGCGGCCTGCTGGGCGGCATCGGGCGCGCACAGGCGCTGGCCGAAGGGCGGCTCGCCGAAGCCGTGGTGCGTGTCGACGACCTGCCGCGCGTGCAGGCCTGGGCTTTCTTGAACAGCCTGCGCGGCTGGATCGAGGCGGACCTCGAAACTTCAGGCGTCGATTTCTAGGTTGTCGATCAGGCGCGTGCTGCCAAGACGCGCTGCAGCCACCGCCACCAGCGGCTCGCCCGCTGCAGGCGCAGGCGCCTGCAGGTCGGCCCGGCGGCGCAGCACCAGGTAGTCGGGCTGCCAGCCGCGTGCCGTCAACGTCTGCATTGCGCGCGCCTCGATCGCGGCCAGGTCGCGCTCGCCCGATCGAACGGCCGCGGCCATGGCCTGCAGCGCCTTCGACAGCTGCACCGCCTCGGCGCGCTCGCTCTCGCTGAGGTAGCCGTTGCGCGACGACAGCGCCAGCCCGTCGGCGGCGCGGAAGGTTTCGCCGCCCACGATCTCGATCGGCAGCGCGAACTGCCGCACCATGTGGCGGATCACCATCAGCTGCTGGTAGTCCTTCTTGCCGAACACCGCCACGCGCGGCTGCACGCAGCTGAAGAGCTTCATCACCACGGTGCACACGCCGATGAAGAAGCCCGGCCGGAAGTGGCCTTCGAGCAGGTCGGCCAGGGCCGGGTCCGGATGCACCTTGCAGGTCTGCGGCTCGGGGTAGAGCGCGCGCTCGTCGGGTGCGAACAGCACGTCGCAGCCGGCCGCGCGCAGCTTCTCGCAGTCGCTGTCCCAGGTGCGCGGATAGGTGTCGAAATCCTCGTGCGGCAGGAACTGCAGCCGGTTCACGAAGATGCTGGCCACGGTCACGTCGCCCAGTGGCTTGGCTTGCTTCACGAGTGCCAGGTGGCCGTCGTGCAGGTTGCCCATGGTCGGGACGAAGGCCGGCCGGTGGAACGCGGCCAGGTGCTCGCGCAGTTCGGGAATGGTGCGTGCGATGTGCATGAAGAACCTCTTACCAGGCGTGGAGTCGATCGTCGGGGAAGCTGCCGTCCTTGACGGCGCGGACATAGGCTTGCAGCGCGGGCAGCACGCCCGGCGCATCGGCCATGAAGTTGCGCACGAACTTCGGCATCTTGCCGAGGTTGATGCCCAGCATGTCGTGCAACACCAGCACCTGGCCGGCGGTGGCCTTGCCGGCGCCGATGCCGATGGTGGCGCAGTGCTGGAGCTCGGCCGTGAGTTCGGCGGCCAGCGCGGCCGGCACCATCTCGAGCACCAGCATCGCCGCGCCCGCGTCCTGCAAGGCATGCGCCTGCTGCTTGAGCACCGCGCCGGCATCGCCCTTGCCCTGCACACGGTAGCCGCCGAGTGCATGCACGGTCTGCGGCGTCAGGCCCAGATGCGCGCACACCGGAATGCCGCGCTCGACCAGGAAGCGCACGGTCTCGGTGGTCCAGCCGCCGCCTTCGAGCTTGACCATGTGGGCGCCGGCCTGCATCAGCACCGTGGCGCTGGCGAGCGCCTGTTCGCGCGACTGCTGGTAGCTGCCGAAGGGCAGGTCGGCGATCAGCCAGGCCGTGCCCTGCACGCGGCGCAGGCCGCGCGACACGCTGTCGGTGTGGTAGCGCATGGTGTCCAGGCTCACGCCCACGGTGCTGTTCAGGCCCTGGCACACCATGCCCAGCGAATCGCCGACCAGCAGGCAGTCGACGCCGGCCGCATCGGCCATGGCCGCGAAGGTGGCGTCGTAGGCGGTGAGCATCGAGATCTTCTCGCCGCGCGCATGCATGTCGGCGATGCGCGGCAGGCTCACGGGCTTGCGCGCGGCGGGCTGCGAGGCGGGCGGCAGCGTGCCATAAGGCGATGCCGGTGTGGCCTCGGGGTGGGACGGTGGGGTCGACATGGTTGGCATTTCTCCTGCGGGCGTCGTGGGGCCGGGCATCCTCGGTGGATGAGAAGTGAACCTAGCCCGCCGAGGGCGTCAGCACCGTCGGTGCGGTCGGTTCTGCGAGCGAAGGATAGTCGCGGCTGAAGTGCAGACCGCGGCTCTCGTGGCGGGCCTGTGCCGAGCGCACGATCAGCTCGGCCACCTGCACCAGGTTGCGCAGTTCGAGCAGGTCGCGCGTGACGTGGAAGTTCGCATAGAACTCCTGGATCTCGGCCTGCAGCAGTGCGATGCGGTGGCTCGCGCGCTCCAGCCGCTTGTTGGTGCGCACGATGCCCACGTAGCTCCACATGAAGCGGCGCAGCTCGTCCCAGTTGTGCGAGATGACCACGGTCTCGTCGGCATCGGTGACGCGGCTGTCGTCCCAGGCGGGCAGCGCGGCGCGTGCAGGCACGGGCGCCTGGGCGATCGCGTCGGCCGCGGCGCGCGCGAACACCATGCATTCGACCAGCGAGTTGCTGGCCAGCCGGTTGGCGCCGTGCAGGCCGGTGCAGGCGGTCTCGCCGATGGCGTAGAGGCCGGGCACGTCGGTGCGGCCGGCGAGGTCGCTCAACACGCCGCCGCAGGTGTAGTGCGCGGCCGGCACCACGGGGATCGGCTCGCGCGTGATGTCGATGCCCAGCTCCGCGCAGCGCGCGAGGATGTTGGGGAAGTGCTCCTGCAGGAACGCGGCCGGCTGGTGCGAGATGTCGAGGTGCACGCAGTCCAGGCCGTGCTTCTTCATCTCGAAGTCGATGGCGCGCGCCACCACGTCGCGCGGCGCGAGTTCGGCGCGTTCGTCGTGCATGGGCATGAAGCGCGTCCCATCGGGCAACTTGAGCAGCCCGCCTTCGCCGCGCACCGCCTCGCTGATCAGGAAGGACTTGGCATGCGGGTGGTACAGGCAGGTCGGGTGGAACTGGATGAACTCCATGTTCGAGACCCGGCAGCCCGCGCGCCAGGCCGCGGCAATGCCGTCGCCGGTGGCCGTGTCGGGGTTGGTCGTGTAGAGGTAGACCTTGCCCGCACCGCCCGTGGCCAGGATGGTGTGCGGCGCGCGGAAGGCCAGCACCTCGTCGGTGGCGTCGTCGAGCGCGTAGAGGCCTACACAGGCGGGGTCGGCCAGGCCGAGCTTGGCCCCGGTGATCAGGTCGACCAGCGTGTGGTGCTCGAACAGCGTGATGTTCGGCGTGCGCCGCACGCGCTCGATCAGCACCTGCTGCACGGCCGCGCCGGTGGCGTCGGTCGCATGCACGATGCGGCGCTGGCTGTGGCCACCCTCGCGGGTCAGGTGCAGATCACCGTCTTCTTCGGAGAAAGGCACGCCGAGTTCGCGCAGCCAGCCGATGGCCCCGGGCGCGCCCTCGACCACAAGGCGCGTGGCTTCGGGGTCGCAGAGGCCGGCGCCCGCCACCAGCGTGTCTTCCACATGGGCATCGAAGCTGTCGCCCGCGGCCAGCACGGCCGCGATGCCGCCCTGCGCCCAGGCGCTGGAGCCATCGTTCAGGGCCCGCTTGGTGAGCACCGCCACGCGGTGCGTCGGCGCCAGGTGCAGCGCTGCTGAGAGGCCAGCGAGGCCGCTGCCGACGATCAGGACATCGAAATCGAGTGAAGCCATCAGAGGAGTGCCAAGTTCAATATCGGGGACACAGTTTCAAGCCAACGGATCACTTCGTGGAACGCCGTGGAACCGGCTTTGCCGGGCCACTGGCGTCGCCCCCGGTAGGGGGTTGGCGAAGCGACACCCTTCGACAAGCTCAGGACGGGCCAAGGTGCGCGAAGAGGGGGGGCGAGCCCTATACGGGGGAGTAGGCCAGGCGCACATAGATGGGCGCGAAGGCCTCGGCCTGGGTGATGTCGATCAGCGTTTCCTTCGCCAGCTCGAGCATCGCGATGAAGGTCACGATCAGCACCGGGGCGCCGCGCGACACGTCGAACAGTTTCTCGAACTCCACGAACTGGCGCCCCTGCAGGTGTCGCAGCACCACGCTCATGTGCTCGCGCACGCTGAGTTCCTCGCGCGAGATCTTGTGGTGCTGCACGAGCTTTGCGCGCTTGAGGATGTCGGCCCAGGCCTCGCGCAGGTCGACCACGTTCATCTCGGGGAAGCGCGGCTTGAGCGACTGCTCGATGTAGACCTGCGCCTTCCAGAAGTCGCGGCCGTAGGTCGGCATGGCGTTGAGCGAGGCGGCCTGCAGTTTCGTCTGCTCGTACTCGAGCAGGCGGCGCACGAGTTCGGCGCGCGGGTCCTCGGCCTCTTCGCCGTCGGCCACCTTCTTGGGCGGCAGCAGCATGCGCGACTTGATCTCGATCAGCATCGCCGCCATCAGCAGGTACTCGGCGGCGAGTTCGAGGTTGGTCTGGCGCACCTGGTCGACGTAGGTCAGGTACTGGCGCGTCAGCCCGGCCATCGGGATGTCGAGGATGTTGAAGTTCTGCTTGCGGATCAGGTAGAGCAGCAGGTCCAGCGGCCCCTCGAAGGCCTCCAGGAAGACCTGCAGCGCCTCGGGCGGGATGTACAGGTCGTTGGGCAGCGCGAACAGCGGCTCGCCGTACAGGCGCGCCAGCGCCACCTGGTCCACCACCTCGGGCATGGCGGTGAGCACGGGTTCGCTGTCGTCCGGCGGGGCGGCAGCCTGCTTGCGCACGGACTTACTTGGCTTGGGTCTGGTAGACGTAGGGCTGTTGGGCCACGCGGGCCTGGCCGTACTCGTCGAGCTGGCTGCGGTCGAGCTTCTTGTCCCACAGCAGGGCACGTCCGGCGCGCTGTTCCGCCTCGAGCGAGGGCTTCTTGCGCTTCAGTTCGTCGATGAACTGGGTGGCGTCGGAGGTGTAGTGGGGGCGGTTGAAGATGGACATAGACTGGAACCTTTGGTGCGCGATTTTACGGGGGCAGCGACATGGCATGCGAAAAATGGGGCAAGGGGGTCGTTTTGAGCCTGCTGCTGGCGCTGGGCGCCTGCGACAACCAGGCCATCCGCGAGCTGGAAGAGGGCGTCGCGACCGAGGCCGACGTGCGGGCGCGTTTCGGCACGCCGGAGAACGTCTGGGACAGCCCGGCCGGCCGGGTCTTCGAATACAACCGCCAGCCGCAGGGCCAGAAGAACTACATGATCACCATCGGCGCCGACGGCCGCATGAGCGCGCTGCGCCAGGTGCTCACGCCACAGAACTTCGACAAGGTGCAGCCCGGCATGGCGATGGAGGACCTGCGCAAGCTGCTGGGCAACCCGGCCAAGGTCACGCCCTATGCGCTCAAGCGCGAGACCGAATGGGAATGGCGCTGGGTGCAGCCGCCCAATGCGCCGATGGTGTTCACCGCGGTGCTCAACGACGACCAGCGCGTGCTGCGCAGCGGCTCGTCGCCCGATCGGGGCACCGAGGCGCCCTGAGCGCCCGCTGATTCAGGGCGCGTCGCCGTCGCCGGGCAGGACCGCATCCGCCGTCGCGCCGATCACCTTGCCGCCGATGCGCACCGTGCCCACCACCGCATCCGCCGCCAGCCCGACCGCCGAGGCGCCCACGCCGACCACGGTGCTGGTCACCGCGACCACTGCGCAGCCGCCGAGCAGGCTCACCAGGGAAAGGTACAGGAGGGTGCGCAGCAGCTTCATGGGGCGTTTCGGGTCAGAACGTGCGCAGTAGCTTCATTCACACGTTCTCAGCGAACGCGCATGCCGGGGACTGCGCCCGGCCAGGGCTCGAGCACATGGATGCCAGGGTGGGCCTTCTCGTCGGTGTGGCTCGCGGCCAGCACCATGCCTTCGCTGACACCGAACTTCATCTTGCGTGGCGCCAGGTTGGCGACCAGCACCGTGAGCTTGCCCACGAGCTGCTCGGGCTGGTAGGCCGAGGCGATGCCGCTGAACACGTTGCGCGTGTTCGCTTCGCCCGCGTCGAGCGTCAGGCGCAGCAGCTTGGTCGAGCCCTCGACCTTTTCGCAGGCCACGATCCTGGCGATGCGCAGGTCGATCTTGGCGAAGTCGTCGATGGTGATGGTGGGCGCGATGGCTTCGCCGCCCGGCAGCGCCTCGGCGGCCGGCGCTTCGGCTGCCGCGGTGGCGGCAGGCTCGGCCGGCTCGAACAGCGTGTCCAGCAGCTTCGGGTCGACGCGCTGCGTCAGGTGCTTGTAGTCGCCGATCGCGTGGCCCGCGGGCAGCGCCGTGGCCGCATCGCGCCACTGCAGCGGCGCGATCGCGAGGAAGCTTTCGACGTTGTTCGCCAGCGCCGGCAGCACCGGCTTGAGGTAGAGCGTGAGCAGGCGGAAGGCCTCGATGCAGACCGTGCACACGTCGTGCAGCCGCGCCTCCATGCCTTCCTTCTTCGCCAGTTCCCAGGGCTTGTTCGCGTCGACGTATTCGTTCACGCGGTCGGCCAGCGCCATGGTGTCGCGCAGGGCGCGCGCGGTGTCGCGGCCGTCGTACAGCACGCGCAGGGCTTCGGCCTCGGCGCGCAGGGCCGCGAGCAGCGCCGCGCCGTCTTCCGACACCGTGCCCAGCTTACCGCCGAAGCGCTTGCCGATGAAGCCCGCCGCGCGGCTCGCGATGTTGATGTATTTGCCGACCAGGTCGCTGTTGACGCGCGCCACGAAGTCATCGGGGTTGAAGTCGATGTCCTCGTTGCGGCCGCTGAGCTTGGCCGCGAGGTAGTAGCGCAGATGCTCGGGGTTGAGCCCGGTCGACAGGTACTTGAGCGGGTCGATGCCCGTGCCGCGGCTCTTGCTCATCTTTTCGCCGCTGACCGTGAGGTGGCCGTGCACGTAGATCGCGTTCGGCGCCTTGCGGCCGCTGAAATGCAGCATCGCGGGCCAGAACAGCGTGTGGAAGGTGATGATGTCCTTGCCGATGAAGTGCACCTGTTCGAGATCGGGGTCGGCCATGTACTCGGTGTACGAGATGCCGTCGCCACCGAGCTCGATGCAGCGCTTGTCGAGCAGGTTCTTGAGCGAAGCCAGGTAGCCCACGGGCGCATCGAGCCACACGTAGAAGTACTTGCCCGGCGCATCGGGGATCTCGATGCCGAAGTAGGGCGCATCGCGGCTGATGTCCCAGTCGCCCAGGCCGCCCTTGCCCTCGTCGTCCTTGTAGAGCCATTCGCGGATCTTGTTCTGCACCTCGGGCTGCACATGGCCCGGCGCGGTGGTCCATTCCTTGAGGAAGGCCTCGCAGCGCGGGTCCGACAGCTTGAAGAAGAAATGGTCGGAGCTGCGCAGCTCGGGCTTGGCGCCCGACAGCGCCGAGTAGGGGTTGATCAACTCGGTGGGCGCATACACGGCGCCGCAGACTTCGCAGTTGTCGCCGTACTGGTCCTTGGCATGGCACTTCGGGCACTCGCCCTTGATGAAGCGGTCGGCCAGGAACATGCCCTTCTCGGGGTCGTAGAACTGCTCGACGCTGCGGGTCTCGATCAGGCCCGCCTTGTCGCGCAGGTCGCGGTAGATGGCCTGTGCCAGGTCGTGGTTCTCTGGCGAGTCGGTCGAGCTCCAGTTGTCGAAGGCGATGTGGAAACCGTCGAGGTAGGGCTTGCGGCCGGCCGCGATCTCGGCCACGAAGGCCTGCGGCGTCACGCCGGCCTTGTCGGCCGCGATGGTGATGGCCGCGCCGTGCGCATCGTCGGCACAGACGAAGTTGACATCGGCGCCGTTCATGCGCTGCGCCCGCACCCAGATGTCGGCCTGGATGTACTCCATGATGTGGCCGATGTGGAACTTGCCGTTGGCGTAGGGCAGGGCGGTGGTGACGAAGAGCTTGCGCTGAGGCATCGAAGGGCGCTTTCTGGGAAAGTCCGGCGCGCAGCACAACGTGCGCTGCTGTGGCGGAAAGGGCATTTTAGGTTGTCCTTTGGGTTGCCCGTGACAGTCACGCCCTCTGGCCGGGCCGGCCCTTCATGTTGGCGCATCAGCGGGATCGGCAGGGCGGCTGCCTCCGGCGCAAGCCGCTGATGTGGTGCGTATTCACCCTGGCGGCGCTGGGGCTGCTCCGCTGGCGCAGGCGGCGAACCTGCACCGACCGACCCGCGTCGCTATGCTTCAGGCCCATGCCGTGCCCGCGGCGCCCCCGATTCGAAGACGATAGAGAGAGAACTGCCGATGACCACCTCCATCCCCGCCACCCTGATCGCCGGCGACGGCATCGGTCCCGAGATCGTCGACGCCACGCTGGCCGCTTTCGACGCGCTGAAAGCCCCCTTCGAATGGGACCGCCAGGTCGCCGGCCTGGGCGGCGTGCAGCAGGCGGGCGATCCGCTGCCGCCCGCCACGCTCGACAGCATCCGGCGCACGCGCCTGGCGCTCAAGGGTCCGCTGGAGACGCCTTCGGGCGGCGGCTACCGTTCGTCGAACGTGCGGCTGCGCGAGGAATTCCAGCTCTACGCCAACCTGCGCCCCGCGCTCACCGTGATCCCTGGCGGGCGTTTCGACAAGATCGACCTGGTGGTGGTGCGCGAAAACCTCGAGGGCCTCTACATCGGCCACGAGCACTATGTGCGCATCGACGACGACCCGCATGCCGTGGGCATGGCGACCGGCATCAACACGCGCCAAGGCTGCCATCGCCTGCTCGAATACGCCTTCGACACCGCGATCGCGACCGGCCGCAAGAAGGTCACGCTGGTGCACAAGGCCAACATCATGAAGGTGCTGACCGGCCTGTTCCTCGAGACCGGCCTGCGGCTCTACGAAGAGCCGCGCTACAAGGGCAAGTTCGAGCTCGAGACCATCATCGTCGACGCCTGCGCGATGAAGCTGGTGCTCAATCCCTGGCAGTTCGACATGCTGGTCACGACCAACCTGTTCGGCGACATCCTGTCGGACCTGGTGGCCGGCCTGGTCGGCGGGCTGGGCATGGCGCCCGGCGCCAACATCGGTGCCGACGCCGCGATCTTCGAGGCGGTGCACGGTTCGGCGCCCGACATCGCCGGCAAGGGCATCGCCAACCCGACCGCGCTGCTGCTCGCCGGCGCGCTGATGCTCGACCACTGCAAGCTCAATGCCGAGGCCACGCGGCTGCGCCGTGCCATCGATGAGACGCTCAACATCGACAAGGTGCGCACCGGCGACCTGGGCGGCACGGCCAACACCGCGGCCTTCACCAAGGCGCTGGTGGCGCGCATCCAGGGCGGTGCCTGAGATGTCCGAGCCTGTGGCATCCACGGCCCGGCCGGTCCCGATTCTTTCGCTGCTCGAGACCCGCGTGCTCGGCGTGCTGGTCGAGAAGCAGCGCACCGTGCCCGACAGCTATCCGCTGACGCTCAATGCGCTGCTGTCCGGCTGCAACCAGAAGACCAGCCGCAACCCGGTGCTCGAGGTGAGCGATGCCGAGGCGCAGGCCGCCATCGACAGCCTCAAGGGCTACAGCCTGGTTGACGAGAGCAGCGGCGGCCGGGCCTCGCGCTATGCGCACAACATGGACCGCGTGCTGCGCATTCCTTCGCAATCGTCGATCCTGCTGACCGTGCTGATGCTGCGCGGCCCGCAGACCGCGGGCGAGCTTCGCATCGCCTGCGAGCGCATGCACAACTTCGCCGACATCTCCGCGGTCGAGGGCTTCCTCGACGAGCTGGCCGAGCGCCCGGCCGGCGCGCTGGTGATGAAGCTGCCGCGCCTGCCCGGCGCGCGCGAGGGCCGCTGGGCCCACCTGCTGAGCGGCGAGCCGCCGGCCGAGGTCTTTGCCGCAGCAGCCGCGTCCGGCGGGCATGGTGCGGGCAGCGAGGTCTCGCTGGGTGAAGTGGCGGCGCTCAAGGCCAACGTGGCCAGGCTCGAGGCCGAGCTGACGGACCTGAAGGCGCTGGTGGGGCGGATCGCGTCGGAGCTGGGGATTCAGGCGGACGCTGCGTCCTGAACTTCAGGCGACCGGCTCAGGTCGCTTGCAAGGTGGCGGCCTTCAGCATGGCCGGCGCAAGCCGATCGCGCAGCATGGCGACCACCCGGGTCAGAGGCTGCAAGGCCATGTCGTTCTTTCTCAGGAACGCGCGCCATAGTGCCTGGCGCGAGGGATCGTTCGCGAACTCGTCGGTCAGGCCGAGAAGCGACGAGCCCGGCACGGCCATGCCACGTCGGATGAACGTCGCAGCAATGGCGCGCGCCAACGTGTCGGCATCCAGCGCCTCGCGTTCCAGGAGGACCGACAGGTCGAGGTAGTCCTTGAGGCGGCTGTTGGTCATGCCCAGCACGGCGATCGCGTGCAGCTTTTCCGATACGACCGTGTAGACGGGGTAGGCGCGCAAGCGCGGTGTGGGCAGGTCGGTGAGCAGCACGGGGTAGGTCGCATCGATCGGCTCGGGCGTGACGGCGTCACCGAAGCCGACATCGATCTGCGTCTTGCAGCGTGCCCTTGCGATATCGGCATCCATCAGGACCCGTGCCCCGGCATACCCCGCGTCTTTGCGGATTTCCTCCACCGTGACCGAGGCCGGATCGAAAGTGATGCCGTCCTCCACCGCCACGCCCGCAATTTCACGGAAGGTCTGGGCGACAGACGCCAGGTCGCTGGGGCCGAATCCGAGCAGGTCGGCGTCGCGCGTTGCGCGGTGGGGCATGTCGTACCAGAGCGTGAACAACAGCGCGCCCTTGAGCACGAAGCGGTCGGCATGTGCCGACTGGCTCAGGCGGTAGAGCATGCGCTCCAGGGCAAAGCGCACCAGCACCTGGTTGAAATCCACGCCCTGTGCCTTGGCCACCTTCAGCAGGCGCGCCCGGATGGATGCTGCAAGGTCCTTGCTCATTCGATCGCCTCCAGATAGGGCCGCATCACGTTGGCCACGCGGCAGATCTTGGCGTAGTGCCACAGTTCGTCCGCCGATGCCTTGCGTTGGGCGCGCGCGTCCCGCAGCGCTTCCAGTGCCACATCCAGTCCGATCTTGTTGCGGTGCTTGAAGCAATCGACCACGGTGCGGGCCACGCCGTAGATACGCAGCGGCACCTGATTGCGCTCGACCACCTCGATGCCCGCCGCGTAGGCCGCGCCGGTGACCTGGACCATCTTGAGGGGGGGGTAGTCGATCCGCGGCACATGGCTGCCACGCGGCATGGCGATCCAGACCTGACGCGGCAGCTGTGTCGTCAGCGCATGGAATTGCAGTGCGGTGAGCAGGCAGAACACGGCCTGGGGAACCCGGGTGGCAATGGTCGTCAGGCTCTCGTGTTCCAGGCCATTGCGCTCGGGTAGACGGTAAAGGCCGCGCCCGAGCTTTTCCACCAGGCCGGCTGTGGTCAGGCGCGCCAGCACCACGCGAGGCACCTCGATGGCATCGAGGTCGCTGGGGCGCAGCATTCCCTTCTGGGCAAGCAGGTCGAGGACCTGGCGGGCTTGGGTGTCCGGTCTCATGGTGCCGGCAGTATGTTCCTTTTTTTCGTCAAGTAAATATATTCGACGAAAAAAAGAAACATCTAAGGGACGCTGTGCAAGGCGTCTGTGGACGTGGCGCTCCGGGCCTCTGCCCAGCCGAAAAATGCACGGATCGCCTCGCGCTGCCGCATCGCATCGGCCCGGCCCAGCGCCATCAGTTCCTGCGTGAAGCCCGGCTCGAACAGCAGGTAACTCGCCAGCGCCGCGCTCTGGGCCGGGGCACTGCCTTCGCCCGGGTTCGTGCCGCTGGCCAGCAGGCGACGCACCGCGCGCGGCAGGGTCTCGGTGTGGCGCGCGGCGATCGCGTCGATGCGTTCCGAAGGCGCGATCAGCAGCAGCTCGATCGGCCGCAGCCGGGTGCGTGCGCGGGCCTCGGGCGGGATCAGCGCCAGCGTGTCGTTGATGCGCAGCGCCCGCTCGACGTCCACCGCCAGCGCGTCGAGGAAGATGCTCGACATCGCATGGCCCGCGATCTGCGCCAGCGTCGGCTCGCCGCTGAAGGTGGTGGGCGCGCCGGTGTGGGCGGGCTCGTTCATGCGGCCCGCGCCGATCGCAAGGATGCGATCGGCCCCCAGGTGGATGGCTGCGGCCGTGGGCGCGGTCTGGCGCATGGAGCCGTCGCCGAAGTACTCGGTGTGGCCGCCCATCGGCAGCCCGGTCGCGGGGAACACGAAGGGAATCGCGGACGAGGCCAGCAGGTGCGCATGCGTGATGCGGTCGGCCACCGCGATGCGCTGCGAGCGTGTCCAGGGCTGCATCGGCCGCCGCGATTCGAAAAACGTCACGTGCTCGCCCGAGCTGTAGCTCGAGGCCGTGACCGCCAGCGCGTCGAGATGGCCGCCCTGCAGCAGGCCGGGCAGCCGCTCGAAATGCACCAGCTGCTTGAGCAGCTCGCCCAGCGGCGCGTTGTCCAGCAGCGAGCGCGGCTTGAGCCGCAGCCAGCGGGCCAGCAACTGGCCGATGCCCAGGATCAGCCGCCAGCGTGCCGCCGCATCGAGCATGGCGTAGGTGTCGGTGCGGTAGACGTCGTGCGCGTGGAGCGCGCCCCAGACCTCGACCATGTGGCCGACCGCGCCGTCGAAGTCGTCGGCCCGGCAGGCCAGCGCCGCCGCATTGATGGCGCCGGCCGAGGTGCCGGTGATGATCTGGAAGGGATTGCCCGCCGCGCCGGCACCCGCTTCGCGGCGCAGGGCGGCGATCGCTTCGAGCACGCCGACCTGGTAGGCCGCGCGGGCGCCGCCGCCGGTAAGCAGCAGGCCGGTGACGGCGGATGGGGGCATTGGGGCGGGGGCGGGAGAGTCCATGGATCGGGCCGTAGACTACCCCGATTCAGGAGTTGTCAATGGCCCTCACGCAAGCGGGACTTCAGGATGCGCTCAAGGCGGTCCTCGATCCCAACACCGGCAAGGATTTCATCAGCACCAAGGCGCTGAGGAACCTGCAGATCACCGACGGCGACGTGTCCTTCGACGTCGAGCTCGGCTACCCGGCGCGCAGCCAGCACGCGGCCCTGCGCAAGGCCTTCGTCGCCGCGGCGCGCACCGTGGTGGGCGTGGACAACGTCTCGGTCAACATCACGACCAAGGTCGCGAGCCACGCGGTGCAGCGTGGCGTGCAGCTGCTGCCGGGCGTGAAGAACATCGTGGCCGTGGCCTCGGGCAAGGGCGGCGTGGGCAAGAGCACCACCGCGGTCAACCTGGCCTTGGCGCTGGCGGCCGAGGGCGCCAGCGTGGGCCTGCTCGACGCCGACATCTACGGCCCCAGCCTGCCCATGATGCTGGGCATCGACCGCCGCCCCGACAGCGCCGACGGCAAGACCATGACGCCGCTGGAGAACCACGGCGTGCAGGTGATGTCGATCGGCTTCCTGGTGGACCAAGACCAGGCCATGATCTGGCGCGGCCCGATGGCCACGCAGGCGCTCGAGCAACTGCTGCGCCAGACGAACTGGAAGGACCTCGACTACCTGGTGGTCGACATGCCGCCGGGCACCGGCGACATCCAGCTCACGCTGTCGCAGCGCGTGCCGATGACCGGGGCGGTGATCGTCACCACGCCGCAGGACATCGCGCTGCTCGACGCCAGGAAGGGCATCAAGATGTTCGAGAAGGTCGGCGTGCCGATCCTGGGCATCGTCGAGAACATGGCGGTGCACGTGTGTTCGAACTGCGGCCACGTCGAGCACATCTTCGGCGCCGACGGCGGCAAGACCATGGCCGCGCAGTACGGCATGCCCTACCTCGGCGCGCTGCCGCTGGACATCCGCATCCGGCTGCAGGCCGACAGCGGCAACCCGACCGTGGTGGCCGATCCCGACGGCGAAGTGGCCGGTATCTACAAGGCCATCGCGCGCACCGTGGCGATCGGCATCGCGGAGACGGCCAAGGATTTCTCGTCCAAGTTCCCGACCATCACGGTGAGCAAGGACACCTGAGAACGTGCGAATGAACCTGCTGCGCACCCCGATCCCGCATCTGCGGTGCTCACCGCACGCGAGTGCGGCTCCGCTCCTCAATGCAGGCTCGGGGCGCTCGCGACGGTTCCTTCACACGTTCTGACCGGGATCCTGAAGACGCGATGAACGTCCTCGTCTCGATGCGCTACCTGGCGGCGCTCAACGAGCACCGCCACTTCGGCCGCGCGGCGCAGGCCTGCCACATCACGCAGCCCGCGCTGTCCAATGCGCTGCGCGCGCTGGAGAACGAGTTCGGCGTGCTGATCGTGCAGCGCGGGCGCGCCTTCGAGGGCTTCACGGTCGAGGGCGAAGCGGTGCTCGCCACCGCACAGCGCATGCTGCACGAACAGGCGCTGCTGCACGAGCAGCTGCACAGCGAGGCCGGACATCCGCGCGGACGCCTGCGGCTGGCGGCGGTGCCGGCGGCGATGACGCTGCTCTCGCGCTTCGCCCTCGCGCTGCGGGCGCGCCATCCGGGCATCGCGCCGACCGTGGTGTCGCTGAGCTCGCTCGAGATCGAGACCGCGCTCGACGGCATGTCGGTCGACCTGGCGCTGGGCTACACCGACCGCACGCGGGTGCGCAACGTCCGGCTGGCGATCTGGCCGCAATGCACCGAGCGCTACTACCTGGCGCAGCGGGTGGCGGGGTCTCCGAAGACGGACGAGGCGGTGCGTATCGGCGCGCCCATCGGCTGGGCCGAAGCCGCGCAGTTGCCCTTGTGCCTGCTCACGCCCGACATGCACAACCGCGCGATCGTCGACCAGGCTTTCGAGATGGCCGGCACGCCGGTGCGCGCGGCGATGGAGACCAACTCGCTCCACACGCTGGTGCGCAGCGTCGGTGCGCTGGCCAGCGTGCTGCCGGGGGCGGCGCTCGAGCTGCTGGTGCGCGCGCACGGGCCCTTCGAGGCACGGCCGCTGGTCGCGCCCACGCTCGAGACGCCGCTGGGCTTCATGACGCACGCCAGCGAGCGCATGTCGCGCGCGCTTCAGGCCGCGGTCGACCTGGCGCGCAGCGACGACTGGCGCGCCGAGCTCGCCTCGGCCGAGGCCTGAGCCGAGGTCCGCAGCCACAGCGCCACCTGGGCCCGCAGCGCGGCGGCCGCGGTGCCGCAGACCGCCCCCAGCACGAAGCCGGCGAGCACGTCGAAAGGAAAGTGCACGCCCAGGTAGATGCGCGCAAGGCCGGTGGCCACGGCCAGCCCGACCACCACGCCGCCCGCCTTGCGCAGCAGCGGGCGCCAGAGCATGAAGGCCGCGATGGCCGCCATCACGCTCGCATGGGTGCTGGGCAGGCCGCCGCGTCGGCCATGCTGCACGAAGTCGGCGCTCAGGCCCAGCATGAAGGGCCGCGGCGTGTCCAGCCAGGCGGCCAGCGCATGCGAGAGCACGCCGACGCCGGCTGCGCAGAGCAGCACCCACACGGCGTCGAGGCGCGCGCCACGATGGCGCAGCGCGCTCAGCGCCAGCAGCGCGACGATCGCCCAGGTCGCCACCGAGGACAGGGGCAGCGCGAGCTGCAGCAGCCGGGGCGCCGCAGCCAGGCCGGCGCCGAGCTGCCCGAACAGCAGCAAATCGAGGGTGGAAGGCATGGGGCGCGAGCGTGGCAGGGCTTTGTGGCCGGGCCGTGTCAGCGCAATGAACGATTCATTTCCGGATCGAATCGGGCTATGTCCGAAACCCATTGGCTTCGTGGGGCGGCGGTCCGTAGACTGTTCCGCCAAAGGACATCCCATGGCTGCGCAAGAGCAAAAAATCGAGTTCTACGACGGGCCCGCCGGCGGCTGGGGCGCGTTGCGCAGCGTGACGCGCGCACTGCTGGCGCAGGACATCCCGGTCAAGGGCGCGAAGACGCTGCTCTCGGCCAATCAGCCCGACGGCTTCGACTGCCCGGGCTGCGCCTGGCCCGATCGCAACCATGCCTCGACCTTCGAGTTCTGCGAGAACGGCGTCAAGGCCGTGGCGGCCGAAGCCACCGCGCGGCGCGCCGGGCCCGCGCTGTTCGCCCAACACACGGTGACCGAGCTCGCGGCGCGCAGCGACTTCTGGCTCGAAGACCAGGGCCGGCTCACGCACCCGATGGTCTACGACGCGGCCAGCGACCGCTACCAGCCCATCGAATGGGACGACGCCTTTGCACTGATCGCGCGCCACCTCAACGCGTTGCCCGATCCGAACCAGGCGATCTTCTACACCTCGGGCCGGGCCAGCAACGAGGCGGCTTTCCTCTACCAGCTGTTCGTGCGCGAGTACGGCACCAACAATTTCCCCGACTGCTCGAACATGTGCCACGAGCCCAGCGGCAGCGGCATGCGGCCGCAGTTCGGCGTCGGCAAGGGCACGGTCACGCTGGACGACTTCGAACGCACCGACGCGATCTTCATCTTCGGCCAGAACCCCGGCACCAACCACCCGCGCATGCTGGGCGAGCTGCGCGCTGCCCACAAGCGCGGCGCGCGCATCGTGAGCTTCAATCCGCTGCGCGAACGCGGCCTGGAGCGCTTCGCCGATCCACAGGACAAGCGCGAGATGGTGACGATGGGCGCCACGCCGATCAGCACCCACTATTTCCAGCTGCGCATCGGCGGCGACCTGGCGGCGGTCAAGGGCATGATGAAGCACCTGCTCGAGCGCCAGGACGCGGGCGAGTCGCTGCTCGACCAGGCCTTCATCGCCGAGCACACGACCGGCTTCGCGACACTGGCCGCCGACCTGCGCGCCGAATCGTGGGAGGTGCTGGAACAGGAGAGCGGCCTCGACCGCGCGCAATTGCGCGCCGCCGGCGACGTCTATGCCGCGGCCGACAGTGCCATCGTCTGCTGGGGCATGGGCATCACGCAGCATGCGCATTCGGTCGCGACCATCCAGATGCTGGGCAACCTGCTGCTGATGCGCGGCAACGTCGGCCGGCCCGGTGCCGGCCCGTGCCCGGTGCGCGGCCACAGCAACGTGCAGGGCGACCGCACCATGGGCATCTGGGAGAGGCCGCCGGCCGCGCTGCTCGACCGGCTGGCGGAGGTCTACGGCTTCGAGCCGCCGCGTGCCAACGGCATGGACACGGTCGAGGCGATCGCCGCGATGCGCGACGGCCTCGGCAAGGTCTTCTTCGCGCTGGGCGGCAACTTCGCCGCGGCCACGCCCGACACCTACGAGACCTGGAAGGGCCTGCGCCGCTGCGACCTCACGGTGCACGTGGCGACCAAGCTCAACCGCAGCCACGTGGTGCACGGCCGCGAGGCGCTGATCCTGCCCTGCCTGGGCCGCACCGAGATCGACATCCAGGCCGCGGGCCCGCAGGGCGTGACGGTGGAGGACTCGATGAGCATGGTCCACATCTCGACCGGCATCAACCCGCCGGCTTCGCCGCTGCTGCTGTCGGAGCCCGCAATCATTGCGCGACTGGCCGAGGCCACCATCGGCCATCGCAGCCGCACGGCCTGGCGTTGGCTGGTGGAGGATTACGCCCGCATCCGCGACCACATCGAAGCGGTGTTCGACGACTTCAAGGACTTCAACCGGCGCGTGGCCGTGCAGGGCGGCTTCCGCCTGCGCAACACCGCGAGCGAACGCGTGTGGGCGACCGCGTCGAAGAAGGCCGGCTTCTTCACGCACCCGGTGCCGCGCGACACGCCCTCGCACCGCGCGCGGGCGCGCTTTGCGGCGAAGGGCGACACGCGCGTGTTCACGCTGCTCACCACGCGTTCGCACGACCAGTACAACACCACCATCTACGGCCACGACGACCGTTACCGCGGCGTGTTCGGCCAGCGGCGCGTGGTCTTCATTCACGAAGACGACATCCGCGACATCGGCCTGAAGAACGGCGACTGGGTCGACATCCGCACCGTCTGGGACGACGGCCAGGAGCGCCGCGCCGACCGCTTCAAGCTGGTCGCCTACGACATCCCGCGCGGCAACCTCGCGGCCTACTACCCCGAGACCAACCCGCTGGTGCCGCTGTCCTCGGTGGCGCTCAACGCGGGCACGCCGGCCTCGAAGTCGATCCCGGTGATCCTGGTGCCGCACGCGGTGGCCGGGAAAGAGCCCGAGGGCGCCGAGGTCGACACCGCGCGCACGCCCTATGCGGTGGGCGCCTGATGGACGCACCCGACGCACTGGCCCACGCCATCCTGCGGGCCTTGGCCGATGCACCCGCGCGCGACGGCGGCGGCGTCTCGCTGCCGCGGCTGGGCAAGCAACTGGGCCTGGGCGCGAGTTCGCTGATGCGCGAACTCAGCCGCATGGGTGACGCGACGCTGGGCGGCGTGCCCGGCCCGGGCTGGGTGCGCGTGGTGCAGCAGGACGATCGCTGGGTGGTGCACCTCGAAGCGGCCGGGCGCGCGCTGGCCGACACGCAGCCGCGCTGAACCCAAGAACGCGCGGCACAATGGCCGAGGACACCACCATGCGCGACCCGACCGACACCGCTTCCTTGCTGCCTTCGCTGCTGCGCCGCACCGTGCGGGTGTTCGGCGAAGGCGGCGATGCATCCACGGGCCGGGCGCGCGAGGACACGCTCGCCGCCGAGGTGCCGGTGGCGCTGGTCTTCAACGGCATCTCGCATGCCGTGATGATGGCCACGCCGCAGGACCTCGAGGCCTTCGCGCTCGGCTTCGCGCTCAGCGAGGGCATCCTCGACCATGCGCGCGACTGCCGTGACATCGAGGTGCGCGCCTTCTCCGCCGAGGCGGCCGGCCTGCCCGACGGTGTGCCCGCGGCCGAGGTGCGGCTGGACATCTCCACCCGCAGCTTCGAACGGCTCAAGGGCCGGCGGCGCAGCATGGCGGGCCGCACCGGCTGCGGCGTGTGCGGCGTCGAGAGTTTCGAAGCGCTGGAACTCACGACCGAGGCGCTCGCGCCGCGCGAATGGATCGAACGCGTCGACCTGCCGACCGTGCTGCGCGCGCTGCAGGCGCTGCCCGCGCGTCAGCGGCTCAACGCCGAGGCCGGCGCGATCCACGCGGCCGGCTGGGCCACGCTGGACGGCGAACTGACCGACGTGCTCGAGGACGTGGGCCGTCACAACGCGCTCGACAAGCTGATCGGCACGCTGGCGCGCGCGAACCGTCTGGACGCGCCGGGCTTCGTGGTGCTGTCGAGCCGCGGCAGCCATGAGCTGGTGCGCAAGTGCGCGCGGCTGGGATTGGCGGCGCTGGCCACCATCTCGGCGCCGACCGCGATGGGCGTGCGCATGGCCGAGCTGTCGGGCGTACGGCTGTGGGGAATGTGTCGCGCGCCGCGCGGCGTGCTCTATGCGCCGGGGGCGGGGCTGATTTGATTCGGGCCTGTTCACACTATTTCCGGGGACCCCGGAAATAGTGTGAACAGGCCCTATGCCGCAGCGGCCTGCGGCACGCGCTCTTCGACCATGCGGGCGGCGAGTTGCGCGGCCAGTTCCAGCTTGCGCAGGTCGCGCTGGCGCAGCGACAGGTCGGCGTCGAAGCTGAAGGCGTAGAAGGTGCCGTAGATGCGGCCATCGTTCAGCACCATCGGCGCGCTCAGGTAGCAGCTCACGTTGGCCGGGACATGCATCGCCTGCTTGCAGAAGGCGAGTTCCAGCGGCTGGGTCTTCTCGTCGATGAACTGCGCGCCTTCGCCAGCCGCGTAGCGGCGGAAGATCCGGCGGCCGTCGCGCACTTCGCAGGCAAAGGCGGCGTCGAACTGCTGCTGTTCGCGCAGCAGCTTGAGCACCTGGTGGACCGCCCGGTGAACGTTCGGATCGCTGTGCGTCGAGGTGGCGATCAACAGCTCCGACACCTGCACGTCCAGCGCATCGGGGGCGTAGTCGAGGTCGGAGTTTTTGTCCATGGAGGGCTATTCACAATCTGTTGCAGCTGACGTATTTGAAACCATATTCCTGAAAATGAGAACTATGGTTTCTTTTTCTGTCGTGCTTATGTCACGAAAGTAGTACCTACGTTTTCTGTGGTCCAAGTCCGACCCTGGGCATGTCCGGGAGGCGGGCCCCCGCTGTGAAGCGCGGTTGAACGGCCCATATGGCTTCCCCCAGAGGGCGTCCAGGTTCTAGACTGCGAACGATCCGATCGTCCTGAAGGCCTTTCTCATGTCCATTCCCACCACCCGTCTCGGCCGCACCGGCCTCACCGTGTCGCGCCTCGCGCTGGGCACCATGACCTTCGGCCTGCAGACCGAGGAATCGGTCTCGCACGCGATCCTCGACAAGGCCACCGAGGGCGGCATCAACTTCCTCGACATCGCCGACGTCTATCCGCTGGGCGGCGGTCTCGAGCACGCGGGCCGCACCGAGGAGATCGTGGGGCGCTGGCTGAAGGCGCAGGGCCCGGCGCGGCGCGGCGACTTCATCGTCGCGACCAAGGCGGTCGGCAAGATGGGCCCGAACGCCTGGGACCAGGGGGCGTCGCGCAAGCACCTGCTGTCCGCCATCGACGCCTCGCTCAAGCGGCTGCAGCTCGATCACGTCGACCTGTACCAGCTGCACAGCGACGACCGCGAGACGCCGCTGGACGAGGCCATCGAGGCCATGGACACCATCGTGAAGTCCGGCCGCGCACGCTACATCGGCGTGTCCAACTTCCTGGCCTACCGGCTCGCGCGGGCGCTGGGCCGCGCCGACTTCCTGCGCCTCACGCGCTTCGTCTCGGTGCAGCCGCGCTACAGCCTGCTGTTCCGCGAGATCGAGCGCGAGCTGCTGCCGCTGGTGGGCGAAGAGGGCCTGGGCGTGATTCCCTACAACCCGCTCGCGGGCGGCCTGCTGACCGGCAAATACCAGCCGGGCTCGAAGCCGCGGGAGAACACGCGCTTCACGCTGGGCACGGCCGGCGCGATGTACCAGGACCGCTACTGGAACGAGCGCAGCTTCAACGCCGTGCAGAGCCTGCATGCGGTGGCCGAAGAGGCCGGCGTGCCGCTCGCGACGCTGGCGGTGGCCTGGGTGCTGGCCAATCCGCTGATCACCGCGCCGCTGCTGGGCGCGAGCCGGCCCGAGCAGCTCGACGCCACACTGGCCGCGGCCGAGTACAAGCTCGACCCTGCGCTCAAGTTGAAGCTCGACGAACTCACGGCCGAGTTCCGCAAGGGCGACGCGCCGCGCTGAAGGCCCTCAGGGGCGCGCAGGCAGGGCCAGGATCGCGTCGGCCACGGCGGCGATGCCGGCCGGCGTGAGGTCGGGCGCCGTGACCCGCTGGCGCTGCGGCCAGGCCGCGAAGTGGCGCTCCTGCGAGCGCGCGTAGTGCGGGTCGTAGTGCAGCGCCATCAGTTCGGCGAACAGCGGCGGCAGGTCGCCCGCCCGGGCCCAGGCCTGCCAGCGCTGCACGGTTTCCTTGCCCTGCATTTCCTTGAGCCGGCCCAGCGTGTCGGCCAGTGCGTCGCGATCGTTGCCCAGGTAGGCGTAGTCGCGCAGCAGGAAGTCCAGCCGCGCCGCGGGCGTGGCCTCGACCTCGATGCAGTGTGCGGCACGCATGCGCGTGACCAGCGGCACCGGCAGCGCGATGCGGCCGATGCGCGGGCTCTCGCCCTCGAGGTACAGCGGCCGCGCGAGGTCGAGCGTCTCGAACACGGTCGCGATGCCGGTTTCGAAATGCTTCTGCGAAGGCTGCGGCACGCCCGGCCAGGCGCCCAGCAGCGATCCCTTGTGGCGAGCGGCATGCTCCAGGTCGAGCACCTGCGCGCCGCGCGCGGCCAGTGCCTCCAGCACGCGCGTCTTGGCGCTGCCGGTGGCGCCGCAGATCACGCGCAGGTCGAGCTGCGGACACAGCGCGTCGATCTGCGCCAGCACATGGTGGCGAAAGCTCTTGTAGCCGCCTGCGAGCTGCTGCGCGTCCCAGCCGACCAGGCGCAGCCACTGCACCATCGCGCCACTGCGCAGGCCGCCGCGCCAGCAGTACACCAGCGGCTTCCACGATGCGGGCCGGTCGGCGAACTGTTCGCGCAGATGGCGCGCGAGGTTGGCCGCCACCATCGCACCGCCCACGCGCCGGGCCTCGAAGGCGCCGGTCTGCTTGTAGATCGTGCCGACGATGCGGCGCTCCTCGTTGTCGAGCACCGGGCAATTGATGGCGCCCGGAATGTGGTCGAGCGCGAACTCGGCCGGCGTGCGCGCGTCGATGACCGTGTCGAAGGCGTGGCGGTCGCTCACGCGCGTGGGTTGATGGTGCTTGGAAGGCCGGTCATGCATAGGCCGACCCTAACCCACGCCGCAGGCGGGCGCTCATGAAATCGACCAGCGCCACCAGGCCGAACATCGCCATCAGCACCGTCATGGCCTGCTGTTGCTGGAAGATCGACAGGTGGAAGTACAGCAGCTGGCCGAGCCCGCCGCCGCCCACGAAGCCCAGCACCGCGGCCATGCGGATGTTCATCTCCCAGCGGTAGAGCGTGTAGGCCACCCATTGCGGCAGCACCAGTTGCAGGCTCGCATAGACGAAGGCCGACACCGGGCCCGCGCCGGCCTGCACCAGCGCGTCTTCGGGTGCGCGCGGCGCGTTCTCGAGCCCTTCGGCGAACAGCCGGCCCAGCACGCCCGTGGTGTGCAGGGCCAGCGCCAGCGCGCCAGCGAAAGGGCCGATGCCTGCGGCCAGCACCATCAGCGCGGCCCAGACCAGTTCGGGCACGCTGCGCAGGAAGTTGAGCACGAAGCGCGACAGCGGCTGCGCCACGCGGCTGAAGAGGCCGAAGCGACCCGAGGCCGGCAGCGCCAGCACGGCGCCTGCAGCCGCGGCCAGCAGCGTGCCCAGCGCCGACACGGCCAGCGTCTGCAGCGCGCCCCAGCCGGCCTTGGCGAGGAAGTCGGGCGAGACGTCGGGCGGGAAGAATTCGGCGATGAACTTGGCCATCAGGCGCATCGATTCACCGGTGAACAGCGCGCGGTAGTCGATGCCGAGGTAGACGAAGCTCGCGACCACGGCCGCGAGCACGCCGACGGCCACGATCTGGCAGCGGATGCAGGGCGGCGGGGCGGGCGGCAGCGTCGTCATGCGAGCAGCTTTCGCAGGGCGTTGCTCAGCGCATCGGCCAGCAGCACGAGTGCCAGGAACACCAACAGGATGCTGCTGGCCTCGCCGCCGTTGAGCATCTTCATCGACTGGTCCATCAGCTGGCCCAGCCCGCCCGCGCCGACGAAGCCCATCACCACCGACGCGCGCACCGCGCATTCCCAGCGGTACACGGTGTACGAGGCCAGCTCCTGCGCGCCGTTCGGCAGCAGGCCGTAGCACAGCGCGGCGATGCGGCCGCTGCCGGCCTCGAGCAGCGCGCGGGCCGGGCGCGTGTCGGTCGACTCGAGGATCTCGGCGTAGACCTTCCCCAGCATGCCCCCGTAGGTGATGGCCAGCGCCAGCACGCCCGCGGCCGGGCCCAGCCCGAGCGCGCGCACGAAGATCAGCGCCCACACGATCTCGGGGATGGCGCGCAGCACCATCAGCAGCGAGCGCGCGGCTTGGCGCACGACCATCGCGCGTGCGCCGCCCGGGCCGGGCCCGATGCGCGAGACCGACAGCGCGCGCGTGCTCACGAAGGCCAGCGGCACCGCGATCACCAAGGCCAGCGCGGTGCCGGCCGTGGCCATGGCGAGCGTCTCGAGCGTGGCGCGGGCCAGCAGTGCGAGGAAGGCGGGCGAGCCCTCGGGCGGCAGGAAGCCCGCGAGGAAGCCGCCCATCAC
This sequence comes from Variovorax frigidus, assembly GCF_051216515.1. Lineage (NCBI taxonomy): Bacteria > Pseudomonadati > Pseudomonadota > Betaproteobacteria > Burkholderiales > Comamonadaceae > Variovorax > Variovorax frigidus. Next base: position 324,226 of record NZ_JBPJZF010000005.1, read on the forward strand.
CGCGAGGTTGCCCGAGGTGAACAATGCCCAGGGTTTGAACTCGGCCAGCACCCCCATCGGCCAGGCGATGACCAGCGCGACGATCCCCCAGGCCACGCGCGTGCGGGTCCGCGGGTCGCGCCGGGGTGTCGCGCCGGCGAGGCTCACGGGCAATCGGGCCGGCGGAAGGCGGCCTCGGCGACGCCCTGGGGTGCGGCGTCCGAAACCGGCGGCCCGCCTTCGCTCGCATAGAGCGCGATCAACATGGCCTGCGTCACCTCGGCGGCCGGGCGGTCGAACATCACGCGGCCGTCGCGCATGCCGACAATGCGCGGAAACCAGCGCAGCGCCAGGTCGACCGCATGCAGCGACGCGACCAGCGTGGCGCCCGTGGCCTCGCTCTGCGCGACGAGCGTGCGCACGGTGCCGTCGGCCAGCGTGGGGTCGAGCGCCGACACCGGCTCGTCGGCCAGCAGCAGCGCGGGCCGCTGGTAGAGCGTGCGCGCGATGCCCACGCGCTGCAGCTGCCCGCCCGAGAGGCGATCGCAGCGGTCGAACAGGCGGTCTTCCATCGCCACGCGGCCGAGCGCTTCGTGCGCGCCTTCGATGTCGGCGGGATGCAGCAGCGAGCGCAGCGCGCGCGCTGTCGACCATTGGCCCAGCCGGCCGGCCAGCACGGCCGACACCACGCGCAGCCGCGGCGCGATCGGCGGCGCCTGGTGCACGGTGCCGATGCGTGCGCGCAGCTGACGCAGCGATGCGGCCGACAGGGTCCAGGGCGATGCGCCCAGCGTCTGCACCGTGCCTTCGCCGGGCCGCAGCGCGGCGCCCAGCACGCGCAGCAGCGTGGTCTTGCCGGCGCCCGAGGGACCGATGACCGCGATGCGTTCGCCGTCGCGCGCGGCCAGCGTCACGCCCTGCAGCGCGCGCTGGCCGTTCGGGTGGACCAGGCCGACCTCGGCCAGGGTGAAGCTCACGGACCCGTCACTTGATCAGGCCGGCCGACTTGCCCGCGGTTTCGATGCCGTCGTAGTTCGAGGATTGGGTGGCGATGAACTTGCTCGCGCGCTGCAGGTCCATGATTTCCTTGTGCGCCGGGTTCGCCGGGTCGAGCTTGAGGAAGGCCTCGGTCAGCTTCTTCTGCAGCGCCGGGTCCAGGCCCGGGCGCACGGTCCAGTTGTAGTCGTAGTAGGTCGGGGTGGTGGCCAGCACGCGCACCTTGGCGGCGTTGGGGTTCTTCGATTCGACCAGCTTGTCCCAGACCGAGGCGTTGAGCACGCCGGCCTCGGCGCGCGAGGCGGCCACGAAGGCCACGGTGGCGTCGTGCGCGCCGGAGAAGGCGACCGTCTTGAAGTCCTTCTCGGGGTTGATGCCGGCCTGCAGCAGGAAGTAGCGCGGCATCAGGCTGCCCGAGGTGGAGGAGGGTGCCCCGAAGGCGAAGGTCTTGCCCTTGAGGTCGGCCAGCGACTTCGCCGTGCTGTCGATCGGCACGATGAACTTGCTGGTGAAGACCTCGTCTTCGGCGCGCTGCACGATCGGCACCGCACCGCCGTTGGTGCGGATGCGGGCCTGCACGAAGGTGAAGCCGCCCAGCCAGGCCAGATCGATCTTGTTCGTCGCCAGGCCTTCGACCACCGCCGCGTAGTCGGTCACGGGCGTGAACTGCACGTCCATGCCGGTTTCCTTCTTGAGGTAGCTGCCCAGCGGCGTGAACTTGCGCTGCAACTCCGTCGGCGCCTCGTCGGGGATGGCCGAGACGCGAAGCACCTGGGTCTGCGCGAACACGCCGCAGGCGGCGAGAGAGAAGGACAGGGCGAGCGTCAGCCGGGCGAAATTCTTCATGGAGGTACCTTGGTTGGCGTGCAGGACAGGGAAGGGCCGATTGTAGAAAGCGGTGTCGCTTCCCGATAATCCCCGCATGAACCCCACGCCCATGAACCCGCTCGCGCCGCTGCGCCTGACCAGTTTTTCCCACGGCGGCGGCTGCGGCTGCAAGATCGCGCCCGGCGTGCTGTCGGAGATCCTCCGCAACAGCCACGCCGGATTCATCCCGCCCGAACTCATGGTCGGGATCGAGACCGCCGACGACGCGGCCGTGTACCGGCTCAACGATACGCAGGCGCTGATCGCGACCACCGACTTCTTCATGCCGATCGTGGACGACCCCTACGAGTTCGGCCGCATCGCCGCCACCAACGCCATCAGCGATGTCTACGCGATGGGCGGCAAGCCCATCATGGCGCTGGCGCTGGTCGCGATGCCGATCAACCAGTTGCCGATCGCGGTGATCGGCGAGATCGTGCGCGGCGGCCAGGACGTGTGCCGCGCGGCCGGCATCCCGATCGCGGGCGGCCACACCATCGATTCGGTCGAACCCATCTACGGCCTGGTCGTGATGGGGCTGGTGCATCCCGAGCGTGTGCGCCGCAACGCGGGCGCGCAGCCCGGCGACGTGCTGGTGCTGGGCAAGCCGCTGGGCGTGGGCGTGCTGTCGGCGGCGCTCAAGAAAGAGCAGCTGTCCGAAGCCGGCTACCGGCAACTGATCGACACGACCACGAAGCTCAACACGCCGGGCATCGCGCTCGCGCAGCTCGACGGCGTGCACGCGCTGACCGACGTGACCGGCTTCGGCCTCGCCGGCCACACGCTCGAACTGGCGCGCGGCGCGGGGCTCACGGCGGTGATCGAATGGTCGAAGGTGCCGTTGCTCGCGGGCGTCGAAGCGATGGCGGCCGAGGGCTTCGTGACCGGCGCCTCGGGCCGCAACTGGCAGGGCTACGGCGCCGACGTGGCGCTGGCCGACGGCCTGCCCGCGACGGCGCAGAGCCTGCTGAGCGATCCGCAGACCTCGGGCGGCCTGCTCGTGAGTTGTGCACCGGACGCAGTGGAGGCGGTGCTGCAGGCGTTCCGCAGCGAGGGCTTCGCGCAGGCGGCCGTGGTGGGGCGGACCGAGGCGGGCGCGGCGGGCCTGAAGGTCGTCGCCTGAGCGGCCTTCAGCGCGCCTTGCGCGCGCTTTTCCGCGCCGGCGTGCGCGGCGTCTCCGGGCTCGGCGTCGCGATGTCGGCGTGCGCCTGTTCGACCCACATCAGCGTGTCGACGTAGCCCATGAAGCGGTGCAGGTAGGCCGGCGACAGCTCGCGCATCAGCAGCAGCGAGCGGTGCACCAGGTGGTGCGAATTCAGCGGGCCCGCGTTCTCGGGCACCTTGGCCAGCGACTGCGTGAGCTGGCGGTCGGCATTGAGCCGGGTCCAGGTGGTGCGGAAGTAGCCCAGCGTCTTGAGCTCGGGCATGCCGCCCAGGCTGCCGGGCGCGTGCGTGTCGGTCGCGGCATGCACGGCGATGTGCGCGGTCAGCGCGGCGAGTGCACCCGGGGTCGCAATATCCGCGGGAGCCGGTGCGACGGGGGCCTGCCCGGTCCGCGACGCATAGGCCGCGATCAGCGCCTCGAGCCGCTGGTCCAGGTGTCGGCGTGCCGCCCCGTGGTGCGCCGCCGTCCGGCGGGCCATGGCCTCGATCAGCCGGAAGCGCACCGGGTCGAGCCGGTGCGCACCGTCCGCGCGCCAGGCCGCCAGCCGTGCACCGACGTCTTCTTCGTTCACGGCTTCTTCGCCGCCACCGCGCTCGATGGGCGGGGCGTCGGCGCCATCTCCACGCGCCGGTTGCGCGAGCGGCCGTCGGCATCGGTGTTCGACGCGACCGCCTGCTCGGCGCCGAAGGCCGCGGCGAACACCGAGGCGGCGGGCAGGCCTTCCTCGATCAGGGTCCGGGTCACGGTCAGCGCGCGCTGGGCCGAGAGTTCCCAGTTGTCGGCGAACTGGCGGTTGCCGCCGCGCACCTGCCGGTTGTCGGTGAAGCCGCTGACCATCAGGATCTCGTCGCGCGAGCGCAGGTAGGCGGCCACGGGCTCGGCCAGGCTCTTGAGCAGTTGCCGGCCCTCGGGCTGCAACTCGGCCGAATTCAGGTCGAACAGCACGCTCCCGCTGATGCCGATGCGCCCGTTGGTCAGCGTCACGCGGCCCGCCGCCAGCGGGCCCGCGAGCGCCTGCTCCAGGGTCTGCAGGCGTTGCGCTTCGGCCTGGCGTTGCTTGACCTCGGCTTCGAGGCGGCTCGTGAGGTCGAGCTGCATGCCGATCACGCCCACCAGGATCAGCACGAAGGCGCCCAGCAGGCCCGACATCAGGTCGCCGAAGACGGCCCAGACCGGCACCGCCGGTTCGACCTCGGCTTCGATGTCCTCGCTCATCACGCTTCGCTGCCCGCGGCCATGCGCTGGCCGGCGATCTGCTGCAGGTCTTCGACGATCTGCTTCTGCGACAGGATGCTCAGGTCGATCACCTCGCGCGCCTGCGCCACGTAGTAGGCCAGCTGCTCGTCGCTGCGCGTGAGCGACTTGCCCAGGGCGGCTTCGATGCGCTGCAGTTGCGCACCCAGCTTGTCGTTCGATTCGGAGAACAGCTGGACCGCGAAGCCGAAGGCCTCGCCCAGGCTGGCCACTTCGACCGCGCTGCCGGTGATCTGCGCCGCCACCTCGGCCATCTTGCCGGCCTCGGAATCGACCTGGTCGGTGAAGCGCGCGCCCACGCGGTCGAGCAGGTCGGCCGAGGTCGACACCAGCGCATCGATGGCGCCGCGCTGTTCGGTCGACGCATGGTTGACCGCCTCGAGCAGGGTCTCGAGCGTGCCGAGGATGCGGCTGCGTTCCTCGAGCATGCTGTTGTCGCGCGCCATGCCTTCGCTGAGCTTCTGGCGCAGCTCGGTCATCACCTCGGCCGCGGCGCGGGGCGCTTCGGACGCCAACTGCACCAGCTGGCCGATCTCGGCGATGGTGCTCTTCGTGTGGGCTTCGGTCTGCGCGGAAATCTCGGTCGCGGTGCGGGCCAGCGTGTCGCAGATGGCCTGCTGCTGGGTCTCGCTGCGGGCGCCGGTCTGCGCCCACTGCGCCTGAAGCGAAGCGGCCATGGCTTCCAGTGCGCCGGTCCAGGCCGTGAGCCGCTGCTGGTCGCTGGCCGCCAGGCCGGCCTGCAGGTCGGTGTGTGCCGTGTCGACCGTGCGCCGCAGCGAGGCCGCATGCTGTTCGAAGGCGGCCGATGCCGCGGTCAGTGCGCGTGGTGCTTCGGAGGCGGCCTGCATCAGCTGGCCGATCTCGGCGAGGGTGCTGCGGGCCTGCGCCTCGGTCTGCGCGGAGATCTCGGTGGCGGTCTTGACCAGCGTGTCGCAGATGGCCTGTTGCTGGCGCGCGCTGCGCTCGCCGGTCTGCTGCCACTGCTGGTCGAGCGATGTGGCCATGGTGTGCAGCGAAGCGGTCCAGGCGGCGAGCCGCTGTTCGTCGCTGGCGGCCAGGCCCGCCTGCAGTTCGGTGTGCGCCGTGTCGACCGTGCGCAGCAGGGACGCCGCGTGCTGTTCGAAGGCGGCCGATGCCGCGGTCAAGGCGCGCGGTGCTTCGGCGCTGGCCTGCATCAGCTGGCCGATCTCGGCGAGGGTGCTGCGGGCCTGGGCTTCGGTCTGGGCCGAAATCTCGGTGGCGGTCTTGACCAGCGTGTCGCAGATGGCCTGCTGCTGGCGCTCGCTGCGTTCGCCGGTCTGCAGCCATTGCTGTTGCAGCGATGCGGCCATCGCTTCCAGTGCGGCGGTCCAGGCGGCGAGCCGCTGCTGGTCGCCGGCGGCCATGCCGGCCTGCAGCTCGGCATGGGTGCTGTCGACGGTGCGCAGCAACGAGGCCGCATGCTGCTCGAAGGTGGCCGAGGCCGCGGCCAGCGCGCGCTGCGTGTCGCCCGACAGGCCCTGGCTCACGCGCTCGTGCTGCGCCAGCGCGCCCTGCCAGTGTTCGGACAGGCCGCCCACCGTCTGCTCGAGACGGGTCGAGACGCCGTCCACCAGCGCCGCCGAGCGCTGCTCGAAGGTCTCGGTGAAGCGGCCCAGCGTGTCGCGCAGGTCCTGCGCCAGCGCCGCGCTGCTTTGCTGGTGGCCCGCGAGCGCCGCCTGCCAGAGCCCGGCGACGGTGGTGGTCCCGGTCTCGAGGCGGCGCGTGAGGCCGTCGAGCTGCTGCTGCATGCTGTGGCCGACGGTGTCGTGCAACGCAGCCGTCTCGCGCGCGATGCCGGCCATCGTGGCCTCGACCACCGGCTGGATGGCCGCGCTCGCGAGGCGGGCACTGTCGGTCATGCTTTCCTTGAGCGAACGGTCGACGGAGGCGGCCAGGCCCGCATAGGCGGCCTCGGTCTTGTCATGGAAGCGCTGCTGGTTCCCGATCAGCCCGTCGTTGAGCGTCTGGGCCTGCCGTTCCATCGCGGCCATCATGGCCTGCAGCCGGTCGACCAGCACGGGCAGCGTTTGGCCCTGGGCCTGCAGCAGCCGGAAGGATTCGTCGCGCTGGTGCGCGAGCGAGAAGGGGCGCAGCACGGTCGCGATGCGCGTGTCGAGCCCTTGCGCCGCCTGCAGCCGGTCGCGCCGGCACAGCGCCGAGATCAGGCCCAGCATCGCCGAGGCGGCCACGCCGGCCAGCGAGGTGCCGAAGGCCAGCCCCAGGCCCTTGACCGGTGCCGACAGCGAGGCGCGGATGGCCTGCAGGTCGGTCGCGCTTTCGAGCGCCGAGCCGGTGCCGTTGAGCGTGACCATCATGCCCAGGAAGGTGCCCAGCATGCCCAGCAGCACCAGCAGGCCGGCGAGGTAGGGCGTGAGTGCCGGGCCGGGCAGGCCGATGCGCTCGCCTTCGACGCGCAGGCGCACCGCGTTGCGCAGCGACGGGTGCAGCGGCTCCAGCCATGCGGCGAGGCTGGCCGGCGCCGCGGGCAGTTCGGCCACCGCTTGTGCCAGCGTGCCCGTGGCCTGCTGGTAGCGGCGCAGTTCCAGCGCGCCCATCACGTAGAAGGCGCCGATCAGGAGCGAGATCAGCAGCGCCAGCGGGTTGATGCCGATGTAGCCCAGGCCGACCCAGCAGACGGCGGCCAGGCCCACGAAGAAAGCGGCGTATTTGGAGAGATCGGAAAGGGATCGGGTCATGTCGGTCTGTCAGCGGGAGCGAAGGGCTTCGAGCAGCCCCTCGACCGGTTGCAATCGGATATCCAGTTCGGCAAGCAGCACCGCGTGCATGTCCTTGCCGAACACATCCAGCCAATGGGCGGCGGGAAGGCGGAGCTGGTCGTAGTCGTGATCGTCGGGCGCATCGTCCTGCAGCGCGCGTTCGGCGCGCTCGGCCTGGGCCGCCTGGGCGGCCAGTTGCGCCTGGTGGGCCTTCTGCAGGCGCTCGAAGTGCTTGCCCAGCAGCGTGGGCACGGTCGCGAGCAGGCTGTGTTCCTTCGGACCCAGCACCTGCTCCATCACCACGTCGAGGGCCGCGAGCTGGGCCATGGCCGGCGACTTCGCGGCCAGCCGGGTGCGCACGTGCGCGCGCAGCGGCGCGATGCGCGTCTCCATCGCCTGTTGCCGGGCGAGGTAGCGCCGGCGGTGGGGCGTGAAGTCGGCGGTCGTATCCATGGTGGCGTCGGCGTGGGGAAAAGCGTTCTTGTCTGCGATGGCCAGCACCAGCGCCGTCCGCACGCGTGCGAACTCCGCTTCTTCCATGCTGCCGGTGGACGCGCGTGCGCTCGATGGCGCCGGGGCCGGACTGCCGTTCATCACGGTGGACAGCGAGATGTCGTCGGTCCAGCCGAACCATTGGCTCAATCGGTCCGAGAAGGACCGCCTGGCGTCGGGAACGTCGATGTCCGTCAGTCGAGCGAGCAAGCGAACGAGCGCCGAGCCGGTGAAACTTGTGCGCTGTGACACGTGCACCCTCCCGCCGATCGAAAAACCTGGCAGTCTACACTGAGCGCTTACTCACGTAGCGGCGGCGCGGCCCTCAGCCGCTGCGCTTCGCACGGGCGCCGATGGCCCCGGTACCGGCTGCGCGCAGGATGCGCTGGAAGGTCGGGCATTCCATGTGGCTCGGTGCACGGCAGGCCGCAGCGTGCCGCAGGCCGTCTCGCATGGCCCCGAGCCGGCGGATCGTCTGGTCGAGCTCCTGGGCCTTGTCGAGCAGCGACTGTCGATCGATGTCCGGCTTGCCGTCGGGCGCGAACATCTGCGCGATCGCATCGAGCGAGAAGCCGGCCGCGCGTCCCAGCGCGATCAGCGCCAGCCGCTCCACCACGGCCGCATCGAACAGCCTCCGCAGGCCGTGTCGACCCACCGAGGCGATCAGCCCCTTGCTTTCGTAGAAGCGCAGCGCCGATGCCGGCAGGCCCGAGCGCCTGGCCACTTCGCCGATGTCCAGTGTGTGCATCCTCTTGACCTCAAGTCGACTTGAAGTTGCAAAGTCTAGCCTGCACAAACAGGAGAACGACCATGGACACCGCCCATTCCCCTATCGTCAACGCGCAGGCCGCGCTCTGGAACGGCCGCGCCGGACAGGCCTGGGTCGACGGCCAATCGATGCTCGACCGGATGTTCCGGCCCTTCGAGGACTTGCTCGCCGAGACGGCGGCCGCCCGACCCCGGCAGGCCGTGCTCGACGTGGGCTGCGGAACGGGCGCCACCACGCATGCCATCGCGCGCCGACTGGGTGCGTCCGCGCAATGCGTGGGCGTCGACATCTCGGCGCCGATGATCGTCGCGGCGCGCGGACGGAGCGGGCCCGGCGCGCGCACGGTTTTCGTGTGCGGCGATGCCCAGACCCAGCCCTTCGCGCCGGCCAGCTTCGACCTGCTGGTCTCGCGTTTCGGCGTGATGTTCTTCGACGACCCGGTCGCCGCCTTCGTGAACCTGCACCGTGCGGCACAGCCCGGCGCCGAACTGCGCCTGATCGCCTGGCGTGCCGCGGACCAGAACCCCTTCATGACCACGGCCGAACGCGCGGCGGCGCCGCTGTTGCCGGCCCTGCCGCCACGCCAGCCGAATGCGCCGGGTCAGTTCGCTTTTGCCGACCGTGAGCGCGTGGGCGCGATCCTGCGCAAGAGCGGCTGGGGCGACATCGCGATCGATCCGATCGACGTCGGCTGCACCCTGCCCGAGGCCGAGCTGGTGCGCTACTTCACCGGCCTGGGGCCGCTGGGCCTGGTGCTCCAGGATGCCGACGAAGCGACACGCATGCGTCTGGTCGACGCGGTACGCAGGGCCTTCGATCCTTTCGTGCGGGGGGATGAGGTGCGCTACGACGCGGCCTGCTGGTGGATCACGGCGCGTGCGGCGTAGGCGGCCGGGCCCTGGTCGCTACTTGTCGACCACCTGCACATCGTCGAACTGCAGCGGGCGCCCATCGGCGCTCTCGACCCCGATCCGCGCGACCGGCTTGCCGCTCTTCAGATCGACCATGCGTGAGCCGTGCTCGCCGCGTGCGAACAGATGGCCTTCGCCCCATTGCCGCAGCCCGACGATCACCGGGAACAGCGCCTGGCCCCTGGGCGTCAGCACGTACTGCTGGTAGGCCGAGCCGTCCGCCGCGGGCTGGCTTTCGAGGATGCCGTCCTCCACCAGCGCCTTGAGCCGGCTCGCGAGGATGTTGCGCGCCGCGCCCAGGCTGGCCTGGAAGTCGCTGAAGCGGCTGATGCCGTCGAAGGCGTCTCGCACGATCAGCAGCGACCAGCGGTCGCCGATCAGGTCCAGCGCGCGGGCGACCGGGCAGGTCGCGGTGTTCATTCGTTTGCGTTCGGCCATGTCGAAGGTTCCGGAAGCAGTGCGGCCGCCTGACCGCACACTGGTTGCATTTTAAAACTTATCGGCTATGCTCTGTCTGGTTTAAAAATGAAACCAATACCGACGATGCCATTGCCCCTCTCCCACAGTGACGCGCGGCCCATGCCGCGCAGCCTGGTCGCGCTGTTCGCCGGCACCAGCGGCGCCAGCGTGGCCAACGTGTACTTTGCCCAACCGCTGCTCGACACGCTGGCGTCGGACTTCGGCGTCTCGCAGGCCGCCATCGGCGGCGTCGTGACCGCCACGCAGGCCGGTTCGGTGCTGGCCTTGCTGCTGCTGGTGCCGCTGGGCGACCAGCACGATCGGCGGAGGTTGGCGCGCGCACAGCTCATGGGGCTGGTGCTGGCGTTGATCGGCGTGGCCGCCGCGCGCAGCAGCCTGGCGCTGATGGCCGGCATGCTGTGCGTCGGCCTGCTGGGCACGGCGATGACGCAGGGAATGATTGCCTACGCGGCGAGCAGCGCGGCGGCGCACGAGCGTGGGCGCGTGGTGGGCGCCGCGCAGTCCGGCGTGGTGATCGGGCTGCTGCTGGCCCGGGTCTGGTCGGGCGTGCTGGCGGACCTGGTGGGCTGGCGCGGGGTGTACCTGGGCTCGGCGGCCGTGATGGCGGTGCTGGGCGCGTGCATCTGGCATCGGCTGCCGGCCCAGGCGCCCGTCACCGCGCGCCTGCCTTATGGCCGGCTGCTGCGCTCGTCGCTGGGCCTGCTGCGCACCGACCGCGTGCTGCAGGTGCGGGGCACGCTGGCCCTGCTGATGTTCGCGGCCTTCAGCATCTTCTGGAGTGCGATCGCCTTGCCGCTCACGGCCGCACCGTGGTCGCTGTCGCACGCGGCCGTGGGCGCGTTCGGGCTGTTGGGTGCATTGGGCGCGGTGCTGGCCGGCCGTGCGGGCCGATGGGCCGACCAGGGGCGGGCGCAGCGCACCAGCGGCGTGTCGCTGTCTCTGCTGCTGCTCAGCTGGCTGCCGCTGGCCCTGATGCATCGCTCGCTCGGGTGGCTGGTGCTGGGCATCCTGCTGCTCGATGCGGGCTGCCAGGCGCTGCATGTGACCAACCAGGCGCTGATCCTCCAGCGGCCCGCCGAGGCGCACGGCCGGCTCATCGGGTGCTACATGCTGTTCTACGCCGTGGGCAGCGGCGCGGGCGCGATCGCCTCGACCGCGGTCTACGCGCGAGCGGGCTGGTCCGGCGTGTGCGTGCTGGGTGCGGGGGTGAGCCTGCTGGCCTTGCTCGTCTGGGCTGCGACCGCGTGGCCGCAAGCGGCGTCGAAAGTGCCGCAAAGCTGCACACAATAGGCGACCGATCCGAAACCCTGCGGCCCCATGCACATCGAACGCGACGACCTCTCCCGCCCCGCCATCCATGCCCTGCTCGACGAGCACTTGCGGAGCATGCGCGCGTGGTCGCCGCCGGAGAGCGTGTACGCGCTCGATCTGGACCAACTGCGCCAGCCCGGCATCAGCTTCTGGTCGGCCTGGGACGATGCCGGTGTGCTGCTCGGCTGCGGCGCGTTGAAGGAACTCGATGCGGCGCACGGCGAGTTGAAGTCGATGCGCACGCCCGAAGCGCGGCGAGGCCGGGGCGCCGGCAGGGCGATCCTCGAACACATCATCTCGGTGGCGACCGCGCGCGGCTATGAGCGCCTGAGCCTGGAGACCGGCGCGACGGCGCCCTTCGAACCGGCACAGCGTCTCTACGAAAGCGCCGGCTTCATCCGCTGCGGGCCCTTCGGCGATTACGGCGAGGATCCGCACAGCGTGTTCATGCGCTTGCGCCTGGCGTCGGACGGCAGGCCGTGAGCGCAGCCGGGCCACGCATCGGCGGTAGAGTGGCACCCATTGCAACCCCCGAGGAAGACACATGAACGCCACCCGAATCATCGCGATCGTCCTCATCGTGGCCGGCGGCCTCGGCCTGGCCTACGGCGGCTTCAGCTACACCAAGGACACGACGGTCGTGAAGCTGGGCCCGCTCGAGATCTCGGCCAAGGAGAAGGAGCGCGTCAACGTGCCGATGTGGGCCGGCATCGGCGCCATCGTGGTCGGCGGGCTGCTGCTGGTGATGGGCGGCCGGAAGGGCTGAACGCGCGGCCGGGTGCGGCCACTCGCCACGCCTCAGCCGTCGAGCACGGTGCGCGCGATGAGCCCCAGCTGGATCTCCGCCGCGCCGCCGAAGATCGTGTAGGCCCGGCTGTTGCAGTACTCGGGCACCAAGGTGTTGGCCGCGTTCCGGCCGTCGACCGGGTGGCTGCGCCAGCGCAACGCATCCCCGCCCAGCGCTTCCACGCCGAGTTCGCCGATGGCCTGCTTGAGCCGGCTCGCGCGCAGCTTGAGGATCGACGACACCGGCCCCGGATTGGCGCCGGGCAGCAATCCGCCCATGGTGCGCAGCTCCAGCCATTCGAAGGTGTCGACGTCGGCCGCGATCTCCCCGAAGCGTCGCAGCAGTTCGTCGTTCGCGGCATCGGCGGTCGGCAGGGCCTTGGCCACCCGCTTGAGCTGGGCCCGCAGGCGCGGACTGAAGATGCCCGCCCCGCGCTCGAACTCGAGCAGGTACTTGGCGCAGGCCCAGCCCGCGTTCTCCTCGCCGATGCGATCGGCCTGCGGCACGCGCACGCCGTCGAAGTGCACCTCGTTGACTTCGTGGTCGCCGCCGATGGTGGCGATCGGGCGCACGCTGATGCCGGGCAGCGCCATGTCGATCAGCAGGAAGCTGATGCCCTGCTGCTTCTTGCCTTCGCTGCGGGTGCGGACCAGCGCGAACATGCGGTTGGCGCGGTGCGCGTAGCTGGTCCAGATCTTGGTGCCGTCGAGCACGTAGTCGCTGCCGTCGGGCCGCGCGCGCAGCGCCAGTGCCGCGAGGTCCGAGCCGGCGTTCGGCTCGGAGAAGCCCTGGCACCAGTAGTCCTCGCTCGAAAGGATGCGCGGCAGGTGGCGGGCCTTTTGCGCCTCGGTGCCGTAGCGCAGGATCACCGGGCCGACCAGCCGCACGCCCATCGGATGCACCAGGGGGGCGCCTGCCAATGCGCATTCGCTTTCGAAGATGAAGCGCTGCAGCGCGCTCCAGCCGGTGCCGCCCCAGGCCTTGGGCCAGAGCGGCACCAGCCAGCCCTTGGCTTGCAGCGCTTTCTGCCAGGGCGTGGAGATCTCTGCGTCGGGGTACATCGACGTCGTGCGGCGCTGGCCATCGCGCAGCGTGTCGCTCAGGTGCGTGACGAGAAAGTCGCGGACCTCGTCGCGGAAGGCGAGGTCGGCGGGCTCGAGTTCGAGGTTCATGCGCTGTGTTCCGTGGTCGATGCGGCGCGCTCGCGCAGCGTCTGGCTGTGGGCGAAATGACCCGTCGACAGCAGCGAACGGCCGCGCTGCAGCGCATGCGATGCGCCGTCGCCGCCCTGCTGTGCGAAGGCCAGCAGCAGCCGGAAGGTCGCGGCGATGGGCAACTCCTCGCACACGCCCATCGCGCCGTGCAGTTGCACCGCCTCCTGCGACACGAAGCGCGCGGCACGGCCGACCTTGTTCTTGACCAGCGCCGCGAGTTCGGGGCCGTCGCCGGGCGACAGCGCCAGCCGCATCGAGGCCAGCTCGCAGGCCGCCTGCGCCTCGGCGCAATGCACGGCCATCTCCGCCAGCCGGTGCTGCACCACCTGGAAGTCCGACAGGGGCTGGCCGAACTGCCGGCGTTGCTGCGTGTAGGCCGTGGTCTGTGCCAGCGCAGCCTGCATCGCGCCGGTGGCTTCCCAGCCGAGCGCGACCAGCCCTTCGGCCAGCACCTGGGTCAACAGGGCATCCGCGTCGTGCGCATCGTCGGGGCCCAGCAAGGTCGCCGCCGTGCCCTCGAACACGATGTCGGCCGCGCGGCCGCCTGCGAGGGTGTCGTAGGCATCGACACCGATGCCGTCGGCGGCCGGATCGACGAGGAACAGCCGCGTGACGCCGCCATCCGAGGCCGAGACGATCCAGCGTGCGGCGCCCGGGGCGGCGATCGCCTGGCGCTTGTCGCCGTCGAGGCGCCAGCCCTCCGGTGAGCGGCTGGCCGTCGTCCGGCGCGGCCCCCAGGGCAGGCGGTCGCCGGGCTCCCCGTGTGCCAACGCCAGGCGATGCGCGCCGGCCACCAGCGGCGGCAGCCATTCGGCCTGTTGTGCGGGCGTGCCCACGAGCGCCACCAGCCGTGCGGCCTGCAGCACCGTCGCATGCACGGGCTCGACCACCAGGTGCCGGCCCAGGGCCTGCATCAGCAGCCCGGCCTCGAGCAGGCCCATGCCCAGGCCGCCGGCCGCTTCGGGCAGCGGCAGTCCGAGCCAGCCCATCTCGGCGAACGCGCGCCAGGCCTGGGGCGATCCGCCGTCGCGGTGCAGCCCCGCCTCGCGCTGGCGAAAATCGTACTGCCCGGCCAGCCAGTCGAGTGCGCTCGACTGGACCAGGCCCTGTTCTTCGGTGAGCGAGAGCCTCATGCGCGGCGCTCCGTGGCACAGGTCCGTGGCATCAGTCGGCCTTGATCTTGGCGCTGCTGATCACGCGCGCCCACTGGTCGATGTCGCGGCGCAGGAAGCTCGAGAACTCGGCCGGCGTGTTGCCGATGATGTCCAGGCCCCAGCCCTTGAAGCGCTCGCGCAGCTCGGGCTCCTTGAGGATCTCGGCGATCTCGCGGTGCAGCCGGTCGATCACCGGCTGCGGCGTGCCCGCCGGTGCGACCAGGCCCAGCCACGGCATCGCTTCGTAGCCCGGCAGGCCGGACTCCGCCACCGTCGGCAGATCGGGAATGGATTGCGAGCGCTTGGCCGTCGTCACCGCCAGCGCGCGCAGCTTGCCGGCCTTGATGAACGGGCCCGAAGAGCCGAGCGCATCGATCATCACGCTGACCTGCCCGCCCACCACATCGGTCAGCGCCGGGCCGCTGCCGCGGTAGGGGATGTGCACCATGTAGGCCTTGGCCATGCTCTTGAACAGCTCGCCCTCGAGATGGGTCGAGGTGCCGGTGCCCGTCGATGCGTAGTTGAGCTTGCCCGGGTTCTGCTTGGCATAGGCCACGAGCTCGGCCACCGACTTCACCGGCAACTGCTGGTTGACCACCAGCACGTGCACCACCGAAGCCACCTGCGTGATCGGCGCGAAGCTCTTGACGGCGTCGTAGCCGACCTTCTCGTAGAGCAGCGGCGCGGTGCCCAGCGAGGAGGCGGCCAGCAGCAGCGTGTAGCCGTCGGCCGGCGCGCGCGCGACGAGGTCCGAGGCCAGTACGGTGCCGGCACCGGGCTTGTTGTCGACGATCACCGGCTGGCCCAGGCGCGGCGCCAGCTTCTCGGCCAGCGCGCGCGCCAGGATGTCGGTCACGCCGCCGGGCGGGAAGGGCAGCACCATCCGCACCGGCTTGTCGGGATAGGCCTGGGCCAGGGCCGCGGCGGGCGCGACCAGCGAGGCCGCCAGCGCGAGCACCGTCGCGGACACGGTCTTCATCAAGGACGTTTTCATGCTTCTTGTCTCCTGTCAGGGTTGTGGTCAAAGGATGGGGTGTCGACCAGCACCAGGGCATCGAGCGCCACGGCGCCGGCCCCCCGGGCGCGCACCTGCAGCGGGTTGATCTCGATCTCCTGCGCCTGCGCGCCGAGCGCGGTCGCGGCATCCGACAGCGCGGCGATGGCGGCGCACGCGGCCTCGACGTCGGCCACCGGCCGGCCGCGGAAGCCGTCGAGCAGCGGCCAGGCCTTGAGCGAGCGCAGCATGTCGCCGACCATCGCCGCATCGACCGGCAGCAGGCGATGGGCTGCATCCTGGTAGAGCTCGGTCAGCACGCCGCCGAGGCCGACCGTGAGCGCGGGGCCGAACACCGGATCGTGCGTCACGCCGGCGATCAGTTCCGCGACGCCGCCGCGTGCCATCGGCTGCACCAGCAGGCCGTCGATGCGCGCCGAGGCGTCGTACAGCGCCGCGGCGGCGAGCACCTCGGCGCAGGCCGTGCGCAGCGAGGCCGCGTCGGCGAGGCCCAGGCGCACGCCGCCGGCCTCGGTCTTGTGCGCGATGTCGGCGCTCAGGATCTTCAGGGCCACGGGCCAGCCCAGTTGCTGCGCCGCGCGCACGGCCGCATCGGCGTCGGCACAGACCTGTTCGGGCAGCGAGGGGACGCCGTAGCGTGCGAGCAGCGACTTGGTGTCGTGCTCGTTGAGCTTCGGCGGCAGCGTCGGCATCGCGTCGTGCGGCGATGCGGCGCGCGCTGCGGTCCGCAATGCAGCCCAGCGCGCCACTTCGGGCCGGCGCGCGAGCCAGTGGCAGTAGGGTGCGAGCGCCTGCGTGGCGCGGCCGAGGTCGTCGAACACCGGCACGCCGGCAGCGGACAGGCGTGCGCGGCATTGCGCGGCGCCGGTGTCGATGGCGACGAAGAGACGCGGGTGCTGCGCGCAGATGTCGACCAGCGTGTCCGCCATGCGGTCGAGCAGGTAGCCGGGCGCGTAGACGATCACCGTGTCGATCGCGTCGCTCTCGGCGAGCGCGGTGAAGATGGTGCGCACGAACTCGGGCTGGTTGACCACGTTGCCGGTCACGTCGACCGGGTTCGACACCATGCCGTAGTCGGGGATGCCTTCGCGCAGCGCCTGCTGCAGCGCGGGCGGCAGCGTCGGCACATCGAGCCCGGCGCCGATCAGCTTGTCGGCCAGGATGGCGCCCAGCGCGCCCGACATCGTGACGATGGCCACGCGCCGGCCACCCTCGCGCTGGCGGAAGCCGCTCAGGTAGGCCAGGTCGGCCATCTGCGCGAAGTCCGTGCCGCGGATCACGTTGAGCTGCTCGAAGCCGGCCTTGTAGAGCGCCAGGTCGCCGGCCAGTGCCGAGGTGTGCGAGCGCACCGCCTCCGAGCCCTTCTCGGTCTCGCCGGCCTTGTAGATCACCAGCGGCTTGCCTTGCGCCGCCAGCGACAGCGCGGCGTCGATGAAGCGCGGGCCGTGGCGCAGCTGCTCGACGTAGCCGATCACGCAATCGGTCTGCGCGTCCTGCGCGAGGAACGAGAGGTATTCCGAGAATTCCAGCGTGGCCTCGTTGCCGGTGTTGATGAAGTGGCTCACCGGCACGTCGAGCCGCCGGATGAGCGCGAACACGGCCGAGCAGACGTTGCCGCTCTGCGTGAGCACGCTCACGCGGCCGGGCTGCGTTTGCGGCGGCACGTTGCGGAAGACCGAGGCGAAGGCCGTGTGCGCCTGCAGGTTGAGGTTGGCGAAGCCCATGCAGTTGGGTCCGGCCACGACCATGCCGCTGCGCGCGACGAAGGCCTCGAGCGTGCGCTGCAGGGCTGCGCCGCTGTCGCCCGCTTCGGCAAAACCGGCGGCGTAGACGATGGCCGCCGGGATGCCCTTGGCGTGGCAGCGCTCGAGCATGGCCGTCACGTCCTCCGCGCCGATGGCCAGCACCACCAGGTCGGGCGTTTCGGGCAGCGACTCGATGTCGGGGTAGCAGGTGTAGCCGAACACCTCCTGGTATTTCGGGTTGATCGGAAACACCTGGCCCGCGTAGCCGAAGTGCCGCAGCAGGTCGAGCGGCATGCCGCCGATGCGGCCGGCCTGGTTGCTGGCGCCGACCATCGCGATGGAACGGGGCTGCAGCAGGGGATCGAGGCGGTGGCGTGGCGTGCCGCTCATGCCTGGGCTCCCTTGAGGATCGCGCTGGCCAGGCCGGCGTCCTTGGTCCGGCGGTACTCCTCGCTCACGTGGCTCAGCTGGTGCACGTCGAAATGCGCCGACAGCGCCTGGCGCATGCCCTGCACGTCGACCGAGCGGTTGAGCGACTTCTTGAGGATCTGCAGCGCGAAGGGCGGCGCCTGGGCGATGCGCTGCGCGAGCGCCATGGTGTCTTCGTCGAGCCGGTCGTTGGCCGTGACGCGGTTGACCATGCCCAGCGCCTTCGCGTCGGCGGCCGTGAGGCGTTCGCCGGTGAAGAGCAGCTCCTTGGCCTGCCGCAGGCCCATCACCCAGGGATGGATCAGCACCTCGGTCGCGGCGGCGCCCATGGTGTGGGTCACCGGGTCGGAGAAGAAGGCGTCTTCCGAGGCCACCATCAGGTCGCACATGTTGGCCAGCATGAAGCCGGCGGCCACGCAGGCGCCCTGCACCTGCGCGATGGTGGGCTTGGGGAAATCCCAGATGCGCATGCAGTACTGGAAATAGCGCTGTTCCTCGTAGGCCCAGCGTTCCTCGACCGTGAACTCGGCGCGTTCGGCCTGCGCCTGCTTGAGGTCATGGCCGGCCGAGAAGTGCGCGCCCTTGGCGGCCAGCACGACGACGCGCGTGGCGGCGTCGGTGCGCGCGTCCTCGAAGGCATGGTCCAGTTCGTCCAGCATCTGCTGGCTCTGCGCATTGCGCGCCTGCGGGCGGTTGAGCCAGATGCGGCGCACCGCGCCGGTTTGCTCGATCAGGAGAAGGGGGTCGCTCATGGAAGGTTCCTGCATTCAGTGAGCGCCGATGCTCATCCCGTTATGCTCATGCTGCGATCAGAAATTGAAGGAGATCCCATATCGTGAGCAAACCTATGGAAACCCCGGGGGCCCAGAACATGCGCCGCTCACTGCAGGTGCTGCGCGTGCTGGGGGCGCACCACGAGGAGGGGCTGGCGGTGAACGAGGTGGTGGCGCTCACGCAACTCGAGCGCTCGACCGCGCATCGCCTGCTCACCTGCCTGGTCGAGGAGCAGTTCGCCGAGCGGGACGCCGCCACCCGCCGCTACCGGCTCGGGCTGGAGGCCATGCGCCTGGGCTTCGCCTCCCTCAAGCGCGCGCCGCTGGTCGCGTCCTACCAGCCGCTGCTGCAACGGCTCGCGCGCATCTCGGAAGACACGGTCTTCCTGCTGGCGCGCCAGGGCGACTACACCGTCTGCCTCGCGCGGGAAGACGGCGCCTTCCCCGTGAAGATCTTCAGCACGCGCGTGGGCGACATCCGGCCGCTGGGCATCGGCGTGGGCGGCTTCGCGATGCTCGCATCGAACCCGGACGAGGAGATCGCCCGCATCCGTGCCCAGCACGCGCCGGCCTTCGAGGCCGCGGGACTCGCGCCGGCGGCGATGGGCAAGGCCATCGCGCGCACGCGCCGCAACGGTTATGCGGAATTGGTCGACACCGTCACGCAGGGTGTGGGTGGCGTGGGCGCGGTCATTCCGGATGCGGCCGCGGCCTTCGCGGCGATCTCGATCGCGGCCATCAAGCCGCGCATGGGTCCGGCACGCCGGGCCGAGCTGGGCCAGCTCATCCTGGACGCGCTGCGCACGCCGGTGTGACGCCGTGCTGCAGCGTGTGCAGAGGGCGGAAGGGAGAGGGAGTCGAACCCTCCCGGCGACGCGTGGCGCCACCCACCGGGTTTGAAGCCCGGCCGCCCCACCAGGGACGATTCCCTCCCATGTGCATTCATCATGGGGTCACTTGCTGCCCTGCGGGCCACCGAACAGCACGGTGTCGGGCCGCAGCAAGTGCACATCCTTCACGCGTCGCGTGTAGCCGACGCGGTCGAAAAACTCCAGCAGCTGGATCGCGCGCTTGCGGCCCAGGCCGGTCGCGTCGCGGAAGCTCGCGGCCTGCAGCCCTTCGGCACCGGCCATGCAGTCACGTGCCAGCGCGGCCAGGCGCTCGACGGTCGCTGCCGGATAGTACAAGTCCTTGACCACCTGGAAGGCCTGGCCGCGCCGCGCCAGGCTCGCGAGCGTCTGGCGCACGCCGGGCTCGGGCGCGTTGTTGTTCTTGGCCAGGTCGCGCACCCAGGGAGGATCGAAGCCGCCCTCGGCCATCTGCGGCAGCAGCGTCTGCGCGAGCCGTTCCTCGGTGGCGCTGAGCACGGCCGCGTGCGCGGGCAGGTGCAGCCAGTGGCCGCTGCGCGCGAGCGCGCCGCTGGCCAGCAGCGTTTCGACCGCGTGCTGCCACAGCGCATCGCCCACGCGCGGACCGGCCAGTCGCTTGAGGCGGCGCGGGTCGGGGCCGACCTCCTCGGGCGCGGTGCGATGGAATTCTTCGAGGCGATCGACGATCTGCCGCTGCAGCGCATCGAGGTGTTCGACGGCGATCAGCACGTGGGGACGCTGCACGGCATTGCTCGGCGTCGGGGGCGCCTCCTGCAGCGCGAGCGCGCGCTTCAGGCGGTCGGCGTCCAGTCCCATCGGAGCGCTCGCAAGCAGCGCGCCAATGCGTTCTTCGCGATCGTCCAGCGTCCACGCGGCCACCGCCTGCAGCCGCTCGGGCGTGCGCCGGTAGCGCGTCGGTGCAAAGGGATCGAGCACGCGCACGCCGGCCACGGTGCGCGTGGCCGAGGCATCGCGCAGCACGCCGCGGTCGCCGTGCCATGCGGCCGTGGGCTCGCGCAGCACCAGTTGGGCCAGGGCGGTCTCGCCGGGCGCGAGCGCGTCGCGGTCGAGCAGCGCGACCGAGGCCATCACGTCGCTCGCGCCCAGGTGTGCGTGCACGATCGTGCCCGAGCGCAGCGCATGCGCCTCGCCGGGCCACAGCGTGAGCTGCACGTCGAGGCGTTCGGTCGCGAGCGCGATGCCCGGCGCACACACCCACTGGCCGCGGTGGACCTCGTCCTTGGCCACGCCGGCCAGGGCGAGCGCGCAACGCTGGCCGGCATGCGCGGCCTCGGCCTGTTCGTTCTGCGCGTGGATGCCGCGCACGCGCACCGGCCGGTCACCGGGCGCGATCCGCAGTTCGGCGCCGATGCGCACGCGGCCCGCCATCACCGAGCCCGTGACCACGGTGCCCACGCCGGCCAGCGTGAAGGCGCGGTCGACCGCCAGGCGGAAGGCCAGTGCCTCGTCGTGCGCGTGCACCGTGCGCGCCTCGGCGACCAGATGCGCGCGCAGCGCGTCGAGCCCTTCGCCGGTGACGGCCGACAGCGCGAACACCGGCGCGTCCGCGAGCGCCGTGGGTGCGAGCAGGGCGGCGATCTCGGCGCGCACCTGCGCGATGCGCGCATCGCGTTCGGCAGCATCGATGCGATCGATCTTGGTGATCGCGACCGTGCCGCGCCGCAGGCCCAGCAGCGCGACCACGGCCAGGTGCTCGCGCGTCTGCGGCATCACGCCGTCGTCGGCCGCCACCACCAGCAGCGCATGGTCGACGCCGGTGGCGCCGGCCAGCATGGTGTGCAGCAGGCGCTCGTGTCCGGGCACGTCGACGAAGCCCAGGGACATTCCCTCGGGTGTGCGCAGGTAGGCGTAGCCCAGCTCGATCGAGATGCCGCGCCGCTTCTCCTCGGGCAGCCGGTCGGTGTCGACGCCGGTGAGCGCGCGCACCAACGTGGTCTTGCCGTGGTCGATGTGGCCGGCGGTGCCGATGATCATGGGGGGTGCTCCGGCCTCACATGAAGTTGCGCGTGTGAAGGTCGGCCAGGCGATCGGCCTCGGCGCGCTCGAAACCCAGACGACCCAGTCGGGCACGGCGGCCTGCCGACATGTCGCGCTTGAGCTGCTGCACGGCCTCGTGGCCGCGCTTCACGGCCGGCAGCGTGAGCTCGCCCGCGGCCAGCAGCACCAGTGCGTCGAACACTTCCTCGTTGAGGCCGGCCGTGTTGGCGAGCGCGTCGTAGCGTTGCTCGATCGCGCTGCGCAGTCGGATCTGGTAGTCGGGCTCCTCGGCCAGTCGGTACTCGAGGTGTGCCATGCCGAAGGCCACGTGCCGTGCCTCGTCGCGCGCGGCCAGTCGTGCGATCTGGCGCGTCACCGGGTCGGGCGCGTGGGCGTGCAGGAAGTTCAGCAGGTTGATGAAGCTGCCTTCGCCCAACACCGACAACAGGAAAGTCGCGATGGAAAAGTCCGGCGCCTCGAACAGCGTCTGCAGGCTGGCCTGGCCGCCTGCGGTCGACAGCGCGGGGCTCGCGCCGCGCAGCTTCACGCGCCGGGTGAAGACTTCGATGTGGCGTGCTTCGTCCGCGCACTGCAAGGCCAGCAGTTGCAGCACCTCGCGGTAGTGCGGATGCACCTGACCCAGGTGGCGTGCCGGCACCAGCAGCGCGGCGTTCTCGTTCTCGATCAGGTAGGTCATGACCTGGACCACGGCCGCTTCGATGGGCGGCGGAAGGTCGAAGGGGGCGTCCCAGTCGACGGCCGTGGCCGGGTCCCATTGCGCCGCGGCGGCCTGTGCGTAGAGCTCGCCCGCGGTGGCCGCCCAGAGTTCGTTGCGACGGTGCAGCGCGAAGGCGAAGGGCGGGCTGCCGGCCTCGACCGTGGCGCCGCGCGCCGCCAGGCCCCAGCCGGCGAGCGCATCTTCGGCCGGGCCCTGGCCCGCATCGCCCGTGCGCTGCGCACCGTGCCAGCGGCCTTCGGCCTGCATCGCGCGCGTGAGGTGGGCCTGGGTGGCGCCGGTCTCGTTCTGGGTGAACCGCACGCTGTGGCCTTGCTGCCGGCACCAGGCTTCGAGATGGAGATCCCATGCGGGCGCGGTGCCCTGCACGCGCAACGCTCCCCCGGCGGGCAGCGCGGCCAGCGCGCGCCGGATCAGCAGCAGGGCACCTTGTTCGAGGCCCAGCGACTCAATATCGATAGTCGGCGTTGAGGATGCGGCCATCGCGGCTGTAGAAGTTCTCGTTGTCCACCGCGCGTTCGAGCTGCGCATAGCCGCTGGTGCGGCCGGTGCGCCATTCGCGCAGTCCTTCGAGCTCGAGCAGCGGGCGCACCTGCGGATCGTCCCAGCGCATCGACAGCAGCAACCTCACGAAGCGCTCGATCAGCCCTTCGGGCGCGCCAGGGCTGGTGGTGAAGTTGCAGTGGTCGAAGGGGGCGGTGTGCGCGATCACGCGCGTGCTGCCCGCGGGCAGCGTACCGTCGAGGCCGAAGGCCAGGTGGTTGCCCGAGATCAGGCAGCAGGCATCGATCTCGTTGGCCATCAGTGCGCGGGCCGCATCGCGTTCGCCG
The DNA here is from genome assembly GCF_051216515.1 of Variovorax frigidus. Classification (NCBI taxonomy): domain Bacteria; kingdom Pseudomonadati; phylum Pseudomonadota; class Betaproteobacteria; order Burkholderiales; family Comamonadaceae; genus Variovorax; species Variovorax frigidus. Next base: position 346,738 of record NZ_JBPJZF010000005.1, read on the forward strand.
CCGATGTGGTCGCCGTGTTTGCCGCCGAGCACGTCGAAGCAGCGCAGCGTGAAGTCTTCGCGCTGCACCAGGCCTTCTTCGGTGCGCAGATGGTCCAGCGGAATCAGCGTGGCCTGCGGCGAATCGAGCGCGCCCGCGCCGATGGTCTTGTCGCGCAGGTCGGCGGCACTCCGGATGTCGCTGTCGGCGCGCACGACGATCACCGAGCGCAGGTCGAGGTCGGTGTCTCGCATGGCCACCGAATGCACCTGCAGGCCCTTGCTGCGCGCGATGCGGTCTGCGCGCACCCAGGCCAGCGGCGAGTTCCAGGCGACGTGGATGGAACCATCGAACTGCGCTTCCACCTGGCGCTCGTAGTTCGAATACAGCACGTAGTCGAAGGGCAGGCCGTGCGCCACGAAGAAGGCCTTGAAGCCTTCCCAGATGGTGACGACCTTGGGCGCGTAGGCGACGGCGCCCATGATCAGTGTCGGTTGGGGCATCGGGTTGCTTTCAGAAAAGAGGCAGGCCGGTGATGGCCTTGCCGATGAAGTCGTAGAGCACATCGGAGGTCGGCGCCATCACGCTCGATGCGCGTGCGTCGCGGAACAGGCGCTCGATGCCGGCCTCCTTGCGGAAAGCCGCGCCGCCGCACACGCGCATGGCGATGTCGGTCACTTCGAGCGCGGTCTCCGCGGCCGCCGCCTTGACCTCCAGCACGCGCAGCATCGTGTCCGGGCGGCCCGCGCCGATGGCGGCGACGGTGTCGTCGAGCAGGGCCTGGGCCATGTCGGTCTTGATGCGCGCACGCGCCAGATAGGCGCGGATGGTCGGCAGGTCGGCCAGCGAACTGTCGAGGTGCACGTGGCGCGTCTGGCCCACGTGGCCGATGGCGCGCGACAACGCGCCCTCCATCAGGCCGACCGAGCAGGCCGCGCTCAGCGTGGTGAACCACGGCAGCACCACGCCCATCATGGTGTCGAAGCCCTTGCCGTCGTCGCCCAGGCGGTCGCCGGCCGCAAGGCGAACGCCCTTGGCGGTGATCGGCGTAGAGGCATTGCCGCGCAGGCCCAGGCCGTCGAAGTTGCCGGGCTGGCTCAGGCCATCGGACTTGGCATCGACGAGCCACAGCGTGCTGGCGCCCTCGGCGGCGAGCGGCTTGCTCGACCACACGTAGCTGTCGGCCTCGAAGGCCGAAGTGACCCAGCTCTTGCGGGCATCGAGCACCACGCCATCGGCTTCGTTGCGGGCGGTGCCCGTGGGCGCCCAGAAGTGGCTGCGCGAATCGGCCTCGGAGAAGGCGAGGGTGCTCAGATGCTTGCCTTGCGCGATGGCCTCGCGCACCGGCGCGCCGCCGAACTGTTCGATCACCGCGGTGGCGCAGTAGTGCATGCAGACCACCATCGCGGTCGAAGGGCAGGTCTGCGCGATGCGCGAGACGATCTGCGCGGCCTCGGCCAGGCCCAGCCCCATGCCGCCGACGGATGTCGACGATACGAGCCCGAGCAGGCCGACGTCGCCGAGCGCGCGCACCACCTCGCGCGGAAAGCGGGCCTCGGTGTCGGTGCGCTGGGCCAGCGGTGCCAGGGTGTCGGTGAGGACGGGGGCGAGCAGATCGAGATGGTGCATCGGTGTCTCCGGTGGGGTGAAAACTACTGCAGCTGTTCGCGCAGCGCGGGCAACTGGTTGACGAAGGGGGTGCTGTCTTCGAGGCAGCGCAGGTCGAGCAGCAGCCTGTCTTCCGCGATGCGCCCGATGACCGGCAGCGGCAGGCGGCGCAAGGCGGTGGCCAGTGCCTCGAGCGCGGTGCCCGTGCCCTTCTTCGCCGTACCTGCGGGCGCGATGGCCAGGCCGGCCGAGGGCAGGCGTTCGACCGGCAGCGAGCCCGAGCCGATCTGGCCGAGCAGCGCGACCACCTCGACCGTGAAGCGCGGGGCCACGGCGGCGGCCACCGCCGGCTGCAGCGCGCGCGCCAGTTCACGGATCGCATCGGCTGGCCGCGTGAGCAGGCGCAGCGTGGGCAGGTCCTGCGCGAGTCGCTCGGGCCGCAGGTAGAGCATCAGCGTGGCTTCGAGCGCGGCCAGCGGCAGCTTGCTCATGCGCAGCGCGCGCTTCATCGGGTACTTGCGGATGCGGCCGACGGCGGCCTTGCTGCCCACGATCAGCCCGGCCTGCGGGCCGCCCAGCAGCTTGTCGCCGGAGAAGGTCACGACGTCGCAGCCGGCCGCGAGCATTTCCTGCGGCAGCGGTTCGCGCGGCAGGCCGTAGTGCGCGAGGTCGACCAGCGAGCCGCTGCCCAGGTCGGTGGCCAGCGGCACGCCGCGTGCACGCGCGATGCCGGCCAGCGTCTTCTCGTCCACCGCGGCGGTGAAGCCCTGCACCGCGTAGTTGCTGGTGTGCACCTTCATCACCAGCCCGGTGCGCTCGTTGATCGCGCGTTCGTAGTCGGCCGGGTGCGTGCGGTTGGTGGTGCCGACCTCGACCATGTGGGCGCCCGCGCTGGCCATCACGTCGGGCATGCGGAAGGCGCCGCCGATCTCGACCAGCTCGCCGCGCGAGACGATGACTTCGCGGTCGCGTGCCAGCGCGGCGATGGTCAGCAGCACCGCGGCCGCGTTGTTGTTGACCACGGTCGCGGCCTCGGCGCCGGTGATCGTGCAGAGCAGATCCTCGACCAGCGAATCGCGGTCGCCGCGACCGCCCGAGAGCAGGTCGTATTCGAGGTTGTTGGGCGAGGCCATCACCGTCAGCAGCCGCTGCAGCGCCGCATCGGCCAGTACCGCGCGGCCCAGATTGGTATGGATCACCGTGCCCGTGAGGTTGAGCACCCCGCGCATGCGCGGGGCCAGGCGTTGTTCGACGCGCGCCGCGAGCGCATCGGAAAGCGCGGTAGCCGCGACGTCGGCCAAGGGCAGTCGGCCGTCGAGCGCGCGCTGGCGCAATCCGTCGAGCAGGGCGCGCGCCTCGGTCACGACCAGCGTGCGGCCATGCGTGGCGAGCAGGGCGGAAGCCGCGTCGCCGCGCAGCAGTTGATCGACAGAAGGCAGATCGTTGGGCCTTGCCGTCGAGCCGTGGACCACGGACTCTTCGGGCGCGGCCATCAACAGCGCATCCGATGAGCAAGCCAGAAACACCGCGGAACCGGCTTTGCCGGGCCGCCGGTGTTGCCCCCTGAAGGGGGTAGGAGAAGCGACACGAAGTGCGCGAAGCCTGGGGGTGAGCTCATGACTCGCCGAAGAGGAGCATCAGGTTATGGCCGCTGCGCTCGTAGCCCGCGTCGGCCACCAGCAGGTCGAGCGTGATGCTGGCCAGGTCGTCGGCCACGGGTTCGACTTCCGGGTCCTTCTCCATCGCGACCTGCTTGAGGTAGTGGTGGCAGGCATCACAGCATTCGGCCTTGGCGGCACCGGGGCGCGCGCCGGTGGCCGGCAGCGCCACGCCCGGTTCGGGCGTGAGCTGCTGGAACTGGATGCCCTTGGTGCTCTCGCAATGCGTGCACTTGATGCGCACGTAGTGCCATTGCGTGCTGCACAGCGAGCAATGCAGGTAGCGAAAGCCACCGTCCTCGGCGCCGATGCGCGTGATGCTGGCCGTGGGCAGGCTGCCGCAACAGGGGCATTCGGTGCCGGGTTCGGTGTGGCCGAACACGCGCTCGCCGTAGGTATCGGCGGTCTGCAATGCCAGGTGCGCCCAGTAGGTCTGCAGGCCCGCGGCGATCAGCGGTGCGGTCGCGAGGTCCAGGCCCAGCGTGATGCGGCGCGACAGCCGGTCGGCCTGGGCATCGATCCAGTCGGCGGGGCTGGCGAGCAGGCGCTCGACCGTGTCCCGCACCGGGCCCGCTGCCAAGGGTGCCACGAACAGCGCGAGCACGCGGCGCAGCGTGGCCTGCCACAGCGGGTCGCGCGGCCAGCCGAAGGCGGGCATCGGCGGCTTGAGTGCCTTGGCTGCGGCGTCGCAGGCAGAGGCATCGGGCACGGCGACCGGCGGATGGTCCTGCAGCGCCTGGTGCTGCGCCGCGGCCAGGTCGGCCACGAACAGCAGGTACTCGCGCATCGGATGCGATGCCGCGAGCTGGCGCAACCGGAGTTGCCGATCGGAGAAGACGGCAGCCCGGACCGGCAGCCGCACGAACGGCATCTGCCGCCCGGCCTGCATGGCGATTTCCTCGGGGCTGAGAACGCGCGTGGTGCGCACGGGCGTCGAACTGCTGTCGGGGCTGGTCATTCGGTGCACTCTACAGCGCCTTCAGGGTTTTTCGTGGAACACCGCGGAACCGGCTTCGCCGGGCCGCTGGTGTTGCCCCCGGTAGGGGGGAGGAGAAGCGGACACGAAGTGCCGCGGAGCCTGGGGGCGAGCCACTATCTGCGCGTCATCTTGCGGTGCCACAGCGGGTGATTCAACTTGGCCCAGCCCTCCGTGACCGTGCCGCGCGTCATCGCGCGCAGCGTGCCCTTGACCCAGATCGCCGCATAGATGTGCATGATGACCGAGAGGATCAGCACCACCGCCGAGACCGAATGCACCAGCACCGCGATGCGGCGCAACGTGATCGGGAAGAAGTGGACGAACCAGGGGCTCCAGAACATGAAGCCGGTCACGAACAGCAGCAGCAGGCTCAGGCCGAAGGCCCAGAACACCAGCTTCTGGCCGGCGTTGTACTTGCCCACGGGCGGCATCGAGGCCTTGTCGCCCGCGAGCATCTTGGGCGCGTTGGCGATCCATTCGCGGTCGCTGCGGTCCAGCAGGTTCTCGCGCCACATCGTGAAGAACAGGAACACGAAGCCCAGCACCATCGCCAAGCCCAGGAAGGGGTGCAGGATGCGCGTCCACGGCCCGCCGCCGAACAGCGCGCTGAAGAAGAACAGCGAGGGATGGAAGAAGGCCAGGCCCGAGAGCGCGGCGGCGAAGAACATCAGCGCGACGAACCAGTGGTTCATGCGCGTGGCGTCGCCGTAGCGGCGGAGGTATCGCTGGGTCATCGCATGCTCCTTGGGTTCAGGCTCGCGGGCGCTCGTCAGGTGCCGCACCCGTCGGTGCTGCGTCGACTGGGGCCACCACCACGCCGTCCTCCGGTGGTGCCTCGATGACCACGACCTCGCCGTCGTCGTTGTCCGCGCCCCGGTCTTCCTTGGCCTCGACCGGGCCGACCTTCATGTAGTGGAAGAAGCTGCCGACCACCGCACCCACCATCGCGAACACCGCGAGCGGCTTGGCCACGCCCTTCCACAGCGAGACCAGCGGGCTGATCGTCGGATTCGTCGGCAGGTTGCTGTAGAGCCCGGGCCGGTCGGCATGCTGCAGCACGTACATCACGTGGGTGCCACCCACGCCGGCCGGGTCGTAGACGCCCGCGTTGGCGAAGCCGCGGTCCTTCAGGTCGACGATGCGTTCCGAGGCGTACTCGTGCATCGCGTCCTTGGTGCCGAAGTGGATCGCGCCCGTCGGGCAGGCCTTGACGCAGGCCGGCTCCAGACCGACGCCGACGCGGTCGGAGCACAGCGAGCACTTGTAGGCCTTGTTGTCGGTCTTGCTGATGCGCGGCACATCGAAGGGGCAGCCGGTCACGCAGTTGCCGCAGCCCACGCAATGCTCGCTGATGAAGTCGACGATGCCGTTGCTGTACTTGACGATGGCGCCGGGCGCGGGGCAGGCCTTGAGGCAGCCTGGATCCTCGCAGTGCATGCAGCCGTCCTTGCGGATCAGCCACTCGAGCTTGCCCGGCTCGGGCTCGACTTCGGCGAAACGCATCACGGTCCAGGAATCGGGCGTGAGGTCGTTCGGGTTGTTGTAGCTGCCGCCCACATCGCCGATCTCGTCGCGCAGGTCGTTCCACTGCATGCAGGCGACCTGGCAGGCCTTGCAGCCGATGCAGGTCGAGACGTCGATCAGCTTGGCGACTTCCTTGATCTGCGGCCGGGTGCGCACGTGCGGCGGCTGCGTGGTGGTGGCCGAGCGGGCAGCGATGTCGAGGGTCTGGAGGGAGGACATCAGAGGCTCCGAATCTTGTCTTGTTCCCTCTCCCACCGGGAGAGGGTCAGGGTGAGGGCCGCAGCCGTATCGCCGTCATGTGCCTTGCCATTGCTGCGAGCCCTCACCCCCGCCCTCTCCCGGACGGAGAGGGGGCAATTCAGGGAAGCGGGCCGTGAGAAAACCGGGAAAAGGCTGTGTGTCATCTCATGCCTTCTCGATGTTCACCGTGAACGACTTGTACTCGGGCGTCTGCGTGTTCGCATCGCCCACGAAGGGCGTGAGCGTGTTCACCAGGTAGCCCGGCTTCGCGAGGCCGATGAAGCCCCAGTGGTTGGGCAGGCCCACCGTGTGGACCGTGCGGCCGTCCACCTGCAGCGCGTTGATGCGCTTGCTCACCAGCGCCACCGCCTTGATGAAGCCGCGCTTGCTGCTCACCTTGACCCAGCCACCGTTCTCGATGCCCTTTTCCTTCGCCAGCTCTTCGCCGATCTCGACGAACTGCTGCGGCTGGAGGATGGCCGAGGTGCGCACGTTCTTGGTCCAGTAATGGAAGTGCTCGGTGAGCCGGTAGCTGGTCGCGACGTACGGGAAGTCCTTGGGCACGCCCAGCCGCTCGAGGTCGCCCTGGAAGATGCGCGCCGCGGGGTTGGCGCGCGCCACCTCGCTCTTCGGGTGCATCAGGTTGTTGACCAGCGGCGACTCGAAGGGCTCGTAGTGCTCGGGCAGCGGGCCCTCGGCCATGCCGGTCGGCGCGAACAGCCGGGCCACGCCCTCGGCGGTCATGATGAAGGGCCGCACGGCGTCGGCTTCCATCGGGTTCGCATCGGGCCGGATGTCGGGGATGTCCGAGCCGCTCCAGGCCTTGCCGTCCCAGCGCACCAGCGTGCGCTTGGCGATCCAGGGCTGGCCGGTGCTCGGGTCGACCGAGGCGCCGTTGTAGAGGATCCGCCGGTTGGCCGGCCAGGCCCAGCTCCAGTTGAGCGCCTGGCCGATGCCGTAGGGGTCGGCGTTGTCGCGCCGCGCCATCTGGTTGCCGGCCTGGGTCCAGGCGCCGGCGTAGATCCAGCAGCCCGAGGCGGTGCTGCCGTCGTCCCGCAGCAGGCCGAAGCCCGAGAGCTGCTCGCCGGCTTTCGCCAGCACCTTGGTCGGGTCCTTGGGGTCGAGCAGGTCTGTCAGCGCGCGACCGTTGTATTCCATCGCCAGCTCCTGGGCGGAGGGCGCGTGCGCGATCTTGTAGGGCCAGGTCAGGTTGACGATCGGGTCCGGAAAGGCACCGCCGTCCTTCGCATAGGCCGCGCGGATGCGGCTGAACAGCCCGGCGACGATCTCGATGTCGGGCATGGCTTCGCCCGGCGGTTCAGCGCCCTTCCAGTGCCACTGCAGCCAGCGGTTGGAGTTGGTCAGCGAGCCTTCTTCCTCCGCGAAGCAGGTCGAGGGCAGGCGGAACACCGTGGTCTGGATGTCGGCGGTCTTCACGTCGTTGAAGGCGCCGTGGTTCTGCCAGAACTCGCTGGTCTCGGTGACCAGCGGATCGATGGTCACCAGGAACTTGAGCTTGGACAGCCCGTCGACGATCTTCTTCTTGTCCGGGAACGATCCGACCGGGTTGAAGCCCTGGCAGATGTAGCCGTTCATCGCGCCCTTGTTCATGAGCTCGAAGGCCTGCAGCACGTCGTAGAGCTTGTCGATCTTGGGCAGGTAGTGGAAGGCCCAGTCGTTCTCGGCCTTGGCCGCGTTGCCCCACCACGACTTCTGCATGCTGACGAAGAACTTGGGATAGTTCTGCCAGTAGCTCATCTGGTTGGGCCGCAGCGGCTTGAGCGCGCGGGTCTTGTAGTAGGTCTCGAGCGTCTGCTCGCCGTCGCGCGCCAGCGACATGTAGCCCGGCAGCGAGTTCGACAGCAGCCCCAGGTCGGTCAGGCCCTGGATGTTGCTGTGGCCGCGCAGCGCGTTCATGCCGCCGCCCGGCACGCCGATGTTGCCCAGCAGCAGCTGCATGATGGCCGCGGTGCGGATCATCTGCGAGCCGGTGCTGTGCTGCGTCCAGCCCAGCGCGTACATCACGGTCATCGTGCGGTTCGGCACGCTGGTGCTCGCGATGTACTCGCACACCTTGAGAAACTTGTCCTGCGGCGTGCCGGTGATGCGGCTCACCAGCTCGGGCGTGTAGCGCGCGTAGTGGCGCTTCATGACCTGCAGCACGCATTGCGGGTCCTGCATGGTCATGTCGACCTTGGCCATGCCGGCCTCGTCGAGCGCATAGCCCCAGGATTTGGCGTCGTAGTTGCGCTTCTCGGCGTTGTAGCCGCTGAACAGGCCGTCCTCGAAGGTGTAGTCAGGCCCGACGATGAATGGCGCGTTGGTGTAGTGCCGGACGTACTCGGTCTGGATCTTGTCGTGGGTCAACAGGTAGTTCAGCACACCCGCAAGGAAGGCGATGTCCGACCCGGCGCGCACCGGCGCGTAGTAGTCGGCCATGGCCGCCGAGCGCGTGAAGCGCGGGTCGACCACGACCAGGCGCGCCTTGTTCTGCTTCTTGGCCTCGATCACCCACTTGAAGCCGCAAGGATGCGCTTCCGCTGCGTTGCCCCCCATGATCAGCACGACATCCGCGTTCTGGATGTCCTGCCAGTGGTTGGTCATTGCGCCTCTGCCGAACGTCGGGGCCAGACTGGCCACCGTCGGTCCGTGTCAAACGCGTGCCTGGTTGTCGAAGACCAGCATCCCGAGCGAACGGAATGCCTTGTGGGTGATGTAGCCGGTTTCGTTGGAGGAGGCCGATGCGCACAGCATGCCGGTGCTGGTCCAGCGGTTGACGACGGCGCCGTCGGCGTTGGTCGGCTGGAAGTTGGCGTCGCGGTCGGCCTTCATGAGCTTGGCGATGCGGTCGAAGGCCGAGTCCCAGCTGATGCGCTTCCATTCGTTGCTGCCGGCCTCGCGCACCTCGGGGTACTTGAGGCGGTTCGGGCTGTGCACGAAGTCGAGCAGCCCGGCCCCCTTGGGACACAGCGTGCCGCGGTTCACCGGGTGGTCAGGATCGCCCTCGATGTGCAGCACGTCGGCCACCACGTTCTTGGCCTTGTCGCCCAGGCTGTACATGATGATCCCGCAGCCCACCGAGCAGTAGGGGCAGGTGTTGCGCGTTTCGGTGGTGCGGGCCAGCTTGAAGTTGCGGGCCTCGGCCAGTGCGGCGGTGGGCGAGAAGCCCAGCACCACCATGCTGGAGCCGACCAGCCCGGCCCCGCTGACGCGGAAGAATTGGCGGCGGCTCATGTCCATGACAGAACCTCCTGAAGCAGTGCGCTGTGTTTCATCGTGGTCTTTTTGTTGGAAGTCAGGAATCACAAAAACGGATGCGTCAGGCTCTGGCAGCCTGCTGCTTCTTCTTCATTGGGGGGCCGGACGGCCATCGCCACCGGTCGGGGCTGCAGCCCCGGCACCGCCGGAGGCCGATCCGCCCTGGTTGTCCGCCACGCCGCCGATCGCAGTGCCGCCTTCGGACGGGCCTTTTTCGGGGGCGGCGCCAGCGACCTTGTCGCCCGAGGGCGCGGCCTTGATGCCGGCGGGGTAGCTGCTGGAGGGCGGACCGCCCGACGCAGCGGTCGGGCCTTCGCCGGCGATGCTGGCCGCGGGGCGGGGCGGCGACGACGGCTTGCGGTCGCAGGCACTCAGCGCGACGACGGCGCTCAGAGCCAAGGCGATGGCCATCGGGCCACGGGGACATCGAGGGATCACGGCGTGCTCCTTTGCGTCTCAGTTTAGCGACACATCATCGTCCCCGCTTGTCTATACCCTACTAGGGTGGACCCGTATCCAGGTCGGCTATCGTCGGCCCCATGAACTCTTCTCTTCGCCTGGGTTGGCGCACCCTCTGGCGCGACCTGCGCGCCGGCGAGCTGCGCCTGTTGATCGTCGCGGTGGTGCTGGCCGTGGCCGCGCTCACCGCCGTCGGTTTCTTCGCCGACCGCCTCAAGGGCGGCTTGCAGCGCGATGCGCGGCAACTGCTGGGCGGCGATGCGGTGCTGACCAGCGACAACCCCACGCCGGCTGCGTTCGTCGCGCGCGCGCAGGCGCTGGGCCTCGAATCGACGACCACCTACGGCTTCCCCACGATGGCACGCGCCAGCGATGCACAGGGCGGCGCGAGCAAGCTGGTGTCGCTCAAGGCCGTGGCCGCCGGCTATCCCTTGCGCGGCAATGTGCAGGTGGCCACGTCGAGCGATGGCAAGGGCGCGGTCACACGCGAGGTGCCGGCGCCGGGCGAGGTGTGGGTCGATCCGCCGCTGCTCGACGCCCTGGGGCTGAAGATCGGCGACACGCTGCTGCTGGGCGACGCCGGCCTGCGCGTGAGCCGCGTGATCACCCTCGAGCCCGACCGCGGCGGGGGATTCGCGAGCTTCTCCCCGCGCGTGATGCTCAACCAGGCCGACGTGGCCCGCACCGCGCTCGTGCAGCCGGCCAGCCGCGTCAGCTACCGCTTCGCGGTGGCGGGCAACGATCGCGCGGTCAAGGCCTTCAGCGACGAGACCGACGCCAGCCTCAAGAAGGGCGAGCTGCGCGGCGCCCGGCTCGAGTCGCTGGAAAGCGGCCGGCCCGAGATGCGCCAGACGCTGGACCGCGCCGAGAAATTCCTCAACCTGGTGGCGCTGCTCGCCGCGCTGCTGAGTGCCGTGGCCGTGGCGCTGGCCGCGCGCGGCTTCGCGGCCAGCCACCTGGACGACTGCGCGATGCTGCGCGTGCTGGGCCAGAGCCAGCGCACCATCGCAGGCGCTTATGCCTTCGAGTTCGCGATCGTCGGGCTGGTGGCGAGCGGGCTGGGCGTGGCGATCGGCTTCGGCGTGCACTATGCGTTCGTGCTGCTGCTGGCCGGATTGGTCGAGACCGCGCTGCCCGCGCCCACGCTGTGGCCCGTCGCCTTCGGCCTGGGCATGGGCCTGGTGCTGCTGTTCACCTTCGGTCTGCCACCGGTGCTGCAACTGGCCAGGGTGCCGCCGCTGCGCGTGATCCGGCGCGACGTGGGCGGGCTCAAGCCGGCCTCGATCGCGGTGCTGGGCATCGGCGCGGCCGGGTTCGTCGCGATGCTGCTGGCCGCCAGCAGCGACCTCAAGCTCGGGCTGATCGCCGTCGGCGGTTTCGCGGGCGCGGTGGCGGTGTTCGCCGCGCTGAGCTGGGTGGCGGTCAAGGTGCTGCGTCGCAGCGTCAACGAGACGACCGCGCCGCGCTGGCTGGTGCTGGCCACGCGGCAGATCTCGGCCCGGCCGGCCTATGCGGTGGTGCAGGTCAGCGCGCTCGCGGTGGGCCTGCTGGCGCTGGTGCTGCTGGTGCTGCTGCGCACCGACCTGGTGGCGAGCTGGCGCAAGGCCACGCCGCCCGATGCGCCCAACCGCTTCGTGATCAACGTGATGCCCGACCAGAGCGAGGCGTTTCAGAAATCGCTGCGCGACGGCGGCGTCGCGAAGTTCGACTGGTACCCGATGATCCGCGGCCGGCTGGTCGCGATCAACGACAAGCCGGTGACGCCCGACGACTACACCGAGGACCGTGCCAAGCGCCTGGTCGACCGCGAGTTCAACCTCAGCAACAGCGCGGAGGCGCCGCCGCACAACGGCATCACCGCGGGCGCGTGGACGCCGGGTGCGAAGGACGAAGTCAGCGTGGAGGAGGGGCTGGCCGAGACGCTGGGCCTCCAGCTCGGCGACCGGCTGCGCTTCGACATCGGCGGCATGCAGAACGATGCGCGCATCACCTCGCTGCGCAAGGTCGACTGGGGTTCGCTGCACGCCAACTTCTTCGTGATGTACACGGTGGCCTCGCTGCCCGACGTGCCCGTGACCTACATGGGCGCCTTCCGCGCGCCCGAGACGCCGGGCTTCGACAACGCGCTGGTGCGCACCTACCCCAACGTCACGAACGTCGACATGAGCGCCACCATCGGCCAGGTGCAGCGCGTGCTCGACCAGGTGATCCGCGCGGTCGAGTTCCTGTTCGGCTTCACGCTGGCCGCCGGGCTGGTGGTGCTGTTCGCGGCCGTCACGGCCACGCGCGAGGAGCGGGCGCGCGAGTTCGCCGTGATGCGCGCCGTGGGCGCACGCGCCAGCCTGTTGCGCCAGGTGCAGCGCGCCGAGCTGGTGGGCGTCGGCCTGCTGGCCGGTTTCCTGGCCAGCATCGCGGCCTCGGCCATCGGCTGGGGTCTGGCACGCTATGTGTTCGATTTCAGCTGGACGGCGTCGCCGCTGGTGCCGCTGGCGGGTGCAGCGGCAGGTGCCGTACTGGCGCTGGCCGCCGGCTGGTGGGGTCTGCGCGAGGTGCTGAATCGCCCGGTCGTCGACACACTGCGCCGTGCCGCTGAATAGGCTCTCCCCCGAGGGCTTCGCGCACTGCGTGTCGCTTCGCCTTCCCCCTTCCGGGGGCGACACCGGCGGCCCGGCAAAGCCGGTTCCGCGGTGTCCCTGGCTTTTCGCCGCGGATGTGCTTGCCTCGTGGGCTTTGTCCGAGGCCTCCTGGGCTGCGGCGCCTCGACGGCGACAATCCCAGCCATGCAAATCCAGGACAAACCCAAGTTCGACACGCCCTTCGAATGGATCGGCGGCGAGTCGGCCGTCGACGCGTTGGTCACGCGTTTCTATGACCTGATGGACCTCGAGCCGGCGTACGCGCGGCTGCGCGCCGTGCACGGCCCTTCGCTCGACAACGCGCGTCAGCGGCTGTTCTGGTTCCTGTGCGGCTGGCTCGGCGGGCCGCAGCACTACACCGACCGCTTCGGCCATCCGATGCTGAGGGCGCGCCACATGCCGCAGAGCATCGGCGGCCATTCGATCGGCATCGCCGAGCGGGACCAATGGCTGGCCTGCATGGACCAGGCCATGGGCGAGACGGGCGTCGACGAGGCGCTGCGGATCCGGCTGCGCGATTCCTTTTTCAAGACTGCGGACTGGATGCGCCACTGAACGGCTATTTCGCCGGGCGCGAACAGTCTGTTACCTGATCGTCGGCTCCTACTGCGGCATTGTTCCCGTTTCGTGAACACCGCGTATCATTTCATTAGGGGTTTCTACTTAGATGGTGGGTTAAGATTCATCCAACAGAGCAGCAAGCGTCACGAAAGACGAACTGCTCTGGGTGAGCTTGGCACCGAGCGCGGCGGCCGCCCCGACAGGGACGACGCCTCCCCGATACCGGTTCGAATCATCCCTACCCAATAAGGAAACTGAAATGAAGACCTCGAAGATCCTGGCTGTTGCCGCCCTGTCCCTGCTGACCATCGCTGGCGCCCAAGCCGAAACGTACCAAGGCGTGCAGACCGTGAACTCGGTGCGCACCCGCGCCGACGTCGCAGCCGAAGCACAAGCCACGGCCCGCGCCGGCAACATCTACAGCGACGCAGCCTTTGCTGGCGTGGCACCGGCCCTGACGAACAGCATCGACCGCGCCACGGTCAGCAGCCAAGCTGTGCAGACCGCCCGCCTGGGCAACATCTACGGTGACAACGCATCGGCTGGCGTCCTGTCGGTGGCTGGCAGCCGCGTCGACCGCGCCACGGTGCAGGCCGAAGCCCGCGCCGCCGCACGCACCCACAGCGCTTCGATGTAAGCAGCCACCAGTGGGGCCCCGGCCCCTCTGCGAAGCCCGCCGCCTTCCAGGCCGCGGGCTTTTTTCATGGCGCGCGCTTCGCTCAGCGCTTGCTCGGCGAGAGCAGCACCACCAACGCGCCGGCACCGCCTTCGGCCGGCTTGGCCTGCACGAAGGCCAGCACCTCGTTCTTCTGGATCAGCCAGCGCTGCGTCTTGGTCTTGAGCACCGGCTGCTTGCCGGGCGAGCCCAGGCCCTTGCCGTGCACCACGCGCACGCAGCGCATGCCCTGCTTGAAGGCCGTGCGGATGAAGGCGCCCAGCGCCTCGCGTGCCTCGTCGCTGCGCAGGCCGTGCAGGTCGACCTCGCGCTGGATGGTCCATTCGCCTGCGCGCAGCTTGCGCGTGACGTCGGTGCCGATGCCTGGACGGCGAAAGCTCATGGCGTCGTCGACGTCCAGCAGCGTGCTCACGTCGAACTCGTCGGAGAGCGACTCGCGCAGCACGCGCTGCTCGTCGAGTTGGTGCTGCACGGGGATCGGGGCCGGCGGCTCGGGCGCGAGCGGCACCGCGGCCACGCGCTTGAGCGGCTGGGTCGCGCCGATGGCCCGGCTGAACAGGTCCTGCTCGGCCAGCCGCTTCTTCTCTGCCGCGGCACGTTCCGCGGCAGCCGCCGCTTCGCGTTCGCGGGTCTCGGCCAGGGTGCGTTGCACCTGCTGGAGGTCGGCGAGGCTCTTGAGGGGGCTGCGGGAACGGGACATGGCGAGACGGCTTTCAGGCGGGGACCGGGCGTCCCATTGTCCCCGGATCGTGGCTGAGACGTGGCGATGCCCCGGCGTCAGACCAGCCCGCGCTGCGCCATCGACAGGCTCTGGCCGCGCGCCACCACCACGTGGTCGAGCACGCGCACGTCGACCAGCGCGAGCGTGGTCTTGAGCATCTGCGTCAGGGCCTCGTCGGCGCGCGAAGGTTCCACGCCGCCGCTCGGGTGGTTGTGGGCCAGCACCACGGCCGCGGCCTGGTGGTGCAGCGCGCGCAGCACGACCTCGCGCGGGTAGACGCTGGTCTGCGTGAGCGTGCCGCGGAACAGCTCCTCCATCGCGATCAGCCGGTGCTGGGCGTCGAGGAACAGCACGGCGAACACTTCGTGCGGGCTGGAGCCGATGTGCAGCTGCAAATAGTGCGCGACCGCCTCCGGCGAATCGAACACCGTGCGTTCCTTGAGCCGCTCGGCCATCGCGCGGCGGGCGATCTCCAGCACGGCGCTGAGTTCGGCACGCTTGGCCGGGCCGCCCAGGCCCTTGACGGCCTTGAGCGCCGCGATGTCGGTCTGCAGCAGGCCGGCGATGCCGCCGAAGGTGTCGAGCAGTTCCTGCGCGAGCTGCAGCACGTTCTTGCCGGCCAGGCCGGTGCGCAGCAGCAGAGCCAGCAGTTCGGCGTCGCCCAGCGCCGATGCGCCGCGTGCGAGCAGCTTCTCGCGCGGTCTGGCTTGCGCAGGCAGATCCTTGAAAGACATGGCGCAGACGGGGCTTGGGCCCCACTCCCTAAAATGGCGGGTCCAGTGTAGCGGCGGCCCCGGGGCCATCGCTGCGCTTTCCTGACTCACACCGATCGCGCCACCTTGACCTCGCCCACCACTGCCACCGTCGTCACCGCCGGCTCCTTCCTCACGCTGCACTATCGGCTGGCCGGACCCGCGGGCGACATCATCAACACCTTCGCCGACAAGCCCGCGACGCTGTCGCTCGGCACCGGCGAGCTGTCGCCGGCCGTCGAGCTGCGCCTGATCGGCCTGGAGGAGGGCGCGCACACCACCTTCGACCTGCCGGCCGGCGAAGCCTTCGGCGAGCGCAATGCCGAGATGCAGCAATGGGTCGCGCGCACGCTGCTGGTCAAGATCGGCGACCCCGACGAGCGCTATGCGGTCGGCGACGTGGTGCAGTTCCCCACGCCCGATGGCAGCGGCAGCTACGCCGGCGCCGTGATCGCCTCGAGCGACACCGCGGTGCAGTTCGACTTCAACCATCCGCTCGCCGGCCAGCCGGTGACCTTCGAAGTGCAGCTGATCGGCGTGCTGTGAGCGAGCCTTCCGTCAACGAGATCATCCTGGCCGAGCCACGCGGCTTCTGCGCGGGTGTCGACCGCGCGATCGAGATTGTCGAGCGCGCCCTCGCCAAGTTCGGCGCGCCGATCTACGTGCGCCACGAGATCGTGCACAACACCTACGTGGTCAACGAGCTCAAGGCCAAGGGCGCGATCTTCATCGAGGACCTGGCCGACGTGCCGCCGGGCTCGACGCTGATCTTCAGCGCGCACGGCGTGAGCAAGGCGGTCGAGGCCGAAGCCCAGGCGCGCGGTTTCGACGTGTTCGACGCCACCTGCCCGCTGGTCACCAAGGTGCACGTCGAGGTCGCCAAGCTCGCGAAAGAAGGCTACGAATTCATCATGATCGGCCACAAGGGACACCCCGAGGTCGAGGGCACGATGGGCCAGCTGACCCACGGCATCCACCTGGTCGAGGACGTGGCCGACGTGGCGAAGGTGCAGCCCGGCCAGACCGACAAGCTGGCCGTGGTGACGCAGACCACGCTGTCGGTCGACGACGCGGCCGAGATCGCGGCCGCGGTGCGCGCGCGCTTCCCCAAGGTGCGCGAACCCAAGCAGCAGGACATCTGCTACGCCACCCAGAACCGCCAGGACGCGGTGAAGATCATGAGCCCGCAGGTCGACATCGTGATCGTGGTCGGCAGCCCCACCAGCTCCAACAGCAACCGCCTGCGTGAACTCGCACAACGCCTGGGCACCGAGAGCTACATGGTCGACTCGGCCGACGAACTCCGACCCGAGTGGTTCGAAGGCAAGACGCGGGTCGGCCTGACGGCCGGCGCCTCGGCGCCCGAGGTGCTGGTGCGCGAGGTGATCGACCGCGTGAAGGCGCTGGGGGCCGTGTCGGTGCGCAAGATGGACGGCATCGAAGAGACCATCAAGTTCCCGCTGCCCAAGGGCCTCAAGCTCGACGCCGGGCCGGCGCCGGGACACATCTCGTGAACAACAATATTTCCTCCATGAACGACATCGACTGGCACGCGCAGATCGAAGCCGCGGCCGAACGGCTCGCGGCGCACCGCGGCGCCTACCTGCGCGAAACCCCGCTCTGGAAGCTCTCGCCCGCGGCCCTCGGCTTGCCCGCGGCCCTCGACGCCGGTGGCACCGAGGTCTGGCTCAAGCTCGAGCACCTGCAGATCGCGGGCAGCTTCAAGGCGCGCGGCATGATGAACCGCCTGCTGGCCCAGCCGATCCCGGCGGCCGGCGTGGTGGTGGCCTCGGGCGGCAATGCCGGCATCGCGACCGCGGCGGCCGCACGCGCACTCGGCGTGCGTTGTGAAGTCTTCCTGCCGGGCGTGTCGCCCGAAGCCAAGCGCGCGCGGCTGCGTTCGCTCGGTGCCGAGGTCACGGTGGTCGGCGATGCGTACGCCGATGCGCTGGCCGCCTGCCTGGCGCGCCAGCGCGAGAGCGGCGCGCTGCTGACCCATGCCTACGACCAGCTCGAAGTGGTGGCCGGTGCCGGCACGCTGGGCCGCGAGATCGAACAGCAGGGCGGCCTGCCCGATGCCGTGCTGGTGAGCGTGGGCGGCGGCGGGCTGATCGGCGGCCTGGCCGGCTGGTTCGGCCAGCGCAGCCGCGTGGTCGCGCTCGAGCCCGAACGTGCGCCCACGCTGTTCCGCGCCCGCGAGGCGGGCCATCCGGTCGACGTCGAGGTCGGCGGCGTGGCGGCCGACTCGCTGGGCGCCAAGCGCATCGGCGACTTCGCCTGGGACATCACGCAGCGCGAGGTGCGCGATGCGCTGCTGCTGTCCGACGAGGCCATTCGCGCGGCGCAGCTGTGGCTCTGGAAAGAGATGAAGCTGGCCGTCGAGCCCGCAGCCGCGTTGCCGCTGGCCGCCCTGCAGACCGGTGCCTATGTGCCGCGTGCCGGCGAGAAGGTCTGCCTGATCGTCTGCGGCGCCAACCTCGACCCGACCAGCCTCGCCTGATCCGTCCGACGGGCCTGCCGCGCGAAGACCGCGGCAGCGCCACCTAAAATCGGGGCATGCTCGACATCACCCTGCTCCGCAAAGACCTGGCTTCGGCCGTCGCCCGTCTCGAAACGCGCAAGAAGAACCAGACCTTCCTCGACGTCCACGCCTTCAGTGCGCTGGAGTCCGAACGCAAGACACTGCAGGTTCGCACCGAGGAACTGCAGGCGCGCCGCAACGCGCTCAACAAGCAGATCGGACCGCTCAAGGCCAAGGGCGAATCGGTGGATGCGCTGATGACCGAAGTCAACGCGCTCAAGGCCGAGCAGGAATCGCAATCGGCCCGGCTCGATGCCATTCAGCCTGAACTGCAGGCACTGCTGCTCGCCGTGCCCAACCTGCCGCACGAGAGCGTGCCCGTGGGCGAGGACGAAGCCGGCAACGTCGAAGTGCGCCGCTGGAGCCCGCAGGGCGGCGCCGGCGGTGGCGCGACGCCATTGGCCTTCACGCCGCGCGACCACGTCGACCTCGGCGCACCGCTGGGTCTCGATTTCGAGATGGGCACCAAGCTCGCGGGTTCGCGCTTCAGCGTGCTGAAGGGCCCGATCGCCCGGCTGCACCGCGCGCTGGCGCAGTTCATGATCGACCTGCAGACCGAGCAGCACGGCTACACCGAGTGCTACGTGCCCTACATCGTCAACGCCGACTCGATGCGCGGTACGGGCCAACTGCCCAAGTTCGAGGGCGACCTGTTCGCCGCGAAGAAGGGCGGCCAGGACGGCGAGCCGGTGCCCGACCACCAGGCGCTCTATCTGATCCCGACCAGCGAAGTGCCGCTGACCAATTTCGTGCGCGACGAGGTGGTGCCCGAGGCCCGGCTGCCCATCAAGCTCACCGCGCACTCGCCGTGTTTCCGTTCCGAGGCAGGCAGCGCCGGCCGCGACACCCGCGGCATGATCCGCCAGCACCAGTTCGACAAGGTCGAGATGGTGCAGATCACGCACCCGTCGCAAAGCTACGAGGCACTCGAGGCGATGACGACCCACGCCGAGGCCGTGCTGAAGGCGCTCGAGCTGCCTTACCGCGTGGTGCTGCTGTGCACCGGCGACATGGGCTTCGGCTCCAGCAAGACCTACGACCTCGAAGTCTGGCTGCCCGCGCAGGACACCTACCGCGAGATCAGCTCGGTGTCGAACTGCGAAGCCTTCCAGGCCCGCCGGCTGCAGGCGCGCTTCAAGAACGCGCAGGGCAAGAACGAACTGGTGCACACCCTCAACGGCTCCGGCCTGGCGGTGGGTCGTGCGCTGGTCGCGGTGCTGGAGAACCATCAGAACGAAGACGGCTCGATCAACGTGCCGGTGGCGCTGCGGCCTTATCTGCGCGGCATCGACACGCTGCGCGCCTGATTCTTCTGCGGCCGCCTTCAAAGCGGCCAAAAAATACTGCTAGAATCGCAGACTCGACAGACACCGGAGAGGTGGCAGAGTGGTCGAATGTACCTGACTCGAAATCAGGCGTACGGTAACGTACCGAGGGTTCGAATCCCTCCCTCTCCTCCAAGATAGCCCCAACAAGGGGCTATTTTTTTGCCTGTACTCCACCCAATCACATGCAAAATCAACGGGTTAGCCGCTCTCGCGTCCACCCGAAGACCTGCAAAACCCACCCGACACAACCCATACGCACGGGCCATCGGTAGGCATTTTTGTAGGCACGCAGTGCGGCATCCTTCCCGATGCCTACATTCAAGCTCTCTGATAACAAGGTCCGCGCCGCTAAGCCGACCGACAAGCCGCAGAAAATCTTCGACGGCCAGGGTCTTCACCTCTTCGTTTCCCCCAAGGGCGCGAAAACGTGGCGGCTGGCCTATCGGCTCGACGGCAAGCCGCAGACCGCATCGCTGGGCGCATACCCGGATGTCTCCCTGGCCCTGGCCCGCGAGAAGGCGGCCGAGATCCGCAAGGGCATGGCACAAGGCGTCAGCCCAAAGAAGCCAAAGCGCAACGCAGTGACCTTCAAGGAGGCGGCGGAGATCTACTGGAACGGGCGCAAAGACGTCGCCGACGGCTACAGGGCCAATGCCCTGCGCGCGCTCGAAATGCACCTCTACAAGCCCATCGGCGATCTGCCCATCGGCTCGATCGACCGGCCGACGTTGCTGGCCGCGCTGATGATCACCGACAACGCTGGCCACCATGTGTACGTGCGCAAGGTCCGGATGTGGGCCTCGCAGGTCTGGGACTGGGCTGTAGAGCACGAGCACGCGGCGATCAACATCCCCGCCACCATTCAGCCGAAGAAGGCTTTCGGGAAGTCCAAGACCAAACCCCATGCCTCGCTCGAGCTGACGGAGGTTGCGGACTTCCTGCTGCGCCTGAGCCTGGAGAAGGAGATTCAGTCGGTGCTCGCGTGCAAGCTGATGGCGCTGACCTGGGTTCGCACGCAGGAGCTGCGCCTGATGCTGTGGAGCCAGATCGACGGGAACGTCTGGCGCCTGCCTGAGGAGGTGATGAAGCGGGACAAAGATCACATCGTGCCGCTCGCCCGGCAGGCCGTCGAAATCATCGAGAGGCTGCGGGCCCGGAGCCGCGGCAGCATCTACGTCTTCCCGAACGACCGGCGCGCCGATCGACCCATGAGCGAAAACGCTGTGCTCTACCTGATGCACCGCATGGGCTACAAGGGCGAGATGACGGGGCACGGGTGGCGTTCTGTGGCGTCCACGTGGGCGAACGAACACGGGTACAACCGCGATGCCATCGAGCGCCAGCTCGCGCACACGCCCGATGACAAGGTGCGCTCTGCCTACAACCGCGCGGAGTACCTGAAGGAACGCCGCGCCATGATGCAGGCATTCGCCGATTGGCTAGACAAGCCTGATACCAGCAGCCTGCAGGGTTGAAAGGCGCCAGCCGACCGTGCGCCGGCTGATTGCCACATCGGGCGGAGGCACCTTGCCGGCCTTCATCCAACGGCGCATTGCTTCGCTGCCGACGCCGAGCATCTTGCATAGGTCCGAGCGATAGATCACACGGTCAGATTTTTGGGCTTCGTTCGTGTGCGGGCTCATGCCGTACTACCTCCAGGTGGTGTTTCGGAAATACCACCCGTGGGTGGTAGGCGGTGGAACGAGACGGCCCATACCCACGGGTTGGTCGCCCAGCTGCCTGAGCCGTTGATCTGCTCCCAGAGCAACTCGTACCGCCGCCGGTCGCTGATCGTGTGGGTGGTGTCGAAAGGCTCGCCGTAGCTGTGGCGCACGCCTTCAGCTAGCGCGTCGGCTTCGCTGATGTCCTGCAGACGCTCGACGCGCACGTCGTTGATCTCGATCAGGATGCGGCTGGCCCATCGGGGCATGTGGATACCAGGCGTCCAGCGCATCTTGCTGTGCTGCCACTCGGCGGAGTAGTGGCAGAAGTTCGGATGCTGGAATCGCTCGGGCACTGCCGCGATCTCGCCGCGCGCCCCCTTGAATTCCGCATGCGACCACGCCTCACGCACCCACAGCCGATCGCCGGGCTTGCCATAGGGGCAATAGAAGCCGGGGATGTGCACGCCGTGCTCGTTCACAATTTCGCAGTAGCCCGGCCGAGCCATTTGCACGGTGCCGGGCGGGACAACCTGATCGCGCATCGCCCTGCGCGTCTGCGTCTTCGTGCCCGCGAGCACCGGGCGTACCATGGGCGCGCTGAAGAGGATGGGCCTCTCGCGCACCGCGGGTGCGGCGGGGAAATGCGCGGTGCTGATGATCTCGGGCGGCATCATGCGGCATCCTCCTCGGCCCATTCCTCGGCCACGTCTTCCGGTGATTGCCAAGCCAGTGCAGAAGCACCGAAGCGATCGGTCTGGTCGCCAGCAAGGTCGACGGCGATGTCGTAAGCGCTGGGTGTCATGCTGAATGTCGAAAGCGTTGCCAGGCGCTCGACGCAGCGGGTGATCCATTCGTTTTTAGTCATCTACTTCTTTCTTGGCGGCGCGGGCTTGGTATGCGGGCACGGCCTCGCCGCTCACGGTGAACTCCTGGGGCGCGTCATCCCCTTCGGAGACCATCACGACCATGCTCGTGCCGCCGACGATGGAATATTCGGCGCTGGCTTGGTCCTCGCGCTGTGCCCACTTGCACGCGGCGTCTTCGTGATCAATTGCCTTGAAGTGGCGTGCATCGCTGCGCTCCGATCCGAAGTCAGGGCACCACACTGCGAAAGTTTTCACGATGTCACCTCCCCGCCAGCCAGAGGCTGCAATGGGGCGGCATCGAGGCGCTTTAACTGCTCGCGCAAGCCGTCGATGGTGCATGCCTCGTCTCCCGCTGGCGTGCCGGCGTTGCAGTCCTTGCCTTCACCGATCGCGTCGAGGTGGCGAGCGATGAGGCGCGCGTGAGGCGACGTGTGCCCACACCAGCGGTCCAAATCATCCACGGCGCGGATGTAGCGGCTGCTCTTCTCCATGTGAGCTTGCCACATGTCCCGCTGGCGCAATCCGCCCAGGAATAGGCCGAACCAGTAGGCCAGCACGGCGATGAGCCCGCTTAGAACTGTGTAGGAGATCTGATCATTGGTCATGGCTTGATCCGTTCAAAGGTGATGACTTGGCGCAGGCCCATGCGGCTCAGAAGCTCAGTGCCAGGATCAGACTTCTCGCCCGACTGGAGGCGCGACAGGTAGCCTGGGTCGCAATCCAGTGCCCGCGCTGCGGCTCGAAGCGAACCGTGCTGATCGATCAACTCAGCGATGCGCTCGGGCACCTGCACAGCTTGAGAGCCTGCGGCAAGGGTGGCGCAGGAAGAGCAGCGGTAGGGCTTGTACCAGCGCTGGACAGCGGGCGCGAAGCGGCTGTAGCGCTCCTGGGTGATGTAGGTGATGTACGCCGAGGTCGTCGCTTCCCAAGCGATTGTCGAGGGCTGCCCCTCCTTCTCCTGGATGCGGGAGGCGAGGGCGGCGCGGAGGTCCCATGCCTTTGCGGCATCGTCCTTGTTGCGGAATCTGCGGTCGCAGGCGCCGACGGTCGCGCCGCATCTTGAGCAGGCAACCGCATCCCACTGGTCGTAACCCACAGTTGCTTTCATGCCAGCGCTGTGCTTCACGAAACGTGCGCGTCCTTCGCAAAAAGGGCAGGCGGCCAGCGCCTGGGTGTCGTGTGCTGCGGTCATTGGGTGCGCTCCATCTTCATGTTCTGCCCGTTGCGGCGAACGAACTCGGCTGTGCCTTCGAGACGCGCCGCGGCTTCATCGGCCCCGACTAGAGCGCTCATCGTGATTCCGGCCACGCTGACCAGCTTCATGAGCGCGTTGCCGGCGTCCTCGGTCGTCTGCAGATTGCAGGCGTTGGCGTAGTTCTGCACTGCATCCCTGGCGAGCCTTTCGGCTTCAGCGGGCGTGACCATGCGCGATGCTGGTGTCGTGGCGCCGCTCATGGCTGGCCTTTCGTTGCAGACCGCGCGATGGCGATCAGGATGTCGCGGAACGGCTCCGGCGTGGCGTTGCGGATGCGCGTCTTGTCCTTGCCGCCCACCATGGCCATCATTCCGATGCGGCGAGCCTTGGCGTAGCCGTGCAGCTCCAGGGCGCGCGGGTGGATGCGCTGCTCGGACGGGCCCCAGATCAGCTCGGGGCGATCTGTGCCGACGGCGTACAGCCACGTGCCCTTGCGCGACATGTGCCCGTAATGGCCCTGCTCGACGTGACAGGTCCAGCCACCGAACTCGTCGGCCTTGACCCATCCGCCCGCGGCGGGGGGCGTGGCCAGCCCGAAGAACTGCCAGGCGCGCGAGTGGGCAGGATGCTCGATCACGCCGCCATAGTTGCGCACTGCGGTCAGCGCAGAGGCGAAGCAGCCGCCATCCTCGCCGAGCCGGTACTGGTTTGGCTTGTTGGGTGCGCCGTGGAAATAGCGACCCCAACGCTGGCAGGGCGGGTGCGCCACTACCGGGCGTGGGCCACTGTACTTGCGAGCGTCACGGGGCTCGTCCCAGGCATCCACACCAGGCAGGCCCATGTACGCGCCGTCGGTCTCAACGTAGAGCGCGGCGATCATGGCTGGCCTTCTTTCTTCGCTGCGCTGGGTGCCGGATCGGGCTCGAAGCGCATGCTTCCCCCGATGCCGTTGCCACCGAATCCGCCGGTTGCAGGCGTGGTCTTGTATGCCGGATCGCCACTCCAGAGCTTTGGGCGGAAACCGGCGGCGCGCTCGGCTGCGCAGTAGGCCTCGAGTGTCACTTCGCGCTCGACCGTTTCGTCGCCGAGCTTCGCGGAGAGGAAGTAGCGGTAGCCCATCACGCACCTCCCTTCGCCACCGGCTCTGCCGCATCTGCCTGGGGCACGCGAGCGATGTACGCCAGCACTGCAGCGCGCGCGGCATTCATCGCCTCGGCGCTCTTGCCCTCCGGCCCGTCGTTCCACCAGAACTTCTCTGCTTCGAGCAGCAGCTTGTCGACCAGCACCACGGGTTCGCCGGCCGCATCTGCCTGGGGCTGGGCGCGGGTAGCATCGAGAACGGCGGCGATTCGGTCGCGCATGTCCCTCTTGATGTAGCTGCCCGTCCCGTAAACGCGCGTGTTGAACTTGTCGTGCAGCTCTTGAAGAATGGCGCGCATTTCGAATTCGTTGCTGGGCGCCAGTGGTAGCGCCTGGGATGGGGTGGCGATGGATCGCAGCACTGCGACGAGCGCCTTGGTGTCCGAAGGATGGAGGGGAACCCAGCCGTCGTGTTCCAGCGCGTCGGCGAAGCGCTTGGCGTCTCTCGCGGTTTGGCTGGGCTCCATCGGTAGCGATAGCTCTACTGGAGCGCGACAGCCTTCCCAGTGGCCTTTCGTCCCGCCACAAAACGGGCACCCATCGAAGGCTGGTTGCATTGGCGCGGCGCCGATCATGGCGCGATAGACCGCAGCCGTCTTTTCTGTGTCCGGCTCATCGTCTTCGGCAGACTGCCTTACCCATTCGGCCGTTCCAATGATCCGGTGGCTCGGAAATGGCTCCTTTGGAACCAGCTTCCAGCCCTTGGGCGCCAGTGGTAGCGGAGCCCCGGCGTCAGCGGCCTTGAGGGCGGCGTAGAGAGCTTCACTAGCCACGCGGTAGCGCTCGCGCGGCTGGTTCTCCATCGGAGACTCGTTCCATGCAGCACTGTTGGCGGCGCCCCAGCGGGCCAGCGCGGCGCGAATGGTGGCGATCATTGGCACGCGCCCCTCGGGCGTCATGCGCTCCGAGAGGAAGTCTTCGATGGCTTCGTCGTCCGGTTCGCCGGCCGAGAAAATGGGAGTGGTCATGCAGCAGCCCTCCGGTCGATCTGCGCCTCGTGCGTGAAGTTGGCGCGGGCCAGCGCCTCGGCCTGGGCCGGTGCCACGCTGTTCCCGCACATGCGGACCTGAGCCGTCGCCGTCAGCGGGATGCGCGGGACCGACAGTGGGTCGGCTGCCTGCACTCCACCAGCGAACAGCAGCTTCGGGTCGGGGATCTCGTGGATCACGTAGTCGGCCGGGAAGCTCTGCGCCAGGAACAGCTCGGGCGCCTTCAGCATGCGCAGCGTGATGTCAACCAGCACCCAGTCGCCCACGAGCACCAGGTCGGCGGGTTCGGGGAAGTGCTCGGGCAGGTGCAGGTGCAGAAGGGCGGCGCATTGCCGCGCACGCTCGCGCAGCTCGGGCGCCAAGCAGTCGGCCGACACCTGCACGCACTGCACCAGGCCCATGCGGCCCTTGGTGGGGAGCGTATGCATCGGCTCGGCCAGGCCTTGCCACTGGCCGCCGCTGCTGTAGTACTTCACGCAGTAGGCGGTGATAAGGCGCTGATTGCTGCCAGCCGAGGTGATGGTGGACATGGGCGTATCCGCTGCGCGGCCGTCGCCCTCGTAGAACCCGCCGTTCGCCTGCTCGAGACACGCGGCCACCATCGCCTGCTCGCCGCGGTGCGCTCCGGTGATGGTCCGCAGGGGCTCGGCAGGGTCATTGCCCGCGCGCTCGCCGTGATGCGTCAGGTGCGTGAGGTGTATCGCCGACACCGAACTGGTGGCGCCGCTGGCGGTCACGGTGTTGAGCGGCACGTTCAGGCTGCGCACGCCGTGGCTGAAGCGCTTCGTGCCGTCTTTTCCTTCGCCGTGGCCTGCGTCCACGAGGTGGGCGGCTACGATCCCATGCTTCACGCCGCCGGCCACTGCGGTGCCGAGTGGGGCTGCGAGGTCATGGATGCGCGGCGCTTGGCCCGGTCGCTCTCCGTAGCCCACTGTAACGAGGTGCGAGTTGACGACGGCTGCTTTGATGCCGCCGGCGGTGATGGTCCGAACTGGATCGGTTGCCGCCTGTGAGCGGTTGCCGGTCCGGTCGCCGAAGCCCATGGTGATCAGGTGCGCGCCGGACAGCGCATGGTGCGTGCCGCCGGCCGAGATAGTCGACAGGGGTGCGGCCACGTCGTCGCCCTGCAGGTGGCTTTCGCTCGTTCCGCGCAGGGGCTGCAGTGTCGGCGCGATGACGGAGAAGTGACCACCCTTGACCTGGGCGCAGATTGTGCGCAACGGCTCGTCGGCGGCCATGTTGCGCTGGTTGCTGGCGTTGGCGTGCTCGCCAATGAAGGGCGCCAGCGCGGCCCCGCTCAGCGCATGGTGCCCACCGGTGGTGATCGTAGGAGCGGGCTGGTCGACGGCAGCACCGCTGTGGCCGGTCGTGTTCACCACCAGCATGGGCGCCAGCACCGGCGCGGCCACGGCCGAGTCGGCCTTCGAGGTGATGGTCTGCACCGGCTGGTGCACGCCGCGCGCTGGGCTCTGGCCCATGCGGCCGCCCACGCCCACGATGAACGGCTTCGGGCTGGTGAGCACGTGCCGCCACAGGCCCTTTGCCACGCGGCGCAGCGTGTTGTCGGCCAGCGCCTTCTTGCGGCCGAAGATGCTCTGCGAGGGCAGGCTGAAGTCGATGCACTCGGCCGCCGAGCGCCAGGGCAGCAGCTTGCCGGAGATCACGGCCGTGCTGTTCGGGTCGCCATGCGTCGGCGCGGGCCACACGATTGGCAGACCGTCGCGCCGCGCGATCAGGAACAGCCGCTTGCGGATCGTCGGTGCGCCGTCGTCGCACGCACGCTTCTCGCGCCACTCGACGGCGTAGCCGTGGGCGCGCAGCTGGCGCACGAAGCTGTCGAAGGTGCGGCCGCGGCGCGCTGGATCCGGCCGCGCCATGCCGTCGGCGCCGACCAGTAGCGGTCCCCAGGTGGTGAACTCTTCGACGTTCTCCAGCATAAGCACGCGCGGCTTCGTCAGCGCGGCCCAGCGCATCCCGACCCAGGCCAGGCCGCGGATGTGCTTCGCGACCGGTGTGCCGCCCTTGGCCTTGCTGAAGTGCTTGCAGTCGGGCGACAGCCACACCAGGCCCACGGGCTGGTTGCGCGTCACCTTGATCGGATCGACGTCCCAGACGCTTTCGAGCAGATGGTGCGTCAGCGGGTGGTTCATGGCGTGCATGGCCAGCGCTTCGGGATCGTGGTTGATCGCGATGTCGACCGGGCGCCCGAATGCAGCCTCGAGGCCGGTGCTGGTGCCGCCACCGCCTGCGAAGTTGTCGATGATGAGCTCGTCGGCGAAGCCGATGGGTAGCGTGAAGTTGTCGCGCTTCATGTGGGGGATGTCTCCTGAGATTTCCGATTACGAAACGCGCGAGTCAGCCCGCCATCAACCGCATGCCCGCGCTTCAGCAGCGCACGCGCGATGGCGACCTGGTCCTGATGGCTGTTCTCGGCCTGGCGCACGAGGCCGAGATAGCTGTTGCCGGCGGTGTGCACGTCGGCTGCTGGCATAACCTCAAGGCGGCGCAGCGCGGTGCGCATCGTTCGCGGCCTGGTGGTGTGCTGCCACGGCTTGATGACGTGGCCTACGAAGTCGATGCCGCGCGCGATGGGCTGCAGGACGGTCTTCTTCGGATTCAGGCGCGCATGCAGGCGCTCGGGCAGGAAGGCGTTGATGCGTGCGTGCGCGTCGTTGAGCCACTGCGCCGACTCGTGCAGCAAGATGAAGTCATCGACGTAGCGCACGTAGCGGCGCGCTCGGATTTGATGCTTCGCGAACTGGTCGAGCGCGTCGAGGTAGACGTTGGCGAAGAACTGGCTGCTCAGGTTGCCGATCGGCAGGCCCACATCCGTCGGGGCGTTGAACAGGCTCTTGTGCGGCGCGACCTGTGCGAGCAGCGCGCGCGAGCTGCGTACGTCGACATTGGCGCGCGGATCGTGCAGCAGCACCAGGCGCGCCAGCGCGAGCCACCATGGCTCGGTGATGCGCGCGGCCAGCTGCTGGGCCAGCACCTGCTTGTCGATCGCGACGAAGAAGTTTGCGAGATCACACTTCAGGTAGAAGGCCGGACGGCTCCAGTTCTGCGTGACCGAGCGAATGTCGTGCGCCAGGTGCTGGGCGGCGTGGAGCGTGCCACGGCCCGGGATGCACGCGCAGCTCGCAGCGATGAAGCTGGCGTGAAAGCGCGGCGCCACCCGGTTGTAAAGGAGGTGATGCACGATGCGGTCGCGGAAGTCGGCCGCCCACACTTCGCGTGGCTTCGGGCGCGTGACCACGAAACAGATGCTGCGGCCGGGCTGGTAGGTTCCCTTGAGCAGCTCGGCGCGCAGCGCGCAGAGGTTGCGCTCGGCGTCGACCTCGAAGGCCTGCGCGCTAGCGCTCTGACGCTTATTGCGCCGGCAGTCGAGCCAGGCTTGCACCAGCTCGGCCATTGAAAAAGGGGCCTCCACGAGGGAGGCGGATGAATCCGCGGCAGGCCCGAGCACGATGCCGGTTGTCCTTGTCGTTCCAGTTGCTGTTGCCGTTCTCGAAGTCCTGGACGAAGGCGTTGTTGCGCGAGTTCTGCGTGATGTCGAGCTATCTACGTCGCCGGGTCGAAGGCTTTCGCCGATCGGCTCGGAAACTGCGCCGGACCATAGTTCGAGCTGCTGCTCGCCGGTATCCGTGGTGCGCATAGCGGTGGGCTTGTGGCCCAGCGGCTTGACCGGATTCATAAAACGCACGGGCATGATGGCCTTGACCGTCATGCAGCAGGCGCTGCGGAAAGGGTGCCGAGCGTGTGCTTGCGCCAGCCGCCGGCCTGGGAGCCGACGGCGTCAAGCAACTCGACGGACTGCGCCCAGAGCTTGGGCGAGATCAGTCGTTTGTCATGGCTGATGCGCAGCATCGCGGTGGCAGCGCGCAGGTACTTGAGCAGCTTCTCGATCTGCTCAACGCGCGCTTCGCCGCGGGTGGCGTTCGCCATGGCCATGGCCTCAAGCATCTCCACGCACAGGTCGTGAATCTTCTCGCCGAGCGAGCGCTTGAACATGCGCGGCATCTGCGTCTGCACGTCGACAGAGAGCGAGAGCAGGTCGCAGCCGTGCTTGTAGATGGGAAGATCGCTGTAGAGGGCCATGGTTTTAAAAAATTCGTCGACCGGTGCTGCTCTCCGGTGAAGGGGTGAAGGGTTCAAGCGGTCAAGGGAATCCAGCGGCAGGCCCGAGCACGATGCCGGCCGTCCTTGTCGTCCCAGTAGCTGTTGCCGTACTCGAAGTACTGGCCGAAGGCGCTGTCGCGCGAGAGCTGCGTGCTCGACCAGTACCAGTCATCCGTGTCGAAGTGCTCCTTCGCGTGGATGTAGGCGAGCAGCAGGTCGTGACGGCTGGGCAGGTGAAAGTCGCTGTGGCCGTCGGCGGTGTATGCGGCAGCCCAGGCCGCAGCCGGGTGCTCCTTGCCGCTCGCGATCAGTGCAGCCGTGTTCGCTGCGCCGTCAAGGTGGCTGTCGGCGCCTGCGATCTTTTCGTAGGGGCCGAAGGCGAGTTCTTCGGCCTCGTCGACGCCGAACACCAGATGGCGCGCTGGCAGGCCAGCGGAGGCCGCGACCGTGCAGATGAAGCGGCCGCCCTGGCCGGGCCAGATCTCGCCGGCAGCGGGCGGCAGATCCTGCGCGGGCAGATCGCGCAACAGCGCCATGAAGTGAATGCCGCGGCCTTCGGAGAGGGTTGCCACGGCCATTGCTGCCGTCTCCTCGTGGGTCAGGAAGCCCTCGGGGTTGGCGCGGAAGTTGTTTTCCCAGTTCTCGAAGGCTGCAGTCGCGCGATCGAGGGTGAGGCTTGCGGCCGTTGTTGCCAGGCTGGTCATGGTGGTCCTTTGAAAAAAATCGTCGACCGACGCGCACGTCGGTGAAGCGTTCAAGCGTTCAAGGCGTCAAGCTGAATCCGGCGGCAGGCCCGAGCACGATGCCGGTAGCCCTCGCCGTCCCAGTAGCTGCTGCCGTCCTCGAAGTCCTGGACGAAGGCGAGGCTGCGCGAGACCTGCGTGCTGGTCCAATACCAGCCGTCCTTGCTGAAGATCTCGGGCACGTTCGCCGCCGCCGAGTTGAGTTCGCCCAGGCTGGGCAGATACCAATCGGTGTGGCCGCCGATGGCGAGCACGCGCAGCTGCAGCGCGGCGGGGCATTCGGCCTTCACCATCGCGTCGGTGTTGGCCTGGCCGTCGGTGCGGCTGCTGGTGCCCGGCACGTCCTTGCCGTACTTGCCCCATTCGCACTCGACCTCCCCTTCGGCTGCGTCCGAGACGATCAAGGCGAAGGGTGGCTGCTCGACGCCATCGATCAGAGGCGCGCGGAGGATGGCGGCGAAGATGCCGCCTTGGCCTGCGATGACGGTGCCGAATGCCGGCAGCGTGACGGTGGATGCGATCATGAGAAGCTCCGTTCTGTGAAAAAAATCGTCGACCGACGCGCACGTCGGTTAAGGGGTGAAGGGTTCAAGCGGTCAAGGGAATCCAGCGGCAGGCCCGAGCACGATGCCGGAAGTCCTTGTCGTCCCAGTAGCTGAAGCCGTACTCGAAGTCCTGGACGAAGGCGCCGCTGCGCGAGACCTGCGTGCTCGACCAATACCAGCCGCTCTTGTTGAAGAGCTGTGGTGCGCACACGTAGGCCATCAGCAGGTCGACCCGACTCGGCAGGTGGAAGTCGGTGTGGCCGTCGGCCGTGTACGTGGCAGCCCACTTGGCGGCCTGGTGCTCGTCGCTGGCGGCCAGCAGGGCGCGCGTGTTGGCTGCGCCGTCGAGCTGGCTGCTTGCGCCCTCGATGTCCTCGTACGGGCCGTAGGCAAGCTCGTCGTGCTCAAGGTCGCCGAAGATCAGGTGGCGTGCGGGCAGGCCGAGCAGAGCGGGCTGTGTGCAGATGAAGTGACCGCCCTGGCCGGCCCAGTACTCGCCGGCTGCCGGCGGCTGCAACGCTGCGGCCTTGGGGCTGGGTGCTGGCGGCGCTACGGCGGCCACACGCGTGTCGATGCTGAATGTGCGCTGCGTGCTGTCGGCATGCAAATGCAGGTGAACGGTCGCGTCGGAGATGAGGATTTGCACGGTGGCTCCTGTGGTGATCGGGTGAGGTGGACTGGTCAGGCGACGCCGCGCGGCGTGCGCCATTCATTGCCGAAGCGGCTGGGAAGCGAGAAGGCGTCGTAGGCGCCCGGGCGATGGCACGTGCGGCCCAGCTCGGGGCACGTGTAGCCCTTGGTGGTGGGTGCGCAGCCGTGCTCAACCTGAGCCGCAGTGCGCGCGGTGCGGCGGAGCCGGTAGCGGTCGAGCGCAGAGAAGCCCTTGCTCGTGACGCTGTAGAGCGTGGCTTGCACGCCGTCGCGGCGCTGGCCGCCCTGCTGCTTCAGCAGGCCGCGACCGCACAGCGATGAGATCACGTCGTTGGCCTGGCCGCTGTGGTTGAAGATCGATGCGCCGTCGAGCAGCGGCGTGCCGGCGAGAAGGGCGATTGCCGCGGCGGCACCCTCGGTCAGCACGAGCGGCGAGCGGTCGATGCGCGCTTTCATGCGTGGCTCCCGCGGCCGGCCTTGATGCTCAGCGTCAGCAGCTCGAAACGATCGAGGAAGGCTTGGCGCCAGTCCTTCCATGTCATGGCCTCGCGCTCGGGCGTGTCCAGAGAGAGCCAGTCGATGGGCTCGATGCGGTCGCAAGCGAGGACGGCGCCGTCGCCGAGGATCTCCCAGCCCGCATGTGTGAGATCCCGCCAGGCGGTGAGGTCGCGGCGCTCGGTGGACAGTGCGCGCAGGTCGATATCACGCAGCAGCGCACGGTACGAGGTGAACGCGGTGGAGATGCCGAAGTGCGAGCGCAGGGCTTTCTCGTGCTCGGTCTCGAACACGGTCCATGCGTTCGTGCCGCCGGCGGCTACGCTGCGCTGGTTCACTGCGCGCTTCGCAGGGCTGCTCAGGTCGGCGGTGTATGCCTCGTGTGCGTCGTGCATCAGTGCGGCGAGCTGCACATGAGCCGAGGCCTTGCCGCGCTCCGCGATCTCGCTGCATAGCAGGCTGTGCTCGGCCACGCTGTACGGGCGCTTGCATGCGCCGGTGAAGCGGTTGAGCTGCGCCAGGTGATGCGCGATGTCTTCGATACGGAAGTGGCGGCCCTTCTCGGTGACTGAGTCGGGGCCGGTGAAGTGGTACTCGATACCGGTGGCGGTGACCATGAAACTCATGAGAGGCTTTCAGTGGCCAGCGCCTGGAGCGCGGCCTTGTGGACAATGAAGAACTGCTTGAACTGGCGGCCGGCATCGCTGTAGAAGGGCCACGGGCACGCGTCGTTGAGCGAGTCGCCGCGCTCGGCGGCGGCCTTGGCGGCCTTCTTCACGGTGTCGATGGAGACGATGGGAAAAGACATGGGGTCAGGAGGTTTGCGCAGCGGTGTGCTGCTGAGTGGGGGCGGCGCGCGGTGGCAGCAGGCGGCAGGACGACACCTGTGCATGGATCTCCGGCACGCGAAGGCCAAGCTGAGCCCGTGGATTCAGAAGCTCGAGCTGCAGCGCTGCGCCGGGCCTGAGTGGTCCGTTTGCGGCCCACCAGGCCTGTGCCTCGGCGCCGCGCCAGCGCACGAGATAGGGCTCGTTGGCATGCAATCCTTGGTTGTCGACGACGCGCAGCGTGAGCGAGAAGGTTCCGTCCTGCTCGACTTGCGGCGTGGCCGCCTGGCGCCCGACGAAGAAACGTCCGGAAGTGAGGGTTGGCATGGTCAGAGTCCCGCGAAGCTGGCGGGAACGAATGCCAGCACGACGGCGCTCGCCACGATGACGAGCCAGACGAGGGCGATCGCCCAAGGGGACAGGGGGCGCACGCGCGAGCGGAGTTGTTCCATGAGCAACTCTTCCGCTTCGTCGGCCGTGAGCGGCGGCAATGGGCGCAGTGCGCGCTCCATGTCGCTGCACTCGCGTGCGACGTGCAACATGGCTTCGAGCTGCTCGGGCGAGTTGTCGCGCAGGGAGCGCTCGCTGCGGGTCGTGGAGCTGGTCACAGTCGCTCTCCTCGGGCCATCTCGGCGCGCACGCGGCGGAAGGTCTTCGCGACATCCGTCTCCAGGTGCGGCACGTAGCGAAAGCGCGGGTCGGTGAGACCGCCCACGGGACCGGTGGGCAGCTGCTGCGGCGCGCGGCGCACGCGCTGGGGCTTGAGCACGACGATGGTCATGGCGTGCTCCAGCCGAAGGCAAGCATTGCGGCAAATACGACCGGCAGCAGAACGGTTGCCAACAGCATGGCGAAGGTTTTGAGCGTGCTCATGCCCAAGCCCTCACGGCGAGGATCGCAAGCCCCGCGACGGCGGCGATGCCGGCGAGCGCGATGCGGACAGTCGATGCCTCGCGGCGGAGGAGGGCGGCCAGCGATTGGTGGTGCTTCATGCCGCACCTCGCGCCGAAGTATTGAGGGCGTCGATGTCGCGATTCAGCAGCTGGGCGTTCTCGCGGAACGCTGCGGCGACCGGGTGCTCGTCTTCAGCGGATGAGGCGCGTGCGACGGCGGTCGAGCCGGCGAACTCGCCAACGGTCAGCTCTCCGGTGCGCAGCGCCTTCTCGGCATGCGCGACCTGCATACCGTGCCAGTTGCGGGCGCGCTGGCCGATGGGCTGGATAGGCCGAGCAAATGCCTGGCGGCGCGAGCCGACCGTGCGAATCCAGATTTCGCAAGTAGTAGCAGCCTTGGCTCCATCGAGAGGGCGCAGCACCTGAGCGGAGGCTGCTGGGTTTCCTGCTGGCATGTCGTTCTCTCCTCATCCGCTGCCGGGGTGGCTGCGGTGTGTGGAGTTAATGTAAGCGCACTAACTAGTTAATGCAAGCAGACTTACTAAATAATTTAAGCAGGCTCACATTTCCACCACGTGCCTTGGAAAGGACGGACGAAAAAAAGCCCGCGCAGGGCGGGCGTCGTTGAGCTGGCTTTCTGCTACGGCTTGGACGGCACGTCGTTCATGGCGGCGAGCATCAGCCAGTCGGCTTCAGTGGCGCATGCCGAGAGGCCTGCTTTGCGCTCGCACTTCTGCATGAACCGCAGCCGAGCATCAAACATCCTGGCCACGGCGCGCCGAGCCTCAGACAGCTCTGTGCTCTTGCCGGAGAGCGTGCCGCAACGGGCAAGGCTCTCCGCGTTAAGGCGCGCGCACAGGACCGCCGCATCGCGGGTTGCGTCCTCAAGCGGTTCGCCTGCGCAGGCGAAGCCGCAGCAGAAGGCGGCCGTGAACGCCATGAACTTCAAAGGCGCAAGCTCCGTGTCTGAGCCTTCGCGATCATGTGGCCGTGAGCCGCGGCCTTCGCGATCCACATCAGGGCAAGGTCGTCGTCCTTCGGCACGCCTTGGCCTGCCGCATGCGCGGTGCCCAGGCACTGCATCGCATCGGCGTCGCCTTGCTCTGCGGCGAGGCTGAACCAGTACACAGCGATCTCGGGCTTGTCATGGCTGGCGAAGATCTGTCCTAAGTCGCGTTGCGCTGAGGCCATGCCCGAATCGGCCTCGATGAGCACGCCGAAGTCCCCTGGCGCGAAGGGCACGCAGATCACGCTTTCCACGTCCGAAAGGCTGAGCATTGTTCTGCCCCGTTGATCGTCCGCTAGACGAGCTGCGCCGCCTTCTGCAAGACGTCGCTGCCAAGTGCGTTTGCTCCGATCGGATATGACGGCCGCCGTTTCCAAAGAGATGGCCGATGTCGCTGGGAATGGGGTGACTGTCATAGCTAGAAGGGTGACAAGAGCGCGTGTCACAGATTGTTGCACGCCATGAAACATGCGGGTTGTGAACTATTTGGTGCGTTTTTCGGCGCGGCCGAGTTGGCACGCATGCTGCAAATACACTGGCGTGCCGGGGAGGGTCTCCGGTCTAACAACTAAGGAGTATTCATGAACCGTCGTTCCATCGCTCGCAACGTGCAAAAGGGCTTCACCCTCATCGAACTGATGATCGTGGTCGCGATCATCGGTATTCTGGCCGCTGTCGCCCTGCCCGCTTACCAAGACTACACCGTTCGCGCTCGCGTGACCGAAGGCCTTGGTCAAATCGCTGCGGGCAAGAACGCTGTGGCCGAGAATATCGCCAACAACGGAGGCGCCCTTTACGCCTCCGCCGACGTGGCAAAGAACTGTGCAGGAGTCAATACCTTCACGACCGCCGTAGGTCGTGTTGCCAGCCTTGCCTGCACCAATGCAACCGGCGCGTTGGTTGCTACGATGGATAGCACTGCACAATCCGTTGCCCTGACAATGACGCCGACGCCTGCCACTGGTGGCACGACGTGGAAGTGCACTTCGGATGCAGCCAAGCACAAGTACGTGCCTGCTGAATGCCGCAACACCGTTGTTGCACCGTAAGTAGAACACTTCAAAAGAGCCGCCTTCGGGCGGCTTTTTTGCGTCTATAGATGTCGGCAGACCACGTCAGTTCGGCATCCACTTGCTCGGCGACACCACCGCACCGATGGCGTGAACGCTCTCCACCTCGGTCATGTCGAACGACATCCGAGTTCCCCCGTTCACGCTCATGACCTCCAGCGAACCAGACCGGCGGTTCAGGAGTTCCTTGACCATCTTCTTTCCATTGACCAGCCGGAGTAGCACGTACTCGCCGACGCATGGCACGCCGTTGGGCTCCACGAGGACGTACCAGCCGTCGCGGATTGCAGGGAACATGCTCTGGCCGCGGACGCGGATACAAAAAGCATTCGGGTCGTCAGTTGCGATTTCGATGTGACCGTCTCCGGCGCCGACCATGGCGCTCATTTCTTCGTAAAAGCCATCGTTCCCCATCTGAGCGGTTCCCACCACAGGAATCCTCTTCGCAACGCGCGGCTTGCCGGCGTAGTGCGCCTCGTCTCCATCCTCCAGCGTAGGGGGCGCGGCCGACTTCTTGACACCCTTTCCGTTCGCCAGCCACAGAGCGCTGAACCCGGATGCTCGCTCGATCCGGATTGCGGGCTCGAGCTTGATGCTTTGAGTTTGGCCATTCGCCCATTGCGACACAGCGGATGAGGAAACCTCTGCGATGTCCGCGAGTTGACCGATGGTCCAGCCTGTCGCTGCCATGAGTTCGGCGATACGTTCTTCGAGAGTAGTCATGTAAGTGTAATTACAACCCGTCTCGTTGTAAGCGCGCTTGCGTGCTTTATTTAAGCGGGCTAACATGCGGCTGATGAAGAAATCACGCGCACTTGAACTGCTTGGCGGGTCCGTCGGGACGGCTGCCGAAGCCATTGGCATCTCCTCTGCTGCCGTTTCGGTGTGGCCCGACGAGCTACCGAATCGCATCGTGGACCGAGTCATCGCAGGCCTGGTCCGGCTGAACATGCCAGTCCCAGACGATCTGCTCAAGGCGCGAGACAAGACCGCGGACGTCTGACCCATGTCCACCCTCATTGGCGTCGCCTTGCTGGTCGGCCTGCTCTGGGCGGCTGTCTCGGCCTATGCGGCGAAAGAGAACCTCATTGCTGCGTCGTTCGTCGCTGCTGCGGTCGCGGTGCTCTTCGAGCTTCTGCGCGGCCGGCACAACTGAAGCCAGCCACTCCAGGGCGATCTCATGCAACGACTTACAGCCGCCGGCATCGCCGCACAAATCGGTAGCGCAGGCCAGCTCCCCAGCGGCCTGCGCTCCGTCCTCCCTTTCTTCTTCTTTCCTTCCCATTACTGCATTGCACCGCGTTTGCCGCGCTGCAACAACGTCCACGAAACAAAGGACCGGACATGAACTCTCTCGATGCTCTTCGCAAGATGGTCGACCACTTCCCCGGCGGCCGTTCGGCCATCGCCGGCCGCCTTGGCAAGACCGATGAGGTCCTCCGCAAGGAACTTTCGGGCGCGCAATCGCACAAGCTCGGCCTGGTCGATGCGCAGGCAATCGTCGAGCTGTGCAACGAGGCCAAGAGCGAGCACTGCAACGCGCTGATCAACATGCTGGCCGGCTCGAGCGGCGGCTTCATCCAGCTGCCGGTGATCGATATGGACCGGGTGCCCAACCTGCACCGCAGCATGGCGGACGTCATCCGCGAGATGTCGGACGTTGCGACCTCCACGATCGAAGGTGATGCCGACGACGTGATCTCTGACAACGACCTCAAGCGCTCGCTCAAGGAAGTTGAGGACGCGCGCACGGCCCTGCAAGTGCATGAAATGCACTTGCGTAGCAAGCACGCAGCCGGAAAGGCAATGCACCAGAGGGTCGCGTGAGCATCAAGATCATGACCATGGTGTTCGAACGCTACCCGGTGGGTGGCAGCGAGCGCCTGCTCGCGTTGGCAATCGCCGACCATGCGCACGACGACGGGACGCACATTTACCCCGCTCTCGATACCCTCGCGAGCAAGACGATGCAGAGCCGCAGCACTGTGCAGCGGCAGATTGCAAAGATGATCTCGATAGGTTGGCTGGAGCGTGTCGGCTCGAAAACCGGCCGCGGCTACGTGAACGAATACTGCATTTCTGCCGCCTGGATTCGCGGTGAGCTTTTGCCTCCCCAGCTGGCCCCGACCGTTGTTACAGACGTGGATTGCACTTATCCACAAGCAGGTCAGATTGACACCCTTCTTGGAGCGCAAAAGGGTGTCATCTGCGACAAGAAGGGTGTCACCCAGGACAGGAAGGGTGTCATAGCTATGACACCCGAATCTTCAGAACCATCAAGAACCAATTCCCCCCTACCCCCCGATGGGGGGGCGGCCGGGTTTGAGCGAATCGCCTCGGCCTACCCGAACAAGGCGAACCGCGGCAAGGCGGAGCGCCGATGGTTGCGCTTGGGGCCGGACGAGGCCCTGCAGCAGCGCATGCTCATCGCAATCGACGCGCAAAGCCGCACGCCGAAGTGGCGGAAGGACAGCGGGCAGTTCGTGCCTGAGCTGGCCACCTGGCTGCGCAACTCGTGTTGGCGAGACGACATGGGTGCTCACATCGCTGCGAATTGGTGGACCACGACGGACGGCGTCAAGGCCATGGGGGAGACGCTCGGCATGGTGTTCTCGCTCGCTGCATTGGGCAACGCCTATACCGATGACCAGCACACCGCGCACTGGCGGAAGTACCGATGCGCCGTGCTTCTCGCGGCTGGCAATGGACCTTGGTCTGAAAGGCGTGCCGCATGACGCGGGCCGAAGCCCTGCTCAAGCTGCTCGCTCATGGCGATCTGCGGCTTCCTGAGCTGTTCGACATCTGCGGCTGGCCCTTCGACGAATTGAAGTCCGAGCTGGAATCGCTGGTCGCATCGAGGCAGATCAGCTGGATCAACACCGCGGGCTTCCGCTTTTATCGGTGCCGAGCGACCAGCGCTCCCGCCGTTCAACAATTTCACGCCCGAGGAATCACATGCTGAGCATCGACGTGCGCAACAACTTCCCCGAGGTGAAGCGCCTGCTCGGCGAGCAGCAGCGACAGATTCCTTTCGCTCTGGCGTTGGCCTTGACGCGCACCGCGCAGGACGTGAAGAAGGCAGAGGAGGCCGAGATGCGCTCGGTCTTCCACATGCCCACGCCTTACACCTTGCGCTCGCTCTACGTGAAGACCGCCACAAAGCAGACGCTCACGGCGCACGTGTGGGTCAAGGACAGCGAGCGCCCGACGCACTACCTGCTACCCCAGATTAATGGCGGCAATCGTCCGCTCAAGCGCTTCGAGCAACTCCTCGTTCAGCGTGGCGTGCTGCTGCCCAGCGAGCGCACCGTGCCAGGTGACGGAGCGAAGCTCGATAGCTACGGCAACATGGGGAAGGGCCAGATCGTGAAGATCCTCAGCCAACTCCAGGCGTTCAACGTGGCTGGCTCCACGGCCAATGCATCGTCGAGCAGGAGGAGCAAGGCGAAGCGCGCGCGCGAAACGTTCTTCGTCAGCACGGGCACGGGCAAGCATCCGTTCGGCGGCCACTCGTGGAAGAAGGGGCGCAAGGCCCAGCATCTGCCGCGCGGGATCTGGGTGCGATATTCGTTCGGTGCATGGGGCACCGCGATCAAGCCGGTGCTGTTGTTCGTTTCGCGTGGAACATATCGCGCGCGGTTCCACTTCAACGACGTTGCAGAGGCCACGGTGACTCGAGTCTTCCCGGGGCATTTGCAGGAGTCGGTGATCCGGGCGCTCGCTACGGCCAAGCCGGCTCGAGGGGCGTCATGACGAGTAGAAAAGTTATGGACGCTAACCCTCTGTCCTGCCCACTTTTTTTCGTTCGTGAGATGTCGAGGTCGGGTCGCCTCGAGGTGGCGATTCGGGGCCGCCTCGGGCAGTGCACACCCTTGGTGCATCCCCACCCCCCCTTTCGCGGGTCCCTCCGCCGAGGGTCGAGTACGGGTAATTCGAAGCGCGTTCGCGGCCTGTTCACAGAACTCACTAAGGGGGTTAAGTGAAGATGGTCGTTGACTTGGATGATCAGGTTTCACAAGCGCGCTTCGCCGAGATGGTTGGCGTCAGCGAGGCGAGCATCAGCCAACGCGTCTCGGAGGGCGTGCTGACGCGCGGCGACACCGCGGGCGAGTGGCTGGTGGCGTACTGCGAGCGACTGCGCGACCAGGCCGCTGGACGTGCCGGCGCCGAGGTCGGCGGCCTAGACCTGGTGCAGGAGCGCGCGGCGCTTGCGCGCGAGCAGCGCGAAGGGCAGGCCATCAAGAACGCCGTGGCCCGCCGCGAGTTCGCGCCCGTCGGGCTGCTGGCGGATGTGCTCGGCCAGGCCGCGAGCGCGGTGGTCGACCGCTTTGACCAGCTCGAGGGCACGCTGCGCAAGGCCGTTCCTGACCTGCCCGACGAAGCGAAGACTGCCGTGCTCATGGTGATCGCCAACGCACGCAACGAATGGATTCGCGCCACCGAGCGCCTGGTCGTCGAGCAGATCGATGCGATGGCCGAACCTGAGGCGAACGCCGACAGCACGCCCGACAGCGCTCTGGACCTGGAGGGCGCACCGTTTTGACCACCATGCCTCCCGTGTTGCATCCGGAGACTGCAGCCGCCATCAAGGTCGCGCTGCGCATGGGCCTCGATAGCTTGCGTGCCGATCCGCCGCGGCGTCTCGGCGACTGGGCTGCGGACGAGTTCAAGCTCGCGGGTGAGAGCAGTCACCAGAAGGGCGCCTGGCTGGCCTGGGCCTTTCAGGTGGGCATCCTCGACTTCATGTCCGACGACCGCATCGAGGAGCTCGATGTGATGAAGGCTAAGCGCGTCGGCTACACCAAGATGGTCACGGCCTTCGTCTGCTACAACATCGCGCACCGCCGCCGCAAGCAGGCGCTGTGGCAGCCCACGGACGACGACCGCGACAGCTACGTCAAGAGCGAGATCGATCCGCTGCTTGATCCGCTCACTGGCGTGCCCGCAGTAAATCGCGCGCGCCGACAGGGCCGCGGCACGGGTGACGAGACGATCCGCTACAAGCCGTTCCGCGACAGCGCGCTGCATCTGCTCGGCGGCAAGGCTGCGCGCGCATACCGGCGCATCACCGTGGCCGTGGCCATCCTCGATGAGTGGTCTGCTTTCGACCAACAGGTCGAGAAGTCCGGCGACCCCGGCGGCCTGGCCAAGGGCCGACTCGAAGGCGCCCCGTACCCCAAGTTCGTCGGCGGCAGCACGCCACGGCTCAAGGGCTTGTGCCACGTGGAACGTGCCTGCGGCGAGGCGCAGGGCATGGTCCGCTTCCACATAGATTGCCCGCACTGCGGCGCCGATCACCCGCTTACGTGGGGCGGCAAGCATCTGCCCCACGGCTTCAAGTGGGAGCGCGGACAGCCAGAGACTGTCCGCCACGTTTGCCCGCATTGCCGCGAGCCGATGACCCAGGCGGACTACTTGCGCGGCGGCGCGCCGATGACAGGCGCATGGGTGTGCAGCCGAACCGATCGTCGCTACGGTGCGGATCGGATCTGGCGCGATGCCAAGGGGATGCCATGCAATCCGCCGCGCACGCTCGGCCTGCACGTGTGGACGGCATACAGCCCGCAGCGCAGCTGGACCAGCATCGTCGAGGAGTTCGAGAGCGCGTTGCGCGCGCTGGAGAAGGGCGACGTGGGCCCGATGCAGCTCTTCGTCAACGAGACGCTCGGCGAGACCTGGGAGCTGGCCGGCGAGCGCACCGACGAGCATGCGCTGCAACTGCGCGCAGAGCCGTACCGCATCGGCACGGTGCCGGCCGGCGGCCTAGTGCTGACCGCCGGCATCGACGTGCAACGCGACCGATGGGAGATTGCGGTCTGGGCATGGGGCCGTGGCCTAGAGTCCTGGGTGGTCGACGTAGCCGTGCTCGACGGCAACCCCGCATCCGATGACGACTGGCAGCAGGTCACTGACTACCTGCAGCGTCGATACCTGCAGACGGGCGGCGGTGGCCGGTCGCTCGGGCTCTCAGCGATAAGCATCGACTCCTCCGACCAGACCCAGGCCGTCTACAACTGGGTATCGAAGGCGCAGCACACGCTGCCGCAGCTGCGCGCGATCAAGGGCGACGGCAACGAGAACGTCAACATCCTCGGCGCGAGCAGCCTGCAGGAGATCAATTACCGCGGTCGCAAAGTAGTGCGCGGCATCAAGCTCTGGCGCGTCGGCGTCGATGCGGCAAAGGATCTGTTGCTGGGGCAGCTCGCCCTGACCAAGCCCGGCCCCGGCTATCTGCACTTCAGCGACGAGCTGAAGAAAGAGTTTTACGAGCAGCTGACCGCCGAGCAGCGTGTGCTCGCGAAAGTGAACGGTCGAGAGGCCTACCGATGGGTGAAGCGCCGGCCGCGCAACGAGCAGCTCGACAACCGCAACTATGCGCTGCACGCCGCCTATGGGCTGGGCCTGCACAAGTACACCGACGAGCGCTGGTCACGCCTTGAAGCGGCCGTGCAGCCGCCGACAGACGACCTGTTCGCCGCGGCGCCCATCTTGGTTCCGCTGGCGCAGCACGACGCCGCCGCGCCGAACCCGGCACCACCACCTTCCAGCACGCCGCGGGCCGCCGCCGCGCCGCGCTCCTTTGCTTCCGATGAATGGAGTAACCGCCTGTGATCGAACTACCTTTTTGCGTTGCCTCAAGCCAGCCCGACGATGCCGCCGCGCAGCTCGAGCAGGACATCATCACCATCGTGCGCGAGGAGACCGGCATGCATCTGGGCATTGCCACCATGTTCTCCGAAGCCCTCGTGCGCGGGCTGCGCCGCCGGCTGGGCGGTCAGGAACTCTACATTCCGGCGCCCGACCGCACCGAGCGTGACACGGCCATCCGGCGCGACTACAACGGTCGGAACATGGATGAGCTGATGCGCACGCACCAGATCGGCCGCACGAGGTTCTACGAGATCATCGGCGCGCGGCCCGATCGGGAACGCCGTGGCACCGTCCCGCAGGCGAAAAATCCGCCTTCGCCCCTAAAAAGCGGACAGCCCAACGGATACGGTGAGGCACCATGAGTACCGCCACCGAAATGCTCGCCAGCTATCTGGCCGCCGAAGCCGCCGTGCTTTCGGGAAAGACCATCCAGTTCGCCGGTCGCACCCTGACCAACGAGAACCTCAGCGAGATCCGTAAGGGCCGCATCGAGTGGGAGCGGCGCGTGTCCGGCGAGACGGGCCGAGGGCCGACGATCGGCGGCCTGTCGTTCTCCGTCGCTCGATTCGACGGCCGAGGATGCGACCGATGAGCGCCGCGATGAACCTCATCGACCGCATCGTCGCCTGGCGCGATCCCGTTGTGGGTCTTCGTCGCGCCCAGGCGCGTGTTGCGCTCGCGCACTATGAGGGCGCCAAGCCCAGCCGGCAGCGGCAACGTCGCATGGACAACAGCAGTCCCAACACCCTGGCCGGCAACAGCGCCGCGGCGTTGCGAGCGCACGCGCGGTATCTCGAGCGGAATCATGACCTTTCGCGCGGTGCGCTGCGCGTGCTGGTCAACAACGTGGTGGGGCCGAGCGGTATCGGCATCGAGCCGCAGCCGCGTCGCGCCGACGGCTCCATCCACGCCGAGTACGCGCGGGACCTGCGCGAAGCGTTTCGCGATTGGCAGCGGCGGCCGGAGGTCACGGGCAAATACCGATGGGCGCTCGCGCAGCGCCTCATGGCCTACACCTGGCTGCGCGACGGTGAAGCCTTCGCGCAGCAACTGTCCGGTCCGGTGCCGTTCCTCAAGCACGGCACGCGCGTGCCGTTCTCGCTCGAGCTGTTCGAGCCCGACTTCGTGCCGCTGGACTACGACGACATGAGCCGGGGCATCCGGCAAGGCATCCAGTCGAACGCGTGGGGCCAGGCCACGGCGTACATGGTCTTTAAGGGCGATCCGCGGGACGGGCTGTTCTTCGCCGGGCAAGATGGTCTGAAGTCCATTCCTGCGGAGCGCATGCTGCACGTTGCGACGCTCGACCGCCTGCATCAGCAGCGCGGCGTGTCGGAGTTCGCCAGCGTGCTCACGCGTGTCGAGGATCTCAAGGACTACGAGGAGAGCGAGCGCATCGCGGCGAAGGTCGCGGCCTCGCTGACGGCCTTCGTCAAACGCACGGACCCGGAAGTTGGCTACAACTCCGCCAACCTGCCGAAGGACGCCGAAGGCAACCCGCTGCCGCGCGATCTGCACATGCAGCCCGGAATGATCATCGACTCGCTCACCGTTGGCGAAGAGATCGGGATGATCGACAGCAACCGGCCCAACCCCAACCTGGTGACTTGGCGATCCGGACAGCTGCGCGCTTTCGCCGCGGGAATCGGTGCCAGCTACTCGAGCGTGAGCCGCGACTACGAGGGCAGCTACAGCGCGCAGCGGCAGGAGCTGGTGGAGCAGTGGGTGCACTACGCTGTGCTGGCCGATGAGTTCGTGGGCATGTTCGTTCAGCCGACGTGGGAGTCGTTCGTGCAGGCGGCGAGCCTGAGCGGTGTCGTGCGCACGCCCGCCGATGTACGGCCGGGCTCGGAGGACGATGCACTGTTCATCGGCCAAAGCATGCCCTGGATCGACCCCGTGAAAGAGGCGAATGCCTGGGAGAAGCTGGTGCAGGCCGGCTTCGCGAGCGAGGTGGAGGTCATCCGCAAGCGCGGCGGCAACCCGCGCGATGTCGTCGAGCAGATCAGCCAGTTCCGCGATGAGGTGGCGGGCAAGGGGCTGATCTTCACCAGCAATGCGGCCAACACACCGGGCGTGCCGTCCGCGGTCGTCGAAGCGCCGGAGCCGGCGGTCGAGTAGAAGGCGCCGACGCGCTGCCGTTGTCTCCAAATAATCCGGTTTCTTCCCTAAAAACCGGACGCCGCTTTTTCGACACTGAGTGCTCTCAACAGAGGTCACTCAGCCCATGTCAAAAGCGCAAAACAC
The DNA here is from genome assembly GCF_051216515.1 of Variovorax frigidus. Lineage (NCBI taxonomy): Bacteria > Pseudomonadati > Pseudomonadota > Betaproteobacteria > Burkholderiales > Comamonadaceae > Variovorax > Variovorax frigidus. The sequence continues at coordinate 390,799 of NZ_JBPJZF010000005.1, forward strand.
CTGGTACGCAATCCGCCGCCGCACAGCGGTCGCGGCGGCCGTCATCGGCGTCGCAGCAGCTGCAGAGATATTCATCTACGGCGACATCGGCGAGAGCTGGTGGGAAGAGACCGTATCAGCTGCCAGCTTCGTGCGCGACCTGCAGGAGCTGGATGTCGAAGCGATCACGGTGCGCATCAACAGCATCGGCGGCTCGGTGCCGGACGGTCTGGCCATCTACAACGCCATCCGCCGCCACAAGGCCACGATCACCACCGAGGTGGATGGCATGGCCTTCTCGATCGCCAGCCTGATCGCGATGGCCGGCGACAAGGTGCACATGGCGAACAACGCCATGCTGATGATCCATGCGCCCTGGACCTACGCCGCCGGCAATAGCGCAGAGCTGCGCGAGCAGGCCGACCAGCTCGACACCTGGGCCGCGGCCATGTCGACCAGCTACGCCGCGCGCACGGGCGATCAGCCCGGCATGTTGGCCTTGCTGACCGACGGCAAGGATCACTATTACACCGCCGACGAGGCGCTTGCCGCCAAGCTGATCGACACCGTGACCGACCCCATGCCGGTGTCTGCCAGCGCCGCGCGTGACCTTCCTCTCAATCGATATCGCTCGCTGCCTGCGTCTCTTGCGCAAGCGGCGGGAATTCCCGCGGCAGCCGCCGCACCTTCTCCGGAGCCTTTCATGCCCCAAACCATTCCGCAGGCGGCCACCCCGAACCCCGCCAATCCCGCCGCCCTGGTGGTGCCTGATGCCGCCGCAGTGCTGGCTGCCGACAAGCAGCGCCGCGACGGCATCCGTGCCAGCTTCGCGCGCTTCGCCGCGCAGACCGGCGTCGCCGATCTGCAGCGCACCTGCGAAGACGATCACAACGTCACCGTCGAAGCGGCCGGCACGCGCCTGTTGGCGCACCTGGCAACGGGCGTGACTCCGGTGGCCGGCGGCCACGTCAACACCGTCGAAGACGAAACCGACAAGCAGCGCGCCGCGGCTTCGCAGGCCGTGATGGCCCGCGCTGGTCTCGACAAGCCTGAAGGTGCGAACCCGTATCGCGGCTACACGCTGTCGGAGCTGGCCCGCGCCAGCCTGGCCCGCGCCGGCATGCGCACCGAAGGAATGGACAAGATGTCGTTCATCGGTGCCGCATTCACGCACAGCACGAGCGACTTCCCCGGCCTTCTGGCCAACGTCGCGAACAAGGCCATGCTGAAGGGCTACCTGGAAGCCGAGGAAACGTTTCAACTCTGGACCCGCGCCGGCACGCTGCCCGACTTCAAGACCGGCAAGCGCGTCGACCTCAACGCCTTCCCGAGCCTGCGTCGGGTTGTCGAGGGTGCCGAGTACAAGTACGCCAGCATCGGAGAACGTGCCGAGAGCGTCGTGCTTGCTACCTACGGCGAGCTCTTCAGCATCACGCGCCAGGCTGTCATCAACGATGACCTCGATGCCTTCACGCGCATCCCTCGCCTGATGGGTCGCGCGGCCATCCGCACCGTGGGCGACCTGGTGTACGCCATCCTGACGGCGAACCCCGTCATGAGCGACGGCGTGGCGCTGTTCCATGCGACGCACGGCAACCTGCTGACCGGCTCGGTCATCAACACGGCCAGCGTCGACGCGATGCAAGCGGCCATGGCGGTGCAGAAGCAGGGGTCGGCGACGCTGAACATCGGCATGCAGTACCTCATCGTGCCGCGCGCTTTGAAGGGCCTGGCCAACGTGGTTCGCGCCAGCGAGTACGACGTCGGCACCAGCAAGGCGAACACGATCCCGAACTCAGTGCGCGACACCTTCGAGGTGATCTCCGATGCGCGTCTCGATGCGGCGTCCAGCACGGCCTGGTTCGGTGCTGCCAATCCCAACAGCGCCGACACGATCGAGGTGAACTACCTCGACGGCAACGACCAGCCTTACCTCGAGCAGAAGACCGGCTGGACGGTCGATGGCACCGAGTTCAAGGTGCGCATCGACGCAGGCGTCGCGCCGCTCGACTACCGCACCCTGGCCAAGAACTCGGGCGCCTGAGCGACTGGCTGACCCAAGGCCCGGCGGGTCGCCGCCGGGCCGCAGCGAACTCCATTCCCAACTTTCGAGGACAGCATCATGAAGAACTTCATTCAGCGGGGCGACGTGCTCACCCTGACCCCGGCCGCCGATGTGCTCTCCGGCGTCGGTTACCTGTTCGGCGTGGGCCTCTTCGGCGTCGCTGTGGCTGACACCCTCAGCGGCACGCCCGGCGCCTTCATCACCGAGGGCGTGGTCAACATGCCGAAGACCAGCGCGCTCGCGATCGCAGTCGGCGACCACGTCTACTGGGACGCAACGAACAAGGTGGTCAACAAGACGGCCACGGCGCAGCAGTGCATCGGCATCGCAGTCGAGGCGGCCGCCAACCCTTCGGCCAACGTCGCGGTGAAACTCGGCGCCTACGTCGCCGTCGCTGCCTGATCTGCCGCCTCGCGCCGCCATGCTTGCAGCCTTCGCAATCCTCGAACTCCGCGCAAACGCTGTGGTGATCGAAAATCTCTCGAATCGAGAGGTGACGGTCCCTGCGTTGGATCTGACGTTCGTGGGAATGTTCGAGGATGCGGGCGTCGACGCGCTGGACGGCATGGTTGAAACCACCCAGCCGCGCCTGACCGTCTCGCTAGCCGATGCAGCGGAGCTTCCGCGGCAGACGGTCATTGTGCTGCGCAACCCGGCGACCCTCGCAACGGCGTCTTACCAGGTTGTGGGATCGGATCCCGATGGCGCGGGCTTCATGGTTTATCAGCTGCGTTCGGTGACCTGACATGGCGCACGTTCAACAGCAGATCCTCGATGGCGTACAGACCGCGCTCATTGCCGCGGCGACCGCTGCCGGCGCCCGCGTGTACCTCGATCGCGTCGACACGCTTGAGGAGGGTGACCTGCCTGCGCTGCTGGTTCAGGAATCTCCGGAAGGCGAGTCCATCGACCCGAAGACCGTGAGTGGCCTGGAGCAGCGGACGTTCTCTGTGTTGGTGGCGGCTGTGGTCGCACACGGCACCGACTACGCCAAGGAGGCGCGAGCGCTGGGTTTGCAGGTCGAGCAGGTGCTCGGCGTCTCGTCCTTCGCTGTCCCTAAGCCCGGGCGAGCTCGTATCGTCGCGTCGCGCATCACGCTGAGCGGCGAGGGCAATCAGGCCATGGCTGCGAAAGAGCAGACGTGGCGGTTCACTTATTTCACCCGGCGCGGTGCGCCGGATACCGCATCTTGAACGGAGTCCACCATGTCTGAAGTCCAACTCTGGTCCGACGTGAATGTCGATGTGCAGACAGCACTCGCCGCGCCGAAGACCATCACCGCCATCTCGAAGGCGACCACCGCAGTGGCCAGCGCCACGGGCCACGGCTACACCGAGGGCGACATCGTCCTGCTGAAAGTCTCCGGCATGGTCGACATCGACTATGCCGTTGTGCGCGTCGGCACGGTGACCACCGACACATTCCAGCTCGAGGGCATCGACTCGCTGGACTTCCCCGACTTCGTCTCCGGCACCGCGGAAGAGGTCACCTTCGGTGCCAGCGCTGCCACGTTCACCGAGGTGAATGCGACGGGCGGCGAGGCCGACCAGGTGCTGATTCAGACCATCCACACGAAACGCGGCTACAACAAGCCGGGCAACGAGACGCCGCTGAACTTCTCGTTCGGTTCCCTCTGGGTCCCTTCGGACCCCGCGCTGGTCGAGCTCAAGAAAGCGTCGCGGACGCGCACCGTGCGCGCAATCCGCTTTGTGTTCGCCGACGGGACGCTGGGCCTGTTCTCGGGCTACCCCTCGGCCAGCCTGGTGCCCACGGGATCCGCGGGCGCGCCGGTGACCACGCCGGTCACGATCAATGCGCGCGGCTGGTTCCAAGACTACGAGGCCGCGTAACTCATGGCACTCGAGCGAAGCCAGATCAAGCTGCCGGTGCTGCCGAAGAAGGTCATCGACTTTCCTCTGCTGGGTGGCGAGGTGATCGTCCGCGGCCTGTTGTTGTCCGAGCAGTTGGCCAACACGTCCCGCCAGGTGTCGGAGCGCGAGCCTCGGCCCGGAGAGACGGAGGGCGAGGCCTCTGCGCGTGCCAACGGGGTCATGGCGCTGCGCCTGCTGTCGCAGGTAGTAGTCGACGCGGAGGGCAAACCGCTTCTCACTCTTGAAGAGTGGGAGGCGCTCAGCGCTTCCAGCCCTGGCGAGCTTTTCGAGTTCGCCCGCGCCGCCGCTGACTTCGCAGTCGGCGGGCAGGACGTCGCAAAAAACTGATCGCCCAGCCCGAGCGCCGATTTGCCTTCGTTCTCGCGCTCGCGCTGGGCTGCACCGTCGAAGAGCTGGGCGCGCGTCTATCTGTTCAGGAGTTTGCGGAATGGCAAGTGATCTTCTCGGCCGAGCAGCTGCATCCGGCAGTCGCACGCATCCGGCATGCCCAGGTGCTGGCCGCGACGTACCAGGGCCAGAGCACGAAGCGGAGCGGCAAGGGCTGGGATGCCAGCGACTTCCTCGCGGCGGATCCATGGATGGTCCGGAAGGTCGCGCCCGTTGTTCAGGGGGCGCAAGCGCGGCGTATGGCTGCGCTCTCGGGCCGCGGGCGCAAGCGATGATCGAGGATTGAGATGGCGACAAACAAAGCCGAGATCGTTCTCTCAGCCGTCGATCGGACGAAGGCGACCTTCGCCTCCATCGGACAGTCATTCGATGGCTTGCAGAGCCGAGTAGGGAAGTTCGCCGGCATCGCCGGAAAACTCACAGGCATCGGTATCGCGGTAAGTGGCGCCTTCGCCGCACTGGAAAACATCAAGGCCATTCAGGTTCTCGACCAACTGGATGACCTGGCCGAGAAAACCGGTATCAGCGTGGAGAAGCTCAGCGAGCTGCGCTTTGCCGGCGAGGCGGTAGGCACGCCCATCGCGGCTCTGGCGACCGGCATCTCGAAGCTCGGCAAGACCATGGCAGAGGCTGCGGGTGGCGGCAAGGAAGCCGTCTCGGTCTTCAAGACCCTGGGTGTCGAGTTCGCCAATGCCGACGGCACGCTGCGCAGTAGCGACGAGGTGCTGCGCGACGTGGCCGATCGCTTCTCCACCTATGAGGATGGAGCCGCCAAGGCTGCACTCGCGCAGAAGATCTTCGGCAAGAGTGGCGAGGACATGATTCCGCTGCTGAACCAGGGCGCCCTTGGAATCACCAAACTGCGCACCGAGGCCGAGCAGCTGGGAGCCATCTACGACAGCAAGACCGCGAAGGCTGCGGCCGACTTCAACGACAACTTGACGAAGATCAAGCTGTCGTCGGAGGCAGCCGCGGTGTCGATCGCCGGGCCGCTGGTTGCGTCGCTCGCGTCGCTGAGCTCCAAGTTCCTCGAGGCGAAGAAGAATGGAGGGCTGTGGTCCGCCGCAATGGCGACGCTCGGTGCTGGCGTCGACAACTATTGGGCCGGGGTTCGCGACATCTATGGCATGGACCCCAAACCAGGGACTGCTCCAAAGTTCGCGGACCCCCGCTTGCTGGGTGACGTGGGCTCGATCGCAGACCAGACGTCGGCGTGGAAGAAGCAGGCGCCAGTGGTGCCAACTGCTGCCGGCGCGAAGGGCCCCACGGACGACCCTACGAAGAAGTTACTCGATAACCGGCTGAAGGAGCTGCAGCGCGCCTCCGATGCGGAGCGTGAGCTGCTGGCTTCGCGCAACGAGTTCCTCAACCTTTACAACGAACAGGGGCTGCTGTCGATCGCTGACTACTTCGGCCAGCGGCAGACCATCCTCGACGAGGCGACAAAGAAGCAGATCGCGTCGTACGACCAGCAGATCAAGGCGCTCGAGGAATACCAGGCGAAAGCGCCGAAGGCCACCGATCGCGCCGAGACCGAGGGCAAGATTGCCGACTTGGTCGAGAAGCGGTCCAAGCTCGAGCGCGAGGCCGGTACGCAGGCCATCAAGTCCGGCATCGAGCGCCAAAAGGTCGTGAAGGAATATCGCGACGATCTGGATGAGGTGAATGCGAAGTTGCTGGAGATGCAGGGCCGGTTGGGCGAGGCCGCGGCCATTCGCTTCGACAGGCAGTTCGACGGCCTGCTGAAGCTCTTCAGCGCCAACAACAACGCGCAGGCCGTCGAGATGGTCCGCAACCTGAAGCAGATCCAGGTCGCGCAGGCAGAGATTGGCAAGCTCCAACAAGGCTTCACCCTCGTGCAGGGTGACCTGCAGATGGCCGAGGAGCGCATCACGATCGCGCGCGAGCGCGGCACGATTGGCGAGATCGCGAGCCTTCGTGCCAGTGGCGAAGCACGCCAGCGTGCGCTCGGCCAGCTGCGTGAGCAACTCGCTCTCTTCGAGCAGATCGATGCCGCGGCGCGTACGCCCGAACAGCAGCAGTCCGTTGAGCGGATGAAGTTGCAGGTCGAGCAGCTAGAGGCCCAGCTGGATCCGCTCGCAGACCGCTTCAACACGATGATTTCCGACTCGGCCGGCAGCGCGCTGGCTGACGTGTTCTCGGGAGCCAAGTCGCCGAAGGACGCGGCCAAGCAATTCTTTGCCTCGGTTACGAACGGCATCGGTGGGATGGTGGCCAAGGACCTCTCGGCGAGCTTCTTCAAGAGCGTACTCGGTGGGGAGGGCGGGGGCATCGGCGGCATGCTCTCCAAACTGTTCGGCGGTGGCAGCGCTGGCGGCCTCGGGGGCCTGTTGGGCGGCAAGGGCGCTGTGCTGGGCTCCAGCCCTGTGAACGCGATGTACGTGCGCTCCGCTGATCCCCTCACGGGTGGGACTGGTGGGGCTGGGTCCTTGGGGGGCTTCCTCAGCAACTCGGACTGGCTCGGCGGCGTTGCAAGTGGCATGCAGGGCGACGGCCTGGAGAACCTCTTGGGCCTGACGGGCGCCTTCGGGACGATGCCGAGCTTTGCAGTCGGCACGCCATTCGTGCCTGAAGACATGATCGCGAAGATTCACAGGGGCGAGCGCATTGTCACGGCCGAAGAGAACCGGCGCACCGGTGGCGGTGGCTTCACGCAGAACGTGCAGTTCGCGGTGGAGGGAAGGATCGATCGGAGCACCGAAACCCAGCTCGCGCAGAAGACGCGGCGGGCGACGGTGTCGGCGGCGGCGAGGTTCTGATGGCCTATCTCGACACCTACCTCGACATCGACCCTGCCTATGGGTGGCAGGGTGGGCCATCGTTCCAGACGCGCATCGTCTCGATGAAGAACGGCCGAGAGCGTCGCAATGCCGAGCGTTCCGAGGCCCGCCACTCCTTCGGCATCAGCTTCGAGCACATCGAGCGTGAGGAGTATCGCAAGGTCAAGCAGCACCACCTCGTGTGCCGTGGCCGACTGCACTGCTTCCCGTTCCGCGATGCGCTGGACTTCGAGGCGGCCGGCGAGATATTCGGTCAAGGCGACGGAGCCACGACAGTGTTCCAGCTGTGCAAGATCTCGGTGCTCGACGGCGTCAGCTATGTGCGGAACTGCTACGTGATCCCGAAGGCGGTGATTACCGAAAACGGGTCGCCCGTCACGCCGACCATCGACCCGCGACGCGGCCTCGTTACTTTCTCGGCCGCGCCGGCTGCCGGCGTCATCCTGCGGTGGTCTGGGCAGTTCGACATCTGGGTGCGCTTCGACCAAGACGATCTGCCGTTCTCGATCCCGGCTTTCGAGATGGCAACGGGTGCGATCGACCTGATCGAAGTGCCGCCGCCGGGAGAGGGTGAATGAGGTCGATTTCCCCTGAGCTTCAAGCTCACTTCGACAGTGGCGCAACGACGGTGACTGACCTGATCCGTTTCGATCCCGTGGTGCCTGGGTATCCCTCCTTTGGTGCCACGTTGCTTGATCGGGACGTTGTCTATGACGACGGGAACGGAGCGATCGTCTACCGCGCTGCGATCGGTATGGCCTTGTCGAACATTTCGGCGTCTGCGGGCATGGACGTGGATAACGCCGAGAGCGAGCACTTGCTCCCTGAGTTCGACCTCGACATCACTGAGGCGGCCATCGCCGCAGGGGCTTTCGACTTCGCGTGGTTCACCGTGATGCGCGTGAACTACGAAGACCTGTCCATGGGCCACGTCGTGTTGCCTGCGGGGCATGGCCAGCTGGGCCAGGTGAAGACCGTCGACGGGCTGACATGGGTGCCGGAGCTCAACGGCTTGGTGAAGCTGCTCAAGCAGTCGATCGTCGAGAAGGACTCGCTGACGTGCCGGGCGATCTTCGGCAGCCAGCCGTTGGGCTCTGGCGCGCCGGTGGAGCAGCGATTTCCGTGCGGCAAGGACACCACCGGCCTGTGGGTCGAAGTCATCGTCACCTCGGTGGACCTCGAGACGAACCGCACGTTCACCGCCAGCGCGCTCGGTGCGGCCGCCGGTGCCTACGTGCCCGGCATGCTGCGGTGGCTCACCGGAGCCAACACCGGCCGCAGCCACGAGGTGGAAGAGCAGGCCGCTGACGGCACGATCAACCTCGCGTTCGAAACGATGTTTCCGATCGAGGTCGGAGACACCTTCGAGATCCGACCCGACTGCACGAAGCAGGTCAACGGCCCGAACGGCTGCAAGGTGCACTTCGCCACCGAGTGGGTGCTGCACTTCCGAGGCGAGCCGCTGATTCCTGTGGCCGACGCTGACCAGATCAACATGCCGGGCGCCTCCATGAACCTCAATACTTCCGGCACCGGCGGCCAGTACGAAGGCGGTGGCGAATGAGCGCGCTTGTCACGTCCGCGCGCAAGTACCTGGGCGCGCCATTCCAGCACCGCGGCCGCACGGCGAAGGGCCTGGACTGTGCCGGCCTGGCCTGGCTCGCCTACGCTGACCTGGGCTACACCCCGCCCGACCTTCGCCGCTACGGCCGCACCCCGCATCGCGACGGCCTCATGCAGGCCATGAGCGACGCGCTGGGCGAACCGGCGTGGGAAGGCCGCGCCGTGCCGCGCGAGCTGCTGCAGGTCGGCGACGTCGTCGTGATGCGCTTCGTTGAGGAGCCGCACCACGTCGCGATCGTCTGCGACTCGGCCTCGCATGGCCTGGGCCTGATCCACTGCTACGGCAACATCGGCCGCGTGGTCGAGCATGGCCTCGACGCGATGTGGCAGGACCGCATCCTTGCCGTCTTTCGGAGGCCCGTCTAAATGGCAAAGACCATCCTCCCGATCGCCGGCGCGGTCGTCGGTGCGTTCTTCGGAATGCCGCAGCTCGGCTATGCGATCGGCTCGCTGGTAGCCGCAGCGATCCCCGGCGAGGCCCAAGGCCCGCGCATCGGTGAGACCGGCGCCCAGACATCGCAGGAGGGCTCGCCGCGCGCCATCATCTACGGCACGGCCATGTGCTCGGGCAACGTCATCGCCAGCGGCCCGCTGATCAAGCGTGAAGTCGAGGAGAACCAGGGTGGGAAGGGCGGCACCGATGTGTCCACAGAGCACGCCTACCGCTCCTATGCAGTGCGGGTGTCAGAGCCCATCGCCGGGTTCCTGCGCATTTGGGAAGACGACAAGCTGGTCTATGACATGCGGTACGGCTCGACGATGCTGGCCGAGTCGGCGAAGTGGGCGGCGAACAAGGTGTTCTACCTCGGCGACGAAGCGCAACTGCCCGACCCCACGTTGCAGATGATCTTCGGTGTCGGCGAGGTGCCGGCGCATCGGGGCTCGGCCTATGTCGTCTTCATCGAGGAGGACCTGACAGACCGCCGCGGTTCCATCCCCCAGTACCGATTCGAGGTCGCGACTTCCGTTGAGGACGTGACCGTCGACCTCACCAAGATCGATTCGCTAGAACGGTCCGGTTCTACTGGCTATGGGACTTCCACGAATTACTTCCTAGACCCGTTGCCGCTGGAGACGCCCGGCAACGTGTGGCTCTGCGTTTGGACGATGGTGCCCATCTTCGCGACAAACGTCAGCCTCCAGGTGAAGATCGCGGGGCTGGTCGTCTGGTCGAGACTTCTCTCGTTGAACGCTGGCGTGCCGATGGCGTTCAAGGTGCAGATCAACGCACCCGCCGACGGGAGGTCGATGACTGCCGGCGTCGAAGGCACCATCGTTGGCGCGCTGGGCGTGTTCATCGGGGGGCTGACGGGCGACGAGGACTTCTTCCCCGACCACGTGCCAGGGCAAGACCCGCCGAACTCCTACGAGCCCGAGGACCCGTACTTCGGCTTGATCCGTGACCAGGAGGGCGTGCTCTTCAGCGCTGGGCCCATCGCGCAATACGTCTGGGGCCCTGACTCCGTCGTGGCCGGCGTGATCGGATCGCCGATGGTGTTGAGTGACATCGTCGCCGACATTCACGCGCGTTGCGATTTCCCCGAGGACAAGGTCGACGTCTCCGAACTGGGCAATTTGGTGGCCGGCTTGGTGCTCGCTGGTGAGTACAGCGGCGCCGACGCGATCAACACGCTGCGCAGCCTATACCTGTTTGACCGCGCTGACTTCGACAAGAAGATCCACTACCCGAAGCGCGGCGGCGCGGTGGTGGCCACGCTGACCTACGACGACCTAGTCGAGGAACCCGAAACCTCGCGCCGCGAACAGGCGATCGAGTACCCGAAGAAGCTGCACCTGGGCTACCAGAACGCGGTGGGCGGCTACGCCGTCGCCAAGGCCACCAGCAGCCGCAGCAGCCCCGATGTGCGCGTCGTTGGCGAGACGACGGTGCAGGTGCCAGTGGTCCTCACGCCGGACCAGGCCGCGCAGGCCGCAGCGATCCTGCACAAGGTGGCATACGCGGAAGCCGAGGGCGAGGTGAAGCTCTCGGTTCCTGACAGCTTCCTGCGCTTCGTGCCCAGCAATTGCATCGGCCTGGCGTTGCGCGGCCGTGTGAGCCGCCTGCGCATCGAGCAGATGGACGTCGCCGCCGGCATCATCGAGTTCACGCTGCGTCACGACCGGCAGAGCGCCTACACATCGAACGTGACCGGCGTGCCGATCCCAGCGCCCACGCCTCCGCCGCCGACCATCGTGGGCGACTCTGTGCTGGCCGTGATCGACATCTCGGCGCGCATCGACAGCGAGGATGACCTGCACTACCTGGTCGCGGCCACTGGCGGCATGCCGGCCTGGGCCGGCGCGACGGTGCAGCGCAGCCTCGATGGCGGCGCGAGCTACGTGAATGCGGCGGACGTCGGCCGCGGCGTCATCATGGGCTCCCTGGTCAACGACCTAGCCAGCGCTTCGGAACTCTTCACCGACACGACTAACGTGATCCGCGTGCGTCTGTTCCGCGACACCCTGCGGATCGAAGACATCACGGAGACGCAGTTCCTCAGCGAGGGCGGGGCGTTCGTGATCATGCGTCCCGACGGCTCGAGCGAGGTGCTGCAGTACCGCGACGCAGTCGAAGTTTCGACGGGCGTGTTCGACTTGAGCCACCTGCACCGCGGCCAGCTCAACTCGGGCGCGTCTGCGCACCTCGCCGGCGCAGTGCTGGTGGGGCTGGGCCGGGCGGTCCACGTCAATGCGCAGTCGGCATGGATCGGCGCCGAGCTGACGCACCGCGCTGTGAGCAATGGCGAGTCCCCAGAGCTTGCCGACGAGCAAACTGCGATCTACACCGGAAAGTCGCAGCGCGAGTGGCCCGTGGCCTACCTATCGACCACTTTTGACGGCACAACGCTGGCAGCCAGTTGGACGCCGCGGCATCGCCTGGGCAGCGAGGATGCACCCGTGGCCTCGATCAATTTCCAGGGCTACCGAGTGACGATCACCAACCTGCTGCAGACGATCGCCTTCGACACGACGTCGCAGAATTTCAGCGTCGACGCCTCGGCCATGGCGCTTCCGTTCTCGTTGTCAGTGGCGGCCCTGAACCGCATCACCGGGCCGGGTGAGGCGACCGTCGAGATCATCGGTGGCGTGCTGCCGCCTTCGGTTTATCGCCCGAGCGGGCTTGAGGTGTCGTCGACGGCTGACGTCGCCCACCAGATCGGCGACACCATCGTGATCATGGGAAGGGCGGGGGCATCCGCTTCGATCGCGTTCTATGACTCGGCGACGTTCGTGCAGGACGGGGCGCACGGCGTTGCTGCATCTGAGCCTGTCGCCGCAGTCAGCGAAGGAGATCTGACCTTCTGCGTTTTCGCCATGGCATCCGGAGACGCGAAGATCTTGCGGTTCGACCGGCTGGCCGGCTTCCTTCCCACGCACACCGTCGACCTGACCGAACCCATCACCGACATCTGCGTCGGAGGAGGGTTTCTGTGGGCTTCCGATCCGTTCAACGGCTGGACTCTGAAATACGACATTGCCGATCTCTCGCTGCTGAGCTACGTGCCCGCGCCATCTCAGCATGTGGTCAGCGATGGGGCGACGGTCTATGCCGGTGGTGTTTCAGCGGATATCACTCGGATCGACATTGCGTCGATGACGCTAGACACCTTCCCACTCGTGGGATCGTCTGGCGTCACCGGACTCTGTTTGGCGGGCGGCAAGCTGATCGTCCACGAAGGCGAAGTCAATGCCTACAACCCAAGCACCGGCACGCGACTGTTGAAGTTGTCTGACGGCGCGGATCAGGTGTCGGCCGCAGGCGGTGCAGTAGTGGTGTTCGGCGGCCTATCTCAGCCGGGCGTGGTCTACGAGGCGGCCACCCTCACGCCGGTTGCATCGGTTGAAGACCCAATCCGAGAAACCATGAACGTCCTTGCACTCACCGATCAGCGCGTCCTCGTGGCCGTTAACCCGACCGTGAGCGATCCCGTGCCGCGCGCGCAAATCTGGATTCCTTGAAAGAGACCCCATGAGCACTCCCTTCACTCCGCCCGCGTTCTGGCTCTCAGGCACGAACCAGAACGCCATACCGGCGAATGACAACGCCCTGCGGTTCTGGATCTCTCAGGCCGACGTCGACGACACCACCACCGCACAGCCGGCCAGTCCCGCTGAAGGCCAGTGCCACATCATCCAGGCCACGCACACAGGCGCGCAGTGGTCGGCTTTCACGCCGAACGATCTGGCCATCTTCAGCGGCGGCACCTGGTACGCCTTCGCGCCTGTCGAAGGCAACAAGGTCACCATCGGTGGGGCGATCTACGTTTTCAACGCCGGTGCGTGGGTGGCCGCGGGAGGTGGTGGCGGGTCGGTGGATTCGGTGAACGGCCGCACCGGCGCTGTAGTCTTGCCGACCTGCATCCCGATCGCCTGCAGCGACGAGACTACGGCGCTTACGGCCGGCGTCGGCAAGGTGACCTTCCGCATGCCGTTTGCCATGACCGGCGTGACAGTGCGGGCATCGCTCACCACATCCCAGGCATCGGGCTCGATCCTCACGGTCGACGTGAACGAAGGCGGCACGTCGATCCTGTCGACCAAACTGACCATCGACAACACCGAGAAGACCAGCACGACGGCCGCGACGCCGCCAGTAGTGAGCGATGCCGCGCTGGCCAGCGATGCCGAGATCACGATCGACATCGACCAGATCGGCGACGGCACCGCGAAGGGGCTGAAGGTCTACCTGATCGGGACCGTCTGATGTTGCTCAACCCCTATCGATTCGGGAGCGCGCCGCCACCACCCGGGGGCTACTTTGGCGAGGTGATGGCCGACTCGCCGATCATCTACTGGCGTCTGGACGAGACAAGCGGCACAGTCATGGGAGACGTGTCCGGCAACGGCAACAGCGGGGTATATCGGGCAACCGACGTTGCATCGGAGTCTGTAGCAGGGCTGCTCACGGACGACAGCAATAAGGCGGTTGCCATCCCCTCGGGCCTACCAGGCTACGCACACGGCATGAAACGGGACGTGTGCCCGTTCAACACGGACACGTCGTGGACGTTCACGGGGCTGGTCAAGCCGGCGACCGAAGGGACGGTGCTCCAGATCGGTGATCCTTTCGGTGGTTCTTTCATGCCCGAGCTGGGGGTGGTCGATGGTGACGGCCCGGGTCAGTTCAAGTTCCGCGTTCTCCGCTCCGGCGTGGCTCTCCTGTTCATCACCGGAAACTATAACTACGGTGACCCACACCATTTTGGGCTGCGCGCGATCGCGGGAGGTGGCATCTCGCTGCTGGTCGACGGCATCGGCGTCGGCACTTCCGCAGCAGCGTTCAGCAGCTCAAACACCGGCGAGATCCGTATCGCCTCGGCACTCCACGCGGGGTCCTACCAGACGCAGTTGGCCGGCACGTTCGACGAGCTGGCCTTCTTCACCGCTGCCCTCTCGGATGCGCGCATTGCCGCGCAGGCGGCAGCAGTTTGACCGGCCCGCACACCACCCCTCTGCAACCCGCTTTGGCGGGTTTTTATTGGTGAGCGCGTCTTTCGAATAGTCCGGTTTCTTCCCTGGAAACCGGACGGTTGGATTGGGACACTGGGTTTCCAACAAGGCTGCAACACGTGACCACGACCCTATCTGAACCCGCCTTGGCGGGTTTTTTCATGCCTGAAAGGTTCCCATGACCGCCTTCTCCATCACCTCGCTCGGCTGCGCGCTCGCGCAGCGGGCCGACCGCCGCGCGGGATGAAAACGACCATGACCGTCCATCCATCTGACCTTCTGCGCTACCTCGGCACCTCGCAAGTGATCCGGCTTGGCAGCGACCGTGCCGAGGTGCGCAGCCTGTCGTTCATCGTCATGTCGTTCCTGCTGTACCAGCTGGTCGAGCCTGGCGTCTACATCGTCTTCGTGCGCGACAGCATCACGCACAAGGTCGCGGGCCTGACCTACGCGCCGCTGCTGGCCGCGGGCTACTTCATCAGCGCCGCGCTCGTGCTGCCGCACCTTCTGGCCCTGGCGTTCGCGCCTGGGCTTCTGGCATGCCGGGCGCCGCGCAAGCTTGCGGCCGTCGGCGCCTTCATGGGCGCGATTCTCTGGGGCACGCTGGCACTGCTCTCGGCGCCGCTCGACTTCGACTGGGTCACGCCGGTCTACATCGCGCGGGCCATGTTCGACCTCTGGATCGCGGTGCTGATGGGCATTTCGCTCAACGCACAGCAAGCCCGGCTGAAGGCAGAGGATCTCGCGCGGGACGGCACCGCGGCCGAAGCGCAAGGAGGTGCCGATGTCGGCCGGTAGTGTTCGCCGCATGGCCCTGGTGTGGGTGGTCTGCTATTCGTGGATGGTGTACGCCTATGCGGCCATCCCGACGCTGTCGGCCGAGGTGTCTGGCTACGACTACAGCAGCCTGATGTGGGCTGCGCTGTTCGGCTTCATGGGCGGCGTGGGCGGCACGATCGTCTCGCT
This sequence comes from Variovorax frigidus, assembly GCF_051216515.1. Classification (NCBI taxonomy): domain Bacteria; kingdom Pseudomonadati; phylum Pseudomonadota; class Betaproteobacteria; order Burkholderiales; family Comamonadaceae; genus Variovorax; species Variovorax frigidus. Next base: position 405,963 of record NZ_JBPJZF010000005.1, read on the forward strand.
CATGTCGGACAAGGTGATCGTGCTCTACGTCTGGCGCCAGATGCTGCGCGACCTGGTCGTCGCGCTGATCGGCGGGGCCTTCATCTACGTGGTCTTCCTGTGGCTGCAGACGGTGTCCCCATCGATCTTCAACAAGGAGCTGCGCATGCTGGCCATCGTGCTGGCCGGTGCCAGCAAGGGCCGATGGAAGGACGCGGCAACGCGCCTCGTCGCCGAGGGCCTGGCCAACGCCAGCGCCAAGCTTTTTGGCAGCCAGCCGAAGCCCCCCGAGGTGCCGCCGCCGTCTGTGGCCGCGCCGCTTTCCGACAAGTGAGGTGCCTATGACCCGCACGAAAGAAGACTGGGCCCGGATCCTGACCATGTGCGGGATCAAGTCGGCACAGGTCGCGATGTGGTCGGGCGTGTTCGCGCACACGCCGAGGATGGACCGCTTCAGCCAGGGCGACGCCGACCTGGCGCAGTTCCTGGCCAACGTCCTGGTCGAAAGCCAGGGCCTGCAGAAGCTGAAGGAGAGCGGCAACTACAGCGCCGCGCGCATTCGCGAGCTCGGCAACGCATCGCCGCCCGGCAGCCGGTGGCGCTCCCTGGTGCCGCGCGCCGAGGAGCTGGCGTTCAACGAGCAGAGGTTCTTCGAGGCCTGCTACGGCGGCCGCGGCGGCAACCGGCCGGAGGGCGCTGGCGACGGAGCACGCTACCCGGGCCGCGGGCTGATCATGCTGACCTTCTACGACGGGTATCTCTGGCAGGGCAAGCGCAGCGGCCAGGATCTGACCGTTCTGCCCGAGCTCGCCGAGCAGCCGCACTTCGCGCTCGAGTTCGCCTTCGACTGGTGGGAGGGCAAGGTGCCCGACGCCTACCTGGCCGACACGGTCAAGGTGCGCCGCGTGGTCAACGGCGGCACGTTCGGCCTGCGCGACGTCGAGGAGATGCTCGTGAAGGCGCGCCGCGCCCTGCAGGTGGCCGCGTGATCGCCGCCGTCCGTCTGCTGCTGGCGGACTGGAAGCTGCTGCTGGTCGCCTTGCTGCTGGCCGTGCTGGGCCTGCAGACGGTGCGCCTGGCCAACCGCGGCGAGGACCTGGCCGCCGAGCGACTCGCGCGCGTCACCGAGACCAACGACCGCAACCGCGCCGCGCTGCGCGAGTCCGAGCGCGTCGCCACCCTGCAACTCACCCACGCTGCCCAGCAGCAGGAGACCGTCCATGCCTTCGAACAAACCGTGCGCGCGCTGGAGACTGGGCGCGCTGCCGATGCTGCTCGCGCTGACCGCGTGCGCCGCCAGTTCGCCGCCACCGCCGCCCGTGATCGCGAAGCGGCCCGTAGCGACCCCGCTGCCTGCGAACGTGTCGCAGATCGATCCGAAGTCATCGCAGCCGCTGCTGCGGAGGGTGGAGAGCTACTTGCTGAAACTCGACGCGCTCTCGAGCAGCGAGACGCCGAGGTGACCCTGCTGCTGGGCATCGTGCGCAACGACCGCGCGTTGCTCCAGCCCGCCGCCCAGTAACGCGGCCGTGTCCTGAACGCGCGACCTTTTACTCAGCCCCCCGGAGTGAGAGGCTCACCAGGCTCAGTTCGACGTTTCTTTCGCCCGTTCCTCGAATGTGCGCCGCAGGTCGAGTAACGCGCTTTCCGTCGTGTCCATCATGTTTGCCACCTCGTCCGGGCTAAGTTCGGGATATCCTGGGGTTGCACGAAGAAAGTGGTCAAGCTTCTCGCACGCCGCCTTCCAAGCGAGAGCCGCGATCATCTGGTCTGGTGTCAGGCGAGGGTTGTTTCGTGGCATTTAGAAATCTTAGCTGTCTGGACCGACCTGCAGCAGATTCAGGCCAGGCGAACCTCGAAGAATGCTTCGTGGGAATAGCCCAGGCCTTGGAAGCCGGCTTGCACACCCAGATGACGTGCGACCATGTACGCCGCAGCCGCCTCAGCGTCCGCCTTCCCTAGCTGGTCAGCATCAGCGGCATGGGTGAACGCGCGGTAGCAATGCGGCACATTCATGGCTCCTCCGAGCTTCGCCTCGAACGCACGTCTATAACGTGCTTCAGCATCTTGACGCTCTTCGTCTGAAAGGTCGTCGGGGTAGTCAACAAGGGTGACGGTGTAGGTCATGGCGGCAGTCTAAGCGGCGGCCGCTTAAGACTAAAGCGCCAAGCAGGGGAACCGTTGAAAGAGAGCCGGCAGGCGCATCCTGCCTTCCAGCGCCGGCCGATTCAGCGCCCGTTGTTTCAGGTCTTGCGCTTGCAACCAATCTGCAGCTGTCGGTTGACGCGTACCTTCTTCGGCAGACAGTGTCTGGATCAGGGCAATGAGCTCGAGCCGTTTGAACATGCGCCGAACGTGATGCGGTACTGAACGCGAACGTGTAGGGGAATGCCGCAAGCTCGGCCGCTCGGCATGCGGTTCGTGTTCGGGCGCAGCTGTGATACGAGGCGAATTCTTGCGGTCCGCAATCTCTCAAATCTCCGGACACTCCCTCGACTCGATCCAGTGTGTACCCGGACCGTGAATGGCGTTACCGGCCTTGACCATCGACTCGAGCAGCAAAACGCTGAAGTTCGTCTGCTCTTGCCATTCAAGCAGATTGAGGATTTCCTCACGGATGTGCAAGATCTCGGGCTTCCAATGTAGGCGTATTTCTGTCATCTGTACGCATTTTCCTACGCCCGCATACATTGTTCAATGTCTTAAGACCATTCGACATGACTGTCAAGGAGCTGGCCTCGAGCGGTTGATCGCTTGCGCGCGCCGCGGCGTGCGAGCAGAGTACGGCCATGAACCAGACGGACGTGATGGTACGAATCGTTGAGTTGGCCAAGGTCGGTGGCGCTATGCCGCTACAGGAGGCCGTAGCGGCCCTCGCAGCGGTCATCGATCACCTGGATATGTATAGCGACACCTACGAGGCCGATGTAGCGGCATTGATGGGGGTCGGAGCCGCCATCTGCGTGCTCAATGGGCCAGGCGCTGGTCACGATCCAGAATGGGTGCCGCCCGTACTGAGGCCGTGAGACGGTCGAGCAGAAGCGCGGGCAGATTGCGCAAGTTGAGGTAGTGAGGATGCCCGCGGATTCAAATCGTGCGTCGTCGGTCTGTAGGCATGTTAGTAGGCATCGCTCGGGAATATCGCTTGCAGGCCGCGCCAATGCTTGAGATTCGCCTCCCTCCCTCTCCTCCAGTGATCGATCCGTGCGGACCGACCACTGCACAGAAGCCCCGCATGACGGGGCTTTTTTGCGTCTGCATGCACCGCAGGCTTCAGCATCGACCAGGTCGTGGCGGCCTCGGACGGGTACCACAGCCGATGGCGTCGCGCATGGCCGAGAAGCGGCCCTCGTCGATCGAGTCGTACCTGCTGATCCAGACCGTCGAATGCCGTAGCCGTCTTGTCGCAGGCGGCCATTGCGATGGGCGAGACGATGCTGGGTGACTGCATGGGGTCGGTGTACCGGGCGGCCTCGGGCGGCCCCGAGCGGCGTTGGAAGTCGGTACAGGTCGGCCTTGGTCTGGGCAAGGGTGGTGGCAGAGGCCATCGCGAAGGCGAGGTCGAGCGGCGGTGACGCAGCGACAGCGTCATCGGATTTTTTGGCAGGGGAGAGGGCGCCGAGGCCCGGCGTGGGGCGCCGGGCCGGTGCGCTCAGGGGTTCGGGTTCCCCGATGGCCGGACGAAGGGGATGCCAGGCACCGGGAGTTGCAGCGTCGACTGACTTTCCGGGCCGAACTCGAAGCGCACGCCGAAGCGCTCGCCTGGATGGACGGGCGGCGCGTACAGGCTGTCCATGGTGTCCAGGACGACACCGATGTGGTGGCCTGCAGGCACGTCGTAGGCGGTCCCTGAGAATTCGAGCGGCAGGTCGACGGCCTTGCCTGGCGTCGCCCAATGCAGGGTGGCCGTGCCGTGGGAGATCAGCACACCGGTGCCGACCGCATCGACGTCGTACAGATAGGCCACCACCTGGGCGCGTGCTTGCGATGGCGTGACGCGCAGGCGCAGTTTGGGAATCCCCCGGATTTTCTGGACACGCTGCAGCGGGGGACCTTCGAAGCGGATGCCGGTGGCCAGCGCGACCGAGGGCAGCGCATTGACCACTGGAAGATTCAGGCTCTCGCCCAGTGTGGACACGACGGGGACCGGCCCGCTGGTGGCGGTTGTATCGGAGAAGTTCTGGATCAGGTCGGAGCCACGGGCGTTGTTGGGTGACGAGGAGATCGAGCCCTTGTCTCCCTTGCCGCACAGGCACGAAGGGTCGAAGCGCGGCATTCCACGCGGGCCCAGGTAATAGGTTTCGTCCCCGAGGTTGCGTGCGGGCCAGTTGTCGAAGGACTCGCGCCGGTCGCTGAACTTGATCTGCATCGTCACCTTGGGCTCGGTGTCGATGCCGTTGGCAACGCCCTTGAGCCAGCGGTCGAACCAGCGGTGCGCCTGGTCGTAGGGGTAGTTGTCGATGCCCGTCAGCGCGCCTGGCAATTCCGCGGAGGCATGAATGCCGGGGTTGAAGATGATCTTCTTCGGCACCGTGAGCCTGGCGAACATCTCCAGCGTCGAGTTGGGCGTGAACAGGTCGTCCTGGAAATTCTTGCTGATGAACACCGGCGCGCCACGGGCATTGATGGCGTCCACATAGCTCGACGGCGAGCGCAGCTTGCTCCATTCCCTGAGTTCGGCGATGCGCGCCGCCGGGGTGTCTGGGCTCATGATGGACTGCATGTTCGGGTTCACCTCGTCACCGAGCCGGCCGCCCGTGTTGCCGAGGAGGGCGAGGAGCGAGCCCCAGGTCACGTTGGGCGAGCCCCCCGAGTAGAGCTCGTCGATCAGCGAGCCCCAGGTCGACAGCGCCGCCACGGTCTTGATGCGTCGGTCGTGCGCCAATGCGATCAGCGAGATGCCGCCGCCGTGGGAGATACCGCTGGCGCCGATGTTGTTCACGTCCACGGGCGCGTTGGCGAGCAGCCAGTCGATCACCGACGACACGTCGCGCACGTCTTCGGACGCGGCCACATGGACCTGGCCCTCCGACAGACCGAAGCCGCGCGTGGTGTAGCTCGCCACCACGTAGCCGTCCTTGGCGAGGCGCTGTTGCTGGCCGAGGTACTCGATCCGGCCCCGATTGGCCCAGCTGGCGACCATCAGCACGGTCGGAAATTTCTGCGTGGCGTTGGTGCGCCGCGGCAGGAAAAGATTGGCCGCGAGCTTGGTGCCGTCGAAGCTGGCGACAGTCACGGCCGGCAGCCAGCAGGTGCCGTCGATGGGCGAGACGATGCCCGGCGACGTCACGGGGTCGGTGTAGCGCGCGGCCTCGGCTGGCGTGGGAAGTCGACACAGTTCGGACGCGGTCTGGGCGAAGGTGGTGGCAGAGGCCAGCGCGAAGGCAAGGCCGAGCAGTGGCCAGCGGAGGGACAGAGGCATGGAAGCACTCCTTGAAAGAGGGGCGGTTTCAAGGCCCGGCGTCGAGGCGCCGGGCAAGCGGACGCCCGGGGCAGGGCGCCCCGGGGTGCGAGACGAAGGTCTGTCAGCGCGTCGGCAACACCAGAGTGGACTGCCGTTCCGGGCTGAACTCGAAGCGCAGGCCGAAGCGCTCGCCCGGGTTCACCGGCGACCCGTACAGGCTGTCGGCGGTGTCGAACACGACGCCGATGTGGTGGCCTGCAGGCACGTCGTAGGCGGTGGCTGCGAACTCGAGGGGCACGTCGAGGGTCTGGCCCGGCGTGGCCCAGTGCAGCGTGGTGGCGCCATGGGTGATCAGCACGCCGGTGCCGATGGCGTCGACGTCGTAGAGGTAGGCCGAGATCTGCGAACGTGCCTGGGTCGGCGTGACACGCAGGTTCAGCTTGGCGATGCCGCGGATCTTCTGCACGCTGCGCAGGGCTGGCGCTTCGAAGCGGATGCCCGACGCCAGCGCGACCGAAGGCAGCGAGTTGATCACCGGCACATTCAAGCCCTCGCCGAAGGTCGAGAGGATGGGGATCGGGCCGCTGGTGGCGGTGGTGTCGGAGAAGTTCTGGATCAGGTCGGCGCCCTTGGTGCTGTTGGGCGACGAAGAGATCGTCCCCTTGTCGCCTTTGCCGCACAGGCAGGCGGGGTCGAAGCGCGGCAGGCCGCGCGGGCCGAGGTAGTAGGTCTTGTCGCTGAGTTCGGGGGCGGGCCAGTTGGCGAAGGATTCGCGCCGCTCGCTGAACTTGATCTGCATCGTCACCTTGGGCTCGGTGTCGATGCCGTTGGGGATGCCCTTGAGCCAGCGGTCGAACCAGCGGTGGGCCTGGTCATAGGGATAGCTGGAGGTGCCGAGGAACGCGCTGAGCAGTTCGGCGCCTGCATGAACGCCGGGGTTGAAGACGATCTTCTTCGGCACCGTGAGCCTGGCGAACATCTCCAGCGTCGAGTTGGGCGTGAACAGATCGTCCTGGAAGTTCTTGCTGAAGAACACCGGCGCGCCGCGCGCATTGATGGCATCCACATAGCTCGACGGCGAGCGCACCTTGCTCCATTCCCTGAGTTCGGCGATCTTCGCGGCCGAGGTGTTCGGATTCATCGTGGCCTGCGTGATCTCGTTCAACTCGGGCGAGGGGCGGCCCACGAGGTTGCCGCTGAGGCTGAGGATGGTGCCCCAGGTCAGGTTGGCCGTGCCCCGGGTGTACATCTCGTCGATCAGCGAACCCCAGCCCGACAGTGCCGCCACGGTCTTGATCCGCTTGTCCTGGGCCAGCGCCATCAAGGACAGGCCGGCGCCGTAGGAGATGCCGCTGCTGGCGATGTTGTCGACGTCCACGGGCGCGTTGACCAGCAGCCAGTCGATCACCGACGACACATCGCGCACGTCTTCGGGCGCGGCGACGCCGACCTTGCCCTCGGAAAGCCAGAAACCGCGCGCGGTGTAGCTGGCCGCCACGTAGCCGTCCCTGGCGAGTTTCTGCTGCTGGCCGATGTACTCGAGCCGGCCCGGCTCGGCCCAACTGCCGATCATCAGCACGGTCGGAAACTTCTGTGTGGCGTTGGTGCGCCGCGGAAGAAAGAGATTGGCCGCGAGCTGGGTGCCGTCGAAGCTGGTGATGGTCACGGCCGGCAGCCAGCAGGTGCCGTCGATGGGCGAGACGATGCCCGGGGACTTCATGGGGTCGGTGAACCGGGCCGCCTCCGGTGGTGTGGGAAGCCGACACAGTTCGGCTGCGGTCTGGGCCTGCGTGGCCGACGTGGCCAGCGCCAGGCCGAAGCCGAGTGCGATCCACAGTGAAGAAATGCGCATGAATTGTCTCCCTGACATTGTGATGGGGGTTTTGCGCGATGCGCCTCGAACGTTCTGGCGTCTACGCTTTCCGACAGTTGCCGTTCCTTCTCCACGCGACGCAACGCAAGCGCCGGCATGGCGAAGGGAACGCTGGCATCGTAGGAGCGCCTGCGATGGGGTGTCTTCGCTCGGCGGGCCAAACGCTTCGCTTCGCCGTGTGGGGTAAACCATGGGGCGCGAGGACGAAAGAGAAGCAAGGGGAGCAAAAAAATGAGCGAAAGATCGACATCCGCGATCTGGGTGCGAGGCATCGTCGAAGCACTGTCGGCGACCGGCCTGGACATGAAGAGACTGTGTGCCGAGGCCGCGATCGACGACACGGCGCTGGCGGATGCGAGCGCGGTGTATCCGACCGAAAAGATCACCTTGCTGTGGCAGCTTGCGGTCGCGCGATCGGGCGACGCGGCCATTGCGTTGCGCGCGGCGGACGGCGTGCGCCCCGCGATCTTCGGCGTGGTGGGCTACGCGATGATGTCCAGCGCGAACCTGTCGGCGGCGCTGGAACGGCTGATCCGCTACCTGCAGATCATCAGCCACGCGGCCGACGTGCGCTCGGAAATGCAGAGCGACGGCACCGCCTTCATGCTCGAGTTGCACGGTGGCGAGGCGCCGGTGCCGCGCCAGCGTTTCGAGTTCGACCTGCTCACGCTGCTGGCCTTCGGTCGCTGGGTGCTCGGGCGCGAGTTGCGGCCGCTGGCCGTGACATTGACGCACGACGCGCCGCCCGACCCGCAACCCTATCTGCGGGCTTTTCGGTGCATGCCGCAGTTCGGCGCGCGCAGCAATGGCGCGGTGCTGGCGCGCGCGGATCTGGAGGCGCCGCTGCCCACCTTCCATCCGCAACTGGCCGAACTGCACGACCGCTTTGCCGGCGACCGCATCGAGGCGCTGGAGAAGCTCCAGGCCACCTACACGCAACGCGTGCGCCAACTGGTGGCCGATCGCCTGCCCGAGGGCGAGCCGGGGCGCACGGCCATTGCGCGCGCGCTGGGCGTGGCCGAACGCACGCTGCAGCGTCGCCTGCAGGACGAAGGCACGAGTTTCCATGCGCTGATCGACGAAACCCGTCGCGAAGGGGCCGAACGCCATCTGGCGCAGCCGCATCTGTCGCTGGCCGAGGTGGCCTATCTGCTGGGCTTCGCGAGCCAGGGGAATCTCACGCGGGCCTGTCGTCGCTGGTTCGACATGACGCCGAGGCAGTACCGCGCGCGGGCCACGGCCGCCGATTCGGCGTTGCAGGTCTCGGGCCGGCAGGCCTGAGCATGCGGGACTGACGCCCCGCGAAGACCGCTTGACGCTGGTTTTTCGGGCTGCCGGTCGAGCCTGAGGGGCGTCTTCGCGTCACGCGGCCCTCACCCGAAGATCATCCGGCCTTCGAACACCCGCGCTGCCCCTAGAATCTCGCCACGCCAGGCCCTCCGAAAGGGGCATTTCTCCAGGCCAGTCAGACAGACAGAGGTAGTGAGCCATGAAGGGTAATTCGTCGTTCGTGGGTCTCGGCAACTCGTCTTTTGCGAGTCTGACGCCGGCCCCCGCGACAGTGGACGAAGCCGAACCATGGGTCCGCGGCGAGCTCATTCGCAGCCTGATGCGCGCGGCCCGCGGTTCCTACCTGCTGGCGGCCGCGCTCATGCCGGCCATGATCGGCCTGAGCTGGGGCCACGTGCCGCAATGGCAACTGTTCGTCTGGCTCGCGATCGGCATCGCCGCCACCGGCTGCCGCGTGTGGGGCGAGAGGCGCTACATGCGCGACTACGCCGACAAGGACTCCGTCTCGCAGCAGGAGTTCGTCGACCGCTACCGCTGGCTGTGGGGCACCAGTGCCTTCGCCTGGGGCCTGTCGATCCTGATCTTCTTCGAGCGCACGCCGATCGTGAACCAGTTCATGAGCTGGCTCATCGTGGCCGGCGTGGCCACCTTCCCGCTCAATGGGCTGGCGCTCTATCCACCGCTGCTGCGCCGCTATGTCAACGTGCTCTTCATCACGATGATGAGCGCGGTGGCCTTCCGGGTGGTCGAAATGCATTTCCAGCGGCCGCACTTCCACTACGGTTTCCTGCTGCTGCCGGTGCTGCACTGGTGGCTGTTGCTGCGGGCCGGGCGGCGCATCCACGAGACCGCGCGCAACAGCTTCGAGCTGCTGTTCCACAACCACATCCTGATCAACTCGCTGACCCAACAGCGCCAGGCCGCAGTCTCGGCCGTGGCGATGAAGAACCGCTTCCTGGCCAGCGCCGCGCACGACATGCGCCAGCCGGTGCTCGCGCTCTCGCTGTACGCCGACTGGCTGCGCAACGAGCCGGAGCTGGTACAGGAGATCGCGCCGAAGATCGTGCGCGCCACCCATGCGGTGAACGCGCTCTTCGATTCGCTGTTCGACCTGGCGCGCATCGATTCGGGTCAGGTCCGGCTGCACATCGAGCGCGTCGACGTGGGGCAGCTGCTGCACGACCTGGAATTGCAATACCGCCCGGTGGCCGAAGCCAAGGGCCTGCGTTTCCGGGTGCATGTGTGCCGCGGCACCGTGCTGACCGACCCGATCCGGGTGCGCCGCATGATCGGCAACCTGCTGGCCAACGCCATCAAGTACACGAGCGAAGGCGGCATCCTGCTGGCGTCGCGCCAGACGCCCGACGGCTTGCGCGTCGAGGTCTGGGACACCGGCATCGGCATCGCGCGCGAGCATCTGCGCGACGTCTTCCTGGAGTTCTACAAGGTGGCCGACCACGCCGGCACCTCCGACGGCTTCGGCCTCGGCCTGGCCATCGTGGCCCGCCTGTCCCATGCGCTGGGCCACCCCGTGAGCGTCCGCTCCCGCCTCGGCCGCGGCAGCGTGTTCCGCGTGGCGCTCAACGACGCCGACGAATCCCAGGCGCAAACGAGAATCTCCGGCGCCGTAGGTTAAGACCCGAAAGAAAAATGCCCTCGACAGAGGGCATTTTCACTTCCAGGGACACCGCGGAACCGGCTTCGCCGGGCCGCCGGTGTCGCCCCCGGAGGGGGAGGGCGGAAGCGACACGAAGTGCGCGCCCCGCCTTCGGGGGAGAACCTAGGAAGTCGAGAGCAGCCCATGGTTGCGCGCATGGTGCAACGCCTGGGTCCGGCTCTTCACGCCCAGGCGGCGGAACAGGCGCCACAGGTGCACCTTGACCGTGTGCTCGCTGATCTCCAGTTCGGTCGCGATGTCGCGGTTGCTCATGCCCTTGTCCAGCATCGCGATCAGCTGGGTCTGGCGCTTGGACAGCTTGCTGTTGGCGGAAGCCGCGAGCGACTCTTCGGCTTCGGCGTCGGCCATCAGCAGGCCGCGCAGCACCGCGGTCAGTTCGGCGGAACTGGCCGACTTCTCGATGTAGGTGTCGGCACCGGCTTCGATGCAGGCCTCTTCCATGTCGGCGGCAGGCGAGGCCGAGTACACGGCGATCGGCACGTCGGGATAGATCTGCTTGACCGCGATCACGCCCGAGCAGCCGGTGGTGTCGGGCAGCTTCAGGTCCAGGCAGAACAGATCGGGCATGCCGTGCTGCTTGACCGCGTTGGTCAGCTTGTCGAGCCGCTCGAGCTCGACGATGTTCTCGGCCGGACGAAGGCGGCGCAGCACCATCACGATGGCGTCGCGCATCAGGGGGTGATCGTCGATGACGTAAATGCTCATGGTTTGCTTTCTTTGTGCACGCGCGGCCGATGGTGGTGGTCTCTCGCGTGGTTTGTTCGTTTAACCACCGCTGGCCAGTCGGGCCAGCACCTCCAATGCGTCCGTTGCCGCACGCAAGCCCTCATTGTCAACCGGTTCCAGCTGTTCGGCGAGTGCGGCCAGCGCCGCGCCGCGCTCGGCCTGCAAGGTGCCGATGGCCCGGCCGGCTTCCTGCGGGGAGGCGAAGGCGCGGCTTTGCAGCAGCAGCGTGCCGTCCGCGTCGAGCAGCTTGAAGTAGAAACGGCCGTCGCTTTCGCGGTACTGCTTGAAGCTGGGCCTGGCGGTCTTGGCGGCCTTCGGGGCAGCGGTCGCGGCCGGCGTCTCGAGCTTGCGCAGGCCCACCGCGTGGCGCAGCCGGCCGATGAAGGGGCGCGACAGCGCGCGGGCCTTTTCGGCGCCGGCCAGCAGGATGCGCTCGATCTGCGCCGGGTCGTTGATCAGTTCCTCGTAGCGCGCGCGCAGCGGCGCGATCTCGCGGTCGATGCGCTCGAACAGGATCTGCTTGGCGTCGCTCCAGGCGATGCCGTCGGCGAAGGCCTGGCGCAGCGCGGCGGTTTCCTCGGCGTCGGCGAAGGCCTGGTAGATCTGGAACAGCGCCGAGCCCTCGGTGTCCTTGGGCTCGCCCGGCGCGCGCGAGTCGGTCACGATGCCGCCGATGAGCTTCTGCAACTGGGCGCGCGGCGTGAACAGCGGGATCGTGTTGTCGTAGCTCTTGCTCATCTTGCGGCCGTCGAGGCCCGGCAGCGTGGCCACCGCCTCGTCGATGTCGGCCTCGGGCAGCGTGAAGTGGTCGCCGTACAGGTGGTTGAAGCGTTGCGCCATGTCGCGCGCCATCTCGATGTGCTGGACCTGGTCGCGCCCCACGGGCACCTTGTGGGCGTTGAACAGCAGGATGTCCGCGCCCATCAGCACCGGGTACATGAAAAGGCCGGCGCTCACGTCGGCGTCCGGGTCCTCGCCCTTGGCGGTGTTCTTGTCGACCGAGGCCTTGTAGGCATGGGCGCGGTTGAGCAGGCCCTTGCCGGTGACGCAGGTCAGGAACCAGCTGAGCTCGGGAATCTCGGGGATGTCCGACTGGCGGTAGAAGGTCACGCGCTCGGGGTCGAGCCCGCAGGCCAGCCAGGTGGCGGCGATCTCCAGCGTCGAGCGCTGGATGCGCGCCGGGTCGTCGACCTTGATCAGCGCGTGGTAGTCGGCCAGGAAATAGAAGCTCTGCACGTCGGCCCGGCGGCTGAAGCGCACCGAATGGCGCACCGAGCCCACGTAGTTGCCCAGGTGCGGCGTGCCGCTGGTCGTGATACCGGTGAGGACGCGGAGGGTGGCGGAAGAAGGGGAGGAGGTGGTCATGACGGGAAACGAAGCGGGCTTAGCGCAACAGCGCGGTGAGCGGCGAGATCAGCAGGCCGATGGCCTGCGAGCCGAAGGCCATGAGCGGCTGCAGCCACCAGGTGCTGACGATGCCGGCCAGCACCAGCGCCATCACGATGAAGAAGCCGAAGGGTTCGATGCGGATCAGCAGGTTCTGGGCGGCGCCGCGCGGCAGCAGGCCGGCCAGCACGCGGCCGCCGTCGAGCGGCGGCAGCGGGAACAGGTTGAAGGCCCACATCACCAGATTGACCAGCACGCCGCCCTGCGCCATCTTGAGGAAGAAGGTCTCGTCCACGCCGGCGGCCAGCAGCCCGACCAGCAGCAGCGCCCAGCCGATCGCCATCACGAAGTTGGAAGCCGGCCCCGCCAGCGCCACCCAGATCATGTCGCGCTTGGGGTTGTGCAGCCGGCCGAACTGGACCGGCACCGGCTTCGCGTAGCCGAACAGGAAGGCGCCCGAGGTGGCGAAGTACAGCATCAGCGGCATCAGGATCGTGCCGACCGGGTCGATGTGCTTGAGCGGGTTGAGCGTCACGCGGCCGAGCGCGTAGGCCGTGTCGTCGCCGAAGTGGCGGGCTGCATAGCCGTGGGCCGCTTCATGCACGGTGATGGCGAAGACCACCGGCAAGGCGTAGATCAGGACGGTTTGAACGAGGTTGGAGATATCCACCGGACGATTGTCTCAGACGCTCTCGACGCGCTTGCGGGCCCGGCCGTATCCCGGCGGCCCCTGTGTCACAGGCCCAGCACCGCCACCGGACCGCGGCCCTGGCGCACCACCACCGGATCGTCGCCAGTGCCCATCGGCGTCAGGTCGACCACCGTGGTCGGCTCGGAGGCGCAGGCGCCGGCGTCGATCACCGCGCCGATCTGCTTCTCGAAGCGCGCGCGGATCTGCTGGGCGTCGTTCAGGGGCTCGGTCTCGCCCGGCGGGATCAGCGTGGTCGCGAGCAGCGGTGCGCCGTGCAGCGCGAGCAGTTCGCCCAACACCTTGTGGTCGGGCACGCGCAGGCCGATGGTCTTGCGCTGCGGATGGCTCACGCGGCGCGGCACTTCCTTGGTCGCCTCGAGCAAGAAGGTGTAGGGCCCGGGCGTCGCGGCCTTGAGCAGCCGGTACTGCTTGTTGTCGACCTTGGCGTAGTTGGACAACTCGCTCAGGTCGCGGCACAAGAGCGTGAGGTGGTGCTTGTCGTCGACCTGGCGGATGCGGCGCAGCCGGTCGACCGCGTCCTTGTCGTCGAGATGGCAGGCCAGCGCGTAGCTGGAGTCGGTCGGCACGGCGATCACCTCGCCGCGCTCGAGCAGCGCCACGGCTTGCTTCAACAGACGTTGCTGCGGATTTTCGGGATGGACTTCGAAGAATTGCGCCATGGGTCAGCCTTCCACTGGTTCGATCGGGACACGGCGCTCGCGCACCGTCAGCCAGGCGCCGGCCGCGCCGCAGATGGCGATCATGCCCATGCCGACCAGCGACACCGCGTCGGGGACCTGGGAGAACATGAGCCAGCCACCGAGCATCGCGAAGGCGATCTGGGCATAGAGATAGGGGGTGAGCGTCGAGGCCGGTGCGCGCTGGTAGGCCAGGATCAGCATGAAGTGCCCGACCGTGCCGGCCAGCCCCATCAGGCTCAGCAGCGCCCACCAGTGCCACGAGGGCAGGGCCTGCCAGACGAAGGGCAGCGCGACCGATGCCAGCAGCGTGCCGACCCAGCCGGTGTAGAAATGCATGGTCAGCGGGTTCTCGGTCTGCGCCAGCTTGCTGGTCAGCACCTGGAAGCAGGCATTGCTCGCCACCAGCCCGAGCGGCAGCAGCACCGCCCAATTGAACGCGCCGCCACCCGGCCGCAGGATCACCAGCGTGCCCAGGAAGCCGCCGGCCACCAGCGTCCAGCGCAGCACCGATACCTGCTCCTTGAGCACGGTGGCGGCCAGCAGCGTGACCGCCAGCGGCGCGATCAGCACGATCGAGGTGAACTCGGCCAGCGGCATGTAGCGCAGGCTGAAGAAGGCGAAGATGCTGGTCGTGAGCAGCAGCGCGCCGCGCAGCGCGTGGTACTTCGGGTGGGCGGTGCGCAGCAGCGAGGTGCCGTGGCGCGGCAGCAGCACCAGCGTGGTCACTGCCGCCTGGAAGGCGTAGCGGAACCACACGCCCATCAGGATCGGCACCGCGGTGATCGAGATCTTGGTGGCGGTGTCGAGTGTGGCGAAGCAGGCCACGGCGACCAGCACCAGGCCGATGCCCGCGAGGATGCGCTCCGAGGCCAGGTCGCGGGTGGGGCGCGGGGGGGCGTGCGCCGCTGCGTCTTCCTGCGCGGCGCTCACTGAATGCGGTCTTCGAGCAGTTCCCAGACCGGGGTCAGCGTGCCTGGCAGCCAGGGCAGCTTGCCCAGGTCCATGTGGCTCTCGTCGGGGCTGTGGAAGTCGCTGCCGCGCGAGGCGGCAAAGCCGTATTCGACGGCCTTCTCGGCGTACTCGACGTATTCGGCCGGCGCGTGGCTGCCGGTCACGACCTCGATCGCGCGGCCGCCGTGGGCCTGGAATTCGGTGAAGAGCGCGTGCTCCTCGTTGGCCGTGAAGTTGTAGCGCCCCGGATGGGCGACCACCGCGATGCCGCGGGCCTCGGTGATCCAGCGCACCGCGTCCTTGAGCGCGGCCCAGCGGTGCGGCACGTAGCCGGGCTTGCCTTCGGTCAGGTACTTGCGGAACACCTCGGGCGTGTCCTTGCAGACGCCGCTCTCGACCAGGAAGCGCGCGAAGTGCGTGCGGGAGATCAGTTCGGGGTTGCCCACGAAGCGCAGCGCGCCCTCGTAGGCGCCGACGATGCCGACCTTGGCCAGGCCCTCGGACATCTCCTGGGCCCGTGCGCCGCGGCCGCCGCGCGTGGCCTGCAGGCCGGCGCGCAGGCCGGCGTCGTCGGGGTCGAAACCCAGGCCGACGATGTGCACGGTCTCGCCGGCGAAGGTCACCGAGATCTCGGCGCCGGTCAGGTATTTCATGCCGTGGGCCCGGGCCGCGGCGATGGCGCGGTGCTGGCCGCCGATCTCGTCGTGGTCGGTCAGGGCCCAGAGCTCGACGCCGTTGGCGGCCGCCCGCTCGGCCAGCGCTTCGGGCGTGAGCGTGCCGTCGGACACCACGGAATGGCAATGCAGGTCGGCGTTGAGGATGGAAGGCACGCCACGATTTTAGGCCCTCGCTTCAAAGGCCGCCGGGCACGCCCGCGACAACCCTGCATGGCGCTCTACCCGTCCTTGCGACGCCGCGCCACCCAGGCCGCCACGACCGTGAAGCCGAGCACGATCGTCACCACGATCCAGAAGCCGTGTGGATGGTCGGCCAGCGGGATGCCGCCGACGTTCATGCCGAACAGGCCGGCCAGGATGTTGATCGGCAGCGCCAGCACGGTCACCACCGTCAGCACGAACAGGCTGCGGCCGTTGTCCTCGTTGACGCTCGCCGCGATCTCCTCCTGCAGCAGCTTGATGCGTTCCTGCAGGCCCTGCATGTCGCGCAGCACCACCGAGAACTCCTCGGTCGCGCCGCGCAGCTCCTGCACGTCGTCCTCGGCCATCCAGGCCGGCGGGTGCTGGAGCAGCCGGAACAGCGAGGCCGGCTCGGGCGCCAGCAGCCGCTGCAGCCGGACCAGCAACCGGCGCAGCACGCCCAGGCGCGCGCGCTTGTGGTCGAGCCGGCCGCTGAGCAGCTCGTCCTCGACGCCGTCGATGCGCGTGGTCACGCCGCGCACGATGCCGACCAGCCCTTCGGCCTGGGTGCGCAGCAGCTGCTCCAGCAGCGCCACGCTGGAACGCGGCGATTGGCCGTTGCGCACCGCGGTGCGCAGCGCGTCCACCGTGCGCAAGGGCTGGGTGCGGGCCGTGACCACCAACTGCGGCCCGACGCTGGCCCAGAGCGTGGCGATGTCCGAGGGCTCGAAGCCGAAATCGAAGTGCACGTCGTTCACCACCGCGATCAGCGCGTCCTCGTCGCGCTCGATGCGGGTCGAATGGGTGCCGTCCTTGAGCGTTTCGTAGAACGTGTCGCTCAGGCCGGCGTGGCGCAGCATCCAGCGCTCGGCCTGGGTGTTGTTGAGATTGAAGTGCAGCCAGAGGAAGGCGGCCGGCGCCTTGTCGCCGGCCAGCCACTGCGCGGCCTCGGCCGCATCGACCGCGCGGGCCGCGCCGCCGCTGTCGAAGAGGTAGGCGCAGATCAGGCCGGCGTCGTCGGAAGCAGAAGGCAGGGCGGGCAGGGCGGCCGGGCCGGTGCCGGGCGTGGTCATGGTCAAGGGCGCATGTCGGACAAGGAGGAGAGGCCGATGCTTGCGCGGCGATGTGACAGAGACATGTCAGTGTCGGGAAAGTGTCATGTCGCCGTCACAACGGCTCGTCAGCATCCCTTCACCTCCTTCAGAGCCCACCCCATGTCCTTGCCCAATGCACACCCCGACCACGACGACCTGATGCGGCGCATCGCCCGCGACCTGGTCGACAGCTACGACGAAGAGCTGGAGCTCGAGATCGAGGACCGCAACGTCGACGAGGACGGCGCGCCCGTCGGCATCGACAAGGCGGCCCGCGCGGCCTATTTCCGCGAGCTGTTCCGCCTCCAGGGCGAGCTGGTCAAGCTGCAGGACTGGGTGCAGCACAGCAAGCAGAAGGTGGTGATCCTGTTCGAGGGGCGCGACGCGGCCGGCAAGGGCGGCGTGATCAAGCGCATCACCCAGCGGTTGAACCCGCGCGTGGCCCGGGTCGCGGCCTTGCCCGCGCCCAACGACCGCGAGCGCACCCAGTGGTATTTCCAGCGCTATGTGGCCCATCTGCCCGCGGCCGGCGAGATGGTGCTGTTCGACCGCAGCTGGTACAACCGCGCCGGCGTCGAGCATGTGATGGGCTTCTGCTCCGACGACGAATACGAGGAGTTCTTCCGCACCGTTCCCGACTTCGAGCGCATGCTGGTGCGCTCGGGCATCACGCTGATCAAGTACTGGTTCTCGATCACCGACGACGAGCAGCACCTGCGCTTCCTGGGCCGCATCCACGACCCGCTCAAGCAATGGAAACTGAGCCCGATGGACCTCGAAAGCCGCCGCCGCTGGGAGGAGTACACCAAGGCCAAGGAAACGATGCTGGAGCGCACCCACATCGCCGAAGCGCCCTGGTGGGTGGTGCAGGCGGTCGACAAGAAGAAGGCGCGCCTGAACTGCATCGCGCACCTGCTCGACCAGTTGCCCTACCGCGAGGTGCTGCATGCGTCGATCGATCTGCCGGCCCGCGTGCGCAACCCCGACTACCTGCGCCAGCCGGTGCCGGCGGCGATGTACGTGCCCGAGCGTTACTGACGCGCAACAGGGTAGGGCCTGTTCACACTATTTCCGCGATCCCCTGAAATAGTGTGAACAGGCCCTAGACGACCCGGCGCACGCGGAAGCTGCTACCGTGCGCCCATGGCCCGACGTTCCACCACTTCCGCGCTGACGCGTGCCTACACACGCAACCTGAAAGCGCTCACGAAGGCCACGCTGGGCACGGGCAAGAAGATGGCGGCCCGGATGCAGCACGCCGCCGTGCAGCAGAACAAGGCGCCACCCGGCGCCGGCGACTGGCTCGCGGGCATGGCGGTCGGCCCGGCCGGCGCGCGGCGCTACCACCTCTATCGGCCGCCCGGCCTGCAACTCGCGCCCGGCGAGAAGATCCCGCTGCTGGTGATGCTGCACGGCTGCGGCCAGACCGGCCGCGACTTCGCCGCCAGCACCCGCATGAACCGGCTCGCCACGCGCGAGCGCTTCCTGGTGCTCTACCCCGAACAGGACCGCATGGCCAACCCCCAGGGCTGCTGGAACTGGTACGACACACGCTCGGGCAAGGCCCGGGCCGAGGCTGCGACCCTGATGGCCGCGGTCGACCAGGTCTGCCTGTTCCATCCGGTGGACCGCGAGCGCATCGCCATCGCAGGCCTGTCGGCCGGTGCCAGCATGGCGGTGCTGGTCGCGACCCATTTTCCGGGGCGCTTCAAGGCCGTCGCCATGCATTCGGGCGTGGCGCCGGGCGCGGCCCAGTCCTCGGCCACGGCGCTGGGCGCGATGCGCGGGCGCCGCACGCCGGTGGTGTCGGTCACCGCCGTCGGCAAGGCGATCGGCGCCGCCGCGGTGGGTGCCAGCCTGCCGCCACTGCTGGTGCTGCACGGCGATGCCGACACGGTGGTGAGCGCGGGCAATGCAGGCGCCACCGCCGCGGTCTGGGCCACCGCGACCGGTGCGACCGTCGGGGTCGAGCGCATGCAGCAGCGCGGCAAGCGCCGGCCGATGCGCATCACCGACTACGCGCGCGCAGGCCGCACGCTGGTGCGGCTGTGCGAGATCGGCGGCCTGGGCCACGCCTGGAGCGGCGGCCTGGCGAGCCAGGCCTTCAGCGACGCGAGCGGCCCCGATGCGTCCCGGCTGGTCTGGGCCTTCGTTTCAGAGCAGTTCCAGGGCCCGCGCGCCGTCTGACGCGGACAGCGGACCTGCCTTGCGCCTGCCTCAGCGACTCGCGGCCAACATGCGCTCGATGGCCGCGCCCACGGCGAGCAATTCGCGGTCGCGTCCACGGCGGCCGACGACCATCAGGCCCACCGGCAGCCCGCCAGCGACCGGCAGCGGAAGAGACAGCGCGGGGAGGTCGTAGAAGTTGAAGACGGAGGGGTTGCGCAGCAACAGGCCATTGATCTTCATGAAGGCTTCTTCGGTCAGCACGTCGGCAATGCGCGGCGCGAGCACCGGCACCGTCGGCAGCACCAGCACGTCGAGGTCGGCCAGGCGCGCGTCGAGCTGCGGCAGCAGCGCGGTTCGGGCCTGCTGCAGTCCCACGTAGCTGGCCGCGTCGATCGTCTGGCCCTTGCGGATGCGAGAAAGGACGATCGGGTCGTAGGCCTCGGCCTGCGTCGCCACGGTGGCCTGGTGAATCCAGGCGGCCTCGGCGGCGACCAGGGTGCCGCGCTCCTGCAAGCGGAAGGGTTCGCCGAGCAGGTCGTCGAGCGCCTCGTCGCGAACTGCCGCGCCCGACCGGGACAGCGCGCCCAGTGCCTTCTCGAAAGCCGCCAGCACCTCGTCCTGCGCCTGCGTGAAGAGCAGCCCGCGCGGCACGCCCACGCGCAGCCCGCGCGTCGTGCGGGCCTCGAGCGGCATCGCGTCCTGGCCGGCCAGCACGGCATCGGCCGCGGCGGCATCGGCCACGCTGTGGCAGAGCGGTCCGATGGTGTCGAGCGTGTACGACAGGGGGTAGGCACCCTCGCGACTCACGCGCGACTGCGTCGGCTTGAAGCCGACCAGGCCGTTCAGCGCGGACGGAATGCGGACCGAGCCGCCGGTGTCCGAGCCGATGGCGAATTCGACCAGGCCGCGCCCGGCCGATACGCCCGCGCCCGACGACGAGCCGCCGGGGATGCGCGCCACGTCGTGCGCATTGCCGGGCGTGCCGTAGTGCGGGTTGACGCCCACGCCCGAGAACGCGAACTCCGTCATGTTCGTCTTGCCGACGATGACTGCGCCGGCGGCGCGCAGCCGGCGCACCACCAGGGCATCCTGTACGGCCGGCGCAGCGTCGCGTCGCACGACGGAGCCGGCGGTGGTGGCTTCTCCCGCCACGTCGAACAGGTCCTTGATAGACACCAGCCGGCCGTCCAGCGGGCCGAGTGTGCGTCCGGCGAGGTGGCGAGCGTCTGCGGCCCGTGCCGCCTCGCGCGCCTCGTCGGCATAGAGGCGCGTGAAGATGCGCGAGCCTTCGTCGCCCAGGCGGGCGATCTCGGCCAGTGCGGCCTCCAGTTTCAGGGTCGATGTGGCGTCGGTCATGGGCGGGTCTGGGGGAGTGGAGAGGGTGTCAGGCGATTTCCGGGAGGATCTCGACGACGTAGCGATGATGCAGCGAGCGACCGAGCTTCGGGTCGTGCAGTTCCATCTCGAACACCTGCGACGGGCGGATGCCGCCTTGCACGGCCACGGTGCCGCAGGTCATGCCGGTGCCTGCAGGCAGCGTCGACGCGCCGGCGGTGTAGCCGGCGATCAGGTCGGGCGGCGTGCGCAGCGTGGCCAGCGGACCTTCCTGGTAGGACACGCGCTGGCCGTTCTCTTCGATGGTCGAGCGGATGATGAGTTCGTCCCAATGGTCGGCGACGTCGGCATAGCGCCAGGCGCTGTGGGCCACCGGCTTGATGCAGAGCTGCTTCGACAGCGCGACGCTGTGCGACTCGAGCTTGCGGTCGGTGTGGTCCGACGCGATGCTGACCATCAGCTCGCCGTCGACATCGAACACGAAGGCCTCGACCTCGCCCGACGAATGGGGGCCCACTGCCTGCACGCGCTCGGCCTGCGTCAGCTGGTTGTCGGCGATGCGGTAGTAGAGCGGTACGGCGCTGGGGCGCGGCACGCCGATGGCGGCCAGCTCTTCGATGTGGTGCTCGATGGCGGCATGGTCGCGGCCGGCCCAGCCTGCCACCACCACGTTGGAAATGTCGACGGTGGCGGTGCGTGCGCCGTCCTGCGCTTCGATGCGGAATTCAAGTTTCATGGGAGTCTTTGGGGGAGGGGAAAGGCGCCGGGCACCGCGGATGCGGCGCTTGCCCGGCGCATGGAAAAGTGCGATGCGGTGATCAGCCGAAGAGCTGCGGCAGCCACAGGGCCAGGCCCGGGAATGCCGCCAGCAGCGCCAGCATCACGAACATCGCGAACACGAAGGGCAGGGAGCCGACGATGACCGCGGTCATGGAGCCGGACTTGCGCAGGCTCTGCACCACGAAGAGGTTCAGTCCCACCGGCGGGGTGATCAGCGCGGCCTCGACCAGCACGATGATGACGATGCCCAGCCAGATCGGGTCGTAGCCCAGCGCGATCATGATGGGCGCGACGATCGGGATCGTCGTGATCATCATCGACAGCGTCTCCATGAAGCAGCCGAGCACCAGGTAGAAGACCACCACCACCAGCAGCATCCAGCCCGGCGACAGGCCGAGGCCCTGGATCGAGCTGGTCAGCGCGGTGGTCAGGCCGGTGGCCGACATCACGAAGTTCAGGAAGCTGGCCGCGATGACGATCAACATGATCATCGCGGTCGAGCGCATGGTGCCTTCGATCGACTCGCGCAGCATGGACCACGTCAGCTTGCCGTAGCAGGCGGCCAGGATGAAGGCCCCCAGCACGCCCAGCGCCGCGGCTTCGGTCGGCGTCGCCAGGCCGGCGTAGATCGAACCCACCACCAGCAGGAAGATGCCCATCGGCGGCGCCAGGTGCACCAGGCTCGCGAGGCGCTGTCCCCAGCTGGCGTGGATCTTCTTGCCGCCCCACGAGGGCTTGACCACGCAGGCCACGATGATCATCAGCATGAACAGCGCAGCCATCGCGAAGCCGGGAATGATGCCGGCCAGGTACAGCTTGGGCACCGAGGAGTTGGTCAGCACGCCGTAGATCACGAGGTTGATCGACGGCGGGATCAGGATGCCCAGCGTGCCGCCGGCGGCCAGGCTGCCGAGGAACAGCGGCTCGTTGTAGCCATAGCGCTTGATCTGAGGAATGGCCACGGTGCCGACCGTCGCCGCCGTGGCGACGCTGGAGCCCGAGGTGGCCGAGAACAGCGTGGACGCGCCGATGTTGGCGTGCATCAGGCCGCCCGGCAGCCACGAGAGCCACAGGCTCATCGCGCCGTACATGCGCTCTGCGAAGCCGGCCCGCAGCAGCACCTCGCCGAGCATGATGAACAGCGGGATCGCCACCATCAGGAACTCGTTGTTGGCGCTCCACGACAGCTCGCCCAACGCGCGCGACAGCGGCAGCATGGAGTACAGCGGATCGAGGATGAGGCCGAGGACGCCGAGTGCGGCGCCGACGGGGATGCTGATGCCGATGAGCACCAGCAGCAGGACGAGAGCGGTCGCGATCATGCCGATGCCTCCCGGACCAGACGCTCGCCGGTGGCGGCTTCCTCGTCGGCTTCTTCCTGCGCGGAACGCACGCCGCACAGCGCCTTGACGCGTTCGATGTCGCCCGTGACGAGTGCCAGCGAGGCGCGCAGCAGCATCACGGCCAGCACGATGCACATCCAGCCGAGCCCGAGCAGCCACAGACCTTGCGGGATCCACAGCGGCGTGGCGAGCGTGGTGTTGGCCGTCGATTTTTGGGCCCACGAGGTGCCGACCACGTCGTAGGCATACCAGGTCAGGAAGGCCATGAACACGCCCAGCGCCACCAGCGACAGCCAGTCGAGCACCGCCGACAGGCGCGTGGGCAGCAGGGCGTAGAGCACGTCGACGCGCACGTTGGCGCGCTGCAGCGTGGCGAAGGCCAGGGCCCACGACGTGCTGATGGCGAAGGCATAGCTCGACAGTTCGTCGGCCCCGCCCGTGGTGAAGCCCAGGAACTTGCGCGCCAGCACGTCGAAGGAAATGAGCAGCACGCTGCCGATGGTCAGCGCGCCGCCGAACCAGACGGCGCCGAGCGACAGCGCCTCGGCGCTGCGCAGGATGCGCCCCAGGCCCGCGAAGCGGTCCGCCTGCGATGAAGAATCTACGCCTTGCATGATCGGCTTACTTCCGTGCGGTCAGGCCCACGACCTTGCCGATCGTGTCGTTGAAGCTCGTCACGCAGGAGGCCGAGCAGCGGGCGGCCCACTTCGGCAGGACGCTTTCGTCGAGCACCTTCTTCAGCAGCACCTTGTCGGCCGCGCTCGGCGTCACCAGGGTCATCTTGCCCTTGACCGGCAGCGTGCAGGCGGCGGCGCCGGTGTTGCAGTCATAGCCCTGCTGGGTCTGGTCGGCGGCGGCCTTCCAGATGTCGTCGGTCAACTTCCTGACGTGGGTCTCGAGGAAGGCGCGGACCTCGGGCTTGAGGTTGTTCCAGGTCTTCTTGTTGACCGCGTGGATCTGCTGGTTCCAGTTGATCGGCAATGCGACCAGGTGCGTCGACACCTCGTACCACTTGGCCGAGTAGCCCGACAGCGAACCGGTGATGGCGCAATCGACCACCTTGTTCTGCAGCGCCGGCACCACTTCGCCGAAGGCCATGGTGACGCCCGTCCCGCCCAGCGCCTCGACGAATTCGGCCTGCGTGCGGCTGCTGGTGCGGACCTTCTTGCCCTTCAGGTCGGCCAGACTGGCGATGGGCGCATTGCAGAACAGCACCTGCGCGGGGTAGGTCGAGAAGCCCAGCACCTTGGCGTTGGAGCCTTCGTCGTAGAACTTGGCGTAGACCGGCGCGAAGGCATTGGTCACCTCGCGCGCGGTCTTGACGTCGGGCGCCAGGCCGGCGAGGTCGATGGCTTCGTTGATCGGGTTGTCGCTTGCGAAGTACGACAGCGTGGCGGTGCCGAATTCGATCACGCCTTGCGACATCAGGCGCATGAGTTCGGGGCCCTTCAGGCCCATCTCGTTGAAGCCCTTGATGTCCGCCGTGACCTGGCCCTTCGACAGCTCGGGGATGGTCTTGAGCCAGAACGGTTTTTCGTAGTCGTTGTAGGCGCTGAGGTTGCTCAGGCCGCCGACGATCTTCAATTGCGTCTTGGGCAGTTCCTGCGCCTGGGCGGCGCCGAAGCCGGCGGCCGCGGCCAGCAGCAGGGAGAGGGCGAATCGCTTTTTCATTTCAAAGACTCCTGAGTGGGAAAAGCAAAAAAGAAAACAGGGAAAAACAGGCCGGTGCGGCGGTCAGGGTCATGACCAGTCCGCCAGTTCACGGGGGAAGGAGAGCAGGCACTCGGCACGGTCTTCGTGGAGCAGCACCATCTCGCCGAGGGCCGCGCCGCCGAGGCCGGGCACGAACAGGTTCGGATGCAGCTCGAGCAGCATGCCGGCGCGCGCCAGCGGTGCCAAAGCCGGCGCCGGTGGCGCGGCGCCGAACCACTGGGGAAAGGCCCGGGTCGCGTGCGCCTCTTCGTACGAATGGCCCAACCCGTGCCCGTAGCGGAAATGCGTGCTGCCGTCCTCGCCGATCGGCAGGCGCGCCTGCATGGCCGCCTCCACCGCGTCGAGCGGCGTGCCGCACCGCAGGGCACCGAGTCCGGCCTCCATCGCCGCCGACGTGCGCGCATGCAGGCGCGCCAGCTCGGGGCTCGGTGGGCCCCGGTGTCCCATCCGGATGCCGTGGCCCCAGTGACCGTCGACCGTGAGCATGATGCCGAACAGCACCTGATCGCCGGGTTGCGGGACCCGCAGGCACTCTTCCTTCCAATAGCGCGGATAGTCGGCCTGCGGCATGGCGGTCAGCCAGGTGCGGCAGTAGTCGGCGCCGAGTTCGAGCGCGAGCTGCGACAGTGCGATCTGGATGCGCCAGGCCGGCAGGCCGCGCCGCAACGCCGGGCCCAGGGCCTCGAACAGGCGATCGCACAGCGCAGCCGCCTCGCGGTGTGCTGCTTGCTGTGCGCTGTCCAGCACGCTGCGGGCCGCGTCCAGCCAGCCGTCGAAGGGCCGAAGCGTGTACGCCGCGAGTTCGGCTTGCAGCGGCGCCCAGGCGGCCTGCGGCAACTCGTCGAAGCCGACCGTCGCCACCCCCCGTGCGGCGCCGAGCAGCGCCGGCAGGCAGGCGCCCCAGCTGGCGGGCGCCGCGTCGATCACCATGAATTCGGGGTGCTGCTGCCGTGCCAGCGGCACCAGAAAGGGGCTTCCGACCAGAAGCGTGCACGCCGACGCGGTGCACACCAGCAGGGACATGGCTTCGTGCCCGTCCCATTGCGTGAGGTAGCGCAGGGCGCCATGGGAGCGCGAGCCCGCGCCCAGGCTGCTGCCGTGCCCGAACACGAGCACGGCCTGGAAACCCTCTTGCGACGCCTGTGTCAGCAGGGCCTGGCGCCGTGCGGCGCAGGGGACGGCAAAGCGGCTGAAGAGAGATGAATCGGGTGTCATGGTCGGCGAAGACGGTTCGATGGCAGGAGTGTGACTTTAATGTTACTGTGAAATTTCACATCAGTATTAACGTGATATCAAGCGAGTTTCATGCCAATATCTGAGCTGCGCTACAGTTCGTCTTTTTTGCCCCGGAAGTCCCGTGTCCGTCACCTCGCGTCCCCGCAAGCCCCGCACTCCGGCCTCCGTGCCCGTGGCGGATGTCTCCCAGAACGAGCAGGCCTATGTGCTGCTGAAGGAGCGCTTGACGACGCTGGCCTACAAGCCCGGCGACTATCTCAACACCGCGTCGCTGATGGACGGACTCGGGCTCGGCCGCACGCCGATCAACCACGCGCTGCACCGGCTGTCCACCGAGGGGCTGGTGCAGATCATTCCGCGCAAGGGCGTGATGGTGTCGCCGCTGTCGATCGACGAGGCGCTGGACCTGATCGACGTGCGCCAGGTCAACGAGGCCCTGTGCGTGCAGTTGGCCACGGTGCGCATGACGGCGGCCGAACTCTCCGGGATCCGCGCGCTGGCCGATCGCTTCGATGCCGCCGTGGCCCAGCGCGACATGACGCGCATCATGAATTGCGACCGCCTGTTCCATGAGGCAGTGGCGGCCGCGTCGCGCAACCAGGTGCTCATCGAGATCCTCAAGGTGCTGCATGCGCGCTCGCAGCGCTTCTGGGCCATCTCGCTGTCGGCCGAAGGCCACCTTGCCGAAGTCAGTGCCGAGCACCAGGACATCATCGCGGGCCTCGCGCAAGGCAGTGCCGAGGCCGCGACGCGGGCGGTGCAGTCGCACATCGAATCCTTCCGGCGCTCGCTGCTGCAGCGCCGCTGAGTCCCTTCCGGATCTTCGCCGAACCCTTGCCATGACTTCTTCGACCCCAACCGCCGGGCATCGCTTCGACACGCCTGCCGCCGCACGCCAGGCGATCCGCCGTGGCGAGTGGACGACCCACACCAGCGGGCTGGCGCCCGCCAACTTGCAGGGCAATGTCGTGATCCTGCCGGCGGCGCAGGCGGCCGACTTCCTGCGCTTCTGCCAGGCCAACCCGAAGCCCTGCCCCTTGCTGGCGGTGTCCGATGTGGGCGTGCCGCTGCTGCCGGCCCTGGGGCACGACGTCGACATCCGCACCGATGTGCCGGCCTACCGCGTCTATCGCGACGGCGTGCTTGCCGAGGACGGCATCGCCGACATCCGCGCCCTGTGGCGCGACGACCTCGTGAGCTTCGTGCTCGGTTGCTCCTTCTCCTTCGAGCATGGGCTGATGGAGGCGGGCATCCCCTTGCGCCATGTCCAGCAGGGCCGCAACGTGGCCATGTACAAGACGAACATTCCCACCGTGCCCGCAGGCCCCTTCCACGGACCGATGGTCGTCTCGATGCGGCCGATGAAGGCTGCCGACGTCATCAAGGCGGTGCTCGTGACGGCGCGCACGCCGCGCGTGCACGGCGCGCCCGTGCACATCGGCGACCCGGGTCTCATCGGCATCGCGGATCTGGCGGTGCCCGACTTCGGCGATGCGGTCGATGTGATGTCCGACGAGCTGCCCGTGTTCTGGGCCTGCGGCGTGACACCGCAAGCGATCGTGATGGCCGCCAGGCCGGCCTTCTGCATCACGCATGCGCCGGGTCACATGCTGATCACCGACCTGCTCAACAGCGAACTGCCGTTCGCATAAGCGGCGGGCAGGGCGCCGCCGTCCCTGCTGTACGCCACCCGGCGTATTCCGTCCTTCTCCCGCGCCGAAGAGACTTGCTCCCAGTGCCGGCCCTCATCCCGAGGGCGGCAAGGGTTCCAAGTCCCACTCCGAGGAGAAGTCTCACCATGCAACGCCGTTTCACTCTCAAGGCGCTCACCGCCGCCGTCGCGCTGGCCAGCCTCTCCGCTGCGCCCGCATTCGCCGCCGACACCATCAAGGTCGGCGTGCTGCACTCGCTGTCGGGCACGATGGCGATCTCCGAAACCGTGTTGAAAGACACGGTGCTGATGGCCATCGAGGACATCAACAAGAAGGGCGGCGTGATGGGCAAGCAGCTCGAGCCCGTGATCGTCGACCCGGCCTCCAACTGGCCGCTGTTCGCCGAAAAGACCAAGCAGCTGCTGGGCCAGGACAAGGTCTCGGTGATCTTCGGCTGCTGGACCTCGGTGTCGCGCAAGTCGGTGCTGCCGGTGGTCGAGGAAATGAACGGCCTCCTGTTCTACCCCGTGCAGTACGAGGGTGAAGAGCTCTCGAAGAACGTGTTCTATACGGGCGCGGCGCCCAACCAGCAGGCCATTCCGGCGGTCGACTACCTGATGAGCAAGGAAGGCGGCGGCGCCAAGCGCTGGGTGCTGCTGGGCACCGACTACGTGTACCCGCGCACCACCAACAAGATCCTGCGCGCCTACCTCAAGAGCAAGGGCGTGGCCGACAAGGACATCGACGAGAAGTACACCCCCTTCGGCCACAGCGACTACCAGACCATCGTGGCCGACGTGAAGAAGTTCTCGGCCGGCGGCAAGACGGCGGTGGTGTCGACCATCAACGGCGACTCGAACGTGCCGTTCTACAAGGAACTGGGCAATGCGGGCCTGAAGGCCAAGGACGTGCCTGTGGTCGCCTTCTCGGTGGGCGAGGAAGAACTGCGCGGCGTCGACACCAAGCCGCTGGTGGGCCACCTGGCCGCCTGGAACTACTTCATGTTGATCAAGAACCCGACCAACACCGCGTTCATCAAGCAGTGGAGCGACTACGCCAAGGCCAAGAAGATCCCGGGCCACATGGACAAGCCGCTGACCAACGACCCGATGGAAGCCACCTGGATCGGCATCCACATGTGGAAGCAGGCCGTCGAGAAGGCCAAGTCGACCGACACCGACAAGGTGATCGCCGCCATGGCCGGCCAGACCTTCAACGCACCCTCGGGCATCGTCTCGAAGATGGACGAGAAGAACCATCACCTGCACAAGAGCGTGTTCATCGGCGAGATCAAGGCCGACGGCCAGTTCAACGTGGTGTGGAAGACGCCGGGCCCGGTCAAGGCCAAGCCGTGGAGCCCGTACATCGAAGGCAACGACAAGAAGCCGGACCAGCCTGCGGGCAAGTCGATGTAACCCGCGACCCCTTGCCTGGCTCCCTCTCCCCTCGGGGAGAGGGCGGGGGTGAGGGCCGCGGCGATCGATCTGGCCGCCGCGTTTGTTTGAAGGCCGCAAGCCCTCACCCCAACCCTCTCCCCAAGGGGAGAGGGGGCAACACGAACTTCATCATGCTTCGACGAACCCTTCACTGCGCACTCGCCGCCATGCTGCTCATGGCAACGGCCGCCCACGCGCTGACCGCCGACGAAGCCCGGGCCATCGCCTCCGGCGAATCCGAAGCCCGCATCGCTGCGCTCAACAAGGCCGTGCTCACGGCCGACGACAAGACGGCCGCCTTCCTCCAGGCCATGGCCGACGACGCGGTCAAGTACACCGAAGACAAGGTCTTCGTGCTGAAGGACGACAAGGGCTACGACCCCGTGACCGGCACCGAACTCAAGGTGCCCGACACCGCCGAAGACGTCGTGAACAACAACCTCATGCGCGGCGCACTCGATGCCGCGCAGGCCGCGCTCAAGCTGTCGAGCAAGGACGATGCGACGCGCGGGGAAGCCGCCCGGGCCTTGTTCAAGGAGCCGGACGAGTCGCGCCTTCCGATGGTCGAGAAGGCGCTCGCCGCCGAGACCGACCCGAAGATCAAGGCGCAGCTCGAACTCGTGCGCGCCGCCAGCCTGCTCACCAGCGCCGACAAGGGCAAGCGCCTCATCGCCGCCAAGGAACTGGGCAACAACCGCAACCCCGACACCAAGCTGCTGCTCAACCAGCGCCTGGCCGACGAGACCGAGCCCGACGTCAAGACCGCCATCGCCGCGTCCATCGCGAGCATCGACGGCGCGCTCGTGTGGGGCGACCGCATCAACGCGGTGTTCAGCGGCATCAGCCTGGGCTCGGTGCTGCTGCTGGCCGCGCTGGGCCTGGCCATCACCTACGGCTTGATGGGCGTGATCAACATGGCGCACGGCGAGCTGATGATGATCGGCGCCTACGCCACCTACGTGATGCAGGGCCTGTTCCAGAAGTACCTGCCGGAGTCGGCCTTCGGCTTCTACCTGGTGGCGGCCATCCCGGTGTCCTTCGGGGTGTCGGCGCTGGTCGGCGCGGTGCTCGAGCGCGGCGTGATCCGCTTCCTCTACGGCCGGCCGCTCGAGACCCTGCTCGCCACCTGGGGCATCAGCCTGATGCTGCAGCAGCTGGTGCGCACGCTGTTCGGCGCGCAGAACGTGGGGGTCGAGAACCCGGCCTGGATGAGCGGCGGCTTCAGCATGCTGAGCAACGTGACGCTGCCCTGGAACCGCATCTGCATCGTGATCTTCGCGGTGCTGGTGCTGCTGGCCATGGGCTGGCTCATCGGCCGCACGCGGCTGGGCCTGTTCGTGCGCGGCGTGACGCAGAACCGCCCGATCGCTTCCTGCATGGGCGTGAACACCGCGCGCATCGACACCTACGCCTTCGCGCTGGGTTCGGGCATCGCCGGCCTCGCGGGCTGCGCGCTGAGCCAGATCGGCAACGTCGGTCCCGACCTGGGCCAGAGCTACATCGTCGACTCCTTCATGGTGGTGGTGATGGGCGGCGTGGGCCAGCTCGCGGGCACGGTGTACGCGGCCATGGGCCTGGGCATTCTCAACAAGTTCATCGAAGGCTGGGCCGGCGCGGTGCTCGCGAAGATCGCGGTGCTCGTTTTCATCATCATCTTCATCCAGAAGCGCCCGCAAGGCATCTTCGCGATGAAGGGCCGGAGCGCGGAAGCATGAAGACCCCAGGAATTTCCAACACCGCAACGACCGTTTGGGCTGAGCCTACCCCTGCCGTTCAGGCTGAGCCTGCCCTTACCGTTCAGGTGGAGCCTGCCCCTACCGTTTGGGTTGAGCCTGCCCTTGCCGTTCGGGCTGAGCCCGCCCCTACCGTTCGGGCCGAGCCTGCCCTTACCGTTTGGGCTGAGCCCGCCCCTACCGTTCGGGCTGAGCTTGTCGAAGCCGGGGCAGACACTTCGACAGGCTCAGTGCGAACGGGTGGTGCCTCAGCACGAACGGGTGGTGCCTCAGCGCAAACGGGCGGTGCCTCAGCACAGGCGGGCGGCCCCTCAGCACGACCGGATGGCGCCTCTGCGCGAACGGGCGGTGGGTCTGCACTTCCTGCCAAAGGCCCGCTGTTGAGCGGCAAGGGCTGGACGGCCTTCTTCGTCGCACTGATCGTGGTCTGCGCGATCGCGCCGATGCTCAATCTGCTGGTGCCGCGCGAGAGCGCGTTCTACATGAGCGACTACGCGGTCGCGCTGGTCGGCAAGATCATGTGCTACGCCATCTGCGCGCTGGCCATGGACCTGATCTGGGGCTACACCGGCATCCTGTCACTGGGCCACGGCATGTTCTTCGCGCTGGGCGGCTACATGATGGGCATGTACCTGATGCGCCAGATCGGCACCGACGGCAACTACAAGAGCGCTCTGCCCGACTTCATGGTCTTCCTCGACTGGAAGACGCTGCCCTGGCACTGGACCTTCTCGGGCAGCTTCGTGATGACGCTGATCCTGATCGTCGCGGTGCCCGGCCTGATCGCCTTCGTGTTCGGCTTCTTCGCCTTCCGCTCGCGCATCAAGGGCGTGTACTTCTCGATCATCACGCAGGCCATGACCTTCGCGGCGATGCTGCTGTTCTTCCGCAACGAGACCGGCTTCGGCGGCAACAACGGCTTCACCGACTTCAAGCGCATCCTGGACATCCCAATCGCCACGCAGGGCATGCGCATGACGCTGTTCGTGCTCACCGGCCTGACCCTGCTGGGCTTCTTCCTGTTCAGCCAATGGCTGATCCGCAGCAAGTTCGGCCGCGTGCTGCAGGCCATCCGCGATGCGGAGACGCGCGTGATGTTCTCGGGCTACAAC
Source organism: Variovorax frigidus (assembly GCF_051216515.1). Classification (NCBI taxonomy): domain Bacteria; kingdom Pseudomonadati; phylum Pseudomonadota; class Betaproteobacteria; order Burkholderiales; family Comamonadaceae; genus Variovorax; species Variovorax frigidus. The sequence continues at coordinate 437,102 of NZ_JBPJZF010000005.1, forward strand.
CCGCTGCCCTACAAGCTCACGATCTGGGTCATCTCGGCCATCATGTGCGGCGTGGCGGGCGCGCTCTACGTGCCGCAGGTGGGCATCATCAACCCGGGCGAGATGAGTGCCGCCAACTCGATCGAGATCGCGGTCTGGGCCGCGGTCGGCGGTCGGGCCACGCTGATCGGCCCGATCCTCGGTGCCTTCATCGTCAACGGCGCGAAGAGCTGGCTCACGGTGGCCTACCCCGAGTACTGGCTGTACTTCCTCGGCGCGCTGTTCATCGCCGTGACGCTGTTCCTGCCCAACGGCATCGTGGGCCTGGTGCGCAAGTGGCGCGCGAAGGACAAGGTGCCCAGCGACGGCCGTCTCGAGGCGCAGCGTGCGCTGGCCGCGTCCGAAGGCGTCGAGCCCGCGGCCCTGCCTTCGCACACCACCGCCACGCCCGAAGGAGTTCGCGCATGACCCCCGACCTGATGGAGCAGGGCGCCGAGCGCATCGCGAAGGTCCATGGCCCGGTGCTCGGCCAGACCGAATCCGGCGGCCGCGCGGCGGACTTCGGCCGCCATGCGACGCCGGGCGAAGTCGACGTCACGCACGGCCGCATCCTGTATCTCGAAGACGTATGCGTGAGCTTCGACGGCTTCAAGGCGATCAACAAGCTGAGCCTGGACATCGCACCGGGCGAACTGCGCTGCATCATCGGCCCGAACGGCGCGGGAAAGACCACGATGATGGACATCATCACCGGCAAGACGCGGCCCGATTCGGGCACCGTGTTCTTCGGCAGCACGATCGACCTGCTGCGCCACAAGGAAGCCGACATCGCGCAACTGGGCATCGGCCGCAAGTTCCAGAAGCCGACGGTGTTCGAGCAGCTCACGGTGTTCGAAAACCTCGAGCTCGCGCTGAAGACGAACAAGGGCGTGCGGCAATCGATGCTGTTCCGGCTCGATTCGGCGCAGAGCGATCGGCTGGCCGAGGTGCTGGAGACCATTCATCTTGCCGACAGCGTCTCGCGCATGGCCGGCAACCTGAGCCATGGGCAGAAGCAATGGCTGGAGATCGGCATGCTGCTGATGCAGGACCCGAAGCTGCTGCTGCTCGACGAGCCGGTGGCGGGGATGACCGACGAGGAGACTGCGCGTACGGCGGAGCTGTTCCTCACGTTGAAAGGAAAGCACTCGCTGATGGTGGTCGAGCATGACATGAGCTTCATCCGGACCATCTCGGAGATCGTCACGGTGCTGTGCGATGGGGCTGTGTTGGCGCAGGGGACGCTGGATGAGGTGCAGGGGGATGAGCGGGTGATCGAGGTTTATCTTGGTCGTTAGTGCGCTTCGATTGAGTCCTGAGGCCGGGATTTCGCCCCGGCGGGCGACTCACTTTTCTTTGCTTCGCCAAAGAAAAGTAAGCAAAAGAAAGGCGACCCCACTGGCTGCGACCCCTGCGCTTCGCTCCGGGGCACCTTGCGGTGCTCACGTTTCGCGGGGTCTCGCAGAACTCGCTTCGCTCAGACAGCTGCGAGCCCTGATCCGCGAAACGCTCCGCGCCTCAGCGCATCCAGAGGGGCTTGAAGAGCGCACGGGCCTTTGCTTCGCTCGGCCCACAACGCACCGCGGCGCGAAGCGCACGCGGTGCTGGGCAGCTGCAAGCAGGTCGTTGGCATTGGCTTTACTCGGGCCGAGCGAAGCAATGGCCCGTTCGGTTCCCGCTCCCAAAATCCCTTCTGTCTGCGCCGAGGAACGCAGCGTTTTGCGGATCAGGGCTCGCTCATGTTTGAGCGAAGCGAGTGCTAGCGAGACCCCGCGAAACGTGAGCACCGCAGGTTGCCCGCAGCGAAGCGGAGGGACGCAGACAGCAGGGTCGCCTTTTCTTTGCTTACTTTCTTTTGGCGAAGCAAAAGAAAGTGAGTCGCCCGCCGGGGCGAGACCCGGCCCCGCCCTCAAACAAAGCGCAGAGGCACAAGAATGCTCACGGTAAAAAACATCCACCAGTACTACGGCGGCTCCCACATCCTCCGAGACCTCAGCTTCGAAGCCAGGCAGGGCAAGGTCACGGTACTGCTGGGCCGCAACGGCGTAGGCAAGACCACCCTGCTCAAGTCGCTGATGGGCCTGGTCCCCATCAAGAGCGGCAGCATCGAATTCGACGGCCAGCAGATCCAGAAGAAGACCCCTTACGACAGGGCCAGAGCCGGCATCGGCTTCGTCCCCCAGGGAAGAGAAATCTTCGCGCGGCTCACGGTGGAAGAGAACCTGCGCATGGGCCTGGCCTACAAGAGCGGCAGCACCCCGATCCCGTCGGAGCTGTTCGAGCTGTTCCCCGTGCTCAAGCAGATGATCCACAGAAGAGGTGGCGACCTCTCCGGCGGCCAGCAGCAGCAGCTCGCCATCGCGCGCGCCTTGGCGCCCCAGCCCAAGCTGCTGATCCTGGACGAACCCACCGAGGGCATCCAGCCTTCGATCATCAAGGACATCGGCCGGGTGATCCGCATGCTGGCCGACCGCGGCGACATGGCGATCGTGCTGTGCGAGCAGTACTACGACTTCGCGCAGGAACTGGCCGACGACTACCTGGTGATGGAGCGCGGCGAGGTCATCGCACGCGGGCTGGGCAAGGACATGGAAGCCCACGGCGTACGCCAACTGGTCGCGATCTGAGCGGCGCCCGCGCTTCGTCCGACGAACGCGCGCGGTTGTTTGCGCACGGCCTGCACGCACGCGTGCTGCGTGATAAGGTTCGCAACCCTAGGGTTAACACTTAGCCCTGTCGGCGTTGCTTCTGACGGAGCCTGCCGGCTCCCCACGCTCTGCCGCAGCCATGACCACGCCTTCTCTCCCCACCGACATCGACGCCGCGGCGTCTTCCGCGCCGCGCACCGCCGACGCCGACCGCACGCTGCTGCGCGCCGTGCTGGCGCTGGGCATCGGCGGTTTCTCCATCGGCACCGGCGAGTTCGTGATCATGGGCCTGCTGCCCGAGGTCGCAAAGGACATCGGCGCGACCATCCCGCAGGCCGGCCACGTGATCAGCGCCTACGCGCTGGGCGTGGTGATCGGCGCGCCGGTGCTGGCCGTGCTGGCCGCCGGCTGGAACCGCCGTGCGCTGCTCATCGCGCTGATGGGCGTCTATGCGCTGGGCAATTTCGCCTCGGCGATGGCGCCGGGCTACCTCTCGCTCAACCTGCTGCGCTTCTTCACCGGGCTGCCTCACGGCACCTACTTCGGCGTGGCCGCGCTGGTGGCCGCCACACTCGCGCCGCCGGGGCAGCGCGCCCGCGCGGTCGGGCTGGTGATGCTCGGGCTCACCGGCGCCACGCTGGTGGGCGTGCCCATCGCGGCCTGGCTGGGCCAGGTCTTCGGCTGGCGCGCGGCCTTCGTCTTCGTCGGGCTGATCGCGCTGCTGGCCATGGTGATGCTGCGCCGCGGCGTGCCCGACATGCCGGCCGCGACGGGTGCAAGCCCGATGCGCGAACTCGGCGCGCTGCGCCGTCCGCAGGTCTGGCTCACGCTGGGCATCGGCGCCATCGGCTTCGGTGGCATGTTCGCGGTGTTCAGCTACATCAAGCCCACGCTGATCGAGGTGGCCGGCTTCTCGCTGGGCGCCGTGCCCTTCGTGCTGGCGCTGTTCGGCCTGGGCATGGTGACCGGCAACATCGTCGGCTCGCGGCTGGCCGACAAGTCGCTGATGCGCACCATCGGCGGCCTGCTCGTGTGGTCGGTGGTGGTGCTGATCGGCTTCGTGTTCGCCGCGCACCACGTGGTCACGGCAGGCCTCGCCACCTTCTTCCTCGGCACCATCGTGGCCATCGGCGCCCCGCTGCAGATCCGGCTGATGGACGTGGCCGGCGAAGCCCAGACGCTGGCCGCCGCGCTCAATCATTCGGCCTTCAACACGGCCAATGCGCTCGGCGCCTGGCTGGGCGGCGTGGCCATCACGGCCGGCCTGGGCTGGACCTCGACCGGCTGGGTCGGCGCGCTGCTGGGCGTGGCCGGGCTGGGCATCTTCGCGTGGTCGCTCAAGACCGATCGGCGCAGCGTCTCCACCCGGTCGGCACCGGCACCGGCACCGGCACCGGTGGCCGCGGAACGCGCATGAACCTGAAGAAGGTCGCTTCCCCCACGGCCCTGCCGTGGCTGGTGGCGGCGGCCTTCTTCATGGAGAAGCTCGACGGCAGGGTGATCGTCACCGCGCTGCCGCAGATGGCGAAGTCCTTCGGCGTGCGCCGGCCGCTGGCCCGGCCAGGCTGAGTTTTCGCGGCGCGCGGCCGAGGTCGCGCGCCATTTCTTCATCTCGACAGCGGCCACAGAGGAGAGACCCATGACCCCCGAGAATTCCAAGCCTTCGGGCCCCCCGCGATTCACGCGCCGCGAGGCCGTGCTGGCCGCGGCGGCCGTCGCATCGACCTCGCTGCTGGGCTGGCCCGCGAGCGGCGTGACGCAGCCCGCGGCGGCGGCAGCGGCCACCGGCACCGCGGTCGATGCCGCAGCCGTCGCGCGCTTCTTCGCCTTCTCCAAGGCCATCACCGGCCACGAGGACATCGACGCCGTGACGGCCGGCCGCATCCGCGACGCGATGGTGCAGGGCGATGGCGCCTTCGCCGCGCATGCCGAGACGCTGGCCGGCCTGCTCCAGCCCGGCATGGCGCCCGACGCGCTGCTGGCCGCGGCCTCGGACGCGGGCCTGCGCGACGCGGCACTGGCCGTGGTCTCGGCCTGGTACACCGGCACCGTGACGGCGGGTCCCACCCCCACCGTCGTGGCCTACGAGCAGGCGCTGATGTACCGGCCCGTGGCCGACGGCCTCTCGGTGCCGACCTACTGCAACGAAGGGCCGCTGTGGTGGACCGCCGCGCCGCCCGAGGTCGGCGTGCCGACGCCGCAGCAGGCCGCGCAGGCCCAGCCCAAACCGCCGCCGCCGCCGGTGATGCGCACCCAGTAGCCGCAGCGCAAACCCTTCGCATCGCTTATTCCCCATAACAACACCAAGAAAAAAACACGATGAAAAAAGCAGTCTTCACGGCCGATGGCGATGCCACCGCCGACGTGATCGTGGTCGGCTCCGGCGTGGTCGGCGCGATGATCGCCGACCAGCTCGCGGGCGCCGGCCACTCGGTGCTGATGCTCGAGGCCGGCCCGCGCATCCAGCGTGCACAGGCGGTCGAGAACTGGCGCAACATGCCCTTCGGCAACCGCGTGGGCTCGGACTTCCAGGGCCTGTTCCCGCAGTCGCCGATGGCGCCCGCGCCGCTGTACTTCCCGCCCAACAACTACGTGGGCCTGTCGGGTCCCGACGGCCAGGGCTTCCAGCAGGGCTACCTGCGCGTGGTCGGCGGCACCACCTGGCACTGGGCCGCGTCGAGCTGGCGGCACCTGCCGGTGGACCTGCGCATGAAGTCGACCTACGGCGTGGGCCGCGACTGGCCCATCAGCTACGACGAGCTCGAGCCCTACTACTGCCGCGCCGAGGAAGAGATGGGCGTGGCCGGCCCGAACGATCCCGCGCAGCAGTCGCCTTCGGAACGCAGCAAGCCCTACCCGATGGACATGGTGCCTTGGAGCTACGGCGACAAGCGCTTCGCCGAGGTGGTCAACGCGCACGGCTACCGCTCGGTGCCGATTCCGCAGGGTCGCAGCACGCGGCCCTGGAACGGCCGTCCGACCTGCTGCGGCAACAACAACTGCCAGCCGATCTGTCCGATCGGCGCGATGTACAACGGCATCCACCATGTGCAGACCGCCGAGGCCAAGGGCACGACGCTGCTGCCCGAAGCCGTGGCCTACAGGATCGACACCGATGCCAACAACCGCATCACGGCGGTCCACTGGTACGACAAGGAAAAGAAGTCGCACAAGGCCACCGGACGCCAGTTCGTGATCGCCTGCAACAGCCTGGAGACCCCGCGCCTGCTGCTGCTCGCGGCCAACGAGCGCAACCCGACGGGCATCGCCAACAGCTCCGACCAGGTCGGCCGCAACATGATGGACCACTCGGGCTTCCACTGCACCTTCCTGGCCAACGAGCCGCTGTGGATCGGCCGCGGTCCGGCGCAGAGCAGCTGCCTGGTGGGCCCGCGCGACGGCGGCTTCCGCAGCGAGTACTCGTCGAACAAGATGATCCTCAACAACATCACGCGCGTCGGCCCGGCCACGCAGCAGGCGCTCAAGCTCGGGCTGGTGGGCAAGGCGCTGGACGAGGAGATCCGCCGCCGCGCGGCCTTCGGCGTCGACCTCTCGATCAGCCTCGAGCCGCTGCCCGACCCGAACAACCGGCTCACGCTGAGCGCCACCCGCCGCGACCCGCTGGGCCTGGCCTGCCCCGAGATCCACTACGACGTGGGCGATTACGTGCGCAAGGGCGCGGCGGCCGCGCACAAGCAGCTCGAGCACATCGGCCAGCTCTTCGGCGCGACCGAGTTCAACATCACGACTTCGCTCAACGCCAACAACCACATCATGGGCGGCACCATCATGGGCGCCGACCGGAAGGACTCGGTGGTCGACGGCGATTGCCGCACGCACGACCACGACAACCTCTGGCTGCCCGGCGGCGGGCCGATCCCCTCGGCCAGCGTGGTCAACAGCACGCTGACCATGGCGGCGCTGGGCCTGAAGGCCGCCGACGCCATCGGCCGCGCACTGGCGAAGGGCTGAGCCATGACGCTGCATTCACTGATCCGCCGCACGGCATCGGCGCTGGGGTTCGCGATGGTGCTCGCCCAGGCCGCCACGGCGCAACAGGCCCCGTCCGCGGAACTGATCGACAAGGGCCGCCAGCTCGCCATCGCCGCCGACTGCATGGCCTGCCACACCGCGCCCGGCGGCAAGGGCAAGCCCTTCGCGGGCGGCTACGCGATCGAATCGCCGCTGGGCGCCATCTACGCCACCAACATCACGCCGTCGAAGACGGCCGGCATCGGCGACTACAGCGAGGCCGAGTTCGCCCGCGCCCTGCGCCAGGGCGTGCGCCGCGACGGCGCGCGGCTGTACCCGGCCATGCCCTACACCTCGTACACGCAACTCAGCGACGCGGACACCACGGCGCTCTACGCCTACTTCATGCACGGCGTGGCGCCGGTCGACACCGAGGCCGCGCAGACGGCGCTGCCGTTCCCCTTCAGCCTGCGCTTCTCGATGGCCGCATGGAACCTGCTGTTCCTCGACGACCGCCGCTTCGAGCCCGACGTCTCGAAGAGCGCCGAATGGAACCGCGGCGCCTACCTGGCCGGCGCGCTGGGCCACTGCAGCGCCTGCCACACGCCGCGCAATGCGCTGATGGCCGAGCAGGGCGGCAAGGCGCTGGCCGGCGGCATGGTCGGGCCCTGGCTCGCGCCCAACATCACGTCGGACCCGGTCAGCGGCATCGGCGGCTGGAGCGAGGCCGAACTGGTGCAGTACCTGCGCACCGGTCGCGTCGAAGGCAAGGCGCAGGCCGCGGGCGGCATGGCCGAGGCGGTGGAGAACAGCCTGCAGCACCTGCCCGAGGCCGACCTGAAGGCCATCGCCGTGTACCTGAAGGGCACGGTGCCGATCCGCGACAAGGCCGACGCCGAGGGCGCGAAGCCCGCGCATGCCTGGGGCGCCGCATGGAGCAGCGAGGCCACGAAGCGCGGCACGGCACCCTTCAACAACCCGCAGCTGCTCACCACCGGCGAGCAGCTCTACAACGGCTACTGCGCGAGCTGCCACCAGGCCAGCGGCGCGGGCAGCCGCAACCAGGCCTATCCCTCGCTGTTCCACAACACCGCGACCGGCCTGGCCAACCCGGCCAACCTGGTGGCGGCGATCCTCTATGGCGTGGAACGCAAGGTGGGCGACGAACACGTGCTGATGCCGCGCTTCGATGCGCTGTCGTACGTCGATCCGCTGACCGACGTGCAGATCGCGGCCATCGCCAACCATGTGCTCACGCGCTATGGCAACAGCACCGTCACGGTGAGCGAGCGCGACGTGGCCGTGGCGCGCGCGGGCGGCGCGAAGCCGCTGCTGGCGCAGGCGCAGCCCTTCATGCTGCCGGCGATGGTCGCGGGGCTGGTGCTGGTGATCGTGCTGCTCAGCGTCTGGCTGCGGCGGCGTCGTCGCCTGCAGCGCTGAGTTCCGAGCCCATGGGCGGCGCGATGTCCTCGAGCGAACGGCGCTCGGCATTCACGCCCCAGCGCAGCGCGATCAGGCCGGCGGCGATCACCAGCGCCGCGCCGATCGCATAGCCGACCGCCACCGCGCCGCGGCTGCCGGTGTCGATCAGGAGGCCGAACAGCAGCGGTGCCGCGAAGCCGCCGGCCCCGGTGCCCACCGCGTAGAACAGCGAGATGGCGAGCGCACGCATCTCGAGCGGGAACACCTCGCTCACCGTGAGGTAGGCCGAGCTGGCCGCGGCCGAAGCGAGGAAGAACACCGCCGACCAGCACAGCGCCTGCGTCAGCGCGTTCAGCCAGCCGGCCATGAAGGCCGCGCCGGTCAGCGCGAGGCCGATGCCCGACAGCACATAGGTGAACGCGATCATGCGGCGCCGCCCCACGCGGTCGAACAGCGGGCCCAGCAGCAGCGGCCCCAGCACGTTGCCGAGCGCGAAGGGAAAGATGTAGAGCGCCACGCGGCCGTCGGGCACGCCGTGGAAGCGCGTGAGCACCAGGGCGTAGGTGAAGAAGATCGCGTTGTAGAAGAAGGCCTGCGACACCATCAGCGAGAGTGCGACCACGCTGCGCTTTCGGTAGCGGTGCAGCAGCACTTCGGCCACCTGGCGCAGCGAGGGCGCGGCCTGGCGGGTGAACACCAGCCGCTGCGTCACCGGCGCCAGCGGTCCGTGCTGGGCGGCCACCTCGGCCTCGATGCGCGCGACCACGGCTTCGGCCTCGTCGGCGCGGCCGTGCGCGATCAGCCAGCGCGGGCTCTCGGGCACATGGCGGCGCACCAGCAGGATCGCGAGCGCGAGCAGCGCCCCCAGCCCGAAGCCTGCGCGCCAGCCCCACACGGGCCCCAGCACGCGCGGATCGAGCAGCACCAGGCTCAGGCCCGCGCCCAGTGCGGCCCCGATCCAGAAGCTGCCGTTGATCGCCAGGTTGACCCGACCGCGCACGCGCGCCGGAATCAGCTCGTCGATGGCCGAGTTGATGGCCGCGTACTCGCCGCCGATGCCCACGCCGGTGAAGAAGCGGCACAGCGCGAAGAACAGGAAGCCGGGCGAAAACGCCGTGGCGAAACTGGCCACCGTGTAGACCGCCAGCGTGATCAGGAACAGCTTCTTGCGGCCCCAGCGGTCGGCCAGCCGGCCGAAGATCAGCGCCCCGACCACCGCGCCGCCGATGTAGAGCGAGCCCGCACCGCCGATCTGCGCGGCCGAGAGCGCGAGCGTGTCGTCCCGTTCGAGCACGCCGCCCAGCGAGCCCACCAAGGTGACCTCGAGCCCGTCGAGCACCCAGGCCACGCCGAGCGCGATCACCACGCGCCAGTGCCAGCGCGACCAGGGCAGGCGGTCGAGGCGGGCGGGGATGTCGGTGGAGGTCGGCGTCATGCGGCGGGCGGGGCGAATGGCGTCCTCACTGTAGGCAGCGCCCTGGCGGGGTGCTGTCGGCGAAGGCGCCGAATGCAGTCATAGACCTCTTGGCGGGAGCGCGCCCGGGGTCGGTTACGCTTGATCTCCCCCGTCCAGCCTCGCCGCCATGCCGACCTTGTCCTCCGCCCTGGACCCTCGCTCCGTCATCGTGCTTGCCGGCGTGATGGGCTTGCTGATGTCGTTGGTGATGTTCTCCATGCGCCGCAGCTACCCGGCGGGCATCCGCGGTTTGCGCGAATGGACGTTGGCGCCCCTGATATGTTTTGGGAGCACGGTGCTGTTCGCCATGCGCGGCGTGCTGCCCGATGTGCTGACCGTTCCGCTCGCCAACATGGTGCTGTTCCAGGGCTGCATCACCTACTACGCCGGCAGCCAGCTGTTCCTGGGCCATGCGCGCGATACGCGCGGCTGGAGCCTCGTGACGCTGCTGCTGGGGGCGGTGCTGTTCTGGTATTCGCATTTCCAGCCCGACTACACGATGCGGCTGGCGGTCTTCACGCTCACCATTTCGCTGTTGTTCGCGGCACATGCCCGGCTCTACTTGCGGCATTCCCTGGCGCAGCTCGGCCTGCGCGTGATGACGGGCCTGCTGCTGCTGCAGGCCACGGTGGCGGGACTGCGCTTCATGACCGTGCTGCTGGGCGCGGCCGGCACCGACCTGCTCCAGCCGTCCTGGATGCAGGTGGTCTACATCGTGATGTATTCCTTCACCGCGCTGCTGATGAGCATCGCCGGGGTGCTGATGGCCACCGACCGGGTCCGCATGGAGTTCGAGTTCATGGCCACCCACGACCCGCTGACCGGCGTGCTGAACCGGCGCGCGCTGTTCGCGCAGTCCCAGAAGGCCTTCGCGCGCAGCCAGCGCGGCGAGGTGCCGATGGCGCTGCTGATGCTGGACGCCGATCACTTCAAGCGCATCAACGACGCCTTCGGCCACCAGACCGGCGACGCGGTGCTGCGCGAACTGGCGCAGCGGCTGCAGGAGCCGCTTCCAGCCGCAGCACACTTCGGCCGCTACGGCGGCGAGGAGTTTCTCGCGGTGCTGCCGGGCCTGACGCCCGACGCGGCCCATGCCGTGGCCGAGCGACTGCGCGAAGGCCTCGCGCGGCCCTTCGATGCCGGCTCGCCGCTGGCAGCCGTCGGCATCGACAAGCTCACGGTGAGCATCGGCATGGCCGCGTTCCAGGGCGCGAGCGATACGCTGGATGCGATGCTGGCGCGCGCCGATGCGGCGCTCTACCGCGCCAAGGCGGCGGGCCGCAATCGCGTCGAGGTGGCCTGAGCGCCCTACATCGCCCAGATGCGCGGCGCCCCGGGCGGCCTCTGCCACAGCGCGGTGCGCCATGCCTGCCAGACCTGGCGCAGCAGCTGCATCGCGGGCTCGACCACCGGCGCGAGCACGCGCAGCACCACCACCTCGGCATGCGGGCCGGTCGCGCCCGCGCTGGCGACCAGCGGGTGCGCGTCGGTCAGCGTGCGCGCGATGTCGAGCAGGGCCTCGCGCCGGGCGCGCGGGATCGGCGTGCCGGCCACGAAGAACAGCGAGGCGATGCATCGGTGGCCGGCCAGCCCGATCGGGCTTTGCAGCAGGCGCTGGTCGGTGGCGTCGATGCGGCCGCGTTCGAGCCACACGCCCGGCACCTCGATGTGCTGCAGCAGGCTGCCGCGTTCGAAGGGCAGGTTGGCACCGGGCAGGCCCAGCGCGCTCACATCCCAGCCCAGCAGTTCGGCGCCGGGCGCGAGGTCCATCCGCAACCGGTTCTCGGCGCGGCAGCCGCTGTAGCACAGCGCTTCGAGCGGCAGCCATTCGAGCCGCGCGTCGGCCTCGAGCTTGATCTGCGTGCGCTGGATGGCCGCCTCGCCTTCGGAGCGGTAGAAGCGCGTGGCGCCGGGTGTGGTCACCAGGCCATGGCTGCCGGGCGCGCCGGTGATCGCGATGTCCAGGGTGTCGCCGCCCACCAGCCCGCCGGGCGGATGCACCAGCACGTTGTGGCAGACCGCGTCACCCTCGGGATAGAGGCTCTGGAGGATGCGCAGCGGTCCGTCGTGGCGAAAGCGTGCGACGCTGCGTTGGTTTTCGGCGCTGTAGTCGAGCGCGAGTCGGGCGTGCCATGGCATGGAGGGAGTCTAGCGATCGGTGGCGCGGACCTCAGGCCTTCCAGGCACCCTCGTGCGCCGCGCTCGCCTCGTCGATCAGCGCGGGCCCGATGCACTCGATCGGATGCGGCGAGGCCGCGAACACGTCGCGGCACGAGAGTTCGGCGTCGCGCTGGTCCTGGCGCTCGCCGCGGAACACGCGCAGCCGCTCGGCGTCGATGCCGAACACCACGCGGCCGATGTTGGCCCAGAAGATCGCGCCCGCGCACATCACGCAGGGCTCGGCCGACGAGTACAGCGTGGCGCCGGCCAGCAATGCGCGGTCGGGGCGCCGGGGCGCGAGCGCGCGGATCGCGCTGACCTCCGCGTGGCCGGTGCAGTCGCCGGTCTCGAAGCTGTTGTTGTAGCCCTCGGCCAGCACCTCGCCCTCGGCCGACACGATGACCGCGCCGAAGGGCCGGTTGCCGCGGCGGCCCGAGGCATGCGACCACAGGATCGCCTTGCGCAGGTAGCGGCCGTCGCGCTCGTCGAGCGTGGTTTCGAGGGGGAGGGCGGTGGTGGATGTGAATTTCATGTCTTGACCATGCGTTCGCCGCGCGCGGGCAGCATCGAACCGTTGAAGATCGCGTCGGCCGAGGGGCGGGTCTTGAGGCCGAAGACCTCGGCCACCTCGTCGACCTGCTGCTCGAGCAGCAGCTTGCGGATGTCGCCCACGCCGTGCGCGCGGGTGTCGGGTGCGGCCACGTATTGTGCGGTGATGCCCCAGCGTTCGAGCTCGACCTTCTCGTCGAGGATCGGCTCGCGCAGGCGCATGGCCGCGATCGACGGCGCGGGCGCGGCCAGCGTCTCCATGATCGCCCGGTGGGTGGCGCGCAGGAAGCCCGCGACCACCGTCGGCTTTTCGGCGATCAGCCGGCTGCTCGCGAGGATGGCGTTGCCGTAGAGGTTGACGCCGGCGTCCGAATACCGGAGCACCGACAGCTCCTCCATCTTCATGCGTGCGAACAGCGAGACGGCCGAGTCGTGGAAGTAGGTGGCGGCATCGACGTCGCCGCGCACCATCACGTTGTCGCGGGCGCTGAAGTCGGTGGTCTGCCACTGGAAGGCATCGGGCTTCATGCCCTTCTTGCGCGCCACCATCGGCCAGGCGCGGCGGGTCGACTCGACGGCCGCGGCCGCCACCTTCTTGCCCTGCAGGCTGGCGAAGTCGGCGGTCACGCCGCGATCCTTGCGACCGATGATCACGAAGGGTGCGCGGTTGTAGTACTGGTAGACCGCCTGCACCATCGGCGTGCCCGCGTTCTGTGCATTGAACTCGATCAGCGAGCTGATGTCGCCCAGGCCCAGCTGGTAGACGCCGCTCGCGATGCGCATGATCGACGCCACCGAGCCCGCACCGGTGTCGATGCTCACGTCCAGGCCCTCGTCCTGGTAGTAGCCGCGGCTGTGGGCCAGGAAGAAGGGCGCGGTCTGGCCGTTGATGCGGAAGTCGAGCGTGAACTTCAGCGGCGTGAGCTTGGCGCTCTGCGCGAGGATGAACGGCGCCGACAGGCTGGCGGCGATGGCGGTGGAGGTGGCGAGAAAGCTGCGGCGTTGCATAAGAAGAGACCTCTGCTGGAAATCGTGGTGTCTTGAATGAAGCCCGCTGCATCACGCTGCAAGGGGCGCTTCAAGAGCAATTTCCGGGCGGCGCACGCGGGAGGTGCGGTGCGCTGCTGAACGCTTCTACTCTTGGAGGTGTTGAAGCACGAGGCATGCCAATGCCTTTTTCTCCCTCCCCTTCCGGGGGAGGGCAGGGGTGGGGGCACGCAGCCTTCGATGTGCACGCCGCAGCCCCCATCCCAGCCTTCCCCCGGCGGGGGAAGGAGCAAGAGAAGCAGTCTCTGGTGCGCAACTTGCTTGTGTATCGGCTCAGAGTAGAAGCGTTCAGCCGGTGGCCCCGGTGGGAAATTGCTCTTTCATGTTTGTTCCCACGCAACCGAAGGAGTCCGCTCATGCTCGTCACCCAACAACCCGTCTTCCGCAAGTTCTGGCATGCGGTCATGCCGCTCACCGACCTGGCGCAGGGCCCGAAACCGTTCCGGCTGCTGGGCGAGGACATCGTGCTGTTCATCGACGCCGACGGCCAGCCGGCTGCCCTGCGCGACCGCTGCTGCCACCGCACCGCGAAGCTGTCGAAGGGCTGGTGCGTCGATGCCGAAGGCCAGGCCTGCGCATCGGGCGCGATCCAGTGCGGCTACCACGGCTGGACCTACGACCGCAGCGGCCAGGTGATCCGCATCCCGCAGTACGAGGCCGACCGCAAGATTTCGGCCGAGTACAGGACAACCGCCTACCACTGCACCGCCCGCTACGGCTATGCCTGGGTCGCACTGGAAGACCCGATCGCCGACATCCCCGCCGTGCCCGAGTTCCACGACCCGGCCTACCGCACCATCTTCCAGTTCCATGAAGAGTGGCAGACCAGCCCGATGCGGGCGCTCGAGAACTCCTTCGACAACTCGCACTTCAGCTTCGTGCACCGCGCCACCTTCGGCGTGCCCGACCAGCCCAAGCCCAGCAAATACGAGTTCGTCGAGCGCGAGAACGGCTTCTATGCCGAGACGGTGATCGCCGCGGCCAATCCGGCGCGCTTCCATGCGATCAGCGGCGTGAGCGAGCCGGTGACGCAGCGCCACATGCGCAACGCCTACTTCCTGCCTTTCTCGCGCCGGCTCGACATCGAGTACCCCTCGGGCATCCGCCACATCATCATCAACTGCTTCACGCCCATCGACGACGGCCGCATGCAGCTGTGCCAATGGCTCTACCGCAACGACACCGAGGCCGATTGCCCGGCACAGTTGCTGATCGACTTCGACGAGGAGATCACGCGCGAGGACAAGGACATCCTCGAATCGACCGACCCCGACGCCATGGTCGATACGCGCCGCCGCGGCGTCGAGTACTCGATGGAGTCCGACAAGCCCGGCATCATGATCCGCCGCCATTTGATGCAGCTGTTGGCGAAGCACGGCGAGAGCGAGGTGCACCGCGGCGCGCGCACCATCCCGCTGATGCAGGCGGCCTGAGACCGCCGGGGGCGGCGCTACCATGGCCGCACACTTCCCAGGAGCCCCCATGAGCATTTCAGTCCGCCGCGACGGCACCACCGGTACGCGCCACACCGTGCACGTGCGCAACCATGCTTTCGCGGTCGATGCCTCGCCCGCGGGCGGCGGTGCCGATGCGGGCCCTTCGCCGCACGACCTCTACGACGCCGCGCTGGCCTCGTGCAAGGCGCTCACGGTGCTGCTCTATGCGCAGCGCAAGAACATGCCGGTCGAAGACATCGAGGTGAAGATCGAGCGCGACGACAGCCAGGAGCGCCAGGGCGTCTACCGGCTCAAGGCCTCGCTGCACGTGACCGGCGCACTCGACGACGCGCAGCGCGCGGAGCTGCTGCGCGTGGCCGCCAAGTGCCCGGTGCACCGGCTCATGGTCGACGTGAAGACCGAGATCGAAACCGGCTGGGCCTGAGCGTCTAAGCGGCAGGCGTGTCCAGCACCGCCAGCACCCGCCCGTCGCCGATGAAGGATTCACCCACCAGCATCCGGAACACCGTGCCGGGCTGGAACTTCGGCAGCGCGAGCGCCGGCGTGAGGAACTCGACCGGCAGCCTTTGTGCGGTGCCGCGGCGGAAGCTGCCGCCTTCAGGCACCTTCCATTTGCCGGAGAACCCTTCGTTGCCGAGCACGAAGGCGCAGTGATGCTCGCCCTCGGCGATGGCGATGTCCTCGGCCGGCACCGAGGGCGGACGCAGCGTGAGTTCGACCTGCACCTGCGGCCGGAAAGGGGTGGCTTCGGCGAAGGTGGCAACCGGGGTTTCCTCCGCCGGCTTGCGCTTGATGCGGCCGACCAGCCAGGCGATCACGTTGCCGATCACCGGAATCCACAGCAGCATCAGCAGCGTGCCGATGTCGCGCGCGGTGGTGCCGGGCAGGCTCAGGTGCCGCAACGCGGCGCCGCCCAGGGCGACGCACAGAAGGATGATGACGATGAGTTTGCGGCGGGCTTGGATTTGGGTCATGGAGGCGAAGGGCAACAGTGGGCGACGAGAGCCCGCGCCACTGTAACCACTTGGGGTGCGGCCGGACTCAGCCGGCGCCGTCGCGTGCCCAGAAGCCGCGGTGCGTCGCGGTCATCTCGTCGGCCACTTCGGGCACCGGCCCGATGACCTCGATGCGCTTCTGGCCGCGCGCGAAGACCTCGCGGCAGGGCAGCGACAGCGTGGGGTTCTCGGGATGGTCGCCGGTCAGAGCGAGCAGCGCCGACTCTTCGGCGCCATAGACCACGCGCCCGATGTTGGCCCAATAGGCCGTGCCCGCGCACATGGCACAGGGCTCGAACGTGGTCACCAGCGTGCATTGCCACAGGTAGTCGGCCTGCCAGTTGAGCGCCGCGGTGCGCGCCAGCGTGGCCTCGGCGTGCTGCACCGTGTCGATGTTGCCCTGCTCGGCCAGCACCGTCTCGCCGTCAGGCGCGATCAGCACCGCGCCGAAGGGATGGCGGCCCATGGCCATCGCGCGCCGGGCCACGGCGTCGGCGCGGCGCAGCGCCTTCGTGATCTGTTCAGGTGTCATGCGCCGATTATTGGTCTTGTGATCCGCGATGGGCCCAGCCGGTGGTGTGCTTCTCCACCACGCTGAAGAGTTCATACATCCCCATCGCCATCGCGCCCACCACCATCAGGCCCGCGAAGGCCAGGCCCATCTGCATGGCCGAGCCGGCGGAGATCAGCAGGTAGCCGATGCCTTCGTTGGCGGCGGTCATCTCGCTGACCGTCGTGCCGACGAAGGCCAGCGTGATCGCGACCTTGAGCGAGGCGAAGAAGTAGGGCATGGAGCGCGGCAGGCCGATCTTCATCAGCACGTCCCAGCGCTTGGCGCCCAGCACGCGCAGCACGTCTTCCAGCTCGGGTTCGAGCGTGGCCAGGCCGGTCGCGATGTTCACCATGATCGGGAAGAAGCTGATCAGGAAGGCCGTGAGGATCGCCGGCCCGACGCCGATGCCGAACCACACCACCAGGATCGGCACGAAGGCCGCCTTGGGCAGCGCGTTGAAGGCCGTCATCAGCGGGTACATCGCCGCATAGGCGAGGCGCGAGCTGCCGACCACGAAGCCCAGCAGCACGCCCACCACGATCGCCAGGCCGAAGCCCGCCATCGTGACCCAGAAGGTGCGCCAGGCATGGCCCGCGATGATCTCCTTGAACTCCCAGAACTGGTTCCAGATGCGGATCGGGCTCGGGAAGATGAAGTCCGAGACCTCGAAGCCCGAGCAGACGATCTGCCAGAGCACGAGCACCGCGACCAGCAGGATCCAGGGCGACCAGCGTTCGATCTGCTTGCTGTTGTTCTTCATGCGGCGGCTCCTGCGGCGGCGGTTTGTGCGGCGCTGATGCCCGTATTGCGGATGGCGCCGATGTGGCTGCGCAGCTCGAGCACGATGTCGGTGAATTCCTTGGTGTAGGTGAGCTCGAGCTCGCGCGGGCGCGGCAGCTCGATTTCGCGCTTGACCACGAAGCGCCCGGGGCTCTTGCTCATCACGTAGACCGTGTCGGCCAGGAACACGCTCTCGCGCAGATCGTGCGTGACCAGGATCACGTTGAACTGCTGCTCGGTCCAGAGGTCGCGCAGGATGCACCAGAGCTCTTCGCGCGTGAAGGCGTCGAGCGCGCCGAAGGGCTCGTCGAGCAGCAGCATCTTGGGCTCGTGGATCAGCGCGCGGCAGATGCTCGCGCGCTGCTGCATGCCGCCCGAGAGCTGCCACGGGAACTTGTCTTCATAGCCTGCCAGGCCCACTTTCTGCAGCAGCTTGCGCGCGCGCTCCACGTACTCCTTGCGCTTGGCCTTGAAGCTCGAGCGGTAGGGCTCGACGATCTCCAGCGGCAGCAGCACGTTGTCGACCGTGGTGCGCCAGGGCAGCAGCGAGGGCGCCTGGAAGGCCATGCCCGAGATCTTGAGCGGGCCGGTCACCGGCTGGCCGTCGATGCGGATCTTGCCCATCGAGGGCATCTTGAGCCCGGTCGTGAGCTTCATGAAGGTCGACTTGCCGCAGCCCGAGGGGCCGACGATGGCGATGAACTCGCCGCGCTTGACCTGCAGGTCGATGGCCTCGACCGCGAAGTGGTTCTCGCGCAGCAGCTCCTCGTTGTAGGCGAGCCAGACGTCCTGGAAGTCGACGAAGGGGGTGTCAATGACGGGGGTATGGGAGTCAACTGGCATGCATGCGTCCGGTTCGGTGGGTGACGTGTCTTCGCCAGGCATGCCGCCGATCCGGCTTTGCCGGGCGGCTGGCATGGCCCCCTGCAAGGGGGAGGCGACTCCACGAAGTGGGGGCGCTTCGGGGGTGTGCCTATTTCTTGAGGATGTTGAGTTCGGCGGCCGACGGCAGCAGCGCCGCGGTCCACACCGCATCCGGGCTCACGCGTGTCTTGGTGTTGAAGGCGTCCGATACCTGCGAAGCCATCAGCGCCATGCGGCCGGCGTTGACCGCGCCGAAGCCTTCGGCCCGCGCATCGGGGCTGTTGATCACGGTGTCGATGGCCAGTTGCAGGCGGCGCGTCTCGAGCTTGCTGTCGATGATGCCGTCGCGCGCCTTGACCGACTCGATCGCCACGGCCGGATTGGCGATGACTTCCTTCGCGCCCTTGGCGAAGGCCGAGAGGAAGGCCTTCACCGCCGCCGGGTTCTCCTTGATGAGCTTGGGCGACGCGATGATCACGTTGCCGTAAAGCTTCACGCCGTAGTCGGGGTAGGGCAGGATCACCACGTCGACCGCCTTGGCGCCGCGCGCCTCGAGGTTGAGCAGCGAAGTGAAGGTGAAGCCGGTGATGGCGTCGATGTCGCCGCGCACGAGCATGGTCTCGCGCAGGCTCGGGTCCATCGCGGTCCAGTTGACCGCGCCCACGTTGTTGGCCTTGGCGAAGATCGGGAAGGCGCGGCGGCCCGCGTCGAACACCGGCGCGCCGAGCTTCTTGCCGGCCAGGTCCGCGGGCTTGGTGATGCCGCTCTTCTTGAGCGCCATGACCGAGGCCGGCGTGTTGTTGTAGACCATCATCACCGCGACCGGCTTGTTCGGGCTGTCGGGGTTGTTGGCGTGGAATTCCATCAGCGCCGCGAGATCGGCGAAGCCCATCTCGTAGGCGCCCGAGGCCACGCGCGTCACGGTGCCGCCCGAGCCGTTGCCCGCGTCGATGCTCACGTCGAGGCCGGCGTTCTTGAAGTAGCCCTTGGCGGCCGGGTGCAGGAACAGCGCGGCTGGTCCTTCGAAGCGCCAGTCGAGCTGGAACTTGATCGGTGTCGTGCTCTGGGCGAAGACCGGCGAGAGGCCGAAGCTGAGCGCAGAGGCGGCAAGGAAGGACTGGAGCAGTTGGCGCTTGTTCATGGGTGACTCGCTAAGGGAATGTCACCTCCAGAAGCAATAACGGTGCCTGCACGCCCTTGGTGCGGTTTCTCCCGGGGGCCCAAAGAAGTGCGCCGTGTGCTTCAAGTGAAAACGCCCCGCACGGCGCACCGTGTCGGGGCGTTCTCGGCAGCGATGCACTATTTCTGGATCGACGCCTGCGCCACCGCCAGCGCCGTCATGTTGAGCACGCGGCGCACCGTGGCCGAGGGCGTGAGGATGTGCACCGTGGCCGCGGCGCCCAGCAGGATCGGGCCGACCGTGATGCCGTTGCCGCCGGTCATCTTGAGCACGTTGAACAGGATGTTCGCAGCGTCGAGGTTGGGGCAGATCAGCAGGTTGGCCTCGCCGGTCAGCGTGCTGGTGGGCAGCGAGGTGCGGCGGATGTCTTCCGACAGGGCCGCATCGCCGTGCATCTCGCCGTCGCATTCGACGTCGGGCGCCATCTTGGCGAACAGGTCGCGCGCGATGCGCATCTTGCGGGCCGAGGCGCGCTCGGAGGTGCCGAAGTTCGAGTGCGACAGGAAGGCCACCTTGGGCGGCAGGCCGAAGCGGCGGACTTCCTCGGCCGCCATCAGCGCAATGTGGGCCAGCTGCTCGGCCGTCGGGTCTTCGTGCACGCTGGTGTCGGCGATGAACAGCGTGTACTTCTCCAGCGTCAGCGCGTTGAGCGTGGCGAAGCCTGGCGCACCGCGCTTCGTGCCCAGCAGCTGCTGCAGGATCTTGAGGTGGCTGTCGAAGCGGCCGACCAGCCCGCACAGCATGGCATCGGCATCGCCCAGGTGCACCATCAGCGCGGCGATGCTGGTGTTGGAGCGGCGCACCATGCTCTTCGAGGCCTCGGGCGTGATGCCCTGGCGGCCCATGAGCTGGTGGTAGGCCTCCCAGTAGGTGCGGAAGCGCGGATCGTTCTCGGGGTCGACCACTTCGGCATCGACGCCCAGGCGCAGGTGCAGGCCGGCCTTCTTGATGCGCGCCTCGATCACCGAAGGGCGGCCGATCAGGATCGGCTTGGCCAGGCCTTCGTCCACCGCCAGCTGGGCGGCGCGCAGCACGCGGTCGTCCTCGCCTTCGGCATAGGCCACGCGCTTCTTGGTCGCAAGCTTGGCGGCGCCGAACACCGGGCGCATGAACATGCCGGTCTGGTAGACGAAGCGCGTCAGGTGCTGGCGGTAGGCCTCCATGTCCTCGATCGGGCGGGTCGCCACGCCGGAGGCGGCGGCGGCCTTGGCCACGGCCGGCGCGATGCGCAGGATCAGGCGCGAATCGAAGGGCTTGGGGATCAGGTAGTCGGGGCCGAAGGTGAGCTCCTGGCCCGCATAGGCGGTGGCCACTTCCTCGCTGATGTCGGCCTTGGTCAGTTCGGCGATCTCGCGCACGCAGGCCAGCTTCATCTCTTCCGTGATCTTGGTGGCGCCGCAATCGAGCGCGCCGCGGAAGATGTAGGGGAAGCACAGCACGTTGTTGACCTGGTTCGGATAGTCCGAGCGGCCGGTGGCGATGATGCAGTCGGGCCGCACTTCCTTGGCCAGCTCGGGCCGGATCTCGGGCTCGGGGTTGGCCAGCGCCAGGATGATGGGCTGCGTGCCCATGCCCTTGACCATGTCCTGCGTGACCACGCCCGGCGCCGAGCAGCCGAGGAACACGTCGGCGTCCTTCATCACGTCGGCCAGCGTGCGTGCGCCGCTGTCGGTCTGCGCGAAGCGTGCCTTCGATTCGTCGAAGCCGCCCGCGCGGCCGACGTAGATCAGGCCCTTGGAGTCGACCACGTGGATGTTGGCCTTGCGCGCGCCCATGCCGACCATCACGTCCAGGCAGGCCAGCGCCGCAGCGCCCGCGCCCGAGACCGCGATCTTCACGTCCTCGATCTTCTTGCCGACCAGCTCCAGGCCGTTGATCAGCGCGGCGGCCGAGATGATGGCCGTGCCGTGCTGGTCGTCGTGGAACACCGGGATGTTCATGCGCTCGCGCAGCTTCTGCTCGATGTAGAAGCACTCGGGCGCCTTGATGTCCTCGAGGTTGATGCCGCCCAGCGTGGGCTCGAGCGCCGCGATGATCTCGACCAGCTTGTCGGGGTCGGTCTCGGCCAGCTCGATGTCGAACACGTCGATGCCGGCGAACTTCTTGAACAGGCAGCCCTTGCCTTCCATCACCGGCTTGGCGGCCAGCGGGCCGATGTTGCCCAGGCCCAGCACCGCGGTGCCGTTGGTGACCACGCCGACCAGGTTGCCGCGCGAGGTGTATTCGGCCGCGAGGCTGGGATCTGCTTCGATGTCGAGGCAGGGGTAGGCCACGCCGGGTGAGTAGGCCAGCGACAGGTCGCGTTGGTTCAGCAGCGGCTTGGTGGGCGTGACGGAAATCTTGCCGCGCACGGGGCTGCGGTGGTATTCGCGCGCTGCTTCGCGCAGGGCTTCTTCGGCGGGTGACAGGGTGGTGGCCATGGGTATCTCCGGGATCTTCGTTGTCAGTCAAAAAACACAAGGAGAGGCTACCGCAAAGCGGTACCTCTCCTGTACGGTGGAAATACGGCTGCGGGCTGCGCCGGATCATTCCCGGGGATCGGGTGCCACCGGGTGCTGCGCCAGGGTCTCCAGCGCCTTGACCAGCGCCGAATGGTCGGATTGCGCATGGCCCAGCGCGGCGCAGGTGTTCATCAGCTGCGCGGCCGCCGCGGTCTGCGGCAGCGCCATGCCCAGGGTGCGCGCGCCCTGCAGCGCGAGCTGCAGATCCTTCTGGTGCAGCGCGATGCGAAAGCCCGGCGCGAAGGTGCGCTGGATCATGCGTTCGCCATGCACCTCGAGCACGCGCGAAGACGCGAAGCCGCCCATCAGCGCCTGCCGCACCTTGGCCGGATCGGCACCGGCCTTGGACGCGAAGACCAGCGCCTCGGCCACCGCCGCGATGTTGAGCGCCACGATGATCTGGTTCGCCACCTTGGTGACCTGGCCCGCGCCGACGTCGCCCACGTGCGTGATGTTCTTGCCCATCGCGTCGAGCAGCGGTCGGACGCGTGCGAAGTCGGCCTCGGAGCCGCCGCACATGATGGTCAGGCTGGCCGCGCGCGCGCCGACCTCGCCGCCCGAGACGGGCGCATCGACGTAGCCGCATCCCAGTGCCGCGATCCGCTGCGCGAATTCACGCGTGGCGATCGGGTCGATCGAGCTGCAGTCGACCACCAGCTTGCCGGCCGCGAGCCCTGCGGCCACGCCGTCCTCGGCGAACAGCACCTTCTCCACGTCGGGCGTGTCCGGCACCATGAGGAACACGATGTCGGCCTGCCGCGCGACCTCTGCCGCCGAGGCGCAGATCCGGGCCTGCGAGGCGAAAGGCTCGGGTGCGCCGCTGCGCGTGTGGACGAACAGCGCGTGGCCCGCGTCGAGCAGGTGGGCCGCCATGGGCGCGCCCATGATGCCGAGGCCGATGAAGCCGATTTTCTGGGGGGATGCCATTGGATTTCCTTGTCAAGAGA
Source organism: Variovorax frigidus (assembly GCF_051216515.1). Taxonomy (NCBI): domain Bacteria; kingdom Pseudomonadati; phylum Pseudomonadota; class Betaproteobacteria; order Burkholderiales; family Comamonadaceae; genus Variovorax; species Variovorax frigidus. The sequence goes on from NZ_JBPJZF010000005.1 coordinate 459,651, forward strand.
GAGCGATGCCCGTGCAGTGCCAGCGACCGCCGCGGAACCGGCTTTGCCGGGCCGCAGGCGGTGCCCCCTGCAAGGGGGAGGGAGGCCACACGAAGTGGGCAAGCCTGGGGGTGTGCCTAGGGGCGCCACTGGAGGCCTTCGACGGTGCTGCCGCGCGGCTTGTACTCGCAGCCGATCCAGCCGTCATAGCCCAGCGCATCGATGTGCCTGAAGAGCCAGGGGTAGTTGATTTCGCCCGTGCCCGGCTCGCCGCGGCCCGGGTTGTCGGCCAGCTGGATGTGGCCGATGCGCGCCAGGTGCTTCGTGAGCGTCTGGCCCAGCTCGCCCTCCATGCGCTGCGCGTGGTAAATGTCGTATTGCAGGCGCAGGTTGGCCGAGCCGACCTCGTCGATCAGCGCCAGCGCCTGGTCGGTGCGCGTGAGAAAGAAGCCGGGGATGTCGAAGCTGTTGACCGGCTCGATCAGCAGCCGGATGCCGGCCGCCTCAAGCTGGCGCGCCGCGAGGTGCAGGTTGTAGACCACCGTCTGCCGGGCGAGCGGGGCATCGACGCCCGCCGGCAGCTTGCCGACCAGGCAATTGACCTGCGGGCAGCCGAGCGCGGTCGCGTAGTCGATCGCCATGGCGACGCCTTCGGCGAACTCGCTCGTGCGATCCGGGTGGCAGGCGATGCCGCGCTCGCCTTGCTCCCAGTCGCCGGCCGGCAGGTTGTGCAGCACCTGCTGCAGGCCGTTGGCGCGCAGCGCCGCGGCGAGTTCCTTCCGGTCGAAGGCATAGGGGAAGAGGTATTCCACGCCTTCGAAGCCGGCCTGGGCGGCGGCTTCGAAGCGTTGCATGAAGGGCAGCTCGGTGAAGAGCATCGTGAGGTTGGCAGCGAATTGGGGCATGGTCGAGATTCTGAAAGGTGGGAGCGCGCTTCTTTCCAGGAACACCGCGGAACCGGCTTTGCCGGGCCGCTGGTGTTGCCCCCGGTCGGGGGGTGGAGAAGCGACACGAAGTGCGCGTAGCCTGGGGGTGAGCTTTTGCTAATCCAGCATCGCCACGGCCAGCGCCGTGGGCGCATCGGCCATGCTCTCGGCCAGCGGCTCGAACTCGTTGATCGCGTCGATCTCGGTGCCCATCGCGATGTTGGTCACACGCGCCAGCATCACCTCGATCACCACAGGCACGCTGAACTCGGCCATCAACGCCTCGGCGCGGGCGATGGCTGGCGCCATCTCTTCCTGCGTGCGCACGCGGATCGCCTTGCAGCCCAGGCCTTCGACCACCTTCAGGTGGTCCACGCCGTAGCTGCGCTCGGTGCCGGCATCGGGCGCCGCGTTGATGTTGTCGAACGCGAGCTGTACGCAGTAGTCCATCTCGAAGCCGCGCTGTGCCTGGCGGATCAACCCGAGGTAGGCGTTGTTGACCACGATGTGCAGGTAGGGCAGCTTGAACTGCGCGCCCACGGCCAGCTCTTCGATCATGAACTGGAAGTCGTAGTCGCCCGAGAGCGCGACGATCTTGCGCGTGGGGTCTGCCGCGCGCACGCCCAGCGCGGCGGGGATGGTCCAGCCCAGCGGGCCGGCCTGGCCGCAGTTGATCCAGTGGCGCGGGTTGTACACGTGCAGGAACTGCGCCGCCGCGATCTGCGACAGGCCGATGGTGCTCACGTAGCAGGTGTCGCGCTCCAGGTGATTGTTCATGCACTGGTACACGCGCTGCGGCTTCATGGGCACGTCGGCGAAGTTGGTCTTGCGCAGCATCGTCTTCTTGCGCTCGCGGCATTCACCGGCCCAGGCGCCGCGTTCGGGCAAGCGACCCGCGGCCTTCATCTCTTCGGCGACCTGCACGAACATTTCGAGCGCGGCCTTGGCATCGGAGACGATGCCGAAGTCGGGCGTGAACACGCGGCCGATCTGCGTGGGCTCGATGTCGACGTGCACGAAGGTGCGGCCTTTGGTGTAGACCTCGACCGAGCCCGTGTGGCGGTTGGCCCAGCGGTTGCCGATGCCCAGCACGAAGTCGCTCGCGAGCAGGGTCGCATTGCCGTAGCGGTGGCTGGTCTGCAGGCCGCACATGCCGGCCATCAGCGGATGGTCGTCGGCGATCGCGCCCCAGGCCATCAGCGTGGGAATCACCGGCACGCCGGTGGCTTCGGCAAAGCGTACGAGCAATGCGCTCGCATCGGCGTTGATCACGCCGCCGCCGGCCACGATCAGCGGGCGCTCGGCGGCACTGAGCATCGCCAATGCCTTCTCGATCTGTGCGCGCGTGGCAGCCGGCTTGTAGGGCACGAGCGGCGCGTAGCTGTCGATGTCGAACTCGATCTGCGCCATCTGCACGTCGAAGGGCAGGTCGATCAGCACCGGGCCGGGCCGGCCCGAGCGCATCAGGTGGAAGGCCTGCTGGAACACCTGCGGCACCTGGCCGGGTTCGCGCACCGTGACCGACCACTTGGTCACGGGCTTGGAGATCGACTCGATGTCCACCGCCTGGAAGTCCTCCTTGTAGAGCCGTGCACGCGGTGCCTGGCCGGTGATGCAGAGGATGGGGATCGAATCGGCCCAGGCAGAGTAGAGGCCGGTGATCATGTCGGTGCCGGCCGGCCCCGAGGTGCCGATGCACACGCCGATGTTGCCGGCCACGGCGCGGGTGTAGCCCTCGGCCATGTGCGAGGCGCCCTCGACGTGGCGCGCGAGGATGTGGGCGATGCTGCCGCGGCCGCGCAGTGCCGAATACAGCGGATTGATGGCTGCGCCCGGCACGCCGAAGGCCTGCGTCACGCCTTCCTTTTCCATCACCAGCACGGCGGCCTGAGCCGCGGTCATCTTTGCCATGGGAACTCTCCTTGAGGTGGACTCACTGTAGGAAGCCGGGCGTGTTCGAAGAAGAGGGCGGTGGACCATAAAACCTATTCCATGGTGGAATAAGTGGCTAGGATGGTCGCCGCCGGGCCGCCCCAAGGCGACCGGGCCCCCTTGGGGGGCAGTGATACACGCAGTGATGAGCGTGGGGGCCAGGAGGATTTATGGATCGCTTGCTTGCCATGGAGATGTTCGTGCGCGTGGTGGAGACCGGAAGCTTCTCCAAGGCCGCGCGCGAATTCAACACCACCCAGCCCACCGTGACCAAGCAGGTCGCGGCCACCGAAGCGCGGTTGAAGGTGCGGCTGCTCAACCGCAACACGCGGGGCGTGAGCCTCACCGAGCCCGGTGCGCTGTACTACGAGAAGTGCAAGAGCATCGTGCGCGACGCGCAGGAGGCCGACAGCATCGTGCAGCTGCGGCAGAACCAGGCGCAGGGGCTGCTGCGCATCGGCACCTCGGTGGCCTTCGGTCGCCGCGTGGTGGTGCCGCTGGCGCTGGCCTACATGCGCCGGCATCCGCAGCTGCAGCTCGACCTGAGCTTCGAGGACCGCTATGTCGACCTGATCGCGCAGGGCATCGATGTCGCGATCCGCATGGGCAAACTGGCCGACTCCTCGTTGGGTGCGCGCTACCTCGGCGTCAACCCGTGGGTCATGGTCGCGTCACCCGGCTATCTGAAGAAGCACGGCACGCCCCGGCGCGCGCAGGACCTGGGCGCGCACGTGGCGCTGATCTACAGCAGCGTGGTGGGCGACGAGTTCTGGCGCATGCACACGCCCAAGGGCGATCCGGTCACGGTGCCGGTGACCGGCCGCTTTCGCTCGAACAACCTGTCGGCCGTGCTGGCGGCCGCGCGCGACGGGCTGGGGATCGCGCTGATGCCGCGCTATGTTGCGAGCGAGTCGCTGGCGGCCGGCACGCTGCTGGCCGTGCTGGGCGATCACACGCTGCCCGAGCAGGAGATCCACGCCGTCTTTCCTTCGCCCAAGCTGGTTCCGGGCAAGGTGTCGGGCTTCGTGGCTTTCCTGCAGGGGCACTTCGACGAGGGCTGGTGGAACGGCGGCTGAGGCCGTTTGCCGGTTTCTCAGTGCTTCTGGCGGTTCGCCTCGATCACGACGGGATCGGGCGCGCTGAGCGGGTCGTCCGGGTTGTCCGACTCGTGGCCGGCGCCCACATGGACGGAGTCGGCGAACAGGCTCCAGGCCGCCATGAACAGCGCGGCGATCACCGGGCCGATCACGAAGCCGTTGATGCCGAACAGCGCCATGCCGCCGATGGTGGAGATCAGCACCACGTAGTCGGGCATCTGCGTGTCCTTGCCGACCAGCAGCGGGCGCAGGATGTTGTCGATCAGGCCGATCACGAAGACGCCGACGAAGAGCAGGCCCAGGCCCTTGGCGACCGCGCCGCTGGCCAGGAAGTAGATCGCCACCGGGGCCCAGATCAGGGCCGCGCCCACCGCGGGCAGCAGCGACAGGAAGGCCATCACCACGCCCCAGAGCAAGGCGCCCTGCACGCCGAGGAACCAGAGGGACAGGCCGCCGATCGTGCCCTGCACCGCGGCCACCACCACGTTGCCCTTGACGGTGGCGCGGATCACGGTGGTGAACTTGTTGAGCAGGTAGTGGGTGTGCGGGCGTGCGAGCGGCAGGGCTTCGCGGATCGTCTTCGACAGGTCGGCGCCGTCGCGCAGCAGGAAGAACAGCAGGTAGAGCATCACGAAGAAGCTCACCACGAAATCGAAGGTGTTCTGGCCGATGCTCAGCGCCTGCTGCGCGATCACCTGGGTGCCCTGGGCTGCGCCGGCCGAGAGCTTGGTCAGCATCGCTTCCATGTTGCCCAGGCCGAAGCGGTCGAGCAGGTTCAGCACGGGCCGGGGCATGGCCGAGACGATCTGCTGGAAGTAGTTGGCGAAGTTGAGTTCGCCGGTGCGCAGGCGCTGCGTGACGGTGGCCACGTCCTGCACCAGCGAGGCCGCGATCATCGACAGCGGCAGGAACACGATCACCAGGCAGATCGCCAGCGTGGCCAGCGCTGCCAGCGTGCGGCGCTTGCGCATCTTCACCAGCAGGCGCTTGTAGAGCGGGTTGAACAGGATGGCCAGCGCCACGCCCCACAGCACCGCGCCGGCAAAGGGCAGCAGGATCCAGAAGAAGGCGACCGAGACGGCCGCCAGCAGGAAGAGGAAGAAACCGCGCTGGAGTGAGGGTGAGGTCATGAGCGCCCCGACTTTAGCCGAGCTTCGCCTCCCCGAGCGTTCGCTGCTGCGGCAAGGGTGTCAGCGCCACGCGCAAGCGCTCGTGGGCGTTTGCGCCGCCGTCCTCCCGCCGGCCCAGCGCCTGCTCGACCTGGCCGATGTGCGCGAGCATGAGCTTTCGCGCCAGCGCCGGGTCGCCGCGTTCGAGCGCCCCCACGATGGCCTCGTGCTCGGTGCACGACTGCCGCGCGTCGTGCGTCGACTGGTAGAGCGACGCGGCCAGCGTGGTGCGCGCCGTGAGGTCGCGCAGTACGTCGCAAAGAAGCCGGTGACCCATCTGCTCGGCCAGGCAGACGTGGAAGTCGGCCAGCAGGAAGGCGCGGGTGGCGGCATCGGCGCCGTCGATGGCGCGCTGCTCCTGGCCGATGTGCTCGCGCAGCTTGCGGATCACCTTCTGCAGCGGCGGGCCGGCGTCGGCCAGGATGCCGGCCTCGACGATGCGGCGCGCGGCGAAGGCGTCCTGCGCCTCCTCGGCCGAGGGCTCCACCACATACCAGCCACGGCGCGGCTGCACCTTGACGAAGCCGCGGGCCTGCAACTGCATCAGCGCCTCGCGCACCATGGTGCGGCTCACGTCGAAGGTCTCGGCCAGCGTCTGTTCGCCCAGCCGCTCGCCCGGCGCCAGCTTCTGCGCCAGGATGGCCTCGACCACGCGCGCGGCGATGGCGGTGGGGCTGACGTCGGTGGCCATGCGAGTCAGTGGCCGGTCGCCAGCGGGGCGGCACCGGCGTCGGCCAGCGGCTCGTCGTCGGGCGCATAGGTGCCGTCGAGCACCGCGTGTGCGCGTTCGCGATCGATGTCGCCTTCCCAGGCCGCGATGGCGACGGTGGCCACGCAGTTGCCGATCAGGTTGCCCAACGCGCGGGCGATGCCCATGAACCAGTCGACCGACAGCACCAGCACCAGCCCGATGGCCGGGATCGCGGGAATGGCATGCAGCGTGGCGGCCAGCACCACGATGGCCGAGCCCGGCACGCCATGCGCGCCCTTCGACGTGACCAGCGCGATCGCCAGGATCGTCATCAGGTCCGCCATCGAGATCGGCGTGTTGGTGGCCTGGGCGATGAACACCGCGGCCAGCGTGATGTAGATCGAGAAAGCGTCGAGGTTGAACGAGTAGCCTGTGGGAATCACCAGGCCGACCGTCGAATCGCGGATGCCCATGCGACGCAGCTTGGCCATGATCTGCGGCAGCACGCTGTCCGAGGAGGTGGTGGCGAACACCACGGCCAGTTCCTCGCGCAGGTAGCGCAGCAGCTTCCAGAGGCTGAAGCCCGAGAAGCGCATCACGAGGCCGAGCACCACGAACACGAAGACCAGCACCGCGCCGTAGAAGAGCGCCACCAGCATGCCCAGTTGCTTGAGCGAGCCGATGCCGTACTGGCCGACGGTGAAGGCGATCGCACCCAGCACGCCCAGCGGCGCCAGCTTGATGAGGATGCCCATGATCTTGAACAGCACCAGCGAGAGCGCGTCCACCACCACCGCCACCGGCTTGCCACGCTCGCCCAGCAGCGTGAGCGCGCAACCGAACAGCACCGCGAACAGCAGCACCTGCAGCACGTCGCCGGTGGCGAAGGCGTTCACCACCGTGGTGGGAATGAGCTTCATCAGAAAGTCGACCGTGCCGCCGCTGGTGAGCTTGTCGGCATTGGAGGCATAGGCGCTCATGGCGGCCGGATCGAGCTTGGACGGATCGACGTTCATGCCCACGCCCGGCTCGAACACGAAGGCCAGCACCAGGCCCATCGCGAGCGCGATGGTGGTCAGCACCTCGAAGTAGATGAGCGCCTTCACGCCCACCCGGCCCACGCGCCTCAGGTCGCCCGCGCCGGCGATGCCATGCACCACCACGCAGAACACCAGCACCGGGATGATCATCTTGATCAGCTTGATGAACCCGTCACCCAGCGGTTTGAGCTTGACGGCGTACTCGGGAGCGAACAGCCCCGCGAGCACGCCCAGCACCAGCGCGATGACCACCTGACCGAAAAGAGATTTGGCAAAGCGAGGCATGGAGTCTCCTGTTGTCTTTCGAGGTTTGCATGCAAGGATCGCTCTTTCTTGCATGCAAGAAATGTAGGCAAGATGGATTCGAGAGGAAACAGGGTATTCCCCCGCCTGTGGCTTACTGGGTCTAACCAGCGGGTACGAGTCAGCTCGACCAAAGCTTGGGCATCGAACGCGAGGCGCAACGCCGACCAGGCGGTCTGCGCGTTGACGCTCGACTACGCCGGCGCGCTGGGCCTGGCCGCGTCGGGCATGCAGCCTTCTACTTCGACGGCGTGCGCATCGCGACCTATGCCGACACCAGCAGCAACAGCGCGCTTGACTGGAAGGCCTTGAGCTTTCAGTTCAGCGGCGCGGCAGGTCAATTCCGCGAACCTGGCGCTCGACCTTACGGCCTGGGACTGAGGCAGGCTCGCCGTGAAGCCGCCATCCGGTTTCACGGGTACGTTGCAGCTGCAGTTGCGCGCCACGAGCACCGAAGCTGGCAATTGCGCGGAGCGCAGGTCTTGGGCAGACGCTGAGAAGAGAAGGAGGCCGTAGAGTGAACCAGGACGCAACTGCTTGGCGGCGAATGGCTGCAGGAACCCAAGCAGACGGCCAAGGCCCATTGGGCATAGCTCGTTGCGGGTCAAGTCACAGTCCGGGCCTGAGTGTGTTCGCCCACAACGATTTTGGCGTGGTGACGCGAGATCTGCATTTGATGAATCAGATGGGCTGGGCCACGAGTTTCACGCCCAGCGCTTTGCACACGCGGTTGATGGTGTCAAAGCGCGGGTGGGCGTCAGCGCGCAGCGCCTTGTACAGGCTTTCGCGCCCGATTCCTGCATCCTTGGCGATCTGCGTCATGCCACGCGCCTTGGCAATATGACCCAACGCATACGCCAACTCGCTGTCGTCACCATCGGTCAGAACCTGGGACAGGTATTCGGCCACGGCCGCGTCACTGCCTAGATAGTCCGCCATATCAAACTCCGGCAAGTCGTTGATCTTCTTTTTTTTGGTCATGGTGCATCCTTCCTCAATGGTTCCAGCCACTGCTCTCGCGGTGGCAATGTCGGCCTGCTGGGTGCTCTTGTCACCATCACCCAGCATGATGATCAATGTCCCGCCACGCTCGATGTCGGACATGCGCCAGCTGGGCCGAAGAACTCGCGCATTTCAAAAACGCCACTACCGATGAACTTGATATCCCGCAAGTTTCCGCGCCGCGCCTTGTCAAGGCGCCGTGCCAACCTGATGCGCGTTGCTCTATCGCGCTGACATCGAACCATGCAACGAACCCGGGCAATCGGCAGACCGCAAACATGAAAAAATCGTATTCGATCGAATACGAATCTGTCAATGGTGAGGGCTTGGTTATGCGGTCGTGGTGATGCCGGAGAAACCGTTCACACGGGCGATCTCCTCGCGCATCAAGACCGTGGATCGCGTCATCGACTCGGCGGCGGGAACGTTCGGCGTGCTGGTGGAGCTGGACAACGCGAAGCAGGCATTGCCGGGCGGCATTCGCTGCAAGTTGCGACTGAGCGGGGCGAGTCGATAGTCGCGTTCCGGGTGGCCTTGGCTCAAGGGGGCGTGCGGGACGCTCGTCGCGCCGGCCCGGCGCCGGACCGACGCAGCCCATGAACCAAGAGCCTCAATGCGCTTCTGCCTGCTTGGCCGCGGCGATGATGGCCTGCTCGTCGTGCTTCGCGCCGTTCAGGAACAGGTTCAGCAGCACCGCCGTGATCGAGGCCAGCAAGATGCCCGACTCGATCAGCGAGTGCAGGCCGTGCGGCATCCACTGCTTGAAGTTGGGCGCGATCAGCGGAATCATGCCGACGCCGATCGACACCGCGACGATCATCGGGTTGTGGCGGTTGGTCTTGAAGTCCACGCCCGAGAGGATGCGGATGCCGGTGGCCGCCACCATGCCGAACATCACCAGGCCCGCACCGCCCAGCACCACGGTCGGCAGCGACTCGATCAGCGCCGCCATCTTGGGCAGCAGGCCCAGCACCACCAGGATCACGCCGCCGGCCGCGCAGACGTAGCGGCTCTTGATGCCGGTGATCGCGACCAGGCCCACGTTCTGCGAGAAGCTGGTGTACGGGAAGGTGTTGAAGATGCCGCCGATCAGCGTGCCCAGGCCGTCGGTGCGCAAGCCCTTGGCCAGCGCCTTCTGGTCGACCTCGCGGTCGGTCATCTCGCCGAGCGCCAGGAACATGCCGGTGGATTCGATCATCACCACGATCATGATCAGCGTCATGGTGAGGATCAGGATCGGGTCGAACGCCGGCATGCCGAAGTGGAAGGGCAGCACGATGTCGAACCAGGGCGCCTTGCCGACCTTCTCGTAGGTCATGATGCCCATCACCGAGGCCACCACGGCGCCGATCACGATGCCCAGCAGCACCGAGATGTTGGCGATGAAGCCCTTGGCGTACTTCACGATCAGCAGGATCGACACCAGCACCAGCGCGGCCACGCCCAGGCCCGTGAGGTCGGCGTATTTGGGGTTGGGCATGGTGGGCATGATCGCGAAGCCCTTGGGCACCGGCGGGATCGAGCTGCCGGGCGAGGTGGCCTCGGCCAGCCACTTGGCATAGACCGGGTCGACCACAGCGGGCGCGGTCGGGCCGAAGGGGTTGCCGAAGATCCAGTTGATGCCCACGCGCATCAGGCTGATGCCGATCACCGCGATGATCGTGCCGGTGACCACCGGCGGGAAGAAGCGCAGCATGCGGCTGACCATGGGCGCGATCAGTACCGAGATGATGCCGGCCCCGATGATCGAGCCGAACAGCAGCTGTGCCCCCGCGGTGCCGGGGTTGGCATTGGCGATGGCGACCATCGGCGCGACCGATGCGAAGGTCACGCCCATCATCACCGGCAGCTTGATGCCGAACCACTGTGTGGCACCCAGCGACTGGATCAGCGTGGCGATGCCGCAGCAGAACAGGTCGGCCGAGATCAGCAGCGCGACCTCGTCGGGCGTGAGCTTGAGCGCGCGGCCCACGATCAGCGGCACCGCGACGGCACCGGCATACATCACCAGCACATGCTGCAGCCCGAGGGCCGAAACCTTGCCAAGGGGAAGCCGCTGGTCCACGGGATGGACCGTGGCGGGCGGTGCGGACGAGTGAGTGCTCATGGCGAAACTCCTGCTGAAAACGACGGAAGGTCGACGATCAGTCCACATTAACTGTATACAAAGATGTGCGCAATAGTGGTTTCGATGGGTTGGTGCGCACTGGAAGGCGCAGAAAGCAGAAGGCCCGCGCGAAGCGGCCTTGAGCGGGGAGAGCCGTCATTAATTTGAATTTTTGTGAACTGGCATTCGGCGCCGTTGCTTTTTTTGCACCGCGTCCTAGACTCCCAGCGGAGCCAGGGGTCACCGCCCCAAGCCGACAGAGAAACAAAAAATGGGAGACAACATGTTGCGCTTCTGGATGGCTTTTCTTTTGCTGGCAAGTTCTCACCTTGCCACCGCACAACCGGTGGCCCCTGCACCTGCATCCGAAAAAGGCTTTGCACCAGGCATCGCCTACGAGCGGCGCCACGTTGACTACGCGGTGGAGCATGACGGTCGGTTCGTCAAGGAAAGTGAGTCGCTCCGGCTGGTGCTCAACGAAGCGGGGGTGCGTGAGGCGGCCCAAATCTCGCTGCCTTACAGCGCCAGTCTGCAGACACTCGAAGTCGTTTTCGCGCGCCTGATCACGGCGGACGGCAAGGAACTCCACCTTCCCTCGTCGGCCATCTTCGAGCAGGAGCCCTATGCCTCGCAAGGGGCGCCGATGTTCAGCGACTACAAGGTCAAGACCCTCGTGTTTTCGCAGGTCATGCCCGGTACGCGCATCCATCTGAAGACGCGTCTCACGCAGCGCGTTCCGATCCTGCCGAAGCAGTTCAGTGCCTTCGAGTTCATCTCGCCGCATTCTTCACGGCATGACTTCGTGTTCACGGTGACCGCGCCCAATGACATGGCGCTGGATGTGCAGGCGATCGATCTGCCGCATGTGCAGGACGTCCTGGCCGACGGGCGTGTGCGGCACACTTTTCGGGGTGACAACGCGCTGGCGGTGGCGCCGGAGTCGGGCAGTGTGGCGCGCAGCGACTACAGCCCCCGCATGCTTGTCAGCACCATGCCGACCGGCGCCGATCTCGCCAGCGCCTACCGTCAGCTCGCAGGGGACATGACAGCGCCGACCGCGCGCGTGTCCGCATTGGCGGAGCAGGCGACCGATGGCATTTCCAATCCGCGCCTGCAGGCCAAGGCACTCTATGACTGGGTCCGGCTGAACATCCGCTATGTCAGTGTGGTGCTCGAGCGTGGCGGTTTCGTGCCGCGCTCGCTCGACAGCATTCTCGCGAATGGATACGGCGACTGCAAGGACCAGGCAGTCCTCTTGGTAGCACTCCTGCGCGCCAAAGGCATCGACGCTACGCCGGTGCTGATCGGCGCAGGCAATGCCTTCTGGATGCCGCGCCCCGGTGCGCTCCAGGCGTTCAACCACATGATCACCTATGTGCCTTCCCTGGACCTTTACCTGGACAGCACAGCACGCTTCACGCCCTTCGGGGCGCTGCCGACTGGCGACGGTGGCAAGCAGGTGCTGCATGTCAACACCGGCCAGTGGGCGCGCACGCCCATCGCCGAAGGTGGAACGACAGCAGCCATCCAACGGATCGACGTAGCCGAAGATGGATCTGCTGCCATCAAGCTCTCCGTTCGTGGAACCGGCTCGGGTGCCGGCGCGGTGCGCAGCACTTTCTCTGCGCTGCAATCGACGCCCGATGAACAGGTGGTAAACAGCATGCTGACGCAGGCCGGCCTCAGCGGAAAGGGCGTACTACGCCGACCCGACCTGCGGGGAGACAGCGACGAGGCGGAGTTCGGGCTGGACTACAGCGCGCCAAATTTCGTGGACCTGCCAGGGCCGGGCGTGCTTCGCGTTCCGGCAGCGGGTTCGAGCGCGCTGGCGTCCTGGGTCCGGTTGCTGAAGACTGAACGCCGGTATCCCACCGGATGCCCCGACGGCAAAGTGAGCGAGACACTGGAACTCAGGCTCCCCCGAAGCGTGCGCCTGCAGCGGGATCCGGCATCTGAACACCACTCGCTCAGCTTGTCGGGTAGTCGCATCGACTACCAGCAGACGGTGCGGCGCGAGGGAGACACCTTCAAGCTTTCGCGACGCATCACCATGGTCGCCACGCAGCCGGTCTGTACGACTGTCGACGTGGAAGCCCAAAAGGCGTTTGCTCAAAAGGTCGAGCGCAGTTTGCGAACGCAACTCGTGTACGAGTAGCACCGGTCTAAGTCGCCACTTGCAGCTTGGATGCAGGGGGGTGTCCCCTCCCAACCTCATTTTCCGGAAGCGGTCGCCAATCTGGCGGGTGCGCGCTGGCTCAGGCCAACAGATCACTCAGCGTGCGCGCGATGACCTTGGTCGCGCGCCGCAGGTCTTCGAGCACCACGCGCTCGTCGCTGCGCTTGGCATGCGACTCGAGCACGGTGCGCGGCCCGGCGCCGTAGATCACGCCCGGGATGCCGGCTTCGCCGTACAGGCGCACGTCGGTGTACAGCGGCGTGCCCATGGCCTTGATGGGTTCGCCGAACACGTCCTGGCCGTGCTTCTGGATCGCGTCGACCAGCGGCTTGTTGCCGGCCAGCGGCTTCATCGAGTTGGCCAGCAGCAGGCGCTTGATCTCCACCGTGATGCCGGCGCTTTCGGCGGCGGCATCGGCGATCACCTGGCGGATGGCGGCCTCGACCTCGACCGGGTTCTCCTCGGGAATCATGCGGCGGTCGAGCTTGAACACCACCTTGCCGGGCACCACGTTGGTGTTGGTGCCGCCTTCGATGCGGCCGACGTTGAGGTAGGGGTGCGTGATGCCCTCGACCTTCGACGTGACCTGCTGGTAGCGCGTGTTCTGCGCATAGAGCGCGTTGAGGATCCTGACCGCGCCCTGCAGCGCATCGACGCCGCTCGTGGGGATGGCGGCGTGCGCCATCTTGCCGTGCACCGTGACTTCCATCTGCAGGCAGCCGTTGTGTGCGGTGACCACTTCGTAGCTGAAGCCGGCCGCGATCATCAGGTCGGGCTTGGTGAGGCCGTTCTTGAGCAGCCAGCCCGGGCCGAGGATGCCGCCGAATTCCTCGTCGTAGGTGAAGTGCAGTTCGACGGCGCCCTGGGTGGGCTTGGCCACGGCCTCGAGCGCACGCAGCGCGAAGGTGAAGCTCGCGAAGTCGCTCTTGCTCACCGCGGTGGCGCGGCCGTAGAGGCTGCCGTCGACGATCTCTCCGCCGTAGGGGTCGTGCGTCCAGCCGTCACCCGGGGGCACCACATCGCCGTGCGCATTGAGCGCGACCGTGCGGCCGCCGTTGCCATAGGGGCGGCGCACGATCAGGTTGGTGATCGATTCGAGGCCGTAGTCCTGCACTTCCTGCGCGGGCACGGCGTGCTTCTCGGCCTCGAAGCCGAAGTCCTTGAGCAGCTCGGCCGTGCGCTCGGCGTGCGGTGCGTTGTTGCCGGGCGGCGTGTCGGTAGGCACCTGCACCAGTTGCTGCAGGAACTTCACTTCTTCGTCGAAGTGGGCGTCGATCCAGGCGTCGAGCTTGGCGTAGTCGGTCATAGAAGGCCTCTTCAGATGGCAGGTTCAGGTTCGGATCGCGCGTTGCGTGCGGCGATGTCTTTGTCGGGAAACACCGTGGAACCGGCTTTGCCGGGCCACCGGTGTTGCCCCCTTGAGGGGGAGGCAGCGACACGCAGTGCGCTGCATCGGGGGTGGGCTCATTCAGCGGCCAGGCCTTCGAGCAAGAGCTGGAAAGCCTGCACGGCCAACTGGATGTCGTCGTTGGTGCTCGATTCGAGCGGGTTGTGGCTGATGCCCGAGTTGATGCCGCGCACGAAGAGCATGGCCTGCGGCATGACTTCGTGCAGCTTCATGGCGTCGTGGCCGGCCCCGCTGGGCATGCGGAACAGCGGGATGCCCAGGGCATCGACCGCCTTCTCCCAACGCTGCTGCCAGGCGGGCGCGCTGGGCGCGGCGGCGGCGCGCATGGTCTCCTCCAGCTCGAAGCGCACGCCGCGGCGCTCGCAGATGGCTTGGAGTTCGGCCACCACGTCGGTCGCCAGCGCGTCGCGCTGCGCGTTGTCCGGCGCGCGCAGGTCGAGGCTGAACTTGCAGCGGCCCGGCACCACGTTGATCGAGCCGCTGGGCACTTCGAGCATGCCCACGGTGCCGACCGAGTCGCCATCCTTCGCGGCGCGCTGCTCGGTGTAGAGGATCAGCTCGGCCACCGCGGCAGCGGCGTCGCGGCGGCGGTCCATGGGCGTCGTGCCGGCGTGGCTGGCCATGCCGATCACCTCGCCCACGTAGCGCACGCTGCCGTTGATCGAGGTCACGATGCCCAGCGGCAGGTCGAGCTCGGTCAGCACCGGGCCCTGCTCGATATGCACCTCGACAAAGCCGAGGTAGCGCGCCGGATCGCGCTGGATCTTCGGGATGTCCTCCTGCTTGAGGCCGGCGTGCTGCATGGCCTCGCGCATGGTGATGCCGTCGGCGTCCTTCTGGTCGAGCCAGCGTGGATCGAAATGGCCGATGAGCGCGCCCGAGCCCAGGAAGGTGGCCTTGTAGCGCTGGCCTTCTTCCTCGGCGAAACCCACGACCTCGAAGGCGAAGGGCAGGCGCCTGTTCTGTTTCTTGAGTTCGCGCACGCAGGCGATCGGCACGAAGATGCCCAGCCGGCCGTCGTACTTGCCGCCGTTGCGCACGGTGTCGTAGTGCGAGCCGGTGAGCAGCGTCTTGGCGTCGGGCGTGGCGCCCTCGTAGCGGCCGACCACGTTGCCGACCGCGTCGATGTGCACGGTGTCGAAGCCCGTGGCCAGCATCAACGCCGAGATCTGCGCGGCGCAGGCGCGGTGCGCGTCGGTCAGGTAGGTGACGGTGAGCTGGCCCTTCTCGGCATAGCCGGGATCGGTGTGCACCGAGAGCTGCTCCTGCCAGTCCCAGACGTCGTTGCCCAGCGTGAGGTCGGCGGCGAACTTGTCGTCGAGCCGGATTTCGGCGATGCGGTGGATGTTGCGCAGCGCCTCGCCGCGCTCGAAGGCCGGATGGTGGTGCAGCCGGCGCGCGAAGGTTTCGATGATCTCGCGCTTGGGCAGGCCGGCACCGCGCGGGCCGCGCACCGCGAGGATGAAGGGGAAGCCGAACTTCGCGTTGTAGTCGGCGTTGAGCTGCTGGAGGGTGGCGAACTCTTCGGGCGTGCAGTCGGTCAGGCCGGCCTTGCGCTGCTCGTGGGTCGACTCGGCGGTCAGCGTCTTGCTGACCATGGCCTTGCCCGCGAGCTCGGGGTGGGCCGCGATCAGGCCGATCTGCTCGTCGGCCGAGGCGGTGTTCACGGCCTGCGCCAGCGCATGCTTGAGGTGCGCGAGCGAGCGGAAGGGTCGCGCGGTCAGCGCGCGCTCGGCGATCCAGGGCGAGTGCTCGTAGACACCGTCGAGCAGCGCGACGGCCTCCGCCGGTGCGGCGGCGTTGAGTTGGGCGACGGTGAGAGGGGTCAGACTCATGATGCGGCTCCGGCTTCAAAAGGATGTGTCTGCTTCCAGTGGCGTGCGATATCCACCCGGCGGCAGATCCACACCTTGTCGTGCTGTGCGATGTGGTCGAGGAAGCGCTGCAATGCGGTGATGCGGCCGGGCCGCCCCAGCAGGCGGCAATGCATGCCGATGCTCATCATCTTCGGGCTGTCGTCGCCGTTCGGGTCGCCTTCGGCATAGAGCGCGTCGAAGCTGTCCTTCATGTACTGGAAGAACGGGTCGGCGTGCGAGTAGCCCTGCGGCAGCGCGAAGCGCATGTCGTTGACGTCGAGCGTGTAGGGCACGATGAGCTGCGGCACCATGCTGCCGTCGGTCTTCTGCACCTTCATCCAGAACGGCAGGTCGTCGCCGTAGTAGTCGCTGTCGTATTCGAAGCCGCCGTAGTCGGCCACCAGCCGGCGCGTGCGCGGGCTGTCGCGGCCGGTGTACCAGCCCAGCGCGCGTTCGCCGGTGAGCTGTTCGATGGCTTCCATGCCCAGGCGCATGTGCTCGCGCTCGGTGGCTTCGTCGAGGTTCTGGTAGTGGATCCAGCGCCAGCCGTGGCAGGCGATCTCGTGGCCCAGTTCCTGGAAGGCGGCCGTGAGTTCGGGGTAGCGCTGCAGCGCCATGCCCACGCCGAACACCGTCAGCGGCAGGCCGCGCTTCTCGAACTCGCGCAGGATGCGCCAGACGCCGGCCCGCGAGCCGTACTCGTAGATGCCTTCCATGCTGATGTGGCGGTCCGGGTAGCTGGCCGGATTGAACATCTCCGACAGGAACTGCTCGGAGCCCGCGTCGCCGTGCAGCGTGGCGTTCTCGCCGCCTTCCTCGTAGTTGAGGACGAACTGCACCGCGATGCGGGCGCCGCCGGGCCAGCGTGCATGCGGCGGATTGCGGCCGTAGCCCACCAGGTCGCGCGGGTAAGGCAGGGTGGAGTCGTAAACGGTCATGACAAGGCTTGCGAGATGTCGTTGGTGGGCACTTTGCGGTCGAAGGTCAGTTCGGCCTCGACGTGTTCGAGGTGTTCGGTCATGAGGCGCACGGCGCGCTCTTCGTCGCGGGCGGCCAGTGCCTTCACGATGTCGGCGTGCTCGTCGTGCGAATGCTCGGCCGCGGTGCTGCTCTGGTACATCAACGTGATGAGTGCGCAACGCGAGACCAGTTCGCCCAGCATCTGCGCCAGTACTTCGTTGCCCATGAGCTCGGCCATGCGCACGTGGAAGTCGCCCAGCAGTTCGTTGCGCTGCCGTGCGCTGCCGCCGGACACCGCGTCCTTCTCGTGCGCCACGTGTTCGCGCAGCGCCTTGATCCGGGCCGGCGTGCTCTGGCGCACGAAGGCGCGCGTCATCTCGGCTTCGAGCATGCGGCGCACCGCGAAGACCTGCCGCGCCTCGTCGACCGTGGGCGCGGCCACGAAGGCGCCGCGCGCGGGCTCGAGCCGGATCAGCCGGTTCTGCGACAGCTGGAACAGCGCCTGGCGCACCAGCGTGCGCGAGACGCCGAAATGATCGGCCAGTTTCTGCTCGGCGAGCTTGCTGCCGGGCTGCAGGCGGTGCTCGACAATCGCCTTGGTCAGTGCGTCGACGATCGCGCCGGTGGTGGAGGGCTCCATGCTTTCATGATAGACCCGAATCCCACAACTGTATACACTTTTGTCCACCAAACTACCGGCACTGCCGGACCGAAGGAGCGAGCTATGGGCCTGAGCACCCACGTACTGGACACGATGCATGGCGGGCCCGCCGCGGGCATGACGGTGGCGCTGTACACCACGCAAGGCGAACAGGCCACGCTGGTCAAGCGCTTCACGCTGAACGCCGACGGCCGCAGCGACGGGCCGCTGTACGACAACGACAGCCTGCGCGCGGGCACCTACCGCCTGACCTTCGACGTGGCGGGGTATTTCAAGGCGCGCGGCGTGCAGCTGCCCGAGCCCAATTTCCTGGACAAGGTCTCGCTCGATTTCGGCGTGGCCCACACCGACCAGCACTACCACGTGCCCTTGCTGGTCAGCCCGTGGAGCTATTCCACGTACCGCGGGTCCTGAGCGGCTACAGCTGGCCCTCGGTGAGGGTGTCCAGCTGGAAGCGGCCGCCCTTGTCCCAGAGCCAGGTGTCGGTCCAGGTCACGGCGCCCAGGCGCTGTGCGACCGGGAAGGGCGCGGCCGCGAGCACGGTGCGCTCGATCTCGGCGATCACTTCGGGAGCGTGCTGCGGCGCACGCATCCAGTGCATCGACAGCACCTTGCCGCCGGTGTCCAGGTTCACCTGCAGCGTGCCCACGGCATAGAGCACGGCGGGCAGCTTGCCGCTGTAGATGCGGTCCTTGTTGGCGTCGTAGACGTGGCGCGCCGCGTCGCGCCGGTAGTCGCGCGGGTTGGCCGCGACCGAGGCCCGCGGCACCGGCTGCTGGACCGGGCCCGTCGGCGCGGAGGTGGCGCCGCTGAGCTGGCCGGGCACCTGGCCGGGCGTGGTGGCGGTGGGGGCGGTGCCGCAACCGGCGAGCCAGAGCGTGGCGGACAGGGCGGCGGCGAGCGCGACATGGCGCGGTGTGGGGCAGGGAAAAATCATCGCCGTTGTTATACCGTGCATACGCCTGGCGCACGCAACGGCGTGTGATCCGGGAGGACAATCCCGCGATGATCCCGGCCCTCGACCAACTGCTGCAGCGCCTCGGCCGCGAGGCCGCGGTGCTGGTGCGCGTCGCGTCGACACAGGGCTCGGTGCCGCGCGAGGCCGGCACCTGGATGGCGGTCTGGCAGGGCGACCTGACCGGCACCATCGGCGGTGGCCAGCTGGAATTCCAGGCGGTGCAGGAGGCGCGTGCCTGGTTGGCCGGCGGAGACCCGATCGAGACCGTGCGCCGCTACCCTCTGGGTCCCAGCCTCGGTCAATGCTGCGGCGGCGTGGTGTTCCTGGCCTTCCAGCGGGTCACCGCGTGCGATGTGCCGGTGCTGACCCGCGAGCTCGGCGCGCACTTCAAGCCGGTCGCGCTGTTCGGCGGCGGCCATGTGGGTGCCGCGCTGGCCCGGCTGATGGCCACGCTGCCGTTCTCGGTGCGCTGGATCGACAGCCGCGAGGGCGTGTTCGCGCCCGCGCTGCCGGTGCAGATCGAGACCGAACACTCCGAGCCGGTGCAGGGCGCGGTGGCCGGGCTGGCGCCGGGCTCGCGCGTGCTGATCATGAGCTTCAGCCATGCCGAGGACTTCGACGTGGTGGTGGCCTGCCTGCAGCGCCTGCGTGCGCGCGACGACCTGCCTTTCGTGGGCCTGATCGGCAGCAAGACCAAGTGGGCGACCTTCCGTCACCGGCTGGAGGCGCGCGGCTTCACGCCCGAGGAGCTGGCGCGCATCACCTGCCCGATCGGCGTGCCGGGCATCGAGGGCAAGGAGCCCGAGGTGATCGCGGTCGCGGTGGCGGCGCAACTGCTGATGCAGTGAGCCCGGCCGGGCCGGCTCAGGGCGTCGACCAGACCGCCAGTTCGTAGCCGTCGGGGTCCACGAAGTGGAAGCGTCGGCCGCCCGGGAATGCGAACACCGGCCGGGAGATCGTCGCGCCCGCAGCCTCGATGCGCCGCTGCGTCTCGGCCAGATCGTCGGCGTACAGGATCACCAGCGGGCCGCCGGGGCGCACCGGTTCGCCGGTGGTGAAGCCGCCGGTCAGCCGGCCGTCGCTGAACTCGGTGTAGGTCGGACCGTAGTCGGTGAAGGACCAGCCGAACACGGCGCCATAGAAAGCCTTGCTGCGCGCGATGTCCGCGACGTTGAACTCGATGTTGTCGATCTGCCGGTCTCGGCCTGTGGCTGCCATGGGGGAATGTTGCTGAGTGAAGGTGGCCCGAATTGTGCAATGCGATCCGGTAAATCCCTGCCCCTAAAAACCACCAACCACGCCGAGATTGTGTATACACTTTGGTCCACAACAAGCCGCAGCGGAGCGAGGTCGCCAGACCTGCGTTCGCGGCCATTCATCTGCTTACAGCGCCCGCAGTGGTGAGCAGATTCAAACTCTCACAAGGCGCACCCACGCGCCGACAAGGTTGAGCATGGAAAGCTACTACCTCGACTGGGCCAACCTGCTGCTGCGCTGGGTCCACGTCATCACCGCCGTCGCCTGGATCGGTGCCTCCTTCTATTTCGTGATGCTGGACAACAGCCTCGAGAAACCGCAGGACGCCGAGTCGCTCGACAAGGGCGTCGGCGGCGAGCAATGGGCGGTGCACGGCGGCGGCTTCTACAACATGCAGAAGTACACGCTGGCGCCCAA
The DNA here is from genome assembly GCF_051216515.1 of Variovorax frigidus. Lineage (NCBI taxonomy): Bacteria > Pseudomonadati > Pseudomonadota > Betaproteobacteria > Burkholderiales > Comamonadaceae > Variovorax > Variovorax frigidus. The sequence continues at coordinate 479,590 of NZ_JBPJZF010000005.1, forward strand.
GAAGGTGCCCGACCACCTGCACTGGTCGTATTGGGAAAGCTATTCGACCTGGCTCACCGGCTTCGCGCTGTTCACGATGTCCTATCTGTGGAACGCCAGCACCTACCTGATCGACAAGAGCAAGATGGACTGGGAGCCGGGTGCCGCGATCTCGGTGGCACTCGCGTTCTTCGTGGTGTTCTGGATCGTCTACGACGGCATCTGCCAGATCTTCGGGCGACGCAAGAACGGCGACACCATCGTCGGCGTGCTGATCGCCCTCTTCATCGTGTTCGCGACCTGGCTGGCCTGCCAGTGGTTCGCCGGCCGCGCGGCCTTCCTGCTGGTCGGTGCCATGATGGCCACGACCATGAGCGGCAACGTGTTCTTCTGGATCATCCCGGGCCAGCGCAAGAACGTGCAGGCGTTGCGCGAGGGCCGGCCGGTCGACCCGGTGCACGGCCAGCGCGGCAAGCAGCGCAGCGTGCACAACACCTACTTCACGCTGCCGGTGCTGTTCGCGATGCTGAGCAACCACTACAGCTTCACCTACACCCACAAGTACAACTGGGTCGTGCTGCTGCTGATCATGCTGGGCGGCGCGGCCATTCGCCAGTTCTTCGTGGTGCGTCACCGCTTCAAGCTGGGCAATGCGCGCCATCCGCTGCCTTACGCGCTGTTCGGCATCGCGGTGCTGGGCCTGACCATCGTCTGGATGAAGCCCGAGCCGGTGGCCGCGCCCGTGGCCGGCGCCGTGGTGCCCAAGGTGGCTTTCGGCGACGTGCAGAAGGTGCTGGAGCAGCGCTGCTACATGTGCCACGGCGCGGCTGTGCAGATGAAGAACGTGCGGCTCGACACGCCCGACCAGATCACGGCCCATGCACAGGCGGTGTACCAGCAGGTGGTGGTCACGAAGATCATGCCGATGAACAACGCCACGCAGATGACCGACGCGGAACGCGCGCTGATCGGCCGCTGGTTCCAGGCTGGCGCAAAGACCGACTGAGCGTCGGTTCCAAAGGTTGGTTGAGGGCGCTACGCATGGCTTTGACGGTGTCAAGGCGTCTTCCATCAAAGATGATTGGGCAAAGGATGGAAAGGGCGCATGGGTCCAAATCACTCCTGACCCGGCGGCAGCTCGCGAGGTCGAACGCGAAGTGGTCGAATTCATAAGGGCAACTCTCACTAAGTAGGTTCCTCGCGAGAATGGCTGACCCTAGGCGTTGATTTCACCCCACGTGTAGCCGGATACCTTGCCCATCTCAAAGCGACGCAATCGTTCGACCGAGCACGGCAAGCAGAACTCAACGCGCGGCTCTCCACACTTGCACTGCCGCCTGCCTGTGAGGCGATGGCGCACCAAAGAGTCGCGGACGTGCTGCCGCCCCAATGACCGCGGAGCGCGCCTGCTCCACTTCGCGCAACAGGGTGGTCAGCTTGAACCTGCAGGGCAATAGAGGCACCAGATCCTTCTCGCCCGGCGGCGACGGAATCTGCGCGCCCCGCGCCACCGCAGAACATCCCCGCGCGTGGTGACTTCCATTGCGCCGAGAAGGTCTCGCTCGATGGTTAAATACCTCCAGCCTCAGGTGGGCATCGTCGTGCGCATCAACCAGCGCACCGCCACCGTCGACACCGGCAATAGGCATTCATGGCGAGTGCCGTTCCACATGCTGCGCCACGTCTTCGACATCTGTGTGTTCGGCCGTGGTCAAGAGGCCATGCGCTGACGCTTTCCGCTTCTCCACCTCGTTCATCCCGTGATGAGGGACAGCATGACGACGGCGCCCGATGCGATGGCCGCACCTGCGGTCCAGCGTGGGATGTAGAGCAGCGTCCAGGCGACCAGCATGGCGCCCGCCGTGAGCAAGCCGCACCACAGGACCAGGCCCACGCTCCAACCCGAGCCGGCGATGCAGCGCCAGAGGCCCAGCGCCAGCAGCAGCCAGCCCGCGATGCGCAAGCCGATTCGATGCCGGCGCGAAGGCTCGTCGCGGCCCGTCAGTTGCGCGTAGTGCCGGTCGATCGCCAGACTCAACGCAGCCATGCCGGCAAAGCACAGGGCGGGCGCGGTGAACGATGCGAATGCGCTGCTCATGCCACGCGCTTCAGAATCAGCAGCAGCACGCCCAGCACGGCCGCGCTGGCAGCCAGCCCGAGCCAGGCCCGCGTGGCGCTGCGCGGGGTGAAGACCCACATCAGTACCACCGCGTAGATTGCGAAGCTCCACAGCGTGGCTGTCAGCACCGACTCCGCGCGCGATGCATCGGAGATGCGCGGCAGCAGCAGCGCCAGCGCTGCGGTAAAGAGCGCCGCGAGCGCATAGCCGCCCACGGCGGCGGCCAGCACGCGGCTGACCACGTGCCAGCGGTAGCGGGCACTCTCGCTGCACAGAAGGGAGCGGATCGGTACGCTCATCGCCCTCACTGCGCCACGAAACTCAGCGTGGTCGTGTAGCCGAGCTTCTCGACTTTCTGGCCGGCAACCTCCACCTCGCCCACCGCCGGCGCCTCATGCGTTCCGATCAGGATGTAGCGGCCCTTGTCCTTGACCGACACCTCGATGCGGCCGGCCTTGTCGGTCTTGAAGCCCTTGGTCCACTTGTCGGGCGTGACCACCGTCACTTTTTTGTCTGCTTGCGGCTGACCCTTGAACAGCAGCGTGAAGGTGTTGCCATTGGCCGTGACCGGCACCAGCTCGAAGTCCAGCACCGCCTGGGTGTCGCTTCGGCCGGCGCGCGAAGTGAACACAGCCGCTTGGAACTTGCCGTCGCGTCCCTTCCAGGGTTTGAAGACCTGGTCGTTGTACAGGCGCACGTCGGCTGCGCCAGAAACTGCTGCTTCCAAGTAGTCCTCCTTGACGGCGAGCTTGGCCAGGCTCTTGGGGTCCGTGGTGAATACCTGCGTGGTGGCGGCCAACTTGGCGACAGATTCGCCAGTGTCGTGCGCATCGTCGGCATCGCCGACATAGACGCGCACCGGGCCGGCGGCATCACGCTCCAGCCAGACCTGGTGGGCTTGGGCGCCCAGAGCGCCGGATGCGAGGGCCAGGGTGAGGATGGATTTCTTGAACATGGATGGGTCCTTGGATTGAGAGAGAAGACGAAAGGAAAAACGGGGGAAGGAAATCGGGCGCAGCGTCACGTTGCCTCTGCCGGGGGCGACTCGATGCGAGGCGCAGACACTGGGCGCGCCGCCCGGGGCTGGACGGCGCCGGCGTGAAGCCTTCGCCGCACCCGGAGCGCCGCCATGGCGAAGAACGCTCCCAGCGTCAGGGCGGTGAGATCGAAGCCCGCGAGCACCCAGTCGCCCGCGGGGAGCGTCACGCCCAGGTGCCGGTGTGTGGTCAGCGCGTTGAGCACAGGCAGCAGCGCAAAGACGCCGGCCGCGATCCAGAGTTCGTCGACCCAGGCGCGCAGCGCAGGGCGGAAAGCCGGATAGACCAGCATCGCAGCCCAGGCGATGAACATCGCGTGCACTTCCCAATCGCGCCGACCCGCGAAGTCCGCCGGGATCAGGCGGTTGGCCCAGAAGTAGATGGCGATGGCCACGGGCAGGCCCGCGATGGCGCCGATGTTCAGGCACTGCACCAGCCGGAAGCCGAACTCGGGGCGCCGGCCGGCCTTCTGCAGCTTGTCCTGCTTGACCTTGCGCTTGACCGTCCACAGCACCAGGCCGGTTGCGATCATGGCGCAGCCCAGCAGGCCCACGAGGAAGTACGCCCAGCGCAGCAGCGCACCGGCAAAGAGCCCTTCGTGCAGCGCCAGCAGCGTCATCTGGGTCTGGCGAGCCGCCGACGCCGGCGCTTCGTCGACCGGCGCGCCGGTGGCACCGCGGAACCGCAAGCTTGGGGGGGCGATGTCCGGGCCACCTTCCGCCCGCGCGCGCACGGTCACGATGGCGGCTGCATCGCCCGGATATTGCACCCAGAGACTACCCACGCGTCCTGCCCCCCATTGATGCTCTGCCGTGCGCATCGCATCGACCAGCGGAGCCAGCGTCGTGGGCTGCCCCAAGGGCCGGGCCCGGTTGGCTGGCAGGAGTTCGCCCTGGTATTGCTGGCGGCTCTCCGGCCCGACACCATAAGCGGCGGACCTGCCGGCGGGCATGTATTCGTACATGAAGAACACCAACCCGCTGTAGGTGATCATCAGGAAGAAAGGCAGCGAGGTGACGCTGATGAGATTGTGCGCATCGCGCCACGAGCGCTGGCCCTTTCCTGGTCGAAACGTGAAGAAGTCAGCAAAGATCTTCTTGTGCGTGACGATGCCACTGAGGATGGCGATCAGCATGAACATGGAGCAGATGCCCACAAGCCGTATCGCGACGTCGTAAGGCATGTAGCGCAGCTCATAGTGCATCCGATAGAGCAACTGGCCGCCACCGGTTTGTCGCACCTTCTGCGCAGACACCGTGTCGCCGGTCGCCGCATCTAGCGCGGCGCGCTGCGCGCGGCCCCGTTGGCCGCGAGAGGCACCCGTCCCCTGCCAAGACACCTCGAGCTGCGGCTGCGCACGACTGCCCGGTAGGTCGATGCTCCAGAACTGCGCTCCCGGCGCTACTTTCTCTAGGTGTGCCTGGGCCATTGCGACCATGCCGGAGATGTCGGCGGAAGGCGCCGGCGCGAGCGGAAGTTCCGGCCGCATCCAGCGGTCGATCTCGTGAGAGAAGTAGCCGGCCGTCCCCGTAACGAACACAAAAAACAGCACCCAACCAACGGTCAGGCCAGCCCAGGTATGCAGCCAGGCCATGCACTGGCGAAATCCCTCTTTCATGGATGACGATTCGGCGGCTGCTTGGGAGAGTCGACCATCATCGGAACTTGCCGCGCAGCGTCACCATCACGTTGCGCGGTTCGCCGTAGAAGTTGCCGCCGGACGAACCGGCCAGTGTGCGGTAGTAGGTCTTGTCGAACAGATTGTTGACGTTCAGCGTGACCGTCCATTGTGGGTTGACGCGGTACTCGGCCATGGCGTTCCACACGGCATATCCGGCTTGTGTGTAGTCGTACGCGACCGACGGGCCGTTGTACTGCCCGGTCGCGGCGTTGAAGCCCGCCGCCGTGCCCTTCACGTACTGCGCACTCTGGACCGTCGCGCCGCCGCCGATCTTCCACGCTGCCAGCACGTCGGGGAGTTGCCAGGTGCCCCACAGCTTGATGAGATGCCGCGGTGTGATCGTGCTGAAGGCCGCGTTCTCGGTCTTGTTGCGGTTGTCGTTGTAGGTGTAGCCCGCGGTCAGGTTCACGCCGCGCGCGACCTCGCCGTTGACCTCCGCATCGAAACCCTGGCTGATGACCTTGCCCTGGGCCAGGTAGCAGCAGCTTCCGGCGAAAGCCGAGCTGGACGACGTGTAGTTCGGGTCGCGAACGGCGCGCCCGTCCTGCACGATGCGGTAGATCGCAAAGGCGGCGTTGAGCCGTCCATCGAGCAGCTCACCCTTCACGCCCACTTCGGCATTGCTGCCGCGCATCGGATCGAGCCCGGTGCCGGGCGCAGGGCCGGCCTTCAGGTTGGCCTGCGGCTTGTAGATTTCGGCGTAACTCACATAGCCGCTCCACGTATCGCTGAAGTCGTAGACCAGGCCACCGAACGGCGTGACCTTGGTGGGCTCCGAGTAGTTCGTGATGCTGCTGACCGACCAGGCCCCGTTCGTGCCCAGGGTGCTGTAGACCTGGTTGTACTTGTACTTGTTGGCACGCGCGCCAAGGATCAGCTTTGTCCTGTCGGCCACTTCCAGCCGCAACGTGCCGTACATGCCGTACTGCTTTTGCTCATTCGGTGAGTAGTCTCGCGTCCAGTTGCCTGTGGGGGGCTCGGGCCAGGGCGTCAGGTCGGGATTGAAGACGTTGACGGGCCGGCCCGAGGGAAAGGCCCCCGCATGAACGGGCGTGCCCTGCCAGCGGCTGGTGATGTCCTGGGTGTCCGCGCCGAGCAGCACTTCGTGCGTGCGGCCGAACAGGTCGAAGGCGCCACTCAGGTTCAGATCGAACAGGCTCTGCTCGTTCGAGGTCGCAGTGGTCGTGCCGCGCCACAGGCTGGTCTGGCCGTTCAGGGCGACGGCGCCCTGGTAGAAGCCGCCCTTCTGATAACCCTCTTGCTGCGTTCGGGTGGCGTTGGCGCGCAGCGTCCAGCGGTTGGCCAGGCGCCAGGCCAGCTTGGCGAACACCTCTTTCGAATCGATGTCGCGGAACGACCAGTCCGTGGTCAACCCCGTGCTTCGGGGCAACCCGATATCGGCACCGTTGCTGTATCGCGGCACCGTGGCTGAGGTTCCGTTGGCGCGCACGCGTTGCTCGCGCGCACCCAGCGTCAGCACGGCGCGAGGGCCGATATCCGCCTCGAGAACGCCATAGAACAAGGGGTTCTCGGTCGAGTTGTTGTCATAGAAGTAGTCCCGCTTCTCGTAGGCGACTACCGCGCGGCCACGCAATTTCCCGTCGAAAGCCAGGGGGCCGGACGCGTCGATTTCAGTGCGGTAGTTGTCCCAGCTCCCGGCCGACAGCGTCACACCGAACTGCGGTGTGACCGTCGGCATCTTGCGCACCAAGTTGACGGCGCCACCCGGGTTGCCCGTGCCGTTCAGTAGGCCGGCCGCGCCGCGCAACAGTTCGACGCGGTCGTACTCGGCCAGGTCGTAGGTGGCATAGCCATAAACGCTGGAGGATGTGGACAGGGGAGCGCCACCGTCGAACTGAATGCTGTCGATCTCGAAACCGCGCGAATAGATTTTCTCGAAGCGGTCCTCCCCATCCTGGACGGTAATGCCGACAGCCTGCTCGGCGGCCTTGCCCACGCTGGTGATGTTCTGGTCGGCCAGTCGCTGGTGGGTGAGGACCGACACGGACTGCGGCAGTTCGCGCATTGCCTGGGCCGTCTTGCCCACGGTGATGGCTTCGCTTGTGTAGGAGCCGGTGCCTTCGCTTTCGCCGTCGCGGCGGGCAGTGACTCGGATTTCGCGAAGGGAATATTCTGACGCCGAAGAAACTTCTGCAGTCCGTTCAAGCAGGTAGCTCCCGTTTTCCTGCGGGATCGCTTGCACTCCGCTGCCCTTGAGTATTGCGGCCAACCCGGCCTGGGGGGTAAACGTGCCGTGCAAGCCAAGGCTTTTCTTGTTTTGCGCCATGTCGATAGAGCCAGCAACCAGGATGCCGGCTTCACCTAGGAAGCGTGTCAGCACGTCGCTGAGCGGGCCCGCCGGGATGTCATATCGGCGCGAGGTGTCTGCAGTCGCCCTCTGCTCCGCACGCCGGGCAGTAGGGTCAGAGGTGCCCTGAGCCTGCGCATGGGATACCCAGCCGCCTGCAGAAGCCACGCTGCCGGCCAACAACAGATGAAGAAGTGCGGATGAGGGCGCGGGCACACAACGAGCGGGCACCGAAGCGGCCGCTTCGGTGGATGGCGCGGAACGACAGAGCGAACGATGGCGGAACATGAAACCCTTTTCCTCAATTGATTCAATACAGAGACGCGAACTCCTTTCCTGCCCATCGCGCAACTGCGCCCCCAGGGCTGCCGTGGCTTCGACTTGAGTCTTAGGGGTCTGGCTGGGCGACCGAACCGCTGGCATGGCGCCGAGGGGTGGATCGTTGCGCGGTGGTTTGAAGTTCCTGCCGTGTTAATCGAACAGCTCGGGAAAATGTGGAAGTCCTCTTTTGAACTTCCTTACAAAACTATCTGTGCCTGACTGCTCTCATCGCGTCGGCAGAACGACGGGCCTGTCGAAAAGGCCGCATCACCTCGTAGAGCGGGCTTCAGGCGCATGGGCCTCGATGGTTGTCCACCAGGGCAGCGGTTGGCGCGTCTGGATGGGTAGCACAGCACGAAGCATGGCCAGTGCGCGATCCGTGTCGTTGAGTGGATAGCTGCCCAGCACCGGCAGGTCGGCGATTTCCGAGGCCAACGCCAAGTGTCCGGCATGGTAAGGACGCAGTTCGGAGACGACTTCGGACAGGGGAATGCCATTGGCCAGCAGGATCCCTCGGCGCCATGCTTCGCGCGCCGGATCCGCGGGCTCGGCAGCAGCGATCGCGCTGGCATCAAAGCGGGCTTGCCGTCCCGCGCGAAGGAGTAGCGTGTCTCCGCTGCCTGCGGTTTTCACTTCCACGGCACCGTCATACACCGCAATGAAGGTGTCATCGCCCTCCATCCTGGTGGTGAAGCGCGTGCCCAAAGCTCGCAGGCGTCCGTGGGGAGTGTCTACGACGAACGGCCGCGTTGGGTCAGGCGCCGTTTCGATCAGGATTTCGCCGGTTCGCAACCTCAAACGGCGCAAGTCGGCGCTGTAATACTGATCGAAGGCACTCGCGGTGTTGAGCCATACATTCGTGCCATCGAGCAATGCGGTCTGGCGCATCTCGCCGGTGCCGGTGCGGTGGTCCGCCACCCATGCCATCGCCAAGTCAGGCAAGGGCGTATGACGCCACAAGCGCCAACCAAGAAGCCCCGACCCTGCCGTGCCTGCCACGCTGAGCAGCAGGCGTCGTCGGGCCAACCGAGCGTTGGCCGAGTCATAGGCATCCACGGCCAATCGGGGGGCCGGGCTAGCCTGGATGGGCTGGAACCGTTGGCTTATGCGTTCGACGAAGACCCATGCTTGACGGTGCTCCGCGCTGCTGTCCATCCAGGTTTGCCAGCGAGTGCGGTCGACATCGGTCGCCTCACCGGACTGCAACACGGAGAACCATGTGGCTGCATGTTCCATTGCGTCATGCGACGGCTGAGTCGCTGCCACCCCGACAGGGACCAGAGGGCGGCTCACGCTGTCAAGGTCTCGCAACAGGGCCGCTTTCCGGTGGGAGCACGGTCATCAGTCGGCCGTCGGTCAAATGCCGAGCTTCAAGCTTCATGCAATGGAGCATGGCCTGCGCGATATAGGTTCCCACCATGCGTGAGGAGACACCCAGTTCCTGTGCGACCTCTTGATGCGTCATCTGGCAGGCCATCGACAGCACGAAAGCCCGCGCCGTCTTGAGAGGAAGGCTTCCGAGCAAGACATCGATCTCCTGCAGCGCCTCCAGCACCATTGCCTGATGTTCCGCCGAAGGAGCCAACGCTTCCGGACGATTCGCCAGTGTGTCGAGCCAGGCCTGTTCGATTTCGCGCCGGCGCCACAGATCGATGCACAGACCGTTGGCCATGGTGCGCAGATAGACGCGAGCCTTCGGCACGCTTTCGAACTGGCGGGGACTTGCTAGAAGACGCACAAAGGCATCCTGCGCAAGATCTGCAGCATCGAACGCGTTGCCGAGGCGGCGTCGCAGCCACCCCTGCAGCCACCCGTGGTGTGTGGCATACAGGTTCTCGATACTCGGCAGTTCGTTGCAAAGGTGCGCGGCCACGGGACATCCCAATCAATACGATGACAATGCCCGTCATGCAGATGCTGAGATGTGGCGGCGGCTGGACCTGTAGCGGGGGACGTGACGGGATTCGGTCAATTATAGACTCGAGGATGAGAACCATTCGCATTTTGCGCGCTGCACTCTGTTGCTGCCGTGAAGTTCATCTTTCGGGCAGCGCCGGTGCTCAATGGGCGTGGTCCATGGACTCGGCCTCTACAAACGACGCGCATCTCGTGCGACGCGTTGAGGAACCAAGATCTCAATATCAAGCAGCATCTGCGCCATGCCCTTGCCCAGGGGGTCCATGCGCATCGAAGAGGGGCCGCCGCCGTCGAGCGCCTCGTGCACCAGCAGGTTCATCGAGGCCGTGCCCGGCAGGTAGAAGCGCGTGACCTTGCCCGCTGGTAGGTGCCTGAAATAGGCCTCGACCACCTCCGGCCGCAGCCGGTCCCAGAGCAGCGGCAGCCATTCGGGGCGGCGCGCGATCAGGCCGATGTTGGAGATGTTGCCCTTGTCGCCGCTGCGCCCGTAGGCCAGATCGACCAGCCGCACGGCTTCGAGCGGCTGGCCCTGGTCGTCCCACGCGGCCGGCATCGGCTGCGGCAGGGCGGCGGCCTCGCTCGCGCCCGGCGCGGTACGCACTCCGTGGGGCTCGCCGTCGAGCACGAACCTCAGCGGCACCGCGTCCTTGTCCAGCAAAAAGGAGAAGGGCTTGATCAGCGGCGAGACCGCGGGACGGCCGCCACCGGGGCTGGTGGTGCCGGGCGCCCACGAGGTGCCAGAGGGCGCGATCTCGCGCGCGAACATCGCGAGCGCGGCCTTCTGCGGATGGTTGGCCACCACGCGCATCATCACCTCGCGCACATGCCGCGTGCGGGCGTGCGGGCCGTAGAGCGTCTCGCAGCCGATGACCTCGATGTAGGTCGAGGTGAAGGGCGGCAGGCCGCCCTCGCGCAGGATCCCGCTGGTGCGCTCGATGATCGCCTCGGCGGTGCGACGCGCCTTCTTCTCGGCGTCGATGCCGATCATCACCATGCTGCCCGCGCAGCGGAAGCCGTCGAGCTGCGTGGCGGAGACCTTGTACTGCGGCGTGGGCGCGCGGCCCTTGGCCGGGCTCACGTGCACGCGGTTCTCGCCCTGCTGCGTGATATTCACGTCGCGGAAGTCGCAGCTCACGTCGGGCAGGAGGTAGGCGCCCGGGTCGCCGATCTCGTAGAGCATCTGTTCGGCGACGTTGGCGCTGATCACCTTGCCGCCCGTGCCCTCGGGCTTGGTCACGACAAAGCTGCCGTCGGCGTGGCATTCGACGATCGGGTAGCCCATGTGGGCCCAGTCGGGGATGTCCTCCCAGTCGGTGTGCAGGCCGCCCGTGGCCTGGCAGCCGCATTCGATGATGTGGCCGGCCAGGCTGCCCGAGGCCAGCAGGTCGTAGTCTCCGGGCTGCCAGCCGAACTCGTGGATCAGCGGGCCCAGCGTGACCGCGCTGTCCACACAGCGTCCGGTGATCACCACCTGCGCGCCGGCGTCTAGCGCCGCCGCGATCGGCGCGGCGCCCAGGTAGGCATTGGCGCTCAGCACCTTCTCGGGCAGCGCTTCGCCGGTGAACATGTCGCGCGTGCCGCGCTCGCGCAGCGCGGGCATCAGCGGGCTCACGTCGTCGCCCTCGATCACCGCGATGCGCAGCGTGATGCCCTGCGCCTCGGCCACCGCCCTGAGCGCGGCCGCGCAGCCGTGCGGGTTGATGCCGCCTGCGTTGCTCACCACCTTGATGCCCTGCCGCTGGATCTCGGCCAGCACCGGCTTCATCGCGATGTCGACGAAGTCGGTGGCGTAGCCCAGCTCGGGGTTCTTGGCGCGGGCTGAGGCGAGGATCGACATCGTCGTCTCGGCCAGGTAGTCGAAGACCAGGTAGTCGAGGCGGCCGCCCTTCACCAGTTGCGGCGCGGCGACCATGCTGTCGCCCCAGAAGCCGGATGCGCCACCGATGCGGACGGTGCGGGCCGTTGTGTTGGGTGTGTTCGTCATTGGATGTCCTTGCTCGGATCAGCTTATCGAAGCCCCTCGTGCGGGGCTTGCGCCGAGTCGCTGATGCGGCGCAGCGCCTCGGCGCAAGACGGGCGCGGAGGCGGGCGTCAAGATGCTTCGACCGGCCTTCGTCCGCCCCCGAGAATCCGCCCCTCGAGAGATCGTCCATGCCCCTGTCCCCTCCACGCGCCGAGCGCAAGCTGGCGCACACCCGCACCCTCACGATCCGCGGCCACGAGCGCAGCGACGGGCTGTTCGACATCGAGGGGCACCTGGTCGACGTGCGGCCCGAGGCCGTGCAGTTCGCGGGCGGCGGCCGGGCAGCGGGCGAACCTATCCACGTGATGTGGCTGCGCCTGACGGTCGATGCCGAGGCCCTGATCGTCGACGTCGAGGCGGTCACCGATGCCGGCCCCTTCGACGCCATGTGCGGCACCATCGCACCCGCCTACCGCGGCCTGATCGGCCTGCGCGTGGGCGCGGGCTTTCGCGGCCACGTGCGGCGCCTGCTGACCGGCGTGCGCGGCTGCACCCACATGAGCGAGCTGCTCTCGACCATGGCCACGGCCGTGATCCAGACCCTCGCGGGCAGCCGGCCGCAGCCCGAGGACCAGCGGCCCTTCCAGCTCGATGGCTGCCATGCGCTGGCCGGCGACGGGCCAGCGGTCGCGCGCTACTACCCGCGCTGGCACCGGCGCGGCGATCCCCCAAGTGACTAGGTTTCGCTGCGCAGCTGCGCCTTGAGGATCTTGCCGGCGGGCGTCAGCGGCAGTTCGCTGCGCAGCACCACCTGGCGCGGCATCTTGTAGTCGGCGATGCGGCCCACGCAATGCGCGAGCACCTCGGCTTCCGTCAGGCCGCTGCCTTCGCGGGCCACCACGAAGTAGCGGCCGATCTCGCCCAGCACCGGGTCGGGCACGCCGATGCCGGCCACCATCACCACCGCGGGATGGGTGGCGATCAATGCCTCGACCTCGGCCGGGTACACGTTGAAGCCGCCCTGGATGTACATGTCCTTCATCCGGCCCTTGAGCGTGATCAGCCCGTGCGCATCGACGCAGCCCAGGTCGCCGGTGCGCAGCCAACCGCCGTCGAACGCACCCTGGCCCGCGGCGGCGCCGATGTAGTCCTGCACCACGCCCAGGCCGCGAAACTGCAGCTCGCCGATCTCGCCCGCCGGAAGCTCGGCACCGTCGGGCCCCATCACGCGCAGCTGCGCGCCGTCGAGTGGTGCGCCGATGCTGTGCATCAGCGCCTCGTCGTTGCATTGCCAGGGCGTCATCACCAGCGCGCCCGAGGCTTCGGACAGGCCGTAGAGGTTCATGATCTGTGCCGCCGGCATGCGTTGCTGCAGGTGGCCGAGCAGCGTGGCGTCGACGTTGGAGCCGCCGGTGATCACGAGCCGCACCGAACCGAGGTCGACCGCCGCCGACTCCGGGTGCATCAGCAGCAGCGTCATCATCGTCGGCACGCCGATCAGGATCGCCGGCGGATGGCGGCGGATCATGTCGAGCACCGTCTTGGCCTTGAACACCGGCACCAGCTCGCAACTGCCGCCCGCGAGCAGCTGCGAGAGGATGCCGCAGGTGATGCCGCCGACGTGGTTGAAGGGGTTGGCCAGCTGCACCAGGTCGCCGGGCCGCGTGCGCGTGTGGCGGGACTGGCCGTGCGCCGACGCGAGCAGGCTGGCATGCGTGAGTGCACAGCCCTTGGGGCGGCCGGTGGTGCCCGAGGTGTAGATCACCATCGTCAGGTCGGTGGCCTGCACCGCGGGCGTGGCCCGGCCGAGCGCTGCCTCGTAGATCGGCGAGGCCGCCATGGCGGCGAAGACCTCGCCGTCGAGCGTGACCACCTCGCGCAGCGCGGGCAGCGTGGGGGCCAGGCGCTCGAGCATCGCCTGGAAGTCGAAGCCGTCGATCTCGCGCGTGGCGAACACCGCCTTCGACTGGCTGTCGGCCAGCATGAAGGCGATCTCCGCCTCGCGGTAGCGCGGGCTCAGCGCGACCACCGCCACACCGATGCGCGCGGCCGCGAAGAAGAGCTGCAGCCACTCGATCTGGTTGTGCGAGAGCAGCGCGATGCGGTCGCCGCGTACCAGGCCGCGACGCAGCAGTGCGCCCGCCAGCCGCTGGCTCGCTGCCGCCATGTCGGCGAAGGAGAAGCGCCGATCGCCGTCGATGTAGGCGACGACGTCGGGATGCAGCATCGCCGCAGCGTGGAGCGCGGCGTGCAGCAGCGAGGGGGGCGAATCGGTGGTGTGGGTGGCTTCGGTCATGGCGCGGGCTGGGTGGGACGGGTGCGCACAGCCTAAGAACCGCGCCCCGTTCCTGGCTTGCGTGCAGTCGCTGTCCGCAGCCACTTCGCGCAAGACCTGCCCAGGGGCCGAAGCTAGCCTCCTCGGAGCACAAGGAGCCCCCATGGAATTCTTCGAAGCGCCGCCGCTTCCCTTCTATTTCACGCCCGAACACGAGCAGTTCCGCGCCGGCCTGCGCGACTTCATCGCCCGCGAGATCACGCCCCACGTCAACGAATGGGACGAGGCCGAGACCTTCCCGCGTTCGCTCTACGGCCGTGCGGCCGAGATGGGCGTGCAGGGCCTGGGCTACCCCGAGGAATACGGCGGCACGCCGGCCGACATCTTCTACCAGCTGGTGGTCGCCGAGGAGTTCGCGCGCTGCGGCGGCGGCGGCGTGCAGGCCTCGCTCAACTCGCACAGCATCGCGCTGCCGCCGATCCTCAAGGCCGGCAGCGACGCGATCAAGCGCCGCGTGATCCCGCCGGTGCTGGCCGGCGAGAAGATCGCCGCGCTCGCGGTGACCGAACCCTCGGGCGGCTCCGACGTGGCCAACCTGCGCACGACCGCGGTGCGCGACGGCGACCACTACGTGGTCAACGGCGAGAAGACCTTCATCACCTCGGGCATGCGCGCCGACTTCATCACCACCGCCGTGCGCACCGATCCCGCGATCAAGGGTGCGGGCGGCATCTCGGTGCTGCTCATCGACGGCGACACGCCCGGCCTCACGCGCACCGCGCTGCAGAAGATGGGCTGGTGGAGCTCCGACACCGCGCACCTGCGCTTCGACAACTGCCGCGTGCCCGTCGCCAACCTGGTGGGTGAGGAGAACAAAGGCTTCAAGACCTTCATGAACAACTTCAACAGCGAGCGGCTGTTCATGTCGGCGCTGGCCTGCGGCTATGCCGAGGTCTGCCTGCAGGAGGCGCTCGACTGGACGCGGCAGCGCACGCTCGCGGGCAGCACTTTGTCGCAGCGGCAGGTGGTGCGACACAAGCTGATGGACATGACGCTGCGCATCGACGCCGCGCGCGCGCTGCTCTACGACCTGGCCTACCGCATCGAGCACCGGCTCGCGCGGCCCGAGCACTTGGTGGCGCGCGTCTGTCTGGCAAAGGTGCAGGCCACGCAGGCCATGCAGTTCTGCGCCGACCAGGCGGTACAGCTGCTGGGCGGCATGGGCTTCATGCGCGGCACGCGCAGCGAGCGCATCTACCGCGAGGTCAAGGTGATGATGATCGGCGGCGGCTCGGAAGAGGTCATGAAGGACCTCGCCGCGCGGCAGCTCGGCGTCTGAGTAAAAGAGGAAAGCCCCGCGATGAAACAGACGATCGACGACCTGCGCGCCGAGTACGCGCAACTGGCCGACCTGGCCCGCACGCTCACCCCCGCCCAGTGGGCCGAGCGCAGCGCCTTCCACGGCTGGACGCCCTGGGACGAGGTCGCGCACCTGTGTTTCTTCGACGAGACCGCGCTGCTCTCGGCCACCGATGCCGAGGCTTTCGCGCACGACACGTCCACGCTGCTGGCCGAGCTGGCCACCGGCCGCGAGATCAGCACGATCGCGCGGACCAAATACGCGCACCTCGGCGGCCCGGCCCTGCTGGCCCACTGGGAGCCGATCTCGGCACGCCTCACGGACGCCCTGGCGGTGCTCGACCCCAAGGCGCGCCTGCCCTGGTACGGCCCGTCGATGAGTGCGCGCTCCTTCGCGACCGCACGCCTGATGGAGACCTGGGCCCATGGCCAGGACGTATGGGACGTGGCGCGCCGCCGCCGCCCCGCGAGCGACCGGTTGCGCCACATCGCGCACATCGGCGTCACCACCTTCGGCTGGAGCTTCGTCAACCGCAAGCGGCCGGTGCCCGACGTGATGCCCTGCGTCGAACTGCAGCCACCGCACGGTGGCGAACCCTGGACCTGGGGCGACCCGGCGTCGCCCGAACGGGTCACGGGTTCGGCGCTCGATTTCTGCCTGCTGGTGACGCAGCGCCGCAACCTGGCCGACACCGGACTGGCGTACACCGACGGGGCGGCGCGCGAATGGTTGTCGATCGCGCAGTGCTTCGCCGGCGAGCCCGCGGACGCACCCGCGCCCGGCGTGCGCAAGGTGGCGTACACCGATTGAACGGCCTGCCGATCACGCTGGCGCTGCAGCCCCGGATCGAGGCCGCGCTCGGCGCGCTGCGCCACGGCACCGGTGCGCAGTGCCTGTCGGACCATGCGTTCTCCAACCTCTATCTGTTCCGCGAGGCGCACGGCTACCGCTTCGCACCCGGCGACTGGCCCGGCGTGGCCGGCCGGACCTATGACGGCATGCTGCACTTCATGCCACTGTTCGACGTCGCGACCGCGCCGGCGGCAGTGCTGGGCGCGTTGATCCAAACGCACGGCTGCCTCTATCCATTGGCCGGCGCACAGGCCGACGCGCTGCCGTCGGAGGCCTTCGGCCTGGCGTCGTCGGAGGACGATTCCGACTACCTCTACGCCGCCGCCAGCCTGCGCGACTACGCGGGCCGCGCGCTGGCCAAGAAGCGCAACCTGGTGCGGCAGTTCCTCGCGCAACACGCGCCACAGGCCGTGCCCTTCGATGCGTCGCAGGCCGGGGCGGCGCGCTCGGTGCTGCGCGGCTGGATGGCGCACAAGGGCAAGGGCGAAGGCGAAGCCGACGAGCGCGCCTGCCTCGAAGCGATCGACCATGCGGCGCGCTTCGGCTTCGAAGGCTTCGTGCATTTCGTGGGCGCGCTGCCCGTGGCCTTCCTGCTGGTGCAGGAACTGCAGCCCGGCGTGTTCGCGGTGCGCTTCGCCAAGGGGCTCGACAGCCACGTGGGCATCTACCCCTACATGTTCCAGCACTTCTGCCGCGTGTTCGCGCGGCCGGTGCACTGGCTGAACTTCGAGCAGGACATGGGGCTGGCGGGCTTCAGGCGCAGCAAGCGCTCGTACCGGCCGAGCGCGCTGCTGCCGAAGTGGCGGGTGACGCTGCGCGGTTGAGGCGCAGCGCCGGTGCGCGTCAGCGCTTGTCGCGGATCGGCAGGTTGATCTCCGACGCCGGGATCTCGCGCTTGCCGGCGATCAGCGCGACCTTGATGTCGCCGGTCTGCGCGAAGGCGAAGCGGCCCGTGTGCGCGGCAAGCGCGCCGGCGGTGGCGGCCACGCTTGCGTCCAGTGGCCGCGTGGGCTCGGACGACGCGTTGGCGGCAGCCACTTCGCGCAAGACCGCCTCCTGGCCTTTGCCTAAGCTGACCCCCATACACCAGTCCGCAAACGCCACCCGGCACCTGCAGAACCACAGCACATGGCAATCATCGAGTCGAACGTTTCCCCCGGCAGCGAGGCCTTCGAGGCGAACCGCACCGGCATGCTGGCCCTGATCGACCGCGTCCGCGGCTACGAAAAGCGCAGCATCGCCACCTCGGGCAAGTCCCGCGAGCGCTTCGAGAAGCGCGGCCAGCTGCTGCCGCGCGAGCGGCTGTCGCTGCTGCTCGACCCGGGCACGCCCTTCCTCGAGATCGGCTCGCTGGCCGGGCTCGGCCTGGACAACCCCGACCTGGAAAAGAGCGTGCCGGGCGGCGGCGTGATCGGCGGCATCGGCTGGGTGTCGGGCGTGCGCGTGATGGTCAACGCTTCCGACTCGGGCATCGATGCCGGCGCGCTGCAGCCCATGGGCATCCCCAAGCAGCTGCGCATGCAGGAGCTGGCGCTGGAGAACAAGCTGCCCTATGTGCAGCTGGTCGAGAGCGCGGGCGCGAACCTCATGACCTACAAGGTCGAGGAGTTCGTCACCGGAGGCAACCTGTTCCGCAACATCGCGCGCATCTCGGCCGCCGGCCTGCCGGTGGTGACGGTCACGCACGGCTCGTCCACCGCGGGCGGCGCCTACCAGACCGGCCTGTCCGACTACATCGTCATGGTGCGGGGCCGCTCGCGGGCCTTCCTCGCGGGTCCGCCGCTGCTCAAGGCCGCGACCGGCGAGATCGCGACCGAGGAAGAGCTCGGCGGCGCGCTGATGCACACCTCGATTTCGGGCCTGGGCGACTACCTGGCCGAGGACGACCGCGACGCGATTCGGCTGGCGCGCGAGATCCTGGCCAACATCGACTGGCATCGCGGCATGCCCGCCGAGCCGGTGCGCAGCTTCAAGCCGCCGCGCTACGACGCCGAGGAACTGCTGGGCGTGATGCCCATCGATCACAAGCGGCCGGTCGACATGAAGCAGGTCATCGCACGCATCGCCGACGATTCCGAGTTCCTCGAGTTCGGCGAGAACTACGGCAGCGCGACGGTGGTCGGCCACATCAAGATCGAAGGCATGCCGCTGGGCGTGATCACCAACAACGGCCCGATCGACCCGGCCGGCGCCACCAAGGCCACGCACTTCATCCAGGCCTGCTGCCAGTCGAAGACGCCGATCCTCTACCTCAACAACACGACCGGCTTCATGGTCGGCAAGGACTACGAGGAGGCCGGCATCATCAAGCACGGCTCCAAGATGATCCAGGCCGTGACCAGCGCCACCGTGCCGCAGATCACCATCTACTGCGGCGCCTCCTTCGGCGCCGGCAACTACGGCATGTGCGGCCGCGGCTTCCACCCCCGCTTCTGCTTCTCCTGGCCCAACGCCAAGACCGCCGTGATGGGCGGCGAACAGGCCGCGCAGACCATGGTCAACGTGACCGAGGCGGCGATGAAGCGCAAGGGCGGTGAGGTCGACCGCGAGAAGCTCGCCGAGATGGAGCGCCGCATCATCGACCGCTTCGACAGCCAGATGAGCGTGTTCACCACCAGCGCGCACCTGCTCGACGACGGCGTGATCGACCCGCGCGACACGCGCGCGGTGCTGAGCAAGGTGCTCTCGATCTGCCGCGATGCCGAACGCCGCGAGCCGCAGAAGATGCAGTTCTCGGTGGCGCGGCCCTGAGCCACCCGAGCCGAGGTACGCCATGCACCTGACCCCCGAACACGCCACGCTGCGCGACACGCTCAAGCGCTTCATCGACAAGGAGGTGAATCCCCATGTCGACGAATGGGAGCGCGCCGAAGTCTTTCCCGCTCACCAGGTGTTCAAACGCCTGGGTGAGCTGGGCATGCTGGGCCTGACCAAGCCGGTCGAGGACGGCGGCGCCGGCCTCGACTATTCCTACGGCGCGGTGATGGCCGAGACGCTCGCGCACATCAACTGCGGCGGCGTGCCGATGGCCATCGGCGTGCAGACCGACATGGCGACACCCGCGCTCGCGCACCGCGGCAACGCCGAGCTGCGCGCGGAATTCCTCGCGCCCGCGATCGCCGGTGACTACGTGGCCTGCCTGGGCGTGTCGGAAGTCGGCAGCGGCTCCGACGTGGCCTCGATCAAGACCACCGCGCGCAAGGACGGCGGCGACTACGTGATCAACGGCGGCAAGATGTGGACCACCAACGGCACGCAGGCCGACTTCTGCTGCGTGCTCGCCAACACCTCCGAAGGCGCTTCGCACCGCAACAAGTCGCTGATCGTGGTGCCCATGAAGACCAAGGGCGTGCAGGTCGCGCGCAAGCTGCGCAAGATGGGCATGCACTCGTCGGACACGGCGCAGGTCCATTTCGACGACGTGCGCGTGCCGCAGCGCCACCGCATCGGCGAGGAGGGCATGGGCTTCATCTACCAGATGGAGCAGTTCCAGATCGAGCGCCTCTGGGGCGCGCTCAACAACGCCGGCATGGCGCAGCGCGCCATCGACACCACCATCGGCTACACGCGCGAGCGCCGCGCCTTCGGCCGCTCGATCCTCGACAACCAGTGGGTGCATTACCGGCTGGCCGAGATGCAGACCGAGGTGGCCGCCTTGCGCGCCCTCTGCTGGCAGGGCGTGGAGGAGGTGGTGGCCGGGCAGGACGCCACGCGCACCGCCACCATGGCCAAGCTCAAGGCCGGCCGCGTGATCCGCGAGGTGGCCGACGGCTGCCTGCAGTTCTGGGGCGGCATGGGCTTCGTCGACGAGAGCCCCATCTCGCGCATCTTCCGCGACGGCCGGCTCACCTCGATCGGCGGCGGCGCCGACGAGGTGATGCTCCAGATCCTCAGCAAGTTCATGGGCACCTTCCCGTCCGCTCACTGAAAAAACCATCGACGTACGTTCCATGACCGCCTCGACCTCCCAGCTCACTCCCTTCCGCAAGATCCTGATCGCCAACCGCGGCGAGATTGCCTTGCGCGTCATCCGCAGCGCGCGTGCGCTCGGCTATCGCACGGTCGCCGTGTACTCGACGGCCGACGTCGGCGCGCGCCACGTGCGCGAGGCCGACCAGGCCGTGTGCATCGGCGAGCCGCTGCCCGCACAGTCCTACCTGAACATCCCGGCGGTCATCGAGGCCGCGAAGCGCAGCGGTGCCGACGCGGTGCACCCGGGCTACGGCTTCCTGGCCGAGAACGAGGACTTCGCGCAGGCTTGCCAGGACGCGGGCCTGGTGTTCATCGGCCCTTCGGCCGAAGCCATCGTGTCGATGGGCAACAAGGCCGGCGCCAAGACGCTGATGCAGGCGGCCGGCGTGCCCTGCATTCCGGGCTACCAGGGCGACGACCAGAGCGAGGAGCGGCTCGCGGCCGAGGCCGTGCGCATCGGCTTCCCGGTGATGATCAAGGCCACGGCCGGCGGCGGCGGCCGCGGCATGCGGCTGGTGCCCTCGGCCAGGGAATTTCCCGAGCTGCTGCGCAGCGCGCGCTCCGAGGCGCAGAGCGCCTTCGGCGACCCCGAGGTGATCCTCGAGCGCGCCATCGTGGAGCCGCGCCACATCGAGATCCAGGTTTTCGCCGACCGCCACGGCAACGCGATCCACCTGGGCGAGCGCGACTGCTCGGTGCAGCGGCGCCACCAGAAGCTGATCGAGGAGGCGCCGTCGCCCGCCGTGAATGCCGAGCTGCGCGCGCGCATGGGCGCCACCGCGGTGGCGGCGGTCAAGGCCATCCGCTATGAAGGCGCGGGCACGCTCGAGTTCCTGCTCGACGCAGAGGGCAGCTACTATTTCATGGAAATGAACACCCGGCTGCAGGTCGAGCATCCGGTGACCGAGGCCATCACCGGCCTCGACCTGGTCGCACTGCAACTGCGCGTGGCCGGCGGCGAGCCGTTGCCGATCACGCAGGAGCAGGTCACGTTCAATGGCCATGCGATTGAGGTGCGCTTGTGCGCCGAAGACGCAGACAAGGGCTTCATGCCCCAGAGCGGCACCATGGCGCTGTGGGAGATGCCGACGCAATTGCGCGTCGAGCACGCCTTGCGCTCGGGCGGGGAGATTCCGCCCTATTACGACTCGATGATCGCCAAGGTCATCAGCCATGGCGACACGCGCGAGGCCGCGCGGCGCCAGCTGATGGCCGGGCTCGAGGATGCGGTGGCGCTGGGCGTGACCACCAACCAGGCCTTCCTGCACCGCTGCCTGGGGCACGCGGTGTTCGCGGCCGGCGGCGCCACCACCGCCTTCATCGCGCAGAACCAGGACGCGCTGCTCGCGCTGGACACCGAAGCCCGCGCGCGCGTCGCCGCCATCGCGGCCGTGCTGCTCTACGAGACCACCGGTGCGCGCCGCGCGCCGTCGACCGGCCGGCGCATGACGCACAGTCTGCCGATCTCGCTGCGCTTCGACGTCGAGGGCAGCGCGGTGAGCGCGAGCATCGTGCTGCGGCAGCAGCGCCATTTCGAGGTCTCGATCGGCGACGCGGCGCATGTCGTCGAGCTGGCCGAGATCGGCGAGCATGCCGCGCGCTTCGTCTGCGACGGCCTCTATGAAAGTGCGGCCTTCCACCGAGATGATACCACGCTGCTGCTGCACTACCGCGGCATCCCGGTGCGCGTCGAGGACAAGACCCGCGCCGCCACCGCGCGCCAGGGCGAGGCCGGCGGCGACGGCAAGGTGCGCGCCTCGATGAACGGCCGCGTGGTCGCGGTGATGGCGGCCGTCGGCGACATGGTCGAGGCGGGCCAGCCGGTGCTCACGCTCGAGGCCATGAAGATGGAACACATCCACGCCGCGCCGGTGGCCGGCAAGGTCATCGCGCTGCACGTGAAGACCGGCGACCAGGTCGCGGCCAGCCGCGTGGTGGTCGAGATCGAGGTGGCCGCCAAGGATGCGGTCGCGGCCTAGGCACACAGGGCGCACGGCCGGCGCCCCGGGAACAAGGAGCGAGACAAGATGAGCGAGACGAACGAACCCGCGGTGCGGGTGGAGAAGCGCGGCCACGCGATGTGGGTCACGATCAACCGGCCCGACAAGCGCAACGCGATCAACAAGGACGTGGTGGCCGGCATCCGCGACGGCTGGCGCCGCGCCCATGCCGACCCCGAGGTGCGCGTGATCGTGCTTACTGCCGCGGGCGAGAAGGCCTTCTGCGCGGGCGGCGACCTGCAGCCGGGCGCGGGCTTCGCGTTCGACCTGTCGCAGCCCAACATCGACTACGCCGACATGCTGCGCGAGGTGCAGAACGCCACGTTGCCCAGCATCGCGCGCATCAACGGCGTCTGCATGGCCGGCGGCGTGGGCCTGCTGTGCATGACCGACATGGCGGTCGCGGCCGACCATGTGCAGTTCGGCCTGCCCGAGGTCAAGATCGGCCTGTTCCCGATGCAGGTGCTGAGCCTGCTGCAGGACATCGTGCCGCGCCGCACGCTGC
The DNA here is from genome assembly GCF_051216515.1 of Variovorax frigidus. Lineage (NCBI taxonomy): Bacteria > Pseudomonadati > Pseudomonadota > Betaproteobacteria > Burkholderiales > Comamonadaceae > Variovorax > Variovorax frigidus. The sequence continues at coordinate 501,879 of NZ_JBPJZF010000005.1, forward strand.
GCGAGTGGTGCCTCACGGGCGAGCCCTTCGGCGCGGCCGAGGCCAGGGAGGCCGGCCTGCTCAACTACGCCGTGCCGGCCGAGGAACTCGATGCCAAGACGCAATGGCTGGTCGACCGCCTCGCCGGCAAGTCGCCCACGGCGCTGCGCCGCGGCAAGTACGCGATGCGCGCCATGGCCGCGATGTCCTTCGACGAAGGCATCGCCTACACCGAGAGCCAGATCGCGCTGCTCGCGATGACCGAGGACGCGCGCGAAGGCCTGGCTTCGTTCAACGAGAAACGGAAGCCGGTATGGACCGGACGCTGAAGGCCCCGGCGCCGACCGACCGCGGCGCCCATGCGGTCGGCCTGGCCGACTGGTTGAGCCGGCGCGCGGCCCGTGCGCCGCACCATCCGGCGCTGAGCTGCGAGGACGTGCACTGGACCTACGGCGAACTGGTCGACCGCATCGAGCGCATGTCGGCGGTGCTGGCCGCGGGCGGTGTGGATACGGGCGCGCGCGTCGGCTACCTGGGTCTCAACGACCCGATGTTCGTCGTGGTGCTGTTCGCCACCGCGCGGCTCGGCGCGATCTGCGTGCCGCTCAACTTCCGGCTCAGCGGCACGGAACTGTGCTTCGTGATCAACGACGCGGGCGTGCACACGCTGGTGGTGGGCGAGGAGCACATCGCGGTGATCGACCCGGTGCGCGGCACGCTGGCCTGCAGCCGCTACATCCACCGCGGCGCGGGCGCGCCGGGCTGGGAGCCGGCCGCCGCGCTGCTGGCCGACGCGCCGCCGGCGCCGGCCGCCGTGCCGGTGCGCGCCGAGGACGTGGCGGTGATCATGTACACCTCGGGCACCACCGGCCATCCCAAGGGCGCGATGCTCACGCACGGCAACTTCTGGACCAACAACCTCAACGAGATGTTCCTCTGGGACATGGTCTCGACCGACGTCACGCTGAACTTCGCGCCGATGTTCCACGTCGGCGGCCTGCTGTGCGGCAGCATGACCACGCTGCTGGCCGGCGGCCATCTGGTGCTGCAGCGCGGCTTCGATCCGCAGGCGGTGCTCGACGCGGTGGCGACACATCGCGTGAGCGTGACCTTCGCCGTGCCGGCCATGCTGCTGTTCATCAGCCAGCACGCCGGCTTCGAGGCTGCGAACCTGTCCTCGCTGCGGCTGGTGTCGGTGGGCGGTGCGCCCATGCCCGAGCCGCTGCTGCGGCTCTACGGCGCGCGCGGCATCCCGGTGCACCAGGGCTACGGCATGACCGAGACCGCCTCGATGATCACCTTCCTGCATCCCGACCGCTCGGGCGACAAGCTGGGCTCGAGCGGCACGCCGCCGCTCCTGACCGAGATCAAACTCATCGACGTGATGGGCGACGAGGTCACCGCGCCCGGCGCCACCGGCGAGATCTGCGTGCGCGGCGGCAACGTGATGTCCGGCTACTGGAACCGGCCCGAGGCCAACGCCGCGGCCTTCACCGCCGACGGCTGGTTCCGCAGCGGCGACGTGGGCTACCGCGATGCCGAGGGCTTCCTGTTCGTCTGCGACCGGCTCAAGGACATGGTGATCAGCGGCGGCGAGAACATCTATCCGGCCGAGGTCGAGAGCGTGCTCTACGACCACCCCGACGTTGCCGAGGCGGCCGTGATCGGCGCGCCCGATGCGCAATGGGGCGAGCGCGTGGTCGCGGTGATCGCGCCCAGGCCCGGCAGGACCGTCACGCTCGAGGGCCTGCGCGAATTCGCTCAGGCACGACTCGCGCGCTACAAGCTGCCCAAGGAACTGCGGTTGGTCGAGGCGCTGCCGCGCAATCCGACCGGCAAGGTGCTCAAGGCCAAGCTGCGCGAGTCCGACGCCGCTGCCGCCGCGAAGGGTTGAACATGGCCGGCCCCACCCCTGCGTTCTGGCAGCAGCGCTTCGAGACGGGCAGCACGCCCTGGGACCGCGGCGCGGCGGGCCCGCAACTGCAGCGCTGGCTCGACAGCGGCGCCGTCGCGCCCGGCCAGCGCGTGGTGGTGCCGGGCTGCGGCAGCGGCTGGGAGGTCGCGGCGCTGGCGGCCGCGGGCATGGACGCGGTCGGCCTCGACTATGTGGAGGCGGCCGTGGAACGCACGCGGGCGCTGCTCGCGGCGCACGGCCTCGCGGCCGAGGTGGCGCAGGCCGACGTGCTGCAGTGGCGGCCACCGGTGCCGGTCGATGCGGTCTACGAGCAGACCTGTCTGTGCGCGCTGCACCCCGACCACTGGAGCGCCTATGCGGCGCAGCTCGCGGCCTGGATCCGACCGGGCGGCCGGCTGCTCGCGCTGTTCATGCAGAAGCGCGAGGCCTCGGCCGGCGACGGCGTGGTCAGCGGGCCGCCCTACCACTGCGACATCCATGCGATGCGCGCGCTGTTCCCGTCCACCGCCTGGGCCTGGCCCAAGCCACCCTATGCCCACGTGGCGCACCCGAGCGGTGCCTACGAACTGGCTGTCGCACTGGTGCGGCAGGCCTGACATCACCAGGACCGGAGACACGATGGACTTCAAGCATTCCGACACCTCGCTGCAACTGCAGCAGCGCGTGCGCGATTTCATGGAGGCGCACGTCTATCCGGTCGAACATCTCTACTACCAGCAGGTGCAGGCCAGCGACCACCCCTACCGCACGCCGGCCGTGCTGCAGGAGCTCAAGGCGCTGGCGCGGGCGCAGGGCCTGTGGAACCTGTTCCTCTCCTCGGCCAAGGGCGGCCTGAGCAACCTCGACTACGCGCCGGTCAAGGAGATCATGGGCCGCGTGCTCTGGGCGCCCGAGGTCTTCAACTGCTCGGCACCCGACACCGGCAACATGGAGGTGCTGTCGCACTACGGCACGCCCGCGCAGAAGGAGCGCTGGCTCGCGCCGCTGATGGCGGGCACCATCCGCTCGGCCTTCTCGATGACCGAGCCGGCTGTGGCGTCGAGCGACGCGACCAACATCCAGTGCGAGATTCGCCGCGACGGCGGCGACTACGTGATCAACGGTCGAAAATGGTTCACCTCGGGCGCGCTCAACGAGGAGTGCGCACTGCTCATCGTGATGGGCAAGACCGACCCCGACCACGCCGACCGCCACCGGCAGCAGTCGATGATCCTGGTGCCCAAGAACACGCCCGGCGTGCGCATCGTGCGCGACATCACGGCCTTCGGCTACGACGATGCGCCCGTGGGCCACCCGGAGATCGTCTACGACAACGTGCGCGTGCCGGCATCGAACATGCTGCTGGGCGAAGGCCGCGGCTTCGAGATCGCGCAGGGCCGGCTCGGCCCGGGCCGCATCCATCACTGCATGCGGTTGATCGGCTGCGCGCAGCGCGCGCTGGAGATGATGTGCGAGCGTGCCAACACGCGCGTGGCCTTCGGCCGGGCGCTGGGCGAGCAGGGCTCGGTGCGCGAGGACATCGCGCATTCCTTCTGCGAGATCGAACAGGCGCGGCTGCTCACGCTGCGTGCGGCCGACAAGATGGACCGCGAGGGCAACAAGGCGGCCAAGGACCTGATCGCGGCGGCCAAGATCGTGGTGCCCAGCATGGCGGCGCGCGTGATCGATCGCGCGATCCAGGTCTTCGGCGGCGCGGGCGTGTCGCAGGACACCTTCCTGCCGCGTGCCTATGTCTATGCGCGCTTCATCCGCATCGGCGACGGTCCCGACCAGGTGCACCTGTCGGCGATCGGAAAGGAACTTCTCAAGCGCAGCGCTGCGCACGCCACGGCGTGACGGCGCCGGTCGTCAGTGCGCCGCCGCTCGACCTGGCGCGGCTCGGCCGCTATCTCGAGGCGCAGGCGCCGGGCTTCCACGGGCTGCGCAGCGCCGAGCGTTTCGTCGGCGGCAACTCGAACCCGATCTGGCGCGTGCAGGCCGACAGCGGGCGCTACATCCTGCGCACGCAACCCGCGGGCCAGCTGCTGAAGTCTGCGCACGCGCTGGACCGCGAGGCGCGCATCCTCACGGCGCTGCGGCGCAGCGCGGTGCCGGTGCCGCAGCTGCGCGTGCTGTGCAACGACCTCGACGTGGTGGGCGTGCAGTTCTACCTGATGGACTTCGTCGAGGGCGTGGTGCACCGCCACGTCGGCCTGCCCGAGGTGCCGCCGGCGCGGCGCCGCGCGGTGTACGACGCGGCCATCGACAGCCTGGTGGCGATCCATCGTGTCGACCTCGATGCGCTGGGCCTGCGCGACTTCGGCCGCACGGGCAACTATTTCGAACGCCAGCTGCACCGCTGGACGCAGCAGTACCGCGCCGCCATGCCCGAGGGCTCGGCTCCGATGGACGCGCTGATCGCGCGGCTCGAGGCGCTGGTGCCGCGCGAGGACCATCCGGTGGTGCTGCTGCACGGCGATTCGCGGCTCGACAACCTGATGTTCGACGCCAGCGGCAGCCGCGTGATCGCGGTGCTCGACTGGGAGCTGTCGACGCTGGGGCATCCGCTCGCCGACCTGGGGCAGTTCCTGGGCGTGCAGGAGCTGCCGCCCGGCTACCTGCTGCCCGGCCTGCGCGGCGTCGACCGCGCGGCGGAGCGCCTGCCCACGCAGGACGAACTGGCCGCGCGCTACCTGCACGCGATGCGCATGGACCCGGCCACCGACCTGCGCTTCTACAAGGCCTTCGCGATGTTCCGGCAGGCGGCCATGTCCGCGGGCCTGCGCCGCCGGGCTGCGCTGGGCACGGCCGTGGCCGAGAGCGCGCTGGCCTTCGGCGACACGATGGACGTGTTCGTGCTGGCCGGACTGGACATCCTCGACCCCGGCGCGGGGCCCGACAGACCCGTGGAGACAAGCCAATGACCGTCAACCATCCCTTCGACCTGAGCGGCAAGGTCGCCCTGGTCACCGGCTCGTCCCAAGGCATCGGCGCCGCGACCGCGCGCGTGCTGGCGCAGGCCGGCGCGCACGTGGTGATCAGCAGCCGCAAGCTCGACGACTGCGAGCGCGTGGCCCAGGCGCTGCGCGACGAAGGCCTGAAGGCCGAGGCCCGCGCCTGCCACATCGGGCGCATGGAAGACATTGCGTCGATGGGCGCGCACCTGCAGGCCGTGCACGGCGGCCTCGACATCCTGGTGAACAACGCGGTGCTCAGCCCCTGGCGCACCATCGAGGACATCGACGCCGGCCTGTTCGCCAAGACCGTCGACGTGAACCTGCGCGGCTACTGGTTCCTGTCGAGCGAGGCGGTCAAACTGATGAAGCCGCGCGGCGGCGGCAGCATCGTGAACATCTCCTCGGTCTCGGCGCTGCACCCGGAGAAGATGCTCGGCCTCTACGGCACGCTCAAGACCGCGCTGATCGGCATGAGCCGCGCCTTCGCGCTCGAGTACGGGCCTTTCGGCATCCGCGCCAACACCGTGCTGCCCGGCGTGATCGAGACCAGGCTGGCCGAGGCTTTCGACGGCGAGGCGCGCGAGCGCATCCTGCAGAAGACGCCGGTGCGCCGCGTCGGCCGGCCCGAGGAGATCGGCTACGCGGTGCTCTACCTCAGCGCCGCGTCGGGCGCCTTCACCACCGGCGCGGGCCTGGTGGTCGACGGCGGCATGTCCATTTCAATGCTTTGAAGGAAAAAACATGAAAGCCGTTCTCGCCAAACGCCATGGTCCGCCCGAGTCGCTGGTGGTGGAAGAGGTCGCGCCCCTGCAGGCCGGACCGGGCGAGGTGATCGTCAGCGTGCACGCCAGCGCGGTCAACTTTCCCGACACGCTGATCATCGAGAACCGCTACCAGTTCAAACCCGCGCTGCCCTTCTCGCCGGGCGGCGAGGTGGCGGGCACGGTCAAGCAGGTGGGCGAGGGCGTGCAGGGCTTCGCGCCGGGCGACCGCGTGATCGCGGTCTGCGGCTGGGGCGGCTACGCGGAAGAGGTGCGCACCAGGCCCGAGAAGCTGGTGCCGCTGCCCACGGGCATCGACATGGAAGCCGCGGCCGCACTGGTGATCACCTACGGCACCTCGCACTACGCACTCAAGGACCGTGCGGCCCTCCAGCCCGGCGAGACGCTGCTGGTGCTGGGCGCGGCCGGCGGCACCGGGATCTCCGCCGTCGAGCTGGGCAAGCTCATGGGCGCGCGCGTGATCGCTGCGGCCTCGACCGACGAGAAGCTCGCGCTGTGCAAGGCGCACGGCGCCGACGAGACCATCAACTACACGCGCGAAGACCTGCGCGAGCGCCTCAAGGCGCTGACCGGCGGGCGCGGCGTCGACGTGGTCTACGACCCGGTGGGCGGCAGCTACACCGAGCCCGCGCTGCGCAGCATGGCCTGGCGCGGGCGCTACCTGGTGATCGGCTTCACCGCGGGCGAGATCCCCCGGCCCGCGCTGAACCTGGTGCTGCTCAAGGGCTGCTCGATCGTGGGCGTGTTCTACGGTGGCTTCGCCCAGGCCGAGCCGGTGCGCTACCAGGCCTTCATGGACGAGCTCGTGGGCTGGCTCGCGCAGGGACGCATCCGACCGGCGATCACCGCGCGCTACCCGCTGGAGCAGGCTGCGCAGGCGCTGCGGGTGGTGGCCGACCGCAAGGCGACGGGCAAGATCATGCTGAGCACGGCCCTGGGACGCGGCGAATCCTGAACCGGTGCGGCAGGCGGGGCCGTTCAGCGCCTCGTGCGCCGCGCGAGCCAGTCGAGCAGCAAAGCATTCACCGCGTCGGGCCGTTCCTGCTGCGTCCAGTGGCCGCAGTCGGCCAGCGTGTGGCGCTCGAGGTCGGGCACGATGCGCTCCATGCCGCGCGTGGTGGCGGGCGGCAGGAAGAAGTCGTCCGCGGCACTGACCATCAAGGCCGGTACGCCGATGTGATCCGGTGTCGTGGCCGTGTCCAGCCAGTTGCGGTGCAGGTTGCGATACCAGTTCAGCGCGCCTTCGAAACCGGTGCGCTCGTAGGCCTGCGTGAAGACGCGCAGCGCGTCGGCATCGAGCAGCGGCGCGCCCATGACCTCGGGCTCGCCGGTGAACATCGTGGCCGGCAGGGCCTGGATGCGCGCCGGGAGCTGCGCGAACTGCGCCAGGGTGACGGCCGGCCGCCGCATCAGGCCGCGGAAGGTCGCCTCCACATCCTGCACCAGCAGGGCCTCGCCGACACCCGGCTGCTGGAACGTGACCATGTAGTGCTCCGGCCCGCGGGCCGTCCGCATGGTCTGGACCAGGTCGGCTTCGGTGCGGCGCGTGTAGGGCGTGTTCAGCGAGGCGATGCCGAGCACGCGCGACGCATGGTCGCGTGCCAGCGTCCAGGCGAGCGCGCCGCCGAAGTCGTGGCCCACCACCACTGCGCGCTCGATGCCCAGCGCATCGAGCAGCCCGGTCATGTCGAGCGCCAGGTTCTGCATGCGGTAGCTGTCGAGCGAACCTTGCGGGCCCGTTTCTCCGTAGCCGCGCAGGTCCGGTGCGATCACGCCATAGCCCGCCGCCGCCAACGCGCGGACCTGGTGGCGCCAGGAGAAGGCGAGCTCCGGAAAGCCGTGCAGCAGCAGCACCGTGGGCCGCGCCGCGTCGGTGGGCGGCACCACGCTGGTGGCCATGAGGATGCCGTTGGTGGGCACGCGGCGCCAGCCGGGCAGGGCGTCGAAGGGCAAGGGGACGGGCATGGGGTTGTCCTTGTGCTTCCGAGGGGTTCGAGACGCGGGCGCCGGACGGCGCGTACGGCATGCGTCGGGTGCCGATTCTGTGGCGGCGCGGCGTGCAGGTCTTGTGCTTTGTCGCCGCGTCGGCATCGCCGAGGTCCTCGCGTGAACGGCCCTTGGGACTTTCCCCAGGACGCGGGCAGGCCAGCGACTCGGCACAAGACCGCACGCGGGGGGGCGGCAAGACTGCACGGGTGGCCGATCGCTCCCGATCGCCGAAGTCCGAGGAGTTTGCGAGATGAACACGAAACGTGCCGGCGTCGCGGTCGCATGCCTGGTGGCAGCGGCCGCGGCAGTCCCCGGGGCCGCGAGCGCCCAGGCCACGCAGGGCGTGAGCAGGACCGAGGTGCTGGTCGGCACCATCCAGGACCTGTCGGGCCCGATCGCGGCCTTCGGCAAGGAGACCGTCAATGGCATGAACATGCGCATCGAGGAGTTCAATGCGGCCGGCGGCACCGCGGGCCGAAAGATCCGCCTGATCGTCGAGGACTCGAGCTACGACACCAAGAAGGCCGTGCTGGCCGCGCAGAAGCTGGTGCAGAACGACAAGATTTTCGTCACGGTCGCGAACATCGGCACCGCGCTGGCGCTGACCACCATGCCGATCTTCACCGAGGGCGGCGTGATCCATGCGTTTCCGCTCGCGTCCGCGCGCGGCCTCTACGACCCGCCGAACCCGCTGGCCTTCGCGTTCGCCGTGCCCTACTACCAGCAGGGCCGCGTGATCGTGAAGGCCCTGACCAAGACCCGCGACGACCGCAAATGGTGCTCGCTGATGCAGGACGACGAGCTGGGCACCGAGCTCATGAAGGGCGTCGAGTCACAGCTCGGGGAGCTGAAGAGGAAGGTGCTCGAGAAGACCACCTACAAGCGCGGCGCGACCGACTTCTCGTCGCAGGTGGCGCGGCTCAGGAGCGCCGGCTGCGACACGGTGGTGATGGGCACCACGCTGCGCGAGACCATCGGTACGCTCAACGAGGCGAAGAAGGTCGGCTTCGCACCCGACTTCATCGGCACCTCGGCCTCGTATTCGCACCTGGTGCCCAAGCTCGGCGGGCCGGTGACCGAAGGCTTCCTGTCCTCGCATGCGAGTTCGCAGCCCTATGCCGACGATGCCTCGAAGGAGCTGCGCGACTGGTTTGCCGCCTACAAGGCCAAGTACAACGAGGACCCGGGCCAGTACGCGGTGTTCGGCTACGGCGCGATGGACTGGACCATCAAGACGCTCGAGAAGGTCGGCCCCGACCTCACGACCCAGCGTTTCGTGCAAGCCATGGAGACCTCGACCTTCCCGCGCGACAAGCTGGGCTTCGACACCATGAGCTTCTCCAAGACCAAGCGCCTGGGCTCCGAAGCGGTGCGCATCTCCAGGCTGGCCAACGGCCGCTGGGTGCCGATCACCGACTACCTGCAGCCCTGAGCGGCCGACGCCACGAGGACCCGTCTTGGAATTCCTACAGCTGTTGATCTCCGGCGCCGCGCTCGGCTGCATCTATGCGCTGATCGCGCTCGGCTTCGTGCTGATCTACAAGGCGACCGAGACCGTCAACTTCGCGCAGGGCGAGCTGATGATGCTCGGCGCCTGCACCGGCTACCTGCTGATGCTTTGGTTCAAGCTGCCGTTCCTGTGGGCCGCACTGGTCAGCGTCGCGGGCATGGCGGGCTTCGGCATGCTGCTCGAGCGCGCGGTGATCCGGCCCATCCTGGGCCAGCCGCAGTTCACCGTGGTGATGCTGACCATCGGCCTGGGCTACATCACGCGCGGCCTGGTCACCATGCTGCCGGGCATCGGCACCGACACGCACGTGCTCGACGTGCCCTACCGCGGCCAGGTCTGGAAGCTCGGCACGCTGGTGCTGAGCGCGGAGCAGGGCGCGGTGATCGGCATCACGCTCGCGCTGTGCCTGGCCCTGTTCCTGATGTTCAAGTACACCAAGCTCGGCGTGGCCATGCAGGCGGCCTCGCAGAACCAGCTGGCCGCCTACTACATGGGCATCCCGGTGCGACGCCTCAACGGCATGGTGTGGGGCCTGTCGGCGGCGGTGGCCACGGTGGCCGGACTGCTGCTCGCGCCCATCACCTTCGTGCACGTGAACATGGGCTTCATCGGGCTGAAGGCCTTCCCGGCCGCGGTGGTCGGGGGCTTCGGCAGCCTGCCGGGCGCGGTGGTGGGCGGGCTGATCATCGGCATCGTCGAGGCGCTCGCGGGCTTCTATTTGCCCGAGGGCTTCAAGGACGTGGCGGCGTATGTGGTGGTGCTGCTGATGCTGGTGGTCAAGCCCAGCGGATTGTTCGGCGAGAAGCAGCGGAAGAAAGTATGAGATTCATCTTCAGAACCAGCTACCGCCAGGACTATCGCCTCGCGCAGCACAGCGGCCAGGTGTTCTGGTACGGCCTGCTGCTTGTGGCGCTGGTGGCCGCACCTTGGATCGTCGGCACCTACTGGACTTCGCAGCTCACCTTCGTGCTGATCTACGCGATCGCCGGGCTGGGCCTGATGGTGCTCGCGGGCTACACCGGCCTGGTGTCGATCGGGCACGCGGCCTTCCTGGGCGTGGGCGCCTACACGCAGGCCGTGCTCACGGGGCAGGGCTGGTCCTTCCCCGTGGCGCTGGCGGCATCGGCCGGGCTTTCGGCGGCGGTGGGCGTGGTGGTCGGGTTGCCGGCGCTGCGCGTCAAGGGCATCTACCTCGCGGTGGCGACGCTGGCCTTCGGCTTCATCGTCGAGGAGGTGATGGCGCGCTGGGAGCACGTCACGGGCGGCAACGCGGGCCTGTCGGTGAAGGCGCCCGCGATGTTCGGCTGGACGGCCAGCAGCGCGCCGGCCTTCTACCTGGTGGTGCTGGTGGTGTGCCTGCTCGTGACGCTGGCGGTGATGAACCTGTTGCGCAGCTCGACCGGCCGGGCCTTCATTGCGATCCGCGACTCCGAGATCTCGGCGCAGAGCATGGGCATCCATCTGGCGCGCTACAAGACCCTGTCCTTCGCACTGTCGGCGGCCATCGTGGGTGTGGCGGGTGCGCTGTACGCGCACAAGCTGCGCTTCATCTCGCCCGAGCAGTTCGGCATCGCGCAGTCGATCGACCTGCTGCTGCTGGTGGTCGTGGGCGGGCTGGGGTCGGTGCACGGTGCGTTCTTCGGTGCCATCTTCCTGATCACGATGCCGCAGGCCATCGCGTTGTTCAAGGACTGGCTGCCGCCCGCGATCGGCCAGGCCGCGGGGCTGCAGGCGGTGGTGTTCGGCATCGTGCTCATGGGCTTCGTGCTGTTCGAGCCGACCGGCCTGTACGGCCGCTGGGTCAAGCTGCGGACCTACCTGGAGCTGTTCCCGACCTACCGTCGCGGCATGTTCCGCCGCCAGAAAACCTTCCAGAAATCGGAGCGAGTCCGGTGAAGCCCACCCCCGTTCCTTGCGCACTTCGTGTCGCCGTCTTCCCCCTCAAGGGGGCGCACCCAGCGGCCCGGCAAAGCCGGTTCCGCGGGCGCTCGCGACCGGGACGCACGCCGATCTACCGCCTTGCGTTCATGGGAGCAGCTGGATGACGGAAATTCTTTTGTCGGCCAGGGACCTGAGCGTGCGCTTCGGCGGTGTGCTGGCCGTCAACCAGGTCAGCTTCGACGTGCGCAAGGGCGAGGTCTTCACCTTGATCGGTCCCAACGGCGCGGGCAAGACCACGGTGTTCAACCTGATCAGCCGCATCTACCTGCCGACCACCGGCACGCTGGCCTTCGACGGCCGGCCGATCGACCGCACGCCGGCGCACGGCATCGCGGCGCTGGGCATCGCGCGCACCTTCCAGAACATCGAGCTCTTCGAGCACGCGACCGTGCTGCAGAACCTGCTGATCGGCTTCCACACGCACCGGCGCTCGGGGTTCTGGAGCGACCTGGTGTTCGCGCCGGCCGCGCGCCGCAACGAGATCGCCGCGCGCCGCAAGGCGGAGGAGGTGATCGAGCTGCTGCGCCTGATGCGCTACCGCGACCAGCGCGTGGCCGGATTGCCCTACGGCGTGCGCAAGGTGGTCGAGCTCGCGCGTGCGCTGTGCAGTGCCCCCAAGCTGCTGCTGCTCGACGAGCCTTCGTCGGGCCTCAACGCCGAGGAGACCGAGGACATGGCGTGGTGGATCCAGGACATCCAGCGCGAGCTGGGCATCACCGTGCTGATGGTCGAGCACGACATGACGCTGGTGTCGCGCGTGTCGGATCGCGTGCTGGCGATGAATCAGGGCGAGGTGCTGGCGCTAGGCACGCCGGCCGAGGTGCAGGCGCACCCCGGCGTGATCGAGGCCTACCTCGGCACGATCGACGATGTGTCGAGCCTGCGAAGGGAGGTCGCATGAGCGCGCTGATCGTCGCAGACCCCGCGACCGCCGACGTGGTGCTCAAGCTGTCCAACCTGGAGAGCTCCTATGGCCCGATCAAGGCGATCCGCGGCGTGAGCCTGCGCGTGCGGCGCGGCGAGATCGCGACCGTGCTGGGCTCCAACGGCGCCGGCAAGAGCACCATCCTGAAAACCATCTCTGGCGTGCTCGATCCGGTCAAGGGCAGCGTGGAATTCAAGGGTGCCGACATCACCGGCCAGGACCCGGCCGCCATCGTGCGCGCCGGCCTGAGCCAGGTGCCCGAGGGCCGCGAGGTGTTCCCGCTGCTGTCGGTGCGCGACAACCTGATGATGGGCGCCTTCACACGCAAGGACCGCGACGGCGTGGCACGCGACATCGAAGGCGTGTACGGCTACTTCCCGATCCTGCGCGAGCGTGCCGCGCAGGACGCAGGGCTGCTTTCGGGTGGCCAGCAGCAGATGCTCGCGATCTCGCGCGCGCTCATGGCCGAGCCCGAGCTGATCCTGCTCGACGAGCCCAGCCTGGGCCTGAGCCCGCGGCTGACCAAGGAGATCTTCGAGATCATCGTGCGCATCAACCGCGAGCGCGGCACCACCATCCTGCTGGTCGAGCAGAACGCCAACATGGCGCTCAACGCCGCAGACTTCGGCTACGTGCTGGAGAACGGCCGCATCGTGATGGAAGACCGCTGCAGCGCGCTGCGCGAGAAGGACGACATCAAGGAGTTCTACCTCGGCGCCAAGGACGACGGCGTGCGCGGCGAGCGGCGCTGGAAAAAGAAGAAGACCTGGCGCTGAACGCGCCGCCTCCCGGACCCCCAGGAAACACGACATGGCCACACCTCCTTCCTTCGTGCCCGTTCCGGCGGACATCGACACCGTGCCGCGGCTGTTCCGCCACGCGGTGCGCACGCGCGGCGACGCGGTGATGCTGCGGCAGAAGGAGCTCGGCATCTGGCGCGCCTACAGCTATGCGGAGGTGGGCCTGATCGTCGACGAGCTGGCCCGCGGCCTGGCCGCGCTGGGACTGCGTCCGGGCGACGTGCTGTCTGTGCTCTCGAACACCTGCCGCGAGTGGCTGTGGATGGACCTGGCCGGCCTCACGGCCGGCGCGGTGGTCAACGGCATCTATCCCACCGATGCGGCATCGCAGGTCGAGTACCTGTGCCGGGACTCGGGCTCCACGCTGCTGGTGGTGGAGAACGAGGAGCAGCTCGACAAGTTCCTCGAGGTCGAGGCGCGGCTGCCGGCCGTGCGCCATGTGGTGGTGTTCGACATGGAAGGGCTGGCGCGGCTCGACGACGCACGCGTGATGTCGCTCGAGGCGCTGCGCGAACTGGGCCGGGTCCACAAGGCCGCACAGCCCGCGCTGATCGACGAGCGCATCGCCAGCCGCGGACCGGCCGACCTGGCGGTGCTGGTCTACACCTCGGGCACCACCGGACGCCCCAAGGGCGCGATGATCTCGCATGCCAACGTGATGGCCGCGAGCCGCACGCTCGAAGCCTTCCTGCCGCGCACCTCGTTGCGCGAGCGGGCCGCCTTCCTGCCGCTGTGCCACGTGTCCGAGCGCATCTTCGGCGAGTACTACGCGCTGCTGGCCGGCCAGACGCTGAACTTCGTCGAGGACCCCGAGACCATCTTCGACAACATCCGCGAGATCCAGCCCGACGTGTTCATGGCCGTGCCGCGCATCTGGGAGAAGCTCTATTCGAGCGTGTCGACCGCGATGCGCGAGGCCACGCGGCTCGAGCAATGGGCCTACCGGCGCGCGCTCGCGGTGGGCGAACGCGTGGGGCGTCACAAAGAGAAGCGCGAGCCCGTGCCGGCGCTGCTGCGCGCACGCCACTGGCTGGCACGCAAGCTGGTGCTGGACAATGTGCGCGGCCTCCTGGGCCTGGGCCGCGTGGAGCTGGCCATCACCGGCGCCGCACCGATCTCGGCCGACCTGATCCGCTGGTACGGGGCCCTGGGCATCGAACTCAACGAGCTCTGGGGCATGACCGAGCTGACCGGCGCCGCCACCTGCAACCCGCGGGGCCGCAGCCGCCCGGGCAGCATCGGCGTGCCGCTGCCGGGCTCGGAGGTCCGGCTGTCTGCGCAGGGCGAGCTGCAGGTGCGCGGCGGCCAGGTCTTCATGGGCTACCTCAACCTGCCGGAGAAGACGGCCGAGGCCTTCGAGGACGGCTGGCTGCGCACCGGTGACGTGGGGCGCATGGACGACGACGGCTACTTCTACATCACCGACCGGATGAAGGACATCATCATCACGGCGGGCGGCAAGAACGTCACGCCTTCGGAGTGGGAGAACCAGCTCAAGTTCAGCCCCTACGTGACCGATGCGGTGGTCATTGGCGACAAGCGTGCCTACCTGAGCTGCCTGGTGATGATCGACCAGGACAACGTCGAGCAATGGGCGCAGGAGCGCTCGGTGGCTTTCTCCGACTACCGTTCATTGACGCGCAGCCACGAGGTCGTGAGCCTGATCGCCGAGGAGGTCGAGAAGGTCAACCGGCATTTCGCGCGGGTCGAGCAGATCAAGCAGTTCCGCCTGCTCGAGAACCAGCTGAGCGCCGAAGACGAGGAGCTCACGCCGACCATGAAGCTCAAGCGCTCTCTGGTCAACCGCAAGTATGCGGCGCTGATTGATGCGATGTACGAAGAGCGCGCGGCCTGAGCGAAGTGGCCGCTGCTCAGCCTGCCTGGCCGTGCAAGCGCCGCATGCCCCGCAGCCAGCGTTCCGGGTCTTCCACCTTGCGGCGCAGCTGTTCCTGGACGAAGCCGTGCGTGAGGATCAGGAAGCGCTCCTGCGCGAGCGCCTCGACCACGGTGGCCGCCACCGCGTCGGCATCGATCAGGCCTTGCGCCAGCACGCGGCGAACGTCCGATTCGGCCTGCAGCAGCGGCGTGTCGACCGCGCCCGGGCACAGGCAGCTCACGCGGATGCCGCGATCGCCATAGGTGATCGACAGCCACTCCGCGAACGCCACCGCCGCATGCTTGCTGACCGCGTAGGGCGCATCGAACTGCGACAGCAATCCGGCCGCCGAAGCAGTCTGCAGGAAATAACCGCTGCCGCGCGCCAGCATGCGCGGCAGCAGCGCACGGGCGGCGCGTACGTGCGCCATGAGGTTGACATCCATCACGCGCTGCCAGTCGGCGTCGGGCAGTTCCGGTCCGCCGACGGCGGTGATGCCGGCGTTCGAGCAGAACAGGTCGATCGGGCCGTGCTGCACCTCGACCGCATCGACCAGCGCTTCGATCGCGCCCTCGGCGCTCACGTCGAGCGCCGCCGCATGGCCGCCCATGCGGGCTGCCTCCATCCGCGCGCGCTCGCCGTCACGATCGGCCAGGACCACGGCGCGCGCGCCTTCGGCGACGAAACGCCGGCCCATCGCCAGCCCGATGCCGCTGGCGCCGCCGGTGACGACGACGACCTTGTCTCTCAACTCCATGGCCGATCTCCTGGCGGGTCGGCTGTCGATCCGCGCAACGCAGGCTAGAACCTGCTTTCCGCGGCGTCTTGCGTCCAATCGCTGCCCGTCGCATCTCGGCGCGCCGGTGCCGCCAGCACGTCAGCGAGTGCGCGCAAGTCAACCCCTGGCCGTGCCACTAGCCTTCGCGCAACGCCGCCACGGTGCGGCTTCCACGCGAATCCAAGGCCATGCCATCCACCATGAAAGCAGCCGTCTTCCGCGGCGTCGATCGGCTCCTGTCCATCGAGGACGTGCCCTTGCCCCAGGCCGGTCCCGGCGAACTGGTGCTGCGGGTCTTCCATTGCGGGGTCTGCGGCTCCGATCTGCATGCCACGCATCCGGGCCTGTTCACGGTCAGGAGCGGCACGGTGCTGGGCCACGAGTTCGCCGGCGAGATCGTCGAGAGCGGGGCGGCGGACTGGAAGCCGGGCGAGCGCGTGACCGCGCTGCCCAACAATGCCTGCGGCAGCTGCACGGCCGAGGGCCACCGCGAATGCCGCGACGGGCTCGGCATGACCTGCCCGCACAACCGGCTCACCGGTTTCAGCCCGAGCCGGCCCGGTGGCCTGGCGGAGTACGTCAAGGTGCCGGTGGGCCAGGCGCTGCGGCTGCCTGACGCGGTGGGCGACCGCGAGGGCGCGCTGATCGAGCCGCTGGCGGTCGGGCTGCACGCGGTGCAGTCCGGGAAGGTGGGGCTGGCCGACCGCGTGCTGGTGATCGGCGGCGGCCCGATCGGGCTGGCGGTCAGTGCCTTCTCGCGCCAGGCCGGTGCCACGCATGTGGT
This sequence comes from Variovorax frigidus, assembly GCF_051216515.1. Classification (NCBI taxonomy): domain Bacteria; kingdom Pseudomonadati; phylum Pseudomonadota; class Betaproteobacteria; order Burkholderiales; family Comamonadaceae; genus Variovorax; species Variovorax frigidus. The sequence goes on from NZ_JBPJZF010000005.1 coordinate 518,094, forward strand.
GGTCAGCGAGTTCGCGCCCGGCCGGCGCGAGATTGCGGCCCGCTTCGGCGCGACCGCCGCCATCGACCCCGCGGCGGGCGACGTGGGCGAAGCCTTTGCCCGGGCCACCGGCGGCATGCCCGACGTGATCTTCGAGTGCGTGGGCGCCGCCGGGCTCATCCAGCAGTGCGTGGACCTGTCGAAGCCGCGCGGCCGCGTGGTGGTGGTCGGCGTGTGCCCGACCGAAGACCGGGTGCTGCCGCAGCGCGCCATGGCCAAGGAGATCAGCCTGCGGTTCGTGATGGGCTACGGCAAGCCCGACTGGCGCCGCGTGCTCGATCTGCTGGACGCCGGCAGCATCGATCCGGCGCCGATGGTGACCGATACGGTGAGCCTGGCCGAGCTGCCGGCCGCCTTCGAGGCGCTGCGCCGGCCTACCACGCAGATCAAGCTGCTGGTGCGGCCCGGGTCGATCCCGACCCGTTCAGCGACTTGACGCAAGAGACGTGAATACCCCTTTGCTAGCCTTCCCCGATGACTTCGCCGTGCGCTTCGCAGCGTCTTTTCCATGACTGAACTCGTCTCTCTCGAACGGCACGGCGACACCGCGGTGCTGACCATTTCGAACCCGCCGGTCAATGCGCTGTCGCCCGCCGTGGTGGCGGGTCTCGCGGCCGCCGTGGCGGCCTTCGAGGCCGACCGTTCCTACAAGGCGCTGCTGCTGCACAGCAGCGGCCGCACCTTCGTCGCCGGTGGCGACATCCATTCCTTCGACGACCCGAATTTCTCCGCCACGCTGTTCAACGGCACGCTCGCGCGCATCGAGGCGCTCGACCGTCCGGTGGCTGCGGCGCTGCACGGCACTGTGCTCGGCGGCGGGCTCGAGCTGGCGCTGGCCTGCCACTGGCGCGTAGCCCTGCCCACCACCAAGGTCGGGCTGCCCGAGGTCAAGCTCGGGATCCTGCCGGGCTCGCTGGGCACGCAGCGGCTGCCGCGTCTCGCGGGCGTGAAGCTCGCGCTCGACCTGATCGCCTCGGGTCGCAGCATCGGCGCCGAAGCCGCCCGCGCCGCGGGCATCGTCGACGAGGTGCGCGAGGGCGCGCCGCTCGCGGTTGGCCTGGCCTTCGTGCAGCAGCTGCTGGCCAAGGGCGCCGGCCCGCGCCGCACGAGCGAGCGCGCCGTGCCCGACGAAGGGCTGCCCGCGGACTTCTTCGACCAGGCGCTCCAGGAGGCTGCGAAACGCAAACCCTTCCATCCCTCGGCGCGCAACATCGTGCTGGCGGTGCAGGCCGCGGCCACGCTGCCCTTCGCCGAAGGCGAGGCGGCCGAGGCGCGGCTGTTCGAGGAATTGCGCGTCTCGCGCGAGTCGCAGGCCATGCGCCATCTGTTCTTCGCCGAGCGCCAGGCCGCGAAGATCCCGGGCCTGGCCCGCGGCGTCGCGTTGCGCCCGGTGCGCACCGTCGGCATCCTGGGCGCGGGCACCATGGGCGGCGGCATTGCGATGAACTTCGCCAACGCCGGCATTCCGACCGTGCTGGTCGAGGCCACGCAGGCCGCGCTCGATCGCGGCCTGGGCCTGATCCGCGGCAACTACGAGGCCAGCGCCGCCAAGGGCCGGCTCACGAGCGCGCAGGTTGCGCAACGCATGGCGCTGCTGCGCGGCACGCTCGACGACGCGGCGCTGGGCGACTGCGACCTGGTGATCGAGGCGGTGTTCGAGAACATGGACCTGAAGAAGCAGGTCTGCGCGCGGCTGGGCCAGGTCTGCAGGCCCGGCGCCATCATCGCGACCAACACCTCGACGCTCGACGTCGACGTGCTGGCCGCGGCCACGGGCCGGCCGGCCGATGTGGTCGGCATGCACTTCTTCAGCCCGGCCAACGTGATGCGCCTGCTCGAGGTGGTGCGCGGCGAGAAGACCGCGCCCGAGGTGCTGGCCACCGTGATGCAGCTGGCCCGCACCATCGGCAAGGTGGCGGTGGTGTCGGGCATCTGCTACGGCTTCATCGGCAACCGGATGGCCGAGGTCTACATGCGCGAGGCCGAATTCCTGATGATGGAAGGCGCGAGCCCGTCGGGGATCGATGGCGCGGTCGAGGCGCTGGGGATGGCAATGGGGCCGTGCCGCATGCTCGACATGGCCGGCATCGACGTGGGCGCGAAGACGGTCATCGAATACGGCAAGGCCGGCGGCCTGCCGCCCGACGACAGCTACCGCGCGGTGGTGCGCCGGATGTTCGAGCTGGGCCGCTTCGGCCAGAAGACCGGTGCCGGCTACTACCGCTACGACGGCCGCAAGCCCGTGGAAGACCCCGAGACCGCACGCATCGCGGCGGAGATGGCCGCCGCCCACGGCATCGCGCGGCGCACGGACATCGGCGCCGAGGAAATCGTCGAACGGCTGTTCTACCCGCTGGTCAACGAGGGCGCGAAGATCCTGGAGGAGGGCATCGCCTACCGGCCCGGCGACATCGACATCGTCTGGACCGCGGGCTACGGCTTCCCCGACCACCAGGGCGGTCCGCTGTGGATGGCCGACCGCATCGGCCTGGCGGCCATCGTCGACCGGCTCGCGCACCACGGCCGCACGCGCGGCAACGCCTTCGGCTACTGGACCGTGTCGCCGCTGCTGGCTTCGCTGGCGCGCGACGGCCGGCGCCTGTCCGACTGGCGCGCCTGAGCGGCCCTCTGTTTTCGTACCCACTCGACACCACCGAAAGAATTCCATGAGAGAAGCCGTCATCGTTTCCACCGCGCGTACCGGCATCGGCCGTGCCTACAAAGGCGCGCTGAACCACACCCGATCGCCGTCGATGCTGGCCCACGCCATCTCGCACGCGGTGCAGCGTGCCAAGGTCGACGGCGCCGAGATCGAGGATGCCGTCATCGGCTGCGTGCTGACCGGTGGCACGGCCGGCATGAACCTCGCACGCAACGCGGTGCTCGCGGCCGGGCTGCCCGCCACGGTGTCGGGCCAGACCATGGACCGTCAGTGTGCCTCGGGCCTGATGGCGATCGCCACCGCGGCCAAGCAGGTGATGGTCGACGGCATGGACGTCGTGATCGCGGGCGGCCACGACAACATCTCCGCGGTGCAGGAGGCCTACATGGCCTGGGTGGCGAAGGAGAAGGACCCGCGCGTGATCGCGCACGCCCCCAACGCCTATATGCCGATGCTGCAGACGGCCGAGTTCGTGGCGAAGAAGTACGGCATCTCGCGCGAGGCGCAGGACCGCTATTCGCTCGCCTCGCAGCAGCGCACGGCGGCGGCGCAGGCGGCCGGCCGCTTCGATGCTGAGATCGTGCCCTTCACCACCACCATGGCGGTGGTCGACAAGGCGACCAAGGAGGTGTCGTACCGCGAAGTCACGCTCGAACGCGACGAGGGCAACCGCCCCGAGACCACGCTCGAAGGCCTGCTGTCGCTCAAGCCCGTGATCGAGGGCGGCGTGGTGACCGCGGGCAACGCCAGCCAGCTCTCCGACGGCGCCTCGGCCTGCGTGGTGATGGAGCGCGGCCTGGCCGAGCGCCGCGGCCTGGCGCCGCTGGGCATCTACCGCGGCATGTCGGTGGTCGGCTGCGCGCCCGAAGAAATGGGCATCGGGCCGGTCTACGCGATCCCCAAGCTGCTCAAGCAGCACGGGCTCACGGTCGACGACATCGGCCTCTGGGAGCTCAACGAGGCCTTCGCCTGCCAGGTGCTGTACTGCCGCGACCACCTGGGCATCGATCCCGAGAAATACAACGTGAACGGCGGCGGCATCTCGATCGGCCACCCCTACGGCATGACCGGCGCGCGCGTGGCGGGTCATGCGCTGATCGAGGGCAAGCGCCGCGGCGTGAGGTACGTGGTGACCACGATGTGCGTGGGCGGCGGCATGGGCGCCGCAGCGTTGTTCGAGGTGGCTTGAGCCTCCGGTAGAAAAAAAGAGACGGAGACAGACATGCAGGACCAGACCCTGATCGACAGCCTGAAGCGGCAACTGGCCGAGCGCCCCGACGAGATCGCCTACCGCAGCGGCGAGCGGCGTTTGAGCTATCGCGACGTAGAGGCGCACAGCAACCGCATCGCCAACGCGCTGGCCGCGGCCGGCGTGCAGCGCGACACGCGGGTGGCGGTGCTGACCAAGCACCACATCGAATGCATCCTCGTGACGCTGGCCGCGTGCAAGCTGGGCGCCGTGTGCATGCCGGTCAACTGGCGGCTCGCGGCCCCCGAGATCGAGTACATCGTCAACAACGGCGAGGCGCCATTCCTCATGGCCGATGCGGAGTTCCTGCCGGTGGTGGAGAAGGCCGACATGCCCGGCGTGAAGACGCTGGTGTGCACCGGCGCGGCCACCGGCGGCATCCCTTCGTTGGCCGATTGGTATGCGGGCGCCTCCGACGCCTTCACGCCCGTGGCGGCCGACACGCACGATGCGGCACTGCAGCTGTACTCGTCGGGCACCACCGGCTTGCCCAAGGGCATCGTGCTGTCGCATGCCGGGCTGCTGTCGACCTCGCGCGTGGTGGCCAAGGAATGGAAATTCGACCATCGCCACGTGCTGGGCAATCCGTTGCCGGTGTTCCATGTCGCGGGCATGACGATGCTGCTGCTCACGCTCTACACGGGCGGCCAGACCTCGGCCTATGCCGAGTTCGACCCCAAGGGCTACCTGCAGGCCTTTGCGCGGCACGGCATCACGCACACCTTCGTGGTGCCGGCCATGATCCTGTTCATGCTGCAGGTGCCCGATGCCAGGTCGCACGACTTCGGCACGCTGCAGCTCATGGCCTACGGCGGCTCGCCGGTGAGCGAGACGGTGCTGCAGCAGGCCTTCGAGGTCTTCGGCTGCGACTTCCTGCAGGTGTACGGCCTGACCGAGGTCTCGGGCCCCGCGACCTTCCTGTTCCCCGAGGACCACCGTTCGGGGGATGCCGAACTGCTGCGTTCGGCGGGCCGGCCCATCGGCGGTGGCCGGCTGCGCATCGTCGATCCGATCGGCCTGCAGGACCTGCCCGACGGCGAGGTCGGCGAGATCTGGATCGAGTCCGACCGCAACCTCAAGGAGTACTGGCGCAACCCGCAGGCCACGGCCGCGGCCTACCCCGAAGGCCGCAACGCCAACGGTGGCTGGTTCCGCTCTGGCGACGGCGGCTACCTTCAGCACGGCTACCTCTACATCAACGACCGCATCAAGGACATGATCCTTTCGGGCGGCGAGAACATCTACCCGGCCGAGGTCGAGAACGTGCTGATGCGGCACCCCGCGGTGGCCGACGGCGCTGTGATCGGCGTGCCCGATGCGACCTGGGGCGAGGCGGTCAAGGCCTGCGTGGTGCTGCGGCCCGGCACCACCGCCGAGGCGCGCGACATCATCGATTTCATGCGCGCCAACCTCGCGCACTACAAATGCCCGAAGAGCATCGACATCGTCGACGCGCTGCCGCGCAACCCCAGCGGCAAGGTGTTGAAGCGCCTGCTGCGCGAGCCCTACTGGAAGGGCCAGCAGCGCGCGGTCGGATAGGGCGACGCACAGCCGTTGCAAGCGTTACCCAGACAAATCACAAGGAGACAAGCATGCTGAAGAAACTCATCCTCGCGGCCACCGCCGCGCTGACCTGCTGGATCGCGCCGCAAGCGATGGCACAGGAGAAGCCGATCAAGATCGCGCTGATCGCGAGCAAGACCGGTCCCTCGGAGGCCTATGCGCGCGACACCGAGCGCGGCCTGCGCCTGGGCCTGGAATACCTCACGCAGGGCTCGATGACGCTGCTCAACCGGAAGATCGAGGTGATCGTCAAGGACGACCAGATGAAGCCCGAACTGTCGAAGGCGATGCTCACCGAGGCGCTGGCCGACGACAAGGCCGACATCGCGGTCGGCACCTCGTGGTCGGGCGGCGCGCTGTCGATGGCGCCGGTGGCCGAGGAGTACGGCAAGATCCTGATGGTCGAGCCGGCCATCGCCGATTCCCTGACCGGTTCGGCCTGGAACAAGTACCTGTTCCGCGCCAGCCGCAATTCCTTCCAGGACGCGCTGGCCAGCGCGGCCGGCCTCAAGGACGGCGACAACATCGCCTTCCTCGCGCCCGACTACGTCTACGGCAAGGACGGCGTGAAGGCCTTCAAGGACGCGCTGGTCTCGACCAAGAGCAAGGCCAAGGTCATCCACGAGGAATTCATTCCGCTGTCGACTTCGGACTTCACCGCGCCGATGCAGCGCGTCTTCGATCGCATGAAGGACCTGCAGGGCAAGAAGTACCTGGTGGTGATCTGGGGCGCGCCGAACCCGATCCGCAAGATCTCGGAACTGAACCCGGGCCGCTACGGCATCGAGTTCCTGTCGATCGGCGGCGCCAACCTCGAGAACGCCAAGCCCTGGAAGGGCCTGGACGTGTCGGGCGGCACCTTCTACTACTACGGCTTCCCCAAGAACCCGATGAACGACTGGCTGGTCACCGAGCACCAGAAGCGCTACCAGGTGCCGCCGGACCTGTTCACCGCGGGTGGCTTCGTCACCGCCGCGGCCATCGTCGCAGGCATCCGGAAGGCCGGCTCGGTCGACACCCCCAAGCTCATCGCCGCCATGGAAGGCATGGAGTTCGACACGCCCAAAGGCAAGATGAGCTTCCGCAAGGAAGACCACCAGGCGCTGCAGTCGCAGTACCAGTTCCGCATGAAGAAGTCGCCGACCAGCGAGTGGGACCTGTTCGACCTGGTGCGCGAGATCCCGGCGTCGGAGATGCCGTTGCCGATCACGGTCAAGCGCTGAGATGTGGCACACCCCCAGTCTTCGCGCACTTCGTGTCGCTGCGCCAACCCCCTCACCGGGGGCGATACCAGCGGCCCGGCAAAGCCGGTTCCACGGTATCCCTGGCTCTCCCCCGAGGGCTTCGCGCGCTGCGTGTCGCTTCGCCTTCCCCCTTCCGGGGGCGACACCAGCGGCCCGGCAAAGCCGGTTCCGCGGCGTCCCCGAACGGGAGCCTGCGACATGACGGCATCGACGCCTTCCCCGCCCGCGCTCGCGAGCCGCGGGCTCGGCATCCGCTTCGGCGGCCATGCCGCGGTCGACGACGTGACGGCCGAGTTCGCGGCCGGCACGTTGACCGCGATCGTCGGCCCCAACGGCGCCGGCAAGACGACCTACTTCAACCTGCTGTCGGGCCAGCTCTCGGCGAGCGCGGGCGCGGTGTACTTCAAGGGCGAGGACATCACGCGGCTGAACGCCGCCCAGCGCACCGTGCGCGGCATCGGGCGCGCCTTCCAGCTGACCAACCTGTTCCCGCGCCTGAGCGTGGCGGAGAACGTGCGGCTGGCGGTGCAGAGCCGGCATCGCGCGGGCTTCAACATGCTCGCCATGTGGCGCAGCCGCCGCGACCTGATCGACCAGGCCGAGGCCTACCTCGAGCAGGTCGGCCTGGCGGCGCGACGCGACGACCTCGCGGCCAAGCTGCCGCACGGTGACAAGCGCAAGCTTGAGGTCGCGATCCTGATGGCGCTGGAGCCCGAGATCGTGATGTTCGACGAGCCCACCGCGGGCATGAGCGTCGACGAGGTGCCGGTGATCCTCGAACTGATCCGCCGCCTCAAGGCGCGCGGCGACAAGACCATCCTGCTGGTGGAGCACAAGATGGACGTGATCCATTCGCTGGCCGACCGCATCGTCGTGCTGCACAACGGGCGGTTGGTGGCCGACGGCCTGCCGGCCGAGGTGATGGCCTCGGCCATCGTGCAGGAAGCCTACCTGGGCGTGAAGCGCACGCCGGCCGCACGCCGGGAGGCCGCGCATGCCTGAAGCCCGCACCCACGACGCCACGCCGCTGCTCACGCTCGCGGGCGTGCACACCCACATCGGCGAGTACCACATCCTGCAGGGCGTGGACCTGGTGGTGCCGCGCGCCGGCCTCACCGTGCTGCTGGGCCGCAACGGCGCGGGCAAGAGCACCACGCTGCGCACCATCATGGGCCTGTGGCAGGCCAGCCGCGGCAAGCTCATGTTCGACGGCGCCGACATCACGGCCGAGAAGACGCCCGAGATCTCGCGCCGGGGCATCGCCTTCGTGCCCGAGGACATGGGCATCTTCTCGGGCCTGACGGTGCAGGAGAACCTGCGCCTGGCGGCCATCAGCGGACGCTTCGACGAGGCGCGGCTGGAATGGATCTTCGGCCTGTTCCCTGCGCTCAAGCGCTTCTGGCTGCGGCCCGGCGGCACGCTGTCGGGCGGGCAGAAGCAGATGGTCGCGATCGCGCGCGCCATCATCGAGCCGCGCAAGCTGCTCCTGATCGACGAGCCGACCAAGGGCCTGGCGCCCGCCATCGTCGACAACCTCGCGCAGGCCTTCGAAGACCTCAAGGCCCGCGACACCACCATCCTGCTCGTCGAGCAGAACTTCCATTTCGTGCGTTCGCTGGGCGACCACGTCGCGGTGATGGACGACGGCCGCATCGTGCACGCCGGCAGCATGCAGGCGCTCTCGGAAGACGAAGCGCTGCAGGCGCGGCTGCTCGGCCTGCACGCCGGCGCGGTGCACTAGCGTCCGCGCCCATTGAACGGAGAGCCCATGGCTGCCATCGAATCGACCCTGACGCCGGAAACGGCGACGCCCCCGCCCGTGCTCGCGGCCTTGCCCGGCCGCACGCGCGACCTCGTGCCCGGCGCGATCATCCTCGCCTTCATCGCCATCGCGCTGCCCGTGATCGGCAGCGTGCCGACCTGGATCACGCTGACCGTGGCCGCGCTCGCGATGGGCATGATGCTGTTCATCATGGCCAGCGGGCTCACGCTGGTCTTCGGCCTGATGGACGTGATGAACCTCGGCCACGCCGCCTTCGTGGCGGTAGGGGCCTACACCGCCACGCTCCTGGTCGGGCCGCTGCGGCACCTGCTCGAATCGCCCTCGGTGTGGGGCAGCCTCGCCGCCATCGCGGCCGTGATCGCGTTCTCGATGGTGGTCACGGCCGCGCTCGGCTGGGTCTACGAGCGGCTGTTCATCAAGCCGGTGTATGGCGATCACCTCAAGCAGATCCTGATCACCATCGGTTCGATGATCATCATCGAGCAGCTGGTGCTGGTGCTCTTCGGCGCCAACCAGATGCTGCTGCCGCTGCCCGAGGCGGTGCGCGGCTCCTTCCTGTTCGGCGACGTGGCCATCGAGCGCTACCGGCTGGTGGCGGTGGCGGTGGGCGTGGTGGTGTTCATCGGCCTGACGCTGCTGCTCAACCGCACGCGCATCGGGCTGCTGATCCGCGCCGGTGTTGAGAACCGCTCGATGGTCGAGGCGCTGGGCTACCGCATCCGCGGCATCTTCGTCGGCGTGTTCGTCGCGGGTTCGGCGCTGGCCGGCCTGGGCGGCGTGATGTGGGCCTTCTACCGCGAGCAGTTCACGGTCGCGATCGGCGCCGAGGTGCTGGTGCAGATGCTGATCATCGTGATCATCGGCGGCCTGGGCTCGGTCACCGGCTGCTTCGCCGGCGCGATGCTGATCGCGCTGAGCACCAACTACGTGAGCTTCCTGCTGCCCGACCTGGCGCTGGTGTCGAACATCATCGTGATGATGATCGTGCTGCTCTGGCGCCCGCAGGGGCTCTATCCCGTCAACAAGCACTAGCGGCCGCCATCATGCTGACCCGACTCCTCTCCGGCGACTTCCCGCGCAGCCGCATGCTCTCGACGCTGCTGGTGCTGATCCTGCTGTACCTCGCGACCGCGCCCTTCCTGTTCTCGGGTGCGCGCTCGCTCAACGTGGCCGCCACCGTCTGCGTGTTCATCGTGCTGGTGGCGTCCTTCGATCTGCTGCTGGGGTACTGCGGCGTGGTGTCCTTCGCGCACGCGATGTTCTACGGCATCGGTGCCTACGGCGTGGCGATCGCGATGTACAAGATGGGCCCGACCTGGACCGCGATGACCACGGGCGCCGTGGCCGCGATCGCGGTCTCGGTGCTGCTGTCCTTCCTGATCGCGCTGATCTCGCTGCGGGTGAAGGCCATCTTCTACACGATGATGACGCTGGCTTTCGGCGCTGCGTTCGGGGCGCTGGTGATGCGGCTGAGCAGCATCACCGGCGGCGACGACGGTCGCACCTTCCGCCTGCCCGAGGTGCTGACGCCGGCCTACCGGCTGTTCGAGGAGCCGGTCTTCGGCACCGCCATCAACGGCCGCGTGCTGACCTACTACCTGATCTTCTTCGTCTCGGCCGCGCTGTTCCTGTTGATGCTGAGGGTGGTGAACTCCCGCTTCGGACGGGTGCTCGAAGCCATCCGCGAGAACGACTTCCGGGCCGAGGCCATCGGCTATCGCACCCTCTACTACCGCATTGCGATCAACTGCCTGGCCGCCGCGCTGGCGACCTGCGCGGGCATTCTGATGGCGCTGTGGCTTCGTTATGTCGGACCGCAGACCACGGTGGGTTTCAACGTGATGCTCAACATCCTGCTGATGGCGGTGATCGGCGGGCTGGGCACGGTCTATGGCGCGGTGGTGGGCGCGGTGCTGTTCATCGTGGCCGAGAACTACCTGCAGAGCCTGATGGGCGGCCTGAGCGGCTCGCTCACGTCGGTGCCGCTGCTGGCCAAGCTGTTCCATCCCGACCGCTGGATGCTCTGGTTCGGCCTGGTGTTCGTGCTGTCGGTCTACTTCTTCCCCAGCGGCATCGTCGGCAAGCTGCGCACCGCGCTGCCGGGCAGCAAGGGGCTGCGATGAGCGCGCCGCGAACGCAAGCCGTCGGCACGCACATCGAGGGGCATGTGCTGGTCGTCACCATCCAGCGGCCCGAGGTGCGCAACGCGGTCGACATGGCGGTTGCACTGGGCATCGCTGCGGCGATGCAGGAACTCGATGCGAACCCGGCGCTGCACGTGGGCATCCTCACCGGCGCCGGCGGCACCTTCTGCGCCGGGATGGACCTGAAGGCCTTCGCATTCGAGGGCGTCGAGCCCGCAATCGAAGGCCGCGGCTTCGCCGGCCTGTGCGAGGCACCGCCGCGCAAGCCGCTGATCGCCGCGGTCGAGGGCCATGCGGTGGCCGGCGGCTTCGAGATCGTGCTGGCCTGCGACATGGTCGTGGCGGCGCGCGGCGTCAGCTTCGGCCTGCCGGAGACCAAGCGCGGCCTGGTCGCCTCCTCGGGCGGCCTGATGCGCCTGCCGCACCGGTTGTCGGCCAACCTGGCGATGGAGATGGCGCTGCTGGGCGACCCGATCTCGGCCGAGCAGGCGCAGGCTTGGGGCCTGGTCAACCGTCTGGTCGAGAAGGGCGAGGCGCTCGCCGCCGCGTTGAAGCTGGCGCAGGCCATCGACGCCAACGCGCCGCTGGCCGTGGCCGCGAGCAAGCAGATCGTGCAGGGCTCGCGCACCTGGAGCGACGCCGAGATGTTCGAGCGCCAGCGCGCGATCGCGACGGCGGTCAACGCATCGGCGGACGCACGCGAGGGCGCCGCGGCCTTTGCGCAGAAGCGGCCTGCGCAGTGGCAAGGCCGCTGAGCGCTCAGTTCAGCCTGAAGTCCGACATGCGCGGCAGCGTGCGCTCGCCGGACTTCTGCAGGTGCCGGCGCATGCGTTTCTCGGCCTTGTCCTGGTCGCCCTCGAGAATGGCCTCGGTGATGGCGCGGTACTCGGCCACCATCGAGCGCAGGTCGGCCGTCGTGAGCGAGTGATAGAACTGCGCGCGGAACAGGTGGGCGCGCGCCTGAGGCAGCACGCGGTCGAGCTCGCTGCTGTTGGCGATCTCGAACATCACCTTGTAGTAATTGGCGCGTTCGTCGAGCACGCGGTCGAGCGCCTCGGGGCTCTCGGCGTGGATGAGTTTCTGCGCCGCGGCCTCGAAGCGGCGCGCGTTGTGGCCGATGCCGATGTTGGCCGCGGCCAGCCGCGCCGCCAGGCCCGACAGCACCTCCAGCACGCCGAGCAGGCTGGCCGCGTCCTCGCGCGAGAGCGAGCGGATCACCGCGCCGCGGTGCGGCGTGAGGTCGACCACGCCGCTCGACGCGAGGATGCGCAGCGCCTCGCGCACCGTGCTGCGGCTCACGCCGAGATCGCGCGTGAGGTCGGCCTCGATCAGCCGCTGGCCGACCGTGAAGCGGCGCATCAGGATGCCCTTGCTGATGGCGTCGGCCACGCGGTCGGGGGTGCTGCGCGGATGCGCGGTCTTTTCCTCGGCAGCCTTCCCCCTGGCGACCTCGGACCGGGTGGCAGGTGCTTTCTCAGTGTTGTTCATGCGGGCTCGCGCGGTGCGGATGAGGAATCGCCGGCAGGCCGACGGATGCGCTGATTTTAGAAGCAGCCGACCCGACGCCCCCAAGGGAAAGCACGGTGATGGCGCCGTCGATTGTCTGGCAATACTTGCAGACAATCCGAATTGAACATTCACCGTTCAAACCTTGCAGGTGCATCGAAGGAGAGACCCCGCTTCATGAGCCAGACGATCGACGACGTCATGAGCCTGCCGCCGCTGGCGCAGCGCACGCTGTCCGCGGTGCTCGAGGGCCACCTGCGCGAGCGCGCCGACCAGATGGCGGTGCGCGACACCGAGCGCGGCATGGGCTACGCGGCGCTGTACGAAGAGGCGCTGGCCTTCGCGGCGGGCTTCTCGCAGCTGGGCGTGGCGCGGCAGGAGCCGGTGCTGCTGATGCTCGACAACCACCTCGACTTCGTGGTCGCCTGGTGGGCGCTGTCGCTCAGCGGGCGCGTCGAGGTGCCGGTGAACACGGCCTACAAGGGCTCGATCCTCGCGCACGTGATCAACAACTCGGGGGCGCGCGTGATCGTCATCGATGCGGCGTACGCACCTTTGCTCGATGCGGTGGCAGACAAACTGGATCGCCTTTCGCATGTGGTCGTGCGCGGCGCCGAGGCGCCGGTCACGTTGCCGGCGCGCCTGCGGCAGCGGCCCTGGGCCGCGCTGCGCGGGCCGCGCGAGGCGCCCGCGCAGCTCGAGCCCTGGGACCTGATCGGCATCATGTACACCTCGGGCACCACCGGGCCATCGAAGGGTGTGCGTGTCACGCATGCGCATGCCTACGGCTATGCGGCGCCGCAGGTTCTCGGCCTGGCCGACTCCGACGACGTGTCGCTGTGCACGCTGCCGCTGTTCCACATCGGCGGGCAGTGGGCCGCGATCTACAACAACCTGATCGCGGGCGGCAGCAACGTGCTGCTGCCGCGCTTCTCGGCCACAACCTTCTGGGACGACGTGCGCCGCCACGGCTGCACCTACACGATGCTGCTGGGCGCGATGGCCAATTTCCTGTTTCGCCAGCCCGCGCGGCCCGACGACGCGGTGCACCCGCTGCGGCGCGTGATGATGGTGCCGGTGATGGCGCAGATCGACGCGTTCAAGGCCCGCTTCGGCATCGAGGCCGTGTGTACCGCCTACGGCCTGACCGAGGGCTCGACCGTGCTGCGCGCGCCCGTGGGTCGCGCCGAGCCGGGCAAGGTTGGCTGGCCGCGGCCGGACTTCGAGGTGCGGCTGGTCGACGGCCACGACCGGCCGGTCGCCGACGGCGAGATGGGTGAGCTGGTGATCCGCACGCAGGAGCCGTGGATGGTGATGGACGGCTACCACGACATGCCGCAGGCCACGGCCGATGCCTGGCGCAACCAGTGGCTGCACACCGGCGATGCATTCCGGCGCGAGCCCGACGGGCAGTTCGTCTTCCTCGACCGCATCAAGGACGCGATGCGCCGCCGCGGCGAAAACGTCTCGAGCTTCGAGGTCGAGAAGGAGATCAATGAGCACCCGGCGGTGCTCGAGTGCGCGGTGATCGCGGTGGCCAGCGATGCCAGCGAAGACGAGATCAAGGCCTGCGTGGTGAGCCGCGAAGGGCAGGGCGTGACGGCCGCCGCGCTGCTCGCCTTCCTCGACGAGCGACTGCCGTACTTCATGGTGCCGCGCTACGTGGAATTCATGGCCGAACTGCCCAAGACACCGACCGCCAAGATCCGCAAGCAGCAACTGCGCGAGACCGGCGTCAATGCCCAGACCTACGACCGCACGGCCGATCCCGCGGCGCCCCCAAGGAAGAGATGAGCAACGACACCTCCCAGGATTCGAACGGCGCGACGCGCCAGGCCTTCGACCACTTCATCGCACGCCGCGACGCGCTGTCCGACGCGGCCCGCCCCAAGGCCATCGCGCGCCAGCATGCGCTGGGCAAGCTGTCGGCGCGCGAGCGCATCGCGCTGCTGGTCGACCCCGGCAGCTTCCACGAGATCGGTGCACTGGTCGAACCCAAGCGCGACACCTTCGACACCGAATCGCTGCAGGCGCCCTTCGACGGCGTGATCACCGGCCATGCGCGCATCGACGGGCGGCCGGTCTGCCTGTGCGCCTTCGACTTCACCGTGCTGGGCGGCTCGAACGGCCGCATCGGTGAGACCAAGGTCGAGCGGCTGGCGCAGCATGCGCTCGAGCACGGCTGCCCCTTCGTGATGCTGCTCGACGGCGGCGGCCACCGGATCCAGGAAGGGCTCGACAGCCGCCATTTCGCGCAGGGCTCACGCTACTTCCAGACCGCTGTCGCGCTCTCGGGCTGGGTGCCCACCGTGGCTGTGGTGATGGGGCCGGGCTTTGCGGGCCCCTCGAACTTCGCGGCGCTCTGCGATTTCGTGGTGATGGTGCGCGGCACCTCGACCATGGGCATCGCCGGGCCGGCGCTGGTGACCGCGGCCACGGGCGAGGTGGCCGACAAGGAGGCGATCGGCGGTGCCGCGGTGCAGGCCGACCGCAACGGCCTGGCCGACATCGCGGCCGGCGACGACGCCGAGGCGCTGGCGCTGGTGCGCGCCTACCTGGGCTACATGCCGTCGAACGCACGCCTGCCCGCGCCCGCGGCGCCCTCGCGCGAGCCCGATGCGCAGGCCGAGGCCGGTTTGCCCACCGTGATGCCCGACAACCCGCGCAAACCCTACGACATCGGCGCGGTGATCGCGGGCGTGGCCGACGAGGGCTCCTTCCTCGAACTCAAGCCTGGCTTCGCGCCCAACCTGGTGGTGGGCTTCGCGCGGCTCGAGGGCCGGGCCGTGGGCCTCGTGGCCAACCAGCCGCTGCACCTGGCGGGAACGCTCGACGCCAAGGCTTGCGAGAAGGGTGCGCACTTCGTCTCGGTCTGCGATGCCTTCGGCCTGCCGCTGGTCTACCTGGTCGACCTGCCGGGCTTCCTCGTCGGCAGCCAGGCCGAGGACACAGCGCTGGCGCGGCGCAGTGCGCGCCTGCTGTTCGAACTGGGGCAGGCCACGGTGCCGCGCGTGTCGGTGGTGCTGCGCAAGGGCTACGGCCTGGGCTATATCGCGATGTGCGGCGGACGCAGCTTCGACGCCGATCTCTGCGTGGCCTGGCCCACGGCCGAGATCTGCGCGATGTCGGTCGAGGGTGCGGTCGACGTGGCCTACCAGAGGCAGGTGAACGCGGCGCCGGTGCCGACCGAAAAGCGCGAGCAGCTGATTGCGCGCTTTCGCGAGCAACTGGGCGCACTGCATGCGGCCGGGCATTTCGGCATCGACGACGTGATCGATCCCCGCGACACGCGCTCGGTGATCGCCGCCACCTTTGCGCGCTGCCTGCCGCGCAAGACCAGCCGCGGCTGGCCCGACAAGCGGCACGGCATCTCGCCGATCTGACATGGGTGTTTCCCCGGGGGAGGGCGGCCCGGGCCGCAGCGCCTGGACACAAGACGCCTTCCGGGGCGCTGCCTACGCTGCGGGCATGTCGCCGACCTGGCGATCCGAAAGGTCCCCCCGATGTCTTCCGCCGTGCTGCTGGACCGTCGCGACGGCATCGCCGTCATCACCCTGAACCGCCCCGAGCGCGCCAACGTGCTCGACCTGGAACTGTCGGCCGCGCTGATCGCGGCCGTCGAGGCGGTGGCGGGGGACGCGAGCGTGCGCGCGGTGCTGCTACGCGCCGAGGGGCGGCATTTCTGCGGCGGCGGCGACATCGGCGACTTCGTGAAAGCGCGCGCCGACATCGGCACGCTGCTCGACACCCACATCCCGCCGCTGCACCGCGCGATCGAGCGGCTCGCGGGGCTGCCGGTGCCGGTGGTGAGCGCGCTCAACGGACCCATCGGCGGCGGCGGCATCGGCCTGGCCTTGAGCGCCGACATCGTGCTGGCGGCCGAATCGATGAAGCTGCGCGGCGGCTATTCGGCCATCGGCCTCACGCCCGACGTGGGCGCCTCGTGGTTCCTCGCGCGCCGCGTGGGTGCGGCGCGCGCCAAGGAAATCTTCTTCACGAACGAGCCGTTGTCGGCGCAGCGCTGCCTCGACTGGGGCATCGTGTCCGCGGTCTGGCCCGATGCCGAACTGGGTGCGCGTGCCATGGGACTGGTCTCCTCGCTGGCGCGCAGCGCCACCGGCGCGCTGGGCCGGACCAAGCGCCTGGTCGACCTCGCCCCGCTGCATTCGCTGGCCGAGCACCTCGGCCAGGAACACGCCGCCATGGTCGCGTCGGGCCGCACGGCCGATGCGATCGAAGGCGTCACCGCATTTGCCGAGAAGCGGGCACCGGTTTTCGGCCGCAAGCCTTCCTGAGCCGATCACCACCCAAAGAAGGAGACATCGATGTTGCGCAGAAACCTGATCACCACGGCCCTGCTGCTCGGGGCCGCCGGCCTCGCCCTCGCCCAGGGCAAGGGCGTGAGCGACAGCGAGATCGTGCTGGGCACGATCACCGACCTGTCGGGCCCGATCGCCAACTACGGCAAGGAGTCCCGCAACGGCATGAACATGGCCGTCGAGGAGATCAATGCCAGGGGCGGGATCCAGGGCCGCAAGGTCCGGCTGGTGGTCGAGGACCATGGCTACGAGCCCAAGCGCGCGGTGCTGGCCGCGCAGAAGCTGGTCACGCAGGAGAACGTGTTCGCGATCCTCGGCCACCTGGGCACCGCGACCAACATGGCGGCGCTGCCCTTCCTGATCGAGAACAAGGTCTTCAACTTCATGCCTCAGGGCGCTTCGAAGGACCTGTACGAACCGCCGAGCCCGTACAAGGTGGCGCTCGCGCCGTCGTACTTCTCGATGTCGGCGTCGACACTCGACTTCATGATGAAGAAGAAGCCGTACAAGCGCGTCGGCGTGCTCTACCAGGACGACGACTACGGCCGCGAGGCCTTCGAGGGCGTCGAGGCCTACCTCAAGGCCAAGGGCATGGCGGTGGCCGAGAAGACCACCTACAAGCGCGGGGCGACCGACTTCTCCTCGCAGATGGCGCGGCTCAAGGCGGCCAACTGCGACCTGGTCTTCAATGCCTCGACCCTGCGCGAGTTCATCGGCTCGGTCGGCGAGGCGCGCAAGATCGGCTTCAGCCCCGACTTCCTGGGCACCGCCGCCAACTATTCGCAGCAGGTTCCTACATTGGGCGGCGCGGCCATGGAAGGCGTCTACGGCGCGACCTTCATTCCCTTGCCCTACGCCGACGACGCCAACCCGGCGGTGCGCGAATGGTTCGCGGCCTACAAGAAGCGCTTCGGCGACGACCCGGGCCTGTATTCGATGTACGCCTATTACGCGATGACGACTTTCGCCAAGGTCGCGGACAAGGCCGGCAAGGCGCTCACGGCCGAAAGCTTCAATGCCGCGATGGAAGCGACCAAACTCGGCCCCGACGTGCTGGGCAACCCGGGATTCAACGTCTCGAAGGACAACCGGCTGAGCAACCAGAAGGTGCGCATGACCCAGATCGTCAACGGCAAATGGGTGCTGGCGAGCGAGTACCTCGAACCGGTCGGCGTGTCGAAGTGACATCCATGGACCTGGCGCCGCGCCGGCGCATCGGCCGCGTGGCGCTGGGCGATCTGCTGCACCGCGCGGCACGCCGCTTCGGCGCGCGCGCCGCGCTGATCGACGGCGAGCACCGCACCAGCTTCCGCACGCTCGACGAGGACGCCAACCGCATGGCCCATGCGCTGGCCGCCGCGGGCCTGGTGGCGGGCGACCGCGTGGCCATGCTGTGCGACAACTCGGCGGAGATGGTGGTCGCGATGTTCGGCATCTACAAGGCCGGGCTGGTGTGGGTGCCGATCAACACCGCGCTCGCGCCGGAGGCGGTGGGATTCATCCTCGCGCACGCGCAGGCGCGCCACCTGGTGGCCGATGTGCGGCTGCTGGCCGACGCGGTGCTGCGTGCGCACGTCGATCGCGCGGGCCTGGCGGTCACGGTCTGCCAGGCGGACGCGGCCGAGCGGCCGGCCGCATGGGTTTCACTCGGTGAGCGCATCGCAGGCTGCCCGTGCACCCAGCCCGACACCGACATAGACGGCGATGCGCTGGTGCAGATCATGTACACCAGCGGCACCACCGGGCGCCAGAAGGGCGTGATGCACTCGCACGCCTCGGTTCATTCGGTGCTGATGTCCAATCTGGTCGAATGGGGCATGGGCGTGGACGGCGAGGTGTTCAGCTGCCATTTGCCGTTGTTCCATGTCGGGCAGCACGTGGTGCTGCTGTCGGCGCTGCTGTGCGGCGCGAGTTCGGTACTGATGCGCGGCTTCGATGCCGACGCGGTGCTGCCGGCGATCGCGCGGCACCGCATCGGCCTGCTGGTCGGGCTGCCGACGATGTACCGCGCGCTGCTCGAGCATCCCGACCGACAGCACACCGACCTGTCGAGCCTCAAGCTGTGCATCTACGCGATGGCGCCGATGTCGAAAACGCTGCTCACTGCATTGCTCGACGGCCTGTGCAACCGCTTTGCGCTGTGCTCGGGCCAGACCGAGATGTACACCGCCGCCACCATCTTCCGGCCCGAGCAGCAATTGCAGCGCTTCGGCGCCTACTGGGGCGTGGCCACGCTGGCCGATGAGCTGGGCGTGATGTCGGACGACGGCCGCCTGCTGGGCCCGGGCGAGGTCGGCGAGATCGTCTACCGCGGCCCCAACGTGATGCTCGGCTACTACCAAGACCCCGAGGCCACGGCCCATGCCTCGCGCTTCGGCTGGCACCATTCGGGCGACCTGGGGCGCTGGGACGACGACGGCGAACTGCTCTTCCTCGACCGCATCAAGGACATGGTCAAGACCGGCGGCGAGAACGTGCCGTCGATCAAGGTCGAGGAGGTGCTGCTGCGCCATCCCGCGGTGCGCGCCGCGGCCGTGGTCGGCCTGCCGCACGCGCGCTGGGGGGAGGCCATCACCGCCTTCGTGGTGCTCGACCCGACGCAGGAGGACGTCGACATCGAAGCGCATTGCCGCGCGCATCTCGGCCGCTTCGAGGTGCCCAAGGCTTTCTTGCGGCTCGCATCGCTGCCCGTGACCTCGACCGGAAAGATCCAGAAGTTCGCGTTGCGCCAGGCCCATCTGCGGCATTTCGAGGAGGAAGAATGAACACCACGGCCGCCCCCGCCTTCGAGACCCTGAATGTGTCGCTGCAGGCAGGGGTGGCCCGCATCGAGCTCAACCGCCCGCACAAGGCCAATGCGATCAATGCCGCGATGTGGCGCGAACTGCGCGAGGCGATGGAATGGCTGGACACCACGCCGCAGGCGCGCGTGGGCATCCTGTCGGCGGCGGGCGCGCATTTCTCGGCCGGGCTCGACCTGGCGATGCTCGACGAACTCAAGGCGCAGACCGAAGACGCCTGCGACGGCCGCTCGCGCGAGAAGACGCGACGCAACATCCTCGACCTGCAGGGTACGGTCACGGCCATCGAGCGCTGCCGCAAGCCCGTGATCGCCGAGATCCATGCGGCCTGCGTGGGTGGCGGCATCGACATCGTCACGGCCTGCGACATGCGCTACTGCTGCGAAGACGCCTGGTTCTCGGTCAAGGAGATCGACGTGGGCCTGGTGGCCGACGTGGGCACGCTGCAGCGCCTGCCGCGGCTGGTGGGGGAGGGCATGGCGCGCGAGCTGGCCTACACCGCGCGGCGCTTCTCGGGCGCCGAGGCCGCGCGCATGCGCCTGGTCAACTGCTGCCACGAGACCCGTGCCGAGCTCTCGGCGGCGGTGGCCGACATCGCGGCGCAGCTCGCGGCCAAGTCGCCGCTGTGCCTGCGCGGCACCAAGGAAATGATCTCCTACGTGCGCGACCGGCCGGTGGCCGACGGCCTCAACTACATCGCCACATGGAACGCCGCGATGCTGTATTCCGAGGACCTGGACGAGGCCCTGCGCGCCGCGCGCGAACACCGCGTGCCCACGTTTCGCGACTGAGGTCGGGGCCAGGGACGGGCCCGCATTCCCGCTGTCGCACAGGCGATCGTCGGCGTAAACCCCCGGTAGATTGTCAGACAATAATGCCATACCATTCTTCGCATGAGAGGTCATGAATGTTGAATGATGCGGCTGTGAGTACATCGAACGGCGCCCCCCGGGCGTTGGACCTGCAGGCGCTGTCGTCATGGCTGCAGGCGCACATCCCGGGCTTTCGCGGCGCCGCGGCGCTGGAGCGCTTCAAGGGCGGCCAGTCGAATCCGACCTACCTGCTGACCGACGGCGCGGGCACCCGCTACGTGCTGCGCAAGAAACCCGACGGCGCACTGCTGCCCTCGGCCCATGCCGTCGACCGCGAGTACCGGGTGATCGCCGCGCTGAGTGGCAGCGAGGTGCCGGTGGCGCGTGCGCTGGGCTACTGCGCCGATGCCTCGGTGATCGGCACGCCCTTCTACGTGATGGCCTTCGTCGAGGGCCGCGTGCTCTGGGACCCGGCCCTGCCCGGTTGCGAGCGTGCCGAGCGCGCCGCGATCTACGAGGACATGAGCCGCGTGGTCGCGGCGCTGCACGGCGTGGACCCGGCCGCGGTCGGCCTGGCGGACTACGGTCGCAGCGGCGGCTTCTTCACGCGCCAGATCGGCCGCTGGACCGCGCAGTACCAGGCCTCGGTCACCCAGCCGATCCCGGCGATGGAGCGCCTCATCGAGTGGCTGCCCGCGCACGTGCCGCCCGGCGACGAGACCTGCCTCTTCCATGGCGACCTGCGCATCGACAACATGATCTTCCACCCGAGCGAGCCGCGTGTGCTGGCGGTGCTCGACTGGGAGCTGTCCACGCTGGGCCATCCGCTGGCGGACTTCGCGTACCACGCGCTGCCCTGGCGGCTGACGGCCGCGCAGTTCCGCGGCATGGCCGGCGTCGACCTTGCGGCGCTGGGCATTCCCGACGAACGCAGCTACCTCGACGCCTACTGCCGCCGTACCGGCCGCGCGCCGGTCGATCCCGCGCACTGGGAGTTCTACCTGGCCTACAGCATGTTCCGTCTGGCCGCGATCCTGCAGGGCATCCTGAAGCGCGCGCTGGACGGCACGGCCTCGAGCGCCGAGGCGCGCGAGACGGGCGCGAAGGCGCGGCCCATCGCCGAGGCCGCCTGGCGTCAGGTCGAAGCCCATTTCCCGCGCGGCGAGCGCTAGCGCCGCGCCTCCTTCTCTCCACGCCCCGCGCGACATCGGCAAGACGCCACCCAGAAAGGTTCATGTGTTCGAGTTCTCTCCCAAGGTTCAGGATCTGCAGAGGCGCCTCCGCGCGTTCATGGAAGAACATATCTATCCCAACGAGGAGCGCTACTACAAGGAGGCCGAGACGCTGGGCCCCTGGAAGGTGGCGCCGGTGCTCGACGAGCTCAAGCCCAAGGCACGCGAGGCCGGGCTCTGGAACCTGTTCCTCCCCGAGTCGAGCCACGGCGCGGGCCTGACGAACTTCGAGTACGCGCCGCTGTGCGAGATCATGGGCCGCTCGCACCTCGCGCCCGAGGTCTTCAACTGCTCGGCGCCCGACACCGGCAACATGGAAGTGCTGGCGCGCTACGGCACGCCCGAGCACCAGGAGCGCTGGCTCAAGCCGCTGCTGGCGGGCGAGATCCGCTCCTGCTTCGCGATGACCGAACCGGGCGTGGCCTCGAGCGATGCGACCAACATCGAGTCGAGCATCGTGCGCGATGGCGACCACTACGTGATCAACGGCCACAAGTGGTACACCACCAACGCCACCGATCCGCGCTGCAGGATCGGCATCTTCATGGGCAAGTCCGACCCGGACAACGCCGACCGTCACAAGCAGCAGTCGATGATCCTCGTGCCCATGGACACGCCCGGCGTGACGGTGGTGCGGCCGATCGCGGTGTTCGGCTTCTACGGCGTGCCGGACCGCGCGTCGGAGGTGCTGTTCGAGGACGTGCGCGTGCCGGCCTCGAACATGCTGCTGGGCGAGGGCCGCGGTTTCGAGATCGCGCAGGGCCGGCTCGGACCGGGCCGCATCCACCACTGCATGCGGCTGGTCGGGCTGGCCGAGCGCATGCTGGAGCGCATGTGCCGGCGCAGCCTGTCGCGCGTGGCCTTCGGCAAGACCATCGCGCAGCAGGGCGTGACGCTGGAGCGCATCGCGCACTCGCGCATCCTGATCGAGCAGTCGCGCCTGCTCACGCTCAACGCCGCGCACCGCATGGACACCGTAGGCAACAAGGTCGCCAAGGCCGACATCGCGATGATCAAGGTGGCGGCCCCGCAGATGGCCTGCCAGGTGATCGACTGGGTGATCCAGGCGCATGGCGGCGGCGGCACCAACAACGACCTGGGCATCGCCTCGGCCTACGCGACCGCACGCCTGCTGCGCCTGGCCGACGGCCCGGACGAGGTGCATTGCGCGCAGCTTGGCAAACTGGAGCTCGCCAAGTACCGTTGACGACTCGACGCAAGCCTTGGCGCGGGGCCGCCGATATAAACAGGAGACAACACCATGCAGATTCAGATCGATTCGAGCGAATTGCAGCCTTCGCGGAGCACCTCCACAGCGCCGTCCGAGCGCGTGATGTGGCTCAACGCCGATCGCGTGCTCTATGTCGGCCTGCTGGGCGAACCGTCGGTGCGCACCTTCGGCGCCTTCAGCATCTACGTGTCGCTGCGCAGGCCGCACCGGATCTGCGTGGACGGCGGCGAGTGGGAGGAAACCCTGCTGTCGGTCGTGCCGCCCTACGTGGGCCACCGCATCGAGTCCGAGGACCGGATGATCTGCAACATCCTGATCGAGTCGGAGACGGTGCGCCTGCGCGACCTGCCCGAGCACATCCGCACTGGTCGCGGCGCGGTGCGCGACGAGAAGGCGCTTCAGACCATGCGCGACGCGCTGGACAAGTTCAAGCGCTGCGCCACCCGCCAGTACGCGCGTACCGAGGACTTCGACGAGAACTTCTTTGGCGATGCGCTGCCGGCTCGCGTGATCGACAAGCGCATGAGCGCGGTGGTGGACAAGATCAAGTGCGACCCCAACAGCCACACCTCGGCCGAGGAATGCGCGGTGGCCAGCCACCTGTCGGTGTCGCGCTTCCTGCACCTGTTCAAGGCTGAGGTGGGCTCGCCGTTCCGCAGTTTCCGGACCTGGCAGCGCGCGCGCAGCGTCCTCTATTACGTGACGCAGAACGCCAATCTCACGAACATCGCGCTCGACGTCGGCTACCCCGACGCGACGCACTTCAGCCATTCGATCCGCCAGATCTACGGCCTCACGCCCAAGTCGATCTTCGCGGGTTGCCGCCGGCTGGCGCTGTACGGCAGCGGCACGGCCGCCTCGCCCCGCTCGGGCTTCAACTGACCGGCGGCGAGTCCCTTTCCTTCACCGACCCAGAGAACCCCATGCAGCTCGGCATCGATTTCACGGACCGCCACGTCGTCGTCTTCGGCGGCACCACGGGCATCAACTTCGGCATCGCGGATGCCTTTGCGCGCCAGGGCGCGCGTGTGACCGTGGCCAGCCGCAAGCGCGAGAACGTCGACGCGGCCGTGGATTCGCTGGGCCGCCACGGTGGTGCGGTGCACGGCGTGGTGGCGGACGTGCGCGACTTCGACGCGGTGGGCGCGGCCTTCGCCGAGTCGGTGGAGAAGCTCGGCCCGATCGACGTGCTGATATCCGGGGCCGCGGGCAACTTCCTGTGCGAGGCCAAGGAAATGTCGTCCAACGGCTTCAAGGTGGTGGTGGACATCGATCTGGTCGGCACCTTCCATGTATTGCGCCAAGCGCATGCGCACCTGCGCAAGCCGGGCGGGGCGGTGATCAACATCACCGCCCCGCAGTCTTTCGTGCCGATGCGTTACCAGGCCCATGCGAGTGCGGCCAAGGCCGGCGTCGACCAGTTCACGCGCGTGCTCGCGCTCGAGTGGGGCGGGGAGGGCGTGCGGCTCAACTCGATCTCACCCGGCCCGATCGACGGCACCGAGGGCTTCCGCAAGCTGATGGCGCCGACCCCCGAAGCCCGCGAGTTCGCGCGCACCCAGGTGCCGCTGCAGCGCTTCGGTTCGCTCGACGACATCGCCAACTTGGCGCTGTTCCTGGCCTCACCCTATGCGGCCTACATCTCTGGCGCGGTCGTGCCCTGCGACGGCGGTGGGGCGCTCGAGAGCGTCAAGCCTGCACTTGAAGCGGCCGGTAGATCGCTTTCAACGTCATAGGGCGCGGAGCGTCTACTGGTCAACCAATGGACATAGGAACTGCATAGTGCACGCAGTGCCGAAAATTGCTCATGCCGGAGCGTTCGTCTACGCGACGTCCATGCGGCTGACACAAGAGATTCAGACGAAGCGCAAGCGCATCGAGGAGCACTTCGGCTGGGCACGGCCTTAGGGGCGTCCGCCACACGGCCTACCGAGGGATCCGGCGTGTGGACGCAACCGCTAAGGAACTTTGCAAACCTCGTCGGCGTGAAAGAAGCCGGTGTCCTGCAGGTTGCGCAGCACAATGTCCAGAATGCGCGCCGTCGTGTCACTGCGGTGATGTGCCAAATACGAGAAGTAGTAGGGCACGTTCGGCACCACTGGCTTGGCGTGCAACACCTGCAAGGATTTTTCGGCGACCTGCTGGCGTGTGATCGATGCAGGTAGCATGGCAATCGCATGGCCGGAGGCGACCAGCGCGACCATGAGCGAGAGCGAGTTGCAACTGCTGTATTCCTCCAAAGCATAGCCGTCCGAGGCCAGCCAGCGCGATGCCGATTCATGCAGCGTCGACGGCGGCGCATTGCAGACGATGCGATGATTCAGGGCGTGGGCCGGAAGAAACTCCTCCTCCGGCATCATCAGGTCGTGGGCTGCCACCCACTGGTGTTGGGTGAGCCCGATGAACTGGCTTGTCACGTCGGGCTGGCTGCTTTGCCCCGTGTGCAAGGCCATGTCCAGTTCATGGCTGTTGATCTTCTGGAGGAGCAGGGCGCCTCCACCCACCGTCAGGTCCACGCGAAGCGCCGGATAGCTGTCCTTGATGTCCTTGAGGATCTGCGGCATCCCGATGATCGCGCAGGACTCGTCCACCCCCATGCGCACCAGACCTGTGATGGTGCGCCGCAGATCGAGCCGCGCCATGTCTTGTGCCGACGCCAGCACGCGTTCCGCATAGACCAGCACATTGCGGCCCAACTCCGTCACCAGAAGGCGCTGGCTCTGGCGCTCGAACAGCTGAATACCCAGCTCCTCCTCCAGGTCGCGAATGCGGTGCGAGATCGCAGGCTGGCTGAGATGAAGTTGGCGAGCCGCTGCGTGCACCGTGCCGAGACGCGCGGTCCACACGAAAGCTTCCAACTGGTGGAGGGTGAACCTCGTTGATAAAGAACTTGTATCAACCATCGTGAGAATTGATCAGTATCGGTGCCGGGGGCGGCTGCCTACGATTGCCGTCATTCACAACGACGATATCCGAAATGACAGCCATTGAACTAGGAGAGTTGCCGCAGCCTTGCGCGCAGCAACTGCTGGCCCTGCTGAAGGAGGTCGAACCGGCCACCATCGGCCACTTTCACGATCAAGGATTTCTGCATGGCCGGATCAAGGCCATGACGGCGCTGGGGCGCAGCGTCGGCACTGCAGTCACTGTGCGCTGCGAGGGCTTGGACGGATCCATCCTGCACCATGCACTGGGACAGTTACGGGCCGGTGATTTCCTGTTCGTCGACCGTGCAGGCGATGAGACGATCGCGTGCATGGGAGGCGCCAGCATGCTGGCGGCACGTCTGCGCGGTGTTGCAGGCGTGGTCGTGGATGGCTGTGTGACGGACATCGCGGAATTGCGCGAGCTCGGCGTGCCGGTGTGGGCCCGTGGCCTGAGCGCCCGCACCACCCGTGTTCTCGGACACTCGGGAAGCTTTTGCCGTCCGGTGGACTGCGGGGGCGTGCGAGTGCATCCCGGCGATGCCGTGGTGGCCGATGAGAACGGCATTCTGGTGATGTCGCCCGAGGAGGCGTGGGCCCTGGCCCGGAAAGCGATTGGCCTGCAATTGGCGGAGCAACAGACCTTGGCACGGCTGCGTGCCGGCGAGTCCTATTCCGAGGTATTGGACACGCGACTTGCGCTTAGTGAGGTGGCGGAATGACGAACTCTCATCAGACCAAGCCGCCCGCGTTCGCGCCGATGGTGGAACTCTCGCGTGCCTTGCGAGCCGGGGAGACGAGTTCGGTGATCCTTACGCGGGAGTGCCTTCGCCGCATCGCCGCGCATGACGCCGTCTTCAAGAGCTTCCTGGCTGTCTATGAGGAAGAAGCTCTGGCTGCGGCGACCCTGGCCGATCAGGAGCTTCGCGCTGGCCGTGACCGCGGCCTGCTGCACGGCATCCCGTTGGCGTTGAAGGATCTGGTGGACATGCAGGGCAAGCCCACAACGGCAGGTTCCCCGCTACTGTCGGACAACATCGTGCACCAGGACGCGGCTATCGTCCGGCGCATCGTCGATGCCGGTGGTGTCATCGTCGGAAAGACCCATCTGGTGCAGTTCGCGCTGGGCGCTTGGGGCACCAACACGCACATGGACACGCCGCGCAATCCAGCTGGTCGCGCCACTGATACCTTGGTGGCAGGGGGCTCCAGCAGCGGATCGGCGGTGGCAGTAGCGGCGAACCTGGTCCCTTGGGCGGTCGGCTCGGACACCGGCGGCTCGGTTCGCGTGCCCGCGGCCTTCTGCGGCATCGTCGGCTTCAAACCAACCATCGATGCGTTGCCGCGTGGGGGCGTCTACCCGCTCAGCGGCAGCCTGGACAGCCTGGGCTTGTTCGCGTCGTCGGTGCAGGATGCCCGGCTTTGCTTCGAGGCGCTTGTTGGTGCGTCCCGTGCAACGCCCACGGCCCACCGGCGAATCGGCGTCCTGGAAGCGGGCGAGCTCGCACCACTCACTCCGGCCGTCGCACGGTGTCATGCGCAGAGCGTGCAGAGTCTTGAGCACGCAGGCTTCAGCCTGGTGCCGTTTCGCTTTCCAGCGCCGCTGGCGGCATTCAAGGAGCCCACCAACTTCATCATGATCGCCGAGGGCGCTTGTGTGAATGACCGTTTCCTGGACGACCCGAACGCACCGATGGATCCCTCGGTGCGGCCGCGATTCATGGCCGCCCGCGCGACCACGGCCGTCCAGTACCTGCAAGCGCAAGCCACCGCGTCGCGCTGGCAGCAGGCCTTCGCCGACGAGATGGACCGGCTGGAGATATCCGCCATCGCCATGCCCGTGACGGCCATGACGGCGCCTCGGATCGAAGACGTCGATCAACAGGTAGCACCGGTCCACTTCACGCGTGCGGTCAACCTGCTGGCGCTGTGCGCCATCTCGCTGCCCGCGGGTCAAGACGACGACGAGCGGCCTGTCGGGCTGCAACTGGTCGGGCGTGCGGGCAACGATCACGCGCTGCTTGAGATCGCCGCTCATGTCGCCGCAGCGCTGCAGCCCGCGCGCGCTCTGGAGCAGGAGCCCGGCCATGCTTAGCAAGCTGCTTGGCCTGCTGCTGGCCGTCGTCGTTCCATGCGCCGCCGCCCAGGACTACCCGCTCAAGCCGGTGCGACTGGTCGTTCCGTTCCCTCCGGGCGGCAGCGTGGACCTGGTTGCGCGCCTGGTCGGCAAGAGCCTGCAGGACATCCTGAAGCAGCCCTTTGTTGTCGACAACAGGCCGGGCGCCTCCGGCAACATCGGTGCGGCCTATGTCGCGAAAGCGCCCCTGGACGGCTACACCCTGCTGGTCGGCAGCGCCGGCGTCTTCGCCGCGAACCAGTTCTTGTACGCCAGTCCGCCCTTCGATCCGCTGCAGGCCTTTGCCCCCATCATGCGGATCGTCGATCAGCCCAACATTCTGGTTGTGGGCAACCAGTCGCCTGCGCACAGCGTGAAGGAACTGATCGCGATGGCCAAGGCACGGCCTGGAAAGGTGACTTTCGGCAGCGCTGGTGTTGGATCTGCTCAGCACTTCTCTACAGAGGTTTTCATGCAACAGACCAAGCTCCAACTGCTCCACGTCCCGTACAAGGGCGGCGCTCCGGCGCTTGTAGACCTCATGGGCGGACAGATCGACATGCTGTTCGACACCTCGCCAACAGCCTTGCCATACGCCAAGAGCGGCAAGCTGCGCGCGCTGGCCGTCACCAGCCACGCGCGCTCGCCGCTGCTCCCAGACGTTCCCACGATGAAGGAGGCGGGCCTGCCCGACTTCGAGGTGGTCACCTGGACCGGCATCGCGGCGCCAGCCGGCACCCCTCCTGCCGTGATCGACAGGATCAATGCGGCGATCAAGACGGCGCTGCGCGGTGATTTGCGCCGGCAGTTGGAGGAGGTCGCGCTCATTCCCGTCGGGGACTCGCCCGAAGCCTTTCGTGACTTCATCCGCAACGACGCGGAAAACTACGCGCGGTTGGTGAAGGCCGCAAACATCACGCCTCAGTGATTCAACTCGCTTGGACCCATATGAACGCCATCTTGAAACGTGTGTTGTTTGCCTCCTCACTCGCTGCGGCAGCGTTTTCGGCGGCGGCGGGTTATCCGGACAAGCCCATCCGGATCGTGGTGCCTTACCCCCCGGGAGGCGCATCAGATCAAGTGTCGAGATTGATCGGGCAGCAGCTCTCGCAGCGGCTCAAACAGCCGATTCTCATCGAGAACAAGCCAGGTGCGACCGAGCAGATTGGTGCCGGCTACGTTGCAAAAGCCGGCCCGGACGGCTACACGATCCTGCTGGCGTCTACCGCGGGCTTGTCGGTCAATCCAACGCTCTACAAGGGGCGACTTGCATATGACCCGGAAAAGGACTTCGCGCCGATCGTGATGGCGGTGACGCTTCCCAGTGTCGTCATGGTTCATCCGTCGCTGCCGGTCAGTTCGTTCGACGAACTCACAGCGTTTGCGCGCTCTTCACCGACACCGCTCAACTACGCGTCCAGTGGCCCCGGCAACCCCAGCCATCTGGGCATGGAGTTGTACAAACGGTTGTCGTCCATTGACATGACGCACGTGCCCTACAAGGGTGGAGCGCCCGCACTGCAAGATCTGATGTCTGGTCAGGTACCGGTGATGATGGCCATCGGCCCGGAGTCGATGCCGATGGCCAAGGCGGGCAAGTTGAAGGCGTTGGCAGTCACCACGGCAAAGCGCTCAAACGCTTATCCCGGGCTGCCTGCCGTCTCCGAAAGCAAGGGCTTTGCCAACTTCGAGTTGCTGCACTGGTTTGCACTGTTGGCACCCGCTCGGACGCCTGAAGCAGTGATTGCACTGCTGAACAAGAACGTGAATGAGATCCTGCAGGATCCTGACATGAAGAAAAAGTTGATCGACATGGGCATGGAAATCGAGGGTGGTTCGCCCCAGAAACTGGCTGAGACGATCAAGCGGGATCGACTCAAGTGGGAGAAAGTGATCACCGAAGCGAACATCCGGATCGATTGATCCCTCTATCGATCTGAACTACTTGAAGAGAACAGAAATGGTTTTTGCGGGCAATGGAATTTTGATGTCGTCGATGGAAGTTCTCCCCGAGGAGGAGGCTGACTTCAACGAGTGGTTTGATCGCGAGCACCTGGCGGAGAGGGTGGCGATTCCTGGCTTTCTTGAGGCGCGCCGATATGTATCGCTCGGCGCGCCTACCCGGTACCTACAGATCTACAACTCCATTGAGTTCGCCGTGCTCGACAGCGCACCCTACCGTGCGGCCCTGGCGAACCAGACCGAATGGTCCAATCACCATATTTCCCGATTCATCGCGCCCACACGTGTCGTGGGACGACTGGTGCGGAGCGCTGGGGTGGCGCGAGGTGTCGCCGTCGCACTGGTACGACTGCGCCCGTTGGACGACTCGGCCATGATGCCCGCGCTTGCGAGCATGCTGAATCTGGTGGACCAACTGGGCGTGGCTTCAATCCACTTTGTCGAAGCAGATGCGGGCCTCTCCAGGCCCGTGACGGCGGACTCTGACTATGTGGGCGGCGAAGATTGCTACGTTCTCATCGAATGCACCAGCGAGGCTGTCGCCGAACGAATCGCGACCGATATAGAGGTGCCGGTGCGAGCATATGGGAAGCTGATTGACGTGCAGGTTTTTCGATATCGAATGGAGATCAGTGCATCCACGCTCTTGCGTGAATCGCCCCGGCTGTCATGAAGGCCGGTCGGTTTAAGTCAGACCGCCACCGCGGTGGGTCTGACTGGCGAGTTGTCGGTGGTAGTTTGCCTCGGCCTCAGCAGGCGGGATGTACCCGATGGGTTCGAGCAGACGGTGGTGGTTGAACCAGGACACCCACTCGAGCGTTGCGAACTCGACGGCCTCCCTGGTTTTCCATGGCGCCCGGCGGTGAATCAGTTCGGCCTTGTACAGACCGTTGATGGTCTCGGCCAAGGCGTTGTCATAGCTGTCGCCCTTGCTGCCCACGGACGGCTCGATGCCGGCTTCGGCCAGCCGCTCGGTGTAGCGGATGCTGACGTATTGCCAGCCCCTATCGGAGTGGCAGACCAGTCTGCCATCGCGTTCGGGCTGGCGGGCATACAGGGCCTGCTCCAGCGCATCGAGCACGAAGTCCGTGCGCATTGAACTGCTCACCCGCCAGCCCACGATGCGGCGGGCGAACACGTCGATGACGAAGGCCACGTACAGCCAGCCCTGCCAGGTGGAAACGTACGTGAAGTCGCTGACCCACAGCTGGTTGGGCCGCTCGGCATGGAACTGCCGGTTGACCCGGTCCAGCGGGCATGGGGCCTTGGCTTCTGCGGCATGAGCATCTCGTCGCGTTTGGCGCGGGCACAGCGCCTGTGGGGCTCGCGCAGCAGCGCGGCATGGCGCCGGTAGGCCGATGGGGCGACCTGCAAAACCGTGCAGAGCGGCTCGACCCCCAAGGCATCGCGATGCTTGTCGATGAAGGCCTTCACGACTTCAGTCGGCGGTCGAGCTCCGCCTGGGCGAAAAAAGCGCTGGCCAGCTTCAATATCTCATTGGCTCGGCGCAGCTCCTTGACCTCGCGCTCCAGCTCCTCCATCCGCTGGGCTTCGCTGCTCGTCACGCCTTCACGCACGCCGGTATCGACTTCGGCGCGCTTGACCCATTCGTTCAAGGTCTGCGGCACGCAGCCAATCTTGGGGGCGATGGACTCGATGGCTGCCCACAGCGACGGGTACTCCCCGCGCTGCTCCTGCACCATCCTCACCGCGCGCTCGCGCACTTCAGGTGAGAACTTGTTCGACTTGCTCATGGCTCAATCCTCTTAGAGTGTTGAGCCTCCGCGAAACCCGCGGCGGTTCAGTACGCGAGCGGCGTGGAATCAGAGCTGGACGCACTGGCAGACCATTCACCCGGCCCCGACGTCATTGCCGAGCCCGCTCCGAGCTGGAAGCGGTCGAGCGCGTCTTGCAACACCTGCCACGCCGCCACCGCTCGGTGCTGGTCGCCCTTCGCCTCGAAGACAAATCCCGCCAGGAAGTCGCCACCTGGCTTCGTATCTCCCTGCGCAGCGTGGACACCGCACTGCGCCAGGCCCTGGACCACTGCGCCGAAGCATCCGGCCAGACGGTGATGGTGGGCATCAACACACACCGACGCGGTTTGCCTCAACGCTGACTCCGTCCGCCGCAGGGGGGGCGCGAATCTTGTGTGAGTCGTCAAGAAGGAGATATCGAATGCGAGCGGGACTTTGACACATGCGCTACTTCATCGCCATGGGCGAGGAGTTGCACTTCGCGCGCGGCCGCACGCCTGCACGTGGACCAGTCGGCCCTGTCCAAGGCCATGAAGGAACTGGAAGATGATCTGGGTGTGGGCTTGCGCGATCGCGCCATCCGGCTCACACGGCTGCGGCCAAACTCGAAGACTGTGCACATATGCCCGCCATCTGATGAGCAAGCTGGAGCGTGATCTGGGCAAGCGGCTGGACTGGGTGGGGTTGGCGGTCTGCTCCAAGAAGCCTTGCAGAAGAGCACCGATTTCCCGGTCGACCAGTGCCTGGTCGAGCGGCACGGCCGCCCTGTGATCTTGGCGCGCAATATTCTGACCACCCTGCGCTGGCGAGCGGCTGCAGCAGCAGCGCTGGACATCGCGAAGGCCACCGGGCTGGTCCACCGGCAGGGGGCGGATGGGGAGCGCATCAGCGGCGTCTATCGGCGGTCGGCCCAACTCGCCAGCGGGCGCTTCGCCATGCTCGACGATGGGCCGGGGTTCGGCCTGGTGCCGTAGAAGCCTGTGATCGGGCAACGCCTGGGTCAGACACTCTCGGCGGTGGTGCACGGCGGCGGGGTGTCCTGGGAGCTGGGCAGCAGCGAGGCGTGGGTCGGTGATCAGCCCGCAGGTCAAGGCGTGGCAGGTTCTGCGGAGAGATTTCGCGTTTGTAACATTACAGTCACCATCTGATGACACCATGACAGATTCCATAATGGTGCGTATACCTTGCAAAGCCGATCACTCCCTCCGTCATGGTGCCCGCGATACGGCCACGGGCATGGTGACGTTCGCTTTAAAGCAGGGGGCGAAGGTCGGCCGGGATGTACGCGCCTGCGGCCGAACTGACCCGCACAGCGGCGATCCTGGGAATGCTATGCGGCGTTGCATCCGCGTGCGCCGGGGCCGATGATCGAGCCGCTTTAAGCCCTGCCAGTGACGCGAAGGAAGCGGCCGCCCCGGGGCGGCTGCCGGATGGACTGGTGCAGTTCGATATCCCGTCCCAAATTTTGGCCATCGCGCTGCAACGCTATGCCGCAGCAGCCAGGCGCCCGGCGGTGTTCAGCAGTGCCCTGGTGGCCGGCAAGCGGTCGAATTCGGTCCTGGGACGTCATTCCCCCGATGAAGCCTTGCGGCTCCTGCTGAACGGGACCGGCTTGGTCGCGCAAAAGGGAAAAAGCGGCCCCGAGGAAGCCTTTGTCCTGAAACGCGAGGCCTCGGTCGACACTGCTGCTGTGGACGTCAATGGGCTGGATCTGGACTACGGCGGCTGGGTGCAGAGCCAGGTCTGGGACGCACTCTGCGCCGACGCCCGCACGGCACCGGGCGACTACCGGGCGTTGTTGCAGTTCGAGGTGGATGCGGGGGGGCAGATCCGCCAAGGGCGCCTGCTCACGTCGACGGGCAATGCCCAGCGTGATACCGCCGTGCGCAGTGTGCTGGCGCTAGTTCGGGTAGGTCGGGCGCCGCCCCCTTCCATGGCGCAGCCGCTGACGATGCTGCTGCTGCCCCGCGAGGCGGAGCGTGCCCACGACGGGGAAGCACTCTGCAGCCAGAACGAGAAGGCGTCGCGCTCATGACGGAAGATGCCCGCCCGATCCTGTCGGACTATCTCGCCCGGCACTATGGCAGTCTCAAGCGGCGCGTGACGCAACTTCTGGGCAATGCCGACCTGGCGTCCGACGCACTGCACGATACCTGGCTGCGGCTGCAAGGCGACGATAAGGGCAGCCCGGTCCAAAGCCCGGGCAGTTATCTGGTGCGAGCAGCCGTCAATACCGCGCTGAACGTCCAGCGTCGGCAGAACCGTTCGCTGTCATTGGATGAGATCGAGTCCCTGATGGAATTGTCCGATCCGGCACCAGGGCCTGAAAGGTTGGCCGAAATCCGGTCGGAGGTGCAAACGGCGCAGAAGTACATCGACCGCCTGCCCGAGCGTCGCCGAGCGATCCTGCTGCTGGTGCGTTGGGAGGAGTTGCCGCATAAAGAGGTCGCCCGGCGCTTGGGGGTGTCGCTGCGCGTCGTCGAAAACGAATTGAAGCGTGCCCACGACTATCTGGATGCGCAAATGGACAATGAAAAAAATAGTTGAGGGTTTTCGGCGATGCCGTTTGTCATAGCACGTGAACAGACCAAATTTGACAGCTCTCAGCCCCTGGATCGTCCGGCCAGACCCTGTGGCCACCGTCGCGCGAGGCGGCCTGGGGTGATGCGATGAACACGGGCGCCCCCGATCGCTCCGTCCAAGCGGAAGCGTTGCGCACGCAGGCGCGTGCCTGGTTGCGCCTGCTCGCGTCTGAGAATGTCTCGACTGCCGACGCCGAGGCATTCAAGCGTTGGCTTGGTACCAGCACGGCCCATAAGACGGCGTTCAGCGAAGTGAAGCATCGCTGGGCGGTGATGAAACCCGCAGCCGGCGAATACCTGCGTTCCCATCCGCATGCCACGACCTTGCACGGCACGGCGTCAGGTACGACGTCCCTGGGCCGGCGCGCCTTGCTGGGCGGTGCCGTGAGCGCCGCCGCGCTGGGGGGTGTCGCGGTGATGTATCCGCCGGGAGGGCGCTGGCCGTCTCCCACGGAATGGACGGCTGATGACCGCACGGCCGTCGGCGAGCAGCGCCTCGTGGCGCTGAATCCCCAAGCCACGGTGGTGCTCAACACCCAGACGAGCATTCGGCGCCAATCCGAACACGGCTCAATCATCGGCATCGACCTGATCAAAGGCGAAGCCGCGATCGATCTGGGCAACGCCGTGGAGCGCTTCACCGTCGTGGCGGGGGCGGGCCGCAGCATGGCAGATCGAGGGCGATTCGAGGTCCGCCATCTCCAGGGCAAGGTCTGCGTGACCTGCGTCGAGGGAGTCGTGAGGATCGAGCACCCATTGGGCGCCCGCACATTGCAAGCGCACCAACAGGCCGTCTACGACGCGGTGGCCGTGAGCGGGGTTGCCACCGTGCAGCCGGAAGAAATAGCGGCATGGCGCCGGGGCGAGTTGGTATTCAATGAGGCACGGCTCGTCGATGTACTGGCGGAAATCAATCGGTATCGGGTCGGCCACGTGATGCTGCTGAACGATGCGACGCGCGAGCAACGGGTGACGGGCCGTTTTCTCATCACGGCTTTGGACGCTGCGCTGTCGCAGTTGGAAAACTCCTTCGATCTGAATGCGCGCTCATTGCCCGGCGGGCTCCTTGTGCTGAGCTGAGCTCAACGCTCTTTGTGATGAACTGATGACGCATCGCAATGTGTCCTCTGGTTTGCCTTGCCCGCTTGTTACGCAGTCTGTGTCCCGCAAACCCGCATGAACACTGGGTTCGCAAAAAAAGTTGAGGGATTTGGGGGTTCCCGGTTGTCTTAGCAGATCGGAAATTCTGGGTGCCGTCGGCAATGCTTGCCGCGGCCCCACGAAGTTCCATAGACATGGCTGGCTGCCCGAGCGCAGACGGCATCGGCTTTGACATAACCGGACCATCGGCGGGAACCTCACATGACAACACATGCATGCAAAGGCAAGGAATATTCCAAACGCACGGAGGATCGTGTATTGCGCATGGCGCCCATTGCGAGGGCTATTGCCATCACGCTGGCAGCCGGCGGGGTGATCGGCCATGCCCAGGCCCAGCGCGCTTTCAGTCCTGCCTGGTTTGCGGACAAGGGGTCGCTTCAGAACACGGCCTCGCAAACGGGCAGGCTGCCCAACGGCATGCCGGCATCAAGCCTGACAAACCCGGCATTGCAGCAACAGCAGGCGAGCGCGCAACTGCAACGGTCGATCAGCAACCTGACTGTGGCGGCGCAGGCCATTGCCGCCCGGCAGGCTGCGCAGGCCGCGGCACGTGATGCGGCGCTGAAAGGTCCGTCGCCGGTGCCCAACGGCCTGGCCGATGGCGGCCTGAAGGCAGACACCGACAGCCTCACGGCAGGCTGGCACAACGCCAACGCACCCGTGCAGACACTGCAGGCCGACGGCGGCACGAACGTGGCGATCCAGCAGACCGGTGACAAGGCCATCCTGAACTGGGAAACCTTCAACGTCGGCAAGCGAACCACTGTGGAGTTTCAGCAGCAGGCCGACTGGGCTGTGCTCAACCGGGTGAACGATACGCAGGCGAGGCCTTCGCAGATTCAGGGCCAGATCAAGGCCAACGGCACGGTGCTGATCGTCAACCGCAACGGCATCGTCTTCAGCGGCAGCAGCCAGACCGACACGCGCAATCTGGTGGTGGCCGCCGCCAATCTCAGCGATGCGCAGTTCCGCGACAACGGTTTGTACGGTCGGAGTGTCACGTCGGCGACCTTCACCGGTGCCGGTGGCGCCGTGAAGGTCGAGCAGGGCGCGCAGATCGTCACGCGCGAGCCGCAGTCGGTCACCAACGGCGGCGGTTATGTGATGCTGCTCGGCACGGAGGTCGAGAACGCCGGCGAGATCACCACGCGCAAAGGCCAGACCCAACTGGCAGCCGGTGACAGTTTTCGTATCCGCAAGGGCGTGGGCACCGACAGCAACCAGTTCTCCACCACCCGTGGCAGCGAGATCGCGCCGCAGTTCAATGCCGGCAGCACGGCCGGCAAGGTGGGCAACACCGGCCTCATCCTCGCCCGCGAAGGTGATATCACCCTGGCCGGCCGCGATGTGCGCCAGGACGGCGCCACGATCAGCACCACCACCGTCAACACCCGCGGCACGATTCACCTGCTGAACTCGGCCAGTGACACGCTGGGCCAGGTCACCCTGGGCAAGGACGCGGTCACCGCCGTCCTGATCGAAGACGACGGCAAGACCACCGCGCTCGACAGCCAGCGCGACGCGCTGATCAAGGAATCGGCGACGCTGGACCAGCAGCGCCTCAGTGCGGCCGTCCTCGCCGGCGCGACCAAGAACTTCGACAACTACTCCACGCTGTCGGACCGCCGCGACCTCTCGCGTATCGAAATCGTCGGCGGAGGCAGGGTGAATTTTGCAGGCGACAGCCTGACGCTCGCCACCGGCGGCCAGCTTGCGGTGACCGCCAGCAACAGCGCGTCGCTGGGCCAAGGCACGGTCCATGTCAATCAGGGCGCGCAACTGGACGTGTCCGGCGCGGTCGGCGTGCAGATGGCGATGGAGAGCAACAACATCAAGGTCAACGTGCAGGGCAACGAACTGCGCGATGCGCCGCTCAACCGTGACGCGGGCAAGCTGTTCAACCGCAACCTCTGGGTCGACCGCCGCAGACTGACCCTGGTGCCGGCCGGCACCGGGGGCTACGAGTCCGACCGCTGGTACACCGCCGGCGGCCTGCTGGAAGTCAGCGGCTACCTTGGCAACCAGGGCCACGGCATCGGTGAGTGGGCGGCGCAGGGTGGCATCGTCAATCTCACCGCCGACAATGTCGTCACCCAGGCTGGCTCGCGCATCAATCTCGCGGGCGGCACGCTGGATGTCGCCACCGGCTACATCCAACAGACCTGGCTCAAGGGCAGCGACGGCAATCTGTACACGGCGGGCCAGGCGCCGGGCGATCTGGTTTACAGCGGTGTGTACGTCGGCTACGAAGACCAGCATGTGCGCTGGGGCGTTACCGAGACCTACTACAACCCGCTGATCGCTCCGCAGCGGCGGCTCGAAAACGGCTATACCGTCGGCCGCGACGCCGGCAAGCTGGAGATCTCGGCGGCCAACGCGACGTTGGACGGCGACATCAACGCGCAGGTATTCAACAGCGGCCGGCAGATCGACGTGCGGCCGGCGACCGTCGCCGACGCCTACAAGCTGAGCCAGACCCAGGCCGCGATGGCAGGCCGATTGTTGATCCAGACCTACGATCCGACCCTGGACCCCAATTCCGGCAGTCCCCGTCTGCGCCGGATTGTCGATGTCAGCCTGAATGCCGCGCCGCCTGCCGATGACGTGCAGGGCAATTCCGTCTGGCTCAACCTCGACCGCCTCAACGACGCCGGTCTCGGCGGGCTGAGCGTGGTGACGCTCGGCAATCTGGGCATCGGTGGCGGCTTGACGCTGGCGGCGGGCGGGGCGCTCGGTATCGAAGCCAACCTGATCACGCTCGGCGGTGACCTGAGCGCCCGTGGCGGCTCGGTACGCATCACAGGTGGCACCGGACCGTACGGCGAAATAGGCGACCTGACCATCGCCGATGGCATCACCATTGACACCCGTGGCCTGTGGACCAACGCCGCTCTTGATCCTTCGAGCGCCTGGGGCATTGCCTTCCGCAACGGCGGCGCGGTGTCGCTCAACATTGCCGGCGCGCTGGCGCTGGAATCCGGCTCGCGCATCGACGCTTCGGCCGGCGGCGCGGTGCTGGCGGATGGCTCCACGCGGGGTGGCAACGGCGGCAACATCAGCCTGAGCGCCGGCGGCCTCGTGATCGACGGCGGCGGCGAAATCGCCTCCTATGGCTTCGGCAAGGGCGGCAAGCTCACCATCAATACGCCGGCGGCCATTTCCATCGGCGGCACGCTGACGCAAACCAGCGGCCAGCTCGCCGCCGGCGAAGCCGCGCCCTTCGACCTCACCGTGAGCGAAGACTTCACCCTGCCGGCGGGGTCCACGCTGCCGTTCGAGCTGAACGTGTCCTCAGGCGCTTTCCTCCTGCTCGGCGAGCCGGTGCCGCCCGGCGTGACCCTCAATATCTCGTTCAGGAATCCGCAAATCGTCGGACCGAACGGCTGGACCCCGCCCATGGGCGGGGTGTTCGCTCGCGACCCGGTGACGGGCACCCAGGGCTATAGGTCGCCCGGCCAGTTGATTCCGGCCGGTTATCAGGTGATCGCCATCAATAGTGACTTCCCGGCCGGTTATGTCTTGCCGGCCGACGCTTTCACCGCGCCGATTCCGATCTATCCGAAGACGACGACCTATGCCGCCGGTACCGTGCTCGCGGCGGACCTGAGGGTGCGCCCCGGCACCCTCCTCACTCGTGGCATGACCCTGCCGATGGCCGTGCAGGTGCTGCCGGTCTTCGATATCACCGACGCCGACGCTTTCTTCCAGCAGGGCTTCTCGGCCTACAACCTGTCCGGCGCCGCCGGCCTGATCGTGCAGCCCGGCACCCGGATCGATGTGGCCATGCCGGTCTACCGCTACACCGGCGCCAGCCTGGGCACAGGCGCCCCGCAGCAGACGCTGGCCGGTGACGCGCTGGCCGGGGCCGTTGAACTGGCCCTGCCGCCGCTGTTTGCAGAGAATCCCGTCAAAGGCACGCTCAAGCAGCGCGCCGGCGCCGATCTTTCGCTCACCGGCGGCATCCCCGGCGTGGCGCTGCTGGGTGGTGTGGCAACCCCGCTGTCCAGCGGTGCCCTCATCGTTGGTGAGGGTGCTGCCATCCGTGTTGATCCGGGCCACAGCATCAGCCTGACCAGCAAAGGCCAGATTGACGTCGAAGGCAGCCTGGTCGCGCCGGGCGGCAGCATTAGCGTGGTCAACACGCGCACGATCGCTGATGTGTATAGCGCCCACCGCACTGCCTTTCCCAATGACTCCGGCTACGAGAGCGACGACCCCACCGATGCGCTGTCGGTGTGGATCGGCGAGCACGCCGTGCTCGATGCTGCCGGTCGCGCCTATACCGCGCTGGATATCCAGGGCAATCCCTATGGCATCGTGCTGGACGGTGGCTCGGTCTTGCTGGGCGGTGCGGGCGGAAATGATCCCGGCGCCATTGGTGGCGTGCTGTCCACCGCTGCCTATGTGGTGGTGCGCCCGGGTGCGCTCATCGATGTTTCCGGCGCCAGCGCCAGCCTGAGCCTGGGCGATGGCAACGGTGGCCGCGTGCTGCGCGACATCGCCAGCGACGGCGGCGCCATCAGCGTCAACTCCTTCCTGAGCTTCTTCCTCGCCGGTGAAATGCGCGCGCAGGCCGGCGGTGCCGGCGCGGCCGGCGGCAGCCTGGCGCTCGTTCTGGAGTCGCCCCCATACGCAGGGGTTCGCGACGGCAGTACCCGTCCCGGACGTGTCCTCTACGTGACGCAGGATTATGTGCCCGGCGCACTGGCCGACGACCTGAAGCCCGGCGAACTGGACGACGGCTTCGTCCCCGCCCAGGCCCGCATCAGCGCCGAGCAGATCGAGCAGGGCGGTTTCGACAGTCTCTCGCTGTGGGGCCGCTCCGCCATCGCCTTCGACGGCGACGTCAACCTGAGCCTTGGCCGCAGCCTCAGCTTGCAGCAGGGCTTCCTGCAGCAGACCCAGGCCGGCGCCAACGTCATCCTGAGCGCGCCCTATGTGCTGTTTGACGGGGGCACCCTGCTCAGGGGCTACTACAACGGCGAGCCTTGGCCGGCGCCGACCAGGCTGCCCGCCTTTGCCAATGGCGGCACGCTCAAGGTTGAGTCCGGTCTGATGGATCTGCGCAACGTCGTTCGCAGCAACTACGACCAGACCCTCCTGCAAAGCAGCGGCGACCTGCGCTTCCTGGCGAGCACGATGCCGGCGCCCGATGCCGGCCTGGGCGCTAGTGGTACTGGCATCACTGAACTGCGCACCTTCGGCGATCTCGAACTCAATGCCGCTCAGATTTATCCGGCCAGCGGCGTGGTTGCGTATGTCCAGGTCGGCGGCCGGACCAACACCACCCACGGCGAACCTTCGCGGCTTAGCATCCTCTCGACCTCGGCAGGGGATGATCTGCCCGCCCAGCCGTATTCCCTGTTCGGCAGCCTGACCCTGAGCGCCGGCATCATCGAGCAGGGCGGCGTGCTGCGCGCGCCCTTCGGCCAGCTGGCCCTGAACGGCAGGCAGAAAGTGGAACTGCTGCCCGGTAGCATCACCTCCATCAGCACCCGGGATCTGGTGACTCCCTTCGGTGGCACGGTGGATGGCGTGACCTACACCTACAACGGCGCCGCCGCGCCCGCGCCTGACCTGATCAGCGGCGACTGGACCAGCAGCTTCACCGTAGGTGCGCCTACCGTGTACGGCAACACCGGCCTGGCCATCACCTCGCCCTCGCTGGTCAGCGCTGCCGGCTCGCTGCTCGATGTATCCGGCGGTGGCCAGTTCGTGGGCGGTGCCTTCATCACCGGCCGTGGCGGTTCCGTCGATAACTTGCTCAATCCACGCAACGCCGGAGGCAAGGTCTACGCCCTCGTCCCCGGCGCGCAGCCCGGCGTGGCCCCGGTGGCGGGCGGCTACTACAACGCCTGGACCGGCGCCGTGCCAACCATCGGCCAGCAGATCACCATTGCCGACGGCGCGCCCGGCCTGCCAGCCGGCACCTACACGCTGATGCCGGCCAACTACGCCCTGCTGCCCGGCGCCTGGCGCGTCGAACTCGGCGGCCAGACCAGCAACTTCGCCGGCGCGCTGAGGCAGCCCGACGGCTCCTGGGTGACTTCGGGTGTACAGGGCATTGCCAACACCAATATCCGCGACAGCCTCGGCACACGGGTCACGCTGACCGATGGCGCCACGCTGCGCACCTGGTCGACCTACAACGGTCAGACCTACGACCAGTTCCAGCTCGCGCAGGCGACAACCTTCGGCACCCTGAGGCCGATGCTGGCCAGCGACGGCAAGAGCCTGCGGTTCAACGCCCTCATCGCCGCCGACAGCCCCGCCAGCAGCGCGCTGGTCTTCAACGGCAGCGCCGATTTCTCGGCGGCGA
This sequence comes from Variovorax frigidus, assembly GCF_051216515.1. NCBI lineage: Bacteria > Pseudomonadati > Pseudomonadota > Betaproteobacteria > Burkholderiales > Comamonadaceae > Variovorax > Variovorax frigidus. Next base: position 559,500 of record NZ_JBPJZF010000005.1, read on the forward strand.
AGGGCGGCCTGCCCGGCAGCTTCACCCTGGCCGGCGCCACCGGCATCTCCGCCTACGTCCATGTCACCAACCTCATCATTACCGCGCCCGGCAGCAACACCAGCAACGACGCCCTTACCGTCACCGTTTCCGGCGCCGAGCTGGGCAAGGTGGACGCGCCCAATCTCTACGTGGGCGGCAGGCCCAGCAAGGGTTACGACGCCCCGAACATCGGCCTCAGCGGTGCCAACTGGGCGGACGCCATGCTGGACAACCTGGTCGTGGAAAGCGGGGTGTCGCTGACCGGCGGGCAAGTGGTGCTGGGTGCCAACAAGAAGATCACGATGCAGGAAGGCGCCAGCATCAACACCCTGGGCCAGGGGGTCACCTGGATGGATTCGTCCGCCGGCCTGCTGTTCGGTTCCGCGCCGTCGATCGACGGCAGCTACGCCGCGCTGCTGGTGTCCAACGGCCGGTTCACGCTGGATGCGCCGTCCGGCCTGTTCGGCACCAACATCGAATTGCAGGACGGTGTATCCCTGTACTCCGAAGGCTCCGTCGGTTTCTATTCCGACCTTGGCGTATCGCTGACTGGCAAGCCGCAGATCGGCACGCGCAACCTCTCGCTCGCCGTTCCGTCCTTCAACATCGGCTCCGACACCGCGCTGGCCGCCGCCGGCACGCTGCCGGCCGGCATGAACCTCAACCAGGGCATCCTCGACACGCTGTTCGCCGGCAACCCGGTGCTGGGGGCTCCTACCGTCGAGAGCCTGAGCCTCACTGCCACGCAGTCGATCAACTTCTTCGGCAGCGTCGACCTCAATACCCTTAACCCGGCCACCGGCAAATCGCGCCTGGCGCAGTTCGTGCTCAACAGCCCGGCCATCTATGGCTATGGCAGCGCCGGCGACGTCGTACGCCTGACCGCCGATACGCTGGTCTGGAACGACACCCTGCGCGCCGTCAGCCGCCAGGACGTTTTCGAAACCCGCTACGTTAGCGCGCCTCCCGGCGCGCCGCTGGCGAGCGGACTGGGCAGCGGCAGCTTGCAGATCGACGCCAACACTATCGTCATCGGCAACCCGACGCCGTCCAAGCCGGACACCACCATCCCCTATAACCGCCTGATGCTCGGGTTCTCGGAGGTCAATTTCAACGCCGCCGAACGCATCACCGGCAACGCCAAGGGCAGCATCTCGGTCTATCAGACCGGTGCCGACCCGAGCGTGAAATTCGATCCTGCAACCTACGTCGGCACCGGCGGCAACCTGCGTCTCAACACGCCGCTGCTGACCGGTGCTGCGGGCTCGGTCATCAGCTACTACGTCGGCGGCGCGCTCGACGTAACCGCGCCTGCCGGCCGCACGGCGGCGGTCACCCAGGACATTGGCGCCGAACTGAACCTGCACGCCAACACCATCGACATCGCCTCGGCGGTGGTGCTGCCCAGCGGCAAGCTGACCCTGAGCGCCGATCAGGGCGTGACCCTGGCCCAAGGTTCGCTGCTCGACGTCTCCGGCCTGCGCCTGAGCTTCTTCAACGTGACCCGCGATACCTGGGGCGGCGACATCCGGATCAGCAGCGAACACGGCAGCATCGTGCAGCAGGCCGGCTCGACCATCGACGTCTCGGCGGAACACCAGGACGCCGGCACGCTGCGCCTGAGCGCGCTCGACGCCGCCAACGGCGCCGTGCTGCTTGGCGGCAGCTTGCTTGGCAGTGGCGCCAACGGGTACAACGGCGGCGGCATTGATGTGCGCGCGCAGCGTATCGGTGGCAGCGCCGCGAGCCTGAGCACGGATTTCGCGGCCCTCAACGCGGCATTGAACGGTGCCGGTTTCTTCGGCGCGCGCGCCTTCGATCTGCGCCAGGGCGATCTCGCCATCGGCGACGAACTCAAAGCACACGACGTCGCGGTATCGGTCGATGGCGGCAGCCTCACCGTCAACGGCAAGATCGACGCTTCCGGCGAACGGGCCGGCAGCATCCGCCTTGCGGCGCGCGATGATGTCCGCCTGACCGGAAGCGCCGTGCTGGACGCGCACGGCAGCAAATTGCAGGTGGACGGCTACGGACAGGCCATCGAGGCCAAGAACCGCGGCAACATCGAGCTGACCTCGGCCCAGGGCTGGTTGCGGTTGGGCGACGGCATCACCCTGGACGTGTCCGCGCCGGGCGTGGACTACGGACGGGTGACGCTGAACGCGCGCCGCGCCAGCGAGACCGGCGGCGACATCCTGATCAATGCCGCCGGCCGCGTGAACGTGCGCGGGGCCAAGCGCGTAGCGGTCAACGGTTTCTGGACCTATTCACCCACCGACATCGACGGCAGCATCGTGCAGGACAACGGCGGTACCACGCCGGTGGCCGGCGACGGCAGGCTGGGCTTCGACCAGATCGACGCGCGCAACCAGGTCTTCTACGCCAATGCGCTGGCCAACAGCGCCCTGCAGGCGCGGCTCGCCGGCCTCAAGGCGCAGGGCAGTGCCTACCATCTGCGCCCCGGCGTGGAGATCGTCAGTACGGATGCTTCGAACGGCAAGCTCACGTTCAAGGGCGATCTCAATCTTGCGGGCTATCGCTACGGCCCGAATGCCGGCCGCGATCCGGCTTCGGCCAGCTACGGCGCCGGCGAACCGCTGGCGCTGACCGTGCGCGCGGCGGGCGATCTTGACATCAAGGGAAGCATCACTGATGGCTTCGGGTTGCCGAAGGCGTCACCCGATGACGCTCCCATCCTGCTGTCCGCCGGCCAGACGCTGACTGCCGACTTCACCCTGCCAGACAGCGCGACGCTGGGCGCCGGCACCAAGCTGGGTGCCGGTGTCATCCTGCCCGTTAACGTGGAGCTGCAAGGCGCCGAGGTGCTGCGCGAGGGGCAGGCGGCGATGGTAGACATCACTCTGCATCCGACCACCAGGGATGAATACGGCTCCCTGATCTATGGATTCGGTGGGACCAATGCATCGGGCGAGTTGTTGACCCCGGTCACGGTCGTGGCCGGCCAGGTGGATGACTTCTACTACAACGGCGCGAGCTTCTATCCGGGAGACACCATCTACTATCCCCTGGGCGACAACGCCGTCATCTATGCCGGCACCATCCTGAGTTCGGCGGTGCCCGGCTATGCGGACGTCAAGCTCAAGGACGGGGCGAAAGTGGTGGCCAACAGGGCGCTGCCGCAAGAGGTGAAGCTGTCCGGCGACTACACCCTGGCCGCCGCCCTGACTGCGACCGGCACCATCACCACGATGACCCAGACTTACACCGCGGGCATGACGATTCCGGCCGGAACCGTGCTGCCGAGCGGCACGGCGGTGGGCACAGGCGCCGCCTTGCCGTTCGATTTCTACATCGAGGGCACCACCTGGCAAGCCGGCAATCCCCTGGTGCTTGCCGGCGGCTACACCCTCGCAACCGGTCTGAATGTCCCGGCGGGCACCGTGCTTCCGGCCGGCAGCACAGTGGCCTCGACCGTTTACTCGTCCGCCACGCGGCCGGTGTGGGCGGTGGCGCCGATGCTGGCGGCGGGCAGCGAGTCGGCCTCGATTCGCCTGGTCGGCGGCGCCGATCTCAGCGGCGCCGATACGCGCACGCTGCTGTCGACAGCGGCGCTGCATGGTGCCGGCAACCTCACCCTGAACGATCCGCGTATCGATAACACGGCAAAGCTCCCGATCTTCAGCGTGCTGCGCACCGGTACCGGTGACCTCGACATCCTCGCCGGCGGCAATTTCTCGCAGGCCTCGCCGTTTGGCGTCTACACCGCGGGCACGCAGCTCGACCTGCCTTCCGGCAACGAAGCCTTCACGCCGGCCCGGCCTCCTCTCATCAGCGGTGGGTCCAGCATCACCGGCATCGCGGACTACGACGCCGCGCTCAATGCGCGCACGACCTGGTTCCCGGACCACGGCGGCGACCTGCTGATTGCAGTGCAGGGCGACCTCACCGGCAACGTCTGGAGCAATGATGGTGGCACCGGCGGCGCCAATAACTACGACGTGCCCGCCTGGCTCTGGCATCAAGGCGCGGCCGAGATGGGGCACCCGCCGGCCTGGTCGATCAACTTCGGCACCTTCGTGTCGGCAGGCGGCCGCTACAACGAGTCGACCTCTAAGCTAGACCCGGTGGTGCGGGTCGCCGGCTTCACCGGCTTCGGTGCGCTGGGCGGCGGCAACGCGACGCTGCGGGTCGATGGCGACGCGGGCCTGCTCCAGACCTACAACCAATACATGCAGTCTGGCCAGACGCTTCAGACCAGCACCGGCCTGATCGTTGCCGTCGGTGCCACCGGCCGCGTTACGCAGGTCACCACCACGCGAGATGGCGCGGTCACCGGCGGCACGCTGGTGCAGACCGGCGGCGGAGACCTGACCCTGAAGATCGGCGGCGGCCTCAATGCCGTGCAGGCCAGCCTGAGCAACGCGAGTGCAATGATGGGCACGCTGACCAACCTGCGTGGCGACATGAATGTGTCGGCGGGCGCGATCGGTGGCCTCAGCCTGGGTTATGGCACCAAGGCCGCACAGGACCCGCGCGGCGTCGATGTCTACACGGCCCAGCGCGTGAATCAATACCAGTCCGGCCCGATCGTGGTGCCGGGGGATGGCGCGGTGAACTTCCAGAGCCGTGGCGATCTGGTGATGAGCGAGTTCCAGGACGCGCCCATGCTCCTTCCGCCCGTCCGCCAGAGCAGCCTCCGTTGGGTCTACAGCTTCTACGGCAGCTTGCTGGACTACCCGGGCAAGGCCGGTGGCGTCGACTACAACTGGTTCTCGCTGTGGACGCCGGCGACCGCTATCTCGTTGTTCTCGACCGGTGGCAACTTGGTGCCTTTCGTTGGCGGTTACGGCAGCAAGCAGTATCTGCCTGCGCAGTTCGAGGCGGTGGCGGGCAGCGGCAGCATCTACTATGGTTCGGAGTCCAGTAATCAGCCGGCCACCATCGAGTTGCTGCCCTCGGCCACCGGCCAGTTGCAACTGCTGGCGATGGACTCGATCTACGCGACGGCGCGCGCATCCGGCCTCACGCTGGGCATGTCGGGCGCCCAGGCCGGCCTCAACGACCTGCCCAACCCGTTCAAGCCGGCCTGGACGCTGCTGCCGCCGGGTTACAGCAGCGGTGCGTCGGGCGTGATCATTGATCCCAACTGCCTCTGCGGCACCAATACGCTGCTGACGATTTCACCGCCGGCCTTCGACGGCGAGCCTTCGACCTACACCAGCAGCGTGGGCTACTTCGCCTTCCAGGGACCGGATACGCCGACAGATGTCCTGCATGCCGGCGACCTTGAGCCGATCCGCTTCTACGCCGTGAACGGCGACATCGTCGGCGCGGTGCTGGGCCGCATTGCTGGGGGCGATGGCACCCCGGTCACCTACATGGTGGCGAAGGCGATGCAAGTCCATGCCGGGCAGGACATCGTTGGCTTCGGCCTGCTGGGAGCGCCAGGCGCTTCCGGCAATACCGGCAGCTACCTCATGAACGCCAACGCCACCGACGTGTCGACGCTCGAGGCGGGCGGCGACATCTTCTACGCCAACGTCAAGATCGCCGGGCCGGGCACGCTGGAAGTGACCGCCGGCGGCAACCTCTACCAGGGCAACAATGGCAGTCTGGTCAGCATCGGCCCGGTGATTCCCGGCGATACGCGCCCCGGTGCCGACATCGTGGCGCAGGTGGGTTTCGGCACCGCCGGTGCGGACTACGCCACGCTTGCCAGGCTGTATCTCGATCCGGCCAACCAGGCCAACCTGGAACTGCCGCTGGCCGAGCAGAGCGGCAAGGTGGCGTACACCTACGACGAGGAACTGGCCGCGTGGCTGCGGGAGCGTTACGGCTTTGATGCGGCGGACGCTTCCGCTGCGCGGTCTTACTTCGATGGCCTTGCCCCCGAGCAGCAGCGCATCTTTCTGCGCACGGTGTACTACGCCGAGCTGCGCGCCGGCGGCCGCGAATACAACGATCCGGACAGCCGCCGCTTCAACTCCTACCTGCGCGGCCGGCAGATGATCGCCATGCTGTTCCCCGAGACCGACGCCCAGGGCAACGCGATCGCACGCGGCGGCGACCTCATCCAGTTCGGCGCCTCGGGCATCCAGACGCAGTTCGGCGGCGACATCCTGGCACTCGTGCCGGCCGGACAGATCATCATCGGCGTGCAGGGCGAGGCGCCGCCCGCAACCTCGGGTCTCATCACGCAGGGCGCAGGCGACATCCAGCTCTATAGCCAGGGCAGTATCCTGCTCGGCCTGTCGCGCATCATGACCACGTTCGGCGGCGACATCCTGGCCTGGTCGGCCGAAGGCGACATCAACGCCGGCCGCGGCAGCAAGACCACCTTGGTGTACACGCCGCCCAAGCGCACCTACGACCAATGGGGCAACGTGAAACTCTCGCCGCAGGTGCCGAGCACCGGCGCCGGCATCGCGACGCTGAACCCGATTCCGGAAATTCCGCCGGGCGACGTAGACCTGATCGCGCCGCTGGGCACGATCGACGCGGGCGAAGCCGGCATCCGGGTCTCGGGCAATGTGAATCTTGCCGCGCTGCACGTGGTCAATGCCGAGAATATCCAGGTGCAAGGCGAGGCCATGGGCATCCCGACGGTGGCTGCGGTGAACGTGGCTGCGCTGACCAATGCCAGCGCGGCGGCGAGTTCGGCGGCTACGGCGGCGCAAGACGTGCTGCAGCGCGAGCGCGCATCGGCCCGACAGAGCCTGCCGTCGATCTTCACGGTGCGGGTGCTGGGGTTTGGCAGTGAATCGTTGGACCCGAGTGACAAGAGCGAGACCTCGCCATCGAGCGGAAATTCGTCGAAGCCGGTCAACTACGACGCATCGAAACTCTTGCAACTCGTAGGCAATGGCAAGCAATTCGATCCCAAGCTAATGGCGCGGCTGACCAGCGAAGAGCGCCGAGCATTGCAAGGGCGCTAGTCCTCAATCACCGCGCTTCTCTGACCTGTTCCCCGCTCTTGGCGGGGAACAGGCTGGGGAACCCTTTGCCCGCGATCCGCCATGACTGCACTCCAACCTGTTTCCGCATCTGGTGGTAGCGTGCCGCGCTTGCGGCTGCGTCGATCTCGCGCGACCGCTGTAACCGGGCGTCCTGCATCCGATTCGCGAGTTCACACCGTCATGGACATGAGCGCCTGGCATCGCCTCGCATCGTTCGAGGCTACTGATTCCGTTGCCGTGGAGACGCTTTCCGAAGAGGACTGCGGCGCCGCGCTGCGCGAGTTCCTGGCCGCCAACTACACCCGCCTGCACCAACGCCTGCTGTGCCACCTGGGCTCTCCCGACCTGGCCAGCGACTGCCTGCACGATGCCTGGCTGCGTCTGGGCGAGATGAACGTATCCGAGCCTGTGCAAAATCCGGAGGCCTACGTCTACCGCGTGGCCTGCAACCTAGCGATGGACCGCTTGCGCAGCAACCGGCCCTGGCAGTACGCGAGCGACGTCGATTCCGAGTTGGAGGCGTTGAGCGATCAATCGCCCGGCCCCGATGTCATCGCCGAAGCTCGCTCCGAACTGGAAGCGGTCGAGCGCGCCATGGAGCACCTGCCGCGCCGCCACCGCTCGGTGCTGGTCGCCCTTCGCTTGGAGGACAAGACCCGCCAGGAGGTCGCCGCCTGGCTTCGCATCTCCCTGCGCAGCGTGGACACCGCGCTGCGTCAGGCCCTGGACCACTGCGCCGAAGCCTCCGGCCAGACGGTGATGGTGGGCGTGAGCTCACCCCGACGCGGCTTGTCCCAACGCTGGCGGACCCCGTCCGCCGATGGGGGCACCGCGAATCTTGTGTGAGTGGTTAAGTAAGGATAAGCAGACATCGAATGCAAACAGGCCTGAAACACATGCGCTACTTCATTCCATGGAGAGGAGTTGCACTTCGCGCGCGGCAGCACGCCTGTACATTGATCAGTCGGCCCTGTCCCAGGCCATGAAGGAACTGGAGGACGACATGGGCGTGGGCCTGCTCGATCGCGCCATCCGGATCACACGGCTGACCGACGAGGGCCAAGTGTTCCTGGAAGAGTGTCGACGGGTGCTGGCGGTCGTGCAGCAGGCGCGCGACATGGCGCGCTCTGCCGGCCAGGGCTACCGGGGGTACCTGCGCATCGCCATCTCCGACGCCCTGGCGCAGCCGCGCATGACGGAACTGTTCACCCTGTGCCGGGACGAAGACCCCGAGGTGGAGATACGCCTCTTTGAGATGCCGGTGGTCCAGTTGATCCGGGCCGTGCAGCAGGACGAGGTCGATGCGGGCTTCACGCTGTTCCATGAGCCGGGCGAAGGCTACACCGCCGAGGCGCTGTGGCACGACGAGGTGGCTGTGGCGATGCCCGCGCGCCACCCGCTGTTCGGGCGCAAGCGGGTGAAGCTGGCCGAGGCGGTGCAGTACCCGTTGATCCTGGCCCACCCCGAGCTGTGCCAGGGCGGCTATGCCTATGTGGATGCGATGCTGGAGAAACTCCCGGACGAGAACGTGCAGCCGGTGATCGCCGAACACGTCTCGGGCCACGAGAGCATGCTGATGCTGATCGGTGCCGGCTATGGGGTGGGCTTTGCCATCGAATCGCAGATCGCGCACTTCCATCGTGCGGACGTGGTGGTCCGGCCGATGGAGACGGGACTGCCGCCGGTGACCACTTACCTGATGCGCCAAGCCAACAAGCCATCCGAGCAACTGGCCAAGTTCATCGAGCGGGCGCGGCGGATTGGTGGACTGCAGCAGGGGCCGGATGCAGAGGCGCAGGCCGAGCCCTCGCCGGATGCCCCGAAAGACTGAACCGGTACCGGCGCCGCACGCCGAAACATGAGCGGCCCCCGCCGAGTCCTGGAGTCGGTGCCGGTTGGAGTCTGAGCCGCATTCCCTCAATCAAGAAAATGAGACACGCATGCCCCTGAACATGAGACACCTTCGGCTCTTCATCGCCGTTGCCGAGGAAGAGCACTTCGGTCGTGCCGCAGGAAAGCTGCACAAGACCCAGCCCTCCCTGTCCTTGACGATCAAGGAGTTGGAGGAAGACCTGGGTGTGGCACTGGCACTGGGACCGCATCCTGGCCGGCGCTGCGCTGTCCACGCTGCTTTCATCGCGCGTGATCGCGGCTTCAAGGCCATGTTGGTCAAAACGACAACGCCCAAGACTGATTGAATCAGTCCGGCATTTCATGATCCGCAGCAACCTTGCTGCGCTTCGCTGGACAGCGATGGCACGGGTGTGTCATCGAGGGGAGATGAAGCATTCTGAGTCCATCACAGACCAGGAGTCCTCATGCCTCAGGAACTGCAAGACCAGCCGCCTGCAGACAGGTTCAATTCTTCGGCGCCGGCGTTCTATCGCATTGCCGACGTATTGCGAATCACGGCGTTGAGCCGTGCCACGCTGTACCGGCGTATCTCCGATAGGAAGTTCCCACAGCCAGTGCATTTGGGAGGAAGGGCATGCGGTTGGACCCCCGAGGCGCTGCAAAGCCTGGATCAATGACCCGCAGGGATATGTCACACCACGTTCCCGTGCGTAGTGCCCGGTGTGGCTCTGGCGATACGCAGCGAACTGCGAGCCGGACACAGGAAAATTTCGGACACGAGTCGGACACGGAGAGCGCAGGCGACTCGGGAAAGAAAAAAGCACTTAGGCTTGTGACCTAAGTGCTTGATTCGGTTGGTATTTCTGGTGGGCCCTGAGTGACTCGAACACTCGACCTACGGATTAAGAGTCCGCTGCTCTACCAACTGAGCTAAGAGCCCCTGAGAAGCATTGCTGCTATCAGGCAAGACTGCGATTATAGCCACAGAAAAAGCACTGTCGTACGATCCAATCATCTTCTTTGGAAAAAACTTCATGGCCACTCCTCTTCCCCCTTCATCCACACCTCCGGCGCACGTCGTCGTCACGGGGGCGGCAGGCGCGCTGGGGCGCGCCACCGTGCAGCGGTTCCTCGACGAGGGCGCGCGCATCGCGCTCATCGGCCGTAACGAGCAACAGCTCGTCGATGCCTTTCCCGGTCTGAACAACTCGCAGCACCTGCTGGTCGCGGCCGACGTCACGTCGGCCGACAGCATGCAGGCCGCGTCGGCGCGGATTGCCAAGGCGTTCCACCGCATCGACACCGTGGTGCACACCGCGGGCGGTTTCGAGATGGGGCCGACCGTGCACGCACTCGACCGCGCCGCATGGGATCGGATGATGGATCTGAACGCCTGGTCCTTCGTGGCCGTGGCGCAGGCTTTCGCCCCACTGATGATCGCGCAGGGGCAGGGCAGCGTGATCGCGGTGAGTGCGAAGGTCGCGGGCCGCGGTCTGGCTGCGATGTCTGCCTACATCGCCTCCAAGAGCGCGCTGCAGCGATTGGTGGAGGCAATGGCGGCCGAGCTGGCGCCGCACGGCATCCGGGTCAACAGCATCGCGCCGAGCGTGCTCGACACGTCTGCCAATCGCCAGGCGATGCCGGATGCGAATCCGTCGGACTGGGTGTCGACCGCCGTCGCCGCTCAGACCATCGCGTTCCTGGCCTCACCTGCGGCGCAGGCCCTGAATGGGCAGCACCTGGCGTTGGGCGCCTGAGCACGTCGGTCTGCTGCACAAAATTGAGAGCCAGCAAAAGCCCCGGTGGTTGAAGTCGGGGCTTTCTCTTTGTAATTCGCTTTACCAACGGTCGTACGGCCGTGTCCGGTCTCAATTGCCGAGGGTTTCGTTGCGCTGGAAACCATGATGGCCGCGTCTATTGAGCGCCCTCGCCGATCGTGTGCGGGGTCAGCATCCGATCAAAGTGAAGGATTGTAGAGTTCATGTCAGGCGGAAGGTTCAAAAAATCCGGTTGCCAAACCAACGTGTAAGACGGAGCCTAAATTTTGTTACCGCTGCTTGTGCCTATAGGATTTTGAATTAAAATTTTTCCTTTCAATCCGAATGAGAACTTCGATGGCCTCCACTCTCGCCGACATCAATTCCCAGATCAAAAAGAACGAAGAGCACATCGCTCAATTGCGCGCGCAGGCCGAAGAGCTGCGCAACCACGAACGAGCAGGTGTGATCGACGAACTGCGCCAGAAGATCGCTGAATACGGACTGACCGCCAGCGACCTGAAGCTGACGACGCGCGCAACCGGCAAGCGCACCGTCGCTGCAGCGCCCGTCAAGGCTGCTGCCAAGTACCGCGGCCCGACCGGCGAAACCTGGTCGGGTGGCCGTGGCCGCAAGCCGCGCTGGGTGACCGAAGCGCTGGCGGCCGGCAAGTCGTTGTCCGACTACGAAATCAAGTGAGCAGAGGGTGAGGCGAAGCGCCCCGGCCTTCTGTTCTCCCAATGAAAAGGCCCGCACATGCGGGCCTTTTTTTATTGCCTGAGCGGGTCAGTTCACCATGACGAGTTTGCCTTTGACCCCGCGCGAGCCCATGTAGGCGTAGGCGGCCTTCAATTCGGCCATCGGCATGGTCTGGTCGATCACGGGCTTGATCTTTCCCTGGGCATACCATTGCGCCAATTCGGCCATCATTTGGGCGTTGGCCTGCGGTTCGCGCTTGGCGAAATCGCCCCAGAACACGCCGACCAGCGAGGCGCCCTTGAGCAGTGTCAAATTCAGGGGCAGCGTCGGAATGCCGCCAGCGGCGAATCCCACCACCAGATAGCGTCCGCGCCAGCCGATCGAGCGGAATGCCGGTTCGGCGAAATCGCCACCCACCGGGTCATAGATCACATCCGGGCCTTTGCCGTCGGTCGCAGTCTTGATGGCATCGCGGAATCCACCGGGCAATGCATGCTTGCTGTAGTTGATGCTGATATCGGCGCCGATCGATTCGCAAAGCGCGCATTTTTCGTCGGTCGACGCCGCAGCGATGACCCTGGCGCCTGCGGCTTTTGCGATCTGGATCGCGGCGGTGCCGACACCGCCGGCCGCACCGAGCACCAGCACGGTCTCGCCGGCCTTGAGCTGGGCTCGGTCCATGAGCGCATGCCAGGAGGTGCCGTAGGTCATGATGAACGCCGCCGCATCGACGTGGCTGAAGCCGTCCGGCAAGGGCATGCAGAGGGCGGCGAGGGCAAGGGTGTGGGTGGCGAAGCCGCCGGTGCCCGAGAGGCATGCCACGTTCTGGCCGGGCTTGAGGTTCTTGACGCCTTCGCCCACGGCGCGCACCACGCCGGCGTATTCCGATCCGGGCACGAACGGCAATGGCGGCTTGATCTGGTATTTGTTCTGGACGATCAGCAGGTCGGGGAAATTCAGACTCGCGGCCTTGATCTCGATGAGCACCTGGCCGGGGCCGGGCGTCGGTGTGGGCTGTTCGGTCCAGGTGAGGGCGTCGACGCCGGTGGGGGTTTCGCAAAGCCAAGCGTGCATGCAGGTGTCTCCTTCGAAGGGTCGTTCGGACGGTGTATCGAGGCGATGATAGGGCGGAGGCCCGGACGCTCTTGTCCCTGCCGTGACCGGCCCGCGGCCTACAATCGCGCGCACTCTCAGACGCCATGAAGATACTCATTTCCAACGACGACGGCTTCCAGGCTCCCGGCCTCGTCGCATTGCACGATGCGCTCAAGGACGTGGCCGACGTGGAGGTCATAGCCCCCGAGCACAACAACAGCGCCAAGTCGAACGCCTTGACGCTGTCGGCGCCGCTGTACGTGCATCGCGCGCACAACGGCTTCCGCTATGTGACCGGCACACCGGCCGATTGCGTGCACATCGCGCTCAAGGGTGTGCTCGACTACCGGCCCGACCTGGTGGTGTCCGGCATCAACAACGGCGCCAACATGGGCGACGACACCATCTATTCGGGCACCGTGGGCGCGGCCATGGAGGCCTATCTGTTCGGCATCCCCGCCATCGCCTTCTCGCAGACCGAGAAGGGCTGGGCCAACGTCGATGCGGCCGCGCGCGTGGCGCGCCGGCTGGTCGAGCGCATCGAGCGCGAGCGCATGCTCGAAGGGCCGGCCTGGCTGCTCAACGTCAATGTGCCGAACCTGCCTTTCGACGCGCTCAAGCCGATCAAGGTGTGCCGCCTCGGGCGACGCCATGCTTCCGAGAAGGTGGTCACGCAGGAGAGCCCGCGCGGCGAGACGATGTACTGGATCGCCGGTGCCGGCGGCGCCAAGGACAGCGGCGAGGGCACCGATTTCCACGCCACGGCCGCGGGCCATGTGGCGCTGACCCCCTTGCAGATCGACCTGACCGACCATGCCAATCTCGGCCAATGGGGCGAGACGGTGACGCGGTTGCTGCGGTGAAGCCGCACTGATGGCGACGCCACCTCCCGCACGTCCCGGCTTTCCGGTGCGCCTGACTTCCACCGCGTCGGCGGTCACGCGGGGCCGGCAGCCGTCGGTGCCGATGGTGCCGCTGGTTTCCGCCACGCCGTCGATGGCCTCCGATGCGGTGCGCGCGCGCATGGTGCAGCGGCTGGCCGCGCAAGGTGTGGCCGATACCCGCGTGCTGCGTGCGATGGGCGCGGTCGAGCGGCACCGCTTCGTCGACAGCGCCCTGGTCAACCAGGCGTACGAAGACACCAGCCTGCCGATCGGCCTGGGCCAGACCATCTCCAAGCCCAACGTGGTGGCTCGCATGATCGAGCTGCTGCTGGCCGCGCCTGCCATGGCCAACCGGCCCCACGACAAACTCGGTCGCGTGCTGGAGATCGGCACCGGTTGCGGCTATCAGGCGACCGTGTTGAGCCATGTGGCCAGCGAGGTGTACAGCATCGAGCGGCTGCGAGGGCTGCACGAACGCGCGCGCGCCAACATCCGTCATTTCCGCCTGGCCACGCTGCACCTGATACTGGGTGACGGCATGATCGGCTACGCCAAGGGCGCGCCCTATGCGGGCATCATTGCCGCGGCCGGCGGCGAAGCGGTGCCCGAGGCCTGGATCGAACAACTGGCCGTGGGCGGGCGCATCGTGGCGCCCACGCATTCCGCCAGTGGCGGCCAGGCATTGGTCGTGATCGATAAAACCGTCACGGGGCTGCAGCGACGCATTCTCGAGGCGGTCCATTTTGTCCCCCTAAAATCGGGGATCGCTTGAAGGAAGAAAAACATGCAGGGTTATCGCAATCGGAGCTGGTTGACCGGCTTGATGCTGGTGTCGATGCTCGTGATTGCGGGCTGTTCCACGCCGAGTGGCCCCGTGCCCGTCGAAGACCGTGGCACCATGGCTCGCGCAGGCACCGGCAGCACGCCGGCCAATGGGCTCCCGCCCATCACCACCGATGCATCGGGCAAGCCTTTGCCGGGCATCGAGAACTACGGCAAGCCCGGCTACTACGCCGTGCGCCCGGGTGACACCATCCGCCGCATCGCCAACGAAACCGGCCAGACCTGGCAGAACATCGCGCGCTGGAACAGCCTGGACAACCCCGACCTGATCGAAGTGGGTCAGGTGTTGCGCGTCGTTGCGCCGTCGGCCTCGACCGCCGTGGCCGCAGCGCCCGCGACCGTCGAATCCAACGGCGTGGTCACGCGTCCGGTGGCGCCGCAACCCGCTGTCGTCGCGTCGGCGCCTGCCGCCGCCGCGGCCGCGGCCAGCGCACCGGCCAAGCCGGCGACGCCGCCGGCGGCCGCCTCAGGCGACGAGGACCTGGGCTGGATCTGGCCTGCGCAGGGCTCGCTGATCGCGGGCTTCGACGAAGCCAAGAACAAGGGCCTGGACATCAGCGGCAAGGCCGGCGATTCCGTCTTGGCCGCGGCGGACGGCCGCGTGGTGTATGCCGGTGCCGGCCTGCGCGGCTACGGCAACCTGATCATCCTCAAGCACAACAACACCTACCTCACGGCCTATGCGCACAACCAGGCGCTGCTGGTGAAGGAAGACCAGTCGGTGCAGAAGGGGCAGAAGATCGCCGAGATGGGCAACAGCGACGCCGATCGCGTGAAGCTGCATTTCGAGATCCGCCGCCAGGGCAAGCCGGTCGACCCCGCGCGCTACCTGCCTTCGCGATAACGCCTTTTCACTCCTCCCGTGCGGCGCGCGATCCCCTGGGACGCGCGCCGCATCGTTATGCGACGCCGTAGCACCGACGGCGGTCTGAGAAAATCTCCCCATGACCGATTCGACGACAGAAGAAAAAGGGGAGGCCGTTGTTGTCGCTCCCCACGATGAATGGCTGAAGGTCGAGTCCCTCGATCTCGAGGCACAAGGCGTGGCCCACCGGGCCGATGGCATGGTGGTCTTCATCGAGGGCGCATTGCCTTTCGAGGAAGTGAAGTTCAACCAGCATCGCAAGAAGAACAACTGGGCCCAGGGCACGGTGACCGAGATCCGTCGCGAGTCGTCGCAGCGCGTGCGCCCCGGCTGCCCGCATTTCGGCCTGCACACCGGCGCGTGCGGCGGCTGCAAGATGCAGCACCTCGATGCCGCGGCCCAGGTGGCCGTCAAGCAGCGGGCGCTGGAAGACAACCTGTGGCACCTGGGCAAGGTGCGCCCCGAGACCATGCTGCGGCCGCTCGCCGGCCCGACCTGGCATTACCGCTACCGGGCGCGGCTGTCGGTGCGCTACGTGGTCAAGAAGGGCACGGTGCTGATCGGCTTCCACGAGCGCAAGAGCCGCTACCTGGCCGACATGGAAGTCTGCCCGGTGCTGCCGGTTCAGGTCAGCGACATGCTGATGCCGCTGCGCGCGCTGATCGGGTCGCTCGACGCGCGCGACACTTGCCCGCAGATCGAGCTGGCCTGCGGCGACGCGCCCGGCACCACCCGACTGGGCGTGATCGCGCTCGTGCTGCGCCACCTGCAGCCGCTGTCCGCTGCCGACCTGCAGCGCCTGCGCGACTTCGCCGCGCAGAACGAGGGCGTGCAATGGTGGCTGCAGCCCAAGGGTCCGGACACGGTGAAGCTGCTCGACGAAGGTGGTCCGCTGCTGTCCTACGGCCTGCCGGAGTTCGGCGTGACCATGCCCTTCAAGCCGACCGACTTCACGCAGGTCAATCCGCACATCAACCGCGTGCTGGTGGGCCGCGCGTTGCGCCTGCTCGACGTGCAGCGCGACGAACGCGTGATCGACTGGTTCTGCGGCCTGGGCAATTTCACCTTGCCGTTGGCCACGCTGGCGCGCGAGGTGCTGGGCATCGAGGGCAGCGACACGCTGGTGGCCCGGGCCACCGACAACTTCCAGCGCAACCGCCCCGAGCTGCCGGCGCGCGGTGCGCTGGCCGCCACGCGTTTCGTGGCCCGCGATCTGTTCGAGATGACGCCTGCGATGCTGGTGGCCGATGGCGCGGCCGACAAGTGGCTGGTCGACCCGCCGCGCGAGGGTGCGTTCGCACTGGTCAAGGCGCTGGCCGACCTGCATCAGCAGGAAGGCCCGCGCACGGACGGCTGGACGCCACCCCGGCGCATCGTCTATGTGAGCTGCAACCCGTCGACGCTGGCGCGCGATGCCGGCGTGCTGGTGCTCCAGGCCGGCTACCGCTGCGTCGCGGCCGGCATGGTGAACATGTTCCCCCACACGGCGCACGTCGAGTCGATCGCGGTTTTCGAACGCGCATGAAAAAAGGCCCCTCGGGGCCTTTTTGCTCGGGGCGAAGCGTTCTCAGTCGCGCTCGCCGCCGAAGATGCCCAGCAGGGCCAGCAGGCTCTGGAACACGTTGAACAGGTCGAGGTACAGCGCGAGCGTGGCGCTGATGTAGTTGGTCTCGCCGCCGTCCATGATCTGCTTGAGGTCATAGAGCATGAAGGCCGAGAAGATGCCGATGGCGGCCACCGAGATGGCCATCATGCCGGCGCTCGAGCCGACGAAGACGTTGATGACGGCGCCGATCATCAGCACCATCGCGCCGACGAACAGCCACTTGCCCATGCCCGACAGGTCGCGCTTGATCACCGTGGCCAGCGAGGCCATCACGAAGAACACGCCGGCGGTGCCGCCGAAGGCCGTCATGATGAGTTCGGAGCCGTTCTTGAAGCCCAGCACCATCGCGATCAGCCGCGAGAGCATCAGGCCCATGAAGAAGGTGAAGGCCAGCAGCACCGGCACGCCGGCGGCCGAGTTCTTGGTCTTCTCGATGGCGAACATGAAGCCGAAGGCGCCGACCATGAAGACCACCAGGCCGAAACCGCCGGAGAGCGAGCGGGTGATGCCGGTGGAGACGCCCATCCAGGCGCCCAGAACGGTGGGCAGCAGGCTCAGCGCCAGCAGCCAGTAGGTATTGCGCAGGACGCGCTGGCGTTCGGCCTGCGGCAGCGCCTGGCCGTAGCCAGCGGTGGTGTCGAGGGTGGTGACGCGGTCGTTCATTGCTGAAACTCCAGGTTGGCTGCAGGACTGCAGATCGAACATTCTAGGGGCGCAAACCGAAGCCTACGGCAAAAACCGCCCGCCGTGCTGCCCTCACGCCAGCAGGGTTTTGAGGCCCCCGACGTTATGCTCGCAGGTTCACTCCCTCTGCCATATGCCATGAAGACAAAGTCCTTTCTCGAACTCGCCGACGTCAAGACCATCGCCGCAGCTGCCGAAGCCGAAGCCCTGAAGAACAACTGGGCCGTGACCATCGCGATCTCCGACGACGCCGGCAACCTGCTGTGGCTGCAGCGCCTCGACGGCGCGGCCGCGCTCTCCTCGCACATCGCACCGGCCAAGGCCCACACGGCGGCACTGGGTCGCCGCGAAAGCAAGGTCTACGAGGACATCATCAACGGGGGGCGCACGGCTTTCCTGACGGCGCCCTTCGTGCAGGGCCTGCTCGAAGGCGGCGTGCCGATCGTGAAGGACGGCCAGGTGATCGGCGCCGTCGGCGTCAGCGGCGTGAAGTCGAACGAAGACGCGCAGATCGCCAAGGCCGGCATCGCGGCGCTCGGCCTGTAAGAACACCCCACCTCCCAAGCAAAACGCCGACCTGAGGGTCGGCGTTTTCTTTGGATGGCGGCAAAGTGGAAAAAAAAGCTTGGCTGGTCGGCAGGCCGTTGGCTAGCAAAAAACGACCCTTTGGAGAGTGATCTCCTCGAGTCGCCCCACGATGAAACTTGCGCGAGAGGCGAACCGGCCCTTACTTCGTAAGGATCAGCTTGCCGAGTTTGGTGGCTTGCAGGCGGTACAGCGAGCCGTTGTGCATGATGCCGACCGTCTTGCTGCCGCGCAGCAGGTCGGTGCTTTCCACCATCGGCGTCGGGCGCGTGGCCTGAGCGGAGACCATGCCGCTGCCCGCTTGGTCGAGCGAGGGGTGGCTCAGGACGGGGGAGGCGATGGGGTTGGCTTGCATCTGGAGTTCCTTGATCGAAACGATGACTGAATGATAATGATTCGCAATAATTTAGTCAATCACCGCGATCGCTTTTTTTCAGTCGCTTCGATGGATCCCTTTACTTCGCGGCGTTCGGCTCGGTGATGAAGCCGATCTTGCGCACGCCGGCTTCGCGCGCGGCCGACATGGCTTGCGCCACGCGCTCGTAGCGAACGGCCTTGTCGCCGCGGATGTGCAGCTCGGGCTGCGGGTCCTTGCCGGCCTCGGCTGCGAGCAGCTGGGGCAGGGCGCTGTCCTCGATCTTGTTCTCGTTCCAGTAGTAGCTGCCGTCGGCGGCCACCGTGAACAGGATGTTCTGCGGCTTGGTCTGCTCGGGCTCGCTGGTCGCCTGCGGCAGGTCGATATTCACAGCGTGCTTCATCACGGGCACCGTGATGATGAAGATGATCAGCAGGACCAGCATGACGTCGACCAGCGGCGTCATGTTGATCTCGTTCATCACCTCATCGGGTTCGTCTTGGGTTCCGAAGGCCATGGGTCATGCCTCCCGATGGGTCTGGACTTGGGTGTGCATGGTCTCAGCCTTTCTTGAGCGGCACGATGGTCGCGTCGGTCGCCTGGACGCGCGCACCGGTCACGAAGTAGGCGTGCAGGTCGTGGGCGAAGCTGTTGAGCTTGGTCAGCACGAACTTGTTGCCGCGCACCAGGGCGTTGTAGCCCAGCACCGCAGGGATGGCCACGGCCAGGCCGAGCGCCGTCATGATCAGCGCCTCGCCGATCGGGCCCGCCACCTTGTCGATGGTGGCCTGGCCGGCCGAGCCGATGCTCATCAGCGCGTGGTAGATGCCCCACACCGTGCCGAACAGGCCGATGAAGGGCGCGGTCGAACCCACCGAGGCCAGGATCGCCAGGCCCGATTGCAGGCGGGCGGTGAATTCGTCGATGCCGTTGCGCAGGGCGCGCGTGATCCAGTCGCTCACGTCCAGCGCGTCATGCAGATGCGCCTTGGTGTTGCGGTGGTGGGCGGCGGCTTCGCGGCCTTCCAGGGCCAGGCCGCGGAAGGGGTTGCTTTCGTCCTTGCCCAGCTTGTTCAGCGCGGTCGCGAAATCCTCGCTGTGCCAGAAGTCCTGCGATTGGCGCGCCAGGCGCTTGTACTTGATGACGTCGATCGCCTTGATGAAGATGACGATCCAGGATGCCAGCGACATGCCGATCAACAGGACGGCAACGAACTTCGTGACGAAGTCGCCCTGACTCCATACGTTCATCAGGCCAAATTGGGAATCCATACGAAACTGCTCCAGAAAAATTAGTTGAGAACCCAGTGGATCGGCACGTTGAACTCCATCGGTTCAACCACTCCATTTCGTTTGCCCGGCACGTAGCGCCAGCTCAGGACGGCCGTGCGTGCGGCTTCGTCGAGGCGCTCGTAGCCGCTCGACTCGCGGATGCTGGCGCTCTTGGGCAGGCCATCGACCCCGATCAACACGCGGACGATGGTCTTGCCCTGCTCGCCCAAGCGCTTGCTCATGGCGGGATACACCGGCTTCGGGTTGTTCAGGTAGTCGGCATTGCTCGTTGGCAGTTGCACCGAAGGCGGCGCGGGCGGGGCCGGCGGCGGGGCCGGTGGCGCGGGCGGGGCCGGCGGTGCGGGGGGAGCGAGCGGCGGGGCCGGCGGTTGCGGTTCGGTCACGCCGGTCGGGGCGTCGGGGGCCGGCGCGGGCGTGCGGATGGCCATCGGTCGCGGCGGCGGCGGTGTCTTGACCTGCTTGGGCTGCGGCTTCGGCGGAGGAGGGGGGGGCGGCGGCAATTCCTTGGGCTTGGGCGGTTCGACGAACTCGCTCAGGATTTCCACGGGAATGATCACTTCGGCGGCTTTGCGGATCAGACCGCTCTGCAGCGCCCAGAGTGCGGCCACATGGAACAGCACCACGCTGCCCGCGATGACGGCATTGCGGGACAGGCCCAGCGCCGTGGGAGGAGACGAAGAAAAGCGGTCGGACACGATTCACCCATCGATCAGGATTTGCCGGGGCAAACCCTAGTGCAGCACAAACCGCTGTCTATTTGCGAAAAATCCACCAGACCGAGCCGGCGACGAAGATCAGGCTGCCAGCGAGTGCGGAGAAGAGTTCCATGCGCTGCTTTCCCGGATGGAAGTCGCAAGCTGAATGGTCCGGGCCCCGTCATCGCGGTTGAGTGCGGCGACCGGGTGCGAAGCACTGCACTGCGCGACGACGTCGCGGGCACAGCCTTCGCATCGACCACATTGCGTGGCAACACCCAGTTCGAACTGCACTTCGTCGAAAGTCATGCCGGCGCGCGCATGACGTGCGATTTCCCGGTCGGACACTCGGCGGCACACGCAGACGATCATGGCAGTGAAGGCGCTTTGGCTGGCTGGTTGAAGAAAGCCAATTATAAATACGAATTCGTCGCATTTGCAATGACTATCCCTTGGCGCTGCCGGGGTTCCCCGCGCCGCCGCCTCAGACCTCGGACCAGATGCGCAGCAGGTTGTGGTAGTGGTTGGTCAGGGCGACCGTCTCATCGACGTCGCCAAGGCGCCCGCGCAGCTTCTGGATGGACTGGTCGAGTTCGAACAGCATGCCGCGCTTCTGGTCGTCGCGCACCATGCTCTGAAGCCAAAAGAAAGAACACACCCGGGCGCCGCGCGTCACCGGATGCACCCGGTGGAGACTGCTCGACGGGTAGAGGATCAGGTCGCCGGCCGGCAGCTTGACGTCGTGCGTGCCGTAGGTGTCGACCACTTGGAGTTCGCCCCCCTCGTAGTCGTCCGGACCACTCAGGAAGAGGGTGCACGACAGGTCGGTGCGCAACTGCAGGCCGGTACCGGGCACCGAACGCACGGCGCCATCGACGTGCAGGCCATAGTGCTCGCCGCCTTCGTAGCGATTGAACAGCGGCGGCATGAAGCGCAAGGGCAGTGCCGCGGAAAAGAACAGGGTGCTGCGCGCCAGGGCGGCCAGCACCAGGCCACCGAGCCGGGCCGTGACCGGCGACTGTTCCGCCAGCTGGCGATTGCGCTTGACCTGCGCGCCTTGCGCGCCGACCGTCTCGCGCCCGTCGACCCAGTCGGTCGCATCCAGCGCAGCGCGCATCTCGCGCACCTGGACCGCGCTCAGCACTTCGGGAATGTGCAGCATCATTTCAGCAGTCTCACGATGAAAAAAGCCCCGGCGGGAGCGCCGAGGCTGGGAGTGTCGCACCCGACCGGATGCGACAGGCCGACGCAGCTCAGAAGGCGAAGTTGGCGGTCAGACGCGCGGTGCGCGGGGCGCCCGGGGTGTAGCGGTAGCCGCTTTTGTTGATCGCCGCGACGTATTCCTTGTCGAACACGTTGTACAGGTTGAACTGCAGGTCGATGTTCTTGTTGATGCGGTAGGAGGCCATCGCATCGACCACCCAGTACGCATCGACCGAGGCCGGCGTGCCGACGGCACCGTCGGTGCCGCGGTGCAGCTTGCCGTTGTAGCGCGCGCCGCCGCCGACGGTCAGGCCGAAGGGCAGCACGTAGGTGGTCCATGCGGTGAAGGCATTCTTGGGCGTGTAGGCCAGTGCGGTGCCGCCATCCGCCAGCACGACCGGGCCGCTGGCGACCTTGGTGTCCATGGTGGTGAAGCCCGCGCTGACGCCCCAGGCGTCGTTGATGGCGCCGGCCGCGCCGAGCTCGATGCCCTGGACGCGCTTCTTGCCGGTCTGATAGTAAAACTGCGAGGCCGCGTCCTGGACCACTTCATTGGTCACGTCGGTGCGGTAGATGGCGGCCGTCAGCGCCAGGCGCTTGTTCAGCACGTCCCACTTGGTGCCGAGCTCCATGGTCTTGGCCTTCTGCGGCTCGAAATCGATGCGCGCCGCGCTGTTGCCCGTACCGCCCGCGCTGAGCGCGAAGTTGGCGCCGCCCGGCGGTTGCGCCGCGGTGCCGTAGGCCGCGTAGACGCTGCCGTTCTCGGCCGGCTTGTAGACCACGCCGATCTTGCCGGTGAACAGGTTGTCCGACAGCTTCAGCGAGGTGGGCATGAGCGTGCCGGGCGGCAGCTTCGGTGCCGTGGTGGTGGTCGACAGCGTGGCGCCCGTGTAGTCCGTGCTGTAGTGGTCGAAGCGGATGCCACCGGTGATCTGCCACTGCTCGTTGAGCTTCAGGGTGTCGAAGGCGTACAGACCGATGGTCGTGGTGGTGCCCTTGCTGTCGGCGCCACTGCGGATCCGCTGGTAGCCCGTCACGTTCGGATCGGGTGCGTAGAGGTTGGCCGCGGGCCAGGCGCCGTTGTTGACGGGTTGGCCGTTCGCTGTCGCTGCTGGCCCGAAGAAGCCGCGGCTGCTCTGCTCTTCGCGCATCAGTTCGACCCCGGCGCTCAGCGAGTGGGCGACCGAGCCCGTCTTGAACTTCGCGTTCAGGTTCGTCTGGTTGGCGAAGATCGTGTTTTCCTGCAGCTTGTTGGTGGGCAGGTTGCGCGACACGGTCCAGGTGGCGGGATTGCCCGCCACGGGCGTGGCCAGGAAGGCCGAGGTCGGCGTGATGGGGACCAGCACGCCCTTCGCATCCAGCGTCCGGCCGGCGCCCATGAAGGCGGTCAGCATGTAATCCTGCGACGTCTTGCCGTAGCGCGTCGTGTTGCGGATCGTCATGTCGGGCGTGATGTCGTGCTCGACCCGCGCGGTGAACATGTCGCTCTTGACCTTGTCGAAGTCGGACGAGGTGCCGTAGAAATTGCTCGAGTCGACCCGGCCGGCGGTGTCGAGGAAGCTGCGGCGCGCCGCTCCCAGCTTGAGCGCATCGGGGTTCGTGTAGCCGGGCAGCCCGATGGTCGGCACGCCGCCGTCGGGGATGTTGTCCTGCTGCACATGCACGTAGTCGAAGAACAGGCGTGTGGGGGTGTTGAGGCCGAGCGCCAGCGACGGTGCGATGCCCCAGCGCTTGTTCTTCACGACGTCGCGGCCGGCCACGTCGGCATCTTCGCCGACCAGGTTCAAGCGGAAGGCGCCACCGGCACCGTTCTCGCCGCTCAGGGCCTTGTTCCAGTCGAGGCTGCCGCGCTTGTAGCTGTCGGTGCCCAGGCCGATCGAGCCGGTGAAGCTGTCTTCGAGCTTCGGCTTCTTGGTGATCAGGTTGATGTAGCCGGTGGGCGAGGTGCGGCCCACGTCGGTGCCGGCCGGGCCCTTCACCACCTCGACCTGTTCGATGTTGAACACGTCGCGCGAGACCGAGCCCAGGTCGCGCACGCCGTCCACGAAGATGCTGCTGGAGCTGTCGAAGCCCCGCATGTAGATCGCGTCGCCGGTGCTGGTGTTGCCGTTCTCGCCCAGGTAGAAGGCGCTGGCGCCCGGCGTGTTGCGCAGGGCTTCCGACAGCGTGGTCGCGCCTTGTTCGCGAATGATCTGTTCCTTGATCACCGAGATGGTCTGCGGCGTGTCGACCAGCGGCGCGGTGAACTTGCTGTTGGCCGAGGTGTCGGCCTTGTAGTCGGCGGCGGTGATGGAGTCCTGCACACGCACTTCCTTGAGCGTGTTGGCGGTCTGCGCGGCCACCGGCATCGCGAAGGCCGCGAGCGTGGCGGCGGCGATGCCGCTCAGAGGGACGATGGCGCGTGTTGTGGTGTGCTTGCGACTTTGGATATAGGCCATGGATGTTCTCTGGAAGAGACGGGAAAAATGTGAGAACTCGACTGGCGGATCAGGCGCTGCACGCGGGCGCGTGCAGGCGAAAGACTGGCTGGGTGGAGGTGCCTCGGGACTGCGGTGCGCGAGGCGTGCGAATGATAATGACTATCAATACCTGATGTCACGAAATGCGCGAGGATTGTTGCCGCGTAGCAACGAAACGCGGCCGCAGACCGCGGCACCTTCAGTACACGTCGCGCCGGTAGCGGCCGCTGGCGGTGAGTTCGCGCACCGTCGTGTCGCCGGCGATCTGGCGCAGCGCCGCGTCGACGCCGCCGGCCATGCCTTGCAGGCTGCCGCACACGTAGACGGCCGCGCCGCGCGCCAGCCAGGCCTGCACGTCGTCGGCCGCCTGCAGCAGGCGGTGCTGCACGTAGAGGCGTTCGGCCTGGTCGCGCGAGAACACGCGGTCCAGCCGCTGCAGCACGCCGCTGGCCAGCCAGGCCGCGAGTTCGTCGCTGTAGAGTCCGTCGTGCGCGACATGCCGTTCGCCGAACAGCAGCCAGTTCTCGTGCTGGCCGGCCCGTGCGCGGGCGCGCAGATGGCTGCGCAGGCCGGCCAGGCCGGTGCCGTTGCCGATCAGGATCAGCGGGCGGTCGGCATTGCCGTCGAGCCGGAAGTTGCGGTGTGTGCGCACGCGCAGCGCGACCGAATCGCCCAGGGCCAGCGTCGAGGTGAGCAGGCCCGAGGCCTTGCCCAGCGTGCCGTCCGGATGGCACTCCTGGCGCACCAGCAACTGCAGTTCGCCGTCGGTGGCGAGCGAGGCGATCGAGTAGTCGCGCGGCCGGCCCGGGTCGTCGGCCAGCGCGATCTGCGCCAGGTCGCCGGACTGCCAATGCATCGCCATGCCTGCGGGAGGGCGCAGGCCGAGATGGAAGACGGGGCCACCCTCGCTGCCCGGGTTGAGCCGTTCGCGCGCGACCAGTTGCCAAGGCGCGAAGGCCATCTCTTCCGTGTCGGCGGTGGCGCCACCCCATTGCGCATGCCATTCGGCCAGTGCTGCGGGATCGCCGTTGTCGACCTCGATGCGCGGCGCGATCGGCAGGGCACCGCTGGCCTGCAGCCAGTCGTCGAGAGCGCGCGCGAAGCCGCAGAAGTGCGCGTACTGGCGGTCGCCCAGTGCCAGCAACGCGTAGCGCAGCGTGGGCAGCGACTCGGGCGCCCCCATCAAGTTCTCGGTGAACAGGCTCGCGTCGTCTGGCGCATCGCCTTCGCCGTAGGTGCTGGCGATGAAGAGTGCCTGCCGCGCGGCCCGCAGCGTGGGCGCATCGAGGTCGTTGAGCGACAGCACGCGCACCGGCGTGCCCTGTGCGTGCAACGCACGTCCGGTCTGCCAGGCCAGGGCTTCGGCCTGGCCGGTCTGGCTCGCGAACAGCACCAGGACCGGCGCCTGCGCGCCGTCGCCGGCCAGCGCGGTCGCCGCACGCGCATCCGCGGCATGACGGCGACGCTGGCGGCGCCAGATCGCCAGGCACATCGCCGCATAGGCCAGCACCATCAGGCCCGCGGCCAGGGCGCGCAGAAGCGGTTCGGTCATCTTCAGGTGTTCAGCGCGCGCCAGACCGCGGTCGTCGTGACGCGCGGTGCGCTGCCGTCACGGCAGACGAAGAGCGCGGCGATGCCGTGCTGCTGCGCGAAGACCGGGCCGTCGATGGCTCCCAGCACCGTGAGCGCAGTGGCCAGCGCATCGGCCTGCATGCAGTGGGCGTGCAGTACCGTGACCGAGGCCAGCGCGGCCGAGGCGGGCTCGCCCGTGCGCGGATCGATGGTGTGCGACCAGCGACGCTCGGCGTGCGCGTGGGCATGCCAGCGATCGCCCGAGGTCGCGATGGAGAGATCGTTCAACGCCACCGGCGGCAGGTCTTCGCCGTCCGCATCGACGCGTACGCACCAGGAGGCGCCGCCAGGGCGCCGGCCCAGGCCGCGCAACTCGCCGCCCACTTCGACCAGCAGGTCGCGCAGGCCCAGGGCCTGCAGCGCCTCGGCCACCTGATCGACCGCGAAGCCCTTGGCCACGCCGGAAAGGTCCAGCAGGAGCCCGCCCGGCTGCGTGATGCAGCCTTCAATGGGATCGAATTCGAGCCGCTGCCAGCCGGTGCGCGAGCGCGCTGCGGCCTGTGCGGCGGGCGAGGGTGGCACCACCGCTTCGGCCAAGCGGTGTGCATGCGCGCCGAACCCCCAGAGCGCGACCAGCGCGCCGACGGTCGGGTCGATCGCACCGTCGCTGGTCTGCGCCCAGTGCAGCGCACAGCCCAGCACCTCTGCGAAGGCCGGAGGGAGCATATGGCGGCTGCCGGCGGGAGCGGCGTTGAAGCGGCTGATGTCCGAGCCGGGTTCCCAGGTGCTCATCTGCGCGATCACGCGATCCAGCGCCGTCTGCACGGCGGCCTCGACGGTGTCGAGCGCCAGCATCGCCGGGTTGTCGAACACCAGCGACCAGGTCGTGCCCATCGTGCGACCGGCCAGCTTTTGAAGGCTGGCCGGATCGGCGCGGCGCGGGGCGGCCGCATTCGCGTAGCCGCCGGCGCGCCAGGTGGCGAACGATGGGCGCTCCGTCACGGCTTCTTTCGAGGCGGCAAGGCTCAGGGCATCACTTCCACGGTGGCGGCGTAGCTCAGGCGGCGTTCCTTGGCTTGCGGCAGCGTGGTCTTGCTGTCCTTGGTGCTGGCATCGATCCAGTACATGCCGGCGGTCGGCCAGGTCACGCTGAACTGGCCCTTGTCGTCGGTCTTGAGCTTCAGTTCGCCCAGCGCATCGCGGTACTGCGTGTTGCCGGCGGTCACCGTGACTTCCAGGTTCTTGGCCGGCTGGCCGTCGACGTGCAGCGTGAAGCTGGACTTCTCGCCCTTGGCCAGGTCGGTGAGCGCACCGCTGGACGCCACCAGTTCCAGGCCCTGGCCGATGGCCTTGGGCGCGGACGGCTTGCCGACCGAGACGAAGGTTTCGATGCGGCCGATCGACTGGGTGAGGACCACGTCCTGCGCGTCGGCGGGGATGTCCTTGGCGATCGATTCGGCCGTGCCGCGCGCGCGCTTGGGCTGGCCGGTGGCCTTGTCCTTCCAGCTCGCGAAGGCGCCGCTGTTGACCACCGCGATGCGGTAGGTGCCCGGCAGCGCGGCGTTGACGTCGAACACGCTGCGGTGCTTGAGCTTGGCTTCGCTCTCGGCCTTGACTGCGCTGCCGTCCGGCGCCGTGATCTGCAGGTTCTCGAGCCGCATGGCCGCATGGTTGGCGACGAACAGGTCGTTCGAGATGGCGGCGTCGACCGAGATGGTGTCGGGCTTGGACAGCACGGTGGTCGAGGGCAGCAGCCAGGCGTTGTGGGCATGGGCGGCGCCGAGCGTGGCAGCCAGGGTCGCGGCCAGGGTCGCGGCCAGGGCGATGGAGCGAAGCGAGAGGTTCATGTTGGGGTTCCGGTGAAGGGTTGGATCGGAGAAGCTCAGGGCTTGAGTTCGAGTTTGATTTCGCCCAGCTCCGTGCTTCCGCTGGCGCTCTGCTGGTCTTTTTTGGCCGGCGGCCATTGGAAGGGAATCGTCACCACCTCGCGGCCACCGACTTCGCGCGCGGCCTCGACCACGAACTTGTAGGCGCCCGGTGCGAGCTTGGCGCTTGCCGCATCGGCCAGGTTGATCGGGTGCTTGCCGGCGGGCTTGGTCGCGCCGGTCACGCCGTCGATCGGCACCTCGAGGTCGCGGCCGGTGCGGCGCCACCACTGGCGCAGGTCCTTGAGCCACTTGGTGCCTTCGCCCTCGGGGTTGTTGGTCTTGGTCCGCACGTCGTACCAGACGGCGACCGTGGCGGCCACGCTGTTGTCGGCGCGTTCGATCCAGGCCGCCACGTAGGGGCGGTGGTACTCGGACGCGTTGATGCGCGGCACTTCGATGCTGGCCCCGAGACCGGCCGCGAAGACAGGGGCGCCGAACAGGGCGGCGAGCGCTGGCACGGCCAGGGAGTAGCGGACTTGCACGGAGAAGCCTTTCTTTTTCGAGCGAACGATCTAGTGGATGAACAGCAATGCCAGCAGCACCGGAATGACCAGGCCCATGCCGACCATCGGCCAGGTGAAGGGCCGGTTGCCGGCGTGCATCTTGAGAATGAAGAGGCCGGTGATCGAGAACACCAGCGTGGCCCCGGCGAAGATGTCGATGAACCAGCTCCAGGCCACGCCGGTGTGGCGGCCCTTGTGCAAGTCGTTGAGGTAGGAGATCCAGCCGCGGTCGGTGCGTTCGTACTCGACCTCGCCGTCGTCCAGGTTGAGCCGCATCCAGGCGTCGCCGCCGGGGCGGGGCAGCGAGAGGTAGATTTCTTCTGCCGACCACTCGGCCTCGCCGGTCGTGTCGATCTGCCAGGTCTTCTTCACCCAGGCCTGCAGCTCGGCGGGCAGTTCGGCCCGGCCCTTGCGGTTCTTCACGATCTCGCCCGCCTGCAGCGCGAGCCGCTCGCGCTGGGCTGCATCGACGCTCGCACGCAGCGTGGTGATCCGCGGCTTGGATTCGATCTGCGACGCGTGGTTGAGCGTGAAGCCGGTGACGCTGAACAGGATCATCCCGATCAGGCACAGCGCCGAACTCACCCAGTGCCATTCGTGCAGGGTCTTGAGCCAGTAGGCACGGCGGCGGTTCTCGGGAGCGGAGGCGGTCTTCATTGGAAGGGGCGGATTCTAGCCCTTCAAATGAGAATGAATGTCATTCTTGGGCGGGCCGTCCGACAGGAGAAACGCCGCGCAGTGGCCGCGCGCCCGAGGGAGGGCGCTCCGGATTCCATAGCGTGTGAAGTTGCGTAAAGCAACCCGATCGACCATGAAAAAACGGGACCGAAGTCCCGTTCCAAGAAGTCCGGCCCGCCGGGCTGCTTACTGAAGCTCGCCCATCTGCGATTGCAGGTAGTTCTGCAGGCCGACGCGGTCGACCAGATCGATCTGGGTTTCCAGGAAGTCGATGTGCTCTTCGGTGTCGTCGAGGATCTTCTGCAGCAGGTCGCGCGAAACGTAATCGCGCACCGTCTCGCAATGGGCGATGCCGGCCTTGATGGTGGCTTGGGCGCCGTACTCGGCCTTGAGGTCGCAGGCCAGCAGTTCGGGCACGTCTTCACCGACGTTCAGCTTGGCCAGGTCCTGCAGGTTGGGCAGGCCGTCGAGCATGAAGATGCGGTCCATGAGCCAGTCGGCGTGCTTCATCTCGCCGATCGACTCCTCGTATTCCTTCTTGGCCAGCTTGTCCAGGCCCCAGTGCTTGAGCATCCGGTAGTGCAGGAAGTACTGGTTGATTGCAGTCAGCTCGTTCTTGAGCTGCGCCTGCAGATGTTCGATGACTTGTGGGTCGCCCTTCATGATCGTTTTCCTTGTTCTGAAAGAGGGGATTGTCCGGGCCCTCGCAGCGCCCGCGCAAGCAATCCCATGCGCAGCCGGTCTGCATGCGTACGAGGGTGATAGGCGTTCGTATTCGGCCGCGAAGCGGCGCGTCGTCCGTCTTCGCCTTTCATAGGGTCCACCGATGCAATCGATAGTTCATTGCTATGAATTTGTCTTATTTGGTAGTTATACTCATGGCTCGCACCTATTTTTGTCCACCCGCAGCATCCAAGGAATCAACATGTCCCTGATCAACACCCAAGTCCAGCCCTTCAAAACCCAGGCCTACCTCAACGGCAAGTTCATCGATGTGTCCGACGAGACGCTCAAGGGCAAGTGGTCGGTGCTGATCTTCATGCCGGCGGCCTTCACCTTCAATTGCCCGACCGAAGTCGAAGACGCGGCCGACAACTACCCCGAATTCCAGAAGCTGGGTGCCGAGGTCTACATCGTGACCACCGACACGCACTTCTCGCACAAGGTCTGGCACGACACCTCGCCGGCCGTCGGCAAGGCCAAGTTCCCGCTGGTGGGCGACCCGACCCACACGCTGACCAACGCCTTCGGCGTGCACATCCCCGAAGAAGGCCTGGCACTGCGCGGCACCTTCGTGATCAACCCGGACGGCATCATCAAGACCGCCGAAGTGCACTCGAACGAAATCGCCCGCGACGTCAAGGAAACCCTGCGCAAGCTCAAGGCCGCCGTGTACACCGCTGCACACCCGAACGAAGTCTGCCCGGCCAAGTGGAATGACGGCGACAAGACCATCGCGCCGTCGTTCGACCTCGTCGGCAAGATCTAAGCAAGCGCCCCGCGCAGAAAAGCCCGGGCGCTCACGAGGCCCCGGGCCTTTTTGGCCCCAGTTGATAGTTTTAAGATATCGAAAGTGAGTCCGTCATGCTCGACGCAAGCACCAAAGCCCAATTGAAGAGTTACCTCGAACGCGCCACGCAGCCGATCGAGATCGTCGCCTCGCTCGACGACAGCAAGGCCTCGGGCGAGCTGCTGTCGCTGCTGAAGGACGTCGCCGAATCGTCGCCGCTGGTCAAGCTCAGCGAAAGCCGCGACGACAACCATCGCAAGCCCTCCTTCTCGGTCAACCGCCCGAGCGAGAACCACGGTCCGCGTTTCGCCGGCCTGCCGATGGGCCATGAATTCACCTCGCTGATCCTGGCATTGCTCCAGATCGGCGGCTATCCCCCGAAGGTCGAGCAGGAAGTGCTCGACCAGATCAAGGCGCTCGACGGCGATTTCGAATTCGAGATCTACGTCTCGCTGACCTGTCACAACTGCCCCGACGTGGTCCAGGCGCTGAACCTGATGGCGGTGCAGAACCCGCGCATCCGCACCACGATGATCGAAGGCGGCACCTTCCCCGACGAAGTCGCGGAACGCCAGATCATGGCGGTGCCCACGGTGTTCTTGAACGGCACCGAGTTCGGCCAGGGCCGCATGAGCCTCGAGGAAATCCTCGCGAAGATCGACACCAGCGGCGTCGAACGCGAAGCGAAGAAGATCGACGCCAAGGCGCCGTTCGACGTGCTGATCGTCGGCGGTGGCCCGGCCGGTGCCGCGGCGGCCGTGTATGCCGCACGCAAGGGCATCCGCACCGGCGTGGCCTCGGAGCGTTTCGGTGGCCAGGTGCTCGACACCATGGGCATCGAGAACTTCATCTCGGTCAAGGAGACCGTCGGACCGAAGTTCGCGGTGGCGCTCGAGGAGCACGTGCGGGCCTACGACGTCGACATCATGAATCTGCAGCGCGCCGCGGCGCTGGTGCCGGGCGACGACTACGTCGAGATCAAGCTGGAGAGCGGCGCGTCGCTCAGGAGCCGCACCGTGATCCTCTCGACCGGCGCACGCTGGCGCAACATCAACGTGCCCGGCGAGCACGAGTTCAAGAACAAGGGCGTGGCCTACTGCCCGCATTGCGACGGTCCGCTGTTCAAGGGCAAGCGCGTCGCGGTGGTGGGCGGCGGCAACTCGGGTGTCGAGGCCGCGATCGACCTGGCCGGCATCGTGGGCCATGTGACGCTGATCGAGTTCGACAAGCAGTTGCGCGCCGACGAGGTACTGCAGCGCAAGCTGCGCAGCCTGAAGAACGTCGATGTGTTCACGAACGCGCAGACCACCGAGATCACCGGCGACCAGACGGTCAACGGCCTGGTCTACAAGGACCGTGCGAGCGGCGAACTGCACACCGTGGCGCTCGAAGGCGTGTTCATCCAGATCGGCCTGGTGCCCAACACCGACTGGCTCAAGGGCACGGTCGAGCTGTCGAAGCACGGCGAGATCGTGGTCGATGCCAGGGGCCAGACCTCGGTGCCGGGCGTGTTCGCCGCGGGCGACGCGACCACCGTGCCGTTCAAGCAGATCATCATCGCGGCCGGCGACGGCGCGAAGGCGGCACTGAGTGCCTTCGATCACCTGATCCGCACGCCGGCACCGGCGGAGCAGACCGAGAAAGTCCTGGCCGTCGCCTGAGGTCATTGCTTCAGATGAGAATTATTCTCATATAATTCGGCGGCCCGGGCATCGTGCCCGGCCACCGCCAGCCAGACGGCCCGCACGATGTGCGCGCACGGGTCCAGCGAGCAGTTTCACCCACTGTTCCCTGGACCTTTGCTTTGGCCTCTCTTCCTTCCCCTCATCGTCTTTCCACCCTCTGCGCGCTGATCGCCATCGGCTTCGGCATGGCATCGCCTGCCTCGGCGCAGCAGGCCGAGTCCGCTCGCACGGCTGCCCTGGGCGAGGTCGTGGTGAGCGGTTCGCGCACCGAACAGAAGAAGGACGACCTGGCCGCCAGCGTCGAAGTCATCGATCGCGAGGCCATCGAGGCGCAGCAGATCCATGACATCCGCGACGCGGTGCGCGTCCTGCCCAACGTGTCGGTCAAGCGGGCGCCGGCGCGCTTCGGCCTGGCCGCGGGCAACACCGGCCGCGACGGCAACGCGGGCTTCAACATCCGTGGGCTCGATGGCAACCGCGTGCTGCTGCTGACCGACGGCATCCGCTCGCCGCGCAGCTACGTCTTCAGCGCCAACGCCTTCGGCCGCGACTACTTCGACATCGGGCTGGTCGAACGCATCGAGATCATCAAGGGGCCGGCGTCGGCGCTCTACGGCTCCGACGGCCTCGCGGGCCTGGTCAACTTCATCACGCGCGAGCCGGCCTCCTTTCTGCAGGACGGCAAGACCTTCGGCGGCAGCGCGAGCGCGGGCTACAGCGGCGACGACAAGGGCTGGCACACCGGCCTCACGCTGGCCGGCAAGCCCAGCGAGACCGTGCAGTGGCTGCTGTCCGCGAACCTCCACCGTGCGCACGCGCTGGAGAACATGGGCGACAACGATGCGGCCAACATCGACCGCACCACGCCCAACCCCGAACGCAGCCGCGGCAATTCGCTGCTGGGCAAGGTGATCCTCACGCCCAACGTCGACCAGCGCCACAGCTTCACCTTCGAACACGTCGAGAAGACGTCGCGCTACGACCTGCTGTCCGGCATCGCCAAGCCGCCCCATGCCGCGGCCTCGGTCGTCGGCCTGAACGCCAAGACCGACCAGGAGCGCAACCGCCTGACCTACGACGGCCGTCTGCGGGTGCACTCGGCGCTGGCCGACAACCTGCAGGCCGTGGTGAGCTACCAGAAGGCCGACTCGCGCGAGTACATCCTCGAGGACCGCTTCAGCTCGCCCGACCGCATCCGCGACGTGACCTACGACGAGAACACGCTGCAACTGGGCCTGCAGGCCGACAAGACGATCCGCATGGGCAAGCACTGGGCGCAGCGCATCACCTACGGCTTCGACTACACGCTGGCGAAGATCGAGAACATGCAGACCGGCCTGGTGCCGCCGGCCGGGGAAACCTATCCGCTCAAACGCTTCCCCGACACCAAGGAGCGCACCAGCGCGCTCTACGTGCAGGACGAGTTCATTCACGACCGCTGGAGCATCACGCCCGGCGTGCGCATCGACCGCTTCTCCATCGACGCCGACCAGGCCGGTTTCAACGCCACCGCGGTCTCGCTGTCCGACTCGGCCGTGTCGCCCAAGCTGGGCGTGCTGTTCCGGGCCGCGCCGCAATGGAGCGTCTACGGCAACTACGCCGCGGGCTTCAAGGCGCCCAACGCCTTCCAGGTCAACAACTTCTTCGAAAACGTCACCTCGGGCTACAAGACCATTCCCAATCCGAACCTCAAGCCCGAGAAGAGCCAGAACTTCGAGCTGGGCTTGCGCGGCCGCACCGGCCTCGTCAACTTCGACGTGGCCGCCTTCACCGGCGACTACAGGGACCTGATCGAGAACGACCGGCTGGTCGGCGGCCGCGGCATTCCGCGCATCGACCCGCTGATCTACCAGTCGGTGAACATCGGGCGCGCGCGCATCAGCGGCTTCGAGGTCAAGGGCGAGGTCGACTGGACGTCCTCCGGCCGCGGCTTCTCGCTGCCCTTCGCCTACGGCCAGACGCGCGGGCGCGACCGTACGACCAACACGCCACTGAATTCGGTCGATCCGCAGAAGCTTTACGTCGGCCTCAAGTACCAGGCGCCGGTGTGGAGCGTGCGGGTCGATGCGGTCCACCATTCGGCCAAGAAGAGCGCCGACGTCGACCACAGCGAGATCGTCGCGGCCACGCGCAACCCGGCGGCCACGCAGTTCGTCACGCCCTCGGCCACCACGCTGGACCTGAGCGCGCAGTGGCGCATCCGAAAGGACTTGCGCCTGAACGCATCGGTGGTCAACCTGACCGACAAGAAGTACTGGATGTGGAGCGACGTGCGCGGCGTGGCGTCGAACTCGAACCTCCGCGATGCCTACACGCAGCCCGGCCGCAGCTTCAATGTGTCGCTCGTGGCCGATTTTTGATTCACGCCTGAAGAAGGACGAACACGATGAACGTTCATGAGATTCGAGAGCAGTTCGCCGCCTTGCGCGCGCAGGGCCGCCGCCACAAGGATGCGGCCGAGGCGCTGTCGATCAGCGAAGGCGAGGCCATCGCCGCCCACGCGGGCGAACATGCGCAGGCCTTGCGCGCCACGCCGCTGCGCGGCCCCTGGCTCGAGCTGCTGCAATCCCTGGAGCTCTGCGGCCCGGTGCTGGCGCTGACGCGCAACCAGTCGACGGTGCACGAGAAGACCGGCATCTACCAGAAGCTCTCGGGCTCGGGCCACGTCGCGCTGGCGCTGGGCGAGGACATCGATCTGCGCCTGTTCTTCGGCCAGTGGCACGCCGGCTTCGCGGTCAGCGAGGCGGCTGCCAACGCCGACCAGCCGCCGTCGCTGAGCCTGCAGTTCTACGATGCGCACGGCCTTGCGGTGCACAAGATCTTCGCGCGCGATGCGACCGATCGCTCGGCGCTGCAATCGGTGATCGATGCGCACACCGACCTGTCGCTCGCGCCGACGTTCACGCCGGCCCCGCCCAAGGCACCGCCGCGGCCCGATGCGCAGATCGATGCCGACGGCCTGCGCACGGCCTGGGCCGCGATGCAGGACACGCACCAGTTCTTCGGCCTGCTCAACACCTTCGAGGTCGAGCGCCAGCAGAGCTTCCGGCTCGCGCAGGGGCGCTTCACGCAACGCGCGGCCCCCTCGGCGATTCGTGCGCTGCTGCACGAGGCGGCGTTCGAGGGCGTGCCGATCATGGTGTTCGTGTCCAACGCCGGCTGCATCCAGATCCACACCGGCCCGGTGGTGCGCATCGAGCCGATGGAGATGCGCGGCATGCAGTGGCTCAACGTGCTCGACCCGGGCTTCAACCTGCACCTGCGCGAGGACCTGATCGACGCCGTGTGGATCGTCGAGAAGCCGACCAGCGACGGCATCGTGACCTCGGTCGAGGCCTTCGACCGCGACGGCAACCTGATGGCCATGTTCTTCGGCGCGCGCAAGCCCGGCGCCGCCGAGCGCGAAGACTGGCGCGCCGTCGTGCGCAAGCTGGAGCGCGCGGAGGCCACGGCATGAGCAATCTCAAGACCGTCGAGATCAAGGCCTTCGTGCCCGCCAAGGACTATGCGCAGTCGCAGGCCTTCTACCGCGAGCTCGGCTTCACGATGGCTTCGGACGGCGGTGGCGTCTCCTACTTCCACCACGGGTCGACGAGCTTCCTGCTGTGTGACTTCTATGTGCCGGCATTGGCCGAGAACCTCTCGATGCACCTGCTGGTGGAAGACGTGCAGGCCTGGTGGGCGCAGGTGCAGGCCAGCGGCGTGGTCGAACGCTACGGCGTGCGGATCACACCACCGGTCGAGCAGCCCTGGGCCATGATCGATTTCACGCTGACCGATCCAGCCGGCGTGTGCTGGCGCATCGCTCAGAACATCCCGCGCAAGGCCTGAGCACCGCATGAACACCCCGTCTTTCTCCGATTCGCGGCGCGATGCGCTGCGGCTGGCCTTGGCGTCGGCCGGTCTGCTTGCGTTGCCAGCGCTGGCGCTAGCCAGGCCGCCGCGCCTGGTCACGATCAGCGGCGCCATCACCGAGGTGGTCTATGTGCTGGGCGCCGAAGTCCAGCTCGTGGGCACCGACACCACGAGCATCTACCCGGCCGCCGCGTTGAAGACGCCCAAGGTCGGCTACATGCGCCAACTCTCGGCCGAGGGCCTGCTGTCCTTGAAGCCCGATGCGGTGATCGCCACCACCGAATCCGGGCCGACCGTGGTGCTCGACCAGTTGCGCAGTGCCGGCGTGAAGCTCGAACTGGTCGAGGCCGACCACAGCTGGGCCGAGGTGCAGCGCAAGGTGCAGGCCGTGGGCCGCGCCGCCGCGCGCGAAGCGCAGGCCCGCGCGCTGCAGGCGACGCTCGACGCCGAATGGGCGCAGGTGCGGCAGCGCGTGGCCGCGGCGTCGGGGCGCAAGCCGCGCGTGCTCTTCGTGCTCTCGCACAGCGCCACGCCGCAGGTCTCGGGCGAGAAGACCGCCGCGCATGCGGTGATCGGCTTTGCCGGCGGTGTGAACTGCCTGAGCGGCTTCCAGGGCTACCGTCCGATGACGGCCGAGGCCATGGCCAGCGCCGCACCCGACGTGATCCTGACGACCACTCAGAGCCTCGAGGCGCACGGCGGCATCGACAAGTTCTGGCAACGACCCGAACTGGCGTTGACGCCCGCCTTCAGGAAGCGCGCACTGATGGCGCACGATGCGGTGCTGCTGCTGGGCTTCGGGCCGCGGCTGCCGGGCGCGATCGGCGAGTTGCACACGCAATTTCAGGCCGCATGAGCGCCGCCCGGCCGCCCGAAGGCGCGCAGCAGCGAAGCCCGCAGGGCGAAGGTTTGAAATGAGCACGCGCTGGTCAGCGCGCACGGTGCTCGGCACCGGCGTGATGCTGCTCGCGCTGACGCTCGCCGTGGCGGCGTCCTCGGGCGCTTATGCGATCAGCGGCGCGCAGCTGCTCGGCGTGATGCGCGATCTCTGGCAGGGCGCGGCGCAACCCTCGCCCGAGCACCTGGTCTTCGTCAACATCCGGCTGCCGCGCCTGGTGCTGGGTCTCGTGGCCGGGGCCGGCCTGGGCATGGCGGGCACGCTGATGCAGGGACTGTTCCGCAATCCGCTGGCCGACCCGGGCCTGATCGGCATCAGCAGCGGCGCCGCGCTGGCGGCGGGCGTGACCATCGTGCTCGGCGCCTCGTTCTTTCCGGACCTTCCGCGCAGCCTGGGCAGCTGGACGCTGGTGGCGACGGCCTTCGGCGGCGGCTTTCTCGTGACGCTGCTGATCTACAGCCTGTCGCAGAGCGAGGGCGGCACGCGGATGGCGCTGATGCTGCTCGCGGGCATCGCGATCAATGCGCTCGCCGGTGCGGGCCTGGGCTTCCTGAGCGTGATGGCCAGCGACGAGCAGTTGCGCAGCCTGCAGTTCTGGCTGCTCGGCAGCCTGGGCGGCGCGCGCTGGGGCGCGGTGCTGCTGGTGGGTGGCGTGGTGCTGGTCGCGCTCGCAGCGGGCATGACGCTCGCGCGGCCGCTCAACGCCATCGCGCTGGGCGAGGCGCAGGCGGCCATGCTGGGCGTCGATGTCGAGCGCATCAAGCGGTGCGCGATCTGGGTCACGGCCTTCGCGGTCGGCGCCGTGACCGCCACCACCGGGATCATCGGCTTCGTCGGCTTGATCGCGCCGCACTGGGTGCGCTTGCTGGCCGGGCCCGACCACCGCATCGTGCTGCCGGCCTCGGCCCTGCTGGGCGCGGTGCTGGTGCTGGCCGCCGACACCGTGGCGCGCACCGCCATGGCGCCCACCGAGTTGCCGCTGGGCGTGCTCACGGCCGCGATCGGCGTGCCGATGTTCCTGCTGATGCTGCGGCATTTCCGGGGGCGGCTGTGACGCTGGCCTGCATCGACGTGTCGGTCGCCGTCGGCGGCAAGACGCTGCTGCCCCGGGCCAGCGCCCGCTTCCTGCCGGGGCGCGTGGCCGCGATCCTCGGGCCCAACGGCGCGGGCAAGTCGACGCTGCTGTCGCTGCTGAGCGGCCAGCGTGCGCCCACTCAAGGCCGGGTGCTGCTGGAGGAGCGCCCACTCTCCGCGCACAGCCCGGCCGCGCTGGCGCTGCGCCGTGCGGTGATGCCGCAGGAGAGCGCGGTGGCCTTCGATTTCACGGCGGTCGACATCGTGGCGCTGGGGCGCTATCCGCACCGGCGCAAACCGAGCGCGGACGAGGATGCGATCGTGGCCGCGGCGATGGCCCTGACCGACGTGACGGCGCTGGCACCGCGGGTGCTCAATACCTTGTCGGGCGGCGAGAAGGCGAGGGTGCACCTGGCGCGCGCGCTGGCCCAGCTCTGGTCGCCGCGGCCGGACGGCGCGGTGCGCTGGCTGCTGCTCGACGAGCCCACGGCCGCGCTCGACCTGGCCCACCAGCACGCGGCCATGCAGCTGCTGCGCGCGCGGGCGGCCGAAGGCGTCGGCGTGGTGGCCGTGCTGCACGACCTGAACCTGGCGCGGCGCTATGCCGACGACGTGGTGGTGCTGGACGGCGCCGGCGGCATGCACCAGGGGCCGGCCGCCGAGGTGCTGCAACCCGCGCTGATCGAACGGGTGTGGCGCATGCCCTGCCAGCCCGTGACCGGTGCCGACGGCACGGCGCAATTCCTGTTCGGCTGAACGGTCAGTACGTGAGGCGCTGCGGCTGCAGCTCCTGCAGGATCGTCGTCGCGATCTCTTCGATCGACTTGGTCGTGGTGCTGAGCCAGCGGATGCCCGCGCGCCGCATCATGGCTTCGGCCTCGCTGACCTCGTGGCGGCAGTTCTCGAGGCTGGCATAGCGCGAGTTCGGCCGGCGTTCGTTGCGGATCTCGCTCAGGCGCTCGGGCTGGATCGTGAGCCCGAAGATCTTCTTGCGATGCGGCATCAGCGCGGGCGGCAGCTGGCGGCGGTCGAAGTCCTCGGGAATCAGCGGGTAGTTCGCGGCCTTCAGCCCGTGCTGCATGGCCAGGTAGAGCGAAGTGGGCGTCTTGCCGCTGCGGCTCACGCCGACCAGGATCACGTCGGCGCCCTGCAGGTCGCGGTTGCTCTGGCCGTCGTCGTGCGCCAGGCTGAAGTCGATGGCCGCGATGCGCGCGGTGTACTCCTTGCTCTTGCTGACGTCGCTGAAACGGCCGATCCTGTGGTTGGACTTCATCGCCAGCTCGATTTCCAGCGGCCGGACAAAGGTGCCGAACATGTCCAGCAGCATGCCCTTGCAGCCGGTCTCGATCACGCCGAGCACGTCCATGTTGGCCAGCGTGGTGAAGACGATCGGGCGCTGGCCCTCGATTTCGGCCGTGTGGTTGATCTGGCGCACCGCCTGGTGCGCCTTGTCGACCGTGTCGGTGAAAGGCAGCCGGATGTGCCTCGGCTTGATTTCGAACTGCGCCAGCACGGCGTTGCCGAAGGTTTCTGCGGTGATGCCGGTGCCGTCGGAGACGAAGAAAACAGAGCGTGTGGTCATGATGAGGCGGTTTTGTCCTTCGGCACGACCGGCGGGGTCGCGCCTACAATCCGGCCCATTATCGAGATTTCGTCCAGCCGCCTGCACTTTCTCGACACCCCCACACAATCCCATGCTCACCGCGCCCGCACCCAAAGCAACGACAACGATCGTGCAGCGCCGTCCGCATGCGGCACCGGTTTCAACTTCTGGAGCTTTCCCATGTCTGCACTTTTCGACGCGACCGCCTTGGTCGTTCCGTTTGAAAACCTGAGAATGACCGACGTCGAGTCGGTCGGCGGTAAAAACGCCAGTCTCGGCGAGATGATTTCCCAGCTGCCGCAAGGCGTGCGCGTGCCCACGGGCTTCGCCACCACGGCCCATGCGTTTCGTGAGTTCCTGGCCCACGACGGCCTGGCCGACAAGATCAGCAAGCGCCTGGCCGCGCTCGACACCGAGGACGTGCGTGCGCTGGCCGTGGCCGGCGCCGAGATCCGCGCCATGGTCGAGGCCCAGCCCTTTCCGGCCGACCTGCAGAAAGCCATCGGCGAGGCCTTCGCCACGCTGAGCGCGGGCAACCCCGCGGCATCGTTCGCCGTGCGTTCCTCGGCCACCGCCGAAGACCTGCCCGACGCTTCGTTCGCGGGCCAGCAGGAGACCTTCCTCAACGTGGTCGGCATCGACGACGTGCTGCACAAGATGAAGGAAGTGTTCGCTTCCCTCTACAACGACCGCGCCATCAGCTACCGCGTGCACAAGGGCTTCGAGCACGACGTGGTCGCGCTGTCGGCTGGTGTGCAGCGCATGGTGCGCTCCGACCTGGGCGCGGCCGGCGTGATGTTCACCATCGACACCGAGTCTGGCTTCGAGGACGTGGTTTTCATCACCTCGAGCTACGGCCTGGGCGAGACGGTGGTGCAGGGCGCGGTGAACCCTGACGAGTTCTACGTGCACAAGCCGACGCTGCGCGCCGGCAAGCGCGCCGTGATCCGCCGCAACCTGGGTTCCAAGCTGATCCAGATGGAATTCGCCACGCCTGAAGAAAAGAAGGCCGACGGCAAGCTGGTCAAGACCACCGACGTCAAGGCCGAGCAGCGCAACCGCTATTCGCTGAGCGACGCCGACGTCGAGCAGCTGGCCAAGTACGCGCTGGTCATCGAGGAACATTACGGCCGCCCGATGGACATCGAGTGGGGCAAGGACGGCACCGACGGCCACCTCTACATCCTGCAGGCGCGTCCCGAGACCGTGAAGAGCCAGCAGAAGGGCAAGCCCGAACAACGCTACAAGCTGCTGGGCCGCGGCGCCGTGCTGGCCGAAGGCCGTGCCATCGGCCAGAAGATCGGTACCGGCCCGGTGCGCCTGGTGCACAACATCAGCGAGATGGACCAGGTGCAGGCCGGCGACGTGCTGGTCACCGACATGACCGACCCCAACTGGGAACCGGTGATGAAGCGTGCCGCCGCCATCGTGACGAACCGCGGCGGGCGCACCTGCCACGCGGCCATCATCGCGCGTGAACTCGGTATTCCGGCCGTGGTGGGCTGCGGCGACGCCACCGACCTGCTCAAGGACGGCACGCTGGTCACCGTGAGCTGCGCCGAGGGCGACACCGGCTTCATCTACGACGGCCTGCTCGAGACCGAGGTGACCGAGGTGCAGCGCGGCGAGATGCCGCCGGTCGACCTGAAGATCATGATGAACGTCGGCAACCCCCAGCTGGCCTTCGACTTCGCGCAGTTGCCCAACCACGGTGTGGGTCTGGCCCGGCTCGAGTTCATCATCAACAACAACATCGGCGTGCACCCGAAGGCCATCCTCGACTATCCGAACGTCGACCCGGACCTGAAGAAGGCCGTCGAATCGGTGGCGCGTGGCCACGCTTCGCCGCGTGCCTTCTACGTCGACAAGGTGGCCGAAGGCATCGCCACCATCGGTGCGGCCTTCTGGCCCAAGCCGGTGATCGTGCGGCTGTCGGACTTCAAGTCCAACGAGTACCGCAAGCTGATCGGCGGCAGCCGTTACGAGCCGGAAGAAGAGAACCCGATGCTGGGCTTCCGCGGCGCGGCGCGCTACGTCAGCGACGAGTTCCGCGAGGCCTTCCTGATGGAGTGCGAGGCGCTCAAGCGCGTGCGCAACGAGATGGGCCTGACCAACGTGCAGATCATGGTGCCCTTCGTGCGCACCCTGAAGCAGGCCGAGCGCGTGACCGACCTGCTGGCCGCCGAAGGCCTGAAGCGCGGCGAGAACGAGCTCAAGATCATCATGATGTGCGAGGTGCCGAGCAACGCCATCCTGGCCGACGAGTTCCTGCAGTACTTCGACGGCTTCTCGATCGGTTCCAACGACCTGACCCAGCTCACGCTGGGCCTGGACCGCGACTCCGGCCTGGAACTGCTGGCCGCCGACTTCGACGAACGCGACCCGGCCGTCAAGGCGATGCTGAGCCGCGCCATCAAGGCCTGCAAGGCACAGGGCAAATACGTCGGCATCTGCGGCCAGGGCCCGAGCGACCACCCGGACTTCGCGCTGTGGCTGGCCGAGGAAGGCATCGAGTCGATTTCGCTGAACCCCGACAGCGTGATCGACACCTGGCAGCAGCTCGCCAAGCGCTGAGCCGCCTGCACCATGGCGCGGGCCGGTCCCGCGCCATGGCCGGTCCTTTCAAGCGCGCGCAAGGCGCGGCCTTGTGGCCTCTGATGCAATTTGAAGCAAATTGACTTTTTGCTGTCAAACTGGCCGTTCGAGACACAGCTTGGAAGGCACCATGATTCTTCTCAAGACAGAAGCGGGCCAGCGGATCTTCAAGGACCGCTCGATCCGCCTGACGCCGCGGCAGCGTTCCGCATTCATTCTTTGCGACGGTCAGCGCTCGGTCGACGAGGTGCTGGCCTCCGGCATGGGGCTGGTGCGCGAGGACATCGACCAGATGGTCGAACTGGGCCTGCTGGGCACGGGCGATGCGGTGACGGCGCCCAGGCCGGCAGCGGCCGTCGACACGGTCGGGGATGCGATGCCCGCGGCGCCGATCGACTCCCCGCGTTCGCCCCAGCAGCGCTATCAGGATGCCTACCCGGTCGCCACGCAGCTGACCGGCGCGCTCGGCCTGCGCGGGTTCCGGCTCAATCTGGCTGTCGAGGGCACGGCATCGTACGAAGAACTGGTCGCACTGGCGCCGAAGATCCGGGCCGCCGTCGGCCCGGCCAAGGCCGAAATGCTGGACCGCGCGCTGGGCGTGACTGGCGTTTCCTAGGCGCCCACGGCTTGTTGCTATAATCGCCGGCTTTGCCTTGCCACACTGCGCCGACGCTGCGGGTGGCTTTAACCCTTCTACGGAAGATCCACAAGGAGTGCCATGCGTCATTACGAAATCATTTTGCTGATCCATCCGGATCAGAGCGAGCAAGTTCCGGCCATGCTGGAACGCTACAAGGGCCTGATCACGACCGGCGGCGGCAAGATCCACCGCGTCGAGGATTGGGGCCGTCGCCAACTGGCGTACCAGATCAACAAGCTCAACAAGGCGCACTACCTGTGCGTCAACATCGAGGCCGAACAGGCCGTGATGGCCGAGCTGGAACACGCGTTCAAGTTCAACGACGCCGTGCTGCGTCACCTGACCGTTCAGAAGAAGAAGGCCGACACCGGTCCTTCGTCGATGATGAAGACGGTCGAACGCGAAGAAGCCCGCAAGGCTCAGCAGGCCGAATACGCTGCCAACAACAACTGATGATGTGTCTCCGGCTGCCGCGGTCAATCAGCTTCTGTTGACGGCCCGCGTCGTCGAACTCGGTACCCTGCGGTTCACCCCCGCGGGCCTGCCCGCCCTGGACCTGAAGCTCGAACACGAGTCGACGGTCGAAGAGGTCGGAAGGCCCCGGCAGGTCAAGGCGGTCCTCAAGGCCGTCGCCTTCGGCGCAGTGGCCGAACGGTTCGCGACGCAGGCGTTGGGAAGTCTCTGGCGATTCAGAGGCTTTCTGGCGACACCCGGATCGGCCAAGCACCCGGTGCTTCACGTCCAGGATTTTCAGCAAGATTAATTTTCGAAGAGAGGTCCCGAAAT
The DNA here is from genome assembly GCF_051216515.1 of Variovorax frigidus. Lineage (NCBI taxonomy): Bacteria > Pseudomonadati > Pseudomonadota > Betaproteobacteria > Burkholderiales > Comamonadaceae > Variovorax > Variovorax frigidus. The sequence goes on from NZ_JBPJZF010000005.1 coordinate 602,641, forward strand.
GGCCACGTTCAAGAAATTCAACAAAGACAAGCGCCCCAAGCGCAACACCCAGTCGCTGCTGTTCAAGCGCAAGCGCTTCTGCCGCTTCACGGTCGCTGGCGTCGAAGAGATCGACTACAAGGACATCGACACGCTGCGTGACTTCATCAGCGAAAACGGCAAGATCATCCCCGCACGCCTGACCGGCACGCGCGCGATCTACCAGCGTCAACTCAACACCGCCATCAAGCGCGCGCGCTTCCTGGCCATGGTCCCGTACAGCGACCAGCACCGCGTCTAAGGGGAATACACATGCAGATCATTCTTCTGGACAAGGTCGTCAACGTCGGTGCCCTGGGCGATATCGTCAAGGTCAAGGACGGCTACGCTCGCAACTTCCTGATCCCGTCGGGCCGCGCCCGTCGCGCCACGGAAGCCAACAAGGCCGAATTCGAAGCCAAGCGCGTCGAACTCGAAAAGGCTGCGGCCGCCAAGCTGGCCGATTCGCAAGCCCAAGGCGAGAAGCTCGCCGGCACCGCGGTCAAGATCACGCAGAAGGCCGGCGTCGACGGTCGTCTGTTCGGTTCGGTCACCAACGGTGACATCGCCGAAGAGCTGAACAAGCTCGGCTACAAGGTCGTGAAGTCGCAAGTGCGCATGCCCAACGGCCAGATCAAGGTCGTCGGCGACAGCACCGTCAGCGTGGCACTGCACACCGACGTGGTGGTCGACATCACCGTGTCGGTCTACGGCGAAACCGCCTGATCGTCGCTCGCGCTTCGTGCGCGCAGCAGAAGCCGCCTTCGGGCGGCTTTTGTTTTTTCCGACCCCCTTGTCGCGGGTTGTCCCCATCGCTGCACTGGAAAATCACACTTTATCCACAGTGTTGTCCAGTGACGCATCCTGCCGCGCGCCGTAGCATCGGCGATTGCAAGGAAAGCCCATGTCCGCCGTTTTCTCCTATGCCGACAATGATTCGTCGGGCGACCGCGAAGTCGCGAAGTTACGCATCCCCCCTCATTCCATCGAGGCCGAATCCAGTGTGCTGGGTGGCCTGCTGCTCGACAACGGCGCCTGGGACCGCATGGGCGACCTGCTGGTCGATGCCGACTTCTACCGCTACGAACACAAGCTGATCTACGGTGCCATCGGGACGCTGATCAACGGCTCCAAGCCGGCCGACGTGATCACGGTGTTCGAGCACTTGGAGAACCTCGGCAAAGCCGGCGAAGTGGGCGGCCTGCTGTACCTCAACTCGCTCGCGCAGTACGTGCCGAGCGCGAGCAACATCCGCCGTTACGCCGAGATCGTGCGCGAGCGCTCGATCCTGCGCAAGCTGGTGACGGCGGCCGACGAAATCTCGACCGAGGCCTTCAACCCGCAGGGCAAGGCGGTCGACAAGCTGCTCGACGAGGCCGAGCAGAAGATCTTCAACATCGGCGAGGAAGGCTCGCGTTCGAAGCAGGGTTTCCAGGGCATGGACACCCTGGTGCTCGAGCTGCTCGACCGCGTGACCGAGATGGCGGACAACCCGGCCGACATCACGGGCGTGCCGACCGGCTTCATCGACCTGGACCGCATGACCTCCGGCTTCCAGGCCGGCGACATGATCGTGCTGGCCGCGCGCCCCTCGATGGGCAAGACAGCGCTGGCCATCAACATCGCCGAGAACGTGGCGCTCAACGAAGGCTTGCCCGTCGCCATCTTCTCGATGGAAATGGGCGCCTCGCAGCTGGCCGTGCGGATCGTCGGTTCGATCGGCCGCATCGACCAGACCCATCTGCGCACCGGCAAGCTCACCGACGAGGAATGGCCGCGCCTGACCGAGGCCATCGAGAAGCTGCGCACCATCTCGCTGCACATCGACGAGACCCCGGGCCTGACGACCAGCGAGCTGCGCGCCAACTCGCGTCGGCTCGCACGGACCTGCGGACAGCTCGGTCTGATCGTGGTCGACTACCTGCAGCTGATGAGCGTGTCGACCTCCATGAATGACGAGAACCGCGCCACGGCCGTGGGCGAAATCTCGCGCGGCCTGAAGATGCTGGCCAAGGAATTGAAGTGCCCGGTGATCGCGCTGTCGCAGCTCAGCCGCGGCGTGGAATCGCGCACCGACAAGCGTCCCATGATGAGCGACCTGCGCGAATCGGGCGCCATCGAGCAGGACGCGGACGTGATCATGTTCATCTACCGCGACGACTACTACGACAAGAACAGCAAGGAGCCCGGCGTGGCCGAGGTGATCATCAGCAAGCAGCGGAACGGCCCGACGGGCACGGTCAAGCTGGCTTTCCTCAAGTCGATCACCAAGTTCGAAAGCCTGGCCATGGGTGGCGGCGGCGGCGACTTTTGAGCGTGCCGTCGACGGCGGCGGCCCGTCTGCCGCAACCGGCCCAGTTCGTGGTCCGGGGCATCGTCCCCACCGCGGAGCAGGCGGCGATCCAGATCGCGCCCGAGAACACGATCATCGTGGAGGCCAATGCCGGCGCGGCCAAGACCACCACGCTGGCCCTGCGCATGGCCGAATCGTGGACACGCGGTGTTCAACCGCGGGACTGCCTGGCGCTGACCTACACCGACGAGGCGCGCGAGGCGCTCACGCTGGCGTTGGGCCGTATCGGCGTGCCGGTCGCCGTGGTGCGGCAGTTCGGCATCGAGACCTTCGAGTCCTTCTCGCGCACCGTGCTGCGTGAGCTCGACGGTGCCGTGGTGCCGGTCAGGCCGGATGCCGAGGCGCTCAAGGGCGCGGTCTGGGAGGCCATCGAGGCCGTGGCGGGCAACGAGTCGGAGCGCTGGCGCAGCGAGCTGGTGATTCCCTCGACCGGCGACAACGCCACCGTCGAAGCCTTCCTGCAGGTCGACCTGAACCTCAAGGGCCGCATGCTGCTGGACCTGGGCGATCACGAGGGCGCGACGGATCCGGCCTTCGCCGCGTCGCTGGGCTGCGACTACACGCTGCTCAAGATCTTCAAGGCCTACGAGCGGATCCGGCGCGGCGGCCACCCGGACCATCCGGTGTTCCGCGGCCCCTTCGACGCGACCTACGATCTGGCGCGGGCGATCCTCGACGGCGAACTGTCCGAGTCGATGGCGGCCTGGCCGCAGCGCGTGAAGATGGTGATGGTCGACGAGATGCACGACATGAACCAGGCGATGCACCTGATCCTGTCAAAGCTGCTCGGGGCGCACCGCTTCTTCTGTGGCGTGGGCGACGTGGACCAGGTCATCTATTCGGCGGCCGGTGCGGACGCGCGCTTTTTGGGCGACGAGATCGAGCGCACGAACGCCCGCCGCATCCGGCGCTATGCGCTGACGGCCAGTTTCCGCTACGACGCGTCGCTGGCCCGGGCCGTGGCGCGCTTCAAACAGAAGAAGTGCGCCTCGGCCAGTGCGCATGCGACCGTCGTTCGCACCCAGGTCTACGACGACGAAGGCGCGCAGAGCTGCGAAAACCTGCTGGTCGAGGAGATCCGCCAAGCGAAGCTGGGGCGCAAGCGGCAGCCGGCTTTTGCAGTGCTGCTGCGGCACCCGGACCAGTCGGTCGAACTGGAGAACGCGCTGCTCGCAGCCGACATCGCCTACACCACGCGCGGCTTCGACAGCTACCTGATGCGGCCCGAGATACTGCTGGTGCGCGGCCTGCTGGCCGTGGCCGCGGATCGCTTCACCAGCATCGACGATCCGCAAACGCGGCGCCGCGTGGTGGAGGCCTTCGTGTTCTTCTGCGACGTGCGCATCAGCGCGACGGGGCAGGAGAACCGCACGCAGCGCGAGTTGCTCGAGGACGCGATCCGCTACGTCACGGACAACCCGCTGATCCTCAAGCTCTTCTTCGAAAACCAGGTGCTCAAGGGTGTCACGCCCGCCGTGGCGCAGCGCCTGCGTGCCGCGGTGCAGATCGCGCAGACGGCGTCGGGCCCGCAACTGCTCGAACGCGTGGTGACAGCCCTGCGCATGGACCTGCTCGCGGCCGGCGCCTTCGTGCAGGAGGCGCGGCGCGCGGAAGTGCAGGGCAACCTGCGCGGTCTGGCGCATTCGGCGCAACGCTTCGCCACGCCGGCCGACTTCTTTCAGAGCCTCAACGATGCAGAGATCAAGCAGCGCACCTTGCGCAATGCATCGATCGGCGTGCTGCTGGCCGATGTGGCATCGGTCAAGGGGCTGGAGTTCGAGCACGTGGCCCTTCCCTATCTGAAGCAGGGCGAGTTCCCGGGCGACCGGGGCACGCCGCTGGAGGAAGAGAACCTGTTCTATGTGGGCATGACCCGCGCGCGGAGCTCGCTCAGCCTCTACGCACACCGCGAGCAACCCAGCAGCTTCGTCGCACGCCTGCGTTGAGATGCGCCTGGGAAGCCCTGCAGCAGGTGCCGCAGTCTCTCCAGCGCGGCGACGAAGTTCACAGAGGGGTCCGTCGAGGGTAGGGCGCCCGTTTTAGCGCGCTTGCTTCCGCAGAGCTGCGGGCGATGCGCCGGCGGAACCGCAGAAGGTGCGGCTCCTTCCTGAGCATCGCTTCCCAAGCCAGGGGCCTTCAGGAAAGTCCGGTGCCTGACCCGCGCAGGGTGCGCGCTGAGGACGGCCAACTGATGGCAGGCGAGATACTTCAATTTTCTGCCGGGGTGCTTCGAAATCCTTTTTGTTTGGCATATACTCGTGGGCTTCGCTCAGCAGACGTCATGTACGAAAGCGGGTCGGGGTGGATCTGGAAGGTTTCACTCTGGTGGGAGAAAAAAAAGCCGAAAGGTTTGACGAAGTTGCCAAAACCGAGTCATAATCGAAGGCTGCGCTGAAAGCGAATCGCGGTTGAGTTTCAGGAAGACGAGAGTCGAACGAAGCGAGGCGGTGAGGAAGAAGAAGGCGAAAAGAGT
>NZ_JBPJZF010000006.1:0-576900 GCF_051216515.1 Variovorax frigidus
TCACCGCCTCGCTTCGTTCGACTCTCGTCTTCCTGAAACTCAACCGCGATTCGCTTTCAGCGCAGCCTTCGATTATGACTCGGTTTTGGCAACTTCGTCAAACCTTTCGGCTTTTTTCTTCTCCCACCAGAGTGAAGCCTTCCGGCTCCACCCCGACCCGCTTTCGTACATGACGTCCGCTGAGCGAAGCCCTCAACTATAGCGCAGTTCAGAGGGGATTCGAGGGCGAACGCGAAGAATTTGCACCGCGCATCGGGGGGCGCCGCGTCGGCGATCGCCCTCCGTCATGCCGCGGTCCGCCGCCCCTTGGATAATCCCCCCACATGGCACTCATCACACTCCTCGACGCCCAACTGGCGTTCGGTCACGTCCCGCTGCTCGATCATGCGGACTTCTCTCTTCAGTCGTCGGAGCGCATCGGCCTCATCGGTCGCAACGGTGCGGGCAAGTCCTCCTTCCTCAAGATCCTCGGGGGCCTGGAAAAGACCGACGACGGCGTCCTGCAGCTCCAGCAGAACCTGCGCATCTCTTATGTGGCGCAGGAACCCGCTCTGGACATGGATGCGGATGTGTTCACGGCCGCCAGTGCGGGGCTGTCGGAAGTGATCGCCGTGCGCGAGCTCTATCTGTCCGGCGCGGAGGGCGTGGACCTGGACGCGCTGCAGTCGCAGATCGAGGCCTACGACGCCTGGAACTGGGAACAGCGCGTCGAAGAGACGCTGCATCGCCTGCACCTCGACCCCGCCGCCCGCGTGGGCTCGCTCTCGGGCGGGACGCGCAAGCGCGTGGCGCTGGCGCAGGCACTCGTGGCCGCGCCCGACGTGCTGCTGCTCGACGAGCCCACCAACCATCTGGACCTGGATTCCATCGAGTGGCTGGAGCAGCTGCTGATCGACTTCAAGGGCAGCGTCGTCACCATCACCCATGACCGCAGCTTCCTGGACCGTGTCGCCACCCGCATCATCGAACTGGACCGCGGCAAGCTGAGTTCCTACCCAGGCAACTTCGCGCAGTATCTGATCCAGAAGGAAGAGCAGCTTGCCCAGGAGGCAGTCATCAGTGCCAAGGCCGACAAGCTGCTGGCGCAGGAAGAGATCTGGATCCGCAAGGGCGTCGAGGCGCGGCGCACCCGCAGCCAGAGCCGGATCGGCCGCCTCGAGGCGCTGCGCGCGAGCCGCTCGGCGCGCCGCGAGGTGCAGGGCAGCGTCAACATGGACGTGGCCGCCGGCCAGTCGAGCGGGAAGATCGTGGCCGAGCTCACCGAGGCGACCAAGTCCTTCGGAGAGAAGACCGTCATCCGCAACTTCAGCGGCACCATCCTGCGCGGCGACAAGATCGGCCTCCTCGGCCCCAACGGCGCGGGCAAGACCACGCTGCTCAAACTGATCCTGGGCGAGCTCGAACCCGACAGCGGCAAGATCCGCCGCGGCACCAACCTGCAGGTGGCGTATTTCGACCAGATGCGCGACAAGCTCGACCTCGACGCCACGCTGGAGGACTTCATCAGTCCCGGCAGCGAGTGGATCGAAATCGGCAAGCAGCGCAAGCACGTGAAGAGCTACCTGGGCGACTTCCTGTTCTCTCCGGCCCGCGCCAATTCGCCGGTCCGCTCGCTCAGCGGCGGCGAGCGCAACCGGTTGCTGCTGGCGCGCCTGTTCGCACGGCCCGCCAACGTGCTGGTGCTCGACGAGCCGACCAACGACCTGGACATCGACACGCTCGAACTGCTCGAGGACTTGCTGCAGAACTACGACGGCACCGTGTTCCTCGTGAGCCACGACCGGACCTTCCTCGACAACGTCGTGACCAGCACCATCGCCTTCGAGGGCGACGGCCATTGGCGCGAGTACGAGGGCAGCGTGCAGGACTGGCTGATCCAGTCGAAGCGCGCGCGCGAGATCGCGGCCCAGCGCGCGGCGTCGGCCCCGCCGGCCGCCGCACCGACGCCGGCCCCCGCCCCCGCGGCACCGGCGATCGACACGCGTCCCGTCGTCAAGAAGAAGCTGGCCTACAAGGAGCAGCGCGAGCTCGAAGCGCTGCCTGCCCTGATCGCTTCGCTGGAAGAAGAGCAGGGCCGCATCTCGGCGCTGCTTGCGCTCGACGGCGGCGCCATCTACGCCAGCGATGCCTCGCGTGCGACCGAGCTGGCCGAGCGCCATGCCCAGATCGACGACGACCTGCTGAGCGCGCTCGAGCGCCAGGAAGCGCTGACCGGTTCGCGCTGAAGGCGAGCGGCGCCCCGCGCGCTGTCCGACGCGGACGGCACGCGGCGTGCGCTATATATATGGCCCTCTCCACCGCCCAGGACGCTGCATGCTCTTGCTCCGCGCTTTCGCCCCCCGCCTTCGCTCCGGCTGCCTGGCGTTGCTGCTGCCGTTGCTGCTGGCCGCCGGCTGCGCCCAACTGCCGCAGAACGTCGAGCGGCCGGTATCGACCGCGCTGGCTTCCCCGGGCGACACCGCACTGGCGGCCCTGGTTCAGCAACGCCGCAGCGCGGCAAAAGCCCACTTCGAATCGGGATTCCTGCTGCTCGAGGGCCCGCAGGCCGCCTACGGCAGCCGCCTGGCGCTGATCGACGCGGCACAGAAGACGCTCGACCTGCAGTACTACGCGATCCATGCCGATGCCAGCACCGGCCGGCTGCTGCGCGGCATCGTCGCGGCGGCGCGGCGCGGCGTGCGGGTGCGCGTGCTGCTCGACGATTTCCACAGCACGGGACGCAATGCGCTGGTGATGCGGCTGGCCTTCGAGCCCCGCATCGAGATGCGCATGTTCAACCCGCTGGCCGGCGCCCGCGGCTCCACGCTCGGCCGGATGGTCAATGCGATCAGCGACTTCGATCGCGTGCAGCAGCGCATGCACAACAAGCTCTTCATCGCCGACAACGCCATGGGCGTGACGGGCGGGCGCAATCTCGGCGACGCCTACTTCGGCATCGCCGAGACGGGCAATTTCATCGACCTCGACGTGCTGGCCGCCGGCCCGATCGTGCAGGACCTGTCGCGCAGTTTCGACAGCTACTGGAACGACGAACGCGCCTACCCCGTGCAATCGCTGGTCAGCCACGCGGAGCTGCTGGAGATCCGCGACGACCTGAAGTCGAACAACGCCGCCCGGCGCGAGCGCGATCAGAACCAGGGCGGTACGCCTCAACCGCCCGACGGCGAGCCCCGCCCCGCCGATGCCGGTCCGACCGACGCCCAGCGTGCCGCGGTCTGGGACGAGAAACCGCTCGACCTGCGCACCGCCGCCTTCACCTGGGCACCGGCGGTGGTGATGTCCGACAAGCCCGCCAAGATCGCGTCCGAGTCCGCCGACACCCCGAACACGGGCAGCGCCAGCAACCCCGGCCTGGTGGTGACGCAGCCGAGCGATGCGTCCAGGGCCGCCACCGGGCGCGTGGCCGCGCTCGAAAAAGCCTCGGACGCCGCCTCCGACGGCGACACCGTGGTGTCGGGCCTGCTCGGGCTCATCGGCCAGGCACGCAGCGACCTCACCATCGTCTCGCCCTACTTCGTTCCGGGCACCGACATGAAGCAGGCCTTCGCCGCGGCGCGCGCGCGCGGCGTGCGGGTGCGCGTGTTGACCAATTCGCTGGCGTCGAACGACGCACCGGTGGCCCACGTGGGCTACGCGCGGCACCGCGAAGAACTGCTGGCGATGGGCGTCGAACTCTACGAGATGCGCAGCAAGCAGGCCGGCCTGGGCAGCGCCTTCGGCGCGTCCGGTTCCAGCGGTGTCGGCGAGTCGCGCTCGATGCTGCACGCCAAGGTGCTGGTGATGGACGGCAGGCTGCTGGTGGTCGGGTCGATGAACCTCGACCTGCGATCGCAGTTGCAGAACACCGAGATCGCGCTCTTGATCCGCAGCGACGAACTCTCCCGCACGGCCGCCGCGCGCATCGATCTGGCGATGCGCCGCGCCGCCTGGCGCATCGAGCAGGCCGACGGCAGCCTGGTCTGGCGCGCGCCCGAGGGCAGCCACCTGCAGGATGCGCACACCGAGCCCGACACCAGCGCCGGGCTGCGCCTGCTGCTCAAGCTCTTGGGCCCGCTCGCGCCCGACGCGCTGCTCTGAACCGGCGCAGCGGCGCGCTCAGCCGCGCACGCGGGCGAACACCTTCCAGAAGGTCGCGTCCTGCGCGGTCGCGAAGTTGATGCGCATCAGCGTGCTCGGCGGGCGGCGCGCATGGAACAGCGAGCCCGGCGCGAGCAGATAGCCCTCGTCGAGCATGCGCTGCGTCAGCGCATCGGTGTCGACGCCGGTGTCGACCCAGCCGAACAACCCGGCCGGCTCCGAAGCGAAAGTGCAGCCGTGCGTCAGCGCCAGCTTCACCGTGCGCGCCCGCGCGCCGTCGAGCCGCAGCCGCACCCGATCGGCATGCCGGCGCAGCTGCCCCTGGTCGATGCACCAGGCCAGCGCGCGCTCGAACAGCGCGGGCGTGGTGAGCGTGGTCAGCAGCTTGGTCTCGAGCAGCCGGCCGAACAGCGCGGGCGGCGCGGCCAGGAAACCGATGCGCCAGTTGGGCGCGAGGATCTTGGCGAAACCGCTCACGTAGATGGTGCGCTGCAGCCCGTCGAGCGCGCACAGCCGCGTGGCGTGCTCGGGCGCCAGATGGCTGTAGGTGTCGTCCTCGACGATGTGGAAGTCATGCTGGTTGGCCAGCTGCAGCACCCGGTGGGCGCTGCCCGGCGTGAGGCTGTAGCCGGTCGGGTTGTGCAGCACGCTCACGCTGACGAACAGCTTGGGCTTGTGCGTCTCGCAGTACTGCGCCATCACCGCCAGATCGGGCCCGTCGGCACGGCGCGGCACCGGCAGGATGCGCATGCCCAGCGCCTCGAGCCGCGCGAACTCGATGGCCCAGCCCGGCTCCTCGACCATCACCGGATCGCCGGCCCGCAGCAGCGCGCGGCTCACGATGTCCAGCGCATGGGTGGCGCCGACGGTGGTCACGATCTGCTCGGGCCCGGCCGGGATGTTGATGCCCATGAGCTTCTGCGACAGGCTGTGCCGCAACGCGCCGTCGCCGGCCGGTTCGCCGTACTGCAGCGAGATCTCCTGCAGCGCGCGCGTGCCGGTCAGGCGCCGCAGCGAGGTCGGCATGAAGGCCGAATCCATCCAGTCCGGCGGGAACACGCCCATGCCGGGCTGCGGCTTGTCGCTGCGGCTGTGAAACATGCCGCGGATCAGCGAACTGGCGTCGGCCGGCACGGCCGCCGCCTGCGTGCCCGCGCGCGCGGGGCGCGGTGCCGGTGTGGGCGCCGCGTCGCGCACGAAGAAGCCGCGCTGGCGCCGCGCCTCGACCAGCCCCTGGGCCAGCAGCTGGTCGTAGGCGGCCACCACGGTGTGCGGGCTCACGCCCTGCTGGCGCGCGCATTCGCGCACCGAGGGCAGCCGCGTGCCGGGCGGCAGCAGCCGGGTCCGGATGCGCTCGGCGAAGCGGTCGGCCAACTGGCCGGTCAGCGATTGGGTCGGTGTTCGTGTCAGCATGGCGGGTTCTGTGTCGAGCAGCGGACCGATACAGCCTACATTTTTGTCCGCTCAACTGTACCGGTACTGTAATGGTCCTCAGTCTAGAGTGTGTGACATGAACTGGCAAGAATTCACTGCGCTGCTGGTGTTGGCCACGGCGATGAGTTTCTCGCCCGGGCCGAACACCACGCTGTCCACCACGCTCGCCGCCAACGGCGGCCTGCCGCGCGCCATGCGCTTCGTGCTGGCCGTGCCGGTGGGCTGGAGCCTGCTGCTCGCGCTGTGCGCCGCGGGCATCGGTGCGCTGGTGATGGCGGCGCCCGCGCTGCGTTTCGTGATCAAGGCCCTGGGCATCGGCTACCTGCTGTGGCTGGCCTTCAAGCTCAGCGGCAGCGCCACGCTGGGCAAGGCCGGCGACGAACAGCTCCAGATCGGTTTCGGCCAGGGCGTGATGCTGCAGTTCCTCAACATCAAGGCCTGGCTGCTGGCCCTCACCCTGGTCGCCGGCTGGATCGCCGGCCAGCCCGATGCGGCGCAGCGCTTCGCGATCGTGGCGCCGGTGATGCTGGTGTTCGCCTTCATCAGCAACTTCACCTATGCATTGGTCGGCGCACTGCTGCGCGACTGGCTGGCCCAGGGCCGTCGGCTGCTGTGGTTCAACCGCGCGATGGCCGTCGTGCTGGTGCTCACCGCCGCCTGGATGCTCCGGATATGAGCACGCTCGCGCAGGAACAGAAAACCCTCGGCATGCGCCGCGAGACGCTGGGCATGTGGCTGGGCGTGCTCGGCGTGCTGATCTTCGCCATCACGTTGCCGATGACGCGGCTGGCCACCGGCACGCAGGCCGCGCCGCAGCTCTCGCCCTGGTTCGTCACCTTCGGCCGCGCCGCGCTCGCGGGCGTGCTGTCGATCATCGTGCTGGTCGCGATGCGCGCACCGCGGCCGCAGCGCCACGAATGGCGGCCGCTGGCCATGGCGGTGGCGGGCAACGCGATCGGCTATCCGCTGCTGCTGGGCTACGCGCTGCGCGTGGTCACGGCCAGCCATGCGGCGGTGGTGACCGCGCTGCTGCCGCTGGTCACCGCGGCCGTGGCGGCCTGGGTGCTGCACCAGCGCGCGCGGCTGGGCTTCTGGGTCTGCGCCGTCATCGGCAGCCTGCTGGTGGTCGCCTTCTCTCTTCTGCGCGCCTACCAGCAAGGTCACGGCTTCGGCTTCGAATGGGCCGACCTGCTGCTGGTCGGCGCGGTCTTCGCGGCCTCCTTCGGTTACATCTACGGCGCGCAGGTCACGCCCTCGCTGGGGGCCGAGCGCGTGATCTGCTGGGTCTGCGTGATGGCGCTGCCGCTCACGCTGCCCGGCGCGCTGCTGACCTGGCCGCAGCAACCGGTGGCCGTCTCGGCCTGGGCCGGCCTGCTCTACGTCGGCGTGTTCTCGATGTGGATGGGCTTCTTCGCCTGGTACCGCGGCCTGGCCATGGGTGGCGCGCTGCGCGTGAGCCAGACACAATTGCTCCAGCCCTTCCTCTCGATCCTCGCCGCTGTGCCGCTGCTCGGCGAACCGCTGGACGTGGTCACGCTCGGCTTCGCGCTGGCCGTGGTCGCCACCGTGCTGATCGGCAAGAAACTTTCACAGGGCGCGCGATGATGCCGCGCGCCCACGCACTCTCTCTCAAGGAAAAATCATGACGACATGGAAGATGGCCGCCCGCGCCGAGAAGATGAACCCCTCGGTGCTGCGCGAGATCCTCAAGGTGACCGACCTGCCCGGCATCATCAGCCTGGCCGGCGGCCTGCCCTCGCCCAAGACCTTCCCGATCTCGGCCTTCGCCGCCGCCTGTGCCGAAGTGCTGGAGAACGACGGCCCGGCCTCGCTGCAGTACGCCGCGAGCGAAGGCTACGGCCCGCTGCGCCAGGCCGTGGCCGACATGCTGCCCTGGAACGTCGACCCGGCGCAGGTGCTGATCACCACCGGCTCGCAGCAGGGACTGGACCTGATCGCCAAGGTGCTGATCGACCCGGGCAGCCGCGTGCTGGTCGAGACGCCGACCTACCTCGGCGCGCTGCAGGCCTTCTCGCCGATGGAGCCGACGCCGGTGAGCGTGGCGAGCGACGATGAAGGCGTGATCGTCGAAGACCTGATCGCCAAGGCCAAGGACTCGCGCTTCGTCTACCTGCTGCCCAACTTCCAGAACCCGACCGGCCGCACCATGACCGAAGCGCGCCGCGCCGCCGTGTCGGCCGCCGCCGCCGCCGCCAACCTGCCGATCGTCGAAGACAACCCCTACGGCGAACTCTGGTTCGACGAAGCGCCGCCGCTGCCGCTGACCGCGCGCAACCCCGAAGGCTGCATCTACCTGGGCTCGTTCTCGAAGGTGCTGGCGCCCGGCCTGCGCCTGGGCTTCCTGGTCGCGCCCAAGGCCATCTACCCGAAGCTGCTGCAGGCCAAGCAGGCGGTCGACCTGCACACGCCGATCTTCACGCAGCGCATGGTGATGGCGGTCATGAAGGACGGCTTCCTCGGCCGCCACGTGCCGACCATCCGCGCGCTCTACAAGCGCCAGCGCGATGCGATGGCCGCGGCGCTCACGCGCGAGATGAAGGGCCTGGACGTGAGCTTCAACGCGCCCATCGGCGGCATGTTCATGTGGGCCCGCCTGCCCGAAGGCATCGACACCGTGGCGCTGCTGCCCAAGGCGGTCGCGCGCGGCGTGGCCTTCGTGCCCGGCGCGCCTTTCTATGCCGACGGCAAGGGCGATCCGCGCACCCTGCGCCTGTCCTTCGTGACGGCCAGCGTCGAGGAGATCGACACCGCCATCGCCGCACTGGCCGCGACGCTGCGCGAGCAGTTGGCTCACAACGCCGCGGCCCAGGTGCAGCGCGAGCTGGCCGCGAGCTGAGCACCGCAACCCGGGGCGCCACGCGAGCACCATGATCGACCTCGCCACCCTAGGGCTGTTCCTGCTCGCCGTGCTGGCGCTGTTCCTGTCGCCCGGGCCGAACATGGCTTTCGTGCTGGCCCATGGGGTGGCACAGGGGCCGCGCGGCGGGTTCGCGGCGGCGATCGGCATCTCGGCGGCCGACCTGATGCACACGCTGTGCGCCGCCACCGGCATCACCGCGCTGGTCGCGGCCTGGGCGCCGGCCTTCGATTTGCTGCGCTATGCGGGTGCGCTGTACCTGCTCTGGCTCGCGGTGAAGGCCTGGCGCGACGGCGGTGCAGCTGTGATTGGCCAGGCAGCGCCCGCACCCTTCGCACGCATCGTGCGGGAAGCCTGGCTCAACAACCTGGTGAATCCCAAGGCGCTGCTGTTCTTCATGCTGTTCCTGCCGCAGTTCGTCGACCCGGCGCGCGGTCACGTCACGCTGCAACTCGTGGTGCTTGGCGGCGTGCTCTCGCTGGCGGCGCTGGCCTTCAACACGCTGCTTGGCGCTTTCAGCGGCCAGGTGGGTCGCTGGCTGCAGCGCCGTCCCGGTGCCGCGCGCCTGCAGCACCGGCTGCTGGCCGTGGCGATGCTCGGCTTGGCGCTGCGGCTGCTGATGCTGGACCGCCCGGCGCCGCGCTGAGACGATAGGCAAGCGCTCACAACAACGACAAGAGAAAGAAAGAAATGCTCAACATCTGGGGCCGGATCAGCTCGATCAACGTGCGCAAGGTGGTCTGGTGCGCGCAGGAGCTCGGGCTCGACTTCCAGCGCACCGAGGCTGGCGGCAAGTTCGGCGTGGTGCACACACCCGACTACCTGGCGCTCAACCCGAACGGCATGGTGCCGGCCATCGACGACGGCGAAGGCGAGGCGCGCGTGGTGCTGTGGGAATCCAACGTGATCGTGCGCTACCTCTGCGCCCGCCATGCGCCCGGCACGCTGTACCCCGACGACCTTCCTACGCGCTTCGACGCCGAGCGCTGGATGGACTGGCAGCAGACCGCGCTGAACCCGGTCAGCGGCGGCGCGTTCAAGCAGTGGATCCGCACACCGGCCGCCGAACGCAATGCCGCGGTCATCGACCATTCGGTGCGCGCCACCGAACCGCTGTTCGCACTGCTCGACGCCCACCTCGCGACGCATGCCTTCATGGGCGGCGACGCCTTCGGCATGGCCGACATCCCGCTGGGCTGCGAAGCGCACCGCTGGTTCGGCCTGCCGCCCACCGAGTACACGCGCCCGGCCTGGCCGAACGTGGAGCGCTGGTTCGCCGAATTGAAGAGCCGCTCTGCTGCCCGCGGCGTGCTGGATCTCGCCCTGGAATGACCGCCATGAAAACCCGCCCCTTCCAGCAAGTCGACGTGTTCACGTCCGTGCCCTACCGCGGCAATCCGCTCGCCGTGGTCCTCGACGGCAGCGACCTCGACGAAGCCCAGATGCAGCGTTTCGCGCAGTGGACCAACCTGTCGGAGACCACCTTCCTGCTGCCGCCGACCGACCCCGGCGCAGACTACCGCGTGCGCATCTTCACGCCCGGCAGCGAGCTGCCCTTCGCCGGCCATCCGACGCTGGGCAGTTGCCATGCGTGGCTGCGCGCCGGCGGCAAGCCGAAATCGGCGAAACAGATCGTGCAGCAGAGCGCGGTCGGCCTGGTGCCGATCCGCCGCGACGGCGAGCGGCTGGCCTTTGCCGCGCCCGCATTGCGGCGCAGTCCGCCCAGCCCCAGCATGCTGGCCCGCGTGGCCGGCGCACTGGGCCTCAAGCCCTCGCAGATCCGCAGCGCGCAGATGCTCGACAACGGCCCGGTGTGGATGGGCCTGCTGCTCGAGAACGTCGACACCGTGCTCGCGCTCGAGCCCGACCACCGCGCGCTCAAGGAGCTGGGCCAGAAGGTCGGCGTGGTGGCCGTGCCCGATGCGCCCGCGCTCATCGGTCGATCGAACCGCGAGGCGCGCGCCTTTGCCGGACGCGCCGCGCCGTCACCGGTGGCACTCGAAGTGCGCGCCTTCGCGGCACCGATCGGCGTCGAGGAAGACCCGGTCACCGGCAGCTTCAACGCCAGTGCCGCGCAATGGCTGATCGCCGACGGCCACATGCCCGAGCACTACGTCGCCGGCCAGGGCCAGTGCCTGGGCCGCGACGGCCACGTGCACATCGCGCGCGATGCCGAGGGCGTGGTCTGGGTCGGCGGCGACGTCGTGACCTGCATCGACGGCCACGTCGAGCTCTGATCGCGCCATGGCCGCCCGCATCGACCATCTCGTGATCGCCGCCCGCACGCTCGACGAGGGCGTGCGCTGGTGCGAAGCCACGCTGGGCGTGGTGCCCGGGCCCGGCGGCGCGCATCCCTTGATGGGCACGCACAACCGGCTGATCTCGGTGGCCACGCCAGCCTTCCCGCAGGCCTACCTCGAGATCATCGCGATCGATGCGACGAAGGAGCCCACGCGTGCCGCGGGCCTGCACCGCTGGTTCGACCTCGACGATGCCGCGCTGCAGGCCGGACTCGCGCAACACGGGCCGCAGCTCGTGCATTTCGTCGCACGCGTGACCGATGCCGCGGCCAGCCTGCAGGCGCTGGCCTCGGGCCCGGGGCCGATCGACCGCGGCCCGCTGGTCGAGGCCTCGCGCGACACGCCGGCCGGCCGGCTGGACTGGAAGATCAGCGTGCGCGACGACGGCCAGCGCCTGTTCTACGGCACGCTGCCCACCGTGATCCAGTGGGGGCCGGTGCATCCGGCCGACACCATGCCCGCCTCGGGCGTCACGCTGCTCGGGCTGGCCGCCAGCCATCCACGGCCCGAAGTGCTGCGCGCCGCCCTCACCGCCTTGGGTCTGGACGCCTTCGTCGTTCAGGCCGGCCCACCCAACCTGATCGCCACGCTGCAGACGCCGCGCGGGCGCATCCAACTCGAATCGAAAGGCCTCTGAACATGCTCACGCTCACCGAACTCGCCTGGTTTGCGCTGGCGGCGCTGCTGCTGGTGCTCACGCCCGGGCCCAACATGATCTATTGCGTGTCGCGTGCGCTGTGCCAGGGCCGCTCGGCCGGGCTGATCTCGCTGGCCGGCGTGCTGGTCGGCTTTCTCGTGCACCTGGTGGCCGCCGCACTGGGGCTCACGGCCCTGCTGCATGCCGTGCCCTTCGCCTTCGACGCGGTTCGGCTCGCGGGGGCTGCCTACCTGCTGTGGCTGGCCTGGCAGGCGGTCAAGCCAGGCGGCCACGCACCCTTCGCCGCGCGCGCGCTGCCGATCGATCCGCCGGCCAAGCTGTTCCGCATGGGCTTCCTGACCAACGTGCTGAACCCCAAGGTCGCGATGTTCTACCTGTCCTTCTTCCCGCAGTTCATCCATCCCGAACGCGGCTCGGTGCTGTGGCAGAGCGCGACGCTCGGCGCGGTGCAGATCGGCGTGAGCGGCGCCGTCAACCTGCTGCTGGTGCTCGGCGCCGCATCGATCACCGCGGTGCTGTCGCGCAGCGAAGGCTGGCTGCGCGCGCAGCGCTACGTGATGGGGAGCGTGCTCGCCGCGCTCGCGGTGCGCATCGCCTTCGACGGACGCAAGGCCACGCCATGAACTTCAGCCGCGAAGAGATCGAGGCCGCGCAACGCACCGTCTATGCCGCGATGCCGGCCACGCCGCAGTACGCCTGGCCGCTGCTCGGTGCGCGCCTGGGCTGCAGGGTCTGGGCCAAGCACGAGAACCACACGCCGCTGGGCGCCTTCAAGGTGCGCGGCGGCCT
Organism: Variovorax frigidus; assembly: GCF_051216515.1. Taxonomy (NCBI): domain Bacteria; kingdom Pseudomonadati; phylum Pseudomonadota; class Betaproteobacteria; order Burkholderiales; family Comamonadaceae; genus Variovorax; species Variovorax frigidus. Next base: position 12,137 of record NZ_JBPJZF010000006.1, read on the forward strand.
GACCTACATGGAAGCGCTGGCGCGCACCCAGCCCGCGGTGCGCCACGTGGTGAGCGCGACCCGCGGCAACCACGGCCAGTCGATCGGCTTCGCCGCGGCCCGCCACGGGCTGACCGCGACCATCGTGGTGCCGCACGGCAATTCGGTCGAGAAGAATGCCGCGATGCGCGCGCTGGGCGTGCAGTTGATCGAGCACGGCGACGACTTCCAGGCCGCGAGCGAACACGCAGCGCGGCTCGCCGACACCGAAGGCCTGCACCGCGTGCCCTCCTTCGCGCGCGACCTGGTGCGCGGCGTGGCCACGGGCTGGGTCGAATTCTTCGAGGCGCTGAAGCAGGCCGGCGACGTGCCCGCGGTGCTGTTCATCCCGATCGGCCTGGGCTCGGGCTTCGCCGGTGCCGCCACGGCGCGCCGCCATTGCGGCGTGACGACCAAGCTCGTCGGCGTGGTGTCGACGCACGCGACCGCCTACCGCGACTCCTTCCGCGCGGGCCGGCCGCTCGACGCACCGGTCAGCACGCTGCTGGCCGACGGCATGGCCTGCCGCACGCCGGTGCCCGAATCGCTGGCGGTGCTGGCGGCCGAGGCGGAAGACGTGGTCGCGGTCAGCGACGACGAAGTGGCGCAGGCGATGCGCTGGCTGTTCACCGACACGCACAACGTGGCCGAGGGCGCGGGCGCGGCGGCACTGGCCGCGGCGATGCAGCAGCGCGAACGCTGGCAAGGCCAAAGCGTGGGCATCGCGGTGAGCGGCGGCAACGTCGACGCCGCGGTCTACGCACGCGTGCTCGCGGGCGGCTGAGCGTCGCCGCCGAGACCGACACGGGCGCATGGCCCGGCCAGAATGCGGCCATGGGCACCCTCTATCTCGTCCGACACGGACAGGCCAGCTTCGGCGAGGCCGACTACGACCAACTGAGCGCACTCGGCCGCCGCCAGGCCGTACGGCTGGGCGAATACTGGCGCGAGCGCGGCATGCGGTTCGACGCCGTGATCATCGGCACGCTCAAGCGCCATCGCCAGACCTGGGAAGGCATCGCCGAAGGGCTGGGCCTGGACGCGGCCACGGTGCCGCTCGAATGGCCCGGGCTCAACGAGTACGACAGCCACGCGGTGATCGCGACGGTGCATCCCGAGCCACTGCAGAAGCCCGACACGCCCGAGCTGTACCGCCACCATTTCAGACTCCTGCGCGACGGCCTCGCGGGCTGGATGAACGCCCGCAGCGCGCCGGTCGGCATGCCCAGCTATGTCGACTTCCTGGCCGGCGTGACCACGGCGCTCGACCATGTGCGCGACCGGCACCACGGCGCTCGCGTGCTCGCGGTGTCGAGCGGCGGACCGATCAGCACCGCCGTCGGCCACGTGCTGGGCACCTCGCCGGAAACGACCATCGAACTCAACCTGCGCATCCGCAACACCGCGGTGACCGAGTTCGTCTTCACGCCCAAGCGGCACATGCTCCTGACCTTCAACACGCTGCCGCACCTCGATGGCCCTGCGTACGAAGACTGGATCACGTCCGCTTAGAACATGCGACGGCGCTTCAACCCACAGCCAAGGGCTTCGGCAAACGCACCCGGATGAACTCGTTGGCGTCGGGCTCGGTGGTGAGGCGCGACGGCGAGCCGCCGGGGTAGTTGTTGTCGTTGACGAACAGCAGCGTCTGCGCGTCGACGAGGGTCACGACTTCCACGCATTCCATCGGGAAGGTGAACACGCCGTCGATGGTGTCGGCGCCGCCGATGCCCTTCGGGTCCTTGAGCGCCATCAGGTCGACGATCTCTTCTTTCACCAGGAAGCCGTCGGTGTCCACCACCCCGATGTCGACCTTGTAGACGCGCTTGAAGCGCGCCGCATTGCGCCAGGTGCCCGAGGCCGGGAACTTGCCGGTGCGCACGTCGCCCGCGCCGCTGTCCTTCTCCATCACCAGGAACTCGTGGTCGTTGATCGCGACCATGTCGTTGACGCTGCAGGTCTCGGTCTCGAGGTTGCCGTCGCCGTTGATCTTCTGGAGCGTGCTCACGCGGTACGAGAACACCTGCGGATCGAAGTTCTGCGAGCGCAGATCGAACACGTTGATCACGCGGCGCTGCGGGTTGTCGCCCGAGACTTCCTTCTCGAACATGGCATAGAGCTTGGTGCGGCTCTTGTTGATCGCCATGCTCTCCAGGCCGCCCGAACCGCCCAGGTTGGCCACGCCGGTGTTGCCCTGGATGTACGGGTTGTTCGAGGTCTGCACCAGCGGATTGCTGCCCAGCTTGCGCAGGTTGGGAATCTGCACTTCACGCGCGATCACGCGGCCCTGCTTGTCGAACTTGACCAGGAAGGGACCGAATTCGTCGCCGATCCAGAAGTTGCCGTCGGCATCGAACTGCAGCGACTCGGGGTCGAGGTCGTAGCCGGTCAGCAGGCGGCTGGCGGTGATGCGCGGGTCCACCGCCAGCGTCTGGTTGGCGGGCGACACCGACGCGCCGGGATAGGTCGCGAGGTCGGCCACGATCGGGTAGCCGAGCCGGCGCTGCGGATCGCTCATGCGCACATAGCTGTCGGGCGTGAACGCGTCCAGCGCGGCGCCCGTCTGGAAGTGGGCCGGCAGCACCTTGCCCTGCGTCCAATCGAGGCGCACCGCGTAGATGTGCAGCAGCGCATCGGGCGAAGCGGCCTTGCCGCCGAAACCGTTGTCCTGCATCACATAGAACACGCCAGGCACCGGTCCCGGCACCAGGGCCGAGAAGCCCTGCATGGGCTGCTTGTCGGTGAAGGGCAGCGTGAAGCCGTAGCTGTTCTTCGCGCGATCGAGGTCACCACCCGAGATGTACTGGCCCGAGGTCGGGCCGGCCACGAAGCTGTTGGCCGGCAGCATGGCGCGGCCGGTCAGCGTGGGCGCGGTGACCTCGGCTTCGGGCGCCGGTGCCGGCGGGGCCGGTGCGGGCGCCGGGGGCGCGGGCGGTGCGGGTGCCGCGGCATCGCTGCCGCCACCGCCGCAAGCGGCCAGCAGGGCGCCGCTCGCGCCCACCAGCGAGAAGGTGGTCATGCCGCCGAGCAGGCTGCGGCGGCGCAGGCCGCCCTGGTCTTGGGAAGAAGCCACGGTGCTGCCGTCGTTGTTGTGGAGGTCGTTGTTCATCATCAAGGCACTCTCAGAAAGGCATGGGCGCCGTGGTCATGTCGGTCAGCGTGTTGTTCTTCAGGTCGATCACGAAATGCTGGGTCGGCGCGCCGCGGGCCAGCTTGAGCAGGATCGCCATCAGCGGCTTGAAGCGCGCCTGGAACAGCGCACCGACCTCGTTGTCGTTGCGCACCTGGTCGCCGTTGAACTTGAGCGTGGCGTCGGTCGCGGCCAGGGCTTCGGCGATCACCCTGTATTGCTTGGCGCGCGCGGTCGGGATGTCGCTGAACGCGAGGTCGCCGGCGTTGGCGAGGCGCACGAAGTCGCCCGCCAGGTCGATGGCCTTCCACTGGTTGAAGTCTTCCAGCCGCAAGCCGGCCGCGTTGGCCAATGCACGCGCCTTGGTCTCCGCCGTGGCATAGTCTTTTGCATACTGCGCGCTGGCCGAACCGTCGCCGCCCGCATCCGACAGGCAGGAGAAGAAGGCGTTGCTGAACAGGCTGTGGTTGCCGGTGTTGGCCAACTGCTTGAGCGTGACCTGGGTCTTGAGTTGCGACAGCACCAGCAGGTCGGCGCCATACAGCGGGCTCTTCACCAGTTCGCGCATCTCGCAGCGCCAGTCGTCGTTCAGCAGTCGCAGGCGCACCAGCTCGGACATGTAGCGCGTACTGAAGTCGCCGTAGGTCTTGGCGTCGAGGATGGTCTTGTCCCACAGCACGCCGTTGCTGCCGCCCGGCAGCATGAAGCCGTAGTCGCTGAAGTAGCTGTGCTCCTGGCGGTAGAGGTCGAACAGCTCGTCGAAGCGCGGCACCTTGTCGAGGCGCACGGTCTGCACGTCGATGTGCTCGGCGTCGGTGAAGGTCAACAGCTTGTAGGCCGGCACATAGGCCGCCATGGAGGGCGCCTGGACGTTCACCAGTCCGTGGCCATCGTCGTACTTGCGGATCGCGGTGTCATTGAAGTGCATGTGGCCGCCGACGTGGACCTGCAGGCCGGTGTCGGCCAGCGCCTTCGTGGCGTTTTCGGTCGGCCGGCGCTTCATCTGCATCTTGCTGGCGCCCAGCAACGCCACGATGTCATCCGACGCACCGTTGAAGAACTCGCTCATCGGGAAATGGCTGAACGCGACGACCTGCTTGCCCTGCGCCTTGCCGCGTGCCACCACATCCTTGAGCCATGCAATCACATGCGGCTTGTGCGTGAGCATCATGTTGTAGCCAGCATCGCCCGAGCCGTTGAAATCGTTCGCACCCGCGCCTGTCGGCTGATAGACGTTGGCGTCGATGCCGACGAGCCAAATGCCTTCCACCGGCTCGACCAGGTAGCTGGTGTCGGGCACTGTGTGGCAGAAGGTGTAGCCGTCCTTCTTGTAGGCGCCGCCGGCGCCCTGGTTGCAGATTTCGTACTCGCGCTTGTTCCAGACAGCTTGCGCCTTGGCCTCGTTCAGCGTGTAGTTCTGGTAGCTGTAGGTGCTGTAGGGCGTCTCGAAGTAGCGGTACCCGGCTTTGGGCATGAAGCCGTGCTGGTCGAGCGCTTCGGTCACGCCCTTGTAGCCCATGTGCTTCACTTCTTCAGTGCAATAGGTCCAGCCGCCCGTACGCGTCCAGTCGCCGCTGTAGTTTTTGCAATCGCTGCCGCCGCGGCTGTAGATCCGCTGGGGGTAGCCGACGCGGCCGGAGTTCGGGTCGATGCCGAGATAGTCTTCCTTGCCGCCTACGGCCTCCATGGGTTTGTTCGGATCGTGGTTGCCCGGTGCCGCGAAGAACTCGATGCCGTGCTTGGCCGAGTACTCGTCGAGCATTTTCTTCAGGCCACGCATGTGCACTGGCTGGCCGTCGTCGGAAAAGTCGCCCGGCAGCGCAATGAGCTTCACGCCGCGTGCCACGGCGTCGTCGAGCGCGGTGATGAAGGCGAAGTAGTTCTCGTTGAACAGGCGTGTGGAGGTCATCTGCGCATGCATCAGTCGCACGGTCGCCTGGAGTCCGGTCTTCGGGTTGAACACGCCGGGGAAGGAGCCATCCTTGAAGGTCGCATAGACATCGTGGAAATGGATGTCGGGCATGAACGCGATCTGCACGCCGGTGCCGGGAACCGGCGGCTGGGGCGGCGGCGTCACTTCCGGCGTGGTGGGCGGCGGCGCCACGGCGACGGGGGTGTTGTTGCCGTTGCTGCCGCCGCAAGCGGCGAGCAGGGACAGCACGGCGGCAGCGACGAGCAGGGACGCTGCGCGAGACGGATTCGGTGGTGAGGAGGTCATGAGAAAAATGAAGGCGGCAAGGGAACCATCCGGCGGCCCTCGCAACCAAGGGCGACCGAAACAGGAGCGCGATGGTGTCGATCGCGCGTGACGGCTTCATGGCACTCCCATGACGCGCGCGCATGCGCGGCAACGTGCCACGAGGATTTCGCGCGGTCTGGCGGTTGGGCTTCTCCGCCTCGAGAGGGTTCGACGTGCGACGTCGCGGGCTTCGCGTCGTCAGACCTTCTGCTTCGCGGCGCGACGCAGGCACTCGACCAGCCGCTCGGTGCTCGGCGTGGCGCGTCGGCCGCGCATCGAGATGAGCCCGACCGGCGGCAGTTCGATCGGCACCTTGAGCGCCAGCACCTTGAGCAGGCCCTGGCGCTGGAAGTGCAGCGCGACCGTTCTCGACATGAAGGCAGCAGCCCCGCGCTGCTGCAGGAAACTGATCTGCGCGAGGAAAGAGGCGGACTCCACGATGTCCACCGGCGGATGAAGTCCCTCGCGGTAGAACATCTGGTCGAGCTTCACCCGCAACGAGGCCCACGGCGGTGGCATCACGCATGGCATGGCCGCGAGGTCGGCCCAGCGTGGCTTGCGCTTCGCGGCCAGCGGATGGCCGGGCGCCACCACCACTGTCATCGGATCGGCATAGAGCGCCTCGGGCACGAGATCGGGCGCGGCATAGCCGGGCTCGAGCCGACCGACGAAAAGGTCGAGCTCACCCAGGCGCAGCTTGGGCAGCAGCCGCGTGAGATCGCCCTCTTCGACCAACACCGTGGTCTGCGACGAGCGCTCCTTGAGCAGCTCGATGGCGCGCGCCACGAGCACCGGCGTCGCCACCACCATCGCGCCGAGGCTCGTCCGGCCCGCGGCACCGCTCGCGACCGCATCGATCTCGTCGCGCGTGCGGTCGTAGTCGGCCAGCACCGAGCGCGCGAAGCGCACCACGCTGTCGCCATAGGGCGTGGGCTCGGTGCCGCGCGTGGAGCGGTCGAACAGTTGCAGCCCGAACATGCGTTCGATCTCGGCCAGCGTCTTGGACACCGCGGGCTGCGTCACCGACAGGAACTCGGCCGCGCGCCCGAGGTGGCGGAACTGGTCCAGAGCGACCAGCATCTGCAGATGCCGAAGCTTGAGGTTGGAACGAAGGACGCGATCGATCTGGCTCATGGCGGGGATGGCGGCTTCTCTTCATAACTTCCATGACATGAAGAGAGTCCGCTATTTCATTGGATTGCAATGATTGTCTCCGCAAGAATCCGCCGCTCGACCCCACAATGATTCCTTGGAGACAAGACATGAACTCGCTTCGCCCCACGCAGCGGCGCCACTTCCTCCTGGGCGGCCTGAGCGCCGCCGCCCTGGCCACCACCACCGGACGCGCTTTGGCCGCGAACTATCCGGACCGTCCGATCACCTTCATCTGCCCGTGGCCCGCCGGCGGCACCGCCGACCGATCGATGCGCGCGATTTGCCAGATCGCCGCGCGCGAACTGGGCCAGCCGATCGCGCTGGACAACCGCGCCGGTGCCTCCGGCATGATCGGCACCAAGGTGCTGGCCAGCGCGCGGCCCGACGGCTACACCATCGGCCAGATCCCCATCTCGGTCACGCGCTTCGCGCAGCTCGGCACCGTGCAGCTGGACCCGCTCAAGGACCTCACCTATCTCACGCGCACTTCGGGCCAGACCTTCGGCATCGCCGTGCCCGCGACCTCGCCGTTCAAGACGCTGGCCGACGTGGTCGCGCAGGCCAAGGCCAAGCCCGGCACCGTCACCTACGCGCATGCCGGCATCGGCGGCGCGACCCACGTGGGCATGGAGCAATTCGCACAGGCCGCCGGCGTGACCTTCAACGCCATCGCCTACAAGGGCGGCTCCGCCGCACTGCAGGACGTGCTGGGCGGCCAGGTCGAACTGCTGGCCGACAGCAGTTCCTGGGCGCCCCACGTCGAAGGCGGCAAGCTGCGCCTGCTCGCCACCTGGGGCGAGTCGCGCACGCCGCGCTTCAAGTCCACGCCCACGCTCAAGGAGCTGGGCTACGACGTGGTGGTCGAGGCCCCCAACGGCATCGGCGCGCCGCGCGGCCTGCCGCCCGCGGTGGAGCAGCGCCTGCGCGATGCCTTCCGCGTCGCGGTGAACAGCGAGGAGTTCCGCAAGGTGGCCGAGAGCATCGATGCGCCCGTCATGTACCAGGACGGTCCCGACTACCGGAAGTACGTGCAGAGTGTCTATCGCCAGGAAACGGACCTGATCCAGAAACTCAATCTGAAGGAACTGATGCAGAAGGGCTGAAGCGCCGGCGACACCGTCGCCGCGCAGTCCCTCTGCTTTCGCCCCACGCCCATGAACGACAGCCCGCTTCTCCGCCTGCACCCGAACGACAACGTCCTGGTCGCCAGGACCCCGATCGCCCTGGGCGAAACCATCGCCGAATTCGACGTGCGTGCCCGCGCACAGGTGCCGGCCGGCCACAAGATCGCCGCGCGCGCCATCGCGGCGGGCGCGGAGGTCAGGAAGTACGACACGGTGATCGGGGTGGCTTCGCGCGACCTCGAGGCCGGCGACTACGTGCACAGCCACAACCTCACGCTGGTCGACAGCTACCGCGACCCGGGCTTCTGCCAGGACGTGCGGCCCGTGGCGTACGTGCCCGAGGCCGAGCGCGCCACCTTCATGGGCTTCGTGCGCGCCGACGGCCGCGTCGGCACGCGCAACTTCATCGGCATCCTGTCGTCGGTGAACTGCTCGTCGACGGTGATCAAGCGCATCGCCGCGCACTTCACGCCCGAGCGGCTCGCGGCCTTCCCCAACATCGACGGCGTCGCCGCCTTCGCACAGACCAGCGGCTGCGGCATGTCTTCGCCGAGCGAACATTTCGACGTGCTGCGGCGCACCCTGGCCGGCTATGCGCGCCATCCCAACCTGGCCGGCGTGCTGATCGTCGGGCTGGGCTGCGAGCGCAACCAGGTCGACTCGCTGGTGGATTCGCAAGGCCTGAAGCAGGGCCGACTGATGCGCACGCTGGTGATGCAGGAGATCGGCGGCACGCGCGTGACCATCGAGGCCGGCATCCGCGCCATCGAGGACATGCTGGAAGAAGCCAACGCGGCGCAGCGCCAGCCGGTGAGCGCGAGCCACCTGAAGATCGGCCTCGAATGCGGCGGCTCCGATGGCTTCTCCGCCATCTCGGCCAACCCCGCGCTGGGGGCGGCGATGGACATCCTGGTGCAGCACGGCGGCACCGCCATCCTCTCGGAGACACCCGAGATCCACGGCGTGGAGTTCATGCTCACACGCCGCGCGATCACGCCCGAGGTCGGCCAGAAGCTGCTCGACCGGCTGGCCTGGTGGGAGCGCTATGCGGCCGGCCAGAACGCGCAGTTCAACGGCGTGGTCGGCCACGGCAACCAGGCCGGCGGCCTGGCCAACATCTTCGAGAAGTCGCTGGGCTCGGCGATGAAGGGCGGCACCACGCCGCTGCAGGCGGTGTACGAGTACGCCGAGCCGATCGACCAGGCCGGCTTCGTCTTCATGGACTCGCCGGGCTACGACCCGGTCGCGGCCACCGGTCAGATCGCCAGCGGCGCGCAGCTGATCTGCTTCACCACCGGCCGCGGCTCGATGTTCGGCAGCAAGCCCGCGCCCACCATCAAGCTGGCGAGCAACACGCCGATGTACCGGCGACTCGAGGAAGACATGGACATCAACTGCGGCGTGGTGATCGACGGCGAGATGAGCGTGCATGAACTCGGCCGCGAGATCTTCGAGCAGATCCTGCGCCATGCCTCGGGCGAGGCGACCAAGAGCGAGGCGCTCGGGCTCGGTGACCACGAGTTCGTGCCATGGCACCTCGGCATCGTGAGTTGAGAACGTGCAATGGAACCTGCTGCGCACCCCGATGCTGCATCTGCGGTGCTCACCGCACGCAAGTGCGGCTCCGCTCCTCGATACAGGCTCGGGGCGCTCGCGACGGTTCCATTCCACGTTCTAAAAATGATCTGAAACGTCCTTACCCCCCCTTCCCATGCCCCTGACCCTCACCCATCCCGAACTCCAGCGCGACGCCAACTTCATCGGCGGCCGGTGGCTGCCCGCCACGGGCCGCACGCTCGACGTGACCGACCCCGCCACCGGCGCGCTGATCGCGCAGGTGCCGGACTCCGGCGCCGCCGAAGCGCGTGCGGCCACCGATGCCGCACACGCGGCCTTCCCGGCCTGGCGCCGCACACCCGCGAAGCAGCGCGCGCAGATCATCAAGCGCTGGAACGATCTGGTGATGGCGCACCAGGACGACCTGGGCCGGCTGATCTCGCGCGAGCAGGGCAAGCCGCTGGCCGAAGGCAAGGGCGAGGTCGCCTATGCCGCGAGCTACATCGAATGGTTCGCCGAGCAGGCCACGCGCAGCAACGGCGAGGTGATCCCGGCGCCGGTGCCGGGACGGCGCATGTTCGCGATCAAGGAACCGGTCGGCATCGTGGCCGCGATCACACCCTGGAATTTTCCGGCCGCGATGATCGCGCGCAAGATCGCGCCCGCACTGGCCGCCGGCTGCACCGTGGTGTGCAAGCCGGCCGAAGACACGCCGCTGACCTCGCTCGCCCTGGTGGCGTTGGCCGAGCAGGCGGGCGTGCCGGCCGGCGTGCTCAACATCGTCACGGCCTCGCGCGAACGCACGCCCGAGGTGGTCGACGACTGGCTCGACGACCCGCGCGTGCGCAAGATCACCTTCACCGGCTCGACCCCCGTCGGCAAGCATCTGGCGCGGCGCTCGGCCGACACCTTGAAGAAGCTCTCGCTCGAGCTCGGCGGCAATGCGCCCTTCATCGTCTTCGAGGATGCCGATCTCGATGCCGCGGTCGACGGCCTGATGGCGGCCAAGTTCCGCAACGGCGGCCAGACCTGCGTGTGCCCCAACCGCGTGTTCGTCCACGACGCGGTGCACGACGCCTTCGCCGAACGCCTGGTGGCGCGCGTCGCCGCACTGCAGGTCGGCCCGGCCACCGAGGCCGGCTCGCAGATCGGCCCGATGATCAATGCGCGCGCGGTCGAGAAGATCGAACGCCATGTCCAGGACGCGGTCGCACGCGGCGCGCAGATCCTGACCGGCGGCGTACGCCTGCCGGCCCTGGGGCCGAACTACTTCGCCCCCACGGTGCTGACCCACGCCGATGCCACCATGGCCTGCGCCTGCGAAGAGACCTTCGGCCCGGTCGCGCCGCTCACGCGCTTCCACGACGAGGCCGAGGTCATCGCGCAAGCCAACGACACGCCCTTCGGGCTCGCGGCCTATTTCTATTCGCAGGACCTGCGCCGCATCTGGCGCGTCGCGGACGCGCTCGAAACCGGCATCGTCGGCATCAACGAAGGTGCGATCGCCGCCGAGGCCGCGCCCTTCGGCGGCGTCAAGGATTCGGGCTACGGCCGCGAAGGCTCGGTGCACGGCCTCGAGGACTACCTGCACACCAAGTACGTGTGCCAGGGCCAGCTGGACTGATCCTCTTCCTTCATCGACAAGACACCCCATGCCCGCACACAACGCATTCAAGGCCGCCCTGGCCGCAGGCCGGCCCCAGGTGGGCTTCTGGCTTTCCATGGCCGATCCCTACATGGCCGAGGTCAGCGCCACCGCGCGCTTCGACTGGCTGCTGATCGACGGCGAGCACGCGCCCAACGACCTGCGCTCGACGCTCGCGACGCTGCAGGCCGTCGCGCCCCATCCCTCGCAACCGGTCGTGCGTGCGGTGCAGGGCGACACCGCGCTGATCAAGCAACTGCTGGACATCGGCGCCAAGAACCTGCTGGTGCCGATGGTCGACACCGCCGAACAGGCCCGTGCGGTGGTGAGCGCGACGCGCTATCCGCCGCTGGGCATCCGCGGCGTGGGCAGCGCGGTCGGCCGCGCCTCGCAGTGGAGCGCGCGCACCGACTACCTGCAGGTCGCCGACGACGAGATCTGCCTGCTGCTGCAGGCGGAAACGGTCACCGCGCTGGGCAACCTCGACGCGATCTGCGCGGTCGACGGTGTCGACGGCGTGTTCATCGGCCCGGCCGACCTGGCGGCCTCGATGGGCCATCGCGGCAACCCCGGCCATCCGAACGTGCAGGCGGCGATCGAGCAGGCGATGCGCACCATCGTCGCTTCGGGCAAGGCCGCGGGCACGCTGACCTCCGACCCGAAGCTCGCGCGCCGGTACCTCGAACTGGGCTGCACCTTCGTCGCGGTCGGCGTCGACCTGCTGCTGTTCGCCTCGGCCGCCCGCAAGCTCGCGGCCGACTTCATCGACACCGTGCAGGCGCCCGCGCCCGCGTCGCGCGCCGCGTACTGAACGACAAGGAACGACCAAGTGATCACCACCGATGCGATCCAGGCCGCGCTGCGCGCCATCGTCGGCCCCAGGGGCTGCCTGAGCGAACCGTCGGACATGCAGCCCTTCGTGACCGACTACCGCAAGCTCTACCATGGCCGCGCCGCGGCGGTGGTGCTGCCGGCGTCGACCGAAGAAGTCAGCCGGGTCATGGCCTGGTGCCATGCGAACGACGTGGCGGTGGTGCCGCAGGGCGGCAACACCTCGCTGATGGGCGGAGCGGTGCCCGAGGCCGACGGCACGGCCGTGGTGCTCAACCTGCGGCGCATGAACCGCGTGCTGGCCGTCGACACGGTCAACGACACGATGACGCTGGAGGCTGGCGTCACGCTGCAGGCAGCGCGCGCAGCCGCGGAAGACGCGGGGCGCCTGTTCCCGCTGCGCATCGGCTCCGAGGGCTCGTGCCAGATCGGCGGCAACCTCTCGACCAACGCCGGCGGCACGGCCGTGCTGCGTTACGGCAGCATGCGCGACCTGACGCTGGGCATCGAGGCCGTGCTGCCCGACGGACGCATCTATTCGTCCTTGCGCGGCCTGCGCAAGGACAACACGGGCTACGACCTCAAGCAGCTCTTCATCGGCTCCGAGGGCACGCTGGGCGTGATCACCGGTGCCGTGCTCAAGCTGGCCGCGCAGCCGAAGTTTTCGGCCGTGGCGATCGTCGCGGTCAGCGGTCCGGCCGCGGCGGTCGCGTTGCTCACCGCCGCCAAGCGCCTGGCCGCACAGGCGGTCTCGGCCTTCGAGCTCATCTCGCGCCCCGCGCTGGAGCTGGTGCTCGGCTACCTGGGCGGCATGCCTTCGCCGCTGCCCGAGCCCCACGACTGGATGGTGCTGATCGAACTGAGCGCCGCCAGCGACGGCGACGGGCTCGATGCCTTGCTGCTGCAGATCCTCGAAGCCGGCATGGAAGAAGGGCTGGTGGTCGATGCGGCCGTGGCCTCCAGCCTGGCCGACATCCAGCGCTTCTGGCGCATCCGCGAGGAGATCTCGGATGCCCAGACCCGCGAGGGCGGCAGCATCAAGTGCGACATCTCCGTGCCCTTGTCGCAGATCGCCGGCTTCGTCGAAGAGGCCTCGGCCATGGTGCTGGCGCTCGAACCGGCCGCGCGCATGGTGATCTACGGCCACATGGGCGACGGCAACGTGCACTTCAATCCGCTGCGCCCCAAGGACCGCTCGGCGGCGGACTTCCTGGCGGCGAACTACACGCGCATCTCGAATGCGGTCGACGACCTCGCGCACGGCCAGGCCGGTTCGGTCTCGGCCGAGCACGGCATCGGCGTGGCCAAGCGCGACGACCTGCGACGCTACAAATCGCCGGTCGAACTGGAACTCATGTGGCAGGTCAAGCGCGCGCTCGACCCGAAGAACCTGCTGAATCCGCAGAAGGTGCTGCCGACGCCCTGAACACCGTCGGCCCCGCTCAAGCCTGCCAGACCCCGTAGCCCAGCGCCCGCAGGCGGATGCCGAGCTCGACCTCCATCGCCTGCGCTTCGGCATAGCGCATGGGGTTGTAGCGGTCATACAGTGCAGGCAGCAGATGCAGGCCATGGTCCTGCACGTAGCGATTGGCCTGGATGCCCGCCTTGTGCTTGTCGAAGCGCATGTCCGGGTCCAGCCCGGTCATGCCGACATAGACGAAGGGCTTGCCCAGCACGTACGCAGGATTCGCCCGCCGAAAGCGCGCGACGTTCCACACGCCGTCATCGAGCGCGACGACGTAGACGTGATAGTGCGGGCGCTTCATGGTGCGCAGTATGTGTGGCATTCACAAGAGATACCGTGGATCCGGCTTCGCCGGGCCACTGGTATCGCCCCCGGAAGGGGGAAGGCGAAGCGACACGCAGTGCGCGAGCCCTCGGGGGAGAGCCTGGTCTCCGGCTTCGCCGGGCCGCTGGTATCGCCCCCGGAAGGGGGAAGGCGAAGCGACACGCAGTGCGCGAGCCCTCGGGGGAGAGCCTGGTCTCCGGCTTCGCCGGGCCGCTGGTATCGCCCCCCTTGGGGGGAGGCGCCGAAGGCGCGTCGGGGGGTTACTTCTTCTTCACCATGCCCCAGACGAACAACAGCACGATCGCCCCCACCACCGAAGCGATGAAGCCCGCACCCTCGCCTGCCCTGTACCAGCCCATCGCCTGGCCGAGGTAGGTGACGGCCAGCGCGCCGGCGATGCCGATCAGCGTGGTGACGATGAAGCCGGCGGAATCGTCACCCGGCTTGAGCGCGCGCGCCACAAGCCCTGCCACGAAGCCGATCAGAATGGTCCAGACGATGCTCATGAAGTAGTCCTTGAAATGAAACGAAAGGAAAGACCGGCGTGCGCGACGATGCGCGGCAACGCGGTCTCATGATAGCGGTGCATGCACCGGCAGCGCCTTCGACACCGCGCTCGCGAGCGTCGCGATGTCGAAGGGTTTGATGAGGATCGACTGGGTGCCCAGCACCCGACCGACCTGCGCCATGTCGGCATAGCCGGTCACCAGGATGACCGGAATGTCGCCCACCATCTCGCGCGCCTGGGCGATGACTTCGGCGCCGTTGAGCCCCGGCATCGCGTAGTCGACCACCAGCAGGTCGTGCGGGGCGGAGGCCAGCGCGGCCAGGCCGCTGCTGCCCTCGGCAGCCTCGCTCACCACATAGCCCAGCATCGACAGGCTCTCGACCAGCACGCGCCGCACCTCGGCATCGTCCTCGATCACCAGCACCTTCTGCCGCTGGGTCGCGCTCTGCTGCGGCAACGGGCCGTCCGCCACGGGCGCTTCGGCGCCTTCGCACGAAGCCGGAAAGCTCATCTCGACCACCGTGCCCTGGCCTTCCTCGCTGCGCAGCACCGCGAGTCCGCCCGACTGGCGCGCGAAGCCGTAGACCTGGCTCAGGCCGAGGCCGGTGCCGCTGCCGACCGGCTTGGTCGTGAAGAAGGGGTCGAAGACCTTGGTCAGCAGGTGCGGTGCGATGCCCACGCCGGTGTCGCGCACCGCCACGGTCACGTACGAACCGGCGGGCAGCTCGTCGCCCGTGCCTTCGGCCAGTTGCGTGCTGATCGACAGCGTGCCGCCACCGGGCATGGCATCGCGTGCATTGACCGCGAGGTTGAGCACGGCCATCTCGAGCTGGTTGGCGTCGAGCATGGCCCAGGCCGGCTGATCGCTCACGGCCATCTCCACCTGGATGGCCGGCCCCACCGACACCACCACCAGTTCGTGCATGCCTTCGAGCAGCATTGACGTCGGTGAGCCGCGGCAGCAACGACTGGTTGCGCGCAAAGGACAGCAGCTGTCCGGTGAGCTTGGCACCGCGCCCGACGGCGCCCTTGGCACGCGCGGCAATGCCGAGCACTTTTTCGTCCTTCGCGACGCGTGCCAAGAGGTCGAGGTTCATGTTGACCACATGCAGCAGGTTGTTGAAGTCGTGCGCGATGCCGCCGGTCAGCCGCCCGATGGCCTCCATCTTCTGCACCTGGATCAGCGCCGCCTGGGCGCGTTCGCGCTCGCCGATCTCGGCCATGAGCCGGTCGTTGGCACCGGCCAGCTCGCGCGTGCGGGCCGCGATGCGCGCCTCGAGCTCGGCGTTGAGCCGCTCGACCTCGGCCCGCGTGTCTTCGAGCTGGCGCAGGTGCAGCCGTGTCGCGTACTGGCGCCGTCGCGCACGCACGGCCGCATCGGCGGCGCGCGCCAGCGTCTCGGTGTGAACCGGCCGCTCGAGCACGAACGCATTGCCCAGCGTCTGCAACAGCGCCAGCGCCTGGCGCGACCGGCCGCCGGCGTCGCGCGAGGCCAGCACGATGAAGGGGAAGTCGGACCAGCTCGGCTGCCCCGTGAGCCAGGCGCGCAGCGGTGCTTCGGGCAGCTGCACCAGCGATTCCTCCGTGAGAATGGCCGCGGCCGCGCCCACGTCGAGGTCGGCGACCATCGCATCCGCCGACGCGCAGACCACCGCCGTCAGATTGATCTCCTGCAGCACCCGCTGCACGACAGCCGCATCGCGTCCGCGTGGCGCGTGGATCAGCACCCGCCGCTCCATGTCAGGACCTGGCCACCAACGGCTGATCTCCCAACAAGGCGATCCCACCACGGTAGGCCGGCACGCCGCTGAGCACGCCGTCGAAATCGGTCAGCGCCGGGCCGACCTCGACGCCGCCATCGCCGAGGCGGAATTCGCGGATGCTCAGCTCGTGCCGGTTGGTCCGACTCTTGACCACCGAAACCGCCTTGAGCAGCTGGCCGCGGGCTTCGAAGAAACGGAACAGCACGATCGCATCCGACAGGTAGCTCAGGTCGAGGTCGCTGCGCACGTCGCCGATGACGCCGTGCTGGCCCAGCACCAGCAGCGTGACGATGCCCTGCTGGTTCAGGAAGCTCAGCAGCTCGTGCATCTGCAACAGCAGGAACTTCGCCCCTGGCATCGCCTGCAGATAGGCGTTGAGGCTGTCGATGACGACGACGTCGGCGCCGCGCACCTGAACGGCCGAGCGAACCATGTTGGAGAACTGGCCGGGTGACATGTCGGCCGGGTCGAGCGGCTGCAGTTCGAGCTGGCCGCTTTCGATGAAGGATTCGAGCGGCAGGCCCAGTGCGGCGCAGCGGCGCAACAACGTGCCTTTCCCCTCGTCGAACAGGTAGTACGACGCCTTCTCGCCGCGACGCAGCGCCGCGACCACGGCCGACATCGCGGTGGTGGTCTTGCCCACGCCCGAGGGCCCCATGAACAAGGTGTTGCTGCCGCGCGCCAGACCGTTGCCCAGCAGCGCGTCGAGCGCGGGTGTGCCGGTCGATGCGTTGGCCACCGCGAAGTCGGTGGAGTGTTCGGAGGCGATCAGCCGCGGATAGACCTGCAGGCCGCCGGTGTCGAGGTTCACGTCGTGCTCGCCGCCGCGGTAGCGCACACCGCGCATCTTCACGACGCGCAGATGGCGCCGCACCGGGCCGTACTCGCCGGTGGCCTGGTCCAGCGCCAGCACGCCGTGCGCGATGCTGTGCAGTTGAAGGTCACCGCCTTGCGAACTCATGTCGTCGAGCAGCAGCACGGTGCATTCGCGCGAGGCGAAGAAATGCTTGAGGGCCAGGATCTGCCGGCGATAGCGCAGCGGCTCCTGCGCCAGCAGCCGCATCTCGGACAGGCTGTCGAAGATGAGCCGCGTGGGGGACAGGCGCTCGACCGCCGCCATCACGTCGCGCGTGGTCTCGCCCAGTTCCACTTCCGAGGGATAGAGGATCGACTGTTCGGCCGACGGGCTGAGCCCCTCTTCGTTGACCAGCTCGAAGAGTTCGATCCCCTCGAGCGACCAGCCGTGCGAGTCGGCCACCGTGTGCAGCTCCGATGCAGTCTCCGACAACGTGACGTACAGCCCCTTCTCGCCGTTGCGCCGCCCTTCGAGCAGGAACTGCAGGCCCAGCGTGGTCTTGCCCGCCCCCGGCGTGCCCTCCACCAGGTAGAGATGGCCGCGTGGCAGTCCACCGCCCAGCACGTTGTCGAGGCCGTCAATGCCGGTGGAGGCTCGGATCTGGCGCGCGGGCGGCACGGAAGCGGGGGGAGCGGAAGTGGTGGGCACGTGAGCCTATGGAAGAAAAAGAGAAGGGAAAGGCGCAGTGCGCGGGGTTGATGCATTCTGCCGACAGCGGCCGCGCTTGGCTGTCCTGCGGCGTCCTACAAGAAGGTCCGCCTCGAAGCGATATACCTCACGAATGCTTGAAAAACTTCCCGATGTGATCGGCCATGCATTGCACGGCGTGCGTGCCGGCCTGGATGCGATCGTCTTCAACACGCTCGGCCTGCGCGAAGGCATGGCGACGATCGCGCTCAGCAGCCTGGCCTTCGCCGACCATGCGCCGCTGCCCGCGCGCTACACGGCCGACGCGCCCGAAGGCGAGGGCCTGTCTCCGCCGTTGCAATGGACCGGCGTGCCGGCGGGCGCGGCCTGCACCGTGCTGCTGGTGGAAGACGCCGATTCGCCCACGCCGCAGCCGCTGGTCCATGCCATCGTGGTCGGGCTGCCGACTGGCGATGGCGCACTGGCCGAAGCCGCGCTGCCGAGCGCGGGCCAGCCAGGCACGGGCCTGCACATGGGCCGCAACTCCTACCTGCAGGCCACCTGGCTGCCGCCCGATCCGCCACCGGGCCACGGCGTGCACCGCTATGCGTTCCAGCTCTATGCGCTCGATGCGCTGCCCGAGTTTTCGGAGACGCCGGGACGCGACGAGTTGATCGATGCGCTGCGTGCGCACGCCATCGCGAGCGGCCTGCTGATCGGCACCTGCGAACGGCCCGACGGCACGATCCGGATCGGACAGGACGCGCCGGCCGGACCGGCCATCGCAGGCTGAGCGTTCAGGGCGCGGGCGTGCCGATCACCGAGAGCGGCAGCCGCGAGACCTCGGACAACAACTGCGCAAGTGCGCGCGCCGCCGCATCGACCACCGCCTGACCGCGCGGTGCGGAGGCCGCGGCAGCATTGCCCGCGGCGCCGTGCGCGTTGTAGTCCTCCATCGCCCAGCCCAGCTTGGCGCTGCGGCCGTTGCCCAGGATCGGGTAGGCGTCGGCGCGCTGGCGCGAGGCCGAATCGAAATCCTGTGCCGCACCCATCACGACCTGGTCGGAAGCCAGCGCCAGCATCATCGAAGTCTCGATCTCGCCTGCGTGCACGCCGAAGCGATGCTCGTCGGCGCTGAATTGCGCACCGGCCTCGCCCAGCGGCAGGTTGAACCAGCTCACGCTGTAGACGATCAGGCCGTGCGCGGCGCGCAGTTCGCGCGCGACGATGTCCATCGCGCCCACGTGGCCGCCATGCGCGTTGAACAGCACCAGTTTGCGCACGCCCGCACGCGCCACGCCGGCGCCGATCTCGCGCCACAGGCGGATCAGCGTCTCGGAAGACAAGGTGAGCGTGCCCGGGAAGTTCGCGTGCTCGGGGCTCAGGCCGATGTGCTGCGTGGGCAGGAACAGCGCGGGCAGCGTGGCCGGCAGCAGCGGCAGCGCGGCGGCCACGATGCCGTCGGCCAGCACCGAATCCACGCCCAGCGGCAGGTGCGGGCCATGCTGCTCGGTCGCGCCCAAGGGCAGCACCGCGACCGTAGCGGCCGGGTCGAGCGCGGCGAAGTCGCGCGTCGTGAGTTGCGACCAGAAGCGGCGCGGTGCGGCGGAAGGTGCGGAAGCGGTCATGCGCGCGATCTTAGGCGGCGCGAGGCTCCAGCGAGAAGCCGAAGGAATCGAAGCTCTCCTCCTCGGTCGTCGCCGCGGCGAGCATGGTGCCGCGGCAGTTGGCGGCGCCGCAATGGCAGCGGTAGTCGCTGGCGGGCGAGCCGTCCTCGGCGGTGAGGCTGTAATCGATGAACAGTTCGTCGCCAGCGTCGACGGCCACCAGGGTCTGAAACTGCAGCACCAGCTCGCCGGTCTCGTCGTGCACCTCGACCGCCTCGCAGTTCGGGTCGCAGGAATGGTTGAGATGGCGCGTCGCGTTGCCGCCCTTGGCACCGTCGATGGTCTCGTCGTTGGACAGCCGGAACAGGTAGGTCAGCTGGTCGTTCCAGCTCTTGGTGGCGATCTGCGCCGGCGTGTAGCGCCGGCCTTCATAGAGGCCGAGCACCGACTGCGCCGGCAGGGCGCGGGTCGCGAAGGCGCCCAGGCCGTGGACGCCGCTGTCGGAGACGCGGATGAACGGCGTGGACGAGGTGAGAGTTTTGCGCGTTTTCATGAGGGGCTCTTGTGCCCCCGATTTTCGCGCATGCCGAGCCCATCGAAGCGGGCCGCGAGAAAGTCCACGGCCAACGCGAAGCTTCGGCCCGGTCAACGCAGCCAACCTGCGCCGCGCCCATGCGCTCATCGAGAGCGGCATGGCACAGGGCAAGGTGGTGCTGCAGGGTTTCTGAGCGCCGTTCAGCGCGCCTTCGCGACGCGCCAGACCACGTTGCCCACGTCGTCGGCCACCAGCAGCGCACCGCCCTTGTCGAGCGCCACGCCGACCGGGCGGCCCTGCGCCTTGCCCTCGGCCGACAGGAAGCCGGTCAGGAAGTCGACCGGCTGCCCGGCCGGCTTGCCGCCGATGAAGGGCACGAAGACCACCTTGTAGCCCGCGGGCGGGTTGCGGTTCCAGGAGCCGTGCTCGCCGATGAACACGCCGGTCGCGAACTCGGCCGGCATGCCGCGCGCATGGGAGAAGGTCAGGCCCAGCGGCGCGACGTGGGTGCCCAGCGCATAGTCGGGTGCGATGGCCTTGGCAACGCGGTCGGGCTGCTGCGGCTGCACGCGGATGTCGACGTTGCCGCCGAAGTAGCTCCAGGGCCAGCCGTAGAAGGCGCCGTCCTTGACCGAGGTCAGGTAGTCGGGCACCAGGTCGCTGCCGATCTCGTCGCGCTCGTTCACCACGGTGAACAGCACGTTGGTGTCGGGCTCCCAGGCCAGGCCGTTGGGGTTGCGCAGGCCGCTCGCGAACAGGCGCTTCTCGCCGCTCTTCGTGTCGACCTCCCACACCGCGGCGCGGCCTTCCTCGGCCTCCAGCCCGTTCTCGCCGACGTTGCTGTTGGAGCCGACGGTCACGTAGAGCTTGCTGCCGTCGGGGCTGGCGATCACGTTCTTGGTCCAGTGGTGGTTGATGCCGGCCGGCAGGTCGGTCACCTTGACGGGCGCGCCGGCCGCCGTGGTCTGGCCTTCGGTGTAGGGCACCTTCACCAGCGCGTTGGCGTTGGCGATGAACAGTTCGTTGCCGACCAGCGCCATGCCATAGGGCGACTGCAGACCCTGGATGAACACGCTGCGCGTCTCGGCCACGCCGTCGCCATCGGTGTCGCGCAGCAGCGTGATGCGGTTGGCGCTGGGCGCCTCGGCGCCGGCGCGCTTCATGACCTTGCCCTGCACGAAGTCCTTGATCATGCCGACCGGGCCCTTCTTGGCCTCGGGCGCGCCGGGCTCCTTGGGCGGCTTGTTGCTCTCGGCCACCAGCACGTCGCCGTTGGGCAGCGTGTAGACCCAGCGCGGATGGTCGAGCTGGCGCGCCAGCGCGGTCACGGCGAAGCCGGCCGGTGCGGTCGGGCCGGCGGTGTCGGTCCAGCCCACCGCCTCGGCGATCTTGAGCGTGGGAATGAGTGTCTTGTTGGGCGCCGGCAGCTGGGGTGTGGGGCCGACGCCGGCCTCGAAGGGCAGGCGGGCGGTTTCGCCGCAGGCCACCATCAACGCCGCGGCGAGGGGGATCATGCAGAGGCGGGCGGTTCGGTTCATTCGAGGGCTCCTGGGTGGACGAGGCCGCAACACGGGCCCGACACGGGCATGAGCATGGCCGCGCCCGGCATTCCCGCCTGTCGGCTGTGGGCGCTTTCTGGCGTGGGTCGGCCTGGAAACGGCGCCGCCGCTACCATCGGCCCATGACGACACCCGGCCACCGATACGGCCTGGCCAGGAACCATCTCCCCGTCTTCCGCTCCGACTGCCGGCATGCTCCGATCCCTTCTGCTCTCGTCCCTGTCCCGACTCCCCCTGGCCGCGCTCGCGCTGGCCGCCGCGCTTCCGGTCGCCGCGCAGCTCAACCCCCGCGTCTCGTCGGTGGTCACCACCCCCCATGTACGGGCCGAACTGGTGGCCCACGCGCCCGACGGCGTCGGCCCGGGCGCCACGGTGTGGCTGGGCCTGCAGATCGCGCACCAGCCCGAATGGCACACCTACTGGAAGAACGCGGGCGACTCCGGGCTGCCGACCGAACTGCAATGGACGCTGCCGGCCGGCCTGTCGGCGGGCGACATCGCCTGGCCCGTGCCGAAGAAGATCCCGATCGGCAACCTGGCCAACTATGGCTACGAGAACACGGTGCTGCTGCCGGTGCCGGTCACGGTGGCTTCCGGCTTCACGCCCGCGGCCGGGCTGACCGGTGCGGCCGGCGTCGACGTCAGGCTCAAGGCCTCGTGGCTGGTCTGCCGCAAGGAGTGCATCCCCGAGGAAGGCGAATTCGCGCTGCGGCTGCCAGCCCAGGGCTCCACGGCGCTGCACAAGGCCGACTTCGACGCAGCCTTCGCGGCTCAGCCGGCGGCGCTCGCGCAGGCCGGCACGGTCGAGGTCGCGGGCCAGACGATCCGCGTGCAGCTCGACGGCCTGCCGGCCGCGGCGCGCGGCAAGACGCTGGAGTTCTTCCCCGAGACCGGCGAGGTGATCCACACCGCCGCGGTCTCCGGCCGCGACTGGACCCAGGCCTGGCAAGGCGAGCGCTGGACCGCGACGCTGCCGCTGGCCGACCACCGCAGCGCCAGCCCGACGGTGATGCCGCTGGTGGTCGCGCTGGCCGAGGCCGACCGCGTGGCCGGCGCGCCCATCGCCTGGCGCGCCGAGGCGCCGGTGACGGGCACCTGGGCCACGGTGGCCGCGCCCGCGCAGGTGTCGCCGGCGCTGCAGGCCGCCCTGGCGGCCAATGCCGCGGCGCCCGCGGTGGCGCCCCAGACGACCTCCAGCACCGGCTTCTTCGCCGCCCTGCTCGGCGCGCTGCTGGGTGGCCTGCTGCTCAACCTGATGCCCTGCGTGTTCCCGGTGCTGGCCATCAAGGTGCTGGCCTTCGCCAACCAGGCGGGCGACCGCCGCGGAAACCGCAGCGCGGGCCTGGCCTACACGGCCGGCGTGATGGTCACCTTCCTGGCGCTGGGCGCGGCCATGCTCGCGTTGCGCGCGGCCGGCGAGCAGTTGGGCTGGGGCTTCCAGCTGCAGTCGCCGGCCGTGATCGCGGCGCTGGCGGCGCTGTTCACGCTGATCGGACTCAACCTCGCGGGCGTGTTCGAGTTCGGCCTGCTGGCCCCGCGCTCGCTGTGCGCGGCGCAGGTCCGGCACCCGATCGCCAATGATTTCCTCTCCGGCATCCTGGCGGTGGTGATCGCCTCGCCCTGCACCGCGCCCTTCATGGGCGCCTCGCTCGGCATCGCGATCGCGCTGCCCGCGCCGCAGGCGCTGATGCTGTTCGGTGCGCTGGGCCTGGGCCTGGCACTGCCCTACCTGGTGGCCGGTTTCGTGCCCGCGGTCGCGCGCCTGCTGCCGCGGCCCGGCCCCTGGATGGACACGCTGCGCCGCGTGATGGCCTTCCCGATGTTCGCCACCGTGGCCTGGCTGGTCTGGGTGCTCGGGCAGCAGAGCGGCATCGACGGCGCGGGCGCGCTGCTGGGGCTGCTGGTCTGCCTGGCGGCCGTCGTGTGGTCGCTCACGCTGCGCGGTCGCACGCGCTGGGTGGTGGGTGGCCTGGTGCTGGCCTGCAGCGCCGCGATGGCGGTGGCGATCGGCGGCAACGTCGTGCGCCCGCTCGAACCGGCGACGGTGGCCGCGGCCGCCGGCGCGCGCTGGCAGCCCTGGTCGGCCGCCCGCGTGGCCGAGTTGCAGGCGGCCGGCCGGCCGGTGTTCATCGACTTCACGGCCGCCTGGTGCGTGACCTGCCAATACAACAAGAAGACCACGCTCAACGATGCCGCGCTGCTGGCCGAGTTCGACCGCCGCCAGGTGGCGATGCTGCGCGCCGACTGGACGCGCCAGGACCCGGCGATCACGGCCGCGCTCAACGCGCTGGGCCGCAGCGGCGTGCCGGTCTATGTGCTGCAGGCGCCGGGCAAGCCGCCGGTGGTGCTGACCGAGATCCTGAGCAAGGACGATGTGCGGGCGGCCCTGAACACGCTCTGAGATCGGGGAGCCCCGGCCCCTCATGAGGGCACTACGGCTTGTCACAGCGGGGTGAGAAAAGCGTTCTAAGCTGTGGCGGTTGTTTGATTTTTTGACTGGAGACCCGCCGACCATGCCTTCCTTGACATCGTCCGCCTCGCGTTCCGCCCACGCCGCGCGCCAGGCCGGCGCCGCGCTGAGCCGTGCATCCCGCCGCGCCGTGATGGCTGCCGCCGTCGCCCTGGGCAGCACGCTGCTGATCGGCGCCCCGGTCCATGCCGCCCCCGCCGTGGGCCAGCCGGCGCCCGACTTCGTCGCCGTCGACACGCGCGGCGCGCAGCACAAGCTGTCGGATTTCGCCGGCAAGTACGTGGTCCTCGAATGGACCAACCCCGGCTGCCCCTTCGTGCGCAAGCACTACGGCAGCGGCAACATGCCGGCCACGCAGAAGGCCGCCACGGCCCAGGGCGTGGTCTGGCTGGCCATCAACTCCACCGAACGCGCCGCCAGCGACTATCTGCAGCCGGCCGCGCTCGACAGCTGGATGAAGACGCAATCCGCCGCCCCCACGGCCGTGCTGATGGACGAGGACGGCCGCATCGGCCAGGCCTACGGCGCGCGCACCACGCCCCATCTGTTCATCATCGATCCCAAGGGCACGCTGGTGTACGCGGGCGGCATCGACAGCATCCCGTCGGCGCGGCCCGACGACATCAAGACCGCCACCAACTACGTGACCCAGGCGCTGCGCGAGGCCTTCGGGGGCCGGCCGATCTCGGCCGCGGTGACCCAGCCTTACGGCTGTTCGATCAAGTACAAGACCTGAGTCCAAAGTTCGGGGACGCACTTCCTCGACAATCGGGGGATGGCCTTCGCTCCCCTGCTCAACGACACCTTCCTGCGCGCCTGCTGGCGCCAGGCCACCGACCACACCCCCGTCTGGCTGATGCGCCAGGCCGGCCGCTACCTGCCGGAGTACGTCGCGACGCGCGCGCGCGCCGGCAGCTTCATGGGCCTGGCCACCAACGTCGACTACGCGACCGAGGTCACGCTGCAACCGCTGGAGCGCTTTCCGCTCGACGCATCGATCCTGTTCTCCGACATCCTGACCGTGCCCGACGCGATGGGCCTGGGCCTGTCCTTCGAGGCAGGCGAAGGCCCGCGCTTCGCCCGCCCGGTGCGCGACGAGGCCGCCATCGCGGCGCTCGAAGTGCCCGACATGGAGAAGCTGCGCTACGTGTTCGACGCCGTCGCGTCGATCCGCCGCGCGCTCAACGGCCGGGTGCCGCTGATCGGCTTCTCGGGCAGCCCCTGGACGCTGGCCTGCTACATGGTCGAGGGCGCGGGCTCGAGCGACTACCGCCTGGTCAAGTCGATGCTGTACAGCCGCCCCGACCTGATGCACCGGCTGCTGAGCGTGAACGCCGACGCCGTCGCCGCCTACCTCAATGCCCAGATCGACGCCGGCGCGCAGGCCGTGATGCTGTTCGACAGCTGGGGCGGCGTGCTGGCCGACGGCGCGTTCCAGGAATTCAGCCTGGCCTACACCGCGCGCGTGCTGTCGCAGTTGAAGCGCGACGGCGCCGACGGCAAGCCCGTGCCGCGCCTGGTCTTCACCAAGGGCGGCGGCCTGTGGCTCGAGGCCATGCGCGCGCTCGACTGCGAAGTGCTGGGCGTCGATTGGACGGTGAACCTGGCCAGCGCCCGCGCGCTGGTCGGCGAGGGCCCGCAGGCCAAGGCACTGCAGGGCAACATCGATCCGAACGTGCTGTTCGCGCCGCCCGCGCGGATCGAGGCCGAGGTGGCGAAAGTGCTGCAGAGCTTCGGCCGGCCGCACACCGATCGTGCGCGCACGGGCCCGACGCACATCTTCAACCTGGGCCATGGCATCAGCCAGTTCACGCCGCCCGACCACGTGGCGGCGCTGGTGCAGGCCGTGCACGCGCAGTCTCGCGCACTGCGCGCCGGAGACATTTCCGGCGCACTGTGACCATTTGTAAGACGAAAGGTCACTTTCGCCTTGTCAAGCTAAAACTGTGTGCGCGGTTGACTTATGCACAAAACACGTGTTGCGGTGCGGAAAATTATCCAAAGGCAAGGGAGCCGCGCTCACAAAGCGATAGCGCTCCTAAGTCATTGATTCATATAGGTTTGTCGGGTTGCTTTTTTTGCGGGCATTTTGACGGAATGCCTTGATTTCCAAGGGCTGCAGACGAGTCAGGCCTAGATATCAACAAAGTTATCCACAGAAACACTGGATGGATTGCAAACTGCAAGCAAATCAACGACTTAAGGCATCTTGCTCAACGTCGCTTTAACTTTCACCGCTTCCGGAGCCCAGCCATGAATTGGCGAGTCGAGGTCGCCGTCCACACCCCCGCGCACGCCGCATTGGGTGATTTGCTGAGTTATGTCGCGCCAGCGGCACTGCCGGCGGGCACCCTGGTGCGCGTTCCGCTGGGACGCCGCGAGGTGTTGGGCGTCGCCTGGCAGAGCCAGCCGATGACCGAGGCGGACGCGACCCTGGAACTCAAACCCGTCGGCACGGCGCTCGACGCGCTGGCGCCGCTGGGCGAGGCCTGGCGCGACCTGGTCGGCTTCGCCGCGCGCTACTACCAGCGCTCGCTGGGCGAGATCGCGCTGGCCGCGCTGCCGCCGCAGCTGCGCGACCTGAACGGCGTGCAACTCATGCGCCGGCTCAAGCGCCAGGGCAGTCCCGTGATGGACACGCCCGAGGCCGACGCCGCGGCCGGCGCGCTGCCGGTCAGCCCCGAGCAGGCCGATGCGCTGCAACGTATCGCCACCGAACCCGGCCCCTTCCTGCTGTTCGGCAGCACCGGCAGCGGCAAGACCGAGGTCTACCTGCAGGCCGTGGCCACGCTGCTGGCCCGGTCGCCCGAGGCGCAGGCGCTGGTGATGGTCCCCGAGATCAACCTCACGCCGCAGCTGGAGGCGCGCTTCCGCGAGCGCTTCGAGGCCCGCTTCGGCGCCGGCGCGGTGGTCTCGCTGCACAGCGGCATGACCAACCCGCAGCGGCTCGCGAGCTGGCTGGCGGCGCATGCGGGCACGGCGCGCATCGTGCTCGGCACGCGCATGGCGGTGTTCGCCTCGATGCCGGGGCTGGCGCTGATCGTGGTCGACGAGGAACACGACCCCAGCTACAAGCAGCAGGAAGGTGCGCGCTATTCGGCACGCGACCTGGCGGTGTGGCGCGGCCGGCGCGAGGACGCCAAGGTGATCCTTGGCTCGGCCACGCCCTCGCTCGAGAGCTGGCACCAGAGTCGCCCGGCCGAGGCCGGCGACCCGGGCGGGCGCTACCTGCGGCTCGCGATGCCCTCGCGCATCGGCGCCGGGGCGCTGCCCGCGGTGCGGCTGGTCGACATGCGGCTGCAGCCCTCGAAGACGGTGCTCTCGGGCGTGCTGCTCGACGCCATCGGCCAGCGCATCGCGCGCGGCGAGCAGAGCATGGTGTTCCTCAACCGCCGCGGCTACGCACCGGTGCTGGCCTGCGGCGATTGCGACTGGAAGAGCGAGTGCCCGCACTGCAGCGCCTACCGCGTGTTCCACAAGATCGACCGCACGCTGCGCTGCCACCACTGCGGCTTCACCGAGCGCGTGCCGCGCGCCTGCCCGGCCTGCGGCAACCCCGACATCGCGCCGGTCGGGCGCGGCACCGAGCAGCTGGAGGAACACCTGGGCACGCTGTTCGCCGCGGTGACCCGGCCCGACGGCAGCCCGGTGCGCATCGCGCGCATCGACGCCGACAGCACCAAGAAGCAGGGCGCGCTGGCCTCGCAGCTGGCCGCGGTGCATGCGGGCGAGGTCGACGTGCTGGTCGGCACCCAGATGATCGCCAAGGGCCACGACTTCCGGCGCATCACGCTGGTGGCCGCCGTGAACCCCGACGGCGCGCTGTTCTCCAGCGACTTCCGCGCGCCCGAACGGCTGTTCAGCCTGCTGATGCAGTCGGCCGGCCGGGCCGGGCGCGATGCGGCCTACTTGGCGGCGCAGGGCAGCACCGCCGAGATGTGGCTCCAGACCCACCACACCGACCACGCGCTGTTCGCCGCGCTGCGCCGCCACGACTACCCGGCCTTCGCCGCCAGCGAGCTGGCGCAGCGCAGCGCGGCCCAGATGCCGCCCTTCGCCTTCCAGGCGCTGCTGCGGGCCGACGCGCGCACCCAGGCCGCGGCCCAGGCCTTCCTGCAGGCCGCCAGTGCGGCGGCCGAGACGCTGGAAGGCGGCGAGCATGTCGTGCGCTACCCGGCCGTGCCCCTGACGATCCAGCGCGTGGCCAACGTGGAGCGCGCACAGATGCTGCTGGAAAGCCATTCGCGCGCCGCGCTGCAGCGCCTGCTGGCGCAGTGGCAGCCGGTGCTGCACGCGCTGCGCCGCACGCCCGAGGGCAAGGGCGTGATCCGTTGGCTGATCGACGTCGATCCGCACCAGATCTAAGTTTTCCTGCACGGCATCCGGGCATCGGCAATACTTTGCAAATGCAGTTGACGCCGAGGGCGGGCTGCGCAAGCTGTAGCCCACGGGCCTTCGC
Source organism: Variovorax frigidus (assembly GCF_051216515.1). Lineage (NCBI taxonomy): Bacteria > Pseudomonadati > Pseudomonadota > Betaproteobacteria > Burkholderiales > Comamonadaceae > Variovorax > Variovorax frigidus. The sequence goes on from NZ_JBPJZF010000006.1 coordinate 40,008, forward strand.
GGGCCCGCACCGGAGTGACGCCATGACGCTGGGAACCCTGTCTCGACTGACCGGGCTGTTGTGCCTGCTGGCCACCGGCGCGTGGGGGGCTGCCGCTGCCGAGCTCAAGCACGAGGGCAACCGCCTGCTGGTGATCGGCCCGCTCGATGCCGAGACGCTGCCCGCGTTCAGCGCGCAGCTGGCCTCGGGCAAGGTACGCACGGTGGTGTTCGAAGATGCCTTCGGTGGTACCGCCGAGGTGGCTGCCAGCTACGCCGCGGCCATTCGCACCAGCGGCGTGCAGACCGAGGTGCGGGGCCAATGCCAGGCCGCCTGCGCCTACGCCTTCCTCGCGGCCAAGTCGCACCGCTTCGGCTCGGGGCTGCAAATCAACGGCCTCCTGATTCCGGTCGCCGTGCGGCCCACGGCCGAAGAGATGGCGACCCGCTGGCGCGGCGACGACACCCACCGCACATTGGCCGAATTCATCCCCCCGGCAGCGCCCGCCACGGCGGCCCTGGTGGAGACCAGCAGCAGCAGCAGCGCCCCGCGCGAGCACTGGCGTGCCGACCGCGGCGTGCTGTTCACCTCCTCGCCCACGCTGTTCGGCCGCGTGTACAACACCTTCTACTGCGACGGCACGCAGGGGCGCGATTTCTCGAAGTGCGAGTTGCTGACGGGGGCCGACCCGTACCAGTTGGGCGTGCTCACGCAGTAGGGCTCCGCCCCCGAGCATCGGCCACCCTGCCGGGCTCGAACCGCGGCCCCTGGATCGACGGGCAGCATCCGGCCTGCCCGGCTGCGCGCCTCTGCGAGAGGAGCTCCTGCTTGGGTGCATGTGAAACCGTCAGTTGCAAGCAGCTTAGGCGTTGAATCGTGCACATCGTCCTTCGCGGCTTCCGTGGAGTGAACGCTATAGTGCCCGCTATTCAAACAGCCAGGGAGCCGGCACATGAAGTCTCAATCCATTGTCACGCGCGCGATCTTTGTCCTGTGTGGGGGCATTGCCTGTAGTGCCATGACTGCACAGGCGAGTGCGGCGGATGCCGTCCTCGAGACGCGGCCGGTCCCGCCCGGCGCAGAGAAGGTGATCGTCGAGGCGACCGGGGCTTATGGCCTCGATCAAAGAAGCATCCAGCGTCACCTGGCCAGTTCCTTGACGACAGGCTCCATGCTTCCCCCGCGTAACGACGCACTCTCCAGTTTCGATGGCCGTGTGCTCACGAAAGTGCAACGTGCGCGCCCTGCGATCGGCAGCCCTTTCGGCAGCGAAGAGACCGTCGTTGTGTTTCCCAAGCTGGGCAACCTCCAGTACAGCGTCCGCCGCCCCGTGACAAACTGAGGCGCCTGGTGGTGCCAGGGCGGGCGCCGGAGCTGCACGCATCCATGCTCAGCGTCGCGGCCCGGTCGGCCTTCCACGTGGGCTCAATTCAACCAGCCCACGGCCAGCGGGAAGGTGAAGAAGGCCGCCACGGTGGTCCACAGGATGATCCGCGCGATGCGCCCGTTGTCGGCGCCGAAGCGCTCGGCCAGCATCGACACGTTGCTCGCGCTCGGCAGCGCGGCGACCAGCACGATCGCGACCAGCGCCGGCCGACTCAGCGGCAGGCCCCACGCGATCGCGACCCGCGCCACGGCCCACACCAGCAGGGGATGCAGCAGCAGCTTGGCGAGCACCACCGGCAGCACGTCGCCGACGCGCGCCAGCCCCAGGTCGGGTTGGCGGCGCGCCACCAGCGCCGAGCGCGCGAGCACCGCGCCGATGGTGAAGAGCGCGGCCGGAGAAGCCGCATCGGCCAGCATCGTGACCGTGCGGTCGATCGGGGCGAACAGCTGGAACTGCAGCGCCGACGCCAGCGCACCCAGCAGGATCGACCAGGGCAGCGGGTTCATGAACATGCCGCGCAGCGCCTGGCGCACGGCCTTGGCCGCGCCGTGCTCGTCGGCGCCGTCGAGCCGCGACAGCGCGATGCACAGCGAGGAGGTGATCACCATGTCGAAGGCGATCGTGATGATCACCGGCCCCGCGACGCCCGGCCCGAGCAGCGCGGCCAGCAGCGGCACGCCCATGAAGCCGGTGTTCGGAAAGGCCGCGACCAGCGCGCCGAAGGAGGCGTCGTTCCAGCCGATGCGCGCGCTGCGCGTGCGCCACACGGTGGCCGCGACCACCCCCAAGGCGCACAGGCCCCAGACCAGCGCCACGCTGCCGTCGAGCAGCTGTGCGATCGGCGTGCCGGCGCCGAAGCGGTAGAGCATGCAGGGCAGCGCGAAGTACAGCACGAAGACGTTGAGGCCGGGGATCGCCTCGAGCGGCAACACGCGCAGCCGCGCGGCCGCATAGCCGGCGGCGATCAGTGCGAAGAAGGGGAAGGTGACGAGAAAGATCGGCAGCACGGCCGCGATTGTCGCTGCCGTCAGAGCTGCGCAGAGAGCAGGCTCGCGAGGTGCTCCATCGCTTTCTCGCGCAGCGGCCGCTCGCGCCATTGCGCCAGCGTCACGGCCCGGCTTTGCCGCAGGTCGTCCTCGAAGGTCGCGACCTGCGCCTTGGCAAAGGCTTCGTCGTAGATGTTGAGGTTGGCCTCGTCGTTGAGCCGGAACGAGCGGTTGTCGAAATTGGTCGAGCCGACCGAGACCAGGAAGTCGTCGACCACCAGCACCTTGCAATGGAATATGGTCGGCTGGTACTCGTGGATCTGCACGCCCGCCTTCAGCAGCGGCCCCCACGACGCGCGCGATGCGCCGCGCACCGTCTGCGCATCGATGATCGGCCCGGGCGTGATGATGCGCACCCGCACGCCGCGCCGCACCGCGGCCACCAGCGCATCGTGCGTGAGATCGTCGGGCACGAAGTAGGCGCTGGACAGCTCGATCGAGCGTTCGGCCGCGGTGATCGCCAGCAGGTACATCAGGTGCATGCTCTCGCTGCCGCCCGAGGGCGAGCTGCTGAACATCTGTGCGCCGCCGCCCTCGCCCGGTGCGCGCAAGTCGTGCGAGCGCAGCGCCGGGAAATAACGCTCGCCGTGCAGCACCTGGCCCGAGACCTTGACCCAGTTGTCCATGAAGACCGCCTGCATCTGCGCCACCACCGGCCCCTCGACCTTGAAGTGCGAGTCGCGCCAGTGCTCGGGGTCCTGCGCATGGCCGGTCCATTCGGGCGCGATGCCGACACCGCCGGTGAAGCCGACCGCGCCGTCGACCACCAGCAGCTTGCGGTGCGTGCGGTTGTTCATGCGCGCGATGTCGTACCAGCTCGGCTTGTGGAACTTGCGGATCTCGACGCCGGCCGTCTCCATCTCCTGCAGGAAGCTGTCGTCGATCTTCGCGCTGCCGACCCAGTCGAGCAGCACGTGCACGCGCACGCCGGCACGCGCCCGCTCGGCCAGCGCATCGGCGAAGGCCCGGCCGATGTCGCCCGACCAGTAGATGTAGGTCTCGAAAGTGATGCTCTGCTGCGCGCCGCGGATGGCGGCCAGCATGGGCGGAAAGATCTGGTCGCCGTTGTGCAGCGCCTCGATGCGATTGCCCTGCACGACGGCCGGACCCAGCAACACGCTCATCGCACGGCGGAACTGCGGATCGCGCAGGCTGTATTCGCGCTCGATGTGCTGATCGATCTTCTTCTCGCCGGGGATGAAGTTCAGCACCAGCACCGTGGCCAGCACGGTGAGCAACGCGGTCCAGAGCACGATGGTGAGCGGATGTCTTGATTTTTTCATGGTGTTGCACGCGAGGAGGCTGCGGTCTTAACACGCGGCGGCACCCTGTCGCGTGCGACGAACACCCATCCGCATGCACGCCGGCAGCCGTTCCGTCAAGGCGGGGCTTTTCGGCGCGCCAGTATCATTGCGCGCTTTGCGCCTGCCCTCGTCACCGCTCACGCCCGAATGTCTTCCGGTCTCAATCTCGCCCAGCAGGAAGCCGTCAACTACCTGCATGGCCCCTGCCTCGTGCTGGCCGGTGCGGGCTCCGGCAAGACGCGCGTCATCACGCACAAGATCGGCCGCCTGATTCAGGCCGGCATGGCGCCCAAGCGCATCGCCGCCATCACCTTCACCAACAAGGCCGCCGCCGAAATGCGCGAGCGCGCCAAGGGGCTGATCGGCCGCGACGCCAGGCAGGTGGTGGTCTGCACCTTCCACGCGCTGGGCGTGCGCATGATGCGCGAGGACGGCGCGGTGCTGGGCCTGAAGCCGGCCTTCAGCATCCTCGACAGCGACGACGTCACCAAGATCCTTAAGGACGCGGGCGGCAGCAGCGACACCGCGACCGCGCGCATCTGGCAGTGGACCATCAGCAAGTGGAAGAACATGGGCCTGAACGCGGCCCAGGCCGAAGCCATCGCCACCGACGACAACGAGCGCATCACGGCGCAGATCATGGCCCGCTACGAAGAGCGGCTCACGGCCTACCAGAGCGTGGATTTCGACGACCTGATCGGCATGCCGCTCAAGCTGCTGCGCGAGCACGACGCGGTGCGCGAGAAGTGGCAGAACACGCTCGGCCATGTGCTGGTCGACGAGTACCAGGACACCAACGCCACGCAGTACGAGGTGCTCAAGGCGCTGGTCGGCACCGAGGGCCACTTCACCGCCGTGGGCGACGACGACCAGTCGATCTACGGCTGGCGCGGCGCCACGCTGGACAACCTGCGCAAGCTGCCGATCGACTATCCGAAGCTCAAGGTCATCAAGCTGGAGCAGAACTACCGCTCCACCAGCGCGATCCTGCGCGCGGCCAACAACGTGATCGGCCCCAACCCCAAGCTGTTCCCCAAGACGCTGTTCAGCGAACTGGGCGAGGGCGAGCCGGTGCGCGTGGTCGATGCCGACAACGAGGCGCACGAGGCCGAGCGCGCCGTGGCCCGCATCGTGAGCCTGCGCGCCGGCAGCGCCGTGACGCAGGGCGACCAGTACAAGGAGTTCCGCGACTTCGCGATCCTCTACCGCGCCAACCACATGGCGCGGATATTCGAGCAGGCGCTGCGCAAGGCGCAGATCCCCTACAAGGTCTCGGGCGGCCAGAGCTTCTTCGACCGCGCCGAGATCAAGGACCTCTGCGGCTGGTTCCGCCTGTGGACCAACAACGACGACGACCCGGCCTTCCTGCGCGCCGTCACCACGCCCAAGCGCGGCATCGGCCACACCACGCTGGCCGCGCTGGGCACTTTCGCGAGCCAGTACAAGCTGAGCCTGTTCGCGGCGCTGTTCAGCGCCTCGCTGCCCAGCGTGATCCCCAAGCGCACGCTCGAGGGCCTGCACGAGTTCGGCCGCTACATCAACGACCTCGAATACAAGGCGCGCCAGACCGTCGGTGCCGAGGCCGCGCGCGCCTTCCTGGCCGAGTGGCTCAAGGAGATCGGCTACGAACAGCACCTCTACGACGGCGAGGACAGCGAGACCGCAGCCGCCACGCGCTGGACCAACGTGCTGGAGTTCTGCGACTGGATGGCCGCGCGCTGCGGCGGCGAGATCGACGACACCTCGGGCGCCACGGTCGAGAGCGAACGCAAGAACCTGCTCGAAGTCGCGCAGACCATCTCGCTGCTGTCGACCATCAGCGAACGCGAGAAGGACCAGAACGTGGTGACGCTGTCGACGCTGCATGCATCCAAGGGCCTCGAGTGGCCGCACGTGCTGCTGATCGGCGTGAACGAGGGCACGCTGCCCTTCAAGCTCGACGACGACGACGGCCGCCAGCAGAAGGTCAGCGACGACACGCTGCAGCGGCTGCAGGAAGAGCGCCGGCTGATGTACGTGGGCATCACGCGCGCGCAGCGCACCTTGGCCGTGAGCTGGACCAAGCGCCGCAAGAAGGGTCGCGAGATGATCGCCACCCAGCCCAGCCGCTTCATCGCCGAGATGGGTCTGGACAGGACCACGATCAAGGAAGACCCGCGCGAGAAGCTCAAGGCGCTGCGCGCCGAGTTCGCGCGCAAGGTGCAGGACAATGCCGCCGCGGCCGCCGCCGCTTCGGCCGCCGACCGATGAAGCGCCGGATCGCCTCGTTGTGGCTGCTGGCCGCGCTCGGCGGCATGCTGTGCGCCCCGGCGGGCGCCGCCGAGGCCTGCCCGGCCAGCGCGAGCGAGCTTGCACCCGAAGCGCTCTACGGCCGCTGGGAGGCGCGTTTCGGCGATCTCGCGGTGCCCGCCGACGTGCAACTGGCCCGCCATCCCGAGTACGAGGGCAGCGTCCGTGGCACCATCACGCGCGGTGTGCAGACGGCCCAGCTGTCGGGCGACATCGGTAACGAAGGCTTTCTGGTCTTCGACGAATCCCTGGACGGCCGCGCCATCAGCGCAGTCTGGTCGGGTGAAATGCAGGCCGGCTCATGCGGCAAGGAGTTCAAAGGAACATGGCGAAATTCAAGCGACGACAGCGAGCAGCCCTTTGTGCTGCGAAAGATCGGCTCCCCCTGACGACCTGGCACGGCGCGGCCCTGGTCGCGATGTTGGCGAGCATGGGCTCAGCCCATGCGCAGCCGGCCGACAAGCCCGCCAGTTCGCTCGCCGTCGACGAGCTGACCTGGCAGCAATGCCAGCGCCTGGCCGGCAGCAAGGACGCGCGCCTGGCCTGCTTCGACCGCTGGGCCCAGCAGCAGACGCTGCCTGCCGCGGCCGTGCCGGCCGCGCCGCCGGTGCTCGCCAGCACACAGCCCGCACCGCCGGTCGATGCCAGCATTCCGGCCACCCGCGTGGTGGCCGTGGCCACCGAGCAGGGCTGCCGCGATCGCCAGTACTCGGCCTTCTCGCGCTTCTGGGAACTCGAGGAAGGCAGCGACTGCGGCACCTTCGGCTTCCGCGGCTACCGCCCGCTCAACGTGTCGATCTCGGCCGCCACGCACAAACCCGACGTGCCCACTTCGCCCGCCGCCGACCACACCGGCACGGCCGTGGACTACCAGGCCAACGAGATGCGCCTGGGCCTGTCGATGCGCACCAAGCTGGCCCAGGGCCTGCTGACCTCGAACGATCCGCAGAAAAAGGATTCGCTCTGGTTCGCATACTCCCAGCAGTCGACCTGGCAGCTGTTCAACGGCGATATCTCGCGCCCCTTCCGCACCACCGACCACGAGCCGGAGATGATGTACGTCTACCCGGCGGACTTCCGGCTGCCCTTTGGCTGGCGCTGGCGCTACCTGGGCGTGGGCATCGTGCACCAGTCCAACGGCCAGAGCCTGCCGCTGTCGCGCAGCTGGAACCGCACCTACCTGATGGGCGGCATGGAGCTGGACGACCGCTTCCAGCTCTCGGCGCGCATCTGGAAACGCTGGAAGGAAAACGTCGACAGCGACGACAACCCGGACATCGCCGATTACATCGGGCGCGCCGAAGTCACAGGCCGCTGGAACTACGACCGCGACAACACCTTCGGCATGACCGTGCGCAACAACCTGCGCGACAGCGGCCGCGGTTCGGTCCGGCTCGAATGGTTCAAGGCGATCGGCAATCCGGTCACCAGCAACCTGCGCCTCCACACGCAGCTGTTCCACGGCTACGGCGACACGCTGGTCGACTACAACCGCAAGCGCACGGTGTTGAGCATCGGTGTGAGCCTGGTCGACTTCTGATTCGGCTCGCCCAAGAAAAAGCCGCTGGCCCCGCAAGGCGCCAGCGGCTTTTTACATGGCGCCGGCCTCAGCTCAGCAAAGGCTCGAGTCCGGGCGCGCTGTCGATCTCGGTGGGCTTGAAGATCTTGTGCTGGGCGGCGGGGCCGCCGATGTCCATCACCACGGCCAGCCGCCAGGGGTCGCCGCGCTTGGCAGCGGCGCGTTCCACGCTGTCGAGCTGGAAGCTGGGCACGCCGCGTGCCGTGCCCTTGACCGCGAGCTTGAGCAGGGTGTTGCCCTTCTTGTCCGACACCTCGATGGCATAGCCCAGCCCCTGGCTGGACACGTCCTCGGCTTTGTAGCCGTAGCTCGAGAAGTGCTTGGTCAGGTGGGCCATCGCTGCCGCCTGGACTTCGTCCTTCGACAGCGGGCCGGAGGTAACGACCGGTGCCGGCGGCGGCAGGCTGCCGCGCGTGCGTGCGGCCTTCATCTCGTCTTCGGTCGGCAGCCAGCCGCGCGGGCCGCGCACCAGCACCGCGACCTTGAGATCGGCATCCCAGCGCGCGACATGCCATTCCTCTTCGTCCGGCACGCGCATCGAGACCTTGGCGGCCTTGTCGGTTTCCAGGTCGGCGATGGCCACGCGGTTGGTCTGCAGCACGGCGCGGAAGGACTGGCCCGCGTCGAGCGAGCGCTTGAGCAGCTTGAAACGGTCCTTGGCACGCTGGACCTGCAGCGCCGTGCGTTCGCCGCCACCGCCCAGGCGCTGCTGCGCATCGAGCGACTCGAGGAAGAACCAGCGCCCGCCCGCACCCACGCTCACGAACTCGGCCCAGATGGTGGCGATGACGTTGTCGCCCGTCGCCAGCCAGGCGGATTCGGAGGCTTGCTGGCGCGCATCGAACACGCCCATCTTGGCGATGATCTCGACCGGCGTGCGCTTGTCGCCCAGCAGGCGTTTTTCATTGATGACCGCAAGCACTGCGGCGTCGACTTCTTTGTCCATTCGGAGAGATTTCAGGCAAGTTGTTGGGAGCTCACGGAGTATGCCGTGCCCGGGACGCGGCTTCCGCGACGGTGTCGCGCTCCCGCCCCAAAACCGCCGCCACGCCATGGCAGCCACACCGGCATTCGTCTAGGGCATACCCCTAGCGAATACGCGACGCGCGCCGTTGACCGCCTGTTCAGGCCGAACCTATAGTCTGTCGATCGTTTGGTTAACCAACGTTTTTCATAAAAGGTGCGCACGCTTTGGACACTTCGCAGCTGTTTCAACTGGGCCTGCAGGGCGCGTCGACCGGCGCCATCTACAGCCTCGTCGCGCTCGGCCTGGTGCTGGGCTACAAGGCCACCGAGGTGCTGAACTTCGCGCACGGCGACATCCTCATGCTGTCGGCGTTCCTCGGCTGGTGGCTGATCGGCAGCGCGGGCCTGCCCTTCTGGGTCGTGCTGCCGCTGGTGGTGCTGATCATTGCGCTCTTCTCGTACCTGCTGGAGGCCCGCGTCATGCGCGTGATCGTCGGCCAGCCGCAGTTCGCCGGCGTGATGCTGACCATCGGCATCGGCTTCATGATCCGCGGCGGCGTGAGCATGGTGTTCGGCCCCGACTCGCGCACCTACGACACGCCCTGGACCGGCCAGACCACGCGCATCGGTGGGGCCGTGGTGGCCGACCTGAACCTGGTGATCGTCGCGGCCGCGCTGGCCGTGACCGCGCTGCTGTACGTGTTCATGGCGCGCACCTCGCTCGGCGTGGCGATCCAGGCCGCCTCGCAGAACCAGCTCGCGGCCTACCTCAGCGGCGTACGCGTCAAGCGGCTCAACTCGCTGGTATGGGGCATCTCGGGCGCGATCGCCGCGCTGTGCGGGCTGCTGCTCGCGCCGATCTCGCTGGTCGACCTGAGCCTCTGGTTCGTGATGCTCAAGGCCTTCTCCGCGCTGGTGCTCGGCGGCTTCGGCAGCGTGCCCGGCGCCATCGTCGGCGGCCTGCTGATCGGGCTGATCGAACAGTTCTCGGGCGTCTACCTGCCCGACGGCTTCAAGGACGTCATGCCCTACCTGGTGCTGATCGCGGTGCTGGTGCTCTTCCCCAAGGGGCTGCTGGGCGAAGCCCATGGCCGAAGGGTCTGACCGCCATGCGCTACGAAACCGATTACCGCCAGGGCCGCCGGCTGCTGTCGACGCTGCCCGCACGCCTGGCCTATCTCGCGCTGGCCGCGGTGCTGATCGCGGCACCGCTGGTGCTGCCGACCTTCTACGTGGGCGAGGCCGCCTTCGTCTTCATCCTCTGCATCGCGAGCCTGGGCCTGATGACGCTCACCGGCTTCACCGGCCAGGTGTCGCTGGGGCAATCGGCCTTCATCGGCCTGGGCGCCTACGTGCATGCGCTGCTGCTCACGGCCGGCGTGCCGTTGCCGCTCTCGTTGCTGGGCGCCGCATTCGTGGCGGCGCTGGCCGGGCTCGCGATCGGACTGCCGGCCATCCGCGTGTCGGGGCTGCATCTGTCGGTGGTGACGCTGGCCTTCGCCATCGTGACCGAGCACGTGATCGGCCGCTGGAAGGGCGTGACCGGCGGCCACAGCGGCCTGTCGGTGCCCGAGCCGCTGCTGTTCGGCTTCAGCCTGGGCGGGCCGCGCGCCTTCTACTTCCTCTGCCTGGCCGTGCTGGTGGTGGTGCTGATGGCGCTGCTCAACCTGATGCGCTCGTCCATCGGCCGCTCCTTCGTCGGCGTGCGCGATTCCGAGGCCGCGGCCCAGGGCCTGGGCATCCACGTGGCGCGTACCAAGGTCACGGCCTTCGTGCTGTCGGCCGGCATCAGCGGCATCGCAGGCGCCTTGATGGCGCATCAGATCCAGTTCATCACGCCCGAGAGCTTCGGCATGGCGCTGTCGCTGCAGCTGGTGCTGATGGTGTTCATCGGCGGCATGGGCAGCCTGCGCGGCGCGATCCTCGGCGCCCTGCTCATCGGCCTGCTGCCCTCGCTGATCTCGCTGCTCAAGGGCGCGTTGCCTTCGCGCATCGCCGACCAGTTCGGGCTGGAGCTGTTCATCTACGGCGCGGTGCTGACCTTCTTCGTGCTGCTCGAGCCCACGGGTCTCAACGGCCGCTGGATGCGCATCCGCGCGCTGGCCCGCGACTTCCCCTTCCTGCGCACCGCCAGCGCCCGGCGCGCCAAGGCCTACATGCGATCGGAGCGCGCATGAAGGCCTTGACCGTTCCCGAGTCCGTCGCGATCCATCACGCCGCGGCCGAACCCCTGCTCGAAGTCGATGGGCTGAGCCTCTCTTTCGGCGGCGTGAAGGCCGTGCGCGACGTGCACTTCTCGGTCCGGCGCGGCGAAGTCTTCGCCATCATCGGCCCCAACGGCGCGGGCAAGACCTCGGTCTTCAACCTGGTCACGCGCGTGTTCGACGCCAGCAGCGGCCGCATCCGCGTCGCCGGCCAGGACATCACGCGCGTGGCGCGCCACGACATCGTGCGGCGCGGCGTCGCGCGCACCTTCCAGAACATCGAGCTGTTCGAGGGTGCGACCGTGCTCGAGAACCTGTTGCTGGGCCGGCACCGCGCACCCCACGGCAACCTGTTCTCGCAGATGCTCAACCTGCCGTCGGTACAGCGCGCCGAACTGCACAGCCGCGAGCGCGTCGAGCAGGTGATCGACTTCCTCGCGCTCACGCCCCACCGCATGAGCCCGGTGGCGGGCCTGCCCTACGGCATCCGCAAGATCGTCGAGCTCGGCCGGGCGCTCGCGGCCGAGCCTTCGCTGCTGCTGCTCGACGAGCCCGCCTCCGGCCTCAACCCCGAGGAGACGCGCGAGCTCGCCTACTGGATCGAGGACATCCAGAACGAACTCGGCATCACGGTGGTGATGGTCGAGCACGACATGTCGCTGGTCTCGGCCGTGGCCGACCGCGTGCTCGTGATGGAACAGGGCCGCGTGCTGATGACAGGCACGCCGGCCGAAGTGCAGTCCGATCCGCGCGTGATCGCGGCCTACCTGGGAACCTGAGCCATGGACACGCTGCTTTCCGTGCGGAACATCGAGACCTGGTACGGCCCGGTCAACGCCATCCGGGGCGTCAGCCTCGACGTACAGGCCGGCCGCATCGTCGCGGTGCTGGGCGCCAACGGCGCGGGCAAGACCACGCTGCTCAACACCATCGCGGGCGTGATCGACCCGGCGCGCGGCAGCGTGAACTTCGACGGCCGGCGCATCGACGGCCTCGATGCCGATGCAGTCTGCCGCGCCGGCGTGGTGCTGGTGCCCGAAGGCCGCCAGCTCTTTCCCTTTCTCACGGTGGAGGAGAACCTGCGCATGGGTGCGTTCGCACGGCGTCCGCGCGAGGGCATCGCACGCGACCTCGAGCGCGTCTACGACTGGTTCCCGCGGCTGCGCGAACGCCGCCGGCAGCGCGCCGGCCTGCTCTCGGGCGGCGAGCAGCAGATGGTGGCCATCGGCCGCGCCTTCATGGCCCAGCCCCGGCTGCTGCTGCTCGACGAGCCCTCGCTGGGCTTGTCGCCGCTGTTCACCAAGGAGATCTTCGGCATCGTCCGTCGCATCAGCGCCGAGACCCACACCGCCGTGCTGGTGGTGGAACAGAACGCCGCGATCGCGCTGGCCTCGGCCGACGACGGCTACATCGTCGAGCTCGGCCGCGTGGTCGCGGCCGGCAGTTGCGCCGAGCTGAGCGCACGCGACGACGTCCAGCGCTTCTACCTCGGCCATGCGGTCGAGCACGTGGCGCACGGCACCGCGGGCGGCGTGCGCCCGCCGCGACGCAGCCTGAGCTGGCATTGACGACCACGCGACGCACGACTTTCAACACCCACAGGAGACACGCATGACCCTTCGACGCAGAACCATCCTGAGCTCGGGCCTGGCCGGACTCGCACCGAGCTTCCTGGCGCTGCCCGCGCGCGCCGGCGGCATCACCGACAAGGAGATCGTGATCGGCACGCACCTCGACCTCTCGGGGCCGGTGTCGGTGGCGGCACCGCCGATCCGCAACGGCCTGCAGATGCGCGTCGACGAGATCAACGAGGCCGGCGGCCTCCATGGCCGCAAGATTCGCTTCATCGTCGAGGACAACGCGAGCCAGGCTTCGCAGGCGGTGCGCGCGGTGGACAAGCTGATCCGGCGCGACGAGATCTTCGCGATGCTGTGCCCCTTCGGCTCGGGCCCGACCGTGGCCACGGCCAAGAAGCTGGTCGATGCGGGCATCGTCTGCTTCGCGCCCTATGCCGCCTCGGCGCTGGTGCGCCAGGCCGCGGGCAACTCGCCGCTGCTGTTCACCAATAACATCCACTACGACACCAGCACCGCCGCGGGCATCCGCTGGGCGGTGGAGAACCTTGGCAGCAGGAAGATCGGCTTCATCTACCAGGAGGGCCCGTTCGGCGACCTCGTGGGCAAGGGCGTGAAGAGCGCGCTGCAGGCCCGGAAGCTGACGATGGTGGCCGAGGCCAGCTACAAGGTCGGCGACATCGACTTCTCCTCGCAGGTCGCGCGCATGAAGGCGGCCGGTGCCGACCTGATCGTGGCCGCGACCACCACACGCGAGACGATCGCGGTGGCGGCCGAGGTGAAGAAGCTTGGCTGGACCGACGTGAACGTGCTGACCACCAGCCCGGGACGCGCCGGTCTCACGGCGATGCTGGGCAAGGCCTCGGTCGAAGGGCTCTACGGCATCGGCACCTGGCGCATCACGCCCGCGGACCAGGTCTCGGCCGCCGAGAAGACCTGGGCCGACAGCTACCGCACGCGCTTCAAGCTCGAGCCGCAGGACATTACGCTGGCCTTCTACGACTACGCGTCGTGGTTCTTCCAGGGCGTGCAGGCAGCCGGCCGCGCGCTCACGACCGACAGTCTGGTGAAGGCGTTGCAGGTCTCGAAGTACCGCGGCCTGTCTTCCTACGATGCGCAGCACTACACCAACGGCCATGTCGATCCCGAATGGATCCAGGTCGAGCAGGTGGTCAAGGGCCAGTGGATCGGCCGCTCGGGCGTGCTCGATCCGGCGAAGAACACGTGAGCGCCATGGCCGAAAACGCGTTGCCGCCGACCGGCATCCACACGCTGCCGCAATGGTGGCGCCAACGCTGCGCGCAGTGGGCCGACCGGCCCGCGCTGCGCCACAAGCGGCTGGGCATCTGGACCACGATGGACTGGCGCCGCTACTTCGAGGAGGCGCGCGCACTCGGCCTGGCGCTCGACGCCGCCGGGCTGCAGCCGGGCGAGGTGGTGTCGATCCTTTCGCACAACCGTCCCGAGTGGCTCTGCATGGACCTGGCCGCGCAGGCCATGGGTTTCGTGAGCCACGGTCTCTACCCCTCGGGCTCGGAAGAAGAAGTCGCGCATGCCCTGCACGAGGCGGGCACGCGCGTGCTGCTGGTGGAGAACGCCGAGCAGCTGATGAAGGCGATGAAGGCGCGCGGCCGCTGTCCGGCGCTGCGCCGGATCTGCGTGATCGACGACCGCGGCCTGCGCGGGCTCGACGACCCGGCCGTGGGCACCTACGCCGCGCTGGTGCAGGAAGGCATGCGGCCGACGGACGCGGCGCTGTTCGAGACCCGCATCGCGGCCGGCACCGGCGCGCAGATCGCGGCGCTGATCGGCACCGCGGGCACGAGCGCGCCCGCGCGGCTCGCGGCCGTGACGCAGCAGGCGCTGCTGCACCAGGTGCAGGCGCTGCAGGCAAGCCTGGGTGCGCAGGCCGGCGACCATTCGCTGTCCTTCGCGCCGCTGGCGCAAGCCGACGAGCGGCTGCTGGCCACCGGCATCCCGCTGGTGGCGGGCGGCCTGGTGCACTTCGCCGAAAGCCCGGGCACGGTCTTCAACGACCTGCGCGAGGCCGCGCCGCACTGGGTGTCGGGGCCGCCGCGCTTCTGGGAGCGGCTCCATGCGCGCACCGACATCCTCGCGGGCGACACCCGGCCCGCCTTCCAGCGGCTGTACCGCCGCAGCGTGGCAGCCCGACGCCCCGGCTGGATCGGTCGCACCGCGCTGCGGCGCGTGCGCGCGTCGCTCGGCCTGACTCGCGCGCGGCTCGCGCTGGTGAGCGCCGCCTCTTTGTCCGAGCCGCTCGTGCATTGGTACACCGCGCTGGGCGTGCCGCTGGCCGAGGTCTACGGGCTCGCGGAATCCTGCGGCGTCGTCTGGCTGCAAACCGACGGCATGCCCTCGGCACCGCACACCGAGGTGCGGCTGGCCGCCGACGGCGAGATCCTGCTCAAGGGGCCGGCCGTGCTCGCGGCCTACTGGTCGGCGGGCGCGCTGCAGATGCACACCGCACCGGTCGACGGCTGGTTCGCCACCGGCGACCTCGGCACCGTGCAGGCGGACGGCGGCCTGCGCATTGTCGGCCGACGCAGCGAGCGCATCGAGGCCGCGCCCGGCGACACGCTGGTGGCCGACGAACTCGAGCGCCTGCTGCGCGCCAACGCCTACGTCTCCGATGCGATGCTGGTGCGCGCACGGCGTGCGCATTGCACCTGCGTGCTGGCGCTCGAACCCGAGCGCGTGTTCAAGTACGCGCAGGACCACCATGTGCCCTACACCGACTATGCGCAGCTGGTCGCGCAGCCGGAGATCCAGCAGTTGATCGCGCAGCAGCTGGAAGCACTGAACGCCGGCCTGCCCCCGGGCCGGCGCATCCATCGCTTCGCGATCCTGCCCAAGCTGCTGCACGGCCACGACGAGGAACTCACGCCCCAGCTGCGCCTGCGCCGGCGCGTGATCGAGTCGAAATACGCGGCGATGATCGATGGGCTGTACGCCTAGGCCGGAACAGAGGGCGATCCGCCGGCCTGCACAGCGGATCGCGCCTCGCGATGCTCAGGCCAGCTCGGCCGTGCGCTGCTCCACCGCAAGCATGCGCTGCAGGCGCTGGCGGATCAGCACTTCGGCATCCGACATGATCCGATCGATCAGTTCCTTCACCGTCGGAATGTCGTGGATCAGGCCCACCACCATGCCGCAGCTCCAGGCGCCGGCGTCCATTTCGCCGTTCACCATGACCCGTGGGTAGACGCCCGCGACCTGGTCGTAGACATCCTCGATCCTGATCGCGTCGCCCTTCTCGCGCTCGATCGCCATCAGGCGATCGACACCGGCGTTCTTGAGCACGCGTTCGGTGTTGCGCAGCGAGCGCATGACCAGGCGCGTGTCGAGTTCCGAGGCCGCCACGATCGCATCCTTGACGTTCTGGTGCACCGGCGCCTCCTGCGTCGCGACGAAGCGCGTGCCCATGTTGATGCCCTCGGCGCCCATCGCGAGTGCGGCGACCAGGCTGCGCGCATCGGCCATGCCGCCCGAGGCCACGAAGGGAATCCTGAGTTCGTCGGCCGCGCGCGGCAGCAGGATCATGTTGGGCATGTCGTCTTCGCCCGGATGGCCACCGCATTCGAAGCCGTCGACGCTGACCGCGTCGCAGCCGATCTGCTCGGCCTTGAGCGAATGCCGCACCGAGGTGCACTTGTGGATCACCTTGATACCCGCTGCCTTGAGCGCGGGCATGTAGGCCTCGGGGCTGCGACCGGCGGTCTCGACGATGCGCACGCCGCCCTCGGCGATCGCGGCGATGTACTCGGCATAGGGCGGCGCCGAGAAGGTCGGCAGGAAGGTGAGATTCACGCCGAAGGGCTTGTCGGTCATCTCGCGGCAGCGCGCGATCTCCTTGGCCAGCAGCTCGGGCGTGCGCTGCGTGAGGCCGGTGATCAACCCGAGCCCGCCGGCGTTGGACACCGCGGCGGCCAGCTCGGCGAAGCCGACGTAGTGCATGCCGCCCTGGATGATGGGGTGCTCGATGCCGAACAGTTCGGTGATGCGTGTCTTCATGGAAAGTCCTCGTTGTCTCGGGGTTGTGGGAAAAAAATGGGGCGCGTTCAGGCGACCTCGAACAGCGCCGCGGCGCCCATGCCGCCGCCGATGCACATGGTGACGACGACGTAGCGGATGCCGCGCCGTCGGCCTTCGATCAGCGCATGGCCGACCAGCCGCGCGCCCGTCATGCCGTAGGGGTGGCCGATCGAGATGCCGCCGCCGTTCACGTTGAGCCGCGCGGGGTCGATGTCGAGCTGCCGCTGGCAGTAGAGGGCCTGGCTCGCGAAGGCCTCGTTGAGCTCCCACAGGCCGATGTCCTCGACGCCGAGGCCGTGCTGCCTGAGCAGCTTGGGCACGGCCAGCACCGGGCCGATGCCCATCTCCTCGGGCGCACAGCCGGCCACCGACATGCCGCGGTAGACACCCAGCGGCGAGAGGCCGCGGCGCTCGGCGAGCCTGGCATCCATCAGCACGCTGGCCGAGGCGCCGTCGGACAGCTGGCTCGCGTTGCCGGCCGTCACCACGCCGTCGGGCAGCACCGTCTTCAGGCCGGCCAGGCTGGCCTCGGTGGTCTCGGGCCGGTTGCCCTCGTCCTGGGTGAGCGTCACCTCGACGTAGCGGAGGGCGCCGGTCTGCTTGTCGGTCACGGCCATCTGCGCGGTGATCGGCACGATCTCGGCGTCGAAGCGGCCCTCGCGCTGCGCCTGCGCAGTGCGGCGCTGCGACTGTGCCGCGAACGCGTCCTGCGCCTCGCGCGAGATGCCGTAGCGGCTCGCGACCCGCTCCGCGGTCTGCAGCATCGGCATGTAGGCATGCGGCACGCGCGCGATCAACGCCGGGTCGGTGCTCTCGCCCACCCATCGCGTGTAGTCGTTCTGCACCGCGGAGATGTTCTCCTGCCCGCCGGCGACCACGATCTCCATGCCGTCGCCGGTGATCTGCTTGGCCGCGGTGGCGATCGCCATCAGGCCCGAAGCGCACTGGCGGTCGATGGTCTGGCCGGCCACGGAGACCGGCAGGCCCCCGGCGAGCGCGGCGAGCCGCGCGAGGTTCATGCCGGCCGTGCCACCGGTCAGCACGGCGCCGATCACGACATCGTCGACCTCGTCGCCCGCAATGCCCGCGCGGTCCACGGCATGCGCGATCACATGGCCAGTGAGCGTGGGCGATTTGATGTGGTTGAGTGCGCCCTTGAACGCGCGGCCGATGCCGGTGCGCGCGGTGGAGACGATGACGGCTTCTCTCATGGGTGGGTCTTTCCGTAGGGCAGGACTTACCAGCGTTCCATGTAGGGACGCAGGTCGAGCTCGAAGGTCCAGGCGTCGCGCGGCTGGGTGTGCAGGTACCAGTAGTTCTCGGCGATGTGCTTGGGGTTCAGGATGCCGTCCTGTTCCTTGAGTGCATAGCGCTCGGGGAAGGAGGTGCGGATGAACTCGGTGTCGATCGCGCCGTCGACCACGACATGCGCGACGTGGATGTTCATCGGGCCCAGTTCGCGCGCCATGCTCTGCGCCAGCGCGCGCAGCGCATGCTTGGCGCCGGCGAAGGCCGCGAAGTTCGCGGAGCCGCGCAGGCCGGCGGTGGCCCCGGTGAACAGGATCGTGCCGCGGCCGCGCTTGACCATGCGCTTGGCCACCTCGCGCGCATTCAGGAAGCCGCTCAGGCAGGCCATCTCCCAGATCTTGAAGTACTTGCGCGCAGTCTCCTCGAGGATGCTGCAGGGCACGTTGGCGCCGATGTTGAACACCAGCACCTCGATCGGGCCGTGTTCGGCCTCGACCTGCTCGATCAAGGCGATGACCTCTTCCTCCTTGCGCGCATCGCTGCCGTAGCCGAAGGCCTGGCCGCCCTGGGCGCGGATGCCCTCCAGCAAGGGCTCGAGCTTGTCGGCCGAGCGCCGCGTGAGGCAGGCGATGTAGCCTTCCCGCGCGAAGCGTTCGGCGATCGCACCGCCTGTTGAATCACCTGCACCGATGACCAGCGCCACCTTGGACTTCTCTTCGTTCGACTGCATACGCATCCTTTAAAAAACGACCGTTTGACAATCGGACGTTAGACAAAAGGCGAAGCCATGTCAATGGCGGTTTCGCGGATCGAACGAAGGGCGGCGTGCGGCGCGCCGTGCCGGGGGGATGCCCGTTCAGTCGCGCGCGCGCTTCGCGGCTGGCTTGGCGGCCGCTTTGGGCGTCGGCTTGGACGCCGGCATCGGGCCGTCCAGCGCATGGGTCTTGTCGAGGAAGCGCCGGCTCGAGGCCAGGATTTCCTTGCGCGTGGATTCGCTCTCCACCGCGCGGGCCAGCACCAGCGCGCCGACGCACTGCGCGATCAGCGCCCAGGCCGCATCGGGGTCGCCGATGCGCGCGCTCCAGCTCTTCTGCGTCTGCTTGAGGCCGCGCTCCACAGCTTCGCGCACTTCGGGTGCGGCGCGCGCGATCTCGGGGCCCAGCGTCGGCAGCACGCAACCCTCTTCGGGGTTGAGCGCATGGTAGGTGCTGAGGTAGCTGCGGATGCGCCTGGCGACGTGGTCGCTGGCCGACTCCTCGTCGCCCGCGAGCATCTCGGTGCTGTTCTTGACCTCTTCATCGATCACCGCGGTGAACAGCGCGCGCTTCGAGGGGAAGTGCGCATAGAACGCGCCGCCCGTCAGGCCGATCGCGCCCATCAGTGCATCGACGCCGGTCGCCTCGAAGCCACCGCGTTTGGCGATGGCTCGGCTGCTGTTGAGCAGTTTCTCGCGGACTTCTTCCTTGTGGGTAGAGGGGTAGCGCATGCGTCGACTCCGGTGTTTCCCTTGTTGACAAGGAAAAAACAATAACATAACTTGCGTTTGACAAACGACCGTTCAATTAAGGAGTGTTCCGTGAGCAAGCAAGCCGAGTTTTTCTTCGACGTGGGCAGCCCCGCTTCCTACCTGGCCTGGACGCAACTGCCGAAGCTGTGCGCCGATGCGGGCGCCAAGCTGGTCTACCGGCCGATGCTGCTGGGCGGCGTCTACCAGGCCACCGGCAACGCCTCGCCGGCCACCATCCCGGCCAAGGGCCGCTACACCGGCATCGACTACGCGCGCTTCGCGCGGCGCTATGGCGTGCCGATCGAGACCAATCCCCACTTCCCCATCATCACGCTCTACCTGATGCGCCTGGTCACGGGCACGCAGTTGCGGCACCCGGAACGCCTCCAGCCGCTGCTGCAGTCGGTCTTCAAGGCGCTCTGGATCGACGCGCTGAACCTCAACGAGCCCGCGCTCACGGCCAAGGCCGTCGCCGAGGCTGGCTTCACGGCCGAAGAGGCGACCGCGCTGGCCAACGATCCGGAGGTCAAGGCGCTGCTGCGCACCAACACAGAAGAGGCCGTGAAACGCGGCGTGTTCGGTGCACCGACGACCTTCGTCGGCACCGAGATGTTCTTCGGGCAGGACCGGCTGGACTTCATCCGCGAAGCCCTCGCCTAGGGCCTGTTCACACTATTTCCGGGGATCGCGTTGGTTGAGCCAGGGGCTGGATGCAAGGCGCACGTGCGTAGCAAGGCTGAAGCCTTGCAAGCACGGGCAACGCCGCAGACGGCCCCTGGCTCAGCCAACCCTTCGGGAAGGCCTGCCATGACGGGCCACTCGGCGTTGCGTTCCTTGCGCGTGCGGCAGCACGCGCAGCGTCACGCGCCTTGATTGGCCCGCCATGGCAGGCCTTCGCGACCCCGGAAATAGGGTGAACAGGCCCTAGCGCCGGCACGAGCCACCCGATCGATCAGAAATACAAGGAGACAAGACAATGGAACCCCGAATCTGGCATGCCTCGTACCCGCCCGGCATGGCGACGGACATCGAGCTCCCAGCCGACGAGACGCTGGTCACGCTGCTCGCCCGCGCGGTGCGCACGCACGGCGACGCGACGGCCGCCACCTGCCTCGGCGAATCGCTGAGCTACGCGCAACTCGGCGCGCTCTCGGACGGCCTGGCCGGCCACCTGCAGGGCATGGACCTGGCCAAGGGCGACCGGGTCGCGCTCATGATGCCCAACTGCCTGGCCTACCTGGTGGCGCTGGCCGGTGTGTTGAAGGCCGGCATGGTGGCGGTCACCGTGAATCCGCAATACACCGCGCGGGAAATCGAGCACCAGTTGCGCGACGCGGGTGCACGCTGCGTGGTGGTGTCGGAGAACCTGGCCGACGCACTGCAGGCCGGCATGACCGACTGCGACGTCCAGCACATCCTGCTCGCGCCGCTCGCCGACCTGCGCGCGTCGACCGATGCCACGGGCGTCGTCGCCGGCAACGAAGCCCTGGCCAGCGGGCCGTTCGGCGTGAGCCGGCTGAGCCTGGCACATGCCATCGCCTGGGGCGCGAAGGCGGGCCTCGCGCCGGTCGAGGTGCGGCCGGCCGACCCCGCGTTCCTGCAGTACACGGGCGGCACCACGGGCGTCTCGAAGGGCGCGGTGCTCACGCATGCGAGCTTCGGTGCGAGCCTGGCGCAGATCCGGCTGTGGATCGAGCAGGCCGGTTCCATGCAGGGCAAGTCGATGGTGACGCCGCTGCCGCTGTACCACGTCTATCCGCTGGCCATGGCCTTCTTCGCGCTCGACGCGGGTGCCGACAACCGGCTGGTGCAGAACCCGCGCGACGTGCCGAAGTTCATCGAGGAGCTGCAACGCGCGCCCTTCGAGATCCTGATCGGCGTCAACACGCTGTTCAATGCGCTGGTCGCGAGCCCCGAACTGTCCGCCGTCGACTTCTCGCGGACGCGGCTGGTGGCGGGCGCCGGGGCGTCGATCCAGAGCGCGGTCGCGCAGCGCTGGGTGGCCGCGGGCGCGCCGGCCATCACCGAGGCCTACGGACTGACCGAGACCTCGCCCAGCGTGACCTTCAACCCGCCGGGCCGCAACGGCACCATCGGCTGCGCCGTGCCCTCGACCGACGTGCTGATCGTCGACGACAGCGACCAGCCCGTCGCGATCGGCGAGCGCGGCGAACTGCTGATCAAGGGCCCGCAGGTGTTCGCGGGCTACTGGAAGCGGCCGGAGGAGACGCGCAGGGCCTTCACCGCCGACGGCTGGTTCCGCACCGGCGACGTCGTGACCATGGACGCCGAGGGCTTCATGTACGTGGTCGACCGCAAGAAGGACATGATCCTGGTCTCGGGCTTCAACGTCTATCCCAACGAGATCGAGGGCGTGGTCGCGATGATGGCCGAGGTGGTCGAGTGCGCCTGCATCGGCGTGCCCGACGAACGCTCGGGAGAGGTGCCGCACCTGTTCGTGGTGAGCCGGCAGCCCGAACTCACCGCCGCCGCGATCCAGGCGCACTGCCGCAACAACCTGGCCGCCTACAAGGTGCCCAAGCACGTGAGCTTCGTGCCCGCGCTGCCCAAGTCCACGGTCGGCAAGATCCTGCGCAAGGAATTGCGCAACCCGCCCGCGACGGCCGCCGCCACGGCCTGAATCCGCCCTTCCCATCGAGACCCCACGCCATGAGCCTGAGCTACCACGCGCCGCTGCGCGACATCCGCTTCGTCCTGAACGAACTGCTGGACCTGCCCCACGTCCTCGGCGGCGCCGACGGCGACGACTTCGATCCCGAGGTGATGGACCAGATCCTCGACGCCGCCGGCACCTTCGCCGAAGAGGTCGTCGCGCCGCTCAACGGCGTCGGCGACCGTGAGGGCTGCGCGATGCCCAGCCCCGGCGTGGTGACCACGCCGGCGGGCTTCAAACAGGCCTACGACCAGTTCGTCGAGGCCGGCTGGCCGGCGCTCGCCTGCCAGCCCGCGCATGGCGGCCAGGGCATGCCGACCGTGTTGAACAACGCGCTGTTCGAGGTCCTGTGCGGCGCCAACATGGGCTGGGCCGCCTACCCGGGCATGTCGCACGCGGCCTACACCTGCCTCGCGGCCAACGGCTCGGCCGAGCAGATGGCGACCTACCTGCCGCACATCGCCTCGGGCGCCTGGGCCGGCACGATGTGCCTGACCGAACCGCACAGCGGCACCGACCTGGGCCTGCTGCGCACGCGCGCCGTGCCCCGCCTCGACGGCAGCCACGCCATCACCGGCACCAAGATCTTCATCTCCGGCGGTGAGCAGGACCTGACCGCGAACATCGTCCACCTGGTGCTCGCGCGCCTGCCCGATGCACCGCCCGGCGTGAAGGGCATCTCGCTGTTCATCGTGCCGAAGTTCATCGTCGATGCCGACGGCGGCCTCGGTGCGCGCAATGCGGTGCAGTGCGGCTCGATCGAGCACAAGATGGGCATCCACGGCAACGCCACCTGCACCATGAACTTCGACGGCGCCCAGGGCTGGCTGCTGGGCGAGGCGAACAAGGGCCTGGCTTCGATGTTCGTGATGATGAACCACGCGCGCATCATCGTCGGCGTCAACGCGATCGGCCTGATGGACGCGGCTTACCAGAAGGCGCTGGCCTATGCGAAAGACCGGACACAGGGGCGCGCACCGTCGGCGCAGCGCCGCGAGGCGCCGGCCGATCCGATCATCGAACACGCCGACGTGCGCCGCATGCTGCTCACGCAGAAGGCGTACGTCGAAGGCACGCGGGCCTATGCGCTGTGGGCCTCGCACCTGATCGATCTGCAGCACCGCGGCGCATCGCCGGCGGCGCGGCAGGAGGCGGCCGAGATGCTCGCGGTCGCCACGCCGATCGTGAAGGCCTTCAGCAGCGACCTGGCGGTGGAATGCACGAGCATGGCCATGCAGGTGTTCGGCGGCCACGGCTACATCTGCGACAACGGCGTGGAACAGCACCTGCGCGACGCCCGCATCATTCCGCTGTACGAGGGATCGAACGGCGTGCAGGCAATGGACCTGCTGGGCCGCAAGGTGCTCGCCGACGGCACCGCGAAGTTCGCGCACTACCTGCAGGCGATCACCGATTTCGCCGATGCAAAGGCCGACGTCGAGGGCATGCAGCCCTTCTGCGCGCCGCTGCGCGAGGCGGCGGCGTTGGCCTTGCGCACCGCACGCCATCTCTCGCTGCGGGCAGAAAAGAACCCCGATGAAGCGGGGGCGGCCGCCGCGCCCTTCCTGCGGCTGGTCGGCCATGTCTCGCTGGCCTGGATGTGGGCGCGCATGGCCGACATCGGCCTGTCGCAGGGCCCCGGGGCCGAAGCGATCTACACGGCGAAGGTCGCCACGGCGCGCTTCTACTTCGCGCGGCTCTTGCCCGAGGTGCAATCGCTCGCGGCGATCATCTCGGCCGGACCGGAGGTGGTCATGGCCCCCGAAGTCGCCTGGCTCTGAGCCACCGGCCCGAAAGCGACGCTACGGGCCCAGCTGTCGACCGCGTCCAGCAACTGGGCCTGCATCGCCAGCGTGGTCGCGGTGTGGTCGATGTCCGGCCAGAAACGGTACTGCACCTGCCCGAACAGCCGCGAGCCGCGCAGCTGGCTCAGCATGCTGTGGTCGCGGTCGAAGCCGTTGTAGGTGTTCGAGTACATCAGCGACAGCGCCACGCCGCGGTCGACCAACGACAGCAGCGCGCGCTCGTAGTCGGCGGCCGAGAAGGCCTTCCCCTCGCCTCCGCCCAGGAAGCCACCGGCGGACGCCGGTGCGGTCCGGTGGGGCAGCAGCGCGCTCAACCGGCCCAGGGCGCGCGCGCGCGCCGTGGCATCGCCGTCGCCGAACCAGCCGACCAGGTCGCGCCACCAGGGATAGCTCGCACGCACCGCCGCATTGCGCGGAAAAGCCGCCATGCGGCGCAGCTTGCGCTCCAGCCGCACGGTGCGGGTCATGTAGATCTCGCCATCGAAGGACAGCAGGCCGATCACGCGCGGGTCGGTCAACGCCAGCGCCAGGCCGTTCTCGGCCCCCGAACAGATGCCGAACACCAGGAAACGGCGCAGCCCGTGGCGCTGCGACAGGTAGTCCATGGCGGCCTTCATGTCCTCCAGCGCCTGTGCGCGGTAGCCGTTGCGGCCCTGGGCCGCCACGCTGTCGCCGATGCCCGAGAGATCGAAACGCAGGGCCGGCAGGCCGGCGCCGGCCAGGCGGCGCGCCGCCTTCACGTTGATCCGGTGCGGACCGATGCGATGGTTCACGCCCGTGTTGAGCACCAGGCAGCCGATGTCGCCCATCTGCCCCGTCAGGCCTTGCGGTCGGGTGAGCAGACCGAACAGATGGTCGTCGGAGCCGAAGAGCACCGGGGCTTCAGAGAAGTCACTCATGGATTTCTGCCGTCACGCGTTGCAGGGCCTCGGCCGGCACCATCTCGTTGCCGGGGGAAGGGTTGCTGGTCCAGATGAGGGGGTGCGCGAGCGGCACGTGACGCACCGTGCCGCGGCCCGCCTGCGCGGCCACCCACTGGCGTGTGCGCGAATCCTCGGGTTTGGCGATGATGACGAGTTCGACGCTCTCGCTCAGGACCCGTCCCGGGGGGGGTGTCAGCGCTGCGACCTGTGCCCGCAAGACCGGCGACAACGCGAAGCCGAAGGCTTCGTCGCTGAAGGCCTTCGGGTCCTCGCGCAAGCTGCGGCGCCAGCCGGGATCGGGCAGCGAATGGCTGAGTTCGAGTTCTCTCACATGTCTTTCGCGCAGGTCCTCGAGGTACGCCTTCCCGTCGAGCACCGGCTCCCAGAGCACCAGCCGCGCGATGCACGGGTCGGCCATCGACGCGGCCTGCAGGGCCAGCGTGGCACCGATGCGGGCGCCGAACCACACGATGCGGGATGCGCCCGAGCGGGCCGCGAGTTCGCGGTGCGCCGACGCGATGTCGCGGCGCCAGCCGTCGAGCTCGCCGTCCTCGTCGTCGCCCGGCGAGTCGCCGGTGCCGTAAGGATCGAAGCGCAGGACCGGCATGCCCGCACGCGCCAGCCGCAGTGCGAGCAGACGGTAGAAGCGATGGCTGCGCAGGGCCTCGTGGCCCATGGGCGGGCACAGCAGCACCGCGGTGTCGGACACCCGCGCGCTGTCCGCCGCATGGAACAGGCCGAACAGTCGCCGCGACGGGGGACCGAACATCAGGGGCGTCATGGCTTGCGTCCCCAGCCCGAGAACATGCGGTTCAACAGCCCGCCGCGCGGTGGCTCCGCAGAGACCTCGGCCCCGGCCTCGGTTTCGGCCGCGGCTTCGGTCTCGGTGGCCGCCAGCTGCGCCAGGCTCTCGAACATGTAGCGGCGCGGTTCGATGCGCATGCCGAGGCTCTGCTCCGACTGCTGCACCACACGCATGGCCAGCAGCGAATCGCCGCCCAGGTCGAAGAAGTTGTCGCCGGCGCGGATGTCCTCGACATCGATGTTCAGCACCTGGGCCCAGACCTGGGCCAACTGCGCCTGTTCCGGCAGCAGGGGCGAGGCCGATGGCGGCTTCGCGGCGTTCGGTGCGCGCTCGTTCCGCGGCGCCTCCGCGGACGAGGACAGGCGACGCAGGAGGCGCGCACTGGCCGAGTCGGCCGGCGCGAGCAGTTCGGCCAGCGGCACGTCCGGTCGGTCGGCGATGGTCCGCAGGATCTCGACGAAGCGGTCGCGGAACGCGGTCCCCGTCTCGGGCAGGTAGATGTCGGCGTTGTAGGCGATCGGGCCTTCGAGGCCCTGCGGCTTCTCCAGCAGCCACAGCCCCAGGTCGTCGGTGGCGCCGCGCTGCAGCAGGTGCACCTGCTTGTGCGTGAGCCCCCCGAAATCGTGCGGGCGCTCGCGCGCATCCTGGAACGAGAACAGCCCCTGGTACAAGCCTGCACCCTGGGCCAGGCGCACGAACTCGGGCTCGGTCGCCATGCGCTCGAACGGCACCTGCTGGTAGCGCATCACCGCGACCAGCTCCTGCTTCACGTAGCGGATGAAGGCGCCGAAGTCCTGGCCGGCGTCGACCTGGAAGGGCAGCGGCAGCACGTTGTTGAAGAAGCCCATCACCGACTCCAGCTCGGGCGCCTCGCGTCCGCGCACCGGCGTGGCGATCACCACCGAGGGGCTGTCGATCGCGCTGCTCATCATCAGCACGTAGGCGCCCAGCGTCAGCATGCTGAGCGTGACGTCGTGCGCGCGCGCCACCTCGCGCAGGCGCTGGGTGGCGACCGGATCGATATGGATCCAGTTCACGCCGCCGTTGCCGGACATGCCGGCCTTGCGCGGCATGTCGGTGCGCGCCGCGCGCGGTGCGGGCATGCGCGCGAAGCGCTGCTTCCAGAAGTCGAGCTGCCGCGCGAAGTCGGGCTGCTTCATCCAGTCGGCATACCACTGCGCGTAGTCGCCCATCGCGACCGGCGGCTCGGGCAGCGCATGCGGCCGCCCGCTCACCCGCGCGCCGTAGAGCGCCGACAGCTCGGCCTGGTAGATGTCGAAGGACCAGCCGTCCCAGACCAGGTGATGCGGCACGAACATGAAGCCGTGATCTTCGGGCCCCATGCGGTAGAGCGCCATGTGGAACAGCGGCGCTTGGCGGATGTCCAGCGGCTGGTCCGCCAGCTGCTGCATGCGCCGCATGAGTTCGGCTTCGCGCTCGGCCTCGGGCAATGCGCTCAGGTCGATCAGCGGCACCTCGAAGTCGACCTGCGCCGCGATGGTCTGGACCGGCGCGCCGGTCTCGTCGCGACCCACGGCCGTGCGCAGCGCGCCGTGGCGCTGCACCATCTCGTGCAAGGCTGCGCGGAACTTTTCGATGTCCAGCGGCCCGAGGAAGCGGTGGCCCGAAGGCGCGTTGTAGACCGGCCGACCGGGGTGCAGCTCCTCGAGGAAAAGAATGCGCTCCTGCATCGGCGTGAGCGGCGCACTGCGGCGGTCGCGCAGCGCCACGATCGGCGCCTGCGCTTCGGACTGGCCCTCGCCGCGCAGGCGGCGCACGGCCTGCGCGATGCGCTCGGCGGTCGGCGCCTCGAACAGCATCGACATCGGCAGCTTGAGCTGCAGATCGCGGCCGAGCCGGGCCGTCAGGCGCGCGGCCAGCAGCGAATGGCCGCCCAGGGCGAAGAAGTCGTCGTGGATGCCCAGGCCCGGCAGGCTCAGCGTCTGCTCCATGACCGTGAGGATCTGCTGTTCGAGCGCGTCGCGCGGCGGCACGGCGGCGTCGCTGCGCGCGGCGACCGCGCTCTGCGGGGCCGGCAGCGCCTGGCGATTGACCTTGCCGTTGGGCAGCAGCGGCAATGCCACCAGCGCCACGAAGTGCTGCGGCAGCATGTACTCGGGCAGGAAGGCGGCCAGGTGCTGGCGCAGCGCCGCGGCCTCGGGCATGGGGCCGCGCGGCACCACGTAGGCCACGATGCGCACGTCGCCCGGCGCGTCCTCGCGCGTGACCACCAGCGCACGGTCCACGCCCGCGTGGCGCGCAAGGTTCGATTCGATCTCGCCGAGTTCGATGCGGTAGCCGCGCACCTTGACCTGGTCGTCGGCACGGCCCAGGCATTCGAGCACGCCGTCGGCACGCCAGCGGCCCAGGTCGCCGGTGCGGTACCAGCGCGCCGTGCCCTCCGGCGCACCCGGCACGGGCACGAAGCGCTGGTCGGTGAGTTCGGGCCGATTCAGGTAGCCCAGCGTCACGCCGGCACCGCCGATGTAGAGCTCGCCGGTCACGCCCACGGGCAGCGGGCGCATCGCGGCGTCAAGCACATGGAACTGGGTGTTGGCCAGCGGCCGGCCGATCGGGATCACGCCGTCGGCCTGCAGCACGCGGTGGAAGCTCGACCACACGGTGGTCTCGGTCGGGCCGTAGCCGTTCCAGAGCTCGCCCACCATCGGCAGCAG
Organism: Variovorax frigidus; assembly: GCF_051216515.1. Lineage (NCBI taxonomy): Bacteria > Pseudomonadati > Pseudomonadota > Betaproteobacteria > Burkholderiales > Comamonadaceae > Variovorax > Variovorax frigidus. The sequence goes on from NZ_JBPJZF010000006.1 coordinate 68,026, forward strand.
CTGTCGCGCCAGGTCGCCCGGCAGCGGCTCGCCGGTGCAGATGGCCAGCAGGTCGCGCCGGCCCGGCCAGCCCGCGTCGAGCAGGATGCGCCAGGTCGAGGGCGTGGCGTCGACGAAGTCGACTTCCTCGGTCTCGATCAGCGCGCGCAGGCGGTCGCCCTGCATCGCCTGGGTCTTGTCGGCGACCACGATGCAGGCGCCCACGGTCAGCGGCAGGATCACCTCGGACACCGCGATGTCGAAGGACAGCGTGGTCACGGCCAGCACGCGGCGCTGCGCGTCGATGCCGGGCACGCTGCACAGGCTGGTCAGCAGGTTCACCACGCTGCGGTGCGGCACCCGCACGCCCTTGGGGCGGCCGGTGGAACCCGAGGTGTAGATCACGTAGGCCACGCCTTCGGCGTCGCCGGTGTGGGCGGGCGCCACATCGTCCGGCGCCACCTCGTCGGCACGCACGCGCGCCAGCGCCTGCAGCGGTGCGGCGCCGTCGGTGTCGGCATCGGTGACGGCCACGCGCAACTGCGCATCGCCGATCATGAATTCGAGCCGCTCGCGCGGGAAGGCCGGGTCCAGCGGCACATAGCCCGCGCCCGACTTGAGGATGCCCGCCAGCGCGACCAGCATGTGCGCATTGCGGCCGCAGCACAGACCGACCAGGTCGCCCGGGCCGATGCCCTGCGCCTGCAGCGCGGCGGCCAGGCCGTTGGCCCGCCGGTCGAGTTCACGGTAGCTCAGCGACACGCCGCCGGCACGCACTGCGATCGCCTCGGGCGTGGCCTCGGCCTGGCGCGCGAAGAGTGCGTCGATGCGCACCTGCGCATCGAACGGCGCCGCGGTGGCGTTGAAGGACTGCAGCAGCGCCACGTCCTGTGCGCTGCAGGCCAGCGCCTCGGCCACGCTCGCCCCGGGCGTGCGCGTCAGCCGCTCCAGCGCCTCGGTGTACAGCGCCAGCCAGCGCTGCACGGTGCACTCGTCGAACAGCGCGGTGTTGTACTGCAGCTCGAGCATCAGGCCGTCGGCCACGGGTACCGCGTTGAGGAACAGCTCGAAATTCTCGAAGTGGCGCGGGTTGCCGGTCAGCGTGCTCCGCAGGCCGGGGAAGGTACCGCCCGGCGAGGCCGAGGCGCGGTCGAGGTTGAACATCACGCTCACCAGCGACGGCCGGCTCGGGTCGCGCGCCACCGGCAGCTTCTTGAGCAGCGCGCCGTAGGTCAGCGTCTGGTGCTCGAAGGCATCGAGCAGCGTGCCGCCGACCGTCTTGAGCAGCGTCTCGACCGGCTGCGAGGCTTCGACCGCGACGCGCACCGGCAGCAGGTTCACGCAGTGGCCCACCAACCGTGGCATGTCGCTCGCGGCCTGGCCGGCCACCGGCACGCCGATGACCAGATCGTCCTGCAGCGACAGCCGGTGCATGAGCGCCGCGAACAGGCTGAACAGCGTGGCGAACAGGCTCACGCCGGCCCGTGCGCCCTGCTGTCGCGCAGCCTCGACCAATGCGGCCGGCAGCAGCACGTCGAGACGACGCGAGTCGAAGCGCCGGCGTGCCGGGCGGGCCCGGTCCAGCGGCAACTCGAGCGTGGGCAGCGTGGCATCGGGGTAGCGGCCCAGCCAGTAGGCGAGCTGCGCGCGCGCGGCCGGCGTCTCGGCCTCGTCACGCGCCCAGTTCGCATAGTCCTCGTAGCTGGGGGCGGCTTCGAGCGCCGGGCCCTGGCCGGTCTGCTCGGCATAGAGCTGGCCGAGTTCGTCGGCGATCACGCCCCACGACCAACCGTCGCACACCGTGTGATGGGCGGTGAGCAGCAGCACGTGGTGCGTCGGCGTGTGGCGGTACAGCGCGGCGCGCAGCAGCGGACCGCGCTCGAGGTCGAACGGGGTCTCGACCGCCTCGGCATGGGCATCGGCCATCGCCTGCTCGCGGGCTTCGACGCCCAGCCGGCTCAGGTCGTGCTGCGCCAAGGCGAATGCGCCGGCCTCGACCACGATCAGCTCGGTGCCGTCGAGCGAGAAGCTGGCGCGCAAGGCATCGTGACGCGCCACCAGCGCCGCCAGCGCCGCCTGGAGCGCGGCGGGGTCCAGCGGGCCGTCGAGTCTCAGGTCGACCGATTCGTTGTAAGCCAGCGAAGCCTCGCTGCCCAGCTGGTGCGCCAGCCAGACTTCGCGCTGCGCCTCGGTGCTGGGGATCACGCGGGCGATCGCGCCGAACGCGAAGGGGTCGAACTCCTGGCCCAGACTGTCGTGGAGGTCCGGGGTGCCGGCGGTGTCGAGCGAAGACGTCATGCGTCGATCCTACGGAATTTCCCCGGCTGTGCGGCGTCGGGCACGAACCATGCGGGCTGGCCGTCCTTGTCGCGTCCGAGGCGGGCATTGGGCACGGGCGGCTTCGCGGCGTCGAAGCGACGGGCCGCGGGGGCGCCGCCCGGCAGGAATTCGGCTTCCTGCATCTCGGCAATCGACTCCTTGAAGGCCGACTTGAGCAGGGCGATGTCCGCCGGTGTGTGGGCCGTCGTCATGAAGCAGGGGAAGTTGTCGAGGATGTGCACGCCGCGGCTGCGCATCATCGCGAACAGCAGGTCCTGCAGCGGATGGTCCTCGAGCCAGCTCACGCGCCAGAGCGAGCCGAAGTAGCGGATCTCCAGCGGCGCGCCGACCTCGCGGCAGAAAGCCGTGAGCTCGTCGGCCATGGCCGCGGTGTGCAGGTTGAGCTGCGTCTGCAGCGCGCCGCCGGACGCATGCAGGTGGTCGAGCGCGGCCTTGGCCGCGGCCAGCGTGAGCGGGTGCCGCACGAAGGTGCCGGCGAAATAGGTCACGCCGACGGTGGGAATCGAATCGTCGCCGTAGTTCCAGGCGCCGCCGTCGAGCGCGTCCATGTACTCGCGCTTGCCCGCGATCGCGCCGATGGGCATGCCGCCGCCGATCACCTTGCCGTAGGTGGCCAGGTCGCCGCGCACGCCGAACAGCGCCTGCGCGCCGCCCGGATGGGTGCGGAAGCCCGTGATGACCTCGTCGAAGATCATGCAGGTGCCGCTCTTCTCGGTGATGCTGCGCACTTCCTGCAGGAACTCCCTGGGCTGGAAGTCGGGCCGGCGGCTCTGCACCGGCTCGATCAGCACCGCGGCCAGTTCGTCGGCGTGTTCGCGGATGAAGGCCAGCGATTCGGGCGTGCCGTAGTCGAGCACGCGCACGTCGCCGAACATGCCGCTCATCACGCCCGGCGTGGCCGGGATGCCGCGCGCACCGCGGCCGGCGCGCACCAGCACCTCGTCGAAGGTGCCGTGGTAGGAGCCGCTGAACAGCACGACGGTGCTGCGGCCGGTGTGGGTGCGGGCGATGCGCAGCGCGGCCATCACGGCCTCGGAGCCGGTGTTGCACAGCGCGGCGCGGTCGAAGCCGGTGAGCTCGCAGATGCGCTGCGTGACCTCGGCCGCGAGCGGATGCTGCGGGCCGATCTCGTAGCCGATGTCGAGCTGCTTGCGGATCGCGTCGTTGAGGAAGTCCGGCTGCCAGCCGAACATGTTCATGCCGAAGCCGTTGAGCGTGTCGACGTACTCGTGGCCGTCGATGTCCCAGACGCGCGAGCCCTTGGAGCGGTCGACCACGATCTGGTAGGTGATCTCCTTGGTGGCGGGGCGGAAGCCGTTGACCACGCGCGGGTCGGCCATGTGGCCACGGTTCTTCGCGGTGAAGTCCTTGCTGTTGCGCGTGCGTTCGACATAGCGGCGCACGAAGGCATCGAGCCGGGCCTGCTGACGGCCGGTGATCTCGCGGTTGGGCGTGGTGTGAATGCGCGCGATCGCGCCGAAGGCTTTCTTGACGTCGTAGGGCACGCCGCCGCCCACGAGCGGCGGCTCGGCGGGTGCGGCCGGTGCGGCGGGCACGGCCACGGGTGCCGTCGCTGCGACCGCTGCGGGCTGGGCCGCGGCGGCCACGGTGCCGGTGCCGGCCAGCAGCGCGAGCTGCTGCTGCATCAGTTGCATCTGCTGGGCGATGACCTGCTGGAGCATCGGCGCGTCGGCATTCATGGCCATCGGTGCGAAGGCCTGCACGGCCGCCGGCAAGGTCGCGCTGGCGAGCGGCGCGGCCACGGCCGCCGGAGCGGCCTGTGGCACGGGCGCGGCGACGGGCACAACCGCAGCGGCCGGCTCGGGCGGCAGCGTCTCGTCGAGGTGCGCGGCCAGCAGGTCGAAGCTGCGGCAGCCCTCCATCAGCTGGCGGAAGCTGATGTTGACCTTGAAGTGCTTCTTGACCTGCAGCGCGGCCTGGGTAAGCACCAGCGAGTCGAGGCCCTGGTCGATGAAGGTGGTCGCGCCGTCGGCATCGGCCATCGGCGTGCCGGAGATGTCTTCGAAGAGTTCGCGCAGCTTGGCGTGGAGGGCGGGGCGTCGGGCGGGGGAGGTGGTGGGCATGGGCGACTCCAAAGTCGGGGCGATGGAAAGGGAAGAAGGAACGGCGACGGCGGTGGCGACAACGGGCACGGCGACGGCAGCCACCGGCGACGCGATGTCGACCCAGTGGCGCTTGCGTTCGAAGGGGTAGGTCGGCAGCCGCACGCGGGCCTTGCGGCTGCGCGTGTCGAGCTGTTGCAGGTCGGGCGTGAGGCCGATCGTCCAGAGCCGGCCGAGTGCGAGGCGGTGTGCGACCAGCTCGTCGGCCGGCGCCGCACCGAGCAGCGCACAGGCTGCGGGCGCCGGGCGCTCGCGCGTGGCGTGCTGGCGCACCAGCGTGCAGAGGGTGTTGCGCGGGCCGAGCTCGATGAACAGCGGCTGCGTGAAGCGGGCCAGCACCTCGTGCACCGCCGGCGAGAAGCGCACGGTCTCGCGCAGGTGGCGCGCCCAGTAGGCGGGATCGGTGGCCTCGTCGGCCGTGAGCACGCGGCCGGTCAGCGTCGAGACGATGGTGCGCTGCGGCGCTTGGAGCGTCACGCCGCGCACCAGCGCCTCGAAGGGCGCGAGCGCTGGCGCCATCATGGCCGAGTGGAAGGCGTGCGAGGTCTCGAGCAGGCGCGCGGCCACGCCGTCGGCCTCGAGCCGGACCTGCAGCGCGGCGATGGCTTCGAAGGGGCCGGCGACCACGCTGGCCGTGGGGCCGTTCTCGGCCGCGAGCGACAACGCCGCGCCGAGGTAGGGCTGCACCTGCGCCGCCGACAGCCGCACCGACAGCATCTGACCCGCGGGCAGCGCCTGCATCAGCGCGCCGCGCTGTGCGACCAGTTGCGCCGCGTCGGCCAGCGACATCACGTTGGCCAGCACCGCGGCCGCGAACTCGCCCACGCTGTGGCCGATCATGGCCGCGGGGCGCAGGCCGAAGGCCAGCAGGCGCGCGCCCAGTGCGTACTCGAGCGCGAAGGTCGCGGGCTGCGTGGCCGAGGTCGGGCGCAGCGCGTCGGCATCGTCCGAGAACATGCGCTCGCGCAGGTCGAAGGGCAGCACGTCGGCGAAGGCCGCGAAGCAATCGTCCATGGCGGCGCGGAAGGCCTCGTCGTGCACATAGAGCGTGCGGCCCATGCCCGCGTACTGCGCGCCCTGGCCGGGGAACAGCCACACCTGCTCGTGCGCACGCGGCGCGATCGCGCCGACGACCTTGTACGGCGTGTCGGCAGCGCGCAGCAGCTCGACGGCCTCGGCCGTGCCGTCGGCCACCAGCGCCAGCCGCTGGCCGAAGGCCTTGCGGCCGACACGCAGCGTGTGGGCCACATCGCCCAGGTTGAGCGCGGGCGCGGCTTCGAGATGGTCGGCCAGTTGCGCGGCCATGCGGGAGAGCGCGGCCGGCGTGCGGGCCGAGAGCGTGATCAGCTGCGGGCCGGCCACGGGCTCCGAGGGCAAGGCGAGCGGCGCCTCTTCGAGGATCACGTGCGCGTTGGTGCCGCCCACGCCGAACGAAGAGACGCCCGCGCGGCGCGGCGCACCGGCTTCGCGCGGCCAGGCCGAGCGTTGCGCGTTCACGCGGAAGGGCGTGCCGTCGAAATCGATGGCCGGGTTGGCCGCGCTGAAGTGCAGCGAGGCCGGCAACTGTTGTTCATGCAGCGCCAGCGCGGTCTTGATCACGCCGGCCGCGCCGGCCGCCATCAGCGTGTGGCCGATGTTGCTCTTGACCGAGCCGATCGCGCAGAAGCCGCTGTCGGCCGTGTGGCGCGCATAGGCGCGGGCCAGGGCCGCGACCTCGACCGGATCGCCCATCGGCGTGGCCGTGCCGTGCGCCTCGACGTAGGAGATGCTGCGCGCGTCGACGCCGGCCGAGGCCAGCGCCATCGACACCACGGCGGCCTGGCCGTCCACGCTGGGCGCGGTGAAGCTGGCCTTGACGGCGCCGTCGTTGTTCACGCCCACGCCGCGCAGCAGCGCGTAGATGGTGTCGCCGTCGGCCTGCGCATCGGACAGGCGCTTGAGCATCACCACCGCCGCGCCGTCGCTGAACACCGTGCCCTGTGCCTGGGCGTCGAAGCTGCGCGTGTGGCCGTCGGGCGAGAACATCGCGCCTTCCTGGTAGAGGTAGCCGCTGTTCGGCGGGCAGGTGATCGCGATGCCACCGGCCAGCGCCATGTCGCACTGGCCCGAGCGCAGCGCGTGGAAGGCCTGCGCCATCGCGACCAGCGAGGTCGAGCAGGCGGTGTTGAGGCTGATCGCCGGGCCGGTGAGGTTGAGCCGGTTGGCCACGCGCGTGGCGAGGTAGTCCTTCTCGTTGCCCAGCATCACGGCGAACTCGCCGACCGTGTCGATCAGGTCGGGGCGCGGCATCACGTGGCGCTGGAAGTAGGTCGCGTTGTGCATGCCGGCATAGACGCCGACCGGGCGCTGCTGCTGGTCGGGCGCATAGCCCGCGCGCTCCATGCATTCCCAGCAGATCTCGAGGAACAGCCGCTGCTGCGGGTCCATCAGCGTCGCTTCCTTGGGGTTGATGCCGAAGAAGGCGGCGTCGAACTGGTCGACATCGTCGAGCACGCCGCGGGCGCGCACGTAGCTCGGGTCGGCCCGCAGCGCGGCGCTCACGCCGGCGTCGAGCGTGGCGTCGTCGAAGAAACGAATGGTGTCGCGGCCTTCGAGCAGGTGGGCCCAGAACTGCTCGACGTCGGCGGCGCCGGGGAAGCGGCCGGCCATGCCGACCAGCGCGATGGGCTCCTGCTGCGCATCGCCCGCCGTCGAACGCAGGCGTTCGGGCTCGGGCGTCGCCACGCCGTCGAGTTCGCGTGCGATGGCCTGCGGCGTGGGATTCTGGAAGAACAGGTTGGTCGACAGGCGCCGCGTGCTGCCGGCCTGCAGGTCGGCCAGCACCTTGAGCACGCGCAGCGAATCGCCGCCCAGGTCGAAGAAATTGTCGAGGCGGCCCGCCAGGTCGATGCCCAGCGCGCGCGCAAACGCGGCGCACACGCGGCGCTCGGTGTCGGTGCGGCCCTCTTCATAGGGCTCGGCCATCTCGGGGCGCTGGGCCAGTGGCTCGGGCAGGCCGCGGCGGTCGATCTTGCCGTTGGGCGAACGCGGCAGCGCCTCGAGCGTCACGAACAGCGCGGGCACCATGTACGGCGGCAGCGTGGCCTTGAGGTGCGTGCGCAGGTCTTCGGCGCTCGGCGCACTGCCGGGCTGGGCCGTGAGGTAGGCCACCAGGCGGGCGTCGCCGCCGCCGTCATGGCGCGCGAGCACCGCGGCCTCGCGCACCGCAGGGTGCGTGAGCAACGCGCTCTCGATCTCGCCCAGCTCGACGCGGAAGCCGCGCACCTTGACCTGGTGGTCGTTGCGGCCCAGGTAGTCGATCTCACCGTCGGCGCGCCAGCGGCCGATGTCGCCGGTCTTGTAGAGGCGCGCGTCGGGGTCGGCGCTGAACGGATCGACGACGAAGCGCTCGGCCGTGAGTTCGGGCCGGTGCAGGTAGCCCTGCGCCACGCCGACGCCGCCGATGTGGATCTCGCCCGGCACGCCGAGCGGTGCGCTGCGGCCGTGGCGATCGAGCACGTGGATGCGGTTGTTGGCGATGGGCCGGCCGATCGACGGCAGCGCCGCCCATTGCGCCGGATCGGCCGCCAGCTGCAGCGCGGTGACCACGTGGCTCTCGGTCGGGCCGTACTGGTTGTGCAGCCGGCAGCCGGGGTGGCGCGTGAAGAACGCACGCACCGCGGGGCTGGCATGCAGTTGCTCGCCGGCGGTCATCACGTCCTGCAGATCGGGCAGCGATTCGTTCGCTGCGACCGCGTACTCGGCGACGTTCTGCAAGGCGATGAAGGGCAGGAACAAGCGCTGCACGCGCTGCGCGCGCAGCACCGCGACCAGCGCCTGCGGATCGCGGCGCACGCTCTCGTCGATCAGCACCAGCGTGCCGCCGGCACTCAGCGTGGCGAAGATTTCCTGGAAGGCGACGTCGAAGCCCAGCGCCGCGAACTGCAGCGTGCGTTGCGGCTGCGGCACCGCCGGATGGTCGAACTGCCAGTGCAGCAGGTTGACCAGGCCGCGGTGCGGCATGGCCACGCCCTTGGGCGTGCCGGTCGAGCCCGAGGTGTAGATCACGTAGGCCAGGTGATGCGGCCGCACGTCGGCGGCAGGCGCATCGTGGCCCTCGTCATGCGCGGGCAGCGCATCGAGCAGCAGCACCGGGGTCGCATCGACCGGCAGTGCGGCGCGCAGCGCGGTCTGCGAAAGAATCACCTGCGGCTTCGCGCCGGCCAGGATCACCGCGGTGCGTTCGGGCGGATGGCTGGGGTCCAGCGGCACGTAGGCGCCGCCGGCCTTGAGCACGGCCAGCAGCCCGACCACCATGGCCAGGCTGCGTTCGACGTAAAGCGCCACCGGCACGTCGGGGCCGACGCCCAACGCACGCAGCCGGTGCGCGAGGCGATCGGCCTCGCGATCGAGTTCGGCGTAGCGCAGCACGTCGTTGCCGAAGCGCACGGCCTCGGCATCGGGCGTGCGGCAGGCCTGGGCCTGGACCCGGTCATGCACGCACAGCGTGGAAGGCCAGTCGGCTTCGGTGGCGTTGAAGCCCTGCAGCAGTTTCTGTTCGGCCGCGCCGATCATCGGCACCGCGGCCAGGGCGTGGTCGGCGTGCGCCGGCAAGGCGGCCAGCGCCGTCTGCACATAGCCGGCCCAGCGTTCGGCCGCGGCGCGGTCGAACAGCGCGCCGTCGAAGTGCAGCACGCCCTCGAGCGTGCCGTCGGCGCACAGAGCGCAGGCCAGCGACAGGTCCAGCGCAGGCAGCGGCGTCGTCGCGCCGAAGCGCAGGCCGGCGCAGGCGCGCGGTGCGCCCGCAACGGCCGGAAGAAAAGGGGAGGCCTGTTCGGCGTCGATGCGCACGAGCATTTCGTGCGCGCTCGGTTCGCCGTGCAGATCGATCAGGAGAAGTCGCGCGTCGTCCGGTGCGCGCGTGTCCAGAGCTGCCGCCAGCAGGAAAGCGTCCTGCGTGCTCAGCCGCGCCAGCACCGCGCCCCAGGCCGCGAGGCACAGGGTCTGGAGCGACGTGCCGCGCTCGAGCGCGAAAGCCTGCAGGTCGAGGGCCGTTTCCGCATCGAGCGACCACCGCACGACGCCGGCACCGTCGGCAGCCGAAGGCGCCGCGGTGCGTGGCAACTCGAGGACGCCCGACACCGCCGTCATCCGCGCTGAGCGCTCCCCCGCCGACCCTTGCGGCAGCGGAGGTGCGAGCGCGTGGGTCGAGGGTGCGAGCATGTCGGAGGATGCGGAGTCGGGCAGAGTGGTCATGGCTGTGGGGGCGGCGGTCGCATGCTGGGAACGAAGAACAAGCCAACGCCGTTTTTCATGGGTTGTTGACGGGGGTTCATGAGCGGTGTCCGGTTACCAGCGGGCCTTGAGGCCCAGCGATCCTTGTACGCCACTCTTCACGCGAGCGTCACCGCCCATCGCAAAAAGCCGACCGATTTCGCCGTAGACGCTCCAGGTCGTGTTCAGTGCCAGTGTCGCGCCGCCGGCCACTTCGCCCCAGCTGCCGCCGGTGCGCGTCGCGATGTCGGTGGTCGCCGCGGGGCCGATGAAGCGCGCGATGTCCGTGCCGCTGGAGGCGCGGTAGAGGTTGATCCGGCCATAGGGCTGCAGCGCGCCGAGCGAGGTGCTCATCTCGCCCTTGACGCGCACGCCCGCACGGGCGATCCAGCCGTTGTCCGCATCCTGCTGGACGCGCGCACCGGAGATCACGACGTCGTCGAGGTCCACGCGCTGGTGGATCAGCTGCAGCTGCGGCTCGATCGTCCAGCCCTGGCCCAGCGCGAAGGACTGACCGACCTCGATCGAGGCCAGCAGGCTGTCGCCCTTGCCCGTGACCGAGGGGTTGCCTTGCGGACGCAGCGTGTAGCGGTGGTCGCCGGCCTGCAGCACGGCGTCGGCGTAGAAGCCGCTGCCGTTGGTCCAGGTCGCGTAGAGGCCGAGGTAGCGCGCGCGCAGGTCGTTGCTGCCCACGCCGCCCCAGACGCCGTTGGCGAAGCCGCTGGTGCGCACGTCGCCGTCGAGCTGGCCGACATAGAGGCCGGCGTGCCAGTTGGCGTCGGCGAACAGGTCGGTGCCGACCTGGAAGCCGTCGACGCGGCCCTTGCTCGCGGGGGACACCGTGCCTTGCTGGCGCACGTCGATGTCGCTGGAGATCACGCGGCCCCAGGCGTTGCGCGGGCCGTTGGCGGCCGGCGCGCCCGCGACCGGCTCGTCGCCGATGCGCTGGTGCAGGTTGCCCAGCATGGCCAGGTCGGCCTGGCGCAGTTGCTGCGGCAGTGCGGCGAACAGCGGAACTTCGCTGCGGTAGGTCGGCACGGTGGCCGGCGGCGTGACCGGCGCACCGGGGGTGACCGGCGCGCCAGGAGTCACCACGTCGGTTTCCGAGCGCAGGTACCAGCTCTGGTCGGCGCCGTGCAGCGTGTAGGCGTAGGCGCCCGCGTCGACGTGGCCGTTGGCCAGTGCGAAGGCGTTGGCGGTCGAGGTGGCGCCGTTGCGCGCGGCCACGACTTCGATGCCGTTGCCCGTGGTCTGCGCGCCCAGGCCGCCCAGGTTGGTGATCTGGACCGTGGTGTTGCCGCTGGCGCTGCCGCCATTGAGCAGCAGGCGGTCGGTCGCGCTGCCGCTGTCGCCCAGTGCGGTGCCCAGGCGCAGCACGCCGCCGTTGCCGACGTAGTTGCCGTTCACCGTCAGGGTGGTGCCCGGTGCGCTGCTCAGCAGCGAGACGGTGCCCGCGTTGTTGAGCGACGCCACGGTCTGGTTGAAGCCGCCTGCGTCGAGCGTGGCGCCTGCGGCCACGGTGTGGGCCGAGGCGGCGCTCAGGGTGTTGGCCGCGCCTGCACGCAGCGTGCCCTGGCTGACCGTGGTGGCACCGCCGTAGGTGTTGGCCGCGGTCAGCACCAGCGTGCCGGTGCCGACCTTGGTCAGCGAGCCGCTGCCGCCGATGGCGCCGGCCAGCGTGCCGGTGAAGGCGCCGGTGTCGACCGTGGGCTGGCCCGTGCCCAGCGTGACCGCGTTCGCGATCTGCAGGCCGTCGGCTGCCAGCCGCAGCGTGCCGTCGTTCAGCGTGAGGATGCCGGAGGCGGCGCCCAGGTTGGCGTTGTCGGTCAGCGCGAGCACACCGGCGTCGACGGTCCAGGGTGTCACGCCGGCCTGCGCGCCGGTCAGCGTCCAGACGCTGGTGCCGCTCTTGTGGAAGCTGTCGAAGCCCTGGAAGGCGGTGCCGATGGTGCCGACGTCGAAGGAGGTCGCGGTGGCGTCGCCGCCCAGCGCCAGCGTGTTGTTGCTGCCGCCCGGGGCCGCGACGGCGTTGCCGTCGAAGACACCACCGGCGCGCAGTTCGAGCCGGTTGCCCGAGCCCTGGAACGCGACCGCGTTGGCGCGCACGGCACCGCTGCTGTCGAGGCTGCCCGAAATGCGGCCCGCGTTGATCACCGTGTTGCCGCCCGCGGCCGAACCCACGATGCCGACCGCGCCCGCGGCGCCCGTGCCCACGGCTGCGGCACCGGCGTTGCCGCCGCTCACCGTGCCGTCGTTGACCACCGTGGCACCGGCGTCCAGCAGCACCACGCCGCTGCCGCCCCGGCCCGCCACCGAGGTGGTTTCGATGCCGCCGACGGCACCACCGGCGCCGCCGAGGATCTGGCCCGTGGCCGTGTTGGTCACGGTGGCCGCACCGCTTGCGACGATGCCGTTGCCGCCGTTGCCGGCCTCCGTGGCCACGCCGCCCACGCCGCCCTGCGCCGTGCCGGCGTTGATGATCTGGCCGCCGTTGCTGCGCACCGCGTCGCCGCCCTTGCCGCCGCGACCGGATTCATGGCCGTCGGCCGTGATGCCGCCGGTGCCGCCTGCGCCGCCCGTCAACTGTCCACTGGCGCCGTTGCTCAGGCTGCCACCCTGGTAGAGGAAGACGCTGGTGCCGCCTTCGGCACCGTTGTAACCGTTGCCGCCCGCGCCGCCGACGATGCGGCCGGTGGCGTTCACGATGCTGCCGCCGTTGACCAGTGCCAGGCCTGCGCCGCCGCCGCCTGCGCCGTCCCACAGGGTCGAACCGCCCGCGCCGCCGGTGACGGCATGGCCGGCCGTGTCGACGGTCGCGCCCGCGGCCGTCACGACCAGCCCGCCGCCGCCGCCGCCGCCGCCGCCCGAGTAGACGATGGGCGTGGGGGGGTTCGCGCCGGCCGTGCCGGCGAGGTCGCCGGTCAGCGTCACGGACGCGCCGGCGTCCACGGTGCCAGCGCCGCCAGCGCCGCCCGGGCTGCCGTTGGAGGTGGAGAACGCGCCGCCGCCGCCACCGCCGCCACCGGCACTCAGGTCGGATCCGCCGGCTGCACCGCCGCTCGCGCCGCTGGCGACGCTGTTGCTGCCGCCCGCCGTGCCGGCTTGCGCGGGCGTCCCGGCCTGCGCACCCGCGCCGCCGTTGCCACCCAGCCCGGGATCGGGGTCGGTGGAATAGCCACCGGCGCCACCGCCGCCACCGCCGGCCAGCCCGCCGGCGCCGCCCTGGCCTTCATCGCGGTCGGCCCGGCTGCCGTTGCCGCCGCCGGAAAGAATCGTGGTCTGCGCCTGCACGCCGGCCGTGGGCCAGACAGAGATCGTCAGCACCGAAGCGAGGGCGATCGCATGGATGGCGAAGCGAGCCGCGGAGGTCCGGGTCGAGGGAATGCCCGCCGGAACGACGAGCGAGGTGTGCGACGCGAGGGTCGAGCAGCGAAGAATGTGTGTAGCCGTGTGTTTCATATTCATTTCACGCACCTGATTGGTGCAAATTGTGGATGAAATGTTAAAACAATATGACTAGTAAGAGTACAAAAGCTTACACATACCCCGCGGATTTGCGCAATTGTCCCGGGATCGTTACTTCCATCGCACCTTCCGAGCGTGCCAAGGCAGCCGGTCGCGCCCAGAGGCGCCGCGCCCCGATTTGTGTTTGTCAATCTGGCAAAGGGTGTGTGGCTTCTGTTGTAGCGGCCGGAGGGCCGGCCTAGACTTCCGACCATGCAAGGTCAGCCTCCTCGTTCCACCGACCTCAGCGGCCGATTCGGCCACTGCGGAGGGACCGCGCCGCGCCGACCGACCTTCTTCACATTCGACGGGCCGACGGCAGGGTCACACCAGACCCTCGCACATTCCTGAGCCCGGCGGTCAGCCTCCCTTCCTTTAGCGCACACCATCGACCGCCGGGCACCCGTCCCGCGCCGTAGCGCGCCCGCACGTTCCTGCGGGCCGCGCTCGCCTGGAGTGGTGGCGATGCACACACCGATCCCCCGGGGGCCCGCGCCCTCGATCGACGACGACCCCCGGTCCGGCCGCGTGCGACGCCGTACGCCGACCCCCGGCGTCCATCGCCCCGCTCGCGTGATCCGCCCTGCCCCGGGCTGAGCCGCCCCCCCCGCCTGCGCGCCGCCCAGGCGCCGCCTTTTTCCACCGAAGGACTGCCGCTTGCCGGCAGGGCCTCGGTGCTGTCCATCCCTGCGGAGAACACAACGATGAACATCCAATCGATCCTGGCCCTGACCGACCTCTCGGCGCCAAGCCGCCGCGCGGTCACGCGCGCCGGGCTGATCGCCGCCGAACACCGTGCCCTGCTGAAAATCCTGTACGCCGCGCCGGCCCTGGGCAACTGTGGCGAAAGCGATGCTGCAGCCCGCACATCGGCCCTCGCACGGGAGCTCGCCGCGCGCTTCGGCATCCTGGTCAAGTGCATTCCCCACGCCCCGGGCAGCGGGCACCTCGCGGATGTGAGCGCCGCCGCGCGTCGGGTCGACCTGCTGGTGGTCGACGCGGACTGCGAGCGACGCGGCCCCGCAGGGTTCGGCGGCTCGCCGATCACGCGACTGCTGCGCGCCGTTGCCTGTCCGGTGCTCGTGACACGGCGCGAGGCCCTGCACCGCTACCGCCGATTGCTGGTGGCGGTGGACTTCACGCCGGCTTCGAAACGCATGGTCGCGCTGGCCTGGGCGCTCGACGGCACGGCGCAGGTCGAGCTGTTCCATGCGCTGTCGGGCGCCCCGGAGGGCCGGCTGCGGCTGGCCGACGCCTCGGACCAGGCGATCAAGGCCTGCCGCCACCAGCGCCTGGGTGCGGCGCGCGAACGCATGTTCTGGCTCAGCGATTCGACGCCGGCGAATGACCGTCGGCTGGTCTCGGCGATCGGCCAGGGCGACCCGGCACGCCAGGCCGCGGTGCAGCAGCAGGCCAGCGGTGCCGAACTGCTGGTCGTGGGCAAGCGGCAACGCGTCGGACCGTTCGCGGCCCTGGCGGACCTTCTGATCGGCAGCGTGGCGCAGCGCGTGCTGGGCATGGCCACCGCCGACGTGCTGGTCGTGCCGTACGACGCGCGCTCGCGGGCGGAGCCCATCGACGCGCCCCTGGGCGCCGTTGCGAAGGCATTTCGTTCATGAGCGCGCCCGACACCCTGGACGCCTACCCGCTGCGGCAGGCGCTGCTGCCCGGCGCCCCCGACCTGCCCGTGTTCGCCGCCCGTGGCCCGGTCGACTGGTTGTCGCGACCCGAGCGCTACCAGGTCGTCTGCGAAGGCCGGGGCGGCCGCATCTATGCGACCAGCGAAGCGGCGCTCGAGGAAGCGCAACAGGTGTTGCAGGATGCCTACGGCACCCAACTGGTCCTGCGCGAGCCCGAGGTCCACACCTTCAGGGATGCGGCCGGCCGCGGGCCCTTCGAACCCGTCATGTTCCTGCGCATCAAGAGCCCCCGCGCCCGGTGCGTCGGGCTGCTCAAGGAACTCGCGCGGCGCCGCGTGCGGGTCATCGAGCAGGACGTGCGGCGCGACGATCTGGTGGTGCGCGCCGAGGTCCGGCTGGCCGATGCCCTGGGCCTGGCCGCTGCGGCGGCGCGCCTGACGAACGGCACCGCCGCGGTATGGATCTGGCTGTCGCGCTACGAGGCGGAATGGCCGCCGCCAGCGGGGTCGGCCCCATGAATCTCGCCTTGCCACTCTGTTCCTTCGGCGTCCCGGTTCGGCGGCCCTGGCAGCTGCATCGGCCGGCCGAACTGCGCATCGACGTCGATCCCCGCGCCGCCGCCGCGGACGACGCGGCGCTGGAGGCCCTCCACCAACGCCTGCATGCGCCCGGCGACCGGCTGTACGGCCTGCCGGCGTTCCCGTTGCACGATCCCGAATTCCAGCTGCGCGTGCGCGAGGCCGACGGCGAGTTCTATGCCTATGTCGAGGACCTGCGCCACGGCTGTCTCGCGGGTTCGACCGTCTTCAACCGGCTGGTCGAGGTCGGGCGCCGCGCCGATCGGCACCTGCGCGCACCCCACTCGCGCTACCGGCCCGCCTACCAGCGGCGCGGCATCGCCGCGGCCGTCTACCGCTGGGCGCTGGACGCGGGGATCTGCCTGATGACGGGCGCACGCCAGTCGCCCGGCGCGCATGCACTCTGGCAAAGCCTGGCGCGCGCGCACGCAGGCGGTTTCGCCGAAGTGCAGCACAAGCGGCTGCGCTACCTTGGCAGCGACATCGCCGAGCAGGACCTCGAACGGCTCGAAACCCGGATGTTCCTGCTGGGCCGCGGCTGGACGCTGGAGAGCTTCCGGCAGGCCACGCAGATGGACTAATCGACGCCTGCGGACTCGCCGCGGATGCGCAGCGCCGTGTCGTAGAGCGCATTGCGCGGCGCGCCGCTGATTTCGGCCGCGAGCTTGACCGCGGTCTTGAGCGGCAGTTCGGCCAGCAGCAGGCGAAGCACGCGCTCGGCCTCGGCGCCGTCGTCGGCCGCCACCGCCACCGGGTGCAGCACCAGCGCGAACTCGCCGCGCGTGCGATCGCGTCCGGCCGCGAACCAGTCGGCCAGCGCCCCGGCGGCCATGGTCGCGATCTCCTCGAACTGCTTGGTGAGCTCGCGCCCGACCGTGATGCGGCGCTCGCCCAGCACGGCCAGCGCGCGGGCCAGGGCCTCGATGCGGTGCGGCGCCTCGAGCAGCACCACGCTGCGCGCCTCGCGCGCCAGCTCGGCCACGGCCGCGTCGCGCTCGCCGGCCTTGCTCGGCAGGAAGCCCGCGAACACGAAGGCGCTGCGTTCGTCGCCGCCGTCGGCCACCAGCCCGGCGGCCTGCACCAGCGTGACCACGCTGCTCGCGCCCGGCAGCGGCAGCACCCGGTGGCCGGCCGCGCGCACCGCGGCCGCGAGCCGCGCGCCGGGGTCGCTCACGCCCGGCGTGCCGGCATCGCTCACGTAGGCGATGCGCTCACCCTGCGACAGCCGCGCGACCACCGTCTGCGCGGCCTCGGCCTCGTTGTGCTGGTGCACCGCGAGCAGCCGCGCGCCGGGCCGGTCGATGCCGTAGGCGCGCAGCATGCCCTGCGTGTGGCGCGTGTCCTCGCAAGCGATCACGTCGACCAGATCCAGCACATGCAGCGCACGCAGCGTGACGTCGGCCAGGTTGCCGATCGGCGTGGCGACCACGTAGAGCGTGCCCTGCGGATAATGCTGGGCACCCGCGGCATCGCGCGCGGCCGACAGGGCGGCGCCGAAAGAGGCGGGAGCGAGAGCATTCAATGGGATTTCTCCAGAACTACAACAAGAAGACGACAGGGAGCGGCGCACCGGCCACCACCACCAAGCAGCGCGGCGACGCGGCGGAAGACGCCGCGCTCGCGCATCTGCAGGCGGCCGGCCTGCGGCTGGTGATGCGCAATTATCGAACCCCCGGCCGCGGCGGCGGCGAGATCGACCTGATCGTGCGCGATCCGCGCGACGGCACGCTGGTCTTCGTCGAAGTCCGGCAACGCGCCGGCGGCACGCACGGCGGCGCGGGCGGCAGCATCACCGGGGTCAAGCAGCGGCGCATCGTGTTCGCTGCGCGACACTACCTGCTGGCGCTGCGCACGGCCCCGCCGCCGTGTCGCTTCGACGTGGTGCTGGTCGAGCCGCAAGGCATCGCGTGGCTGCAAGCCGCATTCGACGCGGGAACCGCCTGAGTCCCGGCGCGCTCCCACGCACCCGCAACACCTTTTGTTTCACCCCCCACGGCTATCATCACCGCCCATGCTCGAGCAACGCATACAGCAGCACTTCATCGACAGCGCCGACCTCAAGTACCAGTCGGGCCCGGTGCTCAGCAAACCCATTTCCCAGGCCATGCAGGCCGTGCTGGCCTGCGTGACCAGCGGCGGCAAGATCCTCGCGTGCGGCGCCGGCGTGTCCGGCCTGCTGGCTGCGCAGTTCGCCTCGCAGTTCGTCGGCCGCTTCGAACGCGAACGGCCCGAGCTGGCCGCCATCGCGCTGACCGGCGATGCCACCGACCCCACGGCCGACACGGCCGAGGCCGCCGATCCCGACCGTTTCGCGCGCCAGGTGCGCGCGCTCGGCCAGGGCGGCGACGTGCTGCTGGCGCTGAGCGTGAGCGGCAAGTCCGCCGCCGTGCTGGCCGCGGTCGAGGCCGCGCACTCACGCGACATGACGGTGGTGGCCCTGCTGGGCGCCAACGGCGGTTCGGTCGGCCGCGCCTTGCGCGAGACCGACGTCCAGGTTTCCGTGCCGCACGAGCGTGCGTTGCGCATCCATGAAATCCACCTGCTCGCGCTGCACTGCCTGTGCGACGGCGTGGACGCCCAGTTACTCGGAGAACAGGAAGCTTTCACATGAAGACCTCATCGATCCCCCGCCTCGTGCTGACCCTCACCGCCGGCGCCGCGCTGGCTGCCGCCCTCTCGGCCTGCGTGCCGCTGGTGATCGGCGGGGCCGCCGTCGGCGCCGGGCTGGTCGCGACCGACCGCCGCACCTCGGGCGCGCAGCTCGACGACCAGGGCATCGAGCTGCGCGGCGCGTCGCGCATCCGCGAGATCGCCAACGACCAGATGTACGTGAGCGTGACCAGCTTCAACCGCCAGATGCTGCTGACCGGCACCGTGGGCAACGACGCCGACCGCCGCCGGGCCGAGGCCGCGGTACAGGGCGTGGACAACGTGCGTTCGGTGGTCAACGAGATCCAGGTCGGCCCGTCGCGCTCGTTCCAGCAGCGTTCGAACGACACCTTCATCACCGGCAAGGTCAAGGCTTCGCTGCTCGACGCCAAGGACCTGTTCGCCAACTCCTTCAAGATCGTGACCGACAGCGGCGTGGTCTACCTGATGGGCCTGGCCACGCGGCGCGAGATCGACCGCGCCACCGACATCACGCGCGGCGTGTCCGGCGTGCAGAAGGTGGTGCGCGTGGTCGAGGTGATCAGCGAAGCAGAACTCGCCAACCAGGCGACCTCCGGCGGCACCCTGCCGAACGCGGCCCCGGCTTCTTCATCCAGCAACGGCTCGCGCGTCCCGCTGCCGCCGATGGAGCCGCTCAAGACGGCACCGGCCACGGGCGGTGCGACCGTCACGCCGGTCCGCTGAGCGAAAACGTCCCGGGAAAGCGCTATGCGGGCGCCCCGAGGTGCTTCCACAGGTACGCATAGCCCAGCGCGTCCATGAACGCGGCATCCTTGTTGTCCGTGGCCGCGCTGTGGCCGCCGTCCAGGTTCTCGTAGAGGAAGCTGGCGCCCTGGCCCAGCGCCACCATCTTCGCGTGCATCTTGCGCGCATGCGCCGGCCCCACGCGGTCGTCGCGGGTGGAGGTGGTGAACAGGGCGGGCGGATAGGCGGCACCCGCCCGCGCGTTCTCGTAGGGCGAGAAGGTCCGGATGAATTCCCATTCCTCGGGCTCCTCCGGGTCGCCGTATTCCGCGATCCACGAGGCGCCTGCCGACAGCTGCGTGTAGCGGCGCATGTCGAGCAGCGCCACCTCGCTCACCACCGCGCCATAGAGCTGGGGGTACAGCGTGAGCATGTTGCCCACCAGCAGTCCGCCGTTGCTGCCGCCCATGGCGCCCAGGTGCGCGGGCGAGGTGATCCCGCGTGCGATCAGGTCCTCGGACACCGCCGCGAAGTCCTCGCAGGTGCGCAGCCGGTTCTCCTGCAACGCCGCCTGGTGCCAGCGCGGACCGTACTCGGCGCCGCCGCGGATGTTGGCGACGACGTACACGCCGCCCCGCTCGAGCCAGGCACGGCCGATGCTGCCGCTGTAGCTGGGCTGCAGCGAGACTTCGAAACCGCCGTAGGCGTACTGCAGGGTGGGGTTGGTGCCGTCGGCCTTCAGGTCCTTCGACGCGATCTCGAAGTAGGGCACGCGCGTGCCGTCCTTCGAGCTCGCGAAGTGCTGGCGCACGCGGAAACGCGAGGCGTCGAAGAAGGCCGGGCTGTGCTTGAGTGCCTGGGGCTCGCCCTGGCCGACGGTGCCGATGTAGAGCGTGGTCGGCTGCAGGAAACCGCTCACGGTCAGGAAGTAGTCGTCGTTCTCGTACTCGTCGATGCCGCCCGCCTCGATCGTCGACAGCGCCGGCGCGCCGCCCAGTCTCTGGCGCTGCCACGCGCCGCGGCCCTCTGCCGGCGGCGTGAGCACCTCGAGCCGGTTCACCACGTCGTGCATCACGTTGACGATCAGGTGGTGGCGCGTCCACGAATGGCTGTCGAGCGCACTGCTGTCGTCGGGCGCGAACAGCACGGTGAGCTCGCGCCGGCCCGCCATGTAGTCGTCGAAGCGCGCGGCCAGCAGCGCGCCCGCGGCGTAGGTCGCGCCGCCGACCGTCCAGTCGCTGCGCGGCTCGACCAGCATCCATTCGCGCGTGACGTCGACCAGCGCGTCGTCGGGCACCTCGATCTTGGCCAGCGTGCCGTCGGCATGGCGCAGCCAGGTCTCGCTGTCGTAGAAGTCGCTCTGACGCGTGACGAAGTCGCGCTCGAAGCCGGGCGTGTTGTCGCGCCAGGCACCGACCGACATGTCCTCGTGCAGGCCCTCGTACACCGTCACGGCGCTGGCCAGCGGCGTGCCGCGCCGCCAGAGCTTCACGATGCGCGGGTAGCTGGACTCGGTCATCGAGCCGGGACCGAAGTCGGTGGCCACGTAGAGGTGGTCGATGTCTTTCCAGCCCACCTGGTTCTTGGCCTCGGGCAACGTGAAGCCACCCTCGACGAATTGCAGGGTCTCGAGGTCGAACTCGCGCAGCACGTCGGCATCCGCACCGCCGCGCGACAGCGAGATCAGGCAGCGCTGGGGGTCCGGGTCGAGGCAGTCGACACCGTGCCAGACCCAGTTCTCGCCCTCGGCCGCGGCCAGCGCGTCGATGTCGAGCACGGTCTCCCAGGCGGGCTGCGGCTGGCGGTATTCCTCGAGCGTGGTGCGGCGCCACACGCCCTTGGGATGGGCCTTGTCGCGCCAGAAGTTGTAGAAGAAGCGCGGGCCGATCTTGTCGACCATCGGGATGCGGTCCTCGGAATCGAGCACCTCGAGGATGCCTTGCTGCAGGGCCTCGAAGGCGGGCGATTGCGCATAAGCCTGCACGGTGCGCGCGTTCTGGGCGCGGACCCAGGCGAGCGGCGCATCGCCGTCGATGTCTTCGAGCCAGAGGTGGTCGTCTTGCGGGGCGGAACTGGAGGTCATGCCCCAGTGTACGAAGCCCCTGCGGCGCGCTTCAGCGCAGCCGGGTGATCAGGCTCGAGGTGTCCCAGCGCGCGCCGCCGGCCTGCTGCACATCGGCGTAGAACTGGTCGACCAGCGCGGTCACCGGCACGCGCGCACCGTTGCGCTTGGCCTCGTCGAGCACCAGGCCCAGGTCCTTGCGCATCCAGTCGACCGCGAAGCCGTAGTCGAACTTGCCCGCGATCATGGTCTTGCCGCGGTTCTCCATCTGCCAGCTCTGGGCCGCGCCCTTGCTGATCACGCCCAGCACGGCCTCCATGTCGAGGCCCGCGCGCTGGCCGAAGGCGATGGCTTCGGACAGGCCCTGCACCAGGCCCGCGATGCAGATCTGGTTGACCATCTTCGCGAGCTGGCCCGCGCCGCTCTCGCCCAGCAGCGTGACCGCGCGGGCGAACGCGGTGGCCACCGGCTGCACCTGGGCGAAGGTGGCGGCGTCGCCGCCGCACATCACCGTGAGCGCACCGTTCTGCGCACCGGCCTGGCCGCCGGACACCGGTGCGTCGATGAACTGCAGGCCGCGTTCGAGCGCCAACTTCGCGAGTTCGCGTGCCACGTCGGCCGAGGCCGTGGTGTGGTCGACGAAGACCGCGCCTCGGGCCATGCCGGCGAAGGCGCCGTCGTCGCCCAGCACCACCGAGCGCAGGTCGTCGTCGTTGCCGACGCAGCAGAACACGATCTCGGCACCGGACGCGGCCTCGCGCGGGGTGGCGGCGCTCCGGCCGCCGAACTCGGTGGCCCAGGCGGCCGACTTGGCCGGCGAACGGTTGTAGACCGTGACGCTGTGGCCCGCCTTCGCGAGGTGTCCGGCCATCGGGAAGCCCATCACGCCCAGGCCGAGGAAGGCCACCTTGCGCGAGGGAACGGAGTCGTAGGTCTTGGGGTTGAGGCTGCTCATGGCGTCAGCTTAAACGAGCCGTGCCCCGAACGCCCCGCCGCGGTCACTCGAAGACCGGCCGGAAGAAGCTGCGCTCGTAGCTCTGGATGCAGCGCGTCTCCTCGGCGTAGCGGAACGCGGCCTGGCATTCGGCGTCCTCGAAGGACTGGATGCGGTAGGTCTCGTAGGCCGCCAGCGAGGGAAAGGAGAACGAGGCCAGTGCGATGTTGTTCGCGCCTTCGGAGGGCAGCAGATAGCCGTGATGGAGGCCGCCGAACTTCCGCACCAGCGGAATCCAGAGCCGGCCGTAGTGCTCGAACTCCTTGAGCTTCGTCGGATCGATGACATAGCGGAGGTGGCAGGTGATCATGGGGTCGTGCGTCCTGTGCGTGAGGCCGCCCGGCGGCGCCGGGGCCTCGCGATTCTGCCGGCAACGGGCTCACAGCGGCGGCAGCGGACGCGACGGCTTGCGGGCGCGCCGCGGCCGCTTGTCCGAGGTCGAGGCATGACGCTCCTCGCCATAGACCAACGCGCGCTCGACCGAATCGACGCCGCCCACCGACACCGCGCCACCCGCGGCCTTCTCGAGCTGCGCGACCATGCGCGCGATGCGATCGGCCACGCTTTCGTTGCTGAGCTTCTCGCGGAAGCGCTCGACCATCAGCGGGAACGCGAAGGGCGTGGGCCGCGCGAGCGGCTGCACCACCAGGCGCTGCGTCGCGATGCGCTCGAGGCTGGCGCGCAGCCGGCCGATCTCGAGTTCCTGCGCCAGCAGTTCCTGCTCGGCCTGCAGCAGCAGCTTGTTCGCGGGGTCGTACTTGCGGAACACCTCCCAGAACAGCGAGGAAGACGCCTGCAGCTGCCGGTTGCTGCGCTTCTCGCCCGGGTAGCCCTGGAAGATCAGCCCCGAGACGCGCGCGATCTCGCGAAAGCGCCGCTGCGCGAGCTCGCTGGCGTTGAGGCTGGCCAGCACCTCGTGCAGCAGCGCGGCCTCGGTGTCGTGGTGCGCGATCGCATCCTGCGCCTGCATGTCGTGGCCGGTGCGCAGCACCTCGGGCAACAGTGCGGGCCAGTCGAGTTCGGTGGCGCACAGCAGCTCGAAACCGTAGTCGTTGACCGCGATCGAGAAGGTGCGCGGCGTGTGCTGCGCCACGCGCCAGGCCAGCAGGTTGGCCAGCCCCAGGTGCACCTGCCGGCCGGCGAAGGGATAGAGGAACAGGTGCCAGCCTTCGCGCGTCTTGAGCACCTCGGCCAGCAGCGTCTGCGGCGTCGGCAGCGCCGACCACTGCTGCTGGATCTCGAGCAGCGGCCGCACGCATTGCAGCTCGGGCGTGTCGTAGCGGCCCTCGCCAGCCAGCGCGAGCTGCTGCACCACGGCGTCGGCCAGCGTGGTCGACAGCGGCATGCGCCCGCCGTTCCAGCGCGGCACCGCGGGCCGCTTGCCGCTCGCGCGCCGCACCCAGGCCGTCATCTCGCGGATGCGCACCAGCTCGAGCATCCGGCCGCCGAACAGGAAGCAGTCGCCCGGCTTCATGCGCGCGGCGAAGCTCTCTTCGACGCTGCCGAGCCTGGCGCCGCCGATGTACTGCACCGTCATGCTGGCGTCGCTCACGATGGTGCCGATGTTCATGCGATGGCGGCGTGCGAGCCGCGCGTCGGGCACGCGCCAGACGCCGTCGGCATCGGGCACCGCGCGCTGGTAGTCCGGGTAGGCCGCGAGCGAGGGCCCCCCCTGCCGCACGAAGGCCAGGCACCAGTCCCAGCTCTCGCGCGACAGCTGCGCGTAGGCGGCGGTGCTGCGCACTTCTGCGTAGAGATCCTCCGGCACGAAGCCGCCGCCGAGCGCGACCGTGACCAGGTGCTGCACCAGCACGTCGAGGGGCTGTGCGGGCGTCTGGCGCGCCTCGATGTGGCCGGCCGCAATGGCCTCGCGCGCGGCCGCGCCTTCGACCATCTCGATGCTGTGCGTGGGCACCAGCGTGATGCGCGACGGCCGGCCCGGCGCATGGCCCGAACGCCCGGCGCGCTGCAGCAGCCGCGCCACGCCCTTGGGCGAGCCGATCTGCAGCACGCGCTCGACCGGCAGGAAGTCCACGCCCAGGTCCAGGCTGGAGGTGCAGACCACCGCGCGCAGCTCGCCGCTCTTGAGCCCGGCCTCGACCCATTCGCGCACCGCGCGGTCGAGCGAGCCGTGGTGCAGCGCGATCACGCCGGCCCACTCGGGCTTCGCCTCGAGGATCGCGTGATACCAGATCTCGGCCTGCGAACGCGTGTTGGTGAAGACCAGCGTGGTGCTGCTGCGCGCGATCTCGTCGACCACCTGCGGCAGCATCGTGAGGCCCAGGTGTCCGCCCCACGGGAAGCGTTCGGCGCGGCCGGGCAGCAGCGAATCGATGACCAGTTCCTTGGGCACTTCGCCTTGCACCATCGTGCCGTCGGCATGGCCGAGCAGCGTTTGCATGGCTTCGCCGAGATTGCCCAACGTCGCCGACATGCCCCAGACGCACAGCGTGGGGTTCCAGCGCCGCAGCCTTGCCAGCGCCAACTGCACCTGCACGCCACGCTTGTTGCCCAGCAGTTCGTGCCACTCGTCGACCACCACCATCCGCACCGTGCCCAGCACCTCGGCCGCATCGGCACGCGACAGCAGCACCGACAGGCTCTCGGGCGTGGTCACGAGCACGGTGGGCAGGCGCTGGTTCTGCGCGCTGCGCTCGGCCGCAGCGGTGTCGCCGCTGCGCGCGCCGGCGGTCCAGTCGGGCGCCAGCGCCTCGAGCGGCTGCTGCAGCGCACGCAGGGTGTCGGCGGCGAGCGCGCGCATCGGCGTGATCCACAGCACGGTGAGCGGCGGCGCGAGCGGGCGGCGGGCGGTCTTCTTCGGTGCCTCGGCCCCTGCCTTCTTTTTCTGCGCGAAGGCCCCGAGTGCCGCCAGCCACACCGCATAGGTCTTGCCGGCCCCCGTGGTCGCGTGCAACAGACCGGATTCACCGGCCGCCACGGCCTTCCACACCGCGCGCTGAAAGGCGAAAGGCTTCCAGCCGCGGGCGGCGAACCAGGCGGCGAGGGCGGCGGCGTTCATCGCTGCGAGCTTTGCCGGCGCGCGGCGCGGGCGCCATAGGACGAAGGCGCATCGTGCGCGACGGCCTTCCGCCCGACATAATCCGCTCCCCGGCGCCCCCAACCCACGACCCACGCTTCGGCGAACAGAACATGTCCTCCATCACCCTGCGCTTCCTGGCCGAACCCAGCACCGTCAACTTCGGCGGCAAGGTCCACGGCGGCACCGTCATGAAGTGGATCGACGAGGCCGGCTATGCCTGCGCCACGAGCTGGTCCAAGCGCTACTGCGTCACGGTGTTCATCGGCAGCATCCGCTTCCACCGGCCGATCATGATCGGCGACCTGGTCGAAGTCGAGGCGCGGCTGGCCTACACCGGCAAGACCAGCATGAACATCTCGGTGGAAGTGCGCAGCGGCGACATGAAGGGCGGCGGCATGCAGACGACGACCGAGTGCCTGATCGTCTTCGTCTCGGTCGATTCGCACGGCCTGCCGATGCCGGTGGGCGCGTTCACGCCGTCCACGCCGGGCGAGATGGCGCTGGCCGAGCGGGCCAAGAACCACCTCGACGCCAGCCGGGCCGCTTCCGGCAGCAGCGGCGCCAAGCCTTAGCGCGCGGCCGCGCTCGGCAGCACCGTGCCGCTGACCTCGCCCAGCCCGATGCGCACCGCGCCCGCGCGCTCGCAGTAGCCGCGCAGCGTGAGCGTGTCGCCGTCCTCGAGGAAAGTGCGGCGCTCGCCGTTGGGCAGCGTGAGCGCCTGCTTGCCGCCGAACGTCAGTTCGAGCAGCGAGCCGGCTTCTTCCAGCGTCGGGCCCGAGAGCGTGCCCGAACCCAGCAGGTCGCCGGGCTGCAGGTTGCAGCCGTTGACCGTGTGGTGCGTGACCAGCTGCGCCGCGGTCCAGTAGGCCGCCTGCGTGGTGTTGCCGCGCGTGAGGCGCGTGGCGGGCTCGCCGGCTGCGCGCATCTTCGCGGTGTGCAACCAGACCTCGAGCGTGATGTCGAGCGCGCCGCCATCGCGGTTGGCGGGCGAGTCCAGGTAGGCCATCGGCTGCGGGTCGCCCTCGGGGCGCTCGAACTTCGCGCGGAAGGGTGCGAGCGCTTCCATCGTGACGATCCAGGGCGACAGCGTGGAGGCGAAGTTCTTCGCCAGGAAGGGGCCCAGCGGCTGGTACTCCCAGGCCTGCAGGTCGCGCGCCGACCAGTCGTTGAGCAGCGTCACGCCGAACAGGTGTTGCTCGGCCTCGCCGATGGCGATCGGCTCGCCCAGTTCGTTGCCCCGGCCGACCAGGAAGCCGAGCTCGAGTTCGTAGTCGAGCCGCTTCGACGGGCCGAAGCTGGGCTCGGCCGCATCGGGCGCCTTGGTCTGGCCCTGCGGCCGCTTGAACTGCTGGCCGCTGACCACGATCGACGAGGCGCGGCCGTGGTAACCGATGGGCACCCACTTGTAGTTGGGCATCAGCGGCTGGTCGGGGCGGAACAGCTTGCCGACCGTGGTGGCATGGTGGATGCCGGTGTAGAAGTCGGTGTAGTCGCCGATGCGGCAGGGCAGCGCCATCTCGACCGCGGCCTGCGCGTACAGCGCGATTTCCCACTCGCCCTGCTTCGGGCTGCCTTCCTGCAGGCCTTCGGACAGCGCCGTTCGCAATGCCACGCGCTCCGCGGGCGTCGCGGCCATCAGCCGGTTCATGTCGGCGTGGTCGACCACCTTGGCGGCCTTCAGGTCGAGCACCTGGTCGCCGATGGCCACGCCGATGCGGAAGGCCTCGTCGGTGCCGGCCGGCCGGAAGCGGCCGAATGGCAGGTTCTGGATCGGGAAGTCGGTGCCCGCGGTGTGGGCGGATTCGACCCAGCTGCGCAGCTTCGGGTCGTGGGTGGCGTTGACGTTGAGTGTGGTCATGGGCTCTTTCAGTCTGCGGACATGCCGGCCTTCTTGGCCACATCGCCCAGGCGTTGGTATTCGGATTGGGTCAGTTGGTTCAATGCCTCGGCGGTCGAGCTGCGCGGCGTGAAGCCGGCCTGCGTGAGCTTGTCCTTCACCTCGGGCAGGGCCAGTGCCTCGACGAAGGCCTGGTTGAGCGCCTTGACGATCGGTGCCGGCAGGTTGGCCGGGCCGTACACGCCGAACCACGGGTCGAGCGCATAGCCCTTGAGGCCGGCCTCGGCGATGGTCGGCACGTTGGGCAACGCGGGCGAACGCGCCGGGCCGGCGACGGCCAGCGCGCGCAGCTTGCCGGCCTGGATATGCGGCAGCGAAGCGGGCAGGTTGTCGAACATCACGCCGATGGTGTTGCCCAGCATGTCGTTGATGGCCGGGCCGCTGCCCTTGTAGGCGACGTGCGTGAGCTCGGTGCCGGTCATCTGCGCGAACATCACGCCGGCCAGGTTCATCGAGGTGCCGGCGCCCGCGGTGGCGTAGGGCAGGCCGGGGTTCTTCTTCGCCGCGGCGATCAGATCGGCGACGCTCTTGATCGGCGAGGCGGCCGGGACTTCGAGCACGATGGTCGAGGTGCCCAGCAGGCTGATGGCGCTGAAGTCCTTGCGCGGGTCGAAGGCCATCGACTTGTAGATGTGCGGATTGAGCGCATTGGTCGAGATCGCGCCGAAGCCGATCGTGTAGCCGTCGGCCGGCGCCTTGGCCACCGCGTCCATGCCGATGTTGCCGCCGGCGCCCGCGCGGTTGTCGATGATCACCGGCTGGCCCAGCTTCTCCGAGACCTTCTGGCCCACCGTGCGCGCCACCAGGTCGGTCGTGCCGCCGGCCGTGTAGGGCACGACGAAGCGGATCGGCTTGGTCGGGTAGTCGGCCGCCTGCGCGGCAAAGGGAAGGCCGATCCAGGCCGAGGCGATCAGCGCGGCGAAGGTGGCGCGGCGGGTGGGAGTGAAGGTCATGTGTCTCTTTTTGGGGAGGGATGGGGAAGGATTCAGGGCTTCTGGAACAGATCGCCCAGGCCCGCCCAGCAGTCGGCATAGGCATCGTCCAGCGCCGGGCTCTGCATGGCGAAGGGCGTGGGGATGAAACGGTAGCGGCTCTCGAACATGAAGGCCAGCGTGTTGTCCAGCTTGTGGGGCGCGAGGTCGGCGTGGCTGGCCTTGTCGAAGGCTTCCTCGTCGGGGCCGTGCGGCACCATCGGGTTGTGCAGGCTCGCGCCACCGGGCTTGAAGCCGCCGGGCTTGGCGTCGTACTGGCCGTAGACCAGGCCCATGAACTCGCTCATGAGGTTGCGGTGGTACCACGGCGGACGGAAGGTGTCCTCCATGACCAGCCAGCGCGGCGGGAAGATCACGAAGTCGCAATTCGCCGTGCCGGGCGTGTCGCTGGGCGAGGTGAGCACGGTGAAGATCGACGGGTCCGGATGGTCGAAGCTGATCGAGCCGATGGTCATGAAGTGGGCCGTGTCGTACTTCACCGGCGCCAGGTTGCCGTGCCAGGCCACCACGTTGAAGGGCGACTGCTTCATCGGCGCGCGCCAGAAGCGGCCGCCGAACTTCTTGACCACCTCGTAGGCGCCGCCGGGCGCGTCGCCGTCTTCGTAGGCCGCCACGGGCGCCTGGAAGTCGCGCGCGTTGGCCAGCCCGTTGGAGCCGATCGGACCCAACTCGGGCAGCCGGAACTGCGCGCCGTAGTTTTCGCAGACATAGCCGCGCGACGGGCCCGCGCCCGCCTCCGAGTCGGGCAGCGCGACCTTGAAGGCCACGCCGCGCGGCAGCACCGCGATCTCGCCCGGCCTGACCTCGAGCACGCCCATCTCGGTCGTGATCACCAGCCGGCCCTGTTGCGGCACCAGCAGCATCTCGCCGTCGGCGTTGACGAAGGCGCGGCGGCCCATCGACTTGCCGGCGAGGTAGACATGCGCGGCCACGCCGACCTGCGTCTCGGCGTCGCCATTGGCCGCCAGCGTGTGCATGCCGTCGACGAAGTCGGCCTCGGCCGCGCCGGCCTCGAAGGGAATCGGATGCCAGCGCAAGGGCTCGGGCGGCAGCGCCATGGCGCGGTTGGCGCCGGTTTCCCAGTGCGGCGGCGCGTAGGCCTGGTAGCGGCCCGACACCACCGAGGGCTGGCGGCGGTAGAGCCAGCTGCGGCGGTTGGTGTGCCGTGGCGCGGTGAAGGCGGTGCCCGAGATCAACTCGGGGTACAGGTCGAAGGGCGCGCGCTGCGGGCTGTTGCGGCCCTGCGGCAACGCGCCGGCCACGGCCTCGGAGGCGTATTCGTTGCCGAAGCCGTGCTGGTAGCGCAGCGTGCCGGTGTCGTGAGTGCTCATGGTCGATGTCTCCGTCAGGAAGTTCGTCTAATCCAAATGCGTTCGCATGGAGCGAATATGCAAAGTGTAGTCCGGGCCACGGTTCATGTCTAATGCGTCCTCCCATCCCGAACACCGCGGAGAGACACATCGATGGTCAGCAGCAGCAAGGACAGCGCGACCCAGCGCGGCATCCAGAGCATCGAAGTCGGCGGCCAGCTGTTGCGCGCGCTGGTTCACCAGGGCCGCCCCATGGCGCTGAAGGACCTGGCGCGCGAAGCCGACATGACGCCCGCCAAGGCCCATCCCTACATGGTCAGTTTCGGCCGCCTCGGCCTGATCGAACAGGACGGCACGAGCGGCCACTATCGGCTCGGACCGCTGGCGCTGCAACTGGGGCTGATCGGTCTGCAACAGGCCGAGCCGGTGCACATCGCCGCGCCGCTGATGGCGCCGCTGGCGCAGCAGATCGGTCAGACCGTGGGCCTGGCCGTCTGGGGCGCGCGCGGTGCCACCATGGTGCACATCGCCGAGGCGCCCTCGCCCGTGCATGTGAGCCTGCGGCACGGCACGGTGTTTTCGCTCGCGCGCACCGCCTCGGGCCGGCTCTTCGCGGCCTACCTGCCGGCGGCCGAGGTCCGGGCGATGCTGGAGGACGAGCGGCGGCGCGAGAAGCAGCGCAGGCCGGGGGACGACACCCGCGCCGGCATGCCGCCCGTGCAGCCCCTGCCCAGCTGGAGCGCATTCGAGGCCGAGCGCGAAGAAGTTCGCGCCCAGGGCGCGAGCCGCTCGGAGAACGAGGTGATCCCGGGCGTGAGCGCCATGGCGGCGCCGGTGTTCGACCACACCGGCACGATCGTGCTGGCGGTCACCGCCATCGGCCCCACGGGCATCTTCGACACGCGCTGGGACGGCGCGGTGGCGCAGTCGCTGCGGGCCTGCGCGCGCGGGGTGTCCGAACGGCTCGGGGCGCCCGCGCGCACCTGAATCGCCGGCACGACCCGCCCACCGACCGCGGGGCTTCGCACGACGACCTCCCCGGTCCGATGACCCGCCGCCACGTGACGAAGCCGAAGCCGCAGAATCGCGCAATGCTCAGTGAACTGCGAACCCATGTCTGGGCCTACCCGGCCCTCGAGGTGGTGCACATCGTCGGCATCGCCTTGCTGCTCGGCAATCTGGTGGCGCTGGAGATCCGCGTCTGGGGCGGTGCCGCGGCCCTGCCGGTGCAGCCCCTGGCGCGGCTGTCGCTCGGCATCGCCCTCGCCGGCTTCGGGTTGGCCGCCGTCAGCGGCCTGCTGATGTTCGCCACCCAGGCGGCCGAGCTGCTGGTCAACCGAAGCTTCCTGTGGAAGATGGGCCTGCTCACGCTGGCGGGCTGCAATGCGGCCTGGTTCCACGGCCGCGGCTCGCTGCAAAAACTCGACTGGGTGGCGCGGATTCAGATGCTGGTGTCCACTGCGGTCTGGCTCGGCGTCGTCGTCTGCGGACGCTGGATCGCCTACTGATTCGCTGCTTCATCCTTCCCTCGAGGAGTACTGCCATGTCGATGTCCCGCCGCCGATTCGCCTTTGTTGCCGCCGCCGCGGCCACGCCCCTTGCCGCATCGCTGACCGCGCCCACCGCCTGGGCGCACCACGGCTGGAGCAGCTTCGATCAGGACAAGCCGATCTATCTCGAAGGCAAGGTGGTTCGCAGCAGTTGGCAGAACCCGCATGCCGAACTGCTGATCGACGTGCGTCCCGACCTGGCGCTGCCGGCCGACCTGAAGCAGCGCCCGCTGCCGGCCCAGAGCGCCGGCGTCGACGGCCCCGCGCTGCTGGGCCGGACCGCCCTGCCCCGACGCAAGGACCGCCGCTGGGAACTGGAACTGGCGCCGCTCACGCGCATGGCGGCGTGGCAGGTGGCGGAAATCAAGGCCGGCGAGACGGTGGCCGCCGTCGGCTTCACCACGAAGGACGAGGCCGGTGAGGCCGTGATGCGGGTGGAATACCTGTTCGTCGGCGGCAAGGCCTACGGCTTGCGGTCGAGCCCGGTGTGAGGGGCTCGGGCCCACGGGTGCCGCCTTCCTGTCCAATACCCCCATGGCACATCCCCGCACCCCCGAACACCGACTCGACGACCTCGAGATCAAGGCCAGCTTCACCGACGACCTGCTGGACCAGTTGAACCTCACGATCTATCGGCAGCAGCAGCAGATCGACAGCCTGTCGCAGCAACTGATCCAGCTGCGCCGACAGATGCCGGAGGCGGGCTCTGGCGGCAGCCGGGACCCGAGTGACGAATTGCCGCCACACTATTGACGCCGCTTCGCGCGAAAGGAGTTCTTTCCGCCTCATCCGAGGGCCGTGTCCTGTGGCAAATGCCCGATCTGCCGCGCCAACGCTCCCAATTCTTGACATGATGTGATCGAGAATGGCGCCGCCGTGGTGTCGATCGGCGAGGGCGGTGAAGAAAAGGGCGAGGTCCCTTGCCTTGCGGCCGGCGCGACCGACCGATGCCATCGCCCTGCTTCTACCTACAAGACACCTGCTGCACCATGCGCCCTGCATCCTTCTGTCCGGCCGACACCTGCGTCAAGCCCGACATCGCCCACCCTCCCGGGCGCGCTTCATGATGCGCAAGCCGCTGGCGCGGACCGTGGTGTCGATGGCATGCGGCGCGGCGATCGCGATCGTGCTGGCGCTCGCCGTCGGCGAATGGACGGTCCGGCGGCAGCAGTACGCGGATGCGGCCGAAATGGCCGAGACCTACATCGAGCGCTCGGACCAGATCACGACCGAGGCGGTGGCCGCGCTGGTCGAGATCGAGAGCGCCAAGAGCAACACCTGTTCCGCGGCCGAGGTGTCGCGGCTGCGACGCATCGTGCTGGCGTCGCGCTACCTGAAGAGTGCCGCGCGACTGCGCGACGGCGAAATCTATTGCAGCTCCACCGTCGGCGCGATCGACCCGCCGGAGCCGGCACCACCGGTCGACGTGGTGAGCCAGCAAGGCCAGCGCATGAGCTTCAACGCACCGCAGGCCGGCGTGCCCGGTGCGCGGGCCCTGCTGATGCATCAGCGCAGCGCCGCCGTCGGCGTCAATGCGCAAGCCTACCTCGAGACCGCCGACCCGCGACTGGACTATGCCGTGGTCAGCGGCCGCCTGCCGCCGCTGCGCGCCATGAACTCCGCGGGCCCGCGCCTGCCGCTGGAGGGCGTGACGCTGCAGTCCGGCGAGCCGCTCGAGCTGCAGGGCAAGCGCTACGAGGTGCGGTGTTCGAGCGCCCACTCCTCCTGCATCGTGGCGGCGCTGCGCCAATCCGAGTCGATCCTGAGCTCGCCGGTGATGCTTGAATTCGCCATCTTCGGCCTGCTGATCGGCCTGAGCGGCGGCTTTGCCGCGAGCATCGCGATCGGGCGCTCGAAGTCGCTCGGCAAGCAGCTGCGGCTCGCGATGCGTTCGGGCCAGCTCAAGATCGTCTACCAGCCCATCGTGCGGCTGTCCGACCGCCGCCAGGTCGGCGCCGAGGCGCTGCTGCGCTGGACCGACCCCACCGGCAAGCCGGTCAGTCCCGACGCCTTCATCAGCGCCGCCGAGCACGAGGGATTCATCGGCCAGGTGACGCGCTTCGTGATCCACCGCGTGCTGGACGAACTCGGCGAGGACCTGCGCCGGCGCCCCGACTTCCAGGTGACGATCAACGTCGCCGCCAGCGACATCCTCGACAACGCCTTCCTGCCCTTCCTGAGCGCCCGTCTGCAGGAAGCCGGGTTGCTGCCGGCCAGCATCGGGCTCGAACTCACCGAGCGCACCACGGCCAACAGCCGCGAGCTGGGCAAGGCCATCGCGCGGCTGCGCGAGGCCGGCCACAAGGTCTACATCGACGACTTCGGCACCGACTACTCGAGCCTCTCCTACCTCTCGCGGCTGCGGGTGGATGCGATCAAGATCAACCGCACCTTCATGCAGGCCCTGCACGACCAAAGCGACAAGGACACCATCGCACCGCAGATCGTGGCGATGGCGGAGGTGCTGGGCCTCGGCATCGTGATCGAGGGCATCGAGGAAGAGCAGCAGGCGGCGTACTTCCTGGCGCTGGCGCCCCAGGCGATGGCGCAGGGCTGGCTGTTCAGCAAGCCGGTCGAATCCAGCCGGCTGTTCGCTCCCTGAGGCCGGCGTCGTCGGCCGCGGCAGGTCCGCAGCGGCGGCGACGGCAATCCAGGCGGCTCAGCCCTTGGCGGCCTCGAGCCCGTCGCGGGTGCGCAGCGCCTCGCGCCGGGCGGCGTCGGCGAAATCGTCACCGTCCGAGGCGTAGCAGATCGCACGCGACGAATTGACGATGATCGGCGCGTCGGGCCGCCAGCCGGCACGCACCGTGGCCACGGCATCGCCGCCCTGGGCACCGACGCCCGGGATCAGCAGGGGCACGGTCGGCGCGAGTTCGCGCACACGCTCGATCTCGGCCGGGTAGGTGGCGCCCACCACCAGGCCGAGCTGGCCGTTGAGGTTCCACGGCCCCTGCGCAAGCCGCGCGACGTGCTCGTACAGCAGGGGCTCGCCCTCGACGCTGGCCAGGCGCTGGCCCTGCAGGTCGGCGCCGCCCGGGTTGCTGGTGCGGCAGAGCAGGAAGGCACCCTTGCCTTCGTACTTGAGGTAGGGCGCGACCGAATCGAAACCCATGAAGGGCGACAGCGTGACGGCGTCGGCGCCATAGCGCTCGAAGGCCTCGATGGCGTACTGCTCGGCGGTCGAGCCGATGTCGCCCCGCTTGGCGTCCAGGATGATCGGCACCTGGGGCGCGACGCGGCGGATGTGCTCCATCAGCCGCTCCAGCTGCCCCTCGGCGCGGTGGGCCGCGAAGTAGGCGATCTGCGGCTTGAAGGCGATCGCCAGGTCGGCGGTCGCGTCGACAATGCGCGCACAGAAATCGTAGATCTTGTTGGCGTCGCCCTTGAGGCGGGCCGGGAAGCGGGTCGGTTCGGGATCGAGCCCCACGCACAGGAGAGAGCGGTTCTGCAGTTCCGCGGCGCGCAGTTGTTCGATGAAAGTCATGGCAGGAATTTTAGGTGCCGGCGCAACGGCCCCTCGGGCCGGCCGCAATGCCGTGCGATCCGCGCGCCGTGTTGGCGGGTTTTCGCCACCATCTGGCAGAAAGGACGACTCCTTTCGGGGCAGACCCTCTGGCGCCCAAACGTATCAATAAGTCACAATTATTTCCTTTTGTGAGACAAATGGAAGTTCTCGACTTATGAATCGCATCCACCGCACCGTCGTCAACCGCGCCCGCAATGTCTGCCAGGCCGTGTCCGAAGTCGCCTCGGGCGGCGGGGGTGGCGTCGACGCCAGCGCGTCGGCCACAGCCTTGGGCAACGCTTCTGGCGCCAGGCTTTCCACGCTGGCCGGCGCCTGCCTGCTGGCGCTGGCGACGATGGGCACGGGGAGTGCCTGGGCGAACGGCGGCGCGGGCGGCGGAACGGCATACATCCAGGTGGACGTCGGCGGCATCGGCGGCACGCACACCGCACCGAACGGCGGCAACGGCTTCGCGGGCATCCCTGCCCCGTTCCTGGCGGGTACCGGCGGCGGCGGGGGTGGCGTTTCGGTGCAGACCGGGCAGGGCGGCAGCGGCGGCACCGGCGGGAATGGTGGCGCAGGTGGGCTTGGCGGTGCATCGGGCGTGCTGGCAGGGAACGCCGCGACAGGCGCGGCCGGTCAGGCCGGCGCGCTGCCGTCGACCTATGTCGGCGGCGACATCGACGGTGGCGGTGGTGGTGGCGGCGGTGGCGGTGCGGGCACCGTGATCGTCGGCAGCACCTTCGATGCCTCGAGCACAGCCACCTTCACGGGCGGCGCAGGCGGCGCAGGCGGAAACAGCAATCTCCAGACCCAGCCCGGCTTCGTGAGTTCTGGCGGCGCTGGCGGCGGGGGGCAGGGCGGCATGGGTCTGTTGGTCACGGCAGCGGGCAGCACGGTCGACAACGGCACCACGGTGCGCGGCGGGCAGGGGGGCGCCGGCGGCGCAGCCAACCCATTGGCCCGAGGCGTCGGCGGCGGCTACGGCGGCAGCGGCGGCGATGGCGGCGATGGCCTGGTGTTCGCTTCGCCCGGCGGCATGCTCACGAACGACCAGGGCGCCGGCCTGATCGGCGGCAACGGCGGTGTCGGCGGCGCCGGCGAGCGGGCTGGCACGGGCGGCTCGGGCGGCGCAGGCCTCCGCGCGGACGGCACCACCCTCGTCAACAACGGCACCGTGAGCGGCGGCCATGGTGCGGCAGCCACCGGCAGCGGCGCGGCCGGCCAGGGCGGCGTCGGCGTGATCGGCTCGGATCTCAGCATCGTGAACAACGGCAGCATCAGCGGCGGCCGCAGCGGCACGGGTGCGCAGGCCGATGCGATCCGCTTCACCGGTGGCGTCAATCGGCTCGAACTCCAGGCCGATGCATTCCTCACAGGCCACGCGGTGGCCGTGGCCGGTGGCAGCGACACGCTGGCGCTGGGCGGCGCGACGGACGCGCACTTCGACGTGGGCCAGATCGGCACCGGCGCGCAGTACCAAAACTTCGCCGCCTTCGAAAAGACCGGCGCCGGCACCTGGGCGCTGGACGGCACACAGACCGGTGCCACGCCCTGGACGGTGCGCGCGGGCCGGCTGTCGATCGCATCGGACGCCAGCCTGGGCGCCGCGAGCGGCACGCTGACCCTCGACGGCGGCGGCCTGCAGACCACGGCCAACCTCAGCTCAACCCGCAACATCGTGCTCGGCGCCGGCGGCGGCACGCTGTCCGCCGCGAACATCACGACCGCGACCCTGGGCGACACGATCTCTGGCAGCGGCACGCTGACCAAGGAAGACATGGGCACCGTGCGGCTGAGCGCGGTCAACCACTACACCGGCGGCACGGTGATCAATGGCGGCATGATCGAGACCGGTTTGACCGGTTCGCTGGGCAACGGCCCGGTGGCCGTCAACGCGGGCGGCGGGCTGCGCTTCGACGGCAACGCCGACGCGCAGAACCTGGTGATCAACGTGGCGGCACGGCCCGTACCCGAGGCCGGCATCAACCAGGGCTTCCTGCAGTTCGCCGACGACAGCTCGGTCGGCAGCGCAACAGTGAACAACCAGGGCGACATGGAGCTGCGCAACCATGCGACGGCAGGCAGCGCCCTCATCACGACCAGCGGCGCCAGCGGCAGCACGGTGTTCTGGGAGACCACCACCGCCAGCACGGCACGGATCGTCAACGAGGCCGGCGGCACCACCGCCTTCATCGACGACAGCTCGGCCGGCAGCGCCACGCTGACCAACAAGGCCGGCGGCAAGCTCGAATTCTGGGACAACGCCTCGGGCAGTGGCGCCACCGTGACCAACCAGGCCGGCGGCATCGTCGACATCCACCTCACGACCACTGGCACAGCCATCGGCTCGCTGCAGGGCGACGGCAACGTACTGCTGGGCCGCAGGAAGCTCACCCTCGGCGGCCTGAACACCGACGCCACCATCGGTGGTGTGATCTCGGATACCGCCAGCAGCGGCTCGCTGGTCAAGGTCGGCACCGGCACGCTGACGCTGACCGGCATCAACACCTACCGTGGTGGCACCACCGTCAACGGCGGCATGCTCGCGGCGGGCGTGACCGGCGCGCTGGGCAGCGGGCCGGTGGACGTCAACGCGGGCGGCGGCCTGCGCTTCGAAGGCAACGCCAGTGCCGGCGACCTGGTGATCGGCATCGCGCCACGCCCGTCGCCTGGCGGCCTGGTCAACAGCGGTTTCGTGCAGTTCAAGGACAACAGCTCGGCCGGCAACGCGACGGTGAACAACCAGGGCTCGCTCGAGCTGCGCGACAACGCGACCGCAGGCACCGCCCGGATCACGAACAGCGGCGGTGGCGGCACGGTGTTCTGGGAGAACACCACGGCCGGCACGGCGCAGATCCTCAACAAGGCGGGCGGGGAGACGCTGTTCTGGGACAGCAGCTCGGCCGGCAATGCCACGCTGACCAACGAAGCCGGCGGCACCGTCGGGTTCTGGGACAACAGCACCGGCAACAACGCCACCGTGGTCAACCAGGCCGGCGGCACCGTCGACGTCCGCTCCATGACCTCGAGCGGCGTCACCATCGGTTCGCTGCAGGGCGACGGCCGCGTGCGGCTCGGCAGCAAGACCCTGACCCTCGGCGGCCTGAACACCAGCACCACCATCGGCGGCGTGATCGCCGGCACCGACACAGGCGGCGCGCTGGTCAAGGTCGGCACCGGCACGCTGACGCTGACCGGCACCAACACCTACGGCGGCGGCACCACGGTCAGCGGCGGCACGCTGGTGGGCCACGTGAAGAGCTTCGGCACCGGCGCGATCGTCGACAACGCGGCGCTGGTGATCGACCAGGCGACCGACGGCACGCTGGCCAACGCGCTGTCGGGCACCGGCAACCTGCGCAAGACGGGCGCCGGCGCGATGCGCTACACCGGCGACGGCTCGGCCTTCGCCGGCAGCACGCAGATCCTCGGCGGCACGCTGCTGATCGACAGCGTGCTCGGCGGCAGCACCAGCATCGGCAGCGGCGCCACGCTCCAGGGCACGGGCACGCTGGGCAACACGACGCTGCTGGGAGGCTCGACGGTCGCGCCGGCCGGTGACGGCAGCGGCACGCTCCGCATCGACGGCGACCTGCGCTTCGACGCCGGCGCCAGCTACCAGGTGCAGGCCGCGCCCGACGGCCGCAGCGACCTGATCCGCGTGAGCGGCACCGCCACGCTGGGCGG
Organism: Variovorax frigidus; assembly: GCF_051216515.1. Classification (NCBI taxonomy): domain Bacteria; kingdom Pseudomonadati; phylum Pseudomonadota; class Betaproteobacteria; order Burkholderiales; family Comamonadaceae; genus Variovorax; species Variovorax frigidus. The sequence continues at coordinate 105,837 of NZ_JBPJZF010000006.1, forward strand.
CGCCTCGGTGATCGTGCTGGCGGCGGACGGCAGCTGGAACCCCGTGACGCGCTACACCCTCCTCACGGCCGGATCGCGGGTGGGCACCTTCGGCGGCGTGTCGTCGAACTTCGCCTTCCTCACGCCGGTGTTGAGCTACACCGCGCAGGACGTGCTGCTGGGCCTGACACGCAACGACCTGCGCTTCGACAGCATCGGCGTCACGGCCAACCAGCGCGCCAGCGGCGGCGCGATCGACAGCGTGCGCACCGGTGCGCTCTACAACGCCGTGGTGCAGCTCGATGCGCCGACCGCGCGCAGCGCCTTCGACCAGCTCTCGGGCGAACTGCACGCCTCGCTCAAGTCGGCCGCCATCGAGGACAGCCGCTTCGTGCGCGAGGCAGGCCTCGACCGCGCGCGCCAGTCGCTGGGCGGCGTGGCCGCAGCGGACGACCTGGGCGGCCGCGGCGGCCTCTGGGTGCGCGCACTGCGATCGCTGGGCAGCAACGCCAGCGACGGCAATGCGGGCAGCATCGACCGCGACACGACCGGCCTGCTGGTCGGCGCCGACACCGCGCTGGGCACCGATGCCCGCGTCGGCGTGATCGGCGGCTACACCCGTGGCCGCACCGCGCTCGACGCACGCGCGTCCTCGGCCGACAGCGACACCTACCACCTCGGGGCCTACGGCGCCAAGCAGTGGGGCGCGCTGGGCCTGCGCGCCGGCGCCAGCTACAGCGTCAGCCAGGTCGAGACGCAGCGGCAGGTCGGGTTCACCGGCTTCTCCGACCGGCTCAAGGCCGACTACGACGCGAAGGCGCTGCAGGTCTTCGGCGAGCTGGGATGGGCCCTGCCGGCCGGCAGCGGCCTGCTGGAACCCTTCGCGGGCCTGGCGCATGTGCGCCTGAAGACCGACGCCTTCACCGAATCCGGCGGCGCGGCCGCGCTCGGCGTGGCCGGCGACACCACTGGCACCAGTTTCAGCACGCTGGGCCTGCGCGCCAGCAACGCGGTCGCGCTGGGCGGTCTGCAGGCGACGCTGCGCGGCATGGTCGGCTGGCGCCATGCGTTCGGCGACACCACGCCGACGTCGTCGGCCGCCTTCGCGGGCTCCTCGGCCTTCACCGTGGCCGGCGTGCCGATCGGCAAGGACGTGGCGGTGCTGGAAGGCGGCCTCGACTTCGCCCTGCAGCGCAACCTGACGCTGGGGGTGTCGTACAGCGGCCAGGTCGGCAGCGGCGTGGAGGACCACGGCGTGCGGGCCCACCTGCTGTGGAAGTTCTGACGGCGCACTGAGCGCCCGGCATCGATCCGCAAGGCGACACGGCGCAGGCCGTGTCGCCTTTGTCGTTCAGGCCCGGGCCACCTGTTCCGCCGCCAGGCAGAGGTCGGCCCAGGCGCGGGCCTTGTCGGCCGGATTGCGCAGCAGATAGGCGGGGTGGTAGGTCGCCACCACGGGCAGGCCGCCCCAGGCGGCCATCGGCACGGCGCGGCCGCGCAGCTTGCCCAGCGGCTCGGTGCTCTGCAGCAGGCTCTGCGCGGCCAGCGGGCCCATGGCCAGCACCAGGCGCGGCGCCAGGGCCTGCACGTGCGCCGCGAAGCTGTCGTCCAGCGGACTCGGGCTGTCGTCGCGGCCGGATGCGACGCCGCGGTGCGTACGCATCAGGTGCACCGGCCGCTCGCCGCCCTGCAACTGCAGCGCGCGCAGCATGTTGTCGAGCAGGCGGCCGGCGTCGCCGGCAAAGGGTTCGCCATGGCGGCCGTCGGCCTCGGGCGGCATGTCGGCCACGATGAGCCAGCCACCGCCCGGCGAGGCCACGCCGCCATGCAGCAGCCGCGGCGCCTCGATCAGCACGGCGGCGCCGTGGGTGCGCGCGACGGGCGCCGCGGCGGGTGCCGAGCGCTGCACCGGCGCACGCACCGGTGCCGGCGACGCCACCGGTGCTGCACTCGGCGCCGGAGCCTCGCGCACGACGCGGGCGGGTGCCTCGGCCGCGGCAACGGACGCGGGCGCGGCTTCCGCCACGACCGGCGCGGCGCTCGGCCACCAGACCTTGACGCCCATCTCGTCGAGCATGGCGCGCTGGCGCGCATCGAGGTTCATCGTGGACTCGTTCATTGGATCGCCTCTGCGCTGCGCGCTGCGGTGCTCATGGCGTGAGCGCGCCCCAGGCGCTGGTGGGTTCGTCGAGGCGCAGACTCATCACCACCGCGTCCTCGCGGCCGTCGAAGGCCGGGTAGTAGCCCTTGCGCACGCCGACGCGGCGAAAGCCGTGCTGTTCGTAGATGTGCAGCGCACGCGTGTTGCTCACGCGCACCTCGAGCCACAGCCACTGCGCGCTCTGGCCCCGCGACCAGCCGGCCAGCGCCTCGAGCATCAGCAGGGCCCACCCCTGGCGCCGGAATTCGGGGGCGACCGTGATGTTGAGCAGGTGCACCTCGTCGACGCCCTTCATGGCCACGAAGTAGCCGATCACGGTCTCGCCGCCGATCAGCAGCTGGCAGCGGTAGCCCGCTGCCAACGAGTCGATGAAGTTGGCGTGCGTCCAGGGGTGCGTGTACGCCTGTTTCTCGATCGCGCAGACCGCCGGCAACCGCTCGACGCTCATGTCGTCGAAGCGGGCTTCGAGGGGCTGCAGGACGGCGCTCATGGCGTGAGGGTGGCTTGCTGCGCGGCCTTGAGGGCCGCGCGTTCTTCGGTGGTCTGCGCCACTTTATCGCGAACGTAGAGCGGCGCGGCATCGGCCGGTGCGACCGCACGGCCGGCCGCCAGCAGCGCGGGCGCGAGGCGCAGCAGGGCCTCGGCGGTGGGCAGCACCTCGTGACGCATGAGCGCGGGCAGCCGCATGCCATAGGCCGCGAAGGCGTTGCCCGCCAACACCCAGTCTTCGGGCGCGGCCACCGCCTCGGGCGCCAGCAGTTCGGCTTCGACCGCGGTGTCGAGCGGCGCGTCGAAGTCGTAGCGCGCGGCATAGATCTGGTCCATGCGTGCATCGAGCAGCGCCACCACGCGCACGGCGCCGAAACGGTGGCGGGCCTCCTCGGCCACGGCCTGCAGCGTGTCGACCGGCAGCAGCGGCACGCCGGCACCGAAGCCCAGGCCCTGCGCCACGGCGCAGGCGGTGCGCAGACCGGTGAAGGAACCGGGTCCGCGGCCGAAAGCGATGGCGTCGAGGCCGGCCAGCGTCAGGCCGGCGTCGGCCAGCAGCTGGCGGATCAACGGGATCAGCGTGGCCGAGGCCTGCGCGCCGCCCGGGCCGCTGTGGGCGAACACGCGCGCGCCGTGGCGCACGGCCACGCTCAGCGTGTCGGTGCTGGTGTCGAAGGCGAGCAGCTTGTCGTCAGCCATGGGCCGCGTCGGGAGTGAAAGCAGAAGGTCGGAGGGCGGCAGGCATCCCCCGATTATCCCGGTGCCGCGCCGCGGCCCGCCGCCATGGGGACAACATGCGATGACACGCCGGGATAATGGGCCGATGCCTCGTCCCGTCCTGCACCGCGCCCGTTCCGCCCTCTGCCTTGCCACCCTCGCCGCGCTGCTGCCGCTGGCCGCCGCCGCCCAGGCGCTGCCGCCCGAGGTCGAGGCTGCGCTGGCGCGCGCCAAGGTGCCGCGCGAAGCCGTGACCCTGCTGGTGGCCGATGCCGACGGCGTGCGGCCGCCGCGCCTGGCCTGGCGCACGCAGGTGCCGGTGAACCCGGCGTCGATCATGAAGCTGGTCACCACCTACGCAGGGCTCGACCTGCTCGGACCGGCCTACACCTGGAACACGCCGGTGTACATCGACGGCCCGATCCGCAACGGCGTGCTCGAGGGCAACCTCTACATCCGCGGCCAGGGCGATCCCAAGCTGGTGATCGAGCGGCTGTGGCTGCTGATGCGGCGCGTGCAGGGCCTGGGCATCCAGAGCATCTCCGGCGACATCGTGCTCGACCGCAGCGCCTTCGACACGCCCGAGGCCGACCCCTCGGCCTTCGACGGCGAGGGACTGCGCCCCTACAACGCGGCGCCCGACGCGCTGCTGGTCAACTTCAAGTCGGTGGTCATGAGCTTCGTGCCCAACCGTGCGACCTCGACCGCCCAGGTGAGCTTCGACCCGCCGCTGCTCGGCGTGGCGATGCAGGCCACGCTGCCGCTGTCGGCCGGCGAATGCGGCGACTGGCGCGGCACCCTCGGCGCCGAGGTGGCCGACCCCGCGCGCATGGGCTTCACCGGCAGCTATCCGGCCGCCTGCGGCGAGAAGAGCTGGGCCGTGGCCTACGCCGACCCGGGCCGCTATGCGGCGCGTGCGATCGGCGGCCTCTGGACCGAGATGGGCCATCCGCTCAAGGGCCAGGTGCGCGACGGGCGCGTGCCGTCCGATCTCAAGCCGGCCTTCGAAGTCAGCTCGCCGCCGCTGGCCGAGGTGATCCGCGACATCAACAAGTACAGCAACAACGTGATGGCGCAGCAGCTGTTCCTCACGCTGGGCCTGCAGCAGAAGAAGCGCGGTTCGCTCGAGGCCTCGCGCACCGCCATCCGCCAATGGTGGAACGACCGCATCGGCACCGGCGAGGGCCAGCCGGTGTTCGACAACGGCTCGGGGCTGTCGCGCGAAGAGCGCATCAGTGCCGCGGCGCTGGCCAAGATGCTGCAGGTGGCCTGGCGCTCGCCGGTGATGCCCGAGCTGATGTCCTCGCTGCCGGCCTCGGGCGTCGACGGCACGCTGCGCAAGCGGGCGCTGCGTTCGGGCGGCGCGGCGCACCTCAAGACCGGCACGCTGCGCGACGCGGCCGGCGTGGCCGGCTACGTGCACGGGGCCAGCGGCCGGCGCTATGTGCTGGTGGCCATTGCGAACCACGGCAATGCGGTGGCCGCGCGGCCGGCCTTCGACGCGCTGGTGGACTGGGCGACACAGGACAACTGAACCGCGCCGGCGGCGCAGGCAAACACCCATTGCTTCGGACGCGGGGCGCTGAACAGAATCGGACGGTCGATTCCATTCAACGCAGGAGACACACCGTGCAAAAACAACATCTCTCCACCTCGCTGCGCAACGCAGCGGCCCTCGCGGGCCTGACGCTGCTGCTCGCGGCCTGCGGCGGAAGCGACGGGGACAACACCGTCGCCGTGACGCCGCCCGCGCCCCCACCGGCGCCGGCACCGGCGCCCCCTCCGCAGCCCGCGCCCGACACGGGTCGGGGTTCGGTGGTCGCCCCGCCCGAACAGGCGGCCAAGCTCTCAGCCGCCGACTTCACGGCCAGCCTGCAGGGCAGTGCCCAGGGCGGCGCGGTGCTGCAGGTGGCGGGCACGCCCAGGTGCGGCGTCGACACGCGCTACCTCGAATACCGCACCATCGGTGCGAAGAACGAAGCCACCAACGCCACCGCCGCCGTGATGGTGCCCACGGGCACCGACGCGGCCTGCAGCGGCAAGCGGCCGGTGGTGCTCTATGCGCACGGCACCACGGCCGCCCGCAACTACAACCTGGCCAAGTGGACCGACAGCACGCAGGCCGCCGCGGGCGAAGGCCTGCTGATCGCGGCCACCTTCGCGGCCCAGGGCTTCATCGTGGTGGCGCCCAACTACGCGGGCTACGACAAGTCGGCGCTGCCCTACCACCCGTATCTCAACGGCGACCAGCAGGGCAAGGACATGGTGGATGCGCTCACCGCCGCGCGCAAGACCTTCACGGCCATCGGTGCGAGCGATGCCGGCGCGCTGTTCATCAGCGGCTATTCGCAGGGCGGCTACGTCGCCATGGCGGCGCACCGAGAGATGCAGGCCACGGGCCAGACGGTGACGGCCTCGGCACCGTTGTCGGCGCCCTCCGCCATCAGCCTGCTGACCGACCACACCTTCCAGGGCTGGCCGGCGCTGGGCAGCACGCTGTTCGTGCCGCTGCTGACGACCAGTTGGCAGCAGCAGTTCGGCAACGTCTACGCCACGACCGCCGACATCTACGAAGCGCCCTACGCCACCGGCATCGACACCCTGCTGCCGAGCCTGTCGCCGAGCACGCTGTTCACCTCGGGCAAGCTGCCGCAGCTGGCGCTGTTCCCGGCCAACGCCGTGCCGGGGCCGGTCGACCCCTCGCTCGCGCTCTTCTACGGCGCCAACAACCTGGTGCGCCAGAGCACCCTGACGCAGGAGGCCACCGACATCCAGTCGAATCCCTGCCCCGGCAATGCACTGCCGCCCACGCTCGTGTCGCTGGGCACGGCGACGCCGCTGGGTTGCACGCCGTCCACCGGCTTCCGCAAGGCGGCGGTGGCCAACGACCTGCGCAACTGGACGCCGACCCGGCCGGTGCTGATGTGCGGCGGTGCCAACGACCCGACGGTGAACTTCGTGAGCACCCGCGCGACGATCGGCTACTTCCTCGCCAAGGGCGTGCCGGCGCCTGCGCTGACGACGGTGGACCTGGAGGACTCGGCCGCGGTCGACGCCTACGCGCCGGCGCGCGCCGGCTTCGCGCAGGCCAAGGCCTCGCTGGCGGCGAACACGCCGGGCACGCCGACGGACAAGACGCAGGCGGTCACGCTGGCCTACCACGGCACGCTGGTGCCGCCCTTCTGCCTGGCCACGGCCCGCGGCTTCTTCCAGGGTGTGCTGGCTGCGGGCAGTTGAGATTCAAGCGGCCGCGGCGCGCTGCAGCCGGTCCTTCACGCCTTCCCACTCGGGCGTGTCGGGCGGGGTCTCGACCCAGATCAGCTTGACGCCCTCGGTGTCGAACTCGCGCAGCACCGCGAACAGCTGCTGCGCCGCGGCCGCCGCGTCGTCGGGCATGCGCCGCTGCAGCACGCGCTGCGAACGGTGCTTGAGCGGCGTGCGCGACCAGACCGCGATGTGCGCAGCCTGGGCGCCGAGCACGTCGAGCGCGGCCTGCAGTGCCCGCGCGTCCATCAGCCGCAGCTTGGCCTCGGGCGCGTAGTGCGCGGCCAGCGTGCCCGAAGCCCGGGGGTCGGGCGCGGCCAGGTCGTGCTTGTCGCGCAGGGCTTCGCCGCAGGCGCCCTCGATCTGGTCGCGCGTGATGGCACCGGGCCGCAGCAGCACCGGGGCGCCGCGGCTGCAGTCGACGATGGTCGATTCGATGCCGACCGCGCACGGGCCACCGTCGACCACCATCAGCGTCTCGCCGAACTCGGCGTGCACATGCTGCGCGGTGGTCGGGCTCACGCGGCCGAAGCGGTTGGCGCTGGGGCCGGACAGGCCGAGCACGCCCTGCGCGGCGCAGGCCTCGAGCAGCGCCTGCGCCACCGGATGCGCGGGGCAGCGCAGGCCGATGGTGTCCTGCCCGCCGGCCGAAGCCGTGGCGACGCCGGGCTGGCGCGTGACGATCAAGGTGAGCGGGCCGGGCCAGAAGGCCAGCACCAGCTTCTCTGCGAAGGCCGGCAGCGGCTGCGCGAAGTACGACAGCGCCTCGGTGCCCTTGGGGCCGGCCGGCACGTGGACGATCAGCGGATGGTCGGCCGGGCGGCCCTTGGCGCGGAAGATGCCCGTCACGGCCGCGTCGCTGCCGGCGTCGGCGCCGAGGCCGTAGACGGTTTCGGTCGGGAAGGCCACCAGGCCGCCCGCGCGCAATTGCACCGCCGCGGCGGCGATGGCGTCGGGGGAATGGCCGTCGACGATCATGTTCCTACTCCGACAGCGGGATGGGCAGGCCCAGCACCGCGGCGGCGAAATCGGCGGTGGCGCGCACCGTGGCGATGTCGGCGCCGGTGATGTTCAGGTGGCCCATCTTGCGGCCGCGGCGTGCCGAGGCCTTGCCGTAGAGGTGCAGGTGCGTGCCGGGCAGCGCCAGCACGTCGGCCCAGGGCGGCTCGGTCGGCGTGGTGTCGTCGCCGTCGAACCAGAGGTCGCCCAGCAGGTTGAGCATCAGCGCCGGGCTGTGCTGGCGCGGCGCGGTCAGCGGCAGGCCGGCCAGGGTGCGCACCTGCAGCTCGAACTGCGACACGTCGCTCGCGTCCATCGACCAGTGGCCGCTGTTGTGCGGGCGCGGCGCCATCTCGTTGACCACCATCGCGCCGTCGGCCAGCACGAAATACTCGACGCACAGCACACCCACGTACTGCAGGCCTTCGGCGATCGAGCGGGTCGAGGCCACCGCGCGTTCGGCCAGCGCGGCGGGCATGTTGTCCGGGTGCACCTCGGTCACGGCCAGGATGCCGTCGCGGTGCAGGTTGCGCTGGGGCGGCAGGTGCACCATCTGGCCGTCGTGGCCGCGCGCCACGATCACCGAGCACTCGAAATCCAGCGGCAGCAGCTTCTCGAGCACGCAGGGCACGCCGCCGGTGGCTTCCCAGGCGGCGGCCAGCTGTTCGCGCGTGGCGACGCGCTGCTGGCCCTTGCCGTCGTAGCCCAGGCGCGCGGTCTTGAGGATGCCGGGCAGCAGCGCGTCGGCGACTGCGGCCAGTTGGGCGGCGGTCTCGATCACCGCGTGCGGCGCACAGGCCACGCCGCAGCGGATGAAATGCGCCTTCTCGCGGATGCGGTCCTGCGCGATGGCCACGGCGGCCGCGCCGGGCGCCACCGGCCGCGCCGCGGCCAGGTTCTCGAGCGAGGGCGCGGGCACGTTCTCGAATTCGGTGGTGATCGCCTCGGCCAGGCCGGCCAGCCGGGCCAGGCCCGCGACGTCGGTGTAGTCGGCGTGGATGTGGTGGTGGCTCACGCGGCCGGCCGGGCTGTCGGCATCGGGGTCGAGCACCGCCGTGAAGTAGCCCATGCGCTGGGCCGTCTGCGCGAACATGCGGCCGAGCTGGCCGCCACCGAGCACGCCCAGCGTGCTGCCGGGCCGCAGATAGGGCGTGACGGCGTCGCTCACAGCGCGCCCCCGCCCTGGGGCGAGAAGGGCGACACGGCCGGGGCCGCGGGGGCGCCGGCCTCGGGCGGCGGCAGCGTCATGGCCTGCGCGGCCGCGGTCTGCGCGCTGCGGAAGGTGTCGAGCTGGGTGCGCAGCCGCGGATTGCCCACCGCCAGCATGGCGATGGCGAACAGCGCCGCATTGGCCGCGCCGGCATTGCCGATGGCGAAGGTCGCGACCGGCACGCCCTTGGGCATCTGCACGATGCTGTAGAGCGAATCGACGCCCTGCAGGTGGCGGCTGGCCACCGGCACGCCGAGCACCGGCACCGTGGTCTTGGCGGCCAGCATGCCCGGCAGATGGGCCGCGCCGCCGGCACCGGCGATGATCGCGGCCAGCCCGCGCGGGGCCGCGCTTTCGGCATAGGCGAAGAGTTCGTCGGGCATGCGGTGGGCCGAGACCACCCGTGCTTCGTGGGTGATGCCGAATTGCTGGAGAATCTCGACCGCGTGACGCATCGTCTCCCAGTCGGAGTTCGATCCCATCACCACGCCGACCTGGATTGTTTGGTTCATGGTCGCAATTTTACGTTTTGCCTCCATCTGCATCCGATGATCGATATCACCCTCGAAAACTTCCAGACCGCGCTGATCGAAGGTTCGGCCACCACACCGGTGCTGCTCGACATCTGGGCCGAATGGTGCGGACCCTGCAAACAGCTGGGCCCGGTGCTCGAACAGCTCGAGACCGAGTACGCCGGCCGCTTCACACTGGCCAAGCTCGACGCCGACAAGGTGCCGCAGATCTCGACCCAGCTGTCGCAGATGTTCGGCGTGCGCAGCATCCCCTTCTGCGTGATGTTCGTCGGCGGCCAGCCGGTCGACGGCTTCGTCGGCGCGATTCCGGCCGAGAAGATCCGCGAATTCCTCGACAAGCACGTGCCGGCCGCCGAAGAACTCGAGGCCGCCGCCCAGGAAGAAGCCGCGCAGGAAGCGCTGGCCGAGGGCGACACCGAGGGCGCGCTCGAGAAACTCCAGCACGCCGTGGTCACCGACCCGGCCAACGACGATGCCCGCTTCGACTACGTCAAGCTGCTGCTGCAGCTGGGCCGCGGCGACGACGCCAAGGTGGCCTTCGCGCCGGTGATCGCCAAGGCGCCCGCGGTGCGCCGCTTCGACGCGCTGCAGCGCTGGATGAACGCGATCGACTTCGCCGCACCGGTCAACGGCCCGGCGCCGGTGCTGGCCGACTTCGACACCCGCATCGCGGCCGGCAAGCGCGACTTCGAGGCCCGCTTCGGCCGCGCGCAGCTGCTGATCGCCGAACAGCGCTGGACCGACGCGATGGACGAACTGCTGGAAATCCTGATGCGCGACAAGGCCTGGAGCGAGGACCTGGCGCGCAAGACGTACATTGCGATCCTCGAACTCATCGAGCCGCCCAAGCCCAAGGTGGCCGACGGACAGATCCCGCCCGACGATCCGACGGTGGCGACCTACCGCCGGCGCCTGAGCAGCGTCGTGCTGAGCTGAGGCCTTCCGCCCCCTCGTTGTTCCTGAAAGGACCTCCCATGCGCCCCTTCGTCCGGCCCACCGCCCTCACCGCACTGCTTCTGTCCGGTGCCGCCCTGCTGGCGGCCTGTGGCACCACGGTAAGCCTGGACGAACCGATCGAGTCGCGCACCTGGCGCCTGGTGAGCATCGGCAGCCAGCCGCTGCCGGTCGACTCCGATCCGCAGCGCGGCGCGCAGCTTCTGTTCGACGGCGCGCGCGTCACCGGATCGGGCGGCTGCAACCGCCTGACCGGCAGCTACCAGCGCACCGGGCATTCGCTGAAGATCGAACAGCTCGCCGCCACGCGCATGGCCTGCCTCGACAACACGCGCAGCATCATCGAGACCGACTTCCTGGCCGCCATCAAGGCCACGACCCAGTACAGCCTGGCCGGCGGCAGCCGGCTCACGCTGCTGGACCGCAGCGGCCGCACGACCGCGGTGCTCGAGAGCCGCTGAGCGCGGCTCGCTTCGACACTCAGCCGGCGGTCAGCCGGTCCAGCGCTTCGCGGTACTTGGCCGCGGTCTTCTCGGTCACTTCGGCCGGCAGGCGCGGCGCCGGGGGCGTCTTGTCCCAGGGCTTGCCGTTGACCTTGGTTGCCTCGAGCCAGTCGCGCACGAACTGCTTGTCGTAACTCGGCGGGTTGGTGCCGTTGCGCAGCGCCTCGTCGTAGCCCTCGACCGGCCAGTAGCGCGAGCTGTCGGGCGTGAGCACCTCGTCCATCAGCACCAGCGTGCCGGCCTCGTCGAGGCCGAACTCGAACTTGGTGTCGGCAATGATCATGCCCTTGGCCAGCGCGATCTGGGCCGCGGTCTCGTAGATCGCGATGCTGATGTCGCGGATCTGCTGGGCCAGCGTGGGGCCGACCATCTCGACCATGCGGTCGTAGCTGATGTTCTCGTCGTGCTCGCCCATCGCGGCCTTGGCCGCGGGCGTGAAGATCGGGCGCGCCAGCTTGCTGGCGTTGCGCAGGCCCTCGGGCAGCGGCACGCCGCAGACCGAGCGCGATTCCTGGTATTCCTTCCAGCCGCTGCCGGCCAGGTAGCCGCGCACCACGGCCTCGACCGGGATCGGCTTCAGGCGCTTGACCAGCATCGAGCGGTCCTTGACCTGCGGCACCTCGGCCTCGGTCACCACGCTCTCGGGCGCCTCGCCCGTGAGGTGGTTGGGGCACAGGTGGCCCAGGCGCTCGAACCACCACAGCGCCATCTGGGTGAGCAGCACGCCCTTGCCCGGGATGGGCTCGCCCATGATCACGTCGAAGGCCGAGAGCCGGTCGCTCGCGACCATCAGGATGCGATCGTTGCCGACGGCATAGTTGTCGCGCACCTTCCCGCGCGCGAGCAGGGGCAGGCTTTGGATGGAGGAAGTGTGGACGGTCGTCATGGCGGGAGCGTGATGGAAACAGGGGAAGGGTAAGCGGATTGTGCGCGCAGCAAAAAGCCACCGCGAACGGTGGCTCGTTGTCCGTCGCTTTCGCTCAGCGGACTTGTTGTGCGAGCTCTCCGTTGGCGTACTTGGCGGCCACGACCTGCAGCGTGTCGCCCTTGATCTTCGCGGCCTGGCCTTCGCAGCCGAACTCGATGTAGCGCTGCTTGCAGACCAGCTTGGCGGCCTCGCGCGCCGGCTTGAGCCATTCGCGGGCGTCGAACTTCTCGGGGTTCTCGAACAGGAACTTGCGCACCGCGCCGGTCATGGCCAGGCGGATGTCGGTGTCGATGTTGATCTTGCGCACGCCGTGCTTGATCGCTTCCTGGATTTCCTCGACCGGCACGCCGTAGGTTTCCTTGATCTGGCCGCCGTACTGGCGAATGATCGCCAGCAGTTCCTGCGGCACCGACGACGAGCCGTGCATCACCAGATGGGTGTTGGGAATGCGCTGGTGGATTTCCTTGATGCGGTCGATCGCGAGGATGTCGCCGGTGGGCTTGCGCGTGAACTTGAACGGGCCGTGGCTGGTGCCGATGGCGATGGCCAGTGCGTCGATCTGGGTCTGCTTGACGAAGTCGGCGGCCTGCTCGGGGTCGGTCAGCAGCTGTTCGCGCGTCATGGTCGCGTCGGTGCCGTGGCCGTCTTCCTTGTCGCCCTTCATGGTCTCGAGCGAGCCCAGGCAGCCCAGTTCGCCCTCGACCGTGACGCCGACGCGGTGCGCCAGCTGCGCGACCTTCTTCGTCACTTCGACGTTGTATTCGTAGCTGGCGATGGTCTTGCCGTCGGCCTCGAGCGAGCCGTCCATCATCACCGAGGAGAAGCCCAGGTCGATCGCGCCCTGGCACACGTCCGGGTTCTGGCCGTGGTCCTGGTGCATGACCAGCGGGATGTTCGGGTAGCTTTCGAGCGCGGCCTGGATCAGGTGCTTGATGAAGCCTTCACCCGCGTACTTGCGGGCGCCGGCGCTGGCCTGCAGGATGACCGGCGCACCGGTTTCCTTGGCCGCTTCCATCACGGCCTGGACCTGTTCGAGGTTGTTGACGTTGAAGGCCGGAATACCGTAGCCGTTGGCGGCTGCGTGATCCAGCAGTTCGCGCATCGAGACGAGAGCCATGGGAAATACCTCGCGGGAAGATTGGTGGGAAGACTGTAGAAAAACTGCCTCGATTCTACCGAGCGACCTTGTCGGACGGGTCCGACGGCAACCCCACGAACTGCAGGATGGGCGGCAGCACTGGCCCGCCGATCCAGCGGATCGGCGTGGCGAGGGCCCCGATCAGCGTCACATGGCTCAGGTTGTCGAAGGATCGGGTCTGCACTTCGACCCCGTCGGCACGCAGCTTCTGCACCATCTGGCCGGTGTTGCGCACCGGGTCGACCAGGGTGTCCTTGCTCGCGGCCATGAGCAGCGCGCGCGGCGAGGCGGCCGAGACATGGGCAATGGGCTGCGAACTGCGCGGCGTGTTCGGCCAGTCGAAGGCGCGCTGGGCGTCGGGGTCGCCCATTGGCAGGAAATCGTAGGGACCGGCCAGGCCGATCCAGCCGGCCAGCTGCCGCGGGCTCGCGCCCACCGCGCCCAGCCAGCGCGCGTCGAGCGCCAGCATGGCGGCGTTGTAGCCACCCGAACTGTGGCCCATCGCATAGACCTGCTTCGGGTCGGCGCCCAGCCGGGCCGCGTTGTCCAGGCCCCATTTCATGGCGCGGGCGCTGTCCTGCACGAACACCGGGTAGGTGACGCCCGGCGCCAGCCGGTAGTCGGGGATCACCACCACCGCACCGCGTGCCGCCAACGCCTCGCCGACGAAGCGGAAGCTGGCCCGCTCGCCGGTGGTCCAGGTGCCGCCGTAGAAGAAGACGACCAGCGGGCGCCGTCCCTCGGGTGGCGCGGTGGCCGGCAGCGGCCGGTAGACGTCGAGCTGCTGGCGCGGCGCGCTGCCGTAGGCGATGCCGGTTTCCGCCACATAGGTGTCGCTCGGCGTGAGCCGGTCGAGCAGCTTGATCGGGGAACAGGCGGACAGGGCCAGCGCGCCGGCGGCCAGCAGTGCGCTGCGGCGGCGGCGGAGGAAGTGGGAGAAAGGCATCCCCGCTGTACGCAGCCTGGGCGGATTTGGTTTTCCCCGGCTCGCCAGGACACGGCCGCAGCCTACGCCGCTGCGGCGAATCTGCGGCCCGTGCCGTACTAGGTCACGGTGACGCCACGCGCGATGAGTGCGGTGCGGGCGTCCGGGCCGAGAAATCCACCGATGTCGTCGACCAGGCGAAGCCGCGTGAAGGGCGCGAGGTCCTCGGCGGTGAGGCTCGTGATCGCGAAGGCGCCGTCTTCGCCGTCCCACTGCGGGATCAGCTGCAGATAGATGTCGTTGCCGCCGTCGAGCACCAGTGTCTCGACGTGCGCCGCGAGACGGGCCGGGATCGGGAGTTCGCCGAACCAGTCGCGCACCGCGGGAATGACTTCGTACCCGATCTCGTCTGGATCGAAGGATAGCGCGCCCTGATCCCGGGCGAAATCGTAGACATCGAAGCGCGGCATGAGAAGCGCCTGTTCGAACATCAGGTGCTGGATGATGGCCAGCCGGAACGGGAACGACGCGATCTCCAGCACCGACTCGGTCGCCGTGGGCACCTTCCATTTCCCGGAGGGTTTCTTCACCCGTTTCGGTGCGCGATGGCCGATCGCGACCTCGCGGAACGGGTGCGCGGCACCGCGCACGATATTCGCGAGTTCGTCGGTCTTGCTTTTCGCGAAGCGCTCGGCGAAGGCCATGGACCGGAGCTCGCCGCACGCCGTCTCATTGAGGGAGAAAGTGCTTTCCCACGGCCCGACCTTCATCTCGAGAAAAATATATGCCTTGCGCAGTTCTGCTTCGGGGATCGTCTCGAGAGGGTTCTGCCCGCCAACGGTCAAGGTTCCGGTGAAGACGCGGGTGGGACGAGCCTTGCGCGCATCGAGCGGCGTGGATCGCTCCCACGCGGGATCCTCGGCCAGGCGGATCGACAGTTCACTCACTTCGTCGCCGCCCTTGGTGTAGGCACGCACGCCCGCGTCGTCCCATATCACCAGTGTGCTGCGCACCAAGCCGCGTTCGTCCGGCGTCGGGTCCTCGGGTGGCACGACGCGCGGCACCCCGAGCAGGGCCGTGAGCGCCGACACCGTCAGCGCCTCCAGCAGTGTGTTGTCGATGCGGATGCCGGCCGCGGTGACATCGACCAGGTGTGCCGCACCCGTTGCTGGCAAGGAAGGCGATGACGAGCTGGCCGGATGCGCCTTGCTGTCGCGTCTGCGGAACCAGATCATTCGTTCTCCTCAGGGCTCGGCGGCAGCTGATCGCACAGCACCGCTGACGACGGGTTGGAAGCGATGTCGCCGCCAGCGCCGGCTCGCATCAGGAGGCCCGGCAGATCTTCAGCATGTTGGTGCCGCCCGGCGCGCCCATGGGCTCGCCGCAGGTGATCGCGTAGACGTCACCGCTCTGCACGATGCCGCGTTTCTTCAGATGGGCCTCGGCCTGCTCGAGCGCGGTATCGCGGTCGGTCTGCGAGTCCATCAGCAGCGGGCGCACGTTGCGGAACAGCGCCATCTTGCGCTGGGTCGACAGCCGCGAGGTCAGCGCGTAGACCGGGATGTGGGCCGAATGGCGGCTCATCCACAGCGGTGTCGAGCCCGATTCGGTCAGCGCCACGATGGCCTTGGCGCCCAGGTGGTGGGCGGTGAACAGCGCGCCCATGGCGATGGCCTGGTCGATGCGGGCGTAGGTGTGGCCGCTGAAGTCGGTGTCGCGCGCCGTGTCCTCGGCCTGCTCGGCGGCTTCGCAGATGCGGCTCATCTCCTGCACGGTCGCGAGCGGGTAGCGGCCCGAGGCGGTCTCGGCGCTCAGCATCACGGCGTCGGTGCCGTCGAGCACCGCGTTGGCCACGTCGCTCACCTCGGCGCGCGTGGGCACGGGGTTGGTGATCATCGACTCCATCATCTGGGTCGCGGTGATGACCACGCGGTCCATCTCGCGCGCCATGCGGATCATCTTCTTCTGCAGCGCCGGCACCGCGGCGTTGCCCACTTCCACGGCCAGGTCGCCGCGGGCCACCATGATGCCGTCGCTGGCGCGCAGGATCTCTTCCAGGTTGGGGATCGCTTCGACGCGCTCGATCTTGGCGATCATGCCCGGCCGGTGGCCGAACTCGGCCGCCGCCACGTTGCACAGCTGGCGCGCCATTTCCATGTCGGTCGCGTTCTTCGGGAAGCTCACCGCCACGTAGTCGGCCTGGAAGCTCATCGCGGTCTTGATGTCCTCCATGTCCTTGGCCGTCAGTGCAGGGGCCGTGAGACCGCCACCCTGCTTGTTGATGCCCTTGTTGTTCGACAGCTCGCCGCCCAGCACCACGGTGGTGTGCACGGCCTGGCCGCGCACCAGGTCCACCTTGAGCACGATCAGCCCGTCGTTGAGCAGCAGGCGGTCGCCGGCCTTCACGTCGCGCGGCAGGTCCTTGTAGTCGAGGCCGACGGCATCGACGTCGCCGAGCTCGGTGCGCGAGGCGTCGAGCACGAACTTGGCGTCGGGCTCGAGCCAGATCTTGCCCTGGGCGAACTTGCCGACCCGGATCTTCGGGCCCTGCAGGTCGGCCATGATCGCCACCTCGCGGCCGGCGCGGCGCGCGGCCTCGCGCACCATGGCGGCACGGTCGATGTGGTCCTGGGCGATGCCATGGCTGAAATTCAGCCGCACCACGCTGACCTTGTAGTGGATCAGTTGCTCGATCAGCTCGAGCGTGTTCGAGGCCGGACCGAGCGTCGCGACGATCTTGGTGGCATGGCGGGGAAGTCGGGTGGTGTCCACGGGGTTGCGTCTCCTGGGGGTATTCGGGCTTTTGGCACAATTCTCACATGCGGGGATGACCTCGCGCGATATGACACGGTTGCCCAGACAACCCTGGAGGGGCTTGATCTCCGTCATATCCCCTTCCGATGAATACGTTACGGTGCAGGACTGCGCCGTCGTCCTTCCTCTTTTTGCCCGTCTTATGCAGACCCCATCCGATCCCGTTGTCACGCCCTTGCCGCCGGAAGCGCCGCTGCCGCACCGCAAGATCATCCGTTCCTGGCTGATCCCGATCTCGCAGCGCACCACCGTGCGCGCGCTGGTCATGCTCGCCATCGACTACCTGCTGTTCGGCGCCCTGCTGACCGGCACGGTACTGCTCAAGCCGATCTGGCTCAAGCTCTTGGCCGCGCTGCTGGCGGGCTTCGTGATCGGCCGCCTGTTCATCATCGGCCACGACGGCTGCCACCAGAGCCTGACGCCGCACCGGCGCCTGAACAAGTGGCTGGGCCGGATCGCCTTCCTGCCCTCGCTCACCGCCTACAGCCTCTGGGACATGGGCCACAACGTGGTGCACCACGGCTTCACCAACCTCAAGGGCGTGGACTTCGTCTGGGCGCCGCTCACGCAGGCCGAGTACCGCGCGCTGTCGCCGATGCGCCGCGGGCTCGAGCGCATCTACCGCAGCGGCTGGGGCCCGGGCCTGTATTACATGATCGAGATCTGGTGGAAGAAGATGATGTTCCCCCGGCGCTCGGTGATGGGCAACAGCTACCGGCCGATCTTCGGCAAGGACTGCGCCCTGGTGACCGGCTTCGCCGCCCTCTGGATCGCGGCCCTCGCGGCCGCCGCGCTGGCCACCGGCCAATCGGTGCTGCTCACCTTGCTGATCGGCTTCGTGGTGCCGATGGCCTTCTGGTTCAACATGATGGGCTTCGTGATCTACGGCCACCACACGCACGTCAAGGTGCAGTGGCACGACGAGAAGGCGGCCTGGCAACGCGCCCAGCCCTTCGTATCGACCACCGTGCACCTGACCTTCCCGATGCAGGTCGGCGCGATGATGCACCACATCATGGAGCACACCGCGCACCACGTGGACATGAGCATCCCGCTGTACAAGCTCAAGGAAGCGCAGAAGATGCTCGAGCACCTGCTACCCGAACGCATCATCGTCCAGCCCTTCTCCTGGAAGTGGTACTTCTCGACCGCGCGCGCCTGCAAGCTCTACGACTTCTCGCGCCAGTGCTGGACCGACTTCCAGGGCCGCGCGACCAGCGCGATGCGGGCGCCGATGCCGACCGCGGCCTGATCCGCAGCGTCCCATTGAAAAAGCCCGCAATCGCGGGCTTTTTCGTTGGTGCCGGGGTCGATCAGCCGGCCGCGCGCTTCGTCAGGATCTCGAAAGCCGGCAGGGTCTTGCCCTCGAGGATCTCGAGGAAGGCGCCGCCGCCGGTGGAGATGTAGCCCACGTCCTTCTCGATGCCGTACTTGGCGATCGCGGCCAGCGTGTCGCCGCCGCCCGCGATCGAGAAGGCCTTGCTGTCGGCGATGGCGCGGGCGATGGCCTCGGTGCCGTGCGAGAAGGCCTCGAACTCGAACACGCCCACCGGGCCGTTCCAGACGATGGTGCCGGCCTCGCGCAGCTGCGCGGCCAGCAGTTCGGCGGTCTTGGGGCCGATGTCCAGGATCAGGTCGTCCTCGGCCACCGCATCGGCCGCCTTGACGGTGGCCGGCGCATCGGCCGAGAAGGTCTTGGCCGTCACCACGTCGACCGGGATCGGCACCGCGGCGCCACGCGCGCGCATGGCCTCGATCACGGCGGTGGCCTGGTCCAGCAGGTCGGGCTCGGCCAGCGACTTGCCGATCGACAGGCCCGCGGCCAGCATGAAGGTGTTGGCGATGCCGCCGCCGACGATCAGCTGGTCGACCTTCTCGGCCAGGCTCTTCAGGATGGTGAGCTTGGTGCTGACCTTGGAGCCGGCCACGATCGCCACCAGCGGGCGGGCGGGGTGCGCCAGCGCCTTGGTGATGGCGTCGATCTCGGCCGCCAGCAGCGGGCCGGCCGAGGCGATCTTCGCGAACTGCGCGATGCCGTAGGTGGTGGCCTCGGCGCGGTGCGCGGTGCCGAAGGCGTCGTTCACGTAGATGTCGCACAGCGCGGCCATCTTCTTCGCGAGCGTCTCGTCGTTCTTCTTCTCGCCCTTGTTCACGCGGCAGTTCTCGAGCAGCACGATCTGGCCCGGCTGCACGTCGACACCGTCGACCCAGTCGGCCACCAGGCGCACTTCGCGGCCCAGCAGCTCGGCCAGGCGCTCGGCCACGGGCGCGAGCGAGTCCTCGGGCTTGAACGCGCCCTCGGTCGGACGGCCCAGGTGCGAGGTCACCATCACCGCAGCGCCGGCGTCGAGCGCCAGCTGGATGCAGGGCACCGAGGCGCGCACGCGGGTGTCTTCGGTGATGCGGCCGGCATCGTCCTGCGGCACGTTGAGGTCGGCACGGATGAAGACGCGCTGGCCGGCAACCTTGCCTTGTGCACAGAGATCGGTGAAGCGGATGACGTTCATGGCGGGAGAAGAGGTGAGGTGAGAGGAAAGACGGAGGCGTCGGCCATTGTAGTTTTGGCCGTTTCAGGGGGATGCAGGGCCGAGCCCTGCGCGACCCTACCAGCCCAGGCCGAGGTGCAGCGGCAGGTAGACCGCCATGCCGACCACCATGGTGCCCAGCACGCCGCCGCGCCAGAAATAGTAGGCGGCGCCGGCCAGCGCCGCGTAGAGGCGCGCTTCCTGCCAGCTGCTCACCAGGTGGCCCTGGCTCATCACGATCTCGGGGATGACCACCGCCGACAGCGCGGCGATGGGCGCGTAGTGCAGCGCCCGGTGCGCCCATTCGGGCAGGCCCCAGGGGCGATCGAGGATGAAGAAGAAGCAGCGCGTGAGCACCGTCACGCCCGCCAGGCCGAGGATCACCACCAGGGTCCAGGGATCGGTATCTCCGCTCATCGGTCGGCCTCCGCCGGGTTGCGTACGAACTGCTTCTCGAGCCAGAAACACAGCAGCACCGCGACCCCGATGCCGGTCACGATGTTGAGCTTGAGCGGCAGCGCATAGGCGGCCACGGCGGTGGCGCCCGCGATCAGCGCCGACAGCACGCGCAGCCGCGTGGTCGCCATCGAGCACAGGATGCCGACCAGGCTCAGCACGCCCGCGAAGCCCAGGCCCCAGGCCTGCGGGATGAAGTTGGCCAGCGCGATGCCGACCGCGCTCATGCCCATCCAGGCGCACCAGGTGATGAAGTAGCCGCCGGTCAGGTAGGCCTCCTGGGCCTGCTGCTCGGCCGCGTCGACCGGCGGGATCGGATAGCGGTTCGTGAAGACCGCGTAGCTCAGGTCGGCGGTGAGGTAGCCGTGCAGCATGCGGCGCCAGCGCGGCATGTGCATCAGGTAGGGCCGCAGGTGCAGGCTGAACACCACGAAGCGCAGGTTCACGCAGAAGCCCGTGGCCAGCACCACCCAGGCCGGCGCGCCGGCCACCAGCAGCGGAATCGCCGCGAGCTGCGAGCTGCCGGCGTAGACCAGCAGCGTCATCGCCACCGCCTCGAACACGCTCATGCCCGACTTGACCATCGCCACGCCGGTCATCAGGCCCCAGGCGCCGATGCCCAGCGCCATCGGCGCCATGGTGACCACGCCTTCGCGGAACGTGGGCTGGCGGCGAAGCTCCGCGCTCAGGAACATCAGCCGAACACCTGGCCGGGCTTGACGTCGAAGCCGTGCAGAAAGTCGGCCGCGGCCAGGCGCTTGCCGCCGGGGCGCTGCAGTTCGGTCAGGCGGACTGCGCCGCCGTGCACGGCCACGTCGATGCCCGCGGGCGACACGGCGAGCACCGTGCCGGGGGCCTCCGTGGCACCTCCGCCCTGCACCTCGGCCGACCAGCACTTGACGGCCACGCCGTCGAGCACGCTGCTGGCGCCGGGAAAGGGGTCGAAGGCGCGCACGCGGCGCACCAGCGTCGCGGCATCCTGCTGCCAGTCGATGGCGGCCTCGTGCTTCTCGATCTTGTGGGCGTAGGTCACGCCCTCGGCCGGCTGCGCCACCGGCTGCAGCGTGCCGGCCTCGGCCCGGTGCAGCGCGTCGACGATGAGCCGGCCGCCCATGGCCGCAAGCTTGTCGTGCAGGCGCGCGGTGCTGTCGTCGCCGATGGGCAGCGACTCGCGCAGCAGCATCGCGCCGGTGTCGAGGCCCGCGTCCATCTGCATGATGGTCACGCCGGTCTCGGTGTCGCCGGCCTCGATGGCGCGATGGATCGGCGCGGCGCCGCGCCAGCGCGGCAGCAGGCTCGCATGGATGTTGAGGCAGCCCAGCCGGGGCGCATCGAGCACCCACTGCGGCAGGATCAGGCCGTAGGCCGCGACCACCAGCACGTCGAGCCCGGCCGCGACGAGGGTGTCGCGTGCCGCGGCGGCTTCGTCGGGGTACTTGCCGTCGAGCCGCAGGCTGCGCGGCTGCGACACGGGCCAGTCGTGCTGCAGCGCGAACTGCTTGACCGGCGAGGCCTGCAGCTTCATGCCGCGGCCGGCCGGGCGGTCGGGCTGGCTCAACACCAGACAGACGTCGAAACCGGCCGCATGCAGGGTTTCCAGGGCGACACGGGCGAAC
The DNA here is from genome assembly GCF_051216515.1 of Variovorax frigidus. Classification (NCBI taxonomy): domain Bacteria; kingdom Pseudomonadati; phylum Pseudomonadota; class Betaproteobacteria; order Burkholderiales; family Comamonadaceae; genus Variovorax; species Variovorax frigidus. The sequence continues at coordinate 127,048 of NZ_JBPJZF010000006.1, forward strand.
TCGGGCGTGCCGGCAAAGCCGATCTTCAAACTCAAGGGAAACCTCTCACCAGCGCACGTCGTCGCGCATCACGTCATCGGCGGTGTGGTAGCGCACCACCTCGCCGGTCGGGGCGATGTAGATGTGCAGCAGGCGCGGCGCATTCATCGACTTGAAGCGCCAGGTCCAGACCACGCCGTCGAAGGAGCCCACGCGCGCGACCTCGTAGGGCCGGCCATAGGTGCGCAGCACGTCAGCCTCGCGCCAGAGGCCGGCCTGGATGGTGCGGTCGAACAGCGACTCCTGCAGTTCCTGGCGGGTCGACACGACCCGGCCCTGCGCGTCGACGTCGACGTTGTTCACTTCATGGCCCATCGGGCCGCGGGAGTACTGGAGCCGCTCGCCGCCGCCGGACAGCGGATAGACACCGGTCGGCGTGCCGAGCCGTTGCAGGGCTTCGGCGCGCGTGACGCCCAACGGCAAGCGGGTGGGCTCGCTGGCGCAGCCGACCAGGGCCAGGAGCGCCAGCGCGGCACAGGCCAGGGACGGGCGCCGGCGCGCGGTCACCGGCGGGCGTCCTGTGCGTCGCGCTGCTCTTCGCGTTGCAGCTTGAGCAGCTTGCTCTTGATCCGGTTGCGCTTGAGCGGCGACAGGTACTCGACGAAGACCTTGCCCAACAGGTGATCGAGCTCGTGCTGGATGCACACGGCAAGCAGGCCGTCGGCCTCGATCGACTGCATGTTGCCGTCGGCATCCAGGGCATTCACGCGCACCGAGGTCGAGCGCATCACGCCGTCGTAGATGCCGGGCACCGAGAGGCAGCCCTCTTCGTTGAGCACCTTCTCGTCGCTGGCCCAGACGATCTCGGGGTTGATCAGCACCAGCGGCGCATCGTGCTCCTCGGACACGTCGATGACGACCACGCGCTGGTGCACATCGATCTGGGTCGCGGCCAGGCCGATGCCCTTGGCGTCGTACATGGTCTCGAGCATGTCGGTGACCAGCGTGCGGGTCTGCGCGTCGATGCCCTGCACCGGCTTGGCCACCGTGTGCAGGCGCGGATCGGGAAAGCTCAGGATGGTTCTTTTGGCCATGAAGTCGGAGGGAAATTGTGGCTATTTTCGCCAATTCCAGAGACGCCCGGAGATGCCTGGCGCGATAAGCGTTGCCCTATCAAGGGCTTCAGCGCAAAATTCGTAGCAAATTGTGAGGATTCGTACGCCCGGTGCGGCCTCTGCGTGGACATCGATTCAATCATGAAAAAAACCTGCCTCTCGCGCCAGCGTTCGACCGTCCTCACCGCGCTGGCGACCGTGGCCGCACTCGGTTTCAGCATGAGCGCCGCGGCGCAGAACTATCCGGTGACCTCCCAGCAGCGCGCCACGGCCCAGCAAGCCGCGCAGACCGGTGTGCCGCTCAGCGAGCTGGCGCCCGGCGCGCCCGACGAATACACCGTCAAGTCCGGCGACACGCTGTGGGCCATCTCGCGGCTCTACCTGCGCGGCCCCTGGCGCTGGCCCGAGCTCTGGGGCATGAACCTCGACGACATCGCCAACCCGCACCGGATCTACCCGGGCCAGGTGCTGTACCTGGACAAGACCGGCGGCCGCGCGCGGCTGAGCACCCGGCGCGGCGCGGGCGGCACGGGTGACGGCGGCACGATCAGGCTGTCGCCGCGCACGCGTTCCGAGTCGCTCTCCGGCCTGGCTCTGCCCACGCTCAACCCCAGCCTGATCGAACCCTTCCTCAGCGAACCGATCGTGGTCGACGAAGGCACGCTGCTGGCCGCACCGCGCATCGTCGCCGGCAACGACAGCCGCGTGCTGCTGGCGCGCGGCGACCGGGCCTATGCCCGCGGGGAGCCGAGTACGCCGCTGGTCGATGCCGGTGGACCGCAGAAGACCTTCCGCGTGTTCCGCAACGCCACGCCGCTCAAGGACCCCGGCACCGGCGAGATCCTGGGCTACGAGGCGCAGTACCTGGGCAAGGCCCTGCTGCAGCGCGGCGAGTCGGTCGCCCAATCGCTGGACGACGGCAAGCCCGTGTCGACCGTGGTGCCGGCCACCGTCGACATCGTGGCGGCGCGCGAGGAAATCCGCGCCGGCGACCGGCTGCTGCCCGAGCCGGCGCGCCAGCTCCTGAGCTACGTGCCGCGCGCACCGACGCAACCCTTCGCCGGCCGCATCGTCTCCGTCTACGGCAACGCGGTGCAGTTCGCGGCCCAGAACCAGGTCGTCGCGATCAACAAGGGCTTGCGCGACGGCATCGAGAACGGCCACGTGCTGGCCATCCTCAAGAATGGCGAGACCATCGTCGACCGCACCGGCGGCGTCAAGGAAACGCTCAAGCTGCCCAACGAACGCATCGGCCTGCTGATGGTGTTCCGTCCCTTCGAGAAGGTCTCGTACGCGCTGGTGCTCGAGATCAACGACACGCCGCGCGTGGGCGACCTGCTGGTCAATCCCTGACCCTTCCGCACGGGCCGTCGGCGTGGAACGTGACGAACTCGCCGACTGGCTGCGGCTCGCGCTGACGCCGGGCATCGGCGACACCACGGCGCGCAAGCTGCTCGCCGCCTTCGGCCTGCCGGGCGCCGTGTTCACGCAATCGCCCGCGGCCCTGCGCGACGTCGTCATGCCGGCCCAGGCGGCCGCGCTGCAGGTGCGGCCCGCGCGCCTCGACACACAGCTCGCCCAGACCTGGGACTGGCTGCAGACTGTAGAAGCCGATGGCGCCAGGCGACGGCTGGTGACGCTGGGCGATCCGGGCTATCCCGCGGCCTTGCTCGAAACGGCCGATCCACCCCTGATGCTCTACCTGCTGGGCGCCCCCGCGTTCGACCTGACGCAACTGGATCGCAGCGTGGCCATCGTCGGCAGCCGCAACCCGACGCCGCAGGGCGAACTGAATGCGCGGGCCTTTGCACGCGCGCTGGGCGAGGTCGGCGTGACCGTGGTGTCGGGCCTGGCGCTGGGCGTCGACGGGGCGGCCCACCAGGGCGCCCTGGACGCGGTGGAGGCCGCACAGGGCAGTCCCCGGCTCGCGACAGTCGCGGTGGTCGGCACCGGCCTCGACCGCGTCTACCCGGCCCGGCACCGCGCGCTGGCCCACCGCATCGCATCGAACGGTCTGATCGTCAGCGAGTTCGCGCTCGGCACGCCGCCGCTGCACCCGAATTTCCCCAAGCGCAACCGGATCATTGCGGGGCTCTCACGCGGTACGCTGGTGATCGAGGCGGCACTGGCCTCCGGCTCGCTGATCACCGCCCGGCTGGCGGTGGAACAGGGCCGCGAGGTGTTCGCGATTCCCGGCTCGATCCATTCGCCCCAATCGCGCGGCTGCCATGCGCTGATCCGCCAAGGCGCCAAGCTGGTCGAGTCGGTGCAGGACGTGCTGGAAGAGCTGTCCTTCGACACGCCCGTCTCCGCGCCGCGCGCGGCAGAGGAAGCACAGGCCCCCGTGCGCGCCGATGCGGCCGCACTGCTGCAGGCGCTGGGCTTCGATCCGGCGGGCCTCGATGCCCTGTGTGCGCGCACCGGCCATGGTGCCGCCGTGCTGCAGGGCCTGCTGCTGGAGCTCGAACTGGACGGGCGCGTGGCGCGCCTGCCGGGCGGCCTGTTCCAGCGCGTCGCGCACGGCTGAGCGAACAGCGAAAGATCGACCCCGCCGGCAGGCAGCGCGTGGGCTATATTGAGCCCATGTTTGAAGTGCTTGTGTTCGTCTACGAAAACTACTGGCGCGGCAACGCGTGTCCCGAACCCGAGCAGCTGGGCCGCAAGCTCAGCGCCCACGGTTTCGAGGACGAGGAAATCCGCGCCGCACTGCAATGGCTCGACGAACTGAGCTTCGCGACCCAGGGCGTTCCACTGGAACACCAGGCCGATGCATCGAGCGCGACCGTTCTTGCGCGCACGCCCGGCGAAGCGGCGCTGGCGCCGGCCGCCGACTCGATGCGCATCTATTCCGCCGCCGAACAGGATCACCTGGGCGCGGCCTGCCTGGGCTTCGTGCACTTTCTCGAAGCGGCCGGCGTGCTCGACGGCGGCCTGCGCGAGATCGTGATCGAGCGCGCCATGGCGACCGCAGGCCAGCCGGTGGCGCTCGAGGAACTTAAGATCATCGTGCTGATGGTGCACTGGAGCACCGGCATCGAGCCCGATGCGCTGGTGCTCGACGAGCTGTGCGACGGCCGCCGGGACCGCATCGCGCATTGAGACGCTGACGGTGCGCGGCGCCTGGGCCTTCAGTTCAACAGGCGCTCGGGATTCGCGTCCAGCTTGGCCAGCGCCTCGCGCGTGGCGCGCACGGTGAGCGTCTCTTCCTCGGCGGGTACCAGCAGCCCGGCCTGCAGGTAGGACGCCAGCCGCCCGGCCTGGATCAGGAAGCTGCGGCCGTCGGCCGAGGCGAACAGATGCAGCTGCTTGCGCTCGCTGCGCCAGACGAACTGCACCTGGCTGGCCCGGTTGTTGTGGTCGAGCATGAACCAGTTGCCGACCTGGAGTTCGCGTGCCCACTGCAGCATGTCGTCGTCGATCTTGGCGCCGCGGGTGTCGGGCACGACCTCGATCGACGCGGCGTCCACGCCCAGCAGCAGTTCGATGCTGGCGGCGTCCAGCGGCAGTTCGGCCGTGCCCTCGTCGCTCACGAAGTCCTCGAGGTTGGCCAGCCGGGAGGCCATCGCCTCGATCTTGGCCTGGGGAATCGCCTCGGTCTTCGACATGAAGGCATCGGACAGCGTCACGCCGATGGTCTTGATCTGCGCTTCCTGCGGCTCGCCAACGATGCCCAGCAGCGCCATGCCGGCGCGCAGCCGCTGCAGCAGCTTGGGCAGGTCCTGGATGACGCGGGTGCGATCGTTGCGGTTGGGCTTGGCACTGGCGGCCCAGACCAGCTCGGAGGCCGCGCGCTTGAGCGTGACGGTCTGCTCGTCCTGCGCACCGTACTTGAGCGCGGCGATGGCCAGCACCTCGGCCCAGATCTTGAACAGGAACTCGCGGATCTCCTCGCGCACCGGCATGTCGTTGAGCATCTTGCGCAACTCGATGGTGTACTGGATCGCCATCGTTTCCTTCTGCTCGACCTGCTGCGCCACGCTCATCACGCGCTGCGTGCTGTCGCTCTGCGTCAGGTACTTGTTGAGGAAGGCGACGAATTCGTCGAACACCAGCTTGAACACGCGCTGGCCGGTCTCGGGGTATTGCTCGATGACCTGCACCACGCGGCGGATCTCGCCCTCGAGCGCGCTGCCGGAGATGGCGGCCGCATCGAAGCCCATGACGACCGAGCCCATGCGGTCGATCAGCATGCGCGCGGGATGCTGCAGCGTGCCGAAGAACTCGGGCTCGGCGATCGCCACACGCAGCACCGGCATCTGCAGCCGCGCGAACCAGACGCGGGCCGAAAAGGGAATGCGCTCCTCGGCCAGGATGGCCTGGAACATCAGCGCCACGATTTCCACCGTGGCCTTGTCGGCGGTGGTGGGCGCCCGGCGCTTGAGCTCGGTGGCGCGCCGGCGCAGTTCGGCCGCGCTGTGCTGGAGGGCCGCGACTTCATCGCCGACCACGTACTGCGACGACGCCAATTGGTAGGCCGCGCCGGCATCGGAGATCGCAGCGGCAAAGCCGCCGGCCGGCACGCCCGTGCCGGGACCGATGCCTGCCCCGCCAACCCCACCGCTGCGGATGAAGCCGCCTTCACCAGCGCCGCCCGCAATGCGTTGGGTCATGTCGCCGCCGATGCGCGCCGTGACGAAGCGCTTGAGATTGATCAGCACGCCCTGGGCGCGCTGGCGCGCCATGGACAGCGGCGACCCACCGGTCGCGACCAGGGTGTCGTTCGATACGCCCATCGAATGCATAGCGCCCATCGCGCCGGCACCGCCGGCCTGGTAGCCCATGCTCTCGGGCGTCGTCGGCCGGCCCGCACCGGAGGCGCCACCACCCAGCGGCATCACCCCGGAATTGCCGGATCCGGTGCGCCGCACGAAACTCTTGAGGTCGATCTCCGGCATCACGCCCTGTCGGATCAGGTGACTGTTCGCCTCGGCATAGGCCTTGGCCGTCGCCTTGAGCACGGCCCGCTCGATCACGTCCTGCACGCGCGTCCAGAGCACGCGCGTGAGCCCGACGGCCAGCCACTGCTCGACCATGACCCGCGCCAGTGCCTCGGGCTTGAGCACGTCCTTGGCCGCGAGCTCTTCGGTGCCCTCCAGAGACTGGATGCGCAGACGCAGGTCGTTGATCTCGAAATTGGACTTGCCCTGCACCGCCTGGCCCAGCCGGGACGAGAGGATCTGGGTCTCGACCACGTCGTCGCCCATCAGCTCCAGGTTCGACAGCGAATGGGTGTCGACCCCGGCGGCCGTCACTTCCAGTGCCTTGCGCCACGCCTCCTGGGTCTGGGCCACCCAGCGGTTGCCCAGCGACTGGAAGGCCAGCAGGTCGTCGCGCCAGTCCTGCATGTCGCGCGCATTGCCCATCTGGTCGGCCGACGCCATCAGCCGATCGCGGATCGCCTGCGCCAGCGGCTCGATCACCACCTGCGTCGCCGCGATGAAGCGCTGTCGCGTCTCACGCGCGAGTTGCGGGGACAGGGCCTGGGGACGCGCGGTGCTCATGGGAGGGTTTCAGGACGGCGGAAAAACATCATCGGACCCTGCGAGCTTGCCCGGGACGGGGCCGACGCACAAGGGCATCCGATGCTCCCCAACCCGAAGCCGCCGGGCTCCGCATCAAGTCATCGGAACTGAAGGTCAGACCGTGGCGCCGGCGTTGGGATCGTCCGGATCGCCTTCGTGCTTGACGGGGGTCTTGACCAGGTCCTCGCGCTTGACGCCCAGCCACATCGCGATGGCCGCGGCCACGAAACACGACGAGTAGATGCCGAAGCAGATGCCGATGGTCAGCGCCAGTGCGAAGTAATGCAGCGTCGGTCCACCGAAGAAGAACATCGAGAGCACCACCAGCTGCGTCGAGCCGTGGGTGATGATGGTCCGGCTGATGGTCGACGTGATCGCGTTGTCGATGGTCTCGACCGTGCTCATCTTGCGGTAGCGCCGGAAGTTCTCGCGGATCCGGTCGAAGATCACGACCGACTCGTTGACCGAATACCCCAGCACCGCCAGCACCGCCGCCAGCACCGCCAGCGAGAACTCCCACTGGAAGAAGGCGAAGAAGCCCAGGATGATGACCACGTCGTGCAGGTTGGCCAGCACGGTCGACAGGGCGAACTTCCACTCGAAGCGGAAGCCCAGGTAGATCATGATGCCCACCACCACCATGGCCAGCGCCTTGATGCCGTTGGTGGTCAGCTCTTCGCCGACCTGCGGGCCGACGAACTCGTTGCCGCGCAACACGGCCGTCGGCTCGACCGCCTTCAGCGCGTCCATCACCTGCGCGCTCTGCTGCGCCGAGGTCTGGCCCTTCTGCACCGGCAGGCGGATCTGCACGTCGCGCGAGGTGCCGTAGTTCTGCACCTGCACGTCGGGATAGCCGAGCTTGCCGATGGTCTCGCGGACCTTGCCGACGTCGACCGACTGCTGGTAGGCGACCTCCATCACCGTGCCGCCGGTGAATTCGACCGACAGATGCAGTCCGCGATGGAACAGGAAGAACACCGCCAGCGCGAAGGTCGCGATGGAGATGAAGTTCAGCACCTTCGCATGGCGCATGAACGGGATGGTCTTGTGGATGCGGAAGAACTCCATGGCATCGATCCTTTAGTTGGCTTCGACCGCGGTCGTGCCGTCGGTCTTGGGGCGCCAGACGGTGCCGATCGAGACGCTCTTGAGTTTCTTCTTGCCGCCGTACCACAAGTTCACGAGGCCGCGCGAGAAGAACACGGCCGAGAACATCGAGGTCACGATGCCGATGCAATGCACCACCGCGAAGCCGCGCACCGGACCCGATCCGAAGGCCAGCAGCGCGATGCCCGCGATCAGCGTGGTCACGTTGGAGTCCAGGATGGTGCCCCAGGCACGGTCGTAGCCGGTGTGGATCGCGGCCTGCGGCGAGGCGCCGTTGCGCAGTTCCTCGCGGATGCGCTCGTTGATCAGCACGTTGGAGTCGATCGCCACGCCGATGGCGAGCGCCATGGCGGCGATGCCCGGCAGCGTGAGCGTGGCCTGAAGCATCGACAGGATCGCGATCAGCAGCAGCAGGTTGACCGCCAGCGCGATCGACGAGAACACGCCGAACAGCGCGTAGTACAGGCACATGAAGACCATGATGGCGATGAAGCCGTACATCACGCTCTTGAAGCCCTTGTCGATGTTGTCCGCGCCCAGGCTCGGGCCGATGGTGCGTTCCTGGATGATTTCCATGGGCGCGGCCAGCGAGCCGGCACGCAGCAGCAGCGCGAGGTCGTTGGCCTCGACCACGTTCATCGACCCGGAGATCTGGAAGCGGTTGCCCAGCTCGCCGTTGATCGACGGGGCGGTGAGCACTTCGCCCTTGCCCTTCTCGAAAATCAGCATCGCCATGCGCTTGCGGTAGTTGTCGCGGCTCACGTCGCGCATGATCCGGCCGCCCTTGGCGTCCATCGTCAGGTCGACCTTGGGCTGCTGCGTCTGCGAGTCGAAGCCGGGTTGCGCATCGGTCAGGTTCTCACCGGTGACCAGCACCTGCTTCTTGACGATGACCGGGCGACCTTCACGGTCGAGGAAGCGCTCCGAGCCGAAAGGCACCGGGCCGGTGCCGAGTTCGGCGGCACGGCCTTCGGTGGTCTCGTCGACCAGGCGCATCTCGAGTGTCGCGGTGCGGCCCAGGATGTCCTTGGCCTTGGCCGTGTCCTGCACGCCCGGCAACTGGACCACGATGCGGTCCAGGCCCTGCTGCTGGATCACCGGCTCGGCCACGCCGAGCTCGTTGATCCGGTTGTGCAGCGTGGTGATGTTCTGCTTGAGCGCCGCGTCCTGCAGCAGGCGCGCGGCTTCGGGCTTGATGGAGGCGGTCAGCTTCCATTCGGCGCCCTCCTGGCTGTCGACCGTCGAGAGGTCGGCGAACTGGTCCTGCACCAGGCGCTTGGCCGCCTCGAGGCTGGCCGCATCGCGGAAACGCACCTCGACCGACTGGCCGTTGCGGCTGACCGCACTGCCGCGGATGCCCTTGTCGCGCAAGGCGGTGCGCAGGTCGCCGGCGAAGGACTCGGCCTTCTTGTCGATCGCGCCCTTCATGTCGACCTGCAGCAGGAAGTCGACGCCGCCGCGCAGGTCGAGGCCGAGGTACATCGGGAAGGCGTGCAAGGCCGTGAGCCAGGTCGGCGAACGCGAGACCAGATTGAGCGCGACCACGTAGGACGGGTCGGCCGCGTCGGGTACCAGCGCGCGCTGGAGCACGTCGCGGGCCTTGAGCTGGTCGTCGGTGCTGAGGAAACGGGCACGCACCGAAGTGGCGTCCAGGGTCATCACGTCGGGCGTGAGCCCGCCGGCCTTGAGCGCCTCGGTCACGCGGGCCTGCGTGGCCGCGTCGACCTTGACGGTCGACTTGGCGGCAGACACCTGCACGGCCGGCGCCTCGCCGAAGAAATTGGGCAGGGCGTAGATCAGCCCCACCAGCAGCACGACCACCAGGATCGCGTACTTCCAGACCGGGTAACGGTTCATATGAGAAGAGATTCAGCGTTGGGCGTTGCGCGCGAACCGGACAGGCCGGAGAGAAGGGAGCACCGGCCGCTCAGCGTCCGGCGTCCGGCCTCATCACTTGATCGCGCCCTTGGGCAGCACCTGGACCACCGCCGAGCGCTGGACCTTGATCTCGACGCCGTTGGCGATCTCGAGGCCGAGGTACTGCTCGCCGAGCGAGGTGATGCGGCCGAGCACGCCGCCGGCGGTGGCGACTTCGTCGCCCTTGGCCAGCGCCTCGATCATGGCGCGGGCTTCCTTCTGACGCTTCATCTGGGGCCGGATCATGACGAAATACAGCACCACGAACATCAGCACCAAAGGCAGCATGCTGCCGAGCGAGGACAACATGTCGCCGCCCGCGGCTGCGGGTGCGGTCTGGGCGAAAGCAGAGGAAATGAACAAGAGAGTCTCCAGCAGAAGTGCGGGTGGGAGCGCGCCGCCTGGGGCGGCGCTGCCGTGGTCACGGATTGCGACCATGGGGCGCGGCAGGGGCCGCGCAGCACCCGGCATTGTATTCGGCGCGCCGAACCGAGGGGTGGCGCGTTATCCGGCGCGGGATCGGGGTCTTGGTGGGAGGCGAAGCTGCAGCCGAAGGGCACGCCCCGGACGGACCGGCGGTGCGCAGCACGGGAGAGATACAAAAATGTTGCGAGGCGCCCCGACGCGAAGGAGGAGGAGGGAGGAGGAGGAGGGTCGCCCCGGGATTTCAGTCCAGACTGACGCCTGGAAGGCCTCGCAACATAAAAACATTTGTCATCGTTCGATCACGATGCGATGGATTTATGAGCGCGCCGCCAGCGGCCCGGTTCCCCACGGATTCGGTCCAGATTGTCACCAAATGCTTCGTCCGGGCGAGGTCGCGTCCGACCCTGCGACGCGGAGGGTGGATGCGCTCGTCTCGCGCCAAAGCGGCTTAGGCTGGCGTTCTCCACACGGCGCATCTCGCGGGGAGACACAGTCTTTAACATGCCACCCTAAAATCCGCCGGCCGACGAAGGACGCACATGCTTTATCCCGAACTGTTCAGACAACTCGAATCCGTCCGCTGGGACATGGATCGCGACATCCCTTGGCAATCCTTCGAGGGCACGAAACTGTCCGACGAGCAGGCGCAGACCATCAAGATGAACGCCATCACCGAGTGGGCGGCACTGCCGGCCACCGAGATGTTCCTGCGCGACAACCGGCACGACAGCGATTTTTCGGCCTTCATGTCGATCTGGTTCTTCGAGGAGCAAAAGCACTCGCTGGTGCTGATGGAATACCTCAAGCGCTTCAGCCCCCAGCACGCACCGACCGAGCAGGAGCTGCACGACATCCGCTTCGACTTCGATCCGGCGCCGCCGCTGGAGACGCTGATGCTGCATTTCTGCGGCGAGATCCGGCTCAACCACTGGTACCGGCGCGCGGCCGAGTGGCACACCGAGCCGGTGATCAAGCACATCTACACCACGCTGAGCCAGGACGAGGCCCGCCACGGCGGTGCCTACCTGCGCTACATGAAGCGCGCCATGGAGAAGTTCGGCGACGAGGCTCGCGTGGCCTTCACCAAGGTCGGCGTGCTGATGGCGAGCGCGCGCCGCACGGCCCAGGCGCTGCACCCGACCAACCTCCACGTGAGCAAGGCGCTGTTCCCCAACGACACCATCCAGAGCCGCATGCCCGACCCGGACTGGCTCGAGCACTGGCTGGACAACCAGATCAAGTTCGATGCGGTCTGGGAGAACAAGGTCGGCGAGCGCATCCTGCACAACCTGAGCCTCTTGATGAACCGCAGCTTCAAGTCGGTGCAGGAGCTCAACCGCTACCGCAAGGAGCTCACCTTATCGCTCGGCCCGAAGCCGGAATACCAGGGCGCCTGACGGTTGCTCGCCCCTAGTCTGGCCCTCGTGTCGCGGCGCCTTGCCCCTAGTGGGGGCGGGCCGGCCGCGCGCGGCGGCCTCCTGGAGAATTCAGTCGCCTTCTGAGGGATCGTCACAAACGCAAAGTGTCATCCGTCTTCGAACCATGGACGACGCCACCCTCACCTTCGACCGCCTGCGCCCCCGGCTGCAGGGCATCGCCTACCGCATGCTGGGCTCGCTGGCCGAGGCCGAGGATGTGGTGCAGGACGCCTGGCTGCGCTGGAACGCCGCCGTGCACGGGACCCTCGACAACGCCGAAGCCTGGCTGGTCACCGTGACCACGCGACTGGCCATCGACCGGCTGCGCGCCGCCAAGCTGCAGCGCACCCACTATGTGGGCACCTGGCTGCCCGAGCCGCTGATCGACGACGGCCCGGCCACGCCCGAGCAATTGCTCGAACGCGCCGACGACCTGTCGATGGCCTTCCTCACGCTGCTCGAGCGGCTCGCGCCCGAAGCCCGGGCCGCCTTCCTGCTGCGTGAGGTGTTCGATGCCGGGTACGGCGAAATCGCCCATACGCTGGGCAAGAGCGAGGCCGCGTGCCGGCAGCTGGTGCACCGCGCCCGGACCCAGGTGCGCGAGGGCGAACGCCCGCGCCAGCCGGTGACGCGCGACACGCACCTGCGACTGCTGCGCGGCTTTGCCGAGGCGGCGCAGAAGGGCGACCTGCACGGCCTCAAGGCGCTGCTGGCCGAGGACGTGGCGATCATCGGCGACGGCGGCGGCAAGGTACCGTCCTTCGGCAAGCCCGTCGTCGGCGCCCAGCGCGTGGCGCAGATCTACTTCGCGGTCGCGCGCCGCTTCCCGGGCGCGGTGCGCATCGAGATCGCCGAGGTCAACGGCGCGCCGGGGCTGGTGCGCTACGTCGACGGCGCGCTCGAGTCGGTGCAGGGCATCGAATGGGACGGCGAGCAGATCGTGCGCATCCACGCGCAGCGCAATCCGGACAAGCTGGCGCATCTCTCGGCGACTTTCGGCCCTTAATGTCACAAGCGCCGGGGCCCGCGCGTCTTCTGGGGGTATCCAGTGACTTTCATACAAGGAAAACCGTCATGAACACCCCCCGCCTCCCCTGGTTCAAGATCGCGCCCAAGGCCTACCAGGCCATGCTCGGCGTCAACGGCGCGCTGGCCCAACACACGCTGGGCCAGCGCCTGTTCGAGATCGTCCAGACCCGCGTCTCGCAGCTCAACGGCTGCGCCTTCTGCCTCGACATGCACGTGCGCGACCTGCGCAAGCTCGAGGTCGACTGGCAGCACGTCAACAGCATCGCAACCTGGCGCGAGGTCGGCTTCTACGACGCGCGCGAACGGGCCGCGCTCCACTGGGCCGAGAGCCTGACGCGCCTGGTCGAGCACCACGGCGACCGAGACGCCGACTTCGCGCAGCTGCAGGCCGTCTTCAGCGACGCCGAGATCGTCGACCTCACGGTGGCGATCGCGCAGATCAACGCGTGGAACCGGCTCGGCGTGGGCATGCGCCTGCCGGTCGCCGAGAAGACCATCGCCTGAAGCGGCTCAGCGCCGTTCGACCACGATCGGCGCGATGCGCAGCTCCTCGCGCACCTGCGACACGGTCGCGGCCGCGGCGTCGCGGGTGGCGAAAGGCCCGGCCTGGAGCCGGTGCGTGCCGTCCTCGCTGAACACGCGCAGCTGCGGCGCCAGCGCCGGCAGCCCGCGCGCCGCCTGGGTGCGCAGCCCTTCGGCGCCGTCGCGCTCGCGGAAGGCGCCCAGTTGCAGCCAGTAACCAGCGGCCGGTACCTCGGTCGTCGATGACGGCAGGGGCGCAGCCGGTGCTGCCGCTGCCGATGCCGCGATGGGCGTCAAGGGCGGCAGTTCGGTCACCACCATCGCCGATGGCACGGGTGCCGCGGAAGGCTGCGCGGGCAGCGCGGCCGTGTCGGCCGGCGCCGCCGCGGCGTTCGCGGTCCAGGCCGCGGGCACGGGCACGGCTGCCGGGGCCACGGCCCTGGGGGGACGTGGCGGTGGCGGTGGCGGTGGCGGTGGCGGTGGCGGTGGCGGTGGCGGTGGCGGTGGCGGTGGCGATGGCGGCGGCGGCGGCGGCGGCGGTGGCGATGGCGGCGGCGGCGGCGGCGGCGGTGGCGATGGCGGCGGCGGCGGCGGCGGCGGCGCAGCTGACGCCAGCATCGTCTCGCCGCCGCGGCGCCAGGCGCCGGTGCGGATGTCCTCGTTGGTGATGCGCTCGATCTCCACCGGCCCCACACCGCGCAGCAGGTCCAGCTTGAGCGCGGCGGTGTAGCTCAGGTCGATGATGCGGCCGTCGTGGAAGGGGCCGCGGTCGTTGACCCGCACCACCGCCTCGCGGCCGTTCGCCGGATTGCGCACGCGCACGTAGCTCGGCAGCGGCAACGTCTTGTGCGCCGCGGTCATGGCGTACATGTCGTAGGGCTCGCCGCTGGCCGTGGACTGGCCGTGGAACTTGTTGCCGTACCAGGAAGCGATGCCGCTCTCGCGCAGCGGCCGGTCGTCTGTGATCGGCACGTAGGAGCGACCCAGCACGGTGTAGGGCTTGCTGGTGCCGCCGCTGCTGCGGATCGATTCGACCCGCGGCTCGGCGTCGGGCACGCGGCTCAGGTTCGACGGCGGATTGGCACCCGGGCCGTCGCGCCCGCTGCGGCCCTCGCCGCCCTTGGGACCGCTCGCGCAGCCCGCCAGCACCAACGCCGCTGCGAGCGCCGACCAGGCCGCGCCGCGCGGCCCCGCGAGGCGGTCAGCCAAAGACCGCATGCCACAGCGCCAGCATGGCTTCGCGTTCGGCCGCCAGGGCCGGCAGCGGCACCTGCGTGGGTTCTTCGTTGAGACGTGCGCGATGCTGCACGCGGCGCAGTTCACGGTAGGCCGCCGCGGCCCGCCGGCCCACGCCCTCGGGCAGGAGTCCGGCGGCCTCGGCGCGCTGCAGCAACGCGATGTTGCCCACGTTGGGCACCAGCTCGGTGTGGCCGCAGGCCTGCGACAGCACCAGGAACTGCACCGCGAATTCGGCGTCGACCATGCCGCCCGGGCTGTGCTTGACGTCGAAACGCCCCGCCTTGACCGGGTGCGCGGCGCGGACCTTGTTGCGCATCGCGAAGATCTCGGCGCGCAGCGCCTCGTGGTCGCGCGGCGCGCAGATCACCGCATTGCGGATGCCGTCGAAACGCTCGCCCAGCGCCGGATCGCCCAGCACGAAGCGCGCCCGGGTCATGGCCTGGTGCTCCCAGGTCCAGGCGGTGTTGCTGCCTCGGCCCAGCTGGTACTTCTCGTAGGCCGCGAAGGTGGTGGTGAGCAGGCCCGAACTGCCGTTGGGCCGCAGCGCGGTATCGATCTCGAACAGGTCGCCTTCACGCGTCTTCACCGTCAGCCAGTTGATGAGCCGGCGAACGTAGGCCGCGTAGACCTCGCCCGCGCGCTCGTCGTCGTCCTCGTAGACGAACACGATGTCGAGGTCGCTGCCGTAGCCCAGTTCCTTGCCACCCAGCTTGCCGTAGCCGATGACCGCGAACTGCGGCGCCTCGCGGTGCGTGTTGCGCACGTGCTGCCAGCACCAGCGGGCGGTGATGCGCAGCACGGTGTCGGCCATGGCGCTCAGGTCGTCGGCCACCTGCTCGACCGTGATCCGGCCTTCCACGTCGCGCGCCAGCGTGCGGAACACCTCGGCATGGTGCGCGTGGCGCAGCAGGTTGAGCAGGCGCTCCTCGTCGTCCTCGCCGGTGCGGCGCAGCGAATCCAGCCGCGACCCGAGCTCGCGCTCGAATTCGGCGGCGATGAAGCGGCCGCCCAGCATCTCGTCGCTGGCCAGCTCGTCGATCACGCCCGGATGCTGCATCAGGTAGCGCGCCGGCCAGCGGGCCGAACCGAACAGCCGCAGCAGCCGCTCCTGCACGGCCGGCCGCTCGACCAGCAGCGCCAGATAGCTCTCGCGCCGCAGCAGCGGCTCGATCCAGTCCGCCCAGCGCAGCGCGGCTTCGGTGCGTTGCGTCCTGACTTCGTCGGACGCGTCCTCGGCCACCCCGTCGATCCATTGGCCGGTGCGGCGCACGAGTTGGCGCAGCCGGGCACGCGTTTCGTCGCGCAGCGCCAGGATGCGCGGGCTCTCGCGCCAGCGCTCGACGCGCGCGGCAAAGGCCGCAGGCAGTTGCGCGATCAGGTCGTTGAGGTCGGCCGGCGGCTCGGCCTTGGCCTTGCCGTTGCAACCGGTGCAGGTCTTCTCGCCGCCCAGCAGCTTGTCGAACTCCTGCGCGACGAATTCGCGGTGGGTGTCGAGCTCGGCCAGGAAGGCGCAGCAGTCGGGCAGCCCCATCGACTGCGCGATCCAGCGCACGTCCTCGTCGTTGACCGGCAGCACATGGGTCTGCTGGTCGTCCAGGTACTGGATGCGGTGCTCGACGCGGCGCAGGAACTCGTAGGCCACGGCCAGCGCGTCGGCGGTGTCCTGCGGCATCAGGCCGGCGCGCGCCAGCCGCTGCAGCGCGTCGAGCGTGGGCCGGGTGCGCAACTCGGGGAACTGGCCGCCGCGCACCACCTGCAGCAGTTGCACGGTGAACTCGATCTCGCGGATGCCGCCGCGCGACAGCTTGACGTCGTTGGCGCGCTCGGGCCGGCCCGCGCTGCGGCGCGCCGCCTGCTCGCGGATCTGCCGGTGCAGCGTGCGCAGCGAATCGAACACGCTGTAGTCGAGGTAGCGGCGGAACACGAAGGGCAGCACCACGCCGCGCAACGCCTGCGCCGAGCCGTCGGCCACCACCGCGGCGGGCGCCACCACCCGGCTCTTCATCCAGGCGAAGCGTTCCCACTCGCGGCCCTGCACCTGCAGGTACTCCTCGAGCGCATCGAGCGAGACCACCGGCGGGCCCGAGTTGCCGTTGGGCCGCAGCGCCAGGTCGACTCGGAACACGAAGCCGTGTTCGGTGGTGTCGCCCACCAGCGCATAGATGCGCTTGACGGCCAGCGCGAAGTACTCGTGGTTCGAGATCCGGCCGCGGCCGTCGGCGTCGCCCGCGGTGTCGCCGTCCTGGTCGTAGAGGTAGATCAGGTCGATGTCGCTCGACACGTTGAGCTCGCGTGCGCCGAGCTTGCCCATGCCCACCACCCAGAACTGGGCGCGCCGGCCGTCGGCCCCGATGGGGGCACCGTGGCGTGCGTCGAGCTCGATCGCGCTTTCGGCGCAGGCGATGTCGAGCGCGAACTCGGCCAGCTGGGTGACGGCGGTGGTGACCACCGCCAGCGGGGCCTGGCGGTCGCAGTCGAGCGTGACCAGACGTTCCATGACCAGCTGGCGCACGATGCGCAGCGCATCGGCGGCGCTGTCGCCGCGGGCACGCAACTGGTCGTAAGCCTGGCGCATCTGCGGGCGCAGCGGCTCGCCTTCGGGCAGCAGCGCCAGCTCGCCGGCATAGCGGCGACGCAGCCGCTGCACGAAGCGCGAATGGGCGGACAGGGGCGGCAATGCCGCCGCAATGGATGGATGCACGATGGCATCGGTGGGAGCGGAACCCGTCGAGAGGCTGGGGGTCATAATTCCTGCACAGCGCGATCCTCAATGAACGACACGGCGTCCCATCCTTCTAAGCTGCTCAAGTTCACCGCTGTCATGGCGAGATGGCTGCTGGGTCTGTTGATTGCCGCCTGGTCGTTGTTCGCCTTGGCGGTCGTTGTCCTACACGGCTGGATTGTGCCGCGAATCGGCGACTACCGTGAAGCCATCGAGGCGCAGGCCTCCCGTGCCGTCGGGGTACCGGTGCGCATCGGCCAGATCAGCGCGCGGTCCGGCACCCTGTTCCCCGTGCTCGAGCTGCGCGACGTGGTGCTGCTCGACGCCCGGCAGCGTGAAGCGCTGCGGCTGGTCCGGGTGGTGGCCAGCGTCTCGCCACGCTCGCTGTGGCGCCTCAATTTCGAACAGGTCTACATCGAGAACCCTCAGCTCGAGGTGCGACTCGACGCGCTCGGCAAGCTGCACGTGGCCGGCCTCGACATGTCGACCGACACCAGCGGAGAGACCCGCGGCGCCGACTGGTTTTTCGCCCAGCGCGAGTTCGTGATCGAAGGCGGCACGGTGCGCTGGACCGACGAACGTCGGCAGGCCGAACCCCTGACGCTGACCGACGTGCGCTTCGTCGCGCGCAACGCCGGACGCCGCCACGCGCTGCGCCTGGACGCCACGCCGCCCGAGGGCTGGGGCGAGCGCTTCACGTTGCGCGGCCAGTTCCGCCAGCCGCTGCTGTCGGTGCGCCGCGGCAACTGGCACAGCTGGAGCGGTCAGATGTACGCCGAGCTGCCGCACATCGACGTGCGCCGGCTCGGCCGCTACGTGTCGATCGACGCCCGCATCCGCGAAGGCAGCGGCGGTCTGCGCGCCTGGGCCGACGTGCGCAACGGAGAGATCGTCGGCGGCGCCACCGACCTCGCGCTCGACCAGATCGACGCCTCGCTCGACACCGGCCTCGAGCCGCTGGTGCTGCGCGGCGTGACCGGCCGCCTCGCAGGCCAGCTCAACGACAAGACGCTCGAGTTCTCGACCACCGCGCTGCAGTTCACCGCCGCCGATGGCCTGCGCTGGCCCGGCGGCAACCTGTGGTTCCAGCACACGCCCACCCAGGGCCGCAGCCCCGAACGCGGCGCCTTCAAGGCCGATGCGCTCGACCTGGCCGCGCTGGCGCTGATCGCCGGCCGGCTGCCGCTCGGCGACGCGACGCACCAGGCCCTCGCCACCTACGCGCCACGCGGCATGGTGGAGCGCCTCGACCTCGGCTGGCAGGGCTCGCTCGACGCACCGCACCACTACCGCGCCACCGGCAGCGTGAGCGGACTCGGCCTGGCGTCGCAGCCGGCCAAGCCAGCGGCCGATGCCAAGCCGCAGGCCGCCGCGGTGCCGCATCCGGGCACGCCCGGCCTGAGCGGCGCCCGCATCGAATTCGACGCCACCCAGGACGGCGGCAAGGCCACGCTGTCGATCGCGAAGGGTGCGCTCGAATTCCCCGGCGTGTTCGAGGAGCCCCTGATCCCGATCGACCGGCTTTCCGCGCAGCTGCAATGGAAGCTCGACGGCGACAAGGCGCAGCTGCAGGTGAGCGACCTGCGCTTCGCCAACGCCGACGCCACGGGCGAGGCGCGCGCCAGCTGGCGCACCAGCGATCCGGCGGTGTCGCGCGCGCGTTCACGCTATCCCGGCGTGCTCGATCTGCAGGGCCAGCTGACCAATGCCGACGGCACGCGGGTGTTCCGCTACCTGCCGCTCGAGATCCCCAAGCACACGCGCGACTATGTGCAGCAGAGCGTGACCAAGGGCCGCGCCAGCACGGTCGATTTCAAGGTCCGCGGCGACCTCTGGGACGTGCCCTTCAACGACCCGCGCGACGGCGAATTCCGCATCGCTGCCAAGGTGTCGGGCGTCGACTACGCCTACGCGCCGGCCTCTGTCGCCCCCGCGGGCAAGGCGCTGCCCTGGCCCGCGCTCACCGGCGTGGCGGGCGACCTGGTCTTCGAGCGCTCCGGCATGCGGGTGCGCAACGCGCACGGACGCATCGCCGGCGCGCCAGGCATCGAAGTGACCCAGGCCGACGTGCAGATCGCCGACATGTCGCACCATGCGCCGCTGCTCGAAGTCGATGCCCAGGCCCGCGGGCCGCTGGCCGAACTGCTCAAGGTCGGCGCGCCGCTGACCGGCGAGGCCACCGAGCCGATCGCCAGGGTGCGCGCCACCGGCAATGCCGATTACCGTTTCAAGCTCGACCTGCCGCTGGAGAACATGGACAAGGCCAAGGTGCAGTCCACCGTGGTGCTGGCCGGCAACGACCTGCAACTCGCGCCTGAAGCCCCGACCCTGTCGCAGGTCCGCGGCACGCTGGGCTTCACCGAATCCGGCTTCACACTGAGCGGCATCCAAGGCCGGCTGGCCGGCGGCGACACGCGCATCGAAGGCCGTGGCCGCTACGCCGGTGCCAGCCCCGAAATGAATTTCCGCGCGCAGGGCAACGTGACGGCCGAGGGCCTGCGCGCCGTGCGCGAGCTCGAATGGCTGCCGCGGGTGGCGGCCAAGGCCAGCGGCGGCACCAGCTACGGTGCGACGCTGTCCGTGCGCGACGGCACGCCGGAGTTCTCGGTCAGCAGCAGTCTCCAGGGCCTGGCCCTGGCCCTGCCCGCGCCGCTGGCCAAGAACGCCGACGAGGCGATGCCGCTGCAGATCGAGAAGAAGGTGGTGCTGCGCGAGGCCCGCGCAGGTGCGGCGTCGCTGCTGCACGACCGCATCGCGCTGGGCCTGGGCCGCGTCGCATCGGCCCACTACGTGCGCGACATCTCGGGCGCCGAAGCGCGCGTGCTGCAAGGCGCGATCGGCGTCGGACTGCCCGAAGGCGAGACCGCCAGCGCGCCCGACCATGGCGTGCTGGCCACGCTGCACCTCGCGCAGTTCGACCTGCCGGCCTGGCAGGCGCTGTTCGGCGAAGCGACGGGCAACGCGGTCGACACCGGCGCGGGCGGCAGCGCCCCCTCGGCCTACCTGCCGACGGCCATCGCGGTGCGTGCGCAGGCGCTGGGCATCGGCGGCGGCCGCACGCTGCACGACGTGGTGCTGGGCGGCTCGCGCGAGGGCGCGCTGTGGCGGGCCAACGTCGACGCGACCGAACTGAGCGGCTACGCCGAATACAACCAATCGCAGAACGGCCGCATCTATGCGCGGCTGTCGCGGCTGAAGATCGCGGCCAGCGAGGCCAAGGACGTCGAGTCGCTGCTCGACGAGCAGCCGGGCACGCTGCCGGCACTGGACATCGTGGTCGACGACTTCGAGCTGCTGGGCCGGCACCTGGGCCGCGCCGAGATCGACGCGGTCAACCGCGGCGGCGCGCGGCGCGAGTGGCGGCTCAACAAGCTGGCCTTCACCATGCCCGAGGCCAGCTTCACCGCACAGGGCACCTGGGCCGGCAACGACGCGGCGCGGCGCCGCACCGCGATGAACTTCAAGCTCGAGATGGCCGACGCCGGCGCGCTGCTCGCGCGCTTCAACATGAAGGACGTGATCCGGCGCGGTCGCGGCAGGCTCGAAGGCGAGGTCGACTGGCAGGGCTCGCCGCTGTCGCTCGACTACCCGAGCCTCAACGGCCAGCTGCACATCGACGTGGGCACCGGCCAGTTCCTCAAGGCCGACCCCGGTTTGGCGAAACTGCTGGGCGTGCTCAGCCTGCAGGCGTTGCCGCGCCGGCTCACGCTCGACTTCCGCGACGTGTTCAGCGAGGGCTTCGCCTTCGACTTCGTGCGCGGCGACGCGAAGATCGTGCGCGGCGTGGCCAGCACCAACAACCTGCAGATGAAGGGTGTGAACGCCGCGGCGCTGATGGACGGCTCGGCCGACCTCGCGCGCGAGACCCAGAGCCTGCGCGTGGTGGTGGTGCCCGAGATCAACGCCGGCACCGCGGCCCTGGTCGCCACGGCGATCAACCCGGTGATCGGCCTGAGCACCTTCCTCGCGCAGATGCTGTTGAGCAAGCCGCTCGCGGCCGCCGCGACCCAGGAGTTCGAAATCGAAGGCACCTGGGCCGACCCCAAGATCACCAAGGTGCCACGCCGCAGCGCGCCCGTGAACGAAGCACTGAAGGAGAACCGGCCATGAAAGTCGCAGCGATCCAGATGGTGTCGGCCATCGCCCGCGAAGCCAACCTGGCCCGCGCCCACGACCTGCTCGCCGAGGCCGCGGCCGCCGGTGCCGAACTGGCCGTGCTGCCCGAATATTTCTGCGTGATGGGCGCGAAGGACACCGACAAGCTCGCCTTGCGCGAGCGGCCCGGCGACGGCACGGTGCAGGGCTTCCTGGCCGACGCGGCACGCGAGTTCGGCCTGTGGATCGTCGGCGGCACCTTGCCGATCGAGACCGCCGACGACCAGCACGTGTTCAACAGCTCGCTCGCCTACGCCCCCGACGGCACGTGCGTGGCGCGCTACGACAAGATCCATCTGTTCTTCTTCGACAACGGTAGTGAACACTACGACGAGCGCCGCGTGGTGGCGTCCGGTCACACGCCGGTCAGCTTCGACCTGCCCTCGCGCGACGGACACCGCTGGCGCATCGGGCTGTCGGTCTGCTACGACCTGCGCTTCCCCGAGCTCTACCGCGCGCTGTCGCAGGGCGGCGCCGAACTGCTGCTGGTGCCCAGTGCCTTCACCCACACCACCGGCGCGGCGCACTGGGAAGTGCTGCTGCGCGCCCGCGCCATCGAGAACCTGGCCTGGGTCGTGGCGCCCGCGCAGGGCGGCACGCACGAGAACGGCCGCCGGACCTGGGGCCAGTCGATGATCGTCGACCCCTGGGGCACGGTCGTCGCACAGCACGCGCAGGACGAAGGCGTGGTGCTGTTCGAGCTCGACGCAACGCGCACCGCCGCGGCGCGCGCCCAACTCCCCGCACTCTCCCACCGTGTCCTCCCCACCGCTTGACACGGGGCAGGCGGCGCCGCGCGAGAACCTCGCCACGCGTCTTGCCGTCCGCTTTGGCGGGCAGGCCTTCCTGAGCCTGCGCTCGGTATGGCAGCGCTGGTTCCTCTGGGTGCTGCTGGCGCTCCTGGTGCTGGCGCTGCTGGGCACCGTGGTCTGGCTGGCCGGCCGGCACGAAGCCGAGCAGGTGCAGGCGGCACTCGACCGCGACACCGCCGATGCGGCGGCCGACCTGCGCGCCGGCCTGCAGCGCAATGTGCAGGGGCTGCATGCACTCGCCGCGGGCGGACTCGACCGCGCGCGCTGGACCGCCGAGTCGGCCGCACTGATGCGCGGGCACCGCGAGTGGCTGCGGCTCGAATGGCGCGACGGTGCGCTGCGCACGCTGGCCGAGGCCGATACGCCCTACCGCATCACGCTGTTCGACGAGGCCGCGCGCCGGTCGGCACAGACCGACGTGTCGCAGGCCTGCACCTCCGCGCACAAGCTCGAAGGCGCCGCCTATTCGCCCAGCCACTACGTCGCGCTGCCCGAGAGCGGCGGCCTCGAGGTGATGGAGCTGTGCGTACCGCTCGAGGCCGGCGGCTACCTGATCGCCACCTACGCGCTGCGCGACATGCTGATCGAGCTGGTCGCCCCCACGCTGCGGCGCGGCCAGGAGGTCTCGCTGACCGAGCCCGACGGCACGCGGCTCGCATCGGTCGGCACGGCGCGGCGCATCGGCAGCCGCGTGTTCAGCACGCAGCAGCTGATCGACCTGCCCGGCACGGCGCTGGTGCTGCGGGTCGACGGCTGGCGCGCCGCGCCCGATGTGTTTCCCAACCTGCTGACCGCCCTGGTCACCGCCATCTCGATCGCGCTGGTCTCGGTGCTGGTGCTGCTGGCGCGCGACACGCGCCGCCGGCTGCGCGCCGAGAGCGAACTGGCCGACACGCTGGCCTTCCGCAAGGCGATGGAGGATTCGGTCGTCACCGGCCTGCGCGCGCGCGACCTGCAAGGCCGCATCACCTACGTCAACCCGGCCTTCTGCGAAATGGTGGGCTTCAGCGCCGAGGAACTGGTCGCCGCGGGTTTCGGCGAAGCGCCCTATTGGCCGACCGAACTGGCGCACGAATACCAGAAGCGCCAGACCCTGCGGCTGGCCGGCGGCCTGCCGCCGCGCGAGGGCTTCGAATCGGTCTTCATGCGCAAGAACGGGGCCCGCTTCCCGGTGCTGATCTTCGAGGCCCCGCTGATCAACGCCCACGGTGTGCAGACCGGCTGGATGAGCGCCTTCATCGACATCAGCGAACAGCGCCGCGTGGAAGAACTCTCACGCGCCAGCCAGGAGCGGCTGCAGGCCAGTGCCCGGCTCGCGACCGTGGGCGAGATGGCCTCGCTGCTGAGCCACGAGCTGACCCAGCCGCTGGCCGCCATCGCCAGCTATGCGACCGGCTCGCTCAACCTGCTGCAGGACGCCGAGGGCGAGAACGCCGAGGTCGCGATGGCGGTGCGGCGCATCGCCGAGCAGGCCGATCGCGCAGGCCAGGTGATCCGCAGCGTGCACGACTTCGTGCGCCGACGCGACCGCACCCGCGAGCCCGTGGCACCGCAGGCGCTGCTGGACGCGGTGCTGCCGCTGGTGCGGCTGCAGGCGCGCAAGCTCGACGTGCGCGTCGAGGTGGTGCTCGAGGACGGACTGCCGTCGGTGCAGTGCGACCGCACGCTGGTCGAGCAGGTGCTGCTGAACCTGGCGCGCAACGCGATGCAGGCCATGGACATGCCGGAGCTGCGCGAACGCGTGCTGCTGCTGCGCGTGGCCCGTGCGGGCAGCCTGCGGGTGGAGGGCGCGCCGGCCGACATGCGCCATTGGCTGGTGTTCACGGTGGTCGATGTCGGCAGCGGCATCAGCGACGAGGTGGCCAAGCGCCTGTTCACGCCCTTCTTCACCACGCGACCCGATGGCATGGGCCTGGGTTTGAGCCTCTGCCGCACCGTGGTCGAACAACACGGCGGCGTGCTGATGTTCGAGCCCAACCGGCCGCGTGGCACCGTTTTCCGATTCACACTGCCGATGGCCTCATGAAGCCCGCCCCGATGCGCCTTCGGCCTGGAGAAAAATGAGATGCAACCCCTGATCGATGGCCTGGTCTTCATCGTCGACGACGATGCGAGCGTGCGCGATGCGCTGGCCTGGCTGCTGCGTTCGCGCCGGCTGGCCAGCGAGCCCTTCGCCTCGGCCGATGCCTTCGAGGCCTACATCACCAGCATGCCGCCGCTGCCGCAGCCGCACTGCCTGCTGCTGGACGTGCGCATGCCGGGCACCAGCGGCCTGGTGCTGTTCGACCGCCTGGCCGAGCGCGGTCTGCTGGATTCGATGCCGGTGATCTTTCTGACCGGCCATGCCGATGTGCCGACCGCGGTCGACCTGGTCAAGCGCGGGGCCTTCGACTTCTGCGAGAAGCCGTTCTCGGACAACGCGCTGGTGGACCGCATCGAGAAGGCGCTGGGCGCCTCGCTGCAGGCGGTGCAAGCGCAGGCTGTGCGTCAGGCCTTGCGCGGCCGCATCGGCGAGCTCACCGATCGAGAGCGCGACGTGATGCGGCTGGTGGTCGAAGGATTGCCCAACAAGCTGATCGCCGATCAGCTGTCCATCAGCGTGCGCACGGTAGAGGTCCACCGTGCGCGCCTGTTCGAGAAGATGGACGTCAAGTCGGCCGTGGAACTGGCCAACCTGCTGCGCGGGATTTAGCCCTGACGTTCGCCGACGTAGATCTCGACGCGGCGGTTCTGCGCGCGGCCCGCATCGCTGTTGTTGTCGGCGACCGGTTCGCGCGAACCACGGCCTTCGATGCGGAAGGCGCTCGACGGCACGCCGCGGGCGATCAGGTAATCACGCGTGCTGGCGGCACGGTCGACCGACAGCGGGTTGTTGATGGTGTCGCTGCCCGTGCTGTCGGTGTGGCCGATGATGCGGACTTCGGCGTTCGGGTTGTTGCGCAGGCCGTTGGCGAACTGGTTGAGCACCGGTGCGAAGTTGGACTTGATGGCCGAGCGGCCGGTGTCGAAGGACACGTCGCTCGGGATCGCGAGCTTGAGCTCGTTGTTGGCCGTCTGCGTCACGCCGATGCCGGTGCCGCGGGTGGCGGCTTCCATCTCGCGCTTCTGGTTTTCCATGCGCTGCGACCACAGGTAGCCGCCCAGTGCGCCCACGCCGGCACCGATGGCCGCGCCCGTGCCGGCGCGACCGCCGGTGACGGAACCGATCGCGGCTCCGCCCAGAGCGCCGACGCCGGCGCCGATGCCGGTGTTGCGTTGCGTGTCACTCATGCCGGCGCAGCCGGTCAGGACGACGGCGAGTGCGGCAGTGGCGAGTACGAGTTTTTTCATGGCGGATTCCTTCGATCGAAGTTAAGAGACGCCGCAGCATGATCTGCCGCGGGATGCCGGTCAATTATCCCGACGAAAGCAGGGCTGAAATGTCGGCGCGCAGGCCGCGGCATGTCACGATCCGGGGTCCATATCCTCTTGAAAACCATCAAGGCAAAGGCCTCACAGCTATCAAATGAATAGCAATATCGCTGTTACCCCACGATACGATGCGGCCTCGCCCGACAGGGAAAGCGTGACATTCAGCCGCGGGGCGGCGTGTCTTCCGGCGCGTCGGCCTTGTGCACCGGGTCGATTTCGCCACCCTTGCGGCCGGAGAACATGGTCCACCACACGATGAAGACGAGCAGCACGAGGGCGCCGAGCGCTTCAAGCAAAATCAGACCCATGACAAAAGGACTCCGGTGGCTGGTGGTGACGGCCATCGTAACAATGCTCGCAGCCTGCTCGACCGGCACGCGCATCCCGCCCACGCCTTCGCCGCCCATCGGCAGCAGCCCCCCGCCAGTGCTGGGCCCGCTCACCGGGTCGCTCGCGCACCCCAAGAGCCGCTGGGTGCCGGTGGCCTGGTCCGAACTGCCGGGCTTCAACGACGATGCCACGCACGAAGGCTGGGATGCGATGGTGTCGAATTGCGCGCGCCCCAACGCCGCCTTCGCGCCCTTGTGCCAGGACGTGCGGCGCCTCGCGATCGCGGATGCCGACGCACAACGCCGGTGGATGACCGAGCGCCTGCAGCCCTACCGCGTGGAATCGCTGACGGGCCAGAGCGAGGGCCAGCTCACCAGCTATTACGAGCCGGTCTACGAGGCCTCGCGCCAGCAGACCGCGCAGTTCAACGTGCCGGTTCACGCCACGCCCGTCGGCCTGGTGCCCAAGCGGCCCTGGTTCACGCGCGAGCAGATCGAAACCCTGCCCGAGGCGCAGGCCGCGCTGCGCGGCCGCGTGATCGCCTGGATGGCCGACCCGGTCGACGCGATGATGCTGCACATCCAGGGCTCGGGCCGGCTGCGCCTGACAGAGCCCGACGGCCGGCAGCACACCGTGCGCGTGGCCTTCGCCGCCACCAACGAGCAGCCCTACCGCAGCATCCAGCAGTGGCTGATCAACCAGGGCGCGGGGCGCGTGAGCCGCTGGCCCGACGACACCAAGGCCTGGGTCGCGCAGAATCCGCAGCGCGTGTCGCAGCTCATGTGGAGCAACCCGCGCTACGTGTTCTTCCGTGAAGAGACACTGACCGAGGTCGATGCCGCCTTCGGCCCGCGCGGTGCGCAGGGCGTGCCGCTGACCGCCGGCCGCTCGATCGCGGTCGACCGCGACAGCATCCCCTACGGCACGCCGGTCTGGCTGACCACGCCCGGTCCGTCCGTGCAGCTGCAGAAGCTGGTGGTGGCGCAGGACACGGGCAGCGCCATTCTCGGCGCCGTGCGCGCCGACTACTTCGCCGGTACCGGCGCGGAAGCCGGCAAGCTCGCAGCGACGGTGAACCAGCCGCTGCGACTCTGGGCGCTCTGGCCTAAATAAAGCCCACCCCCGAAGGGCTTGCCCACTGCGTGTGGCTGCGCCCCTCCCCCTCGAGGGGGCGACACCGGCGGCCCGGCAGAGCCGGCTCCGCGGTGTCCCTGGCCCACCCCGAAGCGCCTGCGGCCCTCCCCCTCAAGGGGGCGACACCGGCGGCCCGCCAGAGCCGGTTCCGCGCTGTCCCTGGCCCACCCCCGAAGCGCCTGCGGCGCTCCCCCTTGAGGGGGGCGACACCGGCGGCCCGGCGAAGCCGGTTCCGCGGTGTCACTGGACCACCCCCGATGCGCCTGCGGCGCTCCCCCTCAAGGGGGCGACACCGGCGGCCCGGCGAAGCCGGTTCCGCGGTGTCCCTGGCCTTGATACGAATGGCGTGGTCACCGCACAGCGCCCGACTTTCATCGAACTGACACACGATTTTCTCTGCACTGTCATCGCGGCTGCCTATGGTCGCGGGCTGAACCCGTTCAACCCACGAAAGACAGTGCACATGAATGCCAAGACCCTGACTGCGGCGCCTTCGCTCGATCCCGACGACATCGGCCACAACACGACGAAGAACCCCGAGTTCAACGATCTGATCGCCGCGCGCCTGAGCCGTCGCAAACTCTTCGGCCTGGGCGTGGGCACGGCCGGCGCGGCCCTGCTGACCGCTTGCGGCGGCGGCAGCGACAGTTCTGCCGCCCCGGCACCTGCGCCCGCTCCGGCCCCGGCACCCGCGCCGGCGCCCGCACCGGCCGCCCCCAAGCTCGGCTTCAACCCCGTGGCCAAGAGCCTCGCGGACGCGGTCGTCGTGCCCGCCGGCTACACCGCCAGCGTGCTCTACCGCCTGGGCGACCCGATCGCCACGGGCGTGCCGGCGTACAAGAACGACGGCACCGATGCCGCCGCCACCTATGACCGCCGCGCCGGCGACCATCACGACGGCATGACCTTCTTCGGCGTCGACGCCGCCGGCAAGTGGAGCCACAGCGCGGCCGACCGCGGCCTGCTGGTGATGAACCACGAAGCCATCACGCCGCTGTTCCTGCACCCCACGGGCCAGACCATCAATGCGGGCGTCCGCACCGTCGCCGAAGAGGTGCTGCGCGAGTTCTACCTGCACGGCGTGAGCGTGATCGAGGTCAGCAAGAGCGCCAACAAGTGGAGCTACAAGCAGGCTTCGGGCTTCAATCGCCGCGTGCACACGCTGACCGAAATGGCCTTCTCCGGCCCGGTCGCCAAGACCGACTACCTGAAGACCAAGTACTCGACCGACGGCAGCATGACGCGCGGCACGGTCAACAACTGCGCCAACGGCACCACGCCCTGGGGCACCTACCTCGCCTGCGAAGAGAACTGGGCCGGCTACTTCCGCCGTATCGCCGACACCGACAGGCCCAACCGCAGCGCCAAGGAACTCGCATCGTTCGCACGCTATGGCGTCGCCGGCGCCGGCCGCGAACTGTGGGCCACCGTCACGCCCGACACCAGCGACGACCTGTACGGCCGCTGGAACACCGAAGTGCGCGGCGCCAACGCCCTCGCCGACTACCGCAACGGCGCCAACACCTACGGCTGGGTCGTCGAGATCGACCCCTTCGATGCGCTGTCCACGCCAAAGAAGCGCACCGCGCTCGGCCGCTTCGGCCACGAAGGCGCATGCCTGGGCCCGGTCGTGGTCGGCAAGCCGCTGGTCTGGTACATGGGTGACGACTCGCGCGGCGAGTACATCTACAAGTTCGTCTCGACCGCCCTCTGGGACGCGGCCGACGCGACGCGCGGCCTGGCCGCCGGCGACAAGTACATGGACGCAGGCCGCCTCTACGTGGCCAAGTTCGCTGCCGACGGCACCGGCCAGTGGGTGGAACTGGCCTTCGGCGTGAACGGCATCACGGCGAGCAACAGCGCCTATGCCTTCGCCGACGCCGCCGACGTGGCCGTCAACACGCGCCTGGCCGCCGACGTGGTGGGCGCCACCAAGATGGACCGTCCGGAATGGACCGCGGTCAACCCGAAGACCGGCGAGGTGTATGTCACGCTGACCAACACCAATGCCAGCGCACGTCCGATCGACAAGACCGATGCGGCCAACCCGCGCTTCTACACCGACCCGAAGGGCGGCTCGGGCAACCCGAACGGCCACATCGTGCGCTTCGCCGACACCAACGGCGACCCGGCTGCGCTGACCTTCAAGTGGGACGTGTACCTCTTCGGCGCGCGCTCGGTCGCGGCACCCGACGTCAACGTGTCGCAACTCAGCGCAGACAACGACTTTTCCAGCCCCGACGGCATGTGGTTCAGCGAGGCCGCACCGGGCCTGCTGTGGCTGCAGACCGACGACGGCGCCTACACCGACGTGACCAATTGCATGCTGCTGGCGGCCATCCCAGGCCGTGTCGGGGACGGTGCGGCCAAGACCATCACGAACACCAGCGCCAACGGCACCATCACGCGCACGCAGGACACCTTCGTCGGCAAGGCGCCGGGCAGCGATGGCCTGCGCCGCTTCCTGGTCGGCCCGAAGGACTGCGAACTCACCGGCATCGCCGAATCGGGCGACGGTCGCGCGCTGTTCGTGAACATCCAGCACCCGGGTGAAACCCCACCGTCGACCGGTACCGACGACTCAAGCAAGTTTGGCAGCCACTGGCCGGACGGCGGCATGTCGCGCCCGCGCTCGGCCACGCTGGTGATCACCCGTGACGACGGCGGCCTGATCGGCCTCTGATCACGGCCCGGTGCAACGCCGGGCCTCCTCGTGAAGACCCCGCGCTGCCGCTGCCTCAACCCCGAGGCAGCGGCAGCGCCGTTTTGTAGCGCACCTGCTTGAGCGCGAAGCTCGAGCGGATCTTCTCGATGCCGGGGATCGGCGTGAGCTGTTCCATGATGAACTTCTCGAGCGCCGCCATGTCGGCCACCGCGACGCGGATCAGGTAGTCGCGGTCGCCGGTCATGAGGTAGCACTCCATCACCTCGTCGTGCTCGGCGATGCGCCGCTCGAAGTCGGCCAGCGACTCCTTGCCCTGCGTGCGCAGGCTGATCGAGATGAACACGTTGAGCCCCAGGCCCAGCGCCTGCGCGCTGGCCAGCGCCACGTAGCGGTCGATCACGCCGGCCGCCTCCAGCGCCTTCACGCGCGCCAGGCAAGGCGAGGGCGAGAGGTGCACGCGCCGCGCCAGTTCGACGTTGGACAGCGCACCGTCGCGCTGCAGTTCGTCGAGGATGCGCAGATCCATGGGATCGAGTTTCATGAAATGCCGCCGGAGATTGCTTTTTCGGCATTTTATGCGGCACAAAGGGCAAAAATCGGCCCTTCACGGCAGCTCATGCGGCGCGTAGCATCCTAAAGTGCCTGCTATGAATGCACCGATTTCCGCCTCGCAGCTGCACGCCCTCATGACCCCCGACGCCCACGATCCCGACCCGCAGGAAACCGCCGAATGGCGCGATGCGCTGACCGCGCTGGCCCAGACGCAGGGGCCCGAGCGCGCACGCCAGATGCTCGACGCGCTGGCCCAGGTCGCGAGCCAGCAGCGCATCGGCTGGAAGCCGGAACTCTCGACGCCCTACGTCAACACCATCGGCGTCGACACGCAGCCCGCCTTCCCCGGCGACCTCGCGATCGAGGAGCGGCTCGGCTCGCTGATGCGCTGGAACGCGCTGGCGATGGTGGTGCGCGCCAACCAGGCCTACGGCGAGCTCGGCGGCCACATCGCGAGCTATGCGAGCGCGGCCGACCTGTTCGAAGTCGGCTTCAACCATTTCTTCCATGCGCGCAACGAGCGGCATGGCGGCGACCTGGTGTTCTTCCAGCCGCACAGCGCGCCGGGCGTCTATGCGCGGGCCTACCTCGAAGGCCGCTTGAGCGAAGGCGACCTGCTGCACTACCGCCAGGAACTCACCGCCCCCGCCTTCACCCAGGGCAGCGGCGCGCGCGGCCTGTCGAGCTACCCGCACCCCTACCTGATGCCGGACTTCTGGCAGTTCCCCACGGGCTCGATGGGGATCGGTCCGATCAGCTCGATCTACCACGCGCGCTTCATGCGCTACCTGAGCGACCGCCAGTTGCAGGACTGCAGCCAGCGCAAGGTCTGGGGCGTGTTCGGCGACGGCGAGATGGACGAGCCCGAATCGATGAGCGCGCTCACGCTGGCCGCGCGCGAGAAGCTTGACAACCTGGTGTGGGTGGTCAACTGCAACCTGCAGCGCCTGGATGGCCCGGTGCGCGGCAACGGCCGCATCGTCGACGAGCTGGAAAAGCTGTTCGCGGGCGCGGGCTGGAACGTGATCAAGCTGGTCTGGGGCAGCGACTGGGACGGCCTGTTCGCGCGCGACACCACCGGCGCGCTGGCGCGTGCCTTCGCGCACACGGTCGACGGCCAGATGCAGACCTTCGCCGCCAAGGACGGCCGCTTCAACCGCGACTCCTTCTTCGGCCAGAACGAGGAGTTGAAGAAGCTCGCGCAGGGCATGACCGACGAGCAGATCGACCGCCTGAAGCGCGGCGGCCACGACCTGGTGAAGATCCATGCGGCCTATGCCGCGGCGGCCGCACACCAAGGCCAGCCGACCGTCATCCTGGCCCACACCAAGAAGGGCTACGGCATGGGCGCCGCGGGCCAGGGCAAGATGACCACGCACTCGCACAAGAAGTTCGAGAGCGCGGACCTGATCGGCTTCCGCAACCGCTTCGACCTGCCGCTGTCCGACGGCCAGGCCACCTCGCTGACCTTCTACAAGCCGGCCGAGGACAGCGCCGAGATGCGCTACCTGAAAGCGCACCGAGAGGCACTGGGCGGCTCGATGCCGCGGCGCGAGACCGACTGCGCGGTCGTGCCCAAGCCCGAACTCGCGGCCTATGCGCAGTTCGCGCTGGCGGCCGGTGGCAAGGAGATGAGCACCACCATGGCCTTCGTGCGCATGCTGGGCAATCTGTTGAAGGACAAGGCGCTGGGCCCGCGCGTGGTGCCCATCGTGGCCGACGAGGCGCGCACCTTCGGCATGGCCAACCTGTTCAAGCAGGTCGGCATCTATTCGAGCGTGGGCCAGCGCTATGCGCCCGAGGACATCGACTCGATCCTGAGCTACCGCGAGGCCACCGACGGCCAGATCCTGGAAGAGGGCATCAGCGAGGCCGGCGCCATCGCGAGCTGGACCGCCGCGGCCACCAGCTACAGCGTGCACGGGCTGGCGATGCTGCCGTTCTACATCTACTACTCGATGTTCGGCTTCCAGCGCGTGGGCGATGCGATCTGGGCCGCGGCCGACCAGCGCGCGCGCGGCTTCCTGCTGGGTGCGACCTCGGGCCGCACCACGCTGGGCGGCGAAGGCCTGCAGCACCAGGACGGCACCAGCCACCTGGTGGCCGCGACCATTCCCAACTGCAAGGCCTACGACCCGGGCTTCGCGGGCGAGATGGCGGTGATCGTCGATGCCGGCATCCAGGAAATGATGGTCGCGCAGCGCGACGTCTTCTACTACGTCACGCTGATGAACGAGAACTACGCGCAGCCCGACGTGCCCGCCGAGGCCGCGGCCGACATCCTGCGCGGCTGCTGGCGTTATGAAGGTTGGCGCGATGCGTCGTCGAAGGCCACCAAGCCCCAGGTCACGCTGCTGGGCTCGGGCGCGATCCTGACCGAGGTGGTCAAGGCCGCACAGCAGCTCGAAGCCGAGGGCATCGCGGCCGAGGTGATCAGCGTCACCAGCTGGAGCGAACTCGCGCGCGACGGCGCGGCCTGCCAGGCACGGGCCTTGAACGGCGAAGAGGCCGGCACCGCCTTCATCGCGCAGCAACTGGGCAAGGGCAAGACGCCGATCGTGGCCGCCACCGACTATGTGCGCGCCGTGCCCGAGAGCGTGCGCGCCTTCCTGCCCGAAGGCCGGCGCTACCTCACGCTGGGCACCGACGGCTTCGGCCGCAGCGACACGCGCGCCGCGCTGCGCGACTTCTTCGGCGTCGATGCGGCCAGCATCGTGCGCGCGGCGAAGCACGCGCTCCGCTGACCCCCTCGCCCACGGGCTTGTCCCGTTGGTGCGCGCGCAGCCTCGGGGTATGGTCGGGCCCTCCTGAACCAGCACGCCTGCGGGCATCGCAATGAACACAGTCGGATTGATCGGCCTGGGCGCCATGGGCCTCGGCATCGCGCAGACGCTGCGCAGCAACGGATACGAAGTGCACGTCTGCGACGTGCGGCCCGGCGCGGCCGCGGCCTTCGCCGAGGGCGGCGGCGTCGCGCATGCCACGCCGGCCGACGTCGGCGCGGCCTGCGACATCGTCGTGAGCGTGGTGGTCAACGCCGCGCAGACCGAGGCCGTGCTCTTCGGCGAGCACGGCGCCGCGGCCACGATGCGGGCCGGCAGCACTTTCGTCATGTGCTCGACCGTCGACCCGAATTGGTCGGTGGCGCTGGAACAGCGCTTGAACGCCACCGGCCTGCACTACATCGACGCGCCGATCTCCGGCGGCGCGGCCAAAGCCGCGAGCGGCCAGATGACCGTGATGTCGGCCGCCAAGCCCGAGGCCTATGCCCGGGCCGGTGCGGTGCTCGACGCGATGGCGGGCAAGGTCTACCGGCTGGGGGACAGCGCGGGCGCGGGCAGCAAGGTCAAGATCATCAACCAGCTGCTGGCCGGCGTGCACATCGCCGCGGCGGCCGAGGCCATGGCGCTGGGGCTGCGCGAAGGCGTGGACGCGGCGGCGCTGTACGAGGTCATCACGCACAGCGCGGGCAACAGCTGGATGTTCGAGAACCGCATGGCCCACGTGCTCGCGGCCGACTACACGCCGCTGTCGGCGGTCGACATCTTCGTGAAGGACCTGGGCCTGGTGCTCGACACGGCGCGCGCGAGCAAGTTTCCGCTGCCGCTGGCCTCGACCGCGCACCAGATGTTCATGCAGGCCTCGACCGCCGGCTTCGCCAAGGAAGACGACAGCGCGGTGATCAAGATCTTCCCGGGCATCACGCTGCCCGGCGCGACGAAGCAGTGAAGCACACGCGCGCCGCGAAGCCCGCGGCCGCCCTGCCGGACACGGTGCCCGGCCGGGTGCACTTCGACCTGACCACGGTGCGGCTGTTCATCGCCACGGCCGAGTCGGGCAGCATCACGCGCGCCGCCGAGCGCATCGCGCTGGCGCCGGCCGCGGCCTCGCGCCGCATGAAGGAGCTCGAGGCGCAGTTCGGCGTGCCGCTGTTCCAGCGCCTGCCGCACGGCATGGCGCTGACCGACGCGGGCCGCACCTTGCTGGCCCACGCGCGCAGCGTGGCGCACGCGGTGGCGCGCATGCAGGACGACGCGCAGGCCTTCCGCCACGGCGACAAGGGCGTGGTGCGCATCGCGGCCTGCACCTCGGCCGTGCTGCAGTTCATGCCGCAGGACCTGCAGCGCTGCCACGCGGCCTACCCCGGCATCAAGATCGACCTGCAGGAGATCAACAGCCAGGGCGTGCTGCAGGCCGTGAGCCGCGGTGTCGTCGACCTGGGCATCTACGAGAGCACGCAGGGCGGCCTGGCGCTGCCGGCCATGCACTACCACGAGGACCGGCTGGTGCTGGTGGTGCACGCCAGCCACGCGCTGGCCGCGCGGCGCAGCGTGCGGCTGGAGGATTTCCTGCCCTACGACGTGATCGGCCTCACGCAAGGCTCGGCCATCTCGACCACGCTCGCGCGCATGGCCTCGGAGGCGCAGCACATGCTGCGCATGCGCATCCACGTGGGCAGCTTCGACAGCATGACGGCCATGATCGCGCAGGGCATCGGCATCGGCCTGATGCCGCAGGCCGTGGCGCAGAGCTTCGCGGGCGGCAAGGCCTTCCGCCGGCTGCACATCGACGACGACTGGGCCGCGCGGCGCTTCACGCTGTGCCACCAGCCGGCCGCGGCGATGTCCTCGGCCGCACTCACGGTCGCGGCCATGCTGTGCCCGGGTGAATTCGCGAACCGCGAATCCTGAGTCGCGCAATGAGCGATGGCCGCGGCGCGCGGCCTCTCCTACAGTCCGCGCACAACAGGAGACATCCCCCATGACCCACGCCTTTGCACGCGCGCTCGCGGTTCTCGCGCTCGCCGCTGCCGCCCCGCTCGCGGCGCATGCCCAACCTGCGGCCTTTCCCGGCAAGCCGCTGCGCATCAACGTCGGCGCCTCGGCCGGCGGCGGCACCGACGTGGTGGCCCGCATCTTTTCCGAGAAGATGGGCCAGGGCCTGGGCCAATCGATCATCGTGGACAACCGGCCCGGCGCTGCCAACACCATCGCGGCCGACCTGACCGCGAAGGCGCCGGCCGACGGCTACACGCTGCTGATGGCGACCAATTCGCCGCAGGTGATTGCGCCGCATTTGATGAAGCTGGGCTTCGATCCGCTGAAGCAGCTCACGCCGATCGGCATGGTGGTGACGGTGCCGCACGTGCTCATCGTCAATGCGCAGAACCCGGCCAAGGATTTCCGCGCGCTGCTGGCCGACATCAAGGCCAAGCCCGACAAGCTGAGCTATGCGTCTTCGGGCATCGGCAGCGTGCAGCACATCGCGGGCGAACTGTTCATGGCCGCGAGCGACACCCGCATGGTGCACGTGCCCTACAAGGGCAGCTCGCAGGCGCATTCGGACATCCTTGCCGGCCAGGTCGACCTGATGCTCGACACCACCTCCTCGGCCATGGCGCTGATCAAGGCCGGCAAGTTCCGCGCGCTGGCGGTGACCACGCCGCAGCGCTCGAGCGAACTGCCCGACGTGCCGACGCTGGCCGAGCTGGGTCTGAAGAACGCCGAGATGAGCACCTGGTACGCGATGTACACGCCGACCGAGACGCCCGCGCCGGCGCTCGACCGGCTGGTGACCGAGTTCAACAAGTCGCTGCAGCTGCCCGAGGTGCAGACCAAGCTGCGCGCGCTGGGCGGCACGCCGTCGACGCTGACGCGCGAGCAGTTCGTGCAGCTGCAGGCCGCCGACTACCAGCGCTTCGGCGCCCTGATCAAGCAACGCAACATCAAGCTGGACTGAGCCCCCCATGACACTCCCACGCATCGCACTGGCCATCGGCGACCCTGCCGGCATCGGCCCCGAAATCGTCGCACGCCTGCTGGCCGACCCAGCCACCGCGGCCAAGGCCGACATCCAGCTCATCGCCAGCCGCGAGGCGCTCGAAGCCGGCGCGCGCGCGGCCGGCGTGCCGCTGCCCGTGGCCGGCGAGCGCCTGCGCTTCGTCGAATGGGCCGGCCAGGATGCGCGCTTCGCGCCCTCGGTCGCGAGCGCCGACAACGGCCGCTTCATCCTCGACAGCCTGACGCTGGGCACGCGCCTGGTCACCGACGGGCAGGCCGACGCGCTGTGCTTCGCGCCGCTCAACAAGGGCGCGATGCGCATGGGCGGCATGCACGAGGAAGACGAGATGCGCTGGTTCGCCAAGCTGCTCGACTACAGCGGCCCCTGCGGTGAGTTCAACGTGCTGGGCCCGATGTGGACCGCGCGCGTGACCTCGCACGTGGCGCTCAAGGAAGTCTCGTCGCTGCTCACGCCCGAAGGCGTGGCCGGCGCCATCCGCATGCTGACCGACGCACTGCGCGCGGCCGGCACCGCCCAGCCGCGCATCGGTGTGTGCGGCCTCAATCCGCACAACGGCGACAACGGCAACTACGGCAGCGAAGAGGCCGAGGTGATCGAGCCCGGCATCCTGCTCGCAGCCTCGCAGGGCTTTCCCGCGCTGGGGCCTTACCCGGCCGACACCATCTTCGTGCGCGCGCGCCGCGGCGACCTCGACGGCATCGTCACGATGTACCACGACCAGGGCCAGATCGCGACCAAGCTGCTGGGCTTCGACATCGGCGTGACGGTCGAGGGCGGCCTGCCGATCCCGGTCACCACGCCCGCGCACGGCACGGCCTACGACATCGTCGGCCAGGGCACGGCGCAGGCCACGGCCATGACCAGCGCCTTCGATCTGGCCTGCCGGATGGGCACGAGCCACCGGGCACGCACCGGCGCCTGAGCAACCACGAACGCCTGGCGCGACGCACCGATGCCGCGCCAGGCCAGGGTTTTCCCACGGCCAGCCTGCGCGAATCAACGTATACATTAATCCATACGTTAATCGCCGATCGCCTTCCATGCCCAGCCCCAAGCTCCAGCCCACCGAAGCACGCAGTGCCGCGCAATCCGCCCGGAACGCCGCGTCGCCCTCGTCGTCACGCAAGGACGTCGCCTACGAAGGCCTGCGCCGCCGCATCCTCGACAACGTCTGGCCGCCCGGCCACCAGGCGCTCGAACAGGAGATCGCGCTGGAACTCGGCCTGAGCCGCACGCCGGTGCGCGAGGCGCTGATCCGGCTCGAGCGCGAAGGCCTGGTGCAGGTGATCCCGCGCCACGGCATGCGCGTGCTGCCGATGTCGGCGACCGACATGCGCGAGATCTACGAGATCCTCACGGCGCTCGAGAGCCTGGCCGTCGAGTTGGTCGCGACGCGCCGCCCTTCGGACGCCGAGCTCGCGCCGCTGGTGCAGGCGACGCAGGCGATGGAGCGCGCGCTGGCCAGGGACGATCTCGATGCCTGGGCCCGCGCCGACGAGACCTTCCATGCGCAGCTGGTCACGATGGCCGGCAACCGCCTGCTGACCGACGCGGTCTTCAGCCACTGGGACCGCGCGCACCGCGCCCGCATGTTCACGCTGCGGCTGCGGCCCAAGCCGGTCAACTCGACGCAGGAGCACACCGCCCTCGTGGAATGCCTGCGTGCCGGCGATTCGGCCGGCGCGTCGGCGGTGAACCGCGCGCACCGCCAGCGCGCGAGTCGCGAGCTGCTGGCGCTGTTCGAGCGCTACCGGCTGCAGCAGATGTAGGCCGCGCCGCTTCGCCCTTTTTCCTCCCGATTTCAAGTCACACACGAGCGCCCATCCCATGGAAAAGAACTACCGCATCGCCGTCCTGCCCGGAGACGGCATCGGCACCGAAGTCATGCACGCGGCCGAGGCCGTGCTGCAGGCCGTGCAGCCGCGCATCGGCCGCGCGCTGGCATTGGAGTGGCTGCCCGCGGGCGCACAGCACTACCTCGACAGCGGCGTCGCGCTGCCCGAGGCCACGCTGCGCAGCTGCGAGGCCGCCGACGCCATCCTGTTCGGCGCGATGGGCCTGCCGCACGTGCGCGGTGCCGACGGCACCGAGATCATTCCGCAGCTCGACCTGCGCATGCACTTCGACCTCTACGCCGGCGTGCGCCCGATCCGCACCTTCCGTGGCCTGCCCACGCCGCTGTCGCATCCGAAGGCCGAGCACATCGACCTGGTGCTGGTGCGCGAAAGCACCGAAGGCCTGTTCTATGCGCGCGGCCGCGGCGACGTGCGCGGCGACGAGGAGGTGTTCGACACCATGCGCATCACGCGCCACGGCACCACGCGCATCTGCGAATTCGCCTTCCGCCTGGCCGCCCGCCGCGCCGAGCGGCTGGGACGTGCGGGCCGCGTGACCAACGTGGACAAGGCCAACGTCTTCGCTTCGATGGCCTTCTTCCGCAAGGTGTTCGAGGAAGTCGCGGCGCGCCATCCGGCGGTCGCGGCCGACAGCGGCTACGTTGACGCGATGGCGCTCAACCTCGTGATGAAGCCCTGGACCTACGACGTGCTGGTGACCGAGAACATGTTCGGCGACATCCTGTCGGACCTGATCGCTGCGCTGGTCGGTGGCATGGGCATGGCGCCCTCGGGCGACATCGGTGACAAGCACGCGTTGTTCCAGCCCGCGCACGGCACCGCGCCCGACATCACCGGTCAGGGCAAGGCCAACCCGACCGCGATGCTGCTGTCGGCGGCCATGATGCTCGAGTGGCTGGCCGATCGCAACGGCGACAGCGCGCTGGCCGACGGTGCCGCGCTGATCGAGCGCGCGGTCGAGCAGGTGTTCGCCTCCGGCCAGGTGCGACCGATGGAGTTCGGCGGCACGCACGGCACGGCCGACATCACGCGCGCGGTGGTCGCCGCGCTGCGCCCCATGTAGGCAGGGCAACGCGGTGCGCCATGCGCGTCGCCGGCGGGCATCGCCCGCCGTCCCGTTTTTCAAACCACAGTGACGGAGACAAAAGATGAAAAGCTTCCTGAAAGCCACCCTGCTCGCGGCCGCCACCTTGAGCGCACCCTGGACCGCGCAAGCCCAGGCACCGGCCTGGCCGACCAAGCCGGTGAAGATCGTCGTGCCCTCTCCGCCCGGCGGCAGCACCGACCAGATCGCACGCGCCATCGGCCAGAAGCTCTCGGAGGCCTGGGGCCAGCCGGTGGTGGTGGAGAACCGGCCCGGCGCCGGCCTCACGCTCGGCGCCGACTACGTGGCCAAGTCGCAGCCCGACGGCTACACGCTGCTGATGGGCGCGGTGCACCACTCGATCGCGCAGTCGGTCTACAAGAAGCTGCCCTACGACTTCGGCAAGGACCTGGCGCCGATCACGGTGCTGGCCATCGTGCCCAACGTGCTGATCGTCTCCACCGCCAACCCCGCGAAGAACGTGACCGAGCTCATCGCGCAGGCCAAGGCGCAGCCCGGCAGGCTCAGCTACGGCAGCACCGGCGCGGGCACGGCGCACCACCTGATCGGCGAGCAGTTCAACGACATGGCCGGCACCGACATCCTGCATGTCGCCTACAAGGGCAGCAGCCCGGCGCTGGTCGACCTGATGGGCGGCCAGACCACGATGATGTTCGACACCGTGGCCTCCTGCCTGCCGCTGATCAAGGGCGGCAAGCTGCGCCCGCTGGCGGTGGCCACGGCCAAGCGCTCGTCGGCGCTGCCCGACGTGCCGACCTTGTCGGAAGCGGGTCTGACCGGCTTCGACATCGCGACCTGGTTCGGCCTGATGGCGCCGGCCGGCACGCCGAAGGCGGTGATCGACAAGGTCTACGCCGATTCGGCCCGCATCCTCGCCACGCCCGAGATGAAGAAGCAATGGCTGGAGATGGGCGCCGAGCCGGTCGGCAACACGCCCGAACAAATGAGCGCCCAGATCAAGTCCGAGATGGGAAAATTCGCCACACTGGCCACCAAGGCCAAGCTGAGCCTGGACTGAACCACACACACGCATCCATGACCCACGCACTGCTCGTCGACTTCCAGATCCAACCCGCGCAGGCCGAAGCCTTCGCCGAGGCCATCGCGCACAACGCGCAGCGTTCGCTCGGCGACGAGCCGGGCTGCAGCCGCTTCGACGTGTGCCGCGACCCGCAGGACCCGGGTGCCTTCTTCCTCTACGAGCTGTACGACGACCTGGCCGCCATCCAGGCACACCTGGCCTCGCCGCACTTCCTCGCCTTCGATGCGTTGACGCGCGACTGGGTCGTGCGCAAGGCGGTGCGCACGCATGTGCTGGCGGTGCCGCAATGAGCGGCAGCGTCTTGAAGCTCGGCTGCATCGCCGACGATTTCACCGGAGCCACCGACCTCGCCAACAACCTGGTGCGCGCGGGCATGCGCGTGGTGCAGGTGATCGGCGTGCCCGAAGGGCCGTTGCTGGCCGAGGTCGATGCGGTCGTGGTCGCGCTCAAGTCGCGCACCATCCCCGCGCAGCAGGCCATCGACCAGTCGCTGGCCGCGCTGCGCTGGCTGCAGGCGCAGGGCGCGCAGCAGATCTACTTCAAGTACTGCTCGACCTTCGACAGCACGCCGGCCGGCAACATCGGGCCGGTGACCGAGGCGCTGATGGACGCACTCGACACCGCCTTCACCATCGCCACGCCGGCCTTCCCCGACAACGGCCGCACGGTGTTCAAGGGCCATCTGTTCGTGGGCGAGCTGCTGCTCAGCGACAGCGGCATGAAGGACCATCCGCTCACGCCCATGACCGACGCCAACCTGGTGCGCGTGATGCAGGCACAAACGCGCCGCAAGGTCGGGCTGATCGACCATCGCACCGTGGCGCAGGGCGACGCGGCCATCCGCGAACGCATCGCCGTGCTGCGCGCCGACGGCGTGGGCGTGGCCATCGTCGATTCGGTCACCAACGACGACCTGCTGCGGCTCGGCCCGGCGCTGGCCGGCATGCCGCTGGTCACGGCGGGCTCGGGCGTGGCGATCGGTCTGCCGGCCAACTTCGGGCTCGCACCGTCGGCGGGTGCCAGCGCGTTGCCGCCCGCGGGCGGCCTGCAGGCCGTGGTGTCGGGCAGCTGCTCGGTCGCGACCAACCAGCAGGTGCAGCACTTCATCGACGGCGGCGGCCCGGCCTTCGCGATCGATCCGCTGCGGCTCATGGCCGGCGACGACGTGGTCGCGCAGGCGTTGGCCTGGGCCGCGCCGCTGTTGGCCCAGGGTCCGGTGCTGGTCTATTCGACCGCCGAGCCCTCGGCCGTGAAGGCGGTGCAGGCGAAGCTGGGCGTCGACGAAGCCGGTGCGATGGTCGAGCGCGCGCTCGCGGCCATCGCACGCGGCCTGGTCGCGCAGCACGGCGTGCGCCAGCTGCTGGTGGCCGGCGGCGAGACCTCGGGTGCCTGCGTGCAGGCGCTGGGCATCGCGCAACTGCAGATCGGCGCGCAAATCGATCCGGGCGTGCCGTGGTGCCATGCGGTGGCCGAAGCCGCGCCGCTGCACATCGCGCTCAAGTCGGGCAACTTCGGCAGCGCAGACTTCTTCACCAAGGCCTTCAGGGCCCTGACATGACGGAGAACCAGGCGCGCGACGAGATCTGCCGTGTCGGCCGCAGCCTCTTCGAGCGCGGCTACGTGCACGCCACCGCGGGCAACATCAGCGTGCGGCTCGACGACGGCTTCCTGATCACGCCCACCGACGCCTGCCTGGGTTTCCTCGACCCCGCGCGGCTGGCCCGGCTCGACGCGCAGGGCGTGCAGACCGGCGGCGACCGCGCGAGCAAGACGATCGCGCTGCACCGTCGCATCTACGTGGCCGCCACGCGCTTCGACGCCCAGACACGCTGCGTGATCCACACCCACAGCACGCACTGCGTGGCGCTCACGCTGCAGCCGCGCACCGACGCAGAGCTGCTGCCCGCGCTCACGCCCTACTTCGTGATGAAGGTGGGCCACGTGCCGGTCATTCCCTACCACCGACCCGGCGCCGAGGAGGCCGCCGAAGCCGTGGCGCGGGCGATCGAACAGCGCGGCGCGCAGGGCACGCCGATCCGCGCCGTGATGCTCGAACGGCTCGGCCCCAACGTCTGGCACGACACGCCGGCCGCTGCGATGGCCACGCTTGAAGAATTGGAAGAAACGGCGAAACTCTGGCTGTCCGCTGCAGAGAAACCGGCGCCGCTCACGGCCGGACAGATCGACGAACTGCGCCGCCACTTCGGTGCGCGCTGGTAACCCCTTCC
Organism: Variovorax frigidus; assembly: GCF_051216515.1. NCBI lineage: Bacteria > Pseudomonadati > Pseudomonadota > Betaproteobacteria > Burkholderiales > Comamonadaceae > Variovorax > Variovorax frigidus. The sequence continues at coordinate 169,136 of NZ_JBPJZF010000006.1, forward strand.
AAACCAAGAGACACGCCATGCCCCGCTTCGCCGCCAACCTCTCGATGCTTTACCCGGAGCTCGATTTCCTCGACCGCTTCGAAGCCGCCGCGAAGGACGGCTTCCGGGGCGTCGAGTACCTGTTCCCCTATGCCCATCCCGCGGCCGAGATCGCTGCGCGGCTCCAGGCCAACGGGCTGCAGCAGGTGCTGTTCAATGCGCCACCCGGCGACTGGGAAGCCGGCGAGCGCGGCCTGGCCTGCCTGCCCGGCCGCGAGGCCGAGTTCCGCGAAGGCATCGCACGCGCACTCGACTACGCCGCGGCACTCGACTGCCCGCGCGTGCACGTGATGGCCGGCCTGCTGCCCGCGGGCATGGCGCGCGAGACCGCCAAGACGACCTATGTCGAGAACCTGCGCTGGGCCGCGGCCGAGGCCGAAAAGGCGGGCCGCGACCTGCTCATGGAACCGATCAACACCCGCGACATCCCGGGCTTCTTCCTCAACCGGCAGGACGAGGCGCACGCCATCGTCGAGGCCGTCGGCTCGCCCCGGCTCAAGGTGCAGTTCGACCTGTACCACTGCCAGATCGTCGAAGGCGACGTGGCGATGAAGATTCGCCAGTACCTGCCCACGGGCCGCGTCGGCCACCTGCAGATCGCGGGCGTGCCCGAGCGCCACGAGCCCGATGTGGGCGAGATGAATTACGGCTACCTGTTCGGCGTGATCGACGCGGTGTCGGCCCAGAGCGGCTGGGACGGCTGGGTCGGCTGCGAGTACCGGCCCGCGCGCGGTGCCGTGGCCGGCGGCACCTCGGCCGGCCTCGGATGGCTGCGCAGCCTGCCGAACGGCGGTGCCAAGGCGTGAGGCTCGAGGCCGTCCGCATCCCGCCGCGCCTGTGCGGCTTCGATCCCGCTGAGGCCCGCGTCTTCGACGTGGTGCTCGAGGGCGCGCGCGTGGCCTCGGTCACGCCCACGCCCGGCCAGCCGGCCGCGCGCGGCACGCTGATCAGCGCACCGGTCGACGCGCATGTGCACCTGGACAAGAACTACACGGTGCAGGAGGTCGGTGCCGCGCAGGGCGACCTGTTCACCGCCATCCGCCGCATGAACGCGCACCGCGCGGGCTGGACCGCCGAGACCCTGCGCCCGCGCATGGAACGCGCGCTGCAGGAAGCCTGGCGCTCGGGCACGCGCGCGCTGCGCACGCACCTCGACTGGGTCGAGCCCGAGGCGCCGGTCGCACTGGGCGTGGTCGAGGCCTTGCGCGAAGCATGGCAGGACCGCGTCGCGCTGCAGTTCGTCTCGCTCACGCCGCTCGACGTGTTCGCCGATGCCGCGGCGGGCGAGCGCATCGCGCAGGACGTGAAGCGCGCCGGCGGCGTGCTCGGTGCCTTCGTCTACCGCAACGAGAACCTGGCCCCCACACTCGGCCGCGTGTTCGAACTCGCGCAAAGGCACGGCCTGGCGCTCGACTTCCATGTCGACGAAGGGCTGGACGTCGAGGCCACGGGGCTGCGCACCATCGCCGAATTGGCGATCCAGCAGGGTGGCGGCCTGCCGGTCGTCTGCGGCCATGCGTGCTCGCTCGCGATGCAATCCGATGCGGACGCGGCCCACACGCTCGCGCTGTGCACGCAGGCGGGCCTGCACCTGATCGCGCTGCCGACCACCAACCTCTATCTGCAGGGTGCCTGGGACCGCACGCCGGTGGCGCGCGGCATCACGCGCATCCGCGAGGCGGCCACGCATGGCGTGCGCGCCAGCCTCGCGACCGACAACGTGCAGGACGCCTTCTATCCCTACGGCGGCTACGACCTGCTCGAGACCTTCGGCCTGGGCGTGCAGGTCGCGCACCTGGCGCCCGCGCTCGACTGGCTCGACACGATCACCCTCAACCCGGCACGGGCGCTCGGCCTGGCCTGGGACGGCCGCATCGCCGCGGGCTGCCCGGCCGACCTGCTGCTGCTCGCGGCCACCGACGAACACGAACTGCTGGACCCCCGCGGCCGACGCCGCACCGTCATCCGCGCGGGCCGCACACTGGAGAACATGGCATGAGCATGGGCAAACCGATGGCCAACTACGCGGCCGCCAAGCGCGTCGGCGACTTCGTCTTCATGAGCGGCGTGGTCGCGGTCGATCCGTCGATCCGCCGCGCGGTCGCGGGATACGACGACATCCCCGCTTCGGCGCGCGAGGCGCTGGGCACGCTGGGCTACGCCACCGGCCAGATGTCGGTCGACGTGTTCGAGGCCGCGATCGTGGCGCAGAGCTGGTTCGTGCTGGAGCGCATCCGCCAGCTCGCGGCCGAGCACGGCGGCACGATGGACGACGTGGTGAAGCTGGTGCAGTACTTCCGCCACTTGCCGCACTACGCCTTCTACAACCGCGTGCGCGGCCTGTTCTATCCGGGCGCGCCGCCGGTCAGCACGGTGGTCGAGGTGTCGCGCTTTCTGCCGGGCGACGAGGTGCTGGTCGAGGTGGAAGCCACGATGTACTTCCCCGCGCGCGCTACCTGACGCCGGCGCCCTTCAACAGGAAGGCCAGCACCTGCGCGCTCAGGTAGCGCTGGTCCTTCTCGTCGTCCTGCGGCGCCACGCCGCGGTAGTAGGCGATCTGGGTCGCATGGTCGGCGTAGAACTGCGTCACGGCCCAGATGTGGCACAGCACCAGCAGCGGGTCGGACTTGTCCATCAGCCCCTGGTTCATCCAGTTCTGGATCACGGCGGCGGCCTGCTCGGTGCGCTGCTTGCTCGTGTCCATCAGCGCGTTGAGCACCGGTGCGCCGCGCATCATCTCGGCGGTGAAGATCCGCGAGCGCAGCGGGTGCCGGAACGAGAACACCATCTTGCGCTGGATCAGGTCGCCCAGCACCTTGCGCGGGCCGAAGGCCTCGTCGGCAAAGCCGAACACGCCGATCCAGTCGGTCAGGATGTCCTGCAGCACCTGGCGGTAGAGCGCTTCCTTGCTCTCGATGTAGTAGTGCAGCTGGGCCTTCGACAGCCCCGCCTTGTCGGCGATGGCCTGGGTCGAGGCGCCGGTCAGCCCCTCGCTCGCGAACACCTCGATCGCCGCCTGGTAAATGGTGCCGAGCACCTGCGTGTACTTGCGCGAACGTCCGCGCGTGGCGGGCGCCTCGGGCGCGACCGGTTCGTCGGAGGCCGCGGAAGCGGGGGCGGTGTCGGTCGGCGGGGTCATGTTCGAAACGAATGGTGCCAGAGACGGGCGCGCTCGCGCCTGTCGCGCGTCAAATGTCGAGCACCAGCGCCTCGCCCACCGCACGCGCGCAGCACAGCGCGATCTTGTGGCTGCGTTCGCTGCGCGTGAGGCAGAAGTCGCGGTGCTCGGCGCCCGCGCCTTCGCCCGGCACCACGCAGGTGCCGCACAGCCCCTGCTGGCACGAGACCGGGATGTCGATGCCCACCCCGTGCAGCGCATCGACCGCGGTCTGGTCGGCCGCGACCGGCACCGTGATGCCGCGCTGCGCGAGCCTGAGCACGAAGGGCTTGCCCGTCGCACCACCGGCATCGACCGGCGCCGCGAAGTACTCGGCGTGCAACGCGTCCTCGGGCCAGTGGGCCGCGGCCTGGCGCACCGCGTCCATGAAGCCCGCCGGGCCGCAGACGTAGAGGTGCGTGTCGGCCGCGGGCTCGGCCAGCAGCGCGCGCAGGTCGATCTTCTGGCTCGCGCCTTCGCGGTCGAGGTGCAGGCGCAGGTGCGGCGCAAGCGCGGGGTCGCGCAGCGCCGCGGCGAAGGCCAGGTGCTCCTCGCTGCGTGCGAACAGGCACAGCGTGAAGTCGGCGCCGCTGCGCGCGAGCGACTGCGCCATCGCCAGCAGCGGCGTCATGCCGATGCCGCCGGCCAGCAGCAGGTGCCGCCGCGCGGCGGCCTGCACCGGGAAGGTATTGCGCGGCGCGCTGATGGGCACCAGGTCGCCCTCGCGCACGCGCTCGTGCATCGCGGCCGAGCCGCCGCGGCTCGCGCCTTCGCGCTTGACGCCGATCAGGTACGACAGCGGTGCCGCATCGCCGCCGTCCTGCGCCAGCGAGTACTGGCGCATGAAACCGCCCGGCGTGTGCACGTCGATGTGCGCGCCGGCCTGATAGGCCGGCAGTGCGCGGCCCAGCGGATGCGTGAACTCGAAGGACAGGATCTCCGGCGTCTGGCGTGCGATGCGCGCGACGCGCACCGTCAGGATGCGTTCGAGCATGGTTACTTGACCAGCGCCTTGCGGATGTCCAGCCCGGTGCCCTTGTTGACGAACTGGGTGGTGTAGGCGTCCTTGTAGTTGAAGTCGGTCGGCTTGTAGAGGCCGGCCTCGACGGTCTTGTCGTAGAAGTCCTTCATGCGCGCATCGCTGATGGCGCCGATGCCCTTGGTCGGCGCATCGCCCACGTCCATGTGCGCGCGCAGCACGGGGATCGACTTCTCGACGTAGTCGTCGCTGATGTCCGGGTTGATCTTCTGGATCATCGCGTCGGCCGCCTTGCGGTCGCCGTAGAGGTAGTTGTAGTGGCCGATGTTGGTCGCCTCCACGAAGCGGCGCACCAGGTCCGGCTTGTTCTTGACCAGGTCCTGGCGCGTCTCGATCACCATGCCGTAGGTCGACCAGCCGGCGTCGGCCAGCGACAGCACCACCGGCTTGAAGCCGGCCTGCTTCTCGACCGCGAAGGGCTCCGAGGTGGCATAGGCCTGCTGCACCGACTGCTTGTCGGCGAGGAACTGCGACAGGCTGTAGTTGTAGGGGCGCACCTGCTCGTCGCGCATGCCGTAGGCCTTCTTCATCCACTGCCAGTAGCTGATCTGGCCGTCCTTGGCGAGCAGCACGGTCTTGGCCTTGGCCAGGTCGGCGAACTTCTCGAAGCCCTGGCCAGGGTGCGCAATGATGGCCTGCGGGTCCTTCTGGAAGTAGGCGGCGACCACCACGGTCGGCACCTTCTGCTTGATGTTGTCGAAGGCCATCAGCAGGTTGCCGGTCATGAGGAAGTCGACCTTGCCGGCGGGCAGCATCGGCCGGTTGTTGACCTGCGGGCCACCCTGCTGGATCTCGACGTCGAGGCCGAACTTCTTGTAGGTGCCGTCGGCCAGCGCCTGGTAGAAGCCGCCGTGGCCGGGTTGTGCGCGCCAGTTGGTGGCGAGCACCACCTTGTCCTGCGCGAGGGCGGCGAAGGCGGTGCCGGCGAGCAGCGTCGACAGCAGTGCGCGCGCGATGAAGGGGGCTTGGAATCGCATGGGAATGCCTTTTGTGGGTTTGTTTGGGAATGAAGAAAAAGCTCAGGCGTCGCGCGCCATTTCCGGGGTCCAGCCGCGGGTCTTGCCGGGGTTCATCAGCCCCATCGGGTCGCTGCGTTTCTTGAATTCGATCTGCCGGTCGTCGATGGCCTTCATGCCGCCGTCCTCGATGGTGTAGACGTGCGGGTTGAAGATCAGGCAGCCGCCCTGCGACTCGATCTCGCGCATCACCGCGTACTGGTGCGCCTCGTCCTTCCAGCGCACCAGCAGGATGCCGAAGGTGCCGTAGGCGCCACCGGCGCGCGCGAAGTCGTGGTGCTGCAGCACCTCGTCACCGAAAAGCGCGAGATGCCGGTCGACCACAGCCGGATCGAAGGGCTGCGCATAGGCCACCTGCAGGTAGGTCCAGCTGCGGTCGACCTTGAGCGCCTGCAGCGTCGTGTGGTTGAACGCGCACTCGTAGGCCGGCGGCAGGCCCCGTGCCACCAGTTCGGCCTCGGTGCCGGCCAGCGAGACGGTGCCGCCGTGTGCCGCGACCAGGGCACGGAAGCGGTCCATCGATTCGGGCGCCACCATGGTGAAGGCCGCATGCCGGTCGGGCGGGAACAGCGCGCCCATCTGCACGTAGTACGGCGAGAAGCGCGCCTCGACGGTCGACAGCAGGAACAGGTCGATCTCGGGCGTGCTCGCGGCCACGCTGAAGTCGAGCGCACCGCGGTAGGTCTCGAACAGCGCGGTGCAGTGCACCCATTCGATGGCCGGGCTCAGCGCGACCTCGACATCGAGAATCACGCCGTTGGTGCCGAAGGCATGCTGCACCTGCTGGATCTCGTCGCCCTGCAGTTCGATGACGCGTGGCTCGCGCTCCACCGTCATCACGCGCGCGCGCAGCATGTTGCCCGGATCGCGCAGGATGCCGTGGCGCACCGAGCCGATGCCGCCGAAGCCGCCCGAGATGAAGCCGCCGATCGAGGCCACGTGCCAGGTCGAGGGCCACATGCGCAGCGCCTGGCCGGTCTCGGCCACGGCCTGCTCGATGTCGTGCATGCGCGCGCCGGCCTGCACCCGCACCCGACCGTCGTCGATCGCGAGCACGCGGCACATCTGCGTGACGTCGATCACCAGCCCGTTGTGCAGCGGCACGCACTGGCCGTAGTTGCCGGTGCCGCCGCCGCGCACGGTCAGCGGCAGCTTCCACTTGGCGGCCACCGCGCAGACCTGGCGCACGTCGTCCTCGGTGCTGACCTTGACCACCAGGTCGGCCAGGCAGTCGGCGAGCTGCGCCGTGAGGATCGGGCTGTACCAGTAGAAGTCGCGCGAGAGCTGCCGGCGCTGGCCCGGCGCGTCGATGAGGTTCAGGCCGTGCAGGTCCGCGCGCACCGCGGCCCAGTCGATGGATGCCGTCGTGTTCATCGTTCCCTCCGCATCTCGCTCTCGTGCCAATGGCCGAGCACCATGCGCGACAGCGCGGCGAACACCAGAAAGATCGCGATGCCCAGCAGCGACACCAGCAGCAGCGCGGCGAACATCATCGGGATCTCGGTGCGGAAGCTCGACTCGAGGATGCGCGAGGCCAGCCCGGTCTCGCGGCCCGCGGTGCCGGCGGTGAACTCCGCCACCACCGCGCCGATCAGGCTCAGGCCGCCCGCGATCTTCAGGCCCGCCATGAAGTAGGGCAGTGCGCTGGGCGCGAGCAAATAGCGGAAGGTCTGCCAGGGCGAGGCCTTGTAGAGCTGGAACAGGTCGCGCAGGTTGCTGTCGGCGCTCTTCAAACCGATGACGGTGTTCGACAGGATCGGGAAGAAGGCCACGATCCAGGCGCACAGCAGCAGGGCCGCGGTGGTGCTCGAGACATAGATCAGGATCAGCGGCGCGATGGCGATGACCGGCGTGACCTGCAGGATCACCGCGATCGGGAACAGGCCGATCTCGACCCACTTGAACAGCGCGAAGGCGATCGCCAGCAGCACGCCGCCCACGATGGCCGCGAGCAGCGCCAGCAACGTGAGCTTGACCGTGAACCACAGCGCGCTCGACAGCGAGCCCCAGTTCTCGAACAGCGTGTTGAGGATCAGCGAAGGCGCGGGAATGATGTAGTGCGGCACGTTGTTGATGCGCACCAGCGCTTCCCACACCCCCAGCAGCAGCGCGACGACGGCGATGGGCACCACGATGCGCAGCGCGCGGTCGCGCCGGCGCAGGCGTTCGTCGCGCGCGCGCAATGCATCGGCGGAGGTGGCGTCGCCGTCCTGGAGGGCCACGCCGGGCTCAATGATCGATGTCGATGCCATGGAGGGCTCCGTGCAGGGATTGCGACACTGCGGTGCAGTGGGCGTTGTAGCGGCTCGAGGTGCGGAAGGCTTCCCCGCGCGGATAGGGCTCGTCGATGCGGATCTCGTCGATCACGCGGCCCGGGCGCGCGGCCATCACGACGATGCGGTTCGACAGGTAGACCGACTCGTAGACGCTGTGCGTGACGAAGATCACCGAGAAGCGGTGCTCGCGCCAGATGGCCAGCAGGTCGTTGTTGAGCTTGATGCGCGTCATCTCGTCGAGCGCGGCGAAGGGCTCGTCCATCAGCAGCAGGCGCGGATGCGTGACCAGCGCACGCGCGATCGACACGCGCATCTTCATGCCGCCCGAGAGCTCGCGCGGGTAGACGTCGGCGAAGCGCGACAGGCCCACCATCTCCAGCACCTGCTCGACCACCGGTGCGGCCGCGTCGCGGCTCCGGCCGGCCAGCTTGAGCGGCAGCCAGACGTTGTCGAAGACCTTGGCCCAGGGCATGAGCGTGGGCTCCTGGAACACGAAGCCCAGCTCGCGGTCGCTCTTGCTGCCACCGGTGTTCTCGCGCGACCAGACGAGCTCGCCCGAGCTGGCGCGCGTCAGGCCGGCGATCAGCCGCAGGGCCGTGCTCTTGCCGCAGCCCGAGGGGCCGAGGAAGCTGATGAAGTCGTGCTCGCCGCAGTCGAGCGTCATGCCCTGCAGCGCGAGCGTGCCGTTGGCGAAGCGCTTGCCGACGTTGCGCAGGCTGACCAGCGGCGGCGTGGCGGCGGCCGTGACGGGTGTGGAGGCGGTGTCCATGCTCAGCGCCATGCGGGAACGTTGTCCAGGCGCGAGAGCGGAAAGCGGTCGACCTCCTGCAGCAGTTCCACGAAGCGCCGGCCCACGTGGTCGAGCACGGCCGCGCCCTTCTCGGCGGTGGCGCGCGTGGCGTCGCCGGCCGCGCCCGCGGGGTTGATGTCGTGCATCTGCCAGCCGAGCTTGCCGGTGGGCGTGATCGACAGGAATTTGTTCTCGCGGGCCAGGTCTTCCGTCATCGAGTGGAAGTTCTGGAATTTGTCGGACTGCACGTCGTCGGGCGTGAGGTGCAGCATCACCGAACTCTCGAGGTCGCCGGCATGCACGCCGTGCTTGCCTTCGTGCGCGGTGAACAGGCCATCGGGCAGGCCCAGCGTGTACCAGTTGGCGGACACGACCATCATGTCGTGCGCCTCGCGCAGGTCGCGCCCCACGATGTCCATCACGCCCATCTGGCCGCCATGGCTGTTGTAGAGCACCAGCTTGCGCACGCCGGCCTTGGCCACGCAGGCGCCGATGTCCTTCCACAGTGCGATCAACGTGGCGGCCGACACGGTCAGCGTGCCCGGGTAGCGCGAATGCTCGTTGCTCTTGCCGTAGGCCACGGTCGGCAGGAACAGCACCGGCAGGTCGTCGGGCAGGTGGGGAATCGTCGCCCGCACCATGCCGTCGATGGTGGCGGTGTCGGTCGACATCGGCAGGTGCGGCCCATGCTGCTCGGTCGCGCCCACGGGCAGCACGGCGATCAGCCGTTCGCGGTCGAGGCGGGAAAACTCTTCGCTGGTCAGGTCGGACCAGTAGCGCGTGCGCAAGCGTGTCGTCATGGGCAGGTCTTCCTCTTGTGGTGGGGAATCAAAATTATCCGAGTGGTCAATAGTAATGGGGCTAGCGACTAACCCTGAGCAAAGGCCGTGCCGGGAGTTCAGGATTCTCCCAGGAAAAATTGGGATGCAAGCCGGGTATAGCGCCCCGAAGCGGGGCGCCGCCTGAGTCAATACTTGTACGACTGGTCAATTTTTAGGATGCAACCGCGCGTTGAGAACGCGTGCAGGGGCCGTCGCGAGCGCCCCGAGCCTGCGTCGAGGACCGGAGCCGCACTCCGGTGCGGTGAGGACCGCAGGTGCGGGATCGGGGGGCGCAGCAGGCCCCCGCCCGCGTTCTCAGCGGCGGACGACGTAGCGCTTCACCACCGGCGGCCCGTCGCCCAGGTGGAAGGCCAGCCGGCGCTCGCGCAGCGCCAGGTCGGCCGCGGTCGCGCGATGGAAGCGGCGCAGGTGGCCGGTCCAGGACTCGTCGACGATCTCCTCGACGTAGCGGCCCGGCTCGGCGATGTCGTGCAGCAGCTCCCAGCCGATCGCACCCTCGCTCAGGCGCGTGCGGCGCGTCTGCTGCATCACTTCCTGGAAGGCCGCGGCGCGCGCCGGATCGATCAGGTACTCGACCATGATCACCAGCCGCCCCTCGCCCGGCGGCGCATGCGGCGGCACGTCGGCCCAGCCCGGTGCGGCCGGGCTCACGTCGTCGTCGACGCCGCCGTCGACCACGTAGCGCAGCGCCGCGCCCATCATCAGCACGCCGGTCACGGCCGCGATCAGCAGGCTGGCCTGCAGCGAGCTCACGGTGGCGATCTGGCCCCAGAGCGCGGCCCCGAAGGCGCTGGCGCCCATGATCGACATCTGGAACATCGACATGCCGCGCGCGCGCACCCAGTCGGGCAGCGCGAGCTGCGCCGACACCGACAGCGAATTGGCCACCGTGATCCAGGCCGCGCCGCCGACGAACATGGCCGGCACCGCCACCCAGGTGTTGGGCGCGACCGCCATCACCGCGGTCGCGGCCGACTGCAGCAGCGCGCCGCGCAGCACGAGCTGGTCGCGCACGTAGGCCTGGCGCAGCCGCGGCATCACCAGCACCGCGCTGATCGCGCCCGAGCCCATGGCCGCGAGCAGCAGCGTGAAGGTGCCGGCACCGCCGCCTTCGAGGCCGCGCGCCAGCAGCGGCAGCAGCGCCAGCAGCGCGGTCGAGTGCAGGAAGAAGATCGAGATCCGCACCAGCACCGCGCGCATGCGCAGCGACTGGCGCACGAACTGCACGCCCACGCGCATCGCGCTCACCAGCTTCTCGCGGCCCAGCGGATTGGGCGTGTGCTCGCGCCGCCAGCGCAGCACGATGAAGCCCGAGGCCACCGACATCACGGCGTTGAGCATGAAGACCCACAAGGTGCCTGCGCTGGCGATCAGCGCGCCGGCCACCAGCGGGCCGACGATGCGCGAAGCGTTCATCGCGATGCCGTTGAGCCCGAGCGCGGCCGGCAGCTGGGGCCGCGGCACCAGCTCCGGCACGATGGCCGAGAACACCGGCCAGCGCAGCGCCAGCCCGATGCCGTTGGCGAAGGTCAGCGCCAGCAGCAGCGGCGCGCTCATCATGTCGAGCGCCACCGCGATGCACAGCACCACCGCCACGCCGGCCAGCCAGAACTGCGTGGCCATCAGCCAGCGCCGCCGGTCGAGGATGTCGGCCAGCGCACCGCTGGGCAGCCCCAGCAGGAACACCGGCAGCGTGGAGGCCGACTGCACCAGCGCGACCCAGATCGGCGTGGTGGTCAGCGTGGTCATCATCCACGCGGCCGCCACGTCGTTCATCCACATGCAGACGTTGGCCAGCAGCCAGGTGCTCCACAGCATGCGGAAGACCGGCAGCTTCAGCGGCTCGAAAGGCCCGACGCGCGCGGGCTTGGCGCGCGGCGGGGAGAGGGGTGTTTCTTCGGGGGAGATGGGGGGCATCGGTTGGGCTATTGTGGCCGGACAATGAGGGTGACCGGCCCGACCAACGAACCGCCAGACGAAAGAGCCCCGTCATGCATGACATGGAAGCGCACCTCGCCAGGATCTTGCTGGCGAGGGTACTGAGCCGTACGGAGACACAACAATGGGAGACCAAACGCGTCTCCGGCAAGATGGTGGGCAAGGCACTGGAGACCGTGTGCGCATTCGCCAACACACAAGGCGGCTGGCTGATTCTTGGCGTCGAGGATGCAGCCAAGGCCACAGGAATCGATCGGATCTACGGCATTGCCGAGAATCCGGAAGCTGTCGACGAACTCGCGCGAAAGCTGCAGTCGCACCTCTTGCCTCAGGTGCAGGACGTTCAACTCTGGCGGGTGCCTTGCACGCTGCGCAGTGGCGAAGCCGGTTCGCTGATCGCCGTCCATGTGCCACCGAGCGAAAAAGTGCACTCGATCCTCGATGCAGGAACCTGGACGCGCGGAGAGGCGAGCAATCGCGAGATGTCGGCCAGCGAGATCACGGAGTTGTCGTACCGCCGCGGCGTGCGCAGCGCCGAGTCAGAAGCGGTGGATGTGGATTTCGAGCTGATGGACACCGACACCTGGCGCTTGTTTCTTCGCGGCCGCGCGTTGGCAGCCACCGGCATTGCCGATCAGCTCTACCGAATCGGCCTGGCCAAGAAGGTCGGCGGCGAGCTCCGGCCGTCGCGCGCCGCGGTCCTGCTGTTCGCAGACCATCCAGGTGCCCTGCTGGCAGCCATGGGCACTCGTGCCGACGTGCGCGTCTTTCACTACAAGGGCAACACCATAGAGTCGGGCGAGGTACCCAATCTGAAGAAGGCACCCAAGACGCTCTCCGGCCCGATCTACAGACTGATCGAACAGACGCACACCTACGTGCTGGACGAACTCGCCGAAGGATTGACGCTGGCCACGTCGGGCTTCAAGACGATTCATCGCTATCCGGAAAGAGTGATCAAGGAAGCCCTCACCAACGCACTCATTCACCGCGACTACCGGCTGAACCGTGATGTGCAGGTCCGGATCTTCGACACGCGCATCGAGGTTGCGAGCCCAGGGCTGTTCCCAGGTCGCATCACTGCGGCCACGGTTCATCGCCTGGGATCGTTCGCACGCAATCCACTGCTCGCCAGCAACCTGCGCGAATTTCCGGAGCCGCCCAATGTCGATGCAGGCGAAGGGGTCCGCATGATGTTCAGCCTCATGAGAGCGAACAGTCTTTACCCCCCTCAGTACCGAGAGCATCGTGACCAGGCCCAGGAAGCCATCGTCGTGACGCTGCTGAATGAAGAGCGCCCGCCGATCTGGGAGCAGGTCAGCGACTGGATGGATCGAGAGGGCCCGATCGCCAACAGCGATCTCTGTCAGATCGCTGGCCTCGATACCCTGAAAGCATCCAAGATGCTCAAGCGCTGGGTTGACCAAGGCTTGTTGGTCGCAGATCCAAGCCGAGGCAAGCGGAACATGGTCTACAGCAAACCGGGGCGTCTGGCCAGCGGCGATTTATTAGCTGGCGGCACAGATAACAAACCGGCGAGATAAAGAATATTGTTTCAAGACAACCACTTACGTGGGCCTTTATTATCTTTCTCAAGCGTCAATGCCGTGTATCTCAACCCGCCGTTCGATGCGCGCAGACGGCACCAGAAGTGACTCACTTCTTCACCCCCAGGTGCCCCAGCGGCAACGCATGGCTCGCCTTGACCTCCCCCAGCGAGAAGCTGGTGTGCAGGTCTTTCACGTTCGGCAGGTTCATCAACTGCTGGCGCGCGAAGGCCGAGAAACCGTTGAGGTCCTGCGCCACCACCTGCAGCTCGAAGGTGCCGGTGCCGCTGATGTAGTGGCAGGCCACCACCTCGGGCATCTTGCGGATCGCGTCCTCCAGCTTGCGCGTGGCCTCGTGGGTCACGCGCTCGGTGTCGACGCGCACGAAAGCGAGCACGCCGAGCCCTATCTTGTGGCGGTCGATCTCGGCCCGGTAGCCCTTGATGAAGCCGGATTCCTCCAACGCCCGCACGCGGCGCCAGCACGGTGCGGCCGACAGGCCCACGCGCTGGGCCAGTTCGGCATTGGTGAGGCGGCCGTCGGCCTGCAGTTCTTGCAGGATGGCGAGATCAAACTTGTCGAGGCTTTCCATTTAGCTCGATTCTAAGAAAGAATCTTCCCCAAATCGTTGTTTGAAGGGCCCAGAAAGCAAACACCTGTCGGTAACGCAGGCATACACTTTGCGTGCACCATGGGCCCCATGCCCTACCCGGGCACAGACCCCATAGCCAGGCCCACGAGGCCATGCCACCAGGAGACAAGACGATGAACGCCCCCCTGCCCGAGCACATCCGCAAGGCACTTGAGACGGTAACGCTCGACGACAAATACAGCCTCGACTACGGCCGCGCCTTCATGAGCGGTGTGCAGGCCCTCGTGAAGCTGCCGATGCTGCAGCGCCTGCGGGACCAGCAGAACGGCAAGAACACCGCCGGCTTCATCAGCGGCTACCGCGGCTCCCCGCTGGGCGGCTACGACCAGGCGCTGTGGAAGGCCAGCAAGTACCTCAAGGCGCAGAACATCGTGTTCCAGCCGGGCGTGAACGAGGAGCTCGCGGCCACCGCGCTATGGGGCACGCAGCAGCTCGGCTTCTCGCCGCAGGGCACCAACAAGTTCGACGGCGTGTTCGGCATCTGGTACGGCAAGGGTCCGGGCGTGGACCGCTGCTCCGACGTCTTCAAGCACGCCAACATGGCGGGCACCACCGAGTTTGGCGGCGTGATCGCCGTGGCCGGTGACGACCACATCTCGAAGAGCAGCACGGCCGCGCACCAGAGCGACCACATCTTCAAGGCCTGCGGCACGCCGGTATTCTTTCCGACCGACGTCCAGGAAATCCTGGACCTGGGCATCCACGCCTTCGCGATGAGCCGCTTCTCGGGCGTGTGGTCGGGCATGAAGACGATCCAGGAAATCGTCGAGTCCAGCGCCACCGCGATGATCGACCCCGAGCGCGTGCAGATCGTCATCCCGACCGACTTCGAGATGCCGCCCGGCGGCCTGCACATCCGCTGGCCGGACCATGCGCTCGAGCAGGAAGCGCGGCTGATGCACTACAAGTGGTATGCCGCGCTGGCCTACATCCGCGCCAACAAGCTCAATCACAACGTGATCGAAGGCCCGAACGACCGCTTCGGCATCATGGCCAGCGGCAAGGCCTTCAACGACACGCGCCAGGCGCTGATCGACCTGGGCCTAGACGACGCGGCCTGCCGCCAGCTCGGCATCCGGCTGCACAAGGTCGGCGTGGTGTGGCCGCTCGAGGCCCAGCTCACGCGCGACTTCGCCACCGGCCTGCAGGAAATCCTGGTGGTCGAGGAGAAGCGCCAGGTCATCGAGTACCAGCTCAAGGAAGAGCTCTACAACTGGCGCTCCGACGTGCGGCCCAACGTGGTCGGCAAGTTCGACGAAGGCCTGGGCGCGAGCGCCGACGGCTACTCCGGCGGCGAATGGTCGATGCCCAACCCGACCGCGCACACGCTGCTGCGCGCCAACGCCGACCTGAACCCCGCGCTGATCGCCAAGGCCATCGTGCAGCGCCTCAAGAAGACCGGCCTGTTCGACCAGGCCGGCGCCGACATGCGCGCGCGCATCGACGCCCAGCTGGCGATCCTCGAGGCCAAGGAGCGCTCGATGGACGTGCTCAAGCTCGGCGGCGTGCAGGGCGCCGACCGCCTGCCCTGGTTCTGCTCGGGCTGCCCGCACAACACCAGCACCGTGGTGCCCGAAGGCTCGCGCGCCCTGGGCGGCATCGGCTGCCACTACATGGCGACCTGGATGGACCGCAGCACCATCGGCTTCACGCAGATGGGCGGCGAGGGCGTGCCATGGATGGGCCAGCAGCCCTTCACCACCGACCAGCACATCTTCGCCAACCTGGGCGACGGCACCTACTTCCACAGCGGCCTGCTCGCGATCCGCCAGAGCATCGCGGCCGGCGTGAACATCACCTACAAGATCCTCTACAACGACGCGGTCGCCATGACCGGTGGCCAGACCGTCGGTGAACGCCCCGAGGGTCACTCGGTGCTGCAGATCGCGCAGAGCCTGCAGGCCGAAGGCACGGCGAAGATCGTGATCGTCACCGACGAGCCCGAGAAGTACGAGGGCGTGAAGGTCGCGGGCGATCCCGAGATCAAGCACCGCGACCTGCTCGACGAGATCCAGCGCGAATTCCGGGAGATCAAGGGCACGACCGCGATCATCTACGACCAGACCTGCGCGACCGAGAAGCGCCGCCGCCGCAAGCGGGGCACGGCCGTCGACCCGGCCAAGCGCGTGGTGATCAACGAGCTGGTGTGCGAAGGCTGCGGCGACTGCAGCGTGCAGAGCAACTGCCTGTCGGTGGAACCGCTCGAGACCGAGTTCGGCCGCAAGCGCACCATCAACCAGAGCAGCTGCAACAAGGACATGAGCTGCCTCAAGGGCTTCTGCCCGAGCTTCGTCACGGTCGAGGGCGGCGCCCTCAAGAAGAAGGCCAAGAACAAGGCCAACTCGCCGTTCGAGCTGGGCCCGCTGCCCGAGCCGGCCGTGCCGCAACTCGCACGCGACCAGGTCTGGGGCGTCGTGGTCGCAGGCGTCGGCGGCACCGGCGTGATCACCATCGGCCAGCTGCTGGGCATGGCCTCGCACATTGAAGGCAAGGGCATCGTCACGCAGGACGCGGCCGGCCTCGCGCAGAAAGGTGGCGCCACCTGGAGCCACGTGCTGATCGGCGACTCGCAGGGCGCAATCCGCACCACGCGCGTGGGCACCGCGGCGGCCGACCTGATTCTCGCGGCCGACCCGCTGGTGGCGGTCAACGCCGAGACCCTGGCTCGCATGCTCGAAGGCCGCACGCACGTGGCGCTCAACAGCCACAGCACGCCGACGGCCGCCTTCGTGCGCAACCCCAACTGGCAGAACCCGCAGGACGACTGCGCCAACCAGATCGCCCGCATCGTGGGCCTGGACGGCCTGGGCAGCTTCGACGCCGACGCCGCCGCCGTCTCGCTGATGGGCGACAGCCTGTACGCCAACCCGATGCTGCTGGGCTACGCCTGGCAGAAGGGCTGGCTGCCGCTCGAGTACGCGTCGCTGATGCGCGCGATCGAGCTCAACAACGTCGCGATCGACAACAACAAGACGGCCTTCGAGTGGGGCCGCCGCGCGGCGTACAACCTGGCCTCGGTGCAGAAGCTGGTGTCGCCCGGCCAGGTGATCGAGTTCAAGAAGCGCGAGACGGTCGACGGCCTGGTGAAGCGCCGCGTCGAGTTCCTCACGGCCTACCAGAACGCCGCCTATGCCGAACAGTACCGGGCCTTCGTTGCCAAGGTGCAGCAGGCCGAGACGGCGGCCGTGGGCAAGACCACGGTGAGCGAATCGGTGGCGCGCTACCTGTTCAAGCTGATGGCCTACAAGGACGAGTACGAAGTCGCGCGGCTGCACACCGACCGCAGCTTCCTCGACCGCGTCAACGGCATGTTCGAAGGCGACTTCAAGCTCAACTACCACCTGGCGCCGCCGATCATCGCCAAGAAGAACGCCAAGGGCGAGCTGCAGAAGCAGAAGTTCGGCCCCACCATGCTGACCGGCTTCAAGCTGCTGGCCAGGCTCAAGGGCCTGCGTGGCACGGCCCTCGACATCTTCGGCCGCACCGAGGAACGCAAGACCGAACGCGCGCTGATCGGCGAGTACCGGGCGAGCATCGAGGAAGTGATCGTCGGCCTGACGGCGGCCAACCACGACGTGGCGCTGGAGATCGCGAAGCTGCCCGAGCAGATCCGCGGCTACGGCCACGTGAAGGACCGCAACCTGGCCGCCGCGCGCGTGCGCTGGACCGCGCTACTGGCCAAGTGGCGCAACCCGCAGGGCGAGCGCGCCGCGGCCTGAGATCGCTCGCCCCACGGGGCGATCACCCATGAAAAAAGCGCCTTGCGGCGCTTTTTTCATTTCCGGATGAGCGAGGGGCTCAGGGTTTGGTGTCGGCGAAGCTGGGGCGCAGCATCAGCTTGTCCTGCAGCTTCGCCAGGTTGGCGTACGAACCGCGCCAGTCGATCTCGGGGAAGCGGAACTCGACCCAGCCCAGCGCGCAGCCGACCGAGATGTCCGACAGGCTCAGGTGGATGCCGCTGCAGAAGGGCTTGTCGCCCAGGCCCTTGGCCATGGCGGCGATGCCGGCGATGACCTTGCCGCGCTGGCGGTCCATCCAGGCCTGGCTGCGCTCGCCGTCGGCGCGGTGTGGCCAGGTGGCTTCGAGACGCAGCAGCACGCCGGCGTCCATCACGCCATCGGCCAGCGCCTCCCAGGTCTTGACCTCGGCACGCTCGCGGCTTTGCTGCGGGATCAACTTGCCGACCGGCGACAGCGTGTCCAGGTACTCGACGATCACGCGCGAATCGAACATGGCCTCGCCGCCTTCCATCACCAAGCAGGGCACCTTGCCCAGCGGATTGGAACTGGCGATGGCGGTGTCCGCCGACCACACGTCTTCGATGGCGAACTGATAATCGAGCCGCTTTTCGGCCATGACCACACGCACCTTGCGAACGTAAGGACTGGCGGCAGATCCGATCAGTTTCATTGGGTTTCTCTCTCTTTCCCCCTCGGGGCATCCTCGTTCTGTAGCGCTTTGATTCTAGTGTGAGGCCACGCCGCGCCACACACCTTGGCGACCTCGGCCGCCGGCGCATGCAGAATCGTGGCGCATCACCAACGAGGGAGAGAGAGAAAAGCCATGGACATCGACGCAGCGGCCGCCACGGCGCCCGAACGCCACCCCGTGCGCTTCACGGCCAGCGGCAGCGAATACTTCCGGATCTGGATCGTGAACCTGCTGCTGACCGTGGTCACGCTGGGGCTCTACCTGCCCTGGGCCAAGGTCCGCAAGCTCAAGTACTTCTATGCCAACACCTGGGTCGGCGGCGATGCGCTCGACTTCCACGGCGACCCGACGCGGATGCTGCGCGGCACGCTGATCGCCGGGGTCTTCCTGATCGCCTACCTGGTGGCCGGCGCCTTCTCGGGCTGGGCGGAGTTGCTGGCCGCCGTGGCCTTCGTGGGCCTGTGGCCGGCGCTGTTCCACGCCTCCCTGCGCTTCCGGCTGGCCAACACGAGCTGGCGCGGATTGCGCTTCCACTTCGCGGGCGACCTGGCCGGTGCCTATGGTGCGATGCTGCCGCCGCTGATGCTGGCGGTGCTGCCGCTGGCCGTCGCCGGCCTGACGGTGGACGCCGGCAGCACAGAGCCCTCGCCCCTGGCGTCCGGCCTGATCGGGGTGAGCATGCTGGCCTTCGCGGCCTGCGTTCCCTTCTTCCTCTGGAAGCTGCGCCGCTACCAGCACGACCACTTCACGCTCGGCGGGCTGCAGACCCGCCTCACGGCCAAGGCCGGCAGCGTCTACGGCGTCTTCCTCCGGATGCTCGGGCTGGGCATCGTCGCCTTCGTGGGCATGGCGCTGGTCTTCGGGCTCTTCGCTTCCCTCGGCCTGATCGGCCGCAAGAGCGGCGCGAGCGGCGCCGTCCTCACCCTGCTGGGGATGTTCGCGATCGGCGGCGTGCTGCTGTTCAACATCCTGCCCCAGTCCTATTTGCAGGTGCGCCTGCAGAACCTGTTCTGGTCGGCCACCGGCAACCCGGTGCTGCGCTTCGACAGCCAGCTGAAGCTGGGCCCCTACATCGGCCTGCAGCTGAAGAACTTCCTGCTGATCTTCCTCACGCTGGGCCTCTACTGGCCCTTCGCCGTGGTCCGCACGCGGCGCGCCCGCCTCGAGGCCGTGACGCTGGAGACGCGCGGCTCGCTCGACGCCCTCACGCGCACCGCCGGCCAGGAGAACCCGGCGGCGGTCGGCGACATGGCGGCCGACCTGTTCGGCATGGACATCGGACTCTGAACGCCATGACCGAGGCGCTGGACGCGCGCTATTTCGACGGCCGCAGCAGCCGGCCGCACCTCGCACGCCTGCAGATCGCCGATGCGCGGCTGCAGGTCACGCCGCTCGGGGACGGCGCCGCCGCACCCTTCGCCGTGCCGCTGGCCGACTTGCGCTGGCCCGAGCGCACGCGCCACGGCGGCCGCCTGCTGGCGCTGCCCGACGGCGCCAGCGTGCAGGCACAGGACGTGGCGCAATGGGACGCCTGGGTCGCGCGCCAGGCGGGCGTGACCGAGAGCCACGTGGTGCGCGCGCAGCAGAGCTGGCGCGGCGTGGCCGTCGGGCTGGTGCTGCTGCTCGCCGCGGTGGCCGCGATGTACCAGTGGGGCCTGCCCTGGGCGGCGCGCGGCGTGACGGCCCTGGTGCCGCGGCAGGTCGACGTGCTGATCGGCGCCAAGGCCCTGGCCCAGCTCGACGACACGATGCTGCGCCCGAGCGCACTGCCCGTCGCCGATCAGGAGCGCCTGCGCCGGGCCTTCACCCGCATGGTCGAGGCCGCGCACCCCGAGGGCGCGCCACCCTGGAACCTGCAGTTCCGCCAGGGCCGCGACAAGGCGCTGGGCCCGAATGCGCTGGCGCTGCCGGGCGGCACGCTCGTGCTGACCGATGCGCTGGTGCAGCTGCTGCCGGGCGACGACGACGCGGTGCTGGGCGTGCTGGGCCACGAGTTCGGCCACGTGCGGCTGCGCCATGCGATGCGCCAGCTGGTCCAGGCCTCGGCTGTCGGCTTCGCGGTGTCGGTGGCCTTCGGCGATTTCGGCACGCTGATCGGCACCGCACCGGTGCTGCTGGCCACGCTGGGCTACTCGCGCGACGCCGAACGCGAGGCCGACGAGGAATCGGTGCGGCTGATGCGCGCAGCCGGCATCTCGCCGCGCGCCATGGCGGGCTTCTTCGAGGCCATCGAGCGCTGGCGCGGTACGCAGCAGCGCGGCGACGCGCAGGCCACATCGATCGGCCTGGCGTTCGCCACCCATCCGGCGACGGCCGAGCGCATCGCCTTCTTCAAAGCCGCGGCCGAGTAGCCCCGGCGGCGGCCCGCCTAAAATTGGGCCCATGAGCTTCTCCACCGTTTCCGCCCTTTCCCCCCTCGACGGCCGCTACGCCGCCAAGCTGGCCGCGCTACGCCCCCTGATGAGCGAACAGGGCTACATGCACCGGCGCGTGCAGGTCGAGGTGGCCTGGTTCATCGCCCTGTCGGACTGCGGCTTCGCCGAGTTCAAGCCGCTCACGCCGGGTGCCCGCAAGTACCTGATGGGCCTGGTCGCCAATTTCTCCGAGGCCGATGCGCTGGCCATCAAGGAGATCGAGAAGACCACCAACCATGACGTGAAGGCGGTCGAGTACTGGATCAAGTCGCGCTTCGAGGCCCGGCCCGAGCTGCTGAGCGCGGCCGAGTTCGTGCACTTCGCCTGCACCAGCGAGGACATCAACAACACCAGCCATGCGCTGCAGATCCAGGCCGCGCGCGAAAAGGTGCTGCTGCCCGCGCTCGACGGCCTGGTCGCCAAGCTGCGCGAGATGGCGCACCAGTTCGCCGACGTGTCGATGCTGGCCCGCACCCACGGCCAGACCGCCAGCCCGACCACCGTCGGCAAGGAGATCGCCAACGTCGCGGTGCGCCTGGCCAAGGCGCGCGACCAGATCGCCGGCGTGCAGCTGCTGGGCAAGATGAACGGCGCGGTCGGCAACTACAACGCCCACCTGGCCGCCTGGCCCGAATTCGACTGGGAAAGCTTCAGCCGCAAGGTCATCGAGACGCCGGCGCCGCTGGGCCTGGGCCTGAGCTTCCAGCCCTACAGCATCCAGATCGAGCCGCACGACTACATGGCCGAGTTGTTCGACGCCGTGGCCCGCGCCGACACCATCCTGATCGACTTCTCGCGCGACATCTGGGGCTACGTGAGCCTGGGCTACTTCAAGCAGCGGCTCAAGAAGGGCGAGATCGGTTCGTCGACCATGCCGCACAAGGTCAACCCGATCGACTTCGAGAACGCCGAAGGCAACCTGGGCCTGGCCAACGCGGTGCTCCGCCACCTGAGCGAGAAGCTGCCGATCAGCCGCTGGCAGCGCGACCTGACCGACAGCACGGTGCTGCGCAACATCGGCGTGGCCTTCGGCTACGCGACGCTGGCCTATGCGAGCCTGGCCACCGGCCTGGGCAAGCTCGAACTCAACGAGGAAGCGCTGGCCGACGACCTCGACGCGTCGTGGGAAGTGCTGGCCGAGCCGATCCAGACCGTGATGCGCCGCTTCGGCGTGCAGGGCGCCTACGAGCAGCTGAAGGAAGTCACGCGCGGCAAGACCGTGACCGCCGAGGCACTGCACGGGCTGATCCGCTCGCTCGGAATTCCCGAGGCCGAGAAGGAACGCCTGCTGGCGATGACGCCGGCAAGCTACACCGGCAAGGCCGCCGAACTCGCCCGCCGGATCTGAGCCTTCGCACGGCGGGGGGGTACGCGCCAGCGCGCATACACTCGCGCACCCATGGCGCTCAAATCAACCATCTTCAAGGCGAACCTCGCGGTCGCCGACATCGACCACGGCTACTACGCCGACCACGCCCTCACGCTCGCACGCCATCCGAGCGAAAACGACGAACGCATGATGGTCCGGCTCATCGCGCTGGCCCTGAACGCGCACAAGCTGCAGAGCGTGTGCGACGGCGACGGCGTGCTGGGCTTCGGCGCCGGCCTGTCGAACCCCGACGACCCCGACGTGTCCCTGCGCGACTTCACCGGCCGCACGCGCGTCTGGATCGAGGTCGGCCAGCCCGAGGAAAAGCCGTTGCTCAAGGCCTGCGGCAAGGCCGACGAGGTGCTGCTCTACTGCTTCAGCCATGCGGCCGGCATCTGGTGGAAGGGCATCGAGAACAAGCTCACGCGGCCCGACAACCTGCAGGTCTGGCGCATTCCCAGCGAAACCTCGCAGGCCGTGGCCGCGCTGGCGCAGCGCAGCATGCAGCTGCAGGCGACCATTCAGGAAAACACGCTGATGCTGGGCGACGGCAAGAACAGCATCGACATCGAGCTGCAGCGGCTGAGGTAGCCTTCAGCCGGCGTGCCTGAACGCGGCCGCCAGCAGCGCGATCCCAGAGCACAGCAGCAGGCCGTCGATCAGGTACTGGAAGGTGCGCGGCCCGAGCCGCAGCACCGCCACCTTGCCGACGAAGGTGCCGGCCATCAGCGACGCGCCCACGAGCAGGCCCTGCAACAGCACGGGCAGGGGCAAGGCACCCATGCCACCGAAGGCCAGCACCTTGCTCACGTACAGCGCCAGCGACGAAGCCGCCTCGGTCGAGAGGAAGGCGCCCTGCACCAACCCGTAGGCCGCGAACACCGGCACGCTGAGCGGGCCGGTCGAGAGCACCAGCCCGGTGAGGTAGCCGATGACCGCGCCCGCCACCGCGAGCTGCCACAGCCGCACCCGGAAGTCGTGCGCGCGCAGCCAGTGGCGCAGCGGCACCATGGCGAGGAAGAACAGGCCCAGGCACACCTCGATCACCGTGGGCGACAGGGCCAGCAGCGTGCGCGCACCCAGCGCCGCGGCCGGTGCGCCTGGCACCGC
The DNA here is from genome assembly GCF_051216515.1 of Variovorax frigidus. Classification (NCBI taxonomy): domain Bacteria; kingdom Pseudomonadati; phylum Pseudomonadota; class Betaproteobacteria; order Burkholderiales; family Comamonadaceae; genus Variovorax; species Variovorax frigidus. The sequence continues at coordinate 191,756 of NZ_JBPJZF010000006.1, forward strand.
ATAGGCGGCGAAGGCGCGCCAGTCGACCTCGCGCCACCAGGCGAGCACGCGTGCCAGGTTGGCCATCACAGCCGCGACGGCCATGATCGGCACCGCCTGCTTGGGGCCGAAGGCCCAGACCAGCACCGGCAGCAGCATCAGGGAGGAGCCGGTGCCGATCACGCCGCTGACGGCGCCGGCCAGCAAGCCCACGGCGAGGACGAAGAAGTAGGCGGTCAAGGCAGGGAAGCGGGCATCATGGTGCCGCACTGCCAGCATTGCTCGAAGCCGCCTTCGACCAGTTCGCCGCAACTGCAATGCCAGCGCCGCTGCGGCCGGTTCTGCAGGTCGTGCAGCGCGCGCAGGGCGGTGTCGAACTGGTCGTCGTCCTCGATCCAGACCTCGGGCAGGCACTGGTCGGGCGGCAGTTGGCCGACGACCGCGCCCAGGTACTCGCGTTGCACCGACACGTCCAGGCCTTCTTCGCGCAGCGCATGCGCCCAGAGCGTCGCGATCGCGAGGTTGGGGGCCTGGGCCAGTCGGCGCATGGGCGGTTCAGTCCTTGCCGTTCGCGTCGGGCGGGTCGGCCGCTTCGTCGGCGGGCGCGTTTTCGCGCGCCCGCTCGGCGTAGGTGTTGAAACGCCAGGCCTTGTCTTCCATCGTGATGCGGCGCCAGGTCTGGCGTTTCTCGGCCGGCGTCATGGCGGGCCAGTACTGCACCTCGTCGAAGCTGCGGCCGCAGCCCTTGCATTCGTCGTCGCCCTGGCTGGTGGAGCAGATCGCGATGCAGGGCGTGTCGATGGTGCTGTCGTACCAGGCGAGCCAGGCGGCCCATGCCTCGGCAGGGAAGCCGACTTCGTCGACCTCGTCCTCGTGGTAATAGACCATCAGCGCGTAGACCTTGGCCAGCGCGCGCAACTCGGGCGCGAGCGTGATGCCGTCGGGCGACGGTTTCTTCTCGCGCCAGTGGTTGATGGCAGCCTCGATGTCGGTGATGTGAATGGCGGCCATGGAAAGGAAAAAATGCAGGGACGGCATCATAGTTCGGCAAAGTCCTGGGTCACCCAAAGGATATGGGCTGCTCTCATTTTCAGAGCAACAAAGCGAGAGACGCCAACGATTTCAGGATGCTTTTTCTACAACGCTCGCGGCCACCGGTTGCCACACCGGCGCCGCGGATGCTCTAATCCGCGCCACGAAGGGGAGTAGCTCCCGCCTGCGGCTTGCGCCGCGGGTATCGCCAGGTCGTCAATACGAAGCACAACAACTTCCGGCCTGTCGGGCCGCGCCATGCGCGGCTGAGCAAGACCTTCGATTTGAACCTGCAAGGGTTGGATCGAAGCGATTGTGCGTTCCGGAAGATTCCGGTCTCGTTCCGCCGCGTCGATCCGATCCCTGCCGGTGAATCGAAACGAAAAGAGGAATCCAATGGAACAATTCATGGCCCCGGAGTTCTGGGTCGCGGTCGGTCAGATCATCATGATCGACATCCTTCTGGGCGGCGACAACGCGGTGGTGATCGCGCTCGCCTGCCGCAAGCTTCCCCCTGCACAGCGCACCAAGGGCATCCTGTGGGGCACCGCCGGTGCCATCGTGCTGCGCGTGATCCTGATCTTCTTCGCGCTCACGCTGCTCGCCATTCCGTTCCTCAAGGTCGTCGGCGCGCTGCTGCTGGTCTGGATCGGCATCAAGCTGCTGGCACCCGACCATGACGACGCGCACGGCAACATCGCCGGCAGCGACAAGCTGTGGGCCGCCGTCAAGACCGTGATCATTGCCGACCTGGTGATGAGCGTGGACAACGTGATCGCCATCGCCGGCGCCGCACAGGGTGCAGGCGAAGGCCACCAGATGCCGCTCGTGATCTTCGGCCTGCTGGTCAGCATTCCGATCATCGTCTGGGGCAGCCAGCTGGTCATCAAGCTGATGGACCGCTTCCCGATGATCATCACGCTGGGCGGCATGCTGCTGGGCTGGATCGCCGGCACGATGCTGATCTCCGACCCGGCCGTCGTCCGCCTGGACGCCTGGACCTGGGTGCCGAAGATCCCGCAGACCGACACCATCAAGTACGCCGCCGGCATCGCGGGTGCGCTGGTCGTGCTGGCCATCGGCAAGTGGGTTGCCTCGCGCCGTCCGAAGGCGCACGATACGGCCACGGTCTGAATCTGCGTCCCGGGCCTCTCTCACTCTAACTATCCAAAGGAGCGCATCGTGGAAAAGATCATTCTCTATGTCGATGACGCGGCCTACGCCCGCGAGTTTCTCGCCAAGGCGCCCGCCGATACCGTGGGCGCCGGTGCCAAGCACTGGGTGCTGGTGGCCTGCGCGCCGCGCATGACGCATCGCATCAGCAAGTGGGTGAGTCACAGCGCGCGCGAGAACTGGCGCGGCAAGTGGTTCGCCAAGACGCAGGAGCAGGTGCTGCCGCTGCTGCGCCGTCCCGGCGACGAAGTGACGCCGGTGCTGGCCCAGGGCTCGCTGACCGACCTGACGCAGCGCCTCAAGCTCGAGCACGGCGCGGCCCGCGTGATCGATGCGCGCCGCCCGAAGCTGGGCGTGGACATGGAGCCGGTGACGCCGGGCCAGAAGCCGGCCGGCCACACCGGCTGGGCGCTGCCGGGCGCGACCCTGGGACTTGGGGCCCTGCTGGTGCTGGCGAACGAACTCGCCGAGTAACGCTGTTCTCGCGCTTTTCGCGCATCCAGCCCGCAACGGCCGCCTTCGGGTGGCCGTTGTGCTTTGTGCGTCCGCAGCCGCCGGTGGGGTATCCTGCCCCGCATGCGATTACTCATCCAATGGCTTCTGAGCGCGCTGGCCCTGCTGGCGGTGACCTACATCTACCCTGGCGTGCAGGTGAGCAGCTTCACCTCGGCGCTGATCGCCGCGGCCGTGATCGGCTTGCTCAACATGGTGGTGCGGCCGGTGCTGGTGGTGCTCACGCTGCCGGTCACGATCGTCACGCTCGGCCTGTTCCTGTTCGTCATCAACGCGTTGATGTTCTGGGCCGCCTCGGGCCTGCTGAGCGGCTTCGTCGTGAACGGCTTCGTGGCCGCGCTGATCGGCTCGCTGATCTATTCGCTGCTGCGCCTGCTGATCGAAGCCGCGCTGGGCGGGTTCACGAAGCGCTGAGGTTCTCTTCGCGGGCCAGTTGGCCCAGCGTCTCGTAGACCATGCGCGGCGGCTGGACCTGCCAGCCGAGCCGTTCGCGGATCGCGACCACCGCGCGCATCGCCAGCAGCGAGTGGCCACCGAGGTCGAAGAAGTTGTCGTCCAGCGCAACCGCATCGATCCCCAGCAATTCGCACCAGATGGCCGCGATGGCCCGTTCCGACGGCGTCGTCGGCAGCGCGCTGCGGACCTTCGCCTTCTGCCGGACTTCGGCCTGCGGCGCCGGCAATGCGTTGCGGTCGATCTTTCCGTTGGGCAGCAGGGGCAGCGCCTCGAGCCACACCAGCTGCTGCGGCAGCATGTACTCGGGCAAGCGCGTGCGCAGGAAGGCACGCAGCATGGCCGCATCGGGCGGCGTGCCGCGCGGCACAGCGTAGGCCACCAGCTGCACATCCTCTTCGCGCCGCGCCTGGGTGACGACCACGCCCTCCGCGACGTCCGGATGGTCGAGCAGCGCCACCTCGATTTCGCCGAGTTCGATGCGCCGGCCGCGCAGCTTGACCTGCCGGTCCAGGCGCCCCAGGTGTTCGAGCTGACCGTCGTGGCGCCAGCGGCCCAGGTCGCCGGTGCGGTAGCAGCGGGCCTCCGGCGCCACGCTCTCGGCGTCGGGCGGGAAGCGGTCGGCCGTCAGCTCCTCGCGCTGGTGGTAGCCCAGCGTCACGCCGAGGCCGCCGATGCAGAGTTCACCGGGCACGCCGATCGGGCACAGCTGGCCGTTGACATCGCGCACCTGCACGTCGGTGTTGGCGATGGGCCGGCCGATGGCGATGCCCGCGCGCGGCGCCACGACGCGCCAGACCGTGGACCACACGGTGGTCTCGGTGGGTCCGTACATGTTCCACAACGTCACACCGCCGGCCAGCAGACGCTCGGCCAGCGCCAACGGCAGGGCCTCGCCACCGATCAGCGCCTGGAAGCGCGCGCTGCCGGAAGAACGGCGCCAGCCCGCATCGAGCAGCATGCGCCACAGCGTGGGCGTGGCCTGCAGAACCGTGATCGCCTGGTGCTCGCTCAGCGCGCCCAGCGCATAGGGATCGCGCACCTGCTCGGCATCGGCAATCACCACCCGCGCGCCCACCGCCAGCGGCAGCATCAGTTCGAGCACCGCGATGTCGAAGGACAGCGTGGTCACGGCCAGCAGCCGATCGTCGGCCGTGAGGCCCGGCTCGCGCGCCATGCTGGCCAGGAAGTTGACCACCGCGCGGTGCGGCACCACGACGCCTTTCGGCCGGCCGGTCGAACCCGAGGTGTAGATCATGTAGGCCGCATCGAGCGGCCCCGCATCATGTCGTGCATCGGGCGCCAGGGCCTCCCGCGCGTGGCCGGCGAGCAGCGCATCGCCGTCGAGGCTCAGCCGCGGCACGCTGCTGTGGGCCAGTCCGTCGGGCGCCACGCCGCGCGTCAGCAGGGCCGACAGGCCCGCGTCCGTGGCCATGAACTGCAGGCGCTCGGCGGGGAAATCCGGGTCGAGCGGCACATAGGCCGCGCCCGACTTGAGCACGCCCAGCAGCGCCACCAGCATGGTGGTGTCGCGTGCCACGCTCAGGCCGACGCGCTGGCCGCGCCCGATGCCGCGCGCGCGCAGCGCACGGGCCAGCGCATTCGAGCGCTCGGCGAGTTCGCCGTAGGTCAGCTGGGAGCCGGCCGAATCGACGGCCGCGACCGTGTGGGCCGACGCTGCAGCAGCGCTCGCCAGGTAGCGATGCACCGTCTGCTCGGCAGGCAGCGCCGCCTGCGTGGCGTTCCAGCCCTCGCGCAGCAAGGCGCGCTGGGCCGGCGCGACGATGGCCATCGCCGACAGCGGTGCCGCGGGCTGCGCCAGCAGCCGCTCGAGCAGGGCCAGGTAGTTCTCCAGCATGCGCTCGGCGGTGGCCGGTGCGTACAGGTCGCTCGCGTACTCGAGGTGGATGCGGTGGGTGAACTCGGTGTCGATGTGCACCGACAGGTCGAACTGCGCCGTGGTCCGCTCGAAGGGGAACTCCTCCACCTCGAGGCCCGCATGGTCGAGCCGTCCGAGCGGCGCATTGAGCACGTTGAACAGCACGCGCACCAGGCCTTCGGGATGCAGCGAACGGTCGTGACCCAGCGACTCGACGAGTTCGTCGAACGGGGCCTCCTGGTGCGCATAGGCCTGCAGCGCGGTCTCGCGCACGCGCCGCACCAGCCCGTCGAAACTCGGGTCGCCGGAGAGATCGGTGCGCATCACCAGCGTGTTGACCAGCGTGCCGACCAGGTGCTCGGCGGCGAAGCGATGCCGGTTGGCCACCGGCGTGCCGACCGCGATGTCGGTGCTGCGCGCCTGGCGCGTCAGCATCAGCTTGAAGGCCGCGAGCAGCACCACGAAGGGCGTGACCGACGCGCGCGCGCAGTAGGCGCGCACGGCCGAGCGCAGCCGCACGGGCAGTGCCGCCGAAACCCGTGCGCCGCGGAAGCTGGGCCGCTGCGGCCGGGCGAAGTCGGTCGGCAGGTCGAGCGGCGCCAAATGAGCCAGCCGCGCGCGCCAGTACGCGAGTTGCGGCTGGCGCTGCGCCACCGCGGCGGGGCTGCGCTGCCAGGCGGCGTAGTCGGCGTACTCGACCGGGATCGGGTCGAGCTGCGGCGTGCGGCCCGCCTGCCAGGCAGCGTAGGCGGCCAGCGCCTCGCGCATCAGCACCGCGAAGGACCAGTTGTCGGCGATCGCATGGTGCATGACCCACAGCAGCACATGGTCGCGGGCATCGAAGCGCAGCAGGCTCGCACGGTGCAGCGGTGCCTGCGCGAGATCGAAGGGCGCGGCCAGGCGCTCGCCCAGCAGCATGCGGGCGTGTGCCACGCGATCGGGCCGTGCGGACAGGTCGATCTGCTCGATCTGGAACGACGCCGACGGCGCGATGCGCTGCACCGGGCCGACACCGTCGAGGGTCAGGCGCGTGCGCAGGCTCTCATGGCGCGCGACCATCAGGTCGAAGGCCCGCTGCAGCAGCGCGACATCGAGCGCACCGCGCACGCGCAGCGAGACCGCCACGTTGTAGGCCGAGGAGGCAGGATCGAACTGCTGGATCACCCACATGCGCCGCTGCGACAGCGACACCGGCAGCGGGCCGTCGCGCGGCATCCGCACCGGCGCAGCGACCGGCGCCGACGCGCTGCCGTCGGCGGCCGCGAGCAGCCGGGTCACATGGTCGGCCAGCGCCGCGACGCTGGTGTGCTCGAACAGGTCGGCCAGCGGCAGCTCGATGCCCATCTGCTGGCTCACGCGCGTGGCCACCTGCGTCATCAGCAGCGAGGTGCCGCCGAGTTCGAAAAAACTCTCGTGCACGCCGAAGGCGGTGGTGTCGAGCACCTCGCGCCAGATGTCCCACACCGCCTGCTCGGGCGCATCGCGCGGCATCAGGTGCAGCGCGCGCGCCGGGGCGTCGGCGTCGGCCTGCGCGGCCGGGTCGCCGCTGGCGTCGCGCGCCACGAGCGCCTGCACGTCGAGCCGGTGCGCGAGGTAGTGCTGGCGGGTGCGTCGGCGCTGGATCTTGCCGCTGGAGCTGCGCGGCAGCGAGCCCGAACGCACCAGCACCACCGCTTCCACGGGCAGGCCGTGCGCGTCGCCGATGGCACGCCGCACCGCGGTCGCGACCGCTTCGGCATCGAGCACCGACGCGCGGCGCTCGGTCTCCAGCGCCAGCACCAGCACTTCGCCGTCCGGCGTGTCGACCGAGAAGGCGGCGCCGTAGCCGGCACGCAGCGCGGGGTGCGCGTGCTCGGCGGTCCATTCGAGGTCCTGGGGGTAGTGGTTGCCGCCATGGACGATCACCAGGTCCTTGAGCCGGCCGGTGACGAAGAGTTCGCCCTGGTGCAGAAATCCGAGGTCACCGGTGCGCAGGAAGGGCCCGCGCCCATCGGGCAGCCGGCCGCCGAAGGTCGCTTCGGACAGCGACGGCTGCCGCCAGTAGCCGTCGCCCACGCTGGGCGAGCGCACCCAGATCTCGCCCACCGCATCGGCCGCCGCCGTGGCGCCGGTCACGGCATCGACGATCTCCACGTCGGTGTCCGCCAGCGGCGGCCCGCAGCCGACCAGCCGGGTGGCGGGTGCCGTGGCGGGTGCGCCGTCGGCCAGCGGCACGACGCGGTCCTGCAGCAGGGCGCCCGCGTCGACCGCCAGCAGAAGGGGCGGCCGATCGGGTGGCGAACTGCTCACGCCGAGCACGGTCTCGGCCAGGCCGTAGGCCGGCAGCAAGGCTTCGGGCCGCAGGCCGGCCCGGCCGAACTCGGCCAGCACGCGCTCGAGCGTCTCGACACGGATCGGTTCGGCACCGCAGCTCAGGGCGACCAGCGACGAGAGGTCGCCGGCCGGCGCCGCGCCGTCGAGCGCGCGCAGGCAGGCCAGGTAGGCCGACGGCGGTGCGCCCGAGTGGGTGATGCGCAGCGCGGTGATCGCCTCCAGCCAGCGCAGCGGCCGGCGCAGGAAGGCCAGCGGCGACATCAGCCAGCTCGTGACGCCGGCGCAAAGGGGCGCGATCACGCCGAAGATCAGGCCGTAGTCGTGGAAATGCGGCAACCAGGTAAGGGCCCGGCTGCGGTCATCGACCCAGGTGGCCGCATGGAGCGCGCGCACATTGGCCAGCACCTGGGCATGGCTCACCCGCACCCCGCGCGGTGCCAGGGTCGAGCCGGAGGTGTATTGCAGATAGGCCAGCGCATCCGGCGCCGCGGGCGCCGGGAGAGGGGCCACGCCGGTCAGATCGTCGGCGGCGATCCAGCGCGCGGCGGTGAACATCCCGGGCTCGAAGACCTGACGCGCCGCCTCGCGCAGCGAGGCAGAGGTCCACACCCAGGCGGCGGCGGTGTCGTCCAGAATGCCGCGCAGGCGCGGCGCGCTGCGCAGCAGCCGCACGGGATCGGGGGCCGGCACGGGCACCGCGACACAGCCCGCCAGCATGCAGGCCCAGAAGGCACGCACGAAATCCAGCCCCGGCGGCAGGGCCAGCAGCACCCGGTCGCCCGGCCGTGCGATGGCCGCCAGGCCGCGCGCCAGTGCGCGCACCTCCGCCGACAGCGCGCCATGGCTCAGTTGCTCGGCGACCGACAGGTCGTCGCGCAAGAAGACATAGGCCAGACGCTCCGGGTGTGCGCTGCACTGGGCGTCGAAGACGTCGGACAGGGTTTTTGAAAACACAATAGCTACATTGTGTTTCACGTTTGACGGTTTCGAGTCAATCCTGCCGCGTTCCAACGGGCATTGCTCTGCAATCGACGCCGACTTCGGCGTCAACGCAACGGCGGGTCGGCCTGCTGCGCCTGCAGCAGCACGTCCACCGCCCGTGCGCGGGTGTCGATGATCGAGGCTTCGTAGTGGTCGCCGCCGCCGCGCGCCAGGTCCTGGGCGGCTTTGAAGCGGTCGCGCGCGCCGGCGTAGTCGAGCACGGCGACGTTGGCCTCGGCATCGGCACGCACGGCGCGCAAGGCGTCGTTCTGCGCACCGTAGAGGGTGGACAGCGCGTGCCAGGCGCCAGCGTCGCGCGGATGCAGCGCGACCCAGTCGCGCACGGGCGCGACCATCGGGCCCGGCTGTCGCATGGCCACGGCCGCCTGCGCGGCCAGCAGCAGCTCGGCGCGGGTGCGGGGGGCGGCACCGGGCTCGAGCAGGGCCGCGGCCTGCGGTGCCGCGCCGGCCGCCAGGTACAGCTCGGCACTCAGCAGCCGCGCCAGCCGGGCCGCGGCCGGATCGGCCGCCACGTGGGCCGTGAGCCGGTCGGCCAGGCGGCGGGCCGTGCGGGGGTCGTGCAGTTCGCTCGCGCCCAGCGCCCCGGCGTAGAGCAGACCGGCCTGCTGCGCGGGCGCGCGGCGCGCGAAATCGGTGCCGCCGGACGCTTCCACCCCCTGGCGCAGCACGTCGGCGCCGGGCCGCGACATCACGCGGGCGCGCGCGGCCATCATGGCGTGGTCCATCTGCAGCACGGGCTTGGGCGCCGCGCCCGCCACGGCCCCTGCCGCGGGCACGGCCGAGCCCTCGCCGCGGAACTGGAAGCGCGCCTGCATGTCGGCGATGCGCTCGCTGTTCAGCGGATGGCTGCGCAGGTAGGGATAGGAGCCGTTGTCGTTGAGGCGCGAGGCGTACTGCAGCTTCTCGAACATCGAGGCCGCGCCCTGCGGCGCGAAGCCGGCCTGCGTCATCACGCCGAAGCCGACGCGGTCGGCCTCGCGCTCCATGTCACGCGAGAAGTCGAGCTGGCTCTGCATGGCCAGCGCCTGGCTGCCCATCAGCACCGCTTGGCCCGCGTCGCCGTTGCGGCTCTTGCCGGCGGCGATCATGCCCAGCACCATCGCCGCCAGCAGCAGCGGCATCTGCCGGCTCTGCTTGGCCATGATGCGGGCGATGTGCCGCTGCGTCACGTGCGAGAGCTCGTGGCCCAGCACGGTGGCGAGCTCGTCGCGGCTGTCGGTCACGGCGATCAGCCCGAGGTGCACGCCCAGATAGCCGCCGGGCAGTGCGAAGGCGTTGATGCTGCGGTCGCGGCCCAGCAGCACGGCCCAGGCGAAGCGCTCGTCGAGTTCGGGCGTGAGCTCGCCGCGCACGCGGGCCGCGGCCATCAGCGGCTGCCAGACCGACTGCACGTAGTCGACCAGCACCGGGTCGTCGATGAAATCGGGATCGCGGTAGAGCTCGCGTGCGATCTGGTCGCCGAGCCGGCGTTCGGCCGCGGCCGTCATTTCGCCGCCGTCGCCCATGCCGGGCAGCAACTGGGCGTGGGCCAGCGGCGGCAGCAGGCATTGGCCGGCGATCAGCACGGCCACGCAGGCCCGGCGCCAGGCAGGGCGTACAGAGGAGGAAACGGCGGTCCAGTGCGGCATGGGTCGCGGCATCGCGGGTGACGGAACGGACTCGTATGATGCACAACCTCAGCGAACGTTCACCTCCCATGAGCACCCTCACCCATTTCGACGCCCAAGGCCAGGCCCACATGGTGGACGTGGCGGCCAAGCCTGCGACCCACCGGGTGGCCGTGGCCACCGGCCGCATCGAGATGCAGGCCCACACGCTGGCGCTGATCGAATCGGGCACCGCGAAGAAGGGCGACGTGCTGGGCATCGCGCGCATCGCCGGCATCCAGGCCGCCAAGAAGACCAGCGACCTGATCCCGCTGTGCCACCCGCTGGCCCTGACGCGCGTGGCCGTGGCCTTCGTGCTGACCGAGGGCGGCGTGCCGCAGGTGGTGTGCACCGCCACGGTCGAGACCGTGGGCCCCACCGGCGTCGAGATGGAAGCGCTGACCGCGGTGCAGGTCGCGCTGCTCACCATCTACGACATGTGCAAGGCGGTCGACCGCGGCATGACGATCACCGACGTGCGCGTGCTGGAGAAGCACGGCGGCAAGTCGGGGAGCTATGTGGCGGACTGAGCGAGATTTTCGATCGTCTTCGCGTCGGTGCGGCGCGCCGAATGGCCATTCGGCGGATGATAATAATGGTGTAAATAATTTACACCATTCAATCGCATCCATGACCAACGACACCACCCCTCCTCTTGACGACGCCGCATCGCCCAGCGACAGCACGGACGCGACTGCGGCGGCACCCGCTGCCCCGGCAGCCGCACCGGAAGCACCGACCGCATCGGCACCGTCGCTGCCCGCGAGCGCGCCGGCCGTGACCACAGCGCCCCGCAAGAAGGCCGCAACGGCCAAGCGCCCGGCCCCCCAGGCCGTGACCGCGAAGACGCGCACCAGGACGCCGCCGAAGCCCGCCCCGGCCAAGAAGCAGCCAAGCGCATCGGCCACGCCCCCGAAGGTCGTGACGGCGAAACGCCCGGCACCCCAGAAGACCGCAGCGGTGAAGACCGGCGCACGCAAGGCCACGGTCCAGGCCGCCGCCAAGAAGGCCGCAGCTCGCAAGGTCGAAGCCTCGAAGCCCGTGGCCGTGAAGCCGATCCCACCGGCGACGCCGGTGAAAGCCTCGCCGCGCCAGGCCGCGGTCAAGCCCGTCAAGGCAGTGAAAGCCGTCAAGCCGACGCCACCCACCGGCAAGAAGGCCAAGGGTGCGAAGTCGACCTCGAAGGCCGTGCCGAAGCCGCTGGCCGTCCAGAACGACGGCGCCAAGGCCAAGCTGGTGCGCGACAGCTTCACCATGCCGCAACCCGACTTCGCGCTGATCGCGGTGCTCAAGGATCGGACGCTGGGCTTCCAGCGGGCGACCAAGAAGAGCGAACTGCTGCGCGCCGGTCTGCATGCGCTGGCGCGCCTCGCCGACGCCGAGCTGCGCGCCGCGCTCGACACGCTGGCGCCGCTCAAGGCGGGCCGTCCGAAGAAGAAGGCTTAAGCGGGCTCGGCCACGGCGGCCGGCACTTCGGCCGCGCGCGCCGCCATCCACGACTGCAGCATCACCAGCGACCAGACGTGCGTCCAGTTGACGCGCCGGTCGTTGGCCAGGAAGCGCTGCCACAGGGATGCCACTTCGGCGCGCTCGAACAGGTCGGTGCGGCCCAGCTGGTCGAGCGACGCGGCGCAGAAATCCTTGAGGTCGTTGCGCAGCCAGCGGTCCCACGGAAACGAGAAGCCCTTCTTCGGGCGATGCACGATCTCCGGCGGCAGCAGTGAGCCCATGGCGTCGACCAGCGCCTTCTTGGGCGTCTTGAAGTCGCTCTTCATCGCGTCGGGCATGCGCAGCACGTACTCGATCAGCCGGTAGTCGAAGAAGGGTTCGCGGATCTCCAGGCCCCAGGCCATGCTCATCTGATCGGTGTCGCGCAACAGCACGTCGAGCGTGTAGCCCGACAGTTCGGCGATCGAGTACTGGCCCAGCAGCGGAAACGCCGACGCTTCGCCGAAGTTGACGTGTTCCCAGCCGCGTGCGTGCGCGTCGGCCGGGAAGGTCAGCAGCTTGTCGAGGTCGCCGCGCACGAACACGCTGCGGCTCGCGCCGTAGAAGGACGACAGGTCCAGGTTGCCGCCGCTCGTGAGGTCGTTGAGCTTGGACAGCGCCCGCGACTTGAGCACCGCGCTGGCCGCGCCCACGCCCTGACGGAACAGCGGATGGCCGAACAGCTTCTTGTGGCGCGACACCGTGAGCCAGCGCTCGAAGCCCGGATAGCCCGCGAACAGCTCGTCGCCGCCCAGGCCCGAGAGCGCGACCTTGATGCCGGTCTGCGCCACCAGCTTGGAGACGATGAAGGTGTTGATGCCGTCCAGCGTCGGATGGTCGGTGCGGCGGATGTAGTCGGGCAGTATGCGCACCACCTCCTGCGGATCGAGCAGCAGCTCGGTGTGCCGCGTGCCGTACTTTTTCGCGACGATCTGCGCGTACTCGCGCTCGTCGAATTCCTTGTCGTCGAACACGATGGAGAAGGTGTCGACCGGCTGGTCGTGGTGCTGCGCCATGAGCGCGACCACGGCCGAGGAATCGATGCCGCCCGAGAGGAAGGCGCCCACCGGCACGTCGGCCACCATGCGCATCTGGATCGAGGCGTCGAGCAGCTGGCGCAGGGTCGCGGTCACGCGGCCGTAGTCGGCGTAGGCGTCGGCGGCGATCGGCTGCGTCGGGGCGCCCGTCAGGTGCCAGTAGATGCGGCGCTCGAAGGCGTTCTCGGTCAGCGTCGCGCATTCGCCGGGCAGCAGCTGCTCGACGCCCTCGAGGATGGTGTGCGGCGTCTTCACCGACACGCCGCCCAGGTACTCGCGCAGCGACTGGCGGTCGATGCGCCCGTCGCTCGCGCCGGCCGCGATCAGGCCGCGGACTTCCGAGCAGAAGGTGAAGCGGCCGGGCTGCTGCACGAAGTAGAAGGGCTTCACGCCCATGCGGTCGCGCGCGATGAAGAGTTCGCGCTTGTGCTTGTCCCAGATCGCGATCGCGAACATGCCGTTCAGGCGCGACAGGCAGTCGGCGCCCCAGCGGATGAAGGCGGCCAGGATGACCTCGGTGTCGGAGTGCGTCTTCCACGCGTAGTCGAGCTGTGCGCGCACTTCCTTGTAGTTGTAGATCTCGCCGTTGAAGACCATCACATAGCGGCCGGTCGCTTCGGTGAAGGGCTGGTTGGCAGCGTCGCTGACGTCGATGATCGACAGCCGGCGCTGGCCCATCAGCACGCCGTCGGCTTCGTAGCGGCCCTCGGCATCGGGGCCGCGGTGCTGCATCGCCGTGTTCATGCGGTCGATGGCCGATGGGTCCGCGCTGTGGTCGAAACTGATGATTCCTGCGATTCCGCACATGGTGGAGGGGGCCGGTGGGCGTTGAAGGTTGAGGGGCTCAGGCAGGCTGCGCGTGCGAGGCCAGCGTCTGCGCGTAGATCGCCACGATGCGGTCGAGCGCGGCGTCGGAGTCGAAGCGCCGCACCTGCGAAAGGCCGTGCTCGATGGCCGAGCGGCGCGCGTCGTCGTCCAGGTCGACCACCTGCGCGAGCACGGCGGCGGCGGCGGCGGTCCAGGTGTCGTCGGCCGGTGCCGAGGCATCGGCCGGCGGCACGTAGAAGGCCGCGTCGCCCGCGACCTCGTTCATCGGCGCGGCGTCGGTCGTGATGACGGGACAGCCCGAGGCCATGGCTTCGGCGATCGGCCAGCCGAAGCCTTCGGCGATCGACGGGAACAGGAAGGCCGTGGCCGTGCCGTACAGGCCGACCAGCACGTCGTCGGCCACGCTGGACAGGAAATGCACCTCGTCGGGCGCCTGCATGCGCAGGCGCTGGGCGACGAGCGCGTCGGTCGGCGGTGGCCCGACCATCAGCAGCGGCAGGCCCTGCGGTGTGCCGCGGCGCCAGCGGTCGACCATCGCCAGCACGCCGCCGCGGTTCTTGTACCAGACGTCCACGCCCACGTGCAGCAGGAAGCCGCGCGACAGGTCGATGCCCAGTTTGCTGCCGAGTGCGATGCGCCCGGCCGCCACATCGGGCGCCGGATGGAACTGCGGGTTCACGCCGTTGTAGACCACCTCGCACACCGGCTTCGGGCCGATGAAGCCGCGCAGATCCTGCTCGGTCTTCTTCGAGATCGCGATGAAGCGGCGCCCCTGCGTGAAGCCGTTGCGGATATAGCGCTGGTAGAGCCGGCCCGTGAGGCCCGGCCGGTTCAGCGGCACGCGGCCCAGCGCCGAATGCTGCGCCAGCAGGTCGTGGCAATGGATCACATGGGGCTGCGAGGCCACCAGCGGCACCCACGGGCCGAGCGCGTGATCGCTGAATACGTACAGCGTGTCGGCGGGCTGCCTGGCCTTCTCGCGCCGCACCCAGCGCGGAAAGACGATGAACTGGTCGAGGTAGCCCATCCACTTCTTGAAGCGCTGGGGCACCGGCCAGGCATGGAACAAGGGCTGCGGCGCCCAGATGCGCACCGTGTGGCCGCGGCGCAGCAGGCCGTCGGCCAGCCAACGGGTGTAGCGCGGCATGCTGGCCGAGCCCAGGAAATCCGGATGGGCGAACAGCACGACGTTCATGCTTCGGCCTGCATCGTCTTCAACGCCGCGAGCAGGCGCCGGGCCGCTTCGTCGGCCTCGAAGTTCTGGCGGTAGACCGCGTACGCCGCGGCACCGCGCGCCGCGCGCTCGGCCGGTGACAGCGCGCGCCAGCGCGTGAGCAGGCGCAGCACGCCGGCTTCGTCGTCGTCTTCGACCAGGCCGCCCGCCTCGCATTCGCGCCAGATGTTGACCTCGTTGCTGATCAGCACCGGCCGGCCGCAGGCCATGGCCTCGACCACGGAGATGCCGAAGTTTTCCTGATGGCTGGGCAGCACGAAGGCCTCGCAGCCGTAGAGCGCGCCCCATTTCTCGTCGCCGCGCAGCATGCCGGGAAAGTGCACGTCGGGCTGGCCCGCGGCCATCGCCTGCAGCGCGCGCCCGTGCTCGCTGTCCAGGCCCGGACCGGCGATGACCAGCGCGGGCAGGTCGGCGCCTTCGCGGCGCAGCGCGAGGTAGGCGCCCAGCAGCAGGTCGGTGCCCTTCTTCTCGTGCACGCGGCTCAGGAACAGCAGGTACGGCTTGGTCCCGAGCGTCGGGCAGCGGGCCGCGAAGGCGGCCGCCATGCCGTCGTGCCGCGGCGGCGGCGCCTGGATGCCGTAGCCCACGTCCAGCTCGCGGCGCGGCTGGTAGGGCGAGAAGGGCTCGCGCGCCAGCAGCAGCTCCTGGGCGCAGGTGAACAGGATCGCATCGGCGCCGTGGATGGCCGCGCCCTCGAACAGGCGCCAGGCGATGGTGTTGCGCAACGCCTTCCAGCGGCGCTCCGGCGCGCGCTGGAAGTAGGGGTCGAGCATGCCGTGCGGCATGACGCAGAAGCGCGGGCCGGTCTGGCCGGTCTGCCGGCGGTACTGCTTGAGCGCGCCCCAGGTGCCGGCGTTGTTGTGCAGCCAGAGACCGTGCGCGATCACCACGTCGAAGCGCTCGAGGTTCTGCAACAGCCAGGGGCGCAGGGCCGGGCAGTAGGCGTAGGGCGTGCGGGCCGGGCCGATGGCGTGGATCGGAAACGGGTCCTGGCCCAGGAAGGCCGCATCGGGCGCGTCGAAGCTCAACACCTCGTTGTGCACGCCCAGCGCGGTCAGCGCCGGCACGATGTTGCGGATTCCCTGGCAGGGGCCCCCATGCACCGGGTCCATGCTGGAAATGACGCGCAAGATTCTCATGGGCCTCTCATGAACCGACAAAAGTAAGTTCAAAGTTTTAACAAAGGTCTCGATTGTCGCGATGCTGTGACATTTCGCAACCTCCATCCGCTTCTTTTTCGACCGGTTCGCCCCGCATCCAGCGGGCATATTCCTCCGAATAGGCGATCTTGAAGCGTGCCGCCCACGCGAGCGCCTGGTCGTCGCGCCCGATGAGCGTGGCGCTTTCGATCAGCTTGGCGACCACGCGCGGCTCGGGCGAGAAGTGCAGCGTACGCTGCGCCAGCGCGTTCACCTCGGCCGCATTGGCCCGGGTCACGGGCAGCAATGACAGTTCGGCAAAGCGCACCTGGCCCGCAAACAGCCACGAGCCCTGCAGCCTGGCCAGCGTGTCGTCGCGCCAGGGCGGCAGGCGCTCGGCGCGGACGGCGTAGATCTGGCTGATGCGCAGGTAGTCCCAACCTGTGTAGCCGACCACCGCGATCGCCAGCGCGGCCACGACGCCGCCGATGCGTGGCCCGTCGACCACCGTAGTCGCCCTCGCCGACGCGGCCGGCCAGAGCAGGCCCAGGCACAGGCCGAAGACCAGCTGGAAGGGCCCGTACCAGAGCGGGTACTCGAGCAGGCTGTGCAGCACGATCGCCCCAAGCACGCCCCAGGCCAGCAGCCGCTGCGGGTCGCGCTCGCGCCAGGGCCGGGCGGCCAGCACCAGCGCGGCGAAGCCCGTGCACAGCAGCACCGCGGCCGGGACACCCAGTTCCACCGCCAGGTGCAGCGGCAGGTTGTGGGCGTTGTCCAGGATCTCGATGAAGCGCGGCCCGTCGTACAGATGGCTGAAGTGCGCATAGCTCAGCTCGCCCCACCCCCAGCCCCGCCAGGGATGCACGGCGATCAGCTCGATCACGTTGCGCCACAACAGCATCCGGGCATTGCCTTCGGGCGCGCCATCGCGCAGCCGCTGCAGCATGCCTTCGACCTCCGCCCCGGCCAGCATCGGCAAGGCCCAGGCGGCAATGAAATACGCGGGGATCAGTGCCAGCAATAGCCCGGGATGAGGCAGGCGCAGGCGTGTGCCCGATGCACTGCGGCGCTCGCCCCAGGCCAGCGCCGCCGCCAGGATGCTGATCGCCGCCCATTGCAGCAGCCCGGTGCGCGACGTGGCCGCGGCGGCGGCCAGGGTCAGCAGCACCAGTCCTGCCAGCCAGCCCAGGCGAGCACGGCCGCCGAGCCCGGCGTAGAGCCACAGGGCGGCCACAAGCGCCATGCTGATCAGCGTGGCGAACTGGTTGCGCTGGCGCAGGTTGCCGTAGGCCTGGCCGAGTTCGGGTGCGGTGGTGAAGGGCGCGAGCGCCGCGGCAGCGCCGTAGTACTGAAACAGGCCCAGCACCGCGCTGACCAGGCCCGCCGCCAGCAGGCCCAGCGCGAAGGCGCGCGTTCCCGGGGCGTCGGGCGTCCGCGCGAAGCCCGCCCCCACGCAGGCCGCCATCGCTGCGACCGCGATCGCGACACAGGCGCCCAGGAACTGGCCCGTGTCCTGGCCCCGGCCCCCCACGATCGCCAAGGCCAGCGCGCCCAGCCACAGCAGCACCCCGCGCGACGGCATCGCCCGTGGGCCGAGCCACCAGAGCAGCGCTGCGCACAACCAGCTGACGAGCAGTTGCCAGACGTTCGCGGAGGGGCCGGCGACGAGGGGGGAGAGGAAGGGGGAGGCGAGGAGGAGGGCGTATCCGAGGCCGTTCGACGGCCAACGGCTTGCCTGGACGTTGAGATGCATGGACCCCCTAGGAGTGAAAAATTCACGGATCGGATTGCCCGACCGCTCCACTCGGCGCCCACCCAGGTCCGTTCGTCGCCGGGGGACGCCGAAGTACGGCGCCCAACGGTACAAATTGCTACATTTGAAAACTGTTCGCCATTCACCTACTTTGGCGTTCGGATTACGCCCTACTCATTCATGAAAAAACTTCCACGTCTGGCCTGCATGACGACAAGCCTCTCGGACGTGTTCTTTTGCGGAACCGTGCGCTCCGCCATACGGGGTTTTACCCTACTCGAGCTCATGGTGGTGCTGGCGATAGCAGCCATCCTGATGGCCGTTGCCGTGCCCTCTTTCGGGCTGCTGATCCAGAAGAACCGGCTGGCGACCCAGACCAATGCCTTCGTCGGCGACCTCCAATTCGCGCGCGCGGAAGCGATCAAGCAGGGGCAGCCTGTCACGATCTGCGCATCATCGGACGGCTCCACCTGCCTGGGCACCACCACCTGGGGCACAGGCTGGATCGTGTTCGCCGACCCCGACAACACCAAGACACGCGACACGACGAAGCCGTCCGAAGCGGTACTCCGAACGCAAGCGCGCTGGACCTCCTCGGACACGTTCACGGCGAGCAACAGCATCGCTGCCATCTCCTACAGCCGCGACGGCTTTGCGCTGGGGCTCTCGGGCACGATCACGTTGACGATGCGCACCAATCCGTCGAATGCACAGACCACCCGTTGCGTGACGCTGAGCCTCGTCGGTCGCCCGCAGGTCGTGTCGCCCAACGGAAGCAATTGCACATGAAGCGCCTGGTCCTGCCGTCGTCCGAACGCGGCTTCACTCTCATCGAAGTTCTCGTGGCCATCCTGCTGGTCTCGATCGGCATCTTCGGCTTCGCCAAGATGCAGGCCTTGGCGCTGTCGAGCACTCAGGTCTCCAGCGCACGCTCCATCGTGTCGATGCAGGCCAGCAGCCTCGCTGCAGCCATGCAAGGCAACAGGACCTACTGGGCATCCGGCGCGGCTCCCGCCAGTTTCAGCACGGCGCAGTCCACCGTGACCGATGCCACCGGCGTGCTCTCGGCAACCGTGGGCTCCTGCACAGCGGCCGCTAAACCTGCCACCCCTGTGTGCACGTCCGCGCAACTGGCCGCATGGGACGTGCAGCAATGGGCTCTCAACCTCGCAAACCTGCTGCCGACATCGAGTTCTAACGTCAGGTGCAGCACGTCGACCAGTGTCCCGGTCAGTTGCGTGCTGACGATCAGCTGGAAGGAGCGCTACGTCGCCTCCACCCGGGCCACCGCATCGGACAGCGCCGCCACCGGCGGTTCGCGCTCGTTCACCCTGTACATCGAACCATGACCACCTCCATGACAACGCGGCAGCCGCGCCGGCGCATACGGCAGACCGGCTTCGGCCTGATCGAACTCATGGTGGCGCTAGCGATCTCGCTCTTCGTGCTGGGAGCGGTACTCAGCATCTATCTCAACATGAAGAACACCTTCAACACGCAGGGCCAGCTCACCGATCTGCAAGACAGCCAGCGTCTGGTCCTGACCATGATGACCACGACGATCCAGTCCGCCGGCTACTTCGTGAACCCGCGCACAGACACACAAAGCGCTGCGCTCCCGGCGGCGACCGTGACCGGTGCCGACGGCAGCACGTCGGTCTTTGCAGCCGGACAGGCCATCGTCGGCACCGGCAGCGGCAGCGGCAGGGCTGCCGCCAGCGATGCCGTGACGGTCCGCTACCAGACCGCCAACAACGACGGACTGATGAACTGTCAGGGCGCCACCAACACCTCCGGCGCGACGACCATCTACTCGAACCGATTCGCCATCAATGCCAGCAATGAATTCACCTGTACGGTGGGCAGCGGCAGTCCGGTGGCTCTGGCGAGCAACGTCGACAAGATGAGCATCCTGTACGGCGTCGATACCGATGGCGACGTCAACAACGCCATCGACACCTACCTGCCCGCGTCGGCGATCACCGATGCCGGCCTGTGGGCCAATGTGTACACGGCCCAGATCAAGCTCGTCTTCCTGGACACGACGGCATCCAAGCCCGGTGCGCCTGTGACCATGCCCCAGCCTCTCGTCCAGACCATCAACCTGATGAACCGCCGGTGAACCAACTCATGCTCCCCCGTTCGCATTCGAGAGGCAGAGCAGCGCAGCAGGGCATTGCCCTGATAACAAGCCTGCTGATCCTGGTTATCGTCACCCTGGTTGCCGTGAGCATGTACAGAAGCTTCGGGCTTCAGGAAAAGATCACCGGCAACACCCTCGAGAAACAGCGCTCGCTGCTCGCCGCCGACAGTGCGCTGCGCTACGCGGAATGGTGGATCAATCAGGGCAACACCGGTACCGGCTCAGCCTGCGCCGGTGTCCAGGCGAACATGAAGATCTGCTCGAATGCCCTGGGCACGCCCGCTGTGCTGCCATGGACCAGCCGCTACGAATACAAGCCGCCCTCGATGACCGTCCTGGCCGGCGGCGGCCTCAATACGGCGACGAGCGGCGTGGTTGGCGACGTCAACTACGCCACCACCCCCAGCCTGTACATCTCCTACCTCGGCATCGGCCCCGACGGAAAGTCCATGCTCTACCAGGTCACGGGCGTGGGATACGGCGGCAGCACCACCAGCGCGAGCGTTCTTCAGAGCACCTATGCGATGACCTATGCCACCAAAGACCTGAGCGGACCTTGATGAAAGCCCTTATGACGTCCACACCACTCCGATCCGCGTGCGCACTCGCCCTGCTGGGCTTGTCGGCCATCGGCGCGCATGCGCAGCTCGTCATCAGCGACACCCTCACAGGCGGGTCGTCCTCTTACCAATGGCAAAGCCTCAACGGCGCCTGCCTCACCGCCGGCGACGGTTCGGGGACGATTCCAAAGTGCGTCGGACTGCCCTACTACAACAACAAGATCCAGGTCGGCGGCGTGAATGCAACCGGCCGATTGGGAACAACCGGCGACCCTGTCGGGCAAGGCGCTTTGCGACTGACCAACGGCGCAGTCGACACCGGCGAAAACGGCAACAACCAGACCGGCGCGGTCTACTCGAAATTCGACTTCCCATCGAATCAAGGGCTCGAAGTCACCTTTCAGACAGCGACCTACGGCGGCAATGCATACACGAACCACCGCGATCAAAAGTCCGGTGCCGACGGCATTGCCTTCTTTCTGGTGAATGCCGATCAAGTAACCGCGGTCAATGCACAGACCACTACCGGTGCATTCGGCGGTAGTCTCGGCTACAGCTGCGCGAACACCAAAGGCACGAACGATGGATTGCTGGGCGCTTATATCGGTCTCGGCATCGATGAATTCGGTAACTTCTCGAACCCTGGAGACAACACGGCCAGCGGCCCCGGCCAGGGCGCTGGCCGTGTGACCCTGCGGGGCGCCGGCAACATCACATGGGCCTGGTTGAATCAAAACTACCCCAACTACTACCCGTCCAGCGTGAGCAACAAGCAGGCTGCGGTCGGAAACACGTGCCGCACAGGCACGTTGTGGAACTACAACCGAACGTCGCCAAGCAACACCGGCACGCAAATCCGCACCTATCCCTACATTGCCCACAGCGATCTGCCCTCCGGCTCGACGCTCTATAGCCAAGAGGCCGTAGCGAAGCCGACGCGCACTGCAGCGACACCTATTACCTACGGCCTCAAGATCACGCAGGATGGCCTGCTCAGCCTCTCGTACAGCATCAATGGCGGCACGACGACGCCGGTGATCACGAACCAGGCGATCACGGCCTCCAACGGAGCGCTGCCGTCCAAGTTCCGCTTCGGATTCAGTTCCGGCACCGGCGGCGGCAGCAACGTGCACGAGATCATGTGCTTCAAGGCGGCGCAGATCAACGCGTCGGCAAGCTCCGCCGGCATCAATATCCAGCAATCGGCCAAGGTGCAGGTCGGCACTCAGCTCTACCTGGCCTACTACCATCCCACCAACTGGTGGGGCCAGATGACAGCACAGAATCTGGTCGAGGACGCGACGACCAAGACCGTGTCCATCAATCCTGTGGCGAATTGGGACGCGAGCTGTGTTCTGACCGGAGGGACTTGTACCGCAACGGGCTCGTCCAATACCGTCCAAGCTTCTGCGCAGCGAAACATCCTGACCTGGAGCGGCAGCGCAGGGACGCCACTCGCCTGGGATTCGCTCACCGAGGCGCAAAAGACCGCGCTTGGCGCCACTTCGCGACTGTCGTATCTGCGAGGCGACCGCACCAACGAAGTGACAACCGCAGGAACTGGCACGTTCAGGGTGCGCAACAGTGTGCTGGGAGACATCGTCAACTCCAGCCCGACGTGGGTCGGCGCACCCACGCTGCCCTACAAGGGCGTGTGGACTGACGCGTTGTTCCCGACCGCGACCATGCCCGAAGGCGGGACGAGCTACGCGGCCTTCGCAACGACCAATGCAACGCGGACCAATGTGGTCTACGTGGGCGCAAACGATGGTCTGCTGCATGGCTTCCGCGCAGGGGCTTACACCGCGGGCGGCGCCTTCGACACGACGGCATCGAACGATGGACGCGAACTGCTGGCCTACATGCCGAATGCGGCACTGACCACGATCCGGTCCACGACGCCAGCGCTCGACTATTCGTCCCCGCAATACAGCCACAACGCCTTCGTCGATGCGACGCCCGGTACGGGAGACCTCTACTACGGCGGGGCATGGCACACGTGGCTCGTCGGCGGCCTGGGCGCGGGGGGCAATGCCACCGGCGTGGTCGGCGATGCCACCTCGATCGCTACAGGCACCCTCTACGCACTGGAGGTCACCGACCCTGGCAACTTCAGCGAAACGAATGCCAGCAGCCTGGTCCTGGGCGAATGGAACTCCAGCACGCTGAGCTGCACGGGAGACACGTCAGGGTCCCTGTGCAAGGACAGCCTGGGCAGCGTCTACGGCACACCGATCATCCGGCGCCTTCACGACGGCAATTGGGCCGTTCTCTTCGGCAACGGCTTGAACAGCAAGTCGGGCAAGGCAGGTCTGTTCGTCATGACGGTGAACCAGACAACCGGCGCCAAGACTTTCCGCTTTCTCGAAGCCGGCACGGGCTCCGGTCCGCAGACCACCAGCGGCACCATCACGGCGCGCAACGGCATCGCCTATGTCACGTCGGCGGATCTCGACGACGACCACGTGACGGATTACGTCTACGCAGGCGACGTGTTCGGGAACGTCTGGCGCTTCGATCTCACCAGCAACTCGGCTTCGAACTGGGCGGTCCGCGCCGCCCCGATCTTCGCGGCCGGCTCGCAGCCGATCACGACGCGGGTCACCGTGACTTCCTCCATTGCCGCGTCCATCGAGCCCCGGGTGCTGGTGAGCTTCGGAACCGGCCAGATCAGGCCGCAGACGCTGACCTCGTCGGCAACGCCCACCACCGGCGCACAGGCGATCTACGGCATCTGGGATTGGGATATGTCGGCCTGGAA
The DNA here is from genome assembly GCF_051216515.1 of Variovorax frigidus. Taxonomy (NCBI): domain Bacteria; kingdom Pseudomonadati; phylum Pseudomonadota; class Betaproteobacteria; order Burkholderiales; family Comamonadaceae; genus Variovorax; species Variovorax frigidus. The sequence goes on from NZ_JBPJZF010000006.1 coordinate 214,689, forward strand.
TGCCAAGAGCGGCAGCCAATACACCAGCTTGACCGGCACTCAGACCGTCAACACCACGACGCTTCAGACGCAGACGGCGACCACGCTGGCCTACAACAACGGCAACATCTCGGGCGTGCGGACCGTGACCCAGAACGCCGTGTGCTGGAAAGGCTCCACCACCTGCGGTGCCGCGGCGTCGAGCAATCTGCACTATGGCTGGCGGCTCGTGTTGCCGGGCACGAACGAACAGATCGTCTACAACCCCGTGATCTCGGACGGCCTGTTCCTGGTCAATACGACGCTCCCGGCCGTCACCCAGACGCTGACCTGCGACGTGCAACCCGCCTCGGGCTTCACCATGGCCATCGCCCCCGAGACCGGCGGTGCGCCTCGCTCTTCCTACTTCGGAGACGCCACCAACAATGTCATCACCACCAACGGGCTGGTGGTGGCGGGCATCGGGCTGAGCGGTGTAGGCTCACCTTCCATCGTCAGCACCGACACCAAGAAGTATTTGGCGACGCAGACCGTAAGCGGCGTCGGGTCGGTCACGCAGGTCAATCCAGGGGCGAATGGCAAGGGTGGGCGCATGACATGGATCAAACTGCGTTGATGCATCGCGGTTGTGAAAGAAATCAAATGAAAACTCGCTTGCTCGCCCCCCGCTTTTCGAGACCCCGTGCCCGCGGAGGATTCACGCTGATCGAGATGATGATCGTCGTTGCAGTGATCGGTATTCTTGCTGCCATCGCCCTGCCCTCTTACCTCGACTACATCAGGAAAGCCCGCCGGGTCGACGCGAAAAATGCGCTACTGGATATGGCTGGGCGACAGGAGCGGTTTTTCAGCATCAACAACGCCTACACCGATGATTTGTCCAAGCTGGGCTATACCGGCTCCTCCTCAAGCGCGGTAGCCGTAAATTCGAGCGGAACGAGTTACTACTCGCTGAATGTGACAGTCACGGCGGCCACGTCCACAGCATTGCCGACCTTCACCGCCACCGCAACGCCCACGGGCTCACAGACCGCAGATGCTCCCTGCTATGCATATCGATTGAATCAATTGGGCGCACAGACGAATGTCAACAGTGCAGGTACTGCCTTCACGGGGATCAACTGCTGGTGACCGGCAGGCAACGCTGGCTTCGAATCGAAGAGCGATGCTTGGTCGGCCGTGGTTCAAGAACCGCCCAACCATTCGCCGCCGCCATTTCATCCGGCCTCTTGCGCCGCTCCTGCCAGGAACTCATGCGCATTGAAAGATGAGGGGCCGTGGCCAGGGTGTTCCAGCAGGATGCGCGCCCACTGCTGCACAAACATTGATCGGCTCCTCTCCGGCGTGATGAAGTACCCGCGACGCAACCATTCATCGCTTTGTTCTGGTTGTCCGTTGAGCAGATAGACAAGCGCCAGTTTCAACACGTTGGGGCTAGATGGGTTGTCGAAGACCACGGCGCGCGCCCAAGCGATGTCCTTCAGGGACATTTCAGCGTGTGGCTCATAGCGGATGAAAGCCAGATTCTCCCGAAGATGGTTGAGAACCATGACATCTGGCAGTTCAGCAGGTGCACTCATCCGGATTCTGGCGTCCTCGAAGCGCATGTCCTGGACGGTCTGCTCGACCTTAAAGTAATCGACAACGACCAGTCCAAGAAGAACGGCCGAGAGCGACAGCGCTCCCCTGGTAACCACCACCTGCCAACGCCCCCAGTGGCCACGAACAAGCGGCAGTCGGGCCTCCTGGTTCAGAACGCCAAGCAGAACACCGGCTGGCAGAAGAAAGTAGGCATAGTGAAGCGGGTACTCGAGCAACGCGTGGATACCGATCGCCATCAGGGCCAGCACCAGAATGGCTGCCTTAGGGGTCGTCGCACGCTGGAACGCCAGCCAGCCCCAGAAGAGCACGACGCCGCTCAATACCACGCCCAATCCGACGCCGCCCCACAGGAAGAAATCGATGAACAGATTGTGCGATTGTGCAAAGACCGCATCGGACAGATCCGGATAACGAGGCGCCATCTGTACATGTGCATCCTTCACGCCACTCCACCCATACCCCCGCCATGGTTCTCGCAGAATGGCGTCGCCAAACATCTCCCAGCTCCTGAGGCGGATCCGAGACGATGCGGCGTCGGCGAATGCACGCCCCTCATCCAGAAGCAAAAATCTGCTAATGGGACGAAAAGCCGCCGAGACAAGAAAGTAGAACGCCAGAAAGGCCAACAGGCTTTTCCAGGAAACCAGCCCACGCAAGGGGGGCCATACCCAGAGCAGCAGACATCCGAGACAGAAACCAAGCAACCCGCTGCGAGACTGGGTCAACGCCAGGCCAAGAACGAAAAAAGCCGCAAGTACGGCTAAACCAAGGTTGCCGATCGCTCTGTTCCATCGGGCCCAGAGGCAACCCACGAGCGCCCAGAGGAGCAAGGTAGCGAGCTGGTTCGGCTGCCCCAGATTACCGTAAGGCCGGGTCGTGTCGCCCAAGCCAATGATCCATATCTGTGTGAGTTCCTGGCCTTTGTCGAGACCGGTCCACTGGCACAGTTGCAGCCATACGGAGAACAGGCCGCCGATGACGGCTGCTAGAAAAATGACATCCGCGGCGCGGAATCTCTGCGCCGCGGCACTTCGCTCGCCCGCGAGCATCGTCAGGGAGAAGCCGCCAAGGTAGAGGCTGCATACCAGCGCGCTTCCCGCAAAGGGAAGGACGCCAAAGAAGAACTGAAGCAGCGGGTATAACGAAAATGCCAATGTCACCCAGAACAGGGCACTGGCCCGGAACCGATCAACGCGAGAGAAGAAGGCAGGCAGACAGATGAAGAGCAGGGCGACGGCGCTCCATGCATCGGCATGGAAGGATGACCAGGGCATCGAGTGGTTTGGCAGCAGCCATGCAATTGCAAGCAGCGTCGCACCCAATGAGAAAAAGAGGGAGCCAGACATACACACTCGAAAAAAAAGCCCCTTGCGGGGCTTCTTAGGGATTAGCCCTTGCAACTGGAAGGCAGGTACTTGACGTCCATTCCGCCCGATGCAGCAGGCTTGCAGACCCATGTGACTTGACCGGTGGTTGCATCGTAGCTGCCGACCAGCTCGATCTTCTTGTTAACAATGTTGCTGTCGCCCTGACCGGTCACAGTCACAGTGCCGGTCGCCGAGGTGGTCGCAACGTATTCAACTTTGTTCACGAACTTGGACGACTGGGAAGCGATGCTGTACGCAGCAGTCAGAGGCATGCCGTTGTTGGTCGCCGCAAACTCGGACAGCGAAGTGCGTGCCGACGAGCCTGCCAAGATCATTTCCGAAACCTTCGCACGGACCGTGTAGTCCTGATACGCCGGCAACGCCACGGCAGCCAAGATACCGATGATCGCCACGACGATCATCAACTCGATCAGGGTGAAACCCTTTTGCACATTGCGTGCGATGGAACGACGGTTCATTTCACTACTCCAGGTTGTTTATGAGGCCCGGGACACATCCCGGTGCATTCTTACCGCAGCTACCGTGCCAGCCGCAAAACCGCCTCGCCCCCAATACTTCGCGCTAAATCGCTCACATTTGACTTACAAATTGCGACAAAAATGTTGTTCAGAGTGCATCCTCGGGGTGACATTTTTGTCACAAGCGACCAAACACGTCGGCGTACGGTCCTTCCTGAACCTCAGACTGTCAACACCCCCGCCCTCTGCAACCACCGAATGTCCCGCCCCTCCAGCCCGTTGGTGAGCCAGCCCGCCGCGAAGGTGTCGATCTGGCTCATGATCTCCGCCGTTTCGGCGGGCTTGGTGTGGGTGATGTAGATGGGGTAGCGCCGGCCCGGCGCGATGTGGGCCAGTTCGTCGGCCAGGGTGGCGGGCGACAGGTGCAGGCTGCGCTGGGCCAGGCCCTGCTCGCGGTTGCTGAAGGCGGTCTCGATCACCAGCATGGCCACGTCGAGCGTGTTCAGGCGCGCCCAGAACGGCGGATTGCGTTCGGTGTCGCCGCTGAAGACCCAGTAGGGGCCGCCCTCGGCCGCGCGCACGGCATAGCCGCAGGCGGGCACCGTGTGGACGGCCGGGAGCACTTCGATCGCCTTGGGCGTGCGGCTGCCGAGCCGAAGGGTCTGGCCGATCGCGATGTCGTGGAAGCTGACGAAAGGCGATTCACGGCTGGGGATGCTCGCGAAGTCGGGCCAGATGACGTTGTTGAAGACATGGGCGCGCAGCGCTTCGATGGTGGCACGCAGGGCATGCACCCGCAGCGGCCGGTTCCGGTTGGCCGCGACGGCGTCGATCATCAGGGGCAGGGCCGCGATGTGGTCGAGGTGCGAATGGGTGAGCAGCACGTCGTCGATGCCGGCCATTTCCTCGAGGGTGAGGTCGCCGACACCGGTGCCGGCATCGACGAGCACATCGTCGTCGACCAGGAAGGAGGTGGTGCGGCAGTCTTTGGCAATCGCGCCGGAGCAGCCCAGTACACGCACCTGCATAGCGGACCCTTGTTACTTGGTTTCGAAACGGATGGCGCCGTCCCAGTTCGGGTCTTGGGGCTGCCGCGCCATTGAGGCTAAACGCTTCTCGTAGACCTGGTAAAGGACTTTTTTGGCATCCACCGCGAGCAGGGGTGCGAGGAGTTGGCGGGCCTCTTCCCACTGCTGCGCCCGATAGGCCGCCAGTACCAGCAGCCAGCGTTCGAGCTGCGCGTGCTGGGCCGGCTCGGCCGCGTCGACGCGCGCAACGGGCGTGAAGACGGCGACGGCGCGGGCCTTGCCGCGCACATAGACCCAATCGAGTTCCTGCCAGAGGAAAAGCGAGCTGGCCTGGCGGGTGGCATCGGTGGCCATGATTTCCGTGCCGTAGTGGCCGTTCAGGCCTTCCAGCCGGGAGGCCAGGTTCACCGCATCGCCCACCACCGTGTAGCTGCGGCGCACGGCCGAGCCCATGTCACCGACGCTCATCACACCGGTGTTCAGTCCGATGCCCACGCTGATCTCGGGCCGCCCGCTGGCACGGTGCGCCAGGTTGATCTGCTGCACGGCCGCCGCCATCTCGATGGCGGCCTGCACGGCCAGCACGGCGTGGTCGGGCGCATCGACCGGCGCGCCCCAGAAGGCCATCACGCAGTCGCCCATGTACTTGTCGACCGTGCCGCGGTGCGCGTTGATGATCGCGGTGAGCCGGCTGAACACGGTGTTGAGGAACACCTGCAGCTCGGTCGGCGCCATGGTTTCCGAGAGCTGCGTGAAGCCGCGCATGTCGCAGAACATCACGGTGAGCTCCTTGCTCTCGGCGCGCATGCTGTAGCGCTCGGGGCGTTCGAGCATCTTGTCGACCAGCTCGGGCGGCACGTAGGTGCCGAACAGCCGCGCCAGGCCGCGGCGGGCCCGCGCTTCCACGAAGTAGCCCCAGCTCATGTTGAGCACGAAGACCATGCCGATCATCAGCACGGTGGCCGCCAGCGGCAGCACCACGCCGAAGCTGGCGAACAGCGCGGCGTTGAGCCCGACCACGACCACGCTGGCGCCCAGGCCCAGCAGCGCCGCGCGCGCCGCCGGCAGCAGCGACATGCCGAAGGCCAGCGTGAGCCCGACCAGCAGCAGCGCCAGCACCTCGTAGCCCGGGGCGTAGTCGGGCACGAAGGGCAGGCGCCGGTCGAGCAGGCCCGAGATGACGTTGGCATGCACTTCCACGCCCGGGAAGGCGGCGCCCACCGGCGTGGCCCGCAGGTCCTGCAAGCCGGGGGCGGTGGCACCGACCAGCACGATCTTGTTCTTCAATTCGCCCGGCGCCAGCTTTCCGCGCAGCACATCGACCGCCGAGATGTAGCGGAAGGATCCGCCGCGCACGCCGCCCGGCCCGCGATAGGGCACCAGCAGGCTGGCGCTCTGGTCGACGGGCACGCGCAGCCGGCGCCCGCCCGGCAAGTTGACCACCAGCGCCTCGAGCGGGGCGGCCCCGCCGGCCAGGCCCATGGGCGCGAGGGACGCGCTCACCGACGGCTGCCCGTAGGCCAGCCGGTAGACGGCGAGGCCCAGCGATTCGTAATAGCCCGGCACGGCCGCGTCGCCCTCGTAACGCGCCATCAGCGGCGCCGCGCGGATCACGCCGTCCTCGCTGGTTTCGATGAGCACGTTGGTGAAGCCGCTGGCCGGCGCGGCCCGGGCCAGCGGCTCGATGCTGCCGGCAAAGCCGTTCCAGCGGGCGGCGCGATCGTGGCCGGAGGGAAAGGCGTCGGCCGGCAGCAGGGGCGCGGGCAGCCGGCCCTTGGCATGCGGCCGGGCCGTCCGGGTGAAGTAGTAGCCGAGCGCGACGCGCCGGTCGCTCAGCGCGCGGGCGAAGGTCGCGTCGTGGTCCAGCAGGGGCGCCAGGCGATCGATCTCGGCGGCGAAGGCAGGGTCGCCTCGCATCGGGCCTTCGGCCAGTTGGCGCAGGCTGCCCAGGCCGGTGCTGCCGTCGGCTTCGACGAAGAGCACGTCGTAGCCGAGCACGGCCACCTGTTGCCGCTCCATGAGTTCCGAGGTGAGATCGGCCAGCTTGTCGCGGCTCCAGGGCCACTGGCCCAACTGCTGCAGGCTGGGGTCGTCGACGTCGACGATGACGATGCGCGGGTCCAGCGTGTGCGGCATGGTGAGCCGCAACCGCGCGTCATAGATGAAATTGTCGAAGGGTTCGACGAAGGGCGAGCGCCAGATGCCAACCGAGTGGCCCAGCGCCAGCAGCACCGGCACCAGGGTGATGGCGATTCGAAGCCAGTGCCGGCGCAGCGCGTTCATGGCACCATGCCACGCGGGGAGCAAAGCAAGGGCTGCTCAGGCGTGGACGAACTGCATGCGCGTGCCGCCGAGTTCCAGCACGTCGCCGTCCTGCAGGGCCACGGCCTCGTTGCCGAGCAGTTCGCCATTGAGGGTGGTGCCGCCGTCGATCGGCGCCACCACGTAGCCGTGCAGCCGGCGCGTGACCGCCGCCACCGCGACGCCGGGCTTGCCGATGGTGGTCACGACTTTTTCCAGGGACAACTCGCGCCCGGCCCCCGCGCCGGACAGCACGCGGATGGCGGCCTGGGCGACGCCGCCGCTCATCAGGGGCGCCGGGACGGTCGGGCTGGCCGACAGCGGGACCGAGGCGAAAGCTGGCGCGGCGCCGACGCGGGCCGCCACGCTGGAATAACTGCCAGGCTCGCTGCCCGACAGGTAACGGATCTTGTATTTTCCGACCTCGACCACGTCGTTGTTCTCCAGCGCCTGCTTCTTGATGGCGCGGGAATTGACGTAGGTGCCGTTGGTGCTGTTGAGGTCTTCGAGGTAGACGTCGCCGCCGATCATGTGCAGCACGGCATGTTCGCCACTGATGGCCAGGTTGTCGATAACGATGTCGTTGTAAGGCCGCCGTCCCAGCGTGGTCCGGTCCTTGGCAAGCGTCACTTCCTTGATGACGACTCCGTCGATCGAAACGATCATTTTCGGCATGGCCCGACTCCTGAAACTGCGAATATTTTTATCAGCGCGGCCGGGAGGAATGTCGACCTTCCCGGGCCTTACCCTGCAGTGCTTGCGAGGCCGGCGCTTGCCAGAACAACCGATATATTGTCCCGCCCGCCATTCTCGTTCGCTTTTGCAACCAAAAGTAGTACTTTCTCCGCCAACCCGCAATTTTGTAACAAAAGTGTGGAAAGCTGCGCGTCGGAGACCATCTCACTGAGGCCGTCGGAACATAACAGGTAAAGGTCGCCCGGCTGCACGCTGTGCTCGTGCATTTCGAGGTTCACCGAGCGCTCGATGCCCAGCGCCCGGGTCACCAGGTTGCGGTGCGGGGAAAGGGCAGCCTGTTGCGGCGTGATGACCCCGGCATCGAGCTGCTCCTGCAGCAGCGAATGGTCACGGGTGAGCAATTCGAGCTGGCCGCGGCGCAGCCGGTAGCAGCGCGAGTCACCGATGTGGCCGATCACCACGCGCTGCGGACCGAAGGCGGCCAGCACCAGCGTCGTGCCCATGCCCTGCAGTTGCAGGTTGGCCATGCCGGCCTCGAGGATCGCGCTGTTGGCCTCGTCGGTGCCGGCCTGCAGCGCACGCCGCACGGCGCGCGCCGGGGCCGACGGCCCGGCGTGGGCCAGCCATCGGCCGAAGCTCGCGTGCAGCAAGGCGAGCGCCATGCCGCTGGCCACTTCGCCGCCGTTGTAGCCGCCCATGCCGTCGGCGAGGATCGCCAGGCCGAGCGCCGGATCGAACGCGACCGCATCCTCGTTGTTCGCTCGCACCCGACCGGGATCGGTGAGCGCGGAGAACTCCCATGACCCGGCGCCGTCTTCCTGCATCGGGGAAGGAAATGAATCGGGACGGGTCATGGCGGAGGTTGGAGGGTCAGTGGGCGGGAGAGCGGCTGCCGCGCCGGTTGAGGGCGCGCCCGACGAACACCACGAAGGCGGCGCCAGCCGCCGCGCCCGCATAGTGCAGCCACGGATTGGCCGTCAGCACGTCGCGCAGGAACACGTCGCTGACGATGGTTTCACCGCCGACCCAGCCGATCAGTGCGGCGCCGAGCATGACGATGATGGGGAAGCGCTCCATGAGCTTGATCATGAGCGTGCTGCCGAAGATCACCAACGGAATGCTGATGGCCAGGCCGAGGATCAGCAGCGTGGTGTTGCCCTGGGCCGCGGCCGCCACGGCGATCACGTTGTCCAGGCTCATCACCAGGTCGGCGATCAGGATCGTGCGCACGGCGGCGAACAGGCTGCCGTACTCCTTGCTCTCGCCTTCGCCTTCGTCCTCGTCGCCGAGCAATTGCAGGCCGATCCACAGCAGCAGCAGGCCGCCGACGATCTGAAGGAAGGGCAGGCCCAGCAGCTTGGCGGCGACCACCGTCAGCACGATGCGCAGCACCACGGCGGCACCCGAGCCGAAAAGCACGGCCTTTTGTTGCTGCGCGGGCGGCAGCGAACGGGCGGCCATGGCGATCACCACCGCGTTGTCGCCCGAAAGAATGATGTTGATCCAGACGATCTTGACCAGACCGATCCAGAAGTCAGCGCTCTGCAGAATTTCCATGTCTCTTTTTCCACTGTTATGTATTGAAAAAGCGCTCGCAATATGGATTGCGAGCGCTTTTCGTTTGTGTGTGGCGGCAGGACGCGATGCTTACAGGCGGGCTTTCAGCAGCTTGGCCAGTTCCGAGAAGTTGCGCGTCACGGTGAAGCCAGACTCTTCCATGATGGCGAGCTTGGCATCGGCCGTGTCGGCACCGCCCGAGATCAGCGCGCCGGCGTGGCCCATGCGCTTGCCCGGAGGCGCGGTCACGCCAGCGATGAAGCCGACCACCGGCTTCTTCATGTTGAGCTTGCACCAGCGGGCTGCGTCAGCCTCGTCCGGGCCGCCGATTTCGCCGATCATGATCACCGCGTCGGTGTCCGGATCGTCGTTGAAGGCCTGCATCACGTCGATGTGCTTGAGACCGTTGATCGGGTCGCCGCCGATGCCGACTGCCGACGATTGGCCCAGGCCGATTTCCGTCAGTTGCGCCACGGCTTCGTACGTCAGCGTGCCCGAACGCGAGACCACGCCGATGCGTCCCTTGCGATGGATGTGGCCGGGCATGATGCCGATCTTGATTTCGTCGGGCGTGATCAGGCCGGGGCAGTTCGGGCCCAGCAGCAAGGTCCTCTTGCCGCCGGCCGCTTCCTTGGCCTTCATCTTGTTGCGCACTTCGAGCATGTCCTTGACCGGAATGCCTTCGGTGATGCAGATCGCCATGTCCAGGTCGGCTTCGACAGCTTCCCAGATCGCGGCGGCAGCGCCCGGAGGCGGCACGTAGATCACCGACACGGTGGCGCCGGTTTGCGAGGCCGCTTCCTTCACGGAACCGAAAATCGGGATGCCGAAGATCGACTCGCCGGCCTTCTTCGGGTTCACGCCCGCGACGAAGGCGTTCTTGCCGTTCGCGTATTCCTGGCACTTTTCCGTGTGGAATTGACCGGTCTTGCCGGTGATGCCTTGCGTGATGACCTTGGTGTCTTTGTTGATGTAGATCGACATGACTTGTTCCTTACTTGGCGACTGCCGCAACCACTTTTTGAGCCGCGTCGGCCATCGTGTCCGCGCTGATGATGGGCAGGCCCGAATCGGCCAGCAACTTCTTGCCTTCGACTTCGTTGGTGCCCTTCATGCGCACGACCAGCGGCACGGAGAGGTTCACGGCCTTGCAGGCTGCGATCACGCCGGTGGCGATGGTGTCGCACTTCATGATGCCGCCGAAGATGTTCACGAGGATGGCTTCCACGTTCTTGTTCTTCAGCATGATCTTGAAGGCTTCGGTGACCTTCTCGGGGGTGGCACCGCCGCCCACGTCCAGGAAGTTGGCCGGCTCGCCGCCGAACAGCTTGATGGTGTCCATGGTGGCCATGGCCAGGCCGGCACCGTTCACCAGGCAGCCGATGTTGCCGTCCAGCGAGATGTAGGCGAGGTCGAACTTCGAAGCCTCGACTTCGGCCGCGTCTTCCTCGTCGAGGTCGCGCAGGGCCACGAGTTCGGGGTGGCGGAACAGCGCGTTCGGGTCGAAGTTGAACTTCGCGTCGAGCGCCATCACGTTGCCCTTGCTGTCACGGTTGAGCGGGTTGATCTCGACCAGCGAGGCGTCCGTCTCCATGTAGCAGGTGTAGAGCTTCTTGAGGATGTCGACCGTTTGCGCGGTCGAATCGGCGGGCATGCCGATGCCGTCGGCGATTTCCTTGGCTTGCGCGTCGGTCAGGCCTTCCTTGGGGTCGGCGAAGACCGTGATGATCTTTTCCGGCGAGGAGTGGGCCACTTCCTCGATGTCCATGCCGCCTTCGCTCGAAGCGATGAACGCGACCTTCTGGGTCGCGCGGTCGGTCACGGCGGAAATGTAGTATTCCTTGTTGATGTCGGCGCCGTCTTCGATGTAGAGGCGGCGGACCTTCTGGCCTTCGGGGCCGGTCTGGTGCGTGACGAGCTGCATGCCGAGGATTTCGCCGGCCAGCTTCTTGACGTCCTCGATGGTCTTGGCGACCTTGACGCCACCGCCCTTGCCGCGGCCACCCGCGTGAATCTGGGCCTTGACCACCCACACGGGGCCGCCAAGTTTCTGGGCGGCCTCGACCGCCTCCTGGACCGTGTATGCCGCAATGCCGCGCGGCACGGGCACGCCGAACTTGGCAAGAATTTCCTTGCCTTGGTACTCGTGAATCTTCATGAGGTTTCTCTCGGACGGAGGTTTGAAAACGGGAGATGTGGATGCTGTTGCTCGTGGGCCACGGCGTCCTGCAGGGCGGGGGCGACGAACAATCAACGACTGTATCATGGTGCGCCGCACCAAAGGCGAGCGTCTGCCTGCGGACATCACGTACCCTCTTTCTCCGTACAAACACCATGGTCAAGGTCTTCATCGACGGCGAAGCCGGCACCACCGGCCTCCAGATTCGCGAGCGTCTCGCGAAGATGCCCCAGATCGACATCGTGAGCATCGCGCCCGCGCTGCGCAAGGACATCAACGCCAAGCGCGATCTGATGGCCGAAGTCGACCTGGTGATCCTGTGCCTGCACGACGATGCGGCCATCGAGTCGGTCGCGCTGATCGATCAGCTGCCGGGCAGGAAGCCCAAGATCGTCGACGCCTCGACCGCGCACCGCACGAACCCGGATTGGGTCTTCGGCTTCCCCGAGCTGACCGAAGGCCACTGGCAGGCGGTGGCCCAGGCCGAGCGCGTGGGCAACCCCGGCTGCTACGCCACGGGTGCCATCGCCATCGTGCGTCCGCTGATCGACGCCGGCCTGCTGCCCAAGGATTTCGCGATCGCGCTGCCTTCGGTCAGCGGCTACTCCGGCGGCGGCCGCAGCATGATCGAGGCCTACGAGGCGGGCAACGCCGCGCCCTTCGAGACCTACGCGCTGGGCCTGAAGCACAAGCACATCCCCGAGATCATGAAGTTCACCGGCCTGACCCGTCGGCCGGTGTTCATCCCGTCGGTCGGCAACTTCAAGCAGGGCATGCTGGTCCAGCTGCCGCTGCACCTCGACGACCTGCCGGGCGCCCCCAAGGCCGCCGACCTGCACGACGCGCTCGCAGCGCACTATGCGAAGAGCAACACGCCCGACGGTTTCGTCAAGGTGCTGCCGCCCACGGACGACGGCAAGCTCGAGCCGACCGCGCTCAACGACACCAACGAACTCGAGCTCCGCGTGTTCCCGAACGAGGACCACCGCCACGCCGTGGTGATCGCGCGCCTGGACAACCTGGGCAAGGGCGCCAGCGGCGCCGCGGTGCAGAACCTGAAGCTGATGCTGGGGCTCTGAGCCCGGGCCTCCTTTCGCTCCGGCCTCCCGGACACCGTCGCTTCGGGCACCGGGTCGGGCGGCCCCGCGCGCCCGAGCCGGGCCTTCATGACCGGGCGCGCATCGCACCATAATCGCGCTCCAATCACAACGAGGAGGCTCTCATGGCCGTCACTTTGCAGAAACCCACCGGCGCGTTCGTCGCCGCTTCCTGGGCCGCACTGGTCATCGGTTCCCTGGTCTATCTGATCGGGCTGTGGAACGCCTCCATGCAGCTCAACGAAAAGGGCTACTACTTCACCATCCTGATGTACGGCCTGTTCGCCGCCGTGTCGCTGCAAAAGAGCGTGCGTGACCGGCTCGAGGGCACCTCGGTCACCGCCATCTACTACAGCCTGTGCTGGATCTCGCTGCTGCTGTCGGTGGCGCTGCTGGCCGTCGGCCTGTTCAACGCCACGCTCGCCAACAGCGAAAAGGGCTTCTACGGCATGTCCTTCCTGCTCGCGCTGTTCGGTTCGGTGGCCGTGCAGAAGAACGTGCGCGACATCGCTTCGTACAAGAGCCAGCAGCCCCTGGCCGACGACGTGCCCGAGGTGGGCTGACCGAGGCGACTCGGAACATGTGAAGGAACCGTCGCGAGCGCGCCGAGTCTGCCAAAACCGGGTTCTGGCGCAGCCGCACCGTGCGGTGGTGAGCACCGCAAAGCGGGGTCGGCGGGCGCCGCAAGTTCGCGCCGCTGGTGGTGCGCGGCTGACGCCGGGCCTCGGCCTCAGGCGATGAGCCAGAGGCCGAAGCCCAGCAGCAGCGCGTGCGCGGCCAGCGCGATGTAGAGCGGCGTGCGCGATGGCGTCGCCATCTCCTGCAGTGTCTCGCCGATGCGCTGCTGCAGCAGCGCGCGCAGGGCCGGGTCTTCCGCGCCGGCCTCGGTCCCGCCGGGTTGTGCGGCGCGCTGTGCCTGCCAGTCGGCCAGCAGCGTCGACAGCGGCAGCCGGTTCAGCACGAAGCCGATCACGGCCCGCACCGCGCGACCTTCGCCCAGCACCGGCGCGAGCTGGCGGCTCAGCGCATCGACCGACAGCCATTCGGAGGTGCGCTGCAGGGCCCCGTGGGTGCGCGGCATCGCCTCGACGCGGCCCGCGATGGCGGCGCCCAGGCGCTGCGCGATCGTGTCGCCGTGCGCCAGCACCACCTGGCGCAGCGCGCGGCCCCGGCCCTGCGCGATGCCCACCATCAGGTACAGCGGAATGAAGGCCAGCAGCAGCAGCGCGACCAGCACCGAGGGCGAGAACAGCAGCGCGATCACCGCGCCCGCACCGCCGGCACGCGCCGCGGGCATGCCCGGGCCGCTCAGCTGGCTGATGTAGAAGAAGAACACGCCGCCCCCGAGCAGGATGGCCAGCAGCGCGCTCTTGAAGACGGCGCCGGCGAAGGCGGTGCCGGCGCGCAGGCCGGTGCGGCCGAGGGATGGGGAGGAAGAGGAGGGAGTGTTCGACGACATGGGCGGATCATGCCAGCCGTGCACGGCGAGATCGGTCGGCGCCGGCCTGAGGGTCACTCGTCGTCGCTGTCGCTTCGAATCACCTTGCCCACCACCGCTCCCGAGAAGCCGCGGGCCATCAGGAAGCGCGCCTGTTTGGCTCGCTCCTTCGCGTCCTGCGGCAGCGCATCGAAGCGACGCCGCCAGACCTCGCGCGCGCGCGCCTGTTCACTGTCCTTCAGCTGCGCCACGGCTTCGGTGATGGCCTCGGGCGCGATGCCCTTCTGCTGGAGCTCCTGCCGCACGCGCGCGGCGCCCATGCGCGAAGCGCGCTGGTTGATCACCGACTGCACCACGCGCGACTCGCTGATGAAGTCCTTGGCGGCCAGTTCGTCGAGCGCCTGCGCCAGCGTGCCGGGCACCTCTTCGTACTTCGCCAGCTTGCGTTCGAGTTCGGGCCGCGAATGCTCGCGCTGGCTCAGCAGGCGCAGCGCGCGGCCCTTGAGGGAGGGAGCGGCGAAACCCATGTAGGCATGCAGCGACCGGAAAGGAATGCCCGCCGCCAGGCGGCAGGCACGCCCGTCCCGATCAGGCCTGCGGCTGCTGCTTGGCTGCCTTGGCGTCGGCCTTGGCCTTCGCCTTGGCTTCGGCCTCGGCGGCGTCCGAACCCGCGTCGGCCGCGAGCAGCGGGATGCCCAGCGATTCGCGCACCTTGTTCTCGATCTCACGCGACAGCGTCGGGTTCTCGCGCAGGAATTCGCGTGCGTTGTCTCGGCCCTGGCCGATCTTCTCGCCGTTGTAGGCGTACCAGGCGCCCGACTTGTCGACGATCTTGGCGGTCACGCCCATGTCGATGATCTCGCCTTCGCGGCTGATGCCTTCGCCGAACAGGATGTCGAACTCGGCCGTCTTGAAGGGCGGGCTGACCTTGTTCTTGACCACCTTGACCTTGGTCTCGTTGCCGATCGCCTCTTCGCCCTTCTTGATGGTGCCGATGCGGCGGATGTCCAGCCGCACCGAGGCGTAGAACTTCAGCGCATTGCCGCCGGTGGTGGTTTCGGGCGAGCCGAACATGACGCCGATCTTCATGCGGATCTGGTTGATGAAGATGACCATGCAGTTGGTCTTCTTGATGCTGGCGGTCAGCTTGCGCAGCGCCTGGCTCATCAGCCGGGCCTGCAGGCCGGGCAGCGAATCGCCCATGTCGCCTTCGATTTCGGCGCGCGGCGTGAGCGCGGCAACCGAGTCGACCACGATCAGGTCGACGGCGCCCGAGCGCACCAGCGAGTCGACGATCTCGAGCGCCTGCTCGCCGGTGTCGGGCTGGCTGATCAGCAGGTCGGACAGGTTCACGCCCAGCTTCTGCGCGTACTGCACGTCGAGCGCATGCTCGGCGTCGACGAAAGCGCAGGTGCCGGCCTGCTTCTGCATCTGGGCGATGACCTGCAGCGTGAGCGTGGTCTTGCCCGAGGATTCGGGGCCGTAGATTTCGATCACGCGACCGCGCGGCAGGCCGCCGACGCCCAGCGCGATGTCCAGGCCCAGCGAACCGGTGGAGACCACCTGCACGTCTTCCAGCGCTTCGCCCTCGCCCAGCCGCATGATCGTGCCCTTGCCGAACTGCTTTTCAATTTGCGCGAGCGCGGCCTGCAGGGCCTTGGCCTTTTCGCTGCCGGCCACCGAGATGCTGCTGCCCTTGACGAGTGCGTCCATGAGAAATCTCCTTGAATATCAACGGGTTGTTGGGTTTTCATCCCGCTGCGTTTAATGACAGGCTGGATGCTTGAACAGTAGTGTAGCGGCCCGTACTTTCGTGGCAATCAGTTTTTTGGTCAGTTTGGCTTACCATTAAAGCCATGACCGACAGCCCCTTTCCCGCCGATCCCGACGCCTGGCGCCAGACCCACCTGGGCCGTCTGCTGGGTCATGCGATGCGCCGCTTCGACGAGCGCGTGCTGGCGCTGATGGCGCACGACGCCGACGTGCCGCTGGCCTTGTCGAACCTGGCGGCGCGTGCGCAAGTCAGCGCGGCGCACATCCACATCACGCGGCACCTGGCGCGCGGCGGTTCGCGCCTGACCGAGCTGGCCGAGCGTGCCGGCATGACCAAGCAGGCGATGGGCACGCTGGTCGACCAGTGCGAGGCCTGGGGCCTTGTCACGCGCGAAGCCGATCCGCTGGATGCACGCGCGCGACGCGTGCGCTTCACGGCCGACGGGCTGGCCTGGCTCGAAGCCTTCCGCCGGGCCGTGGCGCAGGCGGAAAGCGAATTCCGCGCGAGCGTCGGCGACGAGATCGCGACCGTGGTCACCATCGGCCTCGAGGCCTACGCGGGCTGAGGGGTCGGAAGTTGAGCCCACGCAAGCCTGGCGGGGACACGACGCCTAGAATCCGCCGCGGAGACGAGTAAAAAAAGCGCAACGACGCGCCCCACAAGCCGGAGGTGGCTCATGCGGATTCTGATTGCGGAAGACGACCAGGTGCTGGCCGACGCCCTGCTGCGCAGCCTGCGCACCTCGGGTGCCGCCGTGGACCGCGTGGCCACCGGCTCGCAGGCCGACGCCGCGCTGATGACCAACAGCGAGTTCGACCTGCTGATCCTCGACCTGGGCCTGCCCAACCTGCACGGCCTGGAAATCCTCAAGCGGCTGCGGGCGCGCGGCTCGCAACTGCCGGTGCTGGTGCTCACCGCGGCCGACAGCGTGGAAGAACGCGTCAAGGGCCTGGACCACGGCGCCGACGACTACATGGCCAAGCCCTTCTCGCTGCAGGAACTCGAGGCCCGCGTGCGCGCCCTCACGCGGCGCGGCATGGGCGGCACCAGCAACGCGATCAAGCACGGCCCGCTGCTCTACGACCAGGCCGGCCGCGTGGCCACCATCGACGGCAAGATGATCGAGCTCTCGGCCCGCGAACTCGGTCTGCTCGAAGTGCTGCTGCAGCGCGCCGGCCGGCTGGTCAGCAAGGACCAGTTGGTCGAGCGGCTCTGCGAGTGGGGCGAAGAAGTGAGCATCAACGCCATCGAGGTCTACATCCACCGGCTGCGCAAGAAGATCGAGAAGGGTCCGATCCGCATCGCGACGGTGCGCGGTTTGGGGTACTGCCTCGAGAAGATCCCGGCTTAGGGTTCACTGCTTGCGCAGGCTCGCCGACAGGGTGGCCTTGTTGGCGGTACGGACCACGAAGCCCAGGTTGCGGAAGTAGCCGTTGCCCGCGAAGCTTCCGGCCGGCGCGAAGATGATGGCGGCGGGACCGCCATAGGCGGCGGTATCGAGCTGGCAGGCTTTTTCACCGGCGGCCGCGGCATTCGTCGCGTTCAAGGACAGCGCGTAGAAGTTCTTGGCGCTGTTCGGCTGGGACAGCCCGACGGCGCCCGTCACCGCACACACACCGATCTCAGAGCCCGCCGTCCGGCCGCTGAAGTAGCCCGTCTCGTTGACCGTGATCGACAGGCCGATGTTCTTTTTCTCGCCGATGTTGCTCCAGGTGCCGGTGACGCTGTCCTGCGTCACCGCCAGCGCGTTGGCGCTGCTGTAGCGCAACGGCCCCCAGGCCTCGGGAGAACGGCCGTCGGTCGAATAGTTGCCGTCCATCGAGGCCTTGGCGCTGAAGGTGCCGGAACCGGTCACGGGCGAGGCCTTCAGATAGTAGAACTGGGTGTCGGGGTTGAAGCTCCAGTTGGGCCCCGTGACCGACACCGATCCCCACAGTGTGCCTAGCAGCATCGTGCGCGCGAGCTCACCCCTGGAACTGACGAAGGTGTAGCCGAACATCTCCTCGTAGAGGCCTTCGCTGCCGTTGCCCACATCCGCCGTGGAGCCGGGCTGCGGCGCCGTCAACAGGGGCAGCGGCTCCGAACCGGCCACCGGGGCATAGGGATCGACGCGAGGTCCCGCAGGTGCGGGGGCCGGGGATGGCGCGGGGGGCGGCGCAGGCGCTGGACGTGGGGCCGGCGCTGGCGCCGAGGGGAAACCCATCGCGCTGGGCGGCGCGCCGTCCCCGCCACCGCCCCCGCCACAGGCGCCGAGTCCTGCACTCAACAAGGCCACCGCCAAGGCTTTCGAAAACGGCGGCGCCAAGCCGCCCGCTGCTGCGTGCTTCATGATTCACTCCCTGAACTTTTTTGTAGTGTGCGAAATTCGCGAGCAAATGCTACCCACATTCGGCCCCCCGAACCCTCGCGCGAGCGGACCCATGTCACAAGGACGCGGGATTCCTCCGCAACGGAGTCGCAGACCATGAAGTTGTTCCAGCGCGCCCAGCGCTCGCTGTTCGGCGAGATCCTCGACTGGATGCTCACGCCGCTGCTGCTGCTGGTGCCGGTGAGCATCGGCGTGACCTGGTTGGTGGCGCAGGGCATCGCCAACGCGCCCTTCGACCGTGCGCTCGAGAACAACGTGCGCACGCTGGCCCGGCTGCTGGTGGTGCAGGACGGCCGCATCCAGTTTCCGCTGCCGCAGGCCGCGCGCGACATCCTGAGCGGCGACGACACCGACGTCGTCTACTACCAGGTGCTCGATGGCCGCGGCCAGCTGTTGAGCGGCGAGCGCGACGTGCCACCGCCGCACTCCGACGAACTGCCGACCACCGGCATGGTCTACCTGCACGACGCCACGATGCGCGGCAAGGCGGTGCGCATCGGCTCGCTGTGGGTGCCCGGCGGCACGCCCGATGCACCGCATGCGCTGGTGCAGGTGGCCGAGACGCGCGAGAAGCAGTCGGTGCTGGCCACCGAGATCATCAAGGGCGTGCTGCTGCCGCAGTTCGCCATCCTGCCGCTGGCGGTGCTGCTGATCTGGCTGGCGCTGGTGCGCGGCATCAAGCCGCTGTCGGTGGTGGAGGCGCGCATCCGCGAGCGTCGGCCCGACGACCTGAGCCCGCTGGACGAATCGGGCGTGCCGCTGGAGGTGATCCCGCTGGTGTCGTCGGTGAACGAGCTGCTCAACAAGCTGCACGATTCGATCGCCACGCAGAAACGCTTCCTGGCCGATGCCGCACACCAGCTCAAGACGCCGCTGGCCGGGCTGCGCATGCAGGCCGACCTGGCGCAGCGCGAAGGCGCCAATGCCGAGGAACTCAAACAGTCGCTCAAGCAGATCGGCCGCGCCAGCGTGCGCGCCACCCACACGGTCAACCAGCTGCTCTCGCTGGCGCGCGCCGAGGGCAGCAGCGCCACGCTGGGGCGCCAGTCCTGCGACCTGGCGCGCCTGACCATCGAGGTGGTGCGCGAAGCCGTGCCGCGGGCCATCGAGCGGCGCATCGACCTCGGCTACGACGGCGCCGAAGCCGGCACGCCCGGCGTGACGCTGCAGGGCAACCCGACGCTGCTCAAGGAGCTGGTGCGCAACCTGGTCGACAACGCGCTGAACTACACGCCCTCGCCGCCCGACCACGCAGGCATGATCACCGCGCGCGTGCTGGCCGACCCCTTCGGCCGCGTGGTGCTGCAGGTGGAAGACAACGGCCCCGGCATCGCGGAGGCCGACCGCGAGCTGGTGTTCGAGCCGTTCTACCGCGTGCTCGGCAACGAGGCCGACGGCTCGGGGCTGGGCCTGCCGATCGTGCGCGAGATTGCCAACCAGCACGGCGCGCAGGTGGAACTGGAAGACGCGCACCCGGGCGAGCATCCGCCGGGAGCGCGCTTCACCGTTCGTTTCAAAGGAGAGCATCTGGAATGAGTGCGTCCACCGAGGAGGGCGGGGAGAGCAAGGCCATCGAGGCCCTGCGCCGCCGCTTCAAGACGATCCGCACCGACACCGATGTGTCGGACATGTTCGATTTCGGCGCCGACCTGCTGGAACTGCAATCGGCCGAGGCGCTGGCCTTTCACTACGCGCTGCTGCGCGACACCGGCATGGACAGCGAGCTGTACGACTGGCTCTGCCGCAAGTTCAGCGAGCGCGGCGACGAAGCCGAAGACCATCTGCTCGCGTGCTTCGACCAAGAGCACGACCCGGTGATGCAGGCGACGGTGCTGCAGATGCTCGGCACCTTCAAGTACCGCAAGGGCCGGCGCCTGAAGGAAACGGCGGCACTGGCGCGCGCCGCGCTCGCGTCGCCGCACGAAGAC
The DNA here is from genome assembly GCF_051216515.1 of Variovorax frigidus. Lineage (NCBI taxonomy): Bacteria > Pseudomonadati > Pseudomonadota > Betaproteobacteria > Burkholderiales > Comamonadaceae > Variovorax > Variovorax frigidus. Next base: position 234,482 of record NZ_JBPJZF010000006.1, read on the forward strand.
CTGCGCTGCAAGGGCCTGTGGGTGATCGGCTGGCTCGGCGGCACGACCGACATCGCGAAGGTGGCGCCGCTGCTCGCCAACGACCCCGCCGTCGCGAACCGCCGATGGGCCGCCAGTGCGCTGATGCAGATCGTGTTCAACCGCCGCAGCGCGGCGCCCAAGGCGCTCGAATGCTTGCGCACGGCCCTCGAGGCCGAGACCGATCCGGTGGCACTTGGCGGCATCCTGGTCGCGGTGCAGGAAATCGCGGGCAAGAAGTTCGGCCTGAGTTCAAGTTCGCACGAGCCACCGTCCGAAGAAAAATTGCAGGCCGCGCTGGCCAAGGCGCGCCGCATGTTCGCGCGCGCCGCCTGACCCGATTACGGGGCTGGGGCTGGGGCCGGCGCCGATGCGGGCGGGGTCGCCGGCGTGCCGGCCGTGGCTTCCTTGCGGATCTGCAGCCACTCGGGCCGGACCTGCCGCGCCATGCGCTGCGGCTCGCGCTCGTTGAGCCCGGCCGGCGCCAGGCCGAAGCCGGCGAGATCGCCGCGCGCCCACAAGAAATAGCCGGCGTTGGCCAGCAACAAGACGACGAGGACCAGGCGCAGTTTCATCCGGCTCAGAACGACATGCCGCGAGGGCGCACGCTCACTTCGTCGCTGGTGATCCGCTGCAGGCCGGCGTCGGTGCGCACCTGCAGTTCACCGCCCCATGCCACGCCTTCGCACAAGCCGTGGGTGCCGTCGCTCAGCACCACCTCGCGCCCGCGCAGCACGTCGCGCGCGGCAAAACGCTCGGCAAAAGGCGCGAAGCCGCCGGCCTCGAAAGCCAGCACGGCGCGCACCAGCGGCTCGGCCAATTCGCGCAGCACCTCGGGCGCGCTCGCCTCGGGCCGCCACTGGCGCAGCCACGCGGGCGGCGTGCGCATGCCGTCGCCGTTGCGCGCACCGATGTTGATGCCGATGCCGATCACCAGGTAGCGCTGGCCGTCTTGCCGGCCGGCATGCGGCAGCGCGGTCTCGATCAGGATGCCGACCAGCTTGCTGTCGTTGACCCATAGGTCGTTGGGCCACTTGAGCCCGACCTTGTGCTCGCCCGTCGGGTCCAGGCTTTCGGCCACGCTGACACCCACGGCGAGCGACAGGCCCGACCAGTCGGCGGGCGCCAGCGGCAGGCCCAGCGAAAACAGGAGCGAAGCCGCGGGTTCGTTCTGTGGCGCGCTCTGCCAGGGGCGGCCGAGGCGGCCGCGTCCCGCAGTCTGGCGCTCGGCCACCAGCAACACCGGCTCGGTGCGGCCGGCGCGCGCACGGCGCATCAGCTCGGTGTTGGTGGAATCGATTTCGGCCACGGCCTCGACCGTGAAGCCCGGCAACAGCGGCGCGACCGCCGAGGCGATCCGGTCCTCGAACCAGGCGGCCGTGGTGCTGTTGTCGCTGCTGCTCATGGTCAGTCCTTGGGGTCGGACTTGTCTTTCTTGGCGGCATTCTTTTCCGCCTTCTTGTCCGCCTTTTCGGCTGCCTTTTTCTCGGCCTTCTTCTTTTCGGCCTTTTTCTTCGCCTTCTTCTTTTTCTTCTTCTCTTCGTCTTCGTCCTTGGGCGTCAGCAGCGTGCCGCGGCAGGCCTCCGTGCCGCACCAGCAAGGGAACTCGGCCAGCAGTTCCGGCGTGTATGGCAGGTCGATGATCAGGCCGTAGTCGTAGTTGAGCTCTTCGCCGGCCGAAATGTTGCGCAGCGCCTTGATGAAGATGCGGCCCTCGATCTCGTCGGCCTCGCAGTTCGGGTCGCAGGCATGGTTGATCCACTTGGCGGCGTTGCCGTCGACCTTGCCGTCGATCACGCGCTTGTCGTCGATGTGGAAGTAGAAGGTGTGGTTGGGCTGGGCCGGATCGTGCGGATGGCGGCGCAGGGCCTCCTTCCAGGAAATCACCTCGCCCTTGTATTCGATCAGCGTCTCGCCCTCGGCGACATCCTGCACGGCGAAGACGCCCTTGCCGTGGACACCGGAACGACGGGTCTGGATGCGGCGGCCTGGGATCGAAGGGATTTTTGAAGGCATCGCCGAAGTCTGATAGTTTGAATATGCACACACATGCGCGTGCGTGCGCACGCGAGAGCCGCCGATTGTATGTGGCCGCCGCGTTGCACACTGCACGCCATGGCTGCCGTCCGAGGGGACCGCGGGCCGCCGACCGGCAGCCCGCGCCAGCCTCGCCCCATTTTTTGAATGCTGGACTTATGAAGACACTGGTAATTGCAGAGAAACCGTCGGTGGCGCAGGACATCGTCCGCGCACTCACGCCCACGGCCGGCAAGTTCGAGCGTTACGACGAATACTTCGAGAGCGATCAGTACGTCGTGACCAGCGCCGTCGGCCACCTGGTCGAGATCCAGGCGCCCGAGGAATTCGACGTCAAGCGTGGCAAGTGGAGCTTTGCCAACCTGCCGGTGATTCCGCCCCACTTCGACCTGAAGCCGGTCGACAAGACCAAGACGCGCCTGAACGCCGTGGTCAAGCAGGCCAAGCGCAAGGACGTGACGCAACTCATCAACGCCTGCGACGCGGGCCGCGAGGGCGAACTGATCTTCCGCCTGATCGAGCAATACGCCGGCGGCAAGGCGCCGCTGGGCAAGCCGGTCAAGCGCCTGTGGCTGCAATCGATGACGCCGCAGGCCATTCGCGACGGCTTCGAATCGCTGCGCACCGAAAAGCAGATGCAGGGCCTGGCCGACGCCGCGCGTTCGCGCTCCGAGGCCGACTGGCTGGTGGGCATCAACGGCACGCGCGCCATGACCGCGTTCAACTCGCGCGACGGCGGCTTCTTCCTGACGACCGTGGGCCGCGTGCAGACGCCCACGCTGTCGGTGGTGGTGGAGCGCGAGGAGCAGATCCGCAAGTTCGTCTCGCGCAACTATTGGGAAGTGCACGGCAGCTTCGCGGCCGAGGCCGGCGAGTACCCGGGCAAGTGGTTCGACGCCAACTGGAAGAAGGCCAACGCGCCGCTCCTCGCGAATGGAGAACCGGACCCTGAACAACGGGCGGACCGCGTCTGGAACGAGCAGGAAGCGCTGGCCATCGCCAACGCCGCGCGCGGCAAGCCCGCCACCGTCACCGAAGAAAGCAAGCCCACCACGCAGGCCTCGCCCGCGCTGTTCGACCTGACCTCGCTGCAGCGCGAGGCCAACGGCCGTTTCGGCTTCAGCGCCAAGACCACGCTGGCCTTGGCCCAGAGCCTGTACGAACGCCACAAGGCCCTGACCTACCCGCGTACCGATTCGCGCGCACTGCCGGAAGACTATCTGCCGGTGGTCAAGGACACCATGGGCATGCTCGCCAACAGCGGCATGAAGCACCTGGCGCCGTTCGCCAAGCAGGCGGTCGACGGCAACTACGTGAAGCCCAACAAGCGCATCTTCGACAACGCCAAGGTGTCCGATCACTTCGCCATCATCCCGACGCTGCAAGCCCCGAGCGGCCTGAGCGAAGCCGAGCAGAAGCTGTACGACTTCGTGGTGCGGCGTTTCCTGTCGGTGTTCTTCCCGAGCGCCGAGCACCAGGTCACCACGCGCATCAGCACGGTCGAGCAGGGCGGCAAGAAGTACCCGTTCCGCACCGACGGCAAGGTGCTGGTGAAGCCGGGCTGGCTGGCGATCTACGGCAAGGAAGCGCAGGACGACGAGAAGGAAGACGACAAGGACGGCAAGCGCCTCGTGCCGGTGAAGCCGGGCGAGATCGTCAACACCGAGTCGGCCGACATCAAGGGCCTGAAGACGCGCCCGCCCGCGCGCTACTCCGAAGCCACGCTGCTCGGCGCCATGGAAGGCGCCGGCAAGACCATCGACGACGACGAGCTGCGCGAGGCCATGCAGGAAAAAGGCCTGGGCACGCCAGCCACGCGCGCGGCCACCATCGAAGGGCTGATCGCCGAGAAATACATGCTGCGCGAAGGCCGCGAGCTGATCCCGACCGCCAAGGCCTTCCAGCTCATGACGCTGTTGCGCGGCCTGGGCGTGGAGGAACTCTCCAAGGCCGAGCTGACCGGCGAGTGGGAATACAAGCTCGCGCAGATGGAGAAGGGCGCGCTGAGCCGCGATGCCTTCATGCGCGAGATTGCGGCCATGACCGAGCACATCGTCAAGAAGGCCAAGGAATACGACCGCGACACCGTGCCGGGCGACTACGCCACGCTCGAGACGCCGTGCCCCAACTGCAGCGGCATCGTGCGCGAAAACTACCGCCGCTACGCCTGCACCGGCAAGAGCGGCACCGGCGAAGACGCCTGCGGCTTCTCGTTCGGCAAGTCGCCGGCCGGCCGCACCTTCGAGGTGGCCGAGGCCGAGGCGCTGCTGCGCGACAAGCACATCGGCCCGATCGACGGCTTCCGCTCCAAGGCCGGCTGGCCCTTCACTGCCGAGATCGTCATCAAGTTCGACGAGGAGGCCAAGAACTGGAAGCTGGAGTTCGACTTCGGCGACGACAAGAACGCCGAGAGCGGCGAGATCGTCGACTTCAGCGCGCAGGACACCGTGGGCCCGTGCCCGGTGTGCGGCGCGCCGGTCTTCGACCACGGCAGCAACTACGTCTGCGAGAAGTCGGTGCCGACCACCGCGCAGCCCACGCCCAGCTGCACCTTCAAGACCGGCAAGATCATCCTGCAGCAACCGGTGGAACGCGACCAGATGGAAAAGCTGCTCGCCACCGGCAAGACCGACCTGCTCGACAAGTTCGTGAGCATGCGCACGCGCCGCGCCTTCAAGGCCTTCCTGACCTGGAACGCCGAAGAGGGCAAGGTGACCTTCGAGTTCGCACCGCGCGAAGGCGGCAGCAAATTCCCGCCGCGCAAGACCTTCGGCAAGCCGGCGGCCAAGACCGCGGCCGCCAAGAAGGTGGCGGCGAAGAAGACGCCCGCCGCCAAGAAGGCACCGGCCGCGAAGAAGGCGGCCACGCCGCGCAAGCCGGGCGCGGGCCTCAAGCCCAGCGACGCGCTGGCCGCGGTGATCGGCGCCGATCCGGTGGCGCGCACCGAGGTCATCAAGAAGCTGTGGGACTACATCAAGGCCAACAACCTGCAGGACGCGGCCAACAAGCGCGCCATCAATGCCGACGCCAAGCTGAAACCCGTGTTCGGCAAGGACCAGGTGACGATGTTCGAGCTCGCGGGCATCGTGGGCAAACACCTCTCGGCGCTTTAAGTCATGCAACGCCGTCACCTTGCCGCCGCGCTGGCAGCCGCAGTCACTCTGATCGGCAGCGCGGGCCTGGCCCATGCCGCCACGTGGCCCGAGCGACCCGTCAAACTGGTCGTGCCTTTCCCTCCGGGGCAGGCCTCCGACATCTTCGCCCGCGCGCTCGCCGAACAGCTCGGCAAGCGGCTGGGCCAGCCAGTGATCATCGACAACAAGGCCGGCGCCGGCAGCAACATCGGCACCGAGTTCGTGGTGCGCGCCCAGCCCGACGGCTACACGCTGGTGGTGGCCGGCAGCGCGATGGCGGTGAACCAGACGCTCTACGCCAAGCCGGGCTTCGACCCGCGCAAGGACCTGGTGGGCGTCTCGCTGATCGCGAAGGTGCCGCTGGTGTTCCTGGCCACGCCCGAGAGCGGCATCCGCACGCTGGCCGACCTCACGGCGCGCGCCAAGGCCGAGCCCGGCAAGCTCAGTTACGCGAGCGCCGGCATCGGCGGCACGCAGCACCTGTCGGGCGAGATGTACAAGTCGGCGGCGCATGTGTTCATGACGCACATTCCGTACCGCGGCAGCGGGCCGGCGCAGGCGGATTTCCTGGGCAACCAGGTCCCGCTGATGGTCGATTCGGTGACGGCCGCGCTGCCGCACATCAAGTCGGGCAAGGCGATTCCGCTGGCGGTGACTTCGGCCACGCGCTCGTCGCAGTTGCCCGACGTGCCCACCGTGCGCGAGTCCGGCGTGGCCGGCACCAAGGGCTTCGAGGCCGTGGGCTGGCTCGGCCTGATGGCACCGCGCGGCACGCCGCCCGAGATCGTGGCGCGGCTGAACCACGAGGTGACCGACATCCTGAAGAGCGAGCAGATGGCGCGCTTCATCCGCGACCGGGGCTCCGAGCCGGCGCCGACGAGCGGCCCCGAGTTCGACCGCTTCGTGGCGAGCGAGATCGGCCTCTGGGGTGCGGCGGTGAAGGCTTCGGGCGCCAAGCCCGAGTAGCCTCTCAGGCCAGCACGGCCGATGGCGGCGCAGCCTCCCCGCTGCGGTCGACTTCGGCCAGCAGCCAGTTGCGGAAATGATCGAGCGTGGCCAGCTGGCCACGCCCTTCGGGATAGCAGAACCAGTAGCCTTCGTTGCCGCGGTAGCCACCGCCGGGCAGCGGCTCGTCCACCAGTCCCGAGGCAATCTCGTCCTGCACCAGGCAGCGCGGCACCAGCGCCACGCCCATGCCCACCATCACCGCGCGGATCATGGTCTGGAACTGGTCGAACTGCGGGCCCGCCAGCGGATCGAGCCCGCGCACGCCGTGCGCCTCGCTCCATTGCACCCACGACTGCGGCACCGTCACGTGGCGCAGCAGCGTGCAGCGCGCCACGTCCTGCGGTGTCCTGATGACGGCCTCGGCCTGCGCCGCGCGCGGTGCGATCAGCGCGACGTCCTGCCCCGACAGGTAGTGCGAACGGGCACCGGGCCAATGGCCGTCGCCGAACAGGATGGCGCAGTCGAGCTCCGGCCGCTCGAAGTCGTAGCCATGCATGAAGGGGACGAAATGCAGCGTGATCTGCGGATGGCGGCGCTGGAAATCGGGCAGCCGTGGAATCAGCCACTTGGCGCCGAAAGTCGGCAGCGTCGACAGGTGCAGCGCGCCACCGCCGTCGCCGCTGGTGATGAGCTCCAGCGTGGCCGCCTCCAGTTGCGCGAGCAGGGCGCGCACCGCTTTCTCGTAGCGCTCCCCCGCGGGCGTGAGCGCCAGCCGCTTGCGGCTGCGCTCGAACAGCGGCGCGCCGATCCAGCGTTCGAGCTCCTGCACCTGCTTGCTGACCGCGCCCTGCGTGAGGTGCAGCGCCTCGGCCGCGCGCGAGACGCCGCCGAAGCGCACCACCGTCGAGAAGGCACGCAGCAGGTTCAGGGGCGGATTGAGGCGGCGCATTGACATGGCGAGATGCCCATTAAAACATTCCAAATCAGAATGTTAGCTGGTCTATCCTTTGCTTGAAGTGATGCCGTACATCACTCCCTACTTCATTGGAAGAACCCTATGCAACGTCGTCATTTCATTTCCACGCTGGCCGCCGCTTCCGTCGTTCCAGGAATATCCTTTGCCCAAGGCAAGCCGATCCGCCTGGTCGTGCCCTTCCCGCCCGGTGGCGCCACCGACATCACGGCCCGCGTGCTTTCCGAGCCCCTGGCCAAGATCCTCCAGCAGCCCGTGGTGATCGACAACCGCGCCGGCGCCGGCGGCTCCATCGGCATGGCCGAACTGGCCCGCGCCGCCCCGGACGGCCTGGCCTTCGGCGTGGCCACGCTGTCCACGCACGGCGTCAACCCGGCCGTCTATGCGAAGCTGCCCTACGACCCGATCAAGGGCTTCGTCGCGGTGACCGAGCTGGTGAAGGCGCCGGGCGTGGTGGTCATCAACCCGTCCGTGCTGCCGGTCGGCAGCTTCGCCGAACTGGTGAAGTACCTGAAGGCCAACCCGGGCAAGGTGTCGTACGCCTCGCCGGGCAACGGCACCATCGGCCACATGTGGGGCGAGCTGTTCAAGAGCAACACCGGAACCTCGATGGTGCACATCCCCTACCGTGGTGCGGGCCCGGCCATCAACGACGTGCTCGCGGGCCAGGTGCCGGTGTACTTCGACCAGGTGGCGTCGTCGCTGCCGCACGTGAAGGCCGGCAAGCTGAAGGCGCTGGCCGTGTCCTGGAGCAGCCGCCTCGACGTGCTGCCCGAAGTGCCGACCTACGGCGAACTGGGCTACCCGGCCAACAACGACCCGTCGTGGTTCGGCATGATCGCGCCGGCCGGCACGCCGGCCGAACTGGTGCTGCGCATGCAGCAGGCGGTGGCGACCGCGCTGAAGGACAGCTCGGTGCGCGAGCGGCTGTCGCTGCAGGGGCTGTACGCCTCGGGCACCACGCCGGCCGAGTTCACCCAGCAGATCGCGAGCGAGATCGAGAAGATGAAGAAGGTGGCCGCCTTCGCGCGCATCCGATTGGACTGACCCGACCTATGAACCCCCACGCTCATCACTTCGTGTATTCGCTGCCCCCCGAGGGGGCACAGGGCTCCCTTGGGGCGGCCCGGCGGGAGGCCTGAGTCGCCTATGCATCCGGTCCTGAAACTGATTCAAACCCGCGCCCAGGTGACGAGCGTCGCCGGGCACACCCCGCTGGTGCTGGACTCGCCGCACAGCGGCACCGTCTACCCCGACGACTTCCGGCCGGTGTGCGACCTCGCCACGCTGCGCCGGGCCGAGGACACCCACGTCGAGAAGCTCTATGCCTTCGCGAGCGCCATGGGCGCGGCCTGGGTCGAGGCGCACTTCCCGCGCAGCTACCTCGACGCCAACCGCGACATGACCGAGGTCGACATCACCATGCTCGACGGTCCGTGGACCGGGCCGGTGTCGACCGATCCGCGCGTGCTGTCGAAAGTGCGCCTGGGCAAGGGCCTGATCTGGAAGCTCACCGACGAGGGCCTGCCGATCTACGACCGGCCGCTCACGGTGGACGAGGTGCGCCAGCGCATCGACCAGTGCTGGCGGCCGTACCACGCGGCGGTGGCGCAGGCCATCGACGAGGCGCACGCGCGGCACGGCTACAGCATCCACATCAACTGCCATTCGATGCCGGCCATTGCGGGCAGCCACGCCACCGACTTCCCGGGCCTTGCGCACGCCGACTTCGTGATCGGGGACCGCGACGGCAGCACGGCCGCGCCGGCGCTGTCGCACAGGCTCTGCGAGCACCTGCGCGCGCGGGGCTACAGCGTGGACTACAACCACCCGTACAAGGGCGTGGAGCTGGTGCGCCGGCACGGCAACCCGGCAGCCCACCGGCACAGCATCCAGGTCGAGATCAACCGCCGGCTCTACATGGACGAGACCACGCTGGCGCTGGACGACACCGGCGCGGCGCGGCTGCAGGAACATCTGCGGTCGATGGTCGCGATGCTGCTGGCGACCGATCCGCGCTGATCGACCGCCTGCCGCAGCCGGGTTGCACAACAACCCTGCTGCCGGCAGGCGTGTCGTTGAGGGCGGCAAAGCGCGGCGGCCTATAGTGGGCCGACCGCAGTCGCGCCATTCCCTGGAGTTTTCCGTGAAGCCATTCATTGCAGCTGTTTTCGCCGTCGCGATGGGCGTGCTGGTCGCCGGCTGTGCCGGCACGGGCGGCAACCCGTCGTCTTCATCGGCCCCGTCGGGCAGCGGCGTCACGGTGTTCGGCACCATCGACGCCGGCGTCAGCGGTTACAACACCCGGTCGTCGCGCTGATCCTTCAGGCCATGCCGGCCAGGTAGCCGTGCTGCCGAGCCCCGTGCCCCGCCACAGCCGCGATCTTGCGGATGGTGATGGCCGCATCGCCCTTCACGACCAGAAACCGAACAAAGGCGTCCTGCAAGGCCTGCGAGGTGTGGCGCGCGCGGGATTGGCGTGGCTTTTTCCTCGGCGCGGGAACGGGCGCGCGGGCGCTTGTCATCGGCGCCGAACCCGAACACCTTGCGGCCCGGTTGTTCCTAGAATTTGGGGACCCATCGAACGGCATTCTGCAATGGCCCGCAGCAACGCCGTATTCGAGGATTCGCGCACGCCGCCTGCGCGCCACAAGGCAGCGCCCGGACTCTCACCGACCCGCGAGACACACGCATGACCACCACCGGCATCCACCCCGACAACCAGGTCCCCGAACTCAAGGACTACAACGTCTACACCAGCGACCCCGCGCTGCGCAGCGCGGTCGCACGCGGCGGTGCCGGCTGGCGCGACGACGAACTGGTGCGCCAGGGCGCCGAGTACGGTGCCGAGGCCACGCTGCGCGCCGCCGAGGACGCCAACCGCCACGAGCCCGAGCTGCACACCCACTCGCGCATCGGCGAGCGCATCGACCAGGTGCAGTTCCATCCGGCGTGGCACACGATGATGGCCATCGCGCGGCGCAACGGCATCGCCAACCTGCCCTTCTTCGACGAGCGGCCCTCGGCCTGGGTCGGGTACGGCGCCTCGCTCTACATGCACAGCCAGATCGAGTCGGGCTCGACCTGCCCGACCACCATGACCAAGGCCTGCATCCCGGTGATGCGCCGCAACGCCGCGCTGTACGCCGACCTGCGCGCCAAGCTGGCGTCGAACGAGCACGATGCGCGCGACATCCCGCTCGAGGGCAAGGCCTCGATGACCGTCGGCATGGGCATGACCGAGAAGCAGGGCGGCAGCGACGTGCGCAGCAACACCACGCGCGCCGTACCGACGGGGCGCATGGCAAGTGGCCCGTGGGGCGACGAGTTCCTGATCACCGGCCACAAGTGGTTCTTCTCGGCGCCGATGTGCGACGGCCACCTGGTGCTGGCCAAGACCGACGAACACGGCGCCTCGTGCTTCTTCGTGCCGCGCTGGCGGCCCGACGGCAGCAAGAACCCCATCCACATCCAGCGGCTCAAGGACAAGGTCGGCAACCGCTCCAATTCGAGCAGCGAGGTCGAGTTCAAGGAAGCCTGGGGCGTGCGCGTCGGCGACGAGGGCCGCGGCATCCCGACCCTCATCGAGATGGCGACCGTGACCCGGCTCGACTGCGCGCTGTCCAGCGCGGGCTTCATGCGGCAGGCCTTCGTGCAGGCCGCGCACTACGCGCGCAACCGCTACGCCTTCGGCAAGGCGCTGGTCGATCAGCCGGTGATGACCGAGCTGCTGGCCGACATGGCGCTCGAATCCGAGAGCGCCACGCTGCTGGCGATGGAACTGGCCTCGCGCTTCGGCTCGGCCGCGCCGCTGGACACGGCCTGGCGCCGGCTGCTCACGCCCGCCGCCAAGTTCTGGAACTGCAAGCGCGCGGTGGCGCTCACCGGCGAGGCGATGGAAGTCTTCGGCGGCAACGGCTATGTGGAGGACGGCCCGATGGGCCGGCTGTTCCGCGAAGCGCCGGTCAACTCGATCTGGGAAGGCTCGGGCAACGTGATGTGCCTGGACGTGCTGCGCGCCATCTCGCGCAACCCCGACGACGTGCACCTGGTGCTCGCGCAACTGCAGGGCATCTCGGCGGGCGAGCCGCGGCTGCTGGCCGAGATCGACGCGCTGCGCGGCATGGTGCAGCTGCCGCCGCAGGAACTGGAGCGCCAGGCGCGCCGCTTCACCCAGCGGCTGGTGCGCGCGACGCAGGCCTGCCTGATGCTGCAACACGCGAGCGCCGACGCCTCGGCCGCCTTCGTGTCGAGCCGCTTCGACCCCGACTGGGGCCCGGTCACCGGCATCAGCGCCGGCACCCGCGACCCCGGCGCGCTGGTGCGCGCTGCGTGGCATTGAAGGCGGCGCCCTCCTCGACCCGCACGCCCTCGTCCAGCCGGGCCGCGAAAGCCTGCGGCTGAACGGCCGATTCAGCGCCGCAGCAAGGCCTGGCGCAGCATGCGCGCCGCGCGGTCGCGGATCTTGCCGGGCGCGCTGCGGTGCGGACGGTGCGGCTGCACGCGGGCCGCGGTGCAGGCGCCGAGAAAGTCGTTGAGGATGGCGGTGTCGTCGACCGTGCTGATGGTGCCGCCGGCCTTGTGGAATTCGGGGTGCCACTGGGTGGCGGCGATGTAGCCGCGGCCGGCCCGGCCGTTCACGCGGCGGATGGCTTCGGGCACGCGGTCGGGATAGCTCCACGCCTCGACCTCGAATCCCGGCGCCAGGTCCTTGATGCCCTGGTGGTGGATGCTGTTGACCCGCGCGTGCTGCACGCCCGGGTACATGCGCGAGAGCTGCGTGCCCTCGACCATCACGATGTCGTGGAAGTTCTGGTCGTAGCTCTCCGGGTCGCGGTGGCGCAGCGCGTTGGGATGCTGCGTCTCGATGTCCTGGAACAGCGTGCCGCCGAAGGCCACGTTGATCAGCTGCAGACCGCGGCAGACGCCGAAGATCGGCTTGCCGGCCTGCTCGAAGGCCTCGACCAGCGCCAGGTCGTAAAGGTCGCGGATGCGGTCGCCGACCCAGGCATCGCGCATCGGCACCTCGCCGTAGCTGCCGGGCCAGACGTCGGCGCCGCCGTGCATCACCACGCCGTCGAGCCACTCGGCGTAGTGCGAGAGCATGGTGTCGCCGCGCGCGGTTTCGCCGGTCGGACAGGGCACCATGACCACCATCGCGCCGGCGGACATCAGCCAGTGCGCGATCGACTGCTCGACGTACTGCAGGGTCTTGTTGGTGAACAGGGAACGCGCCGGATCGGCGTGCTGGAAGCAGGCGGAAAGGCCGATCTTCAATCGACCGGCGACGTTCTGAGGCATGGCGGTGGCCGCGGGAGACGCGGCGGGCAGAGACGGAAAGCCATTGTGGCGCCGCCCGGCCGCGGAGGCCAGTCGGACGACATGCCTATATGCTTTCGTGTTGCGCAGACCGCAGACGGACTGCACACCCCATGAGGACATCGCGATGAAGACCATCCAAGGCCCGGGCATCTTCCTGGCCCAGTTCGCCGGCGACACGGCCCCGTTCAACTCGCTCGACGCGATCGCCGGCTGGGCCGCGGGGCTGGGCTACAAGGGCGTGCAGATCCCCAGCTGGGACGCGCGCCTGTTCGACCTTCGGCGCGCAGCCGAGAGCCAGACCTATTGCGACGAGGTGCTGGGCACGCTGGCACGGCACGGCCTGCAGATCACCGAGCTGTCGAGCCATCTGCAGGGCCAGCTGGTGGCCGTGCATCCGGCCTACGACGCCGGCTTCGACGGTTTCGCGGCGCCCGAGGTGCGCGGCAACCCGGTCGCGCGCCAGCAATGGGCGGTCGAGCAGCTGATGCTCGCGGCCAGGGCCTCGTCGCGGCTGGGCCTGAAGGCGCACGCCACCTTCTCGGGCGCGCTGGCCTGGCCCTACCTGTATTCCTGGCCGCCGCGCCCGCCGGGCCTGATCGACGAGGCCTTCGACGAGCTCGCGCGGCGCTGGCTGCCGATCCTCAATGCCTTCGACGACGCGGGCGTCGACGTCTGCTACGAGGTGCATCCCGGCGAGGACCTGCACGACGGCGTGAGCTACGAGATGTTCCTCGAGCGCGTGGGCCAGCATCCGCGCGCCTGCCTGCTGTACGACCCGAGCCATTTCCTGCTGCAGCAGCTCGACTACCTGGCCTACATCGACCACTACCACGAGCGCATCAAGGCCTTCCATGTGAAGGACGCCGAGTTCAACCCGAGCGGCAAGCAGGGCGTCTACGGCGGCTTCCAGTCCTGGGTGAACCGTGCCGGCCGCTTCCGCTCGCTGGGCGACGGCCAGGTCGATTTCGGTGCGATCTTCTCGAAGATGGCCACCTACGACTTCGACGGCTGGGCGGTGCTCGAGTGGGAGTGCTGCATCAAGCACCCCGAAGACGGCGCCCGCGAGGGTGCGCCCTTCATCGCCGGGCACATCATCCGCGTGGCCGACCGCGCCTTCGACGATTTCGCCGCGGGCGGGGTGGACCAGGCGGCCAATCGGAAGATGCTCGGCATCGGCTGAGGCCTCGCGTTCAGCCGTCGGTCGCGTCGCGCGGCCGGGCGCGGTAGTCCGTCGGCCTGAAGCCCGTGAGGCGCTTGAAGGTGTTGGAGAAGGCGAAGGGGTTCACGTAGCCCACGCTGCGCGCGATCGCCTCCACCTTCTCGGCCGAGGTGGCCAGCCGGTGCGCGGCCTGCGCGATGCGCATCGCGGCGAGTTGCTTGCCGGGGCTGCGGCCCAGACTCTTCTGGCACAGGCGGCGCAGATGCTCCTCGCTGGTGCTTGCGAGACGCGCCATCTCGGCCAGCGTCCAGTCGCGGCCCAGGTCCTGCTGCACGGCGTTCCAGAGGCCCACCAGGCGCGGCTCGCGTTGCCAGGGCTCGACGACGCGCGCGACGTAGCGTTCGATCACGTCGACCCAGATCGCGCAGCTGCCGGGGTCGGCCGCGCCCTGCATCTCGCTGGCCAGACCGAGGATCGCGTGCTCGAGCGCGCGTCCGTCGAACAGGGTCATGCCCGGCGCCATGGCGTTCTCCACCGAGCGCGGCGAGCTGGGCATGAAGCGCACCCAGCAGACCTGCCAGCGCTGCCCCGGGATGCAGTGGAAGGCGTGCAGCACGTGCGCCGGCGCGAAGCTCGTCATGCCCGACTTGTGCGCGTACCAGCGGCCATCGAGCAGGGTGCGGCCCTCGCCGCCCAGGCAGGTGTGCAGGTAGGCGCCGCTCAGGTTCGTGCGGACGATGGTGTAGGGCTCGGTCGCATCCATCACGGCCACGTGCGCGATGTGTCGCGCCGCCAGCGCCTCGCACTGCTCGGCGCGCACCACGGTCACGCGGCTGTCCTCGCCCCAGATGTGCGTTTCCTTCAGTTCGATGAGATCGGCAGGCATGGGTGCAGTGAGGGCTCCGGCGACGTTGACGGGATTCTGCTGTGGGATGCGCTCCTCATTTTCAGCGTGCAACGTGCCCCCGTCGTCGGCACGGCACTCGGGGTTTGTCCGCCCCTGAATGTGGGTTTTGAGTAGTTTCCTGTGCCGCTGCGGCATGGCCGGACGGGGTCGTGCTTCGTAGCATCCCTGCAACTCGGACACCTTGCCGAGCCTCACCCACAACGAAGGAGACAAGCATGCGAAATGTTCTGAAGCAGGTGGCCGCCGCCTCCCTGACCCTGATCGGTGCGCTCGGCTCGGCCGGCGCGCAAACAGCGCAGCTCTCGGGCGACGTGGTGCGCATCGGCGTGCTGACCGACATGTCGGGCATCTACGCCGACCTCTCCGGCAAGGGCGCGGTCGAGGCGGTGAAGATGGCGGTCGAGGACTTCGGCGGCAAGATGTTCGGCAAGCCGATCGAGGTGGTCTTCGCCGACCATCAGAACAAGGCCGACGTGGGTGCGGCCAAGGCGCGCGAATGGTTCGACGCGAACGGCGTCGACCTGATCGCCGACCTCTCCAACTCCGGCGTGGCGCTGGCCGTGGCCGCGGTGGCCAAGGAGAAGAAGCGCCACATCATCGTGAACGGCTCGTCCAACATGGGCCTGACCAACCAGGTGTGCTCGCCCTATACGGTGCACTACGCCTACGACGCCTACTCCCTGGCGCACGGCACCGGCCGCACGCTCGTCGAGCAGGGCGGCGACACCTGGTTCTTCCTGACCGTCGACTTCGCCTTCGGCATCGGCCTGGAACAGCAGGTCGGCGACGTGGTGCGCGGTGCCAAGGGCCGCGTGGTGGGCGCCGCGCGGCATCCGCTCAACACCACCGATTTCTCGTCGTACATGCTGCAGGCCCAGGCCTCCAAGGCCAAGATCATCGGCCTCGCGTCGACCGGCGGCGACACCATCAACGCGATCAAGGCGGCCAAGGAATTCGGCATCACGAAGAACCAGAAGCTGGCCGCGCTGCTGCTGTGGATCAACGACGTGCATGCGCTCGGCCTCGAGTCGGCACAGGGCCTGATGCTCACCAACGCCTGGTACTGGGACATGAACGACGAGGCGCGCAAGTTCGCACGCCGCTACGAGCAGCGCGTGAAGCTCATGCCCAACATGAGCCAGGCCGCCGACTACTCGTCGACGATGCACTACCTGAAGGCGGTGCAGGCCGCCGGCACCGACGAACCCGATGCGGTGTCGACCAAGATGCGCGAATTGCCCATCAACGACTTCTTCACCGGCAAGGGCCAGATCCGCGCCGACGGCCGCATGGTGCACGACATGTACCTGTGGGAAGTGAAGTCGCCGGCCGAATCGAAAGGCCCGTGGGACTATCTCAAGCCGATCAAGACCATTCCGGCCGACCAGGCCTTCCAGCCGCTGTCCGCCAGCAGCTGCTACCTGGTCAAGAAGTAAACGCCGCGGCGCCACCACGATGCAGCACACCGGTTATGCGCTGGAAGCGCAGGGGCTCGCGCGCGATTTCAACGGCTTTCGCGCCGTGGGCGGCGCGCAGGGCGTGGACCTGCGCGTGCAGACCGGCAGCATCCATGCGCTGATCGGCCCCAACGGTGCGGGCAAGACGACCTGCTTCAACCTGCTCACGCGCTTCATCGAGCCGAGCGCCGGACGCATCGCGTTCGAAGGCCGCGACATCACGCACCTGGCGGCCGATGCCGTCGCACGGCTCGGGCTGGTGCGCTCGTTCCAGATCTCGGCGGTGTTCGCGCAACTGAGCGTGTTCGAGAACGTCCGGCTCGCGCTGCAACGCCACCGCGGCCACTCCTTCGACTGGTGGCGCAGCGACAAGGTGCTTCGCGTGCACGACGAGCGCGCGCATGCGCTGCTGGCTGACGTCGGGCTCGACGGCTGGGCCCGCCACGCGGCGGGTGCGCTGCCCTACGGCCGCAAGCGCGCGCTCGAGCTGGCGACCACGCTGGCGCTCGAACCACGCATGCTGCTGCTCGACGAGCCGATGGCCGGCATGGGCGGAGAGGACATCGTGCAGGCCACCGAACTCATCCGCGTCGCCGCACGCGGGCGCACGGTGCTGATGGTGGAGCACAACCTGTCGGTGGTCGCCAACCTGTGCGACCGCATCACGGTATTGGCGCATGGCGAAGTGCTGGCCGAAGGCGACTACGCCAGCATCGCCGCCAACGCGCAGGTGGCCCGCGCCTATCTGGGCAAGGCGGCCAAGTCCCGCAGCGGAGGCGCTCATGGCTGAACCCCTGCTCGACATCCGCGACCTGCGGGCCTGGTACGGCCCGAGCCAGGCGCTGCACGGCATCGACCTGCAGGTGCATGCCGGCGAGATCGTCACGCTGCTCGGGCGCAACGGCGCGGGCAAGTCGACGCTGCTGAAGTCGGTGATGGGCATCGTGCCGCAGCGCACCGGTGCGATCCGCCTCGCAGGGCGCGAGTTGATCGACCTCGCGCCGCACGAGATCGGTCGCGCGGGCGTCGCCTTCTGCCCCGACGACCGCGGCATCTACGCCTCGCTGAGCGTGCGCGAGAACCTGCTGTTGCCGCCGGTGGTGGCGAGCGGCGGCATGAGCGAGGCCGAGCTGATGGCGCTGTTTCCCAACCTTGCGGCACGCGCGAAATCCGCGGGCACGCAACTGTCGGGCGGAGAGCAGCAGATGCTCGCCATCGCCCGCATCCTGCGCACCGGCGCGCGGCTGCTGCTGCTCGACGAGCCCACCGAAGGCCTTGCGCCGGTGATCGTCGAACGCATCGGCGCGCTGCTGATCGACCTGCGCCAGCGCGGCTACACCATCGTGCTGGTGGAGCAGAACGTGCACTTCGCGGCGGAGTTCGCCGACCGTCACTGCCTCGTCGAATCGGGCCGCGTGGTCGACTGCCTCGACAGCGCCGCGCTGGCGCGCGACTTCGAGCGCATCGCGGCGCGCCTGGGCGTCTGACCCTCGAGAAACAAGAGCTATGGACGACACGAACCGACACCCCCGCACCCTGCCTCCAGGGGCTGCGCCATGACCGAACTCTTCGGAATGCCCCTCGCCGTGATTGCCGGACAGACGATGCTCGGGCTGGTCAACGGCTGCTTCTATGCAGTGCTGAGCCTCGGCCTGGCCGTGATCTTCGGCCTGCTGCGCATCGTGAACTTCGCGCACGGCGCCTTCTTCATGACGGGCGCCTTCGGTGCCTGGATGCTGCAGCGCTACCTGGGCATCGGCTACTGGATCGCGTTGCTGGTGGTGCCGGTGCTGGTCGGTGTCGCGGGCGCGGTGTTCGAGCGCACGCTGCTGCGCAAGCTGCGCGGGCTCGATCCGATCTATGGCCTCTTGCTGACCTTCGGCCTGGTGCTGGTGCTCGAAGGCGGCTTCCGGCTGCTCTTCGGCTCCTCGGGCCATCCCTACCCGGTCCCCGAATCGCTGCGCGGCACGGTGCAGCTGGGCTTCATGGTCCTGCCGCTCTACCGCGGCTGGGTGATCGCCGCGGCACTGGCCTGCTGCCTGCTCAGCTGGTGGCTGATCGAGCGCACGCCGCTCGGTGCCAAGCTGCGCGCGGCGACCGAGAAGACCACGCTCACGCAATCCTTCGGCATCAACGTGCCGCTGCTGCTCACGCTCACCTATGGCGTGGGCATCGGACTGGCCGCCTTCGCGGGCGTGCTGGCCGCGCCGATCCTGCACGTGAACCCGGCCATGGGTTCGAACCTGGTGATCGTGGTCTTCGCGATCGTCGTCATCGGCGGCATGGGCTCGATGTTCGGCTCCATCGTCACCGCGCTGGTGATCGGCGTGGTCGAGGGCTGGACGCGCGTGTTCTATTCCGAGGCCTCGAGCACGGTGATCTTCGTCCTGATGGCGCTGGTGCTGCTGCTGCGGCCCAAGGGCCTGTTCGGTCGCGAGGGTTCGGCATGAACACCGCTCGTTTCGCCTTGCCGCCCGCGGCAGTGCGCACGCTGATCGCGGCTGCGGTGGCGGCACTGGTCGTGGTGCCCTGGCTGCCGCAGATCGTCTACCCGGTGTTCGTGATGAAGCTGCTGTGCCTGGCGCTGTTCGCCTGCGCCTACAACCTGCTGCTGGGCTTCGGCGGCATCATGTCCTTCGGCCATGCGGCCTTCTTCGGCACCGCGGCCTACCTGACCGGGCTGGTGGTGAAGCACGCCGGCCTCACGCCGGAGGTCGGCATCCTGGCCGGCACGCTGGGCGCGGCGCTGCTGGGCGCGGTGATCGGCTCGCTCGCGATCCGCCGCCAGGGCATCTACCTCGCGATGGTCACGCTCGCGCTGGCGCAGATGGTCTATTTCCTGTTCCTCCAGTTGCCCTTCACCGGCGCCGAGGACGGCATGCAGCAGATCCCGCGCGGGCAGCTGTTCGGCCTGATCGACCTGCGCGACGACCGCGCGATGTACTACCTGGTGCTGGTGCTCACCCTGGGCGGCCTGGCGCTGATCCATCGCGTGGTGCATTCGCCCTTCGGCCACGTGATCCTGGCCATCCGCGAGCACGAGCCGCGTGCCCGTTCGCTGGGCTATCCCGTCGATCGCTACAAGCTGGTGCTGTTCGTGCTCTCGGCCGCGCTGTCCGGCCTGGCCGGCTCGATGAAGGCACTGGTGTTCCAGCTGGCCGCGCTCACCGATGTGCACTGGCATCTGTCGGGCGACGTGGTGCTGATGGCCCTGCTCGGCGGCATGCAGTCGGTACTGGGCCCGGCCATCGGCGCGACGGTCGTGGTCGCGCTGCAGTACTACCTCGACGCCTTCGGAGGCTGGGTGACCCTGGTCACCGGCGTCATCTTCATGGTCTGCGTGATGACCTTCCGCAGCGGCATCGCGGGTGCGCTGACCCGCCCCGCCGACGACACGCAGGCCCCCGTTCAACGTCCAGACTGACCACCCAGGAGAAGACCATGCCCCGTTTCGAGCGCCAGGCGCTGATGCAGAAGTTCAACGAGATGGTGAAGCGGCGCGAGCCCATCATCGGCGGCGGCGCCGGCACGGGCATTTCCGCCAAGTGCGAAGAGGCCGCCGGCATCGACCTGATCGTGATCTACAACTCGGGCCGCTACCGCATGGCGGGCCGCGCGTCGTCGGCCGGACTGCTGGCCTACGGCAATGCCAACGACATCGTGGTCGACATGGCGGGCGAAGTGCTGCCGGTGTGCAAAAAGACGCCGGTGATCGCGGGCGTCAACGGCACCGACCCCTTCGTGATCATGCCGAGCTTCCTGCGCCGGCTGAAGGACCTCGGGTTTTCAGGCGTCCAGAACTTCCCGACCGTGGGCATCATCGACGGCGACTTCCGCCGCAGCCTCGAGGAGACCGGCATCAACTACGCGACCGAGGTCGACATGATCCGCCAGGCCCACGAGCTCGACCTGCTGACCACGCCCTACGTGTTCAGCGCCGAAGAGGCGGTGGCCATGACCGAGGCGGGCGCCGATTTCATCGTGCCGCACATGGGCGTGACCACCGGCGGCACCATCGGCGCGACCACGGCGAAGTCGCTGGCGCAGTCGGTGCAGCTCATCGACGAATGGGCGGAGGCCGCACGCAAGGTGCGCAAGGACGTGATCGTGATCGCGCACGGCGGCCCGATCTCCTCGCCCGAAGACGTGGCCTACGTGCTGCAGAACAGCACGCACTGCAACGGCTTCTACGGCGCCAGCAGCATGGAGCGGCTGCCCACGGAGATCGCCATCACGGCGCACGTCGAGCGCTACAAGAAGGTGCAGTTCTGAGCCGAGGCGGCGCTGCGAGGACGGACAGGAACACTGGAGACAAGGCAATGACAAGGGTCTATGTGAGCGCGGTGATGGACGCCACGCTGGAGCAGGCGTGGAGCCTGCTGCGCGACTTCGGCGATCTGGGCAACTACCACCCCTACTTCGAGCGTTCGTACATCGAGGGCGGCGAACCGGCCGATCGCATCGGCTGCGTGCGCAACTTCAAGGCGCGCGACGGCGGCATCATCCGGGAGCGATTGCTTGCGCTGTCCGATGCCGAGCACCGTTGCCGCTACGCGATCCTCGAGGTCGACGCCGACTGGCGCCACTACGTCGCCGAGATGCACCTGCTGCCGGTGACCGAGGGCAACCGCTGCTTCGGCGAGTGGTGGGCCGAATGGGAGGTGCCGCCCGAGCAGGAAGCCGCCGCGAAGGCGCGCGTCGAGGGCACCTTCCGCACCTTCTTCGACTGCGTGAACCAGCGCTTCGGGCGCGCCGGCCAATGAACGGCGCGGCCTGGGTCATCGGCACGTTCGACACCAAGGCCGACGAACTGCACTACATCGCCCAACGCTTGCGCGCGCAGGGCGTGGCGGTGGTGACGGCCGATGTCTCGACCACCGACCATGGCGCCGTGGATGGCGTGCAGGTGAGCGCACGCGAGATCGCCGCGCACCACCCCGGCGGTGCCGCCGCCGTGTTCACCGGCGACCGCGGCAGCGCCGTCGATGCGATGGCCCTGGCGCTCGAAACCTTCCTGCCGGCACGCGGCGACGTGGCCGGCGTGATCGCTGCGGGCGGCTCGGGCGCGGCCTCGCTGGTCGCGCCCGCGCTGCAGCGGCTGCCCGTGGGCCTGCCCAAGCTGCTGGTGACCACGCTGGCCTCGGGCGACGTGCGCGCCTACGTGGGCAGTTCGGACATCGCCACGCTCTACCCGGTGGTCGACGTGTCGGGCTTGAACCGCATCTCGCGCCAGGTGCTGGGCAACGCGGCACACGCCATGGCCGGCATGGTCCGCGCCTGGGAGCCGCCGGCGGCCGACACGCTGCCCGCACTCGGGCTGTCGATGTTCGGCGTGACCACCCCCTGCGTGCAAGGCCTGGCGCGCGAACTGCAGGCCGAGGGCGAATGCCTGATCTTCCATGCCACCGGCACCGGCGGGCAGAGCCTGGAGAAACTGGCCGTCGACGGGCATCTGGCGGCGATGGTCGACATCACGACCACCGAGATCGCCGACCTGCTGTTCGGCGGCGTGCTCAGTGCCGGGCCCGAGCGGCTGTCGGCGCCCGCGCGCCGGCCACTGCCCTACGTAGGCTCTTGCGGCGCGCTCGACATGGTCAATTTCTGGGGCCGCGAGACCGTGCCGGCCCATTTCGAGGATCGACTGTTCCATCTGCACAACAGCCACGTCACGCTGATGCGGACCACGCCCGACGAGAACCGTCAACTGGGCCGCTGGATCGCCGAGCGGCTCAACCGCATGCAGGGCCCGGTGCGCTTCCTGATCCCGGGGGGCGGCGTCTCGGCGCTCGATGCGCCGGGCCAGGCCTTCTGGTGGCCCGAGGCCGACACGGCGCTGTTCGAGGCCCTCGAGGCGCACACCCGACAGAACGGAATGCGCCGGCTGGTGCGCGTGGCGGCGCACATCAACGCGCCGGCCTTCATCGCAGCCGCAGCGCAACAAGTCAGGGAAGTGCTGGCAGAAATCAGGTCCGATTAGCAACACTTGTGCCAGATCGGGTAGAATGTGCGGTTCGTTTCGATACCACGACGAAGCACTTCGTCATCCTGCCGGCTGACCTGTCCGATCCCCGGATCGCCAGGCGCCTCACTTTCAAGCCGGCCCAATACAGTGTGTTGGAGCGCCAGACCGGGCGCCCATGATTGCCACCACTGCCTTCGTTCCTGTTGAAGCGAATTTCGCGCTGTCCGCGTTCCAGGATGCTTTTTTTAAGCGTCCATTGGCCGGCCCGCGCCCGTTTTCAATTATTTTCAGCGTATTGCGGTGTCGCAATGCGCGAAGGCTTTCATGGACATCATTCAACACAGCGTGGCGGTGGGCAAGTACCTCGTCTCGCCGCTCATCAAGAATCTGGACGACGGTCGCTTCGCAGCGTCCGTGTCGATCCGCTCCGGCCGCGGCAGCAACATGCACGACCGCGTCATGCGCTTCACACCCCATTTCTCGAGCCACGGTGCCGCGCTGCGCTACGCCGTCGACGAAGGCCTGGGCTGGGTGCGCGAGCGCACCGTGCCGCAGCAGGCTCCCATGCATTGCGCCGCCTGAGCGGCACACCGCTTTTCCCATCATCATCACGACAACTTTTCAGAGGTAATTCATGGCCAAGGAAGAACTGATCGAAATGAACGGCGCAGTGACGGAAGTCCTGCCCGACTCGCGCTACCGCGTGACGCTCGACAACGGTCACCAGCTCATCGCCTACAGCGGCGGCAAGATGCGCAAGCATCACATCCGCATCCTGGCGGGCGACAAGGTGTCGCTCGAGCTCTCGCCCTACGACCTGACCAAGGGACGGATCACCTTCCGCCACCTGGAACGCCGCGGCCCGCCGCCCACCAACAACGGCGCCCAACGCCGTTGATCGACTCCGAAGAAGTACGCCCGTGACAGGTTCCGCCACCGGTTTCGACACGCTGCCGCTCGCGCCGCAGACGCTCGCCAACCTCACGCAGCTCGGCTATCTGCAGATGACGCCCATCCAGGCGGCCAGCCTGCCGGTGGCGCTGCTCGGCAAGGACCTGATCGCCCAGGCCAAGACGGGCAGCGGCAAGACCGCGGCCTTCGCGCTGGCGCTGCTGGCCAACCTCAACCCGCGCCGCTTCGCGGTGCAGGCGATGGTGCTGTGCCCCACGCGCGAGCTGGCCGACCAGGTCACGACCGAGATCCGCCGGCTGGCGCGCGCCGAAGAGAACATCAAGGTCATCACGCTCTGCGGCGGCGTCGCCTTGCGCGGCCAGAACGCCAGCCTCGAGCACGGCGCCCACATCGTGGTCGGCACGCCCGGCCGGATCATGGACCACCTCGAACGCGGCAACCTGAGCCTCGAGGCGCTCAACACGCTGGTGCTCGACGAAGCCGACCGCATGCTGGACATGGGCTTCTTCGAAGACATCGTGACGGTGGCGCGCCAGTGCCCGCCCGAGCGCCAGACGCTGCTGTTCTCGGCCACCTACCCCGAAGGCATCGCCAAGCTGGCGGCGCAGTTCATGAAGGCGCCGCAGCAGATCACCGTCCAGGCCCAGCACGAGGAAGGCAAGATCGTCCAGCGCTGGTACGAGGTCAAGAACAACGACCGGCTGCATGCGGTGTCGCTGCTGCTCGACCACTTCCGCCCGCAGAGCACGCTGGCCTTCTGCAACACCAAGCAGCAATGCCGCGACCTGGTCGCGGTGCTGCAGGGGCAGGGCTTCAGTGCGATGGCGCTGTTCGGCGAACTCGAGCAGCGCGAGCGCGACCAGGTGCTGGTGCAGTTCTCGAACCGCAGCTGCTCGGTGCTGGTGGCGACCGACGTGGCCGCGCGCGGCCTCGACATCGCCCAGCTCGAAGCCGTGATCAACGTCGACGTGACGCCCGATTCGGAGATCCACATCCACCGCATCGGCCGCACCGGCCGCGCGGACGCCGAAGGCCTGGTGCTGAACCTGGCCTCGATGGACGAGATGGGCAGCGTCGGCAAGATCGAGCAGCTGCAGGGCCGTGAATCCGACTGGCATCCGCTGGCCGAACTCACGCCCGGTACCGGCGAACCGCTGCGTCCGCCGATGTCCACGCTGCAGATCGTCGGCGGCCGCAAGGAGAAGATCCGCGCCGGCGACGTGCTGGGCGCGCTCACCGGCGACGCCGGCTTCACCAAGGAGCAGGTGGGCAAGATCAACGTCAACGAGTTCTCCACGTATGTGGCTGTCGACCGTCGCATCGCGCGCGAAGCGGCCCACAAACTCTCCACCGGCCGCGTCAAGGGCAAGTCCGTCAAGGTACGGCTGCTCGACGATGTGGCTTAATTACGCCCTTCGACCATTTTTATCCCGAGCTACCATGCCCAAGAAAATTCGCACCGAGGCAGACCGCATTGCCACCCCTACCCCCACCCCGCCGGCCGGCTACGCCATCCCCAGGTCCGGTGGCGGCCAGAAGGTGAGCCTCGAACGCGGCACGGCGACGCGCAGCAAGAAGAACCCCGGCAAGCGTCCCAAGAAGGGCGGCTGATCCTCGGCCCCTTCGGATCGCTTCCGTGAACGACGCGCCTTCGGGCGCGTTTTTCATGGGCGAACGCATCGACCTACCGTGCGGTAGGAAGTC
The DNA here is from genome assembly GCF_051216515.1 of Variovorax frigidus. NCBI lineage: Bacteria > Pseudomonadati > Pseudomonadota > Betaproteobacteria > Burkholderiales > Comamonadaceae > Variovorax > Variovorax frigidus. Next base: position 259,015 of record NZ_JBPJZF010000006.1, read on the forward strand.
GCCGATGCGACGCCGACCGCGGGCAAACCTCAGTCGACCGGCCCGGACCCGGTCCCCACAATTCCTCGCTTGCCCCTGTGCCGCCGACGACGCGGCACCACCCGGGGTCTTTCGCGAGGGATCGACGTGGAACTGTTCTTTCAGCAACTTCTCAACGGCCTGACGGTCGGTGGTGTCTACAGCCTGGTCGCCCTGGGCCTGACGCTGGTCTACGGGATCCTGCACGTGCCGAACTTCGCCCACGGCGCGTTCTACATGTCGGGCGCCTTCGTCGGCTACTACCTGATGGTCAAGCTGGGCCTGAACTACTGGGTGGCGATGGCCGGCGCCGCGGTGATCGTCGCAGGCATCGCGATGCTGGCCGACCGGCTGGTGTTCCACCCGCTGCGCAACGCGCCCGAGCTGCACGACATGATCGCGGCCATCGGCATCCTGCTGTTCCTCGAGGCCGGGGCGCAGGCGATATTCGGCGCCGACTTCCACCGCATGCCCACGCCCTACGGCCAGATCGTCGAGATCTTCGGCCTGACCGCGCCGCTGCAGCGCCTGCTGATCATCGTCGGCGCGTTCAGTTTGGTGGCAGTGCTGCACCTGTTCCTGACGCGCACCGTGACCGGCTCGACCATCATCGCGATGGCGCAGAACCCGCAGGGCGCGGCGCTGGTCGGCATCGACGCCACGCGGGTCAAGCTGCTGGTGTTCGCGATCTCCGGCGCCCTGGCGGCCATCGCCGCAGTGCTGTACGCGCCGATCAACCTGGTCTACCCGGCGATGGGCCACCTGGTGATCACCAAGGCCTTCGTGATCATCATCCTCGGCGGCATGGGCAGCTTCCCCGGCGCGATCGTGGGCGGTCTGATCATCGGGCTGGCCGAGAGCTTCGGCGGCTTCTACTTCTCCACCGACTACAAGGACATCATCGCCTTCGTGCTGCTGGTGGTGATCCTGTCGTTCCGGCCGCAGGGCCTGTTCACGCCCAAGGGGGCGCGCGCATGAGCCGGCTGTTCGAAGGGCGCGCCGGCTGGGCCCTGCTGGCCCTGGCGGCGCTGGTGTTCCCGCTGTTCGCGCAGAACAACTACCTGATCTCGGTCGCGACGCAGGCCTTCATCATGGCCATCGCGGCGCTGGGCCTGAACCTGATCACCGGCTACACCGGGCAGTTCAACCTGGCGCACGGCGCCTTCATGGCGGTGGGCGCGTACACGGTCGGCATCCTGACGGTCGACCACCAGGTGCCGTTCTGGATCGCTTTCCTGCTCGCGGGCTGCGTCACCGCGGTGCTGGGCTTCTTCGTCGGCCTGCTGTCGCTGCGCCTGAAGGGTCACTACTTCTCGATCTTCACGCTCTGCGTGAGCTACATCATGTTCCTGCTGATCGAGAAGTGGGAAAGCCTCACGCACGGGCCGGTGGGCATCATGGGCATCCCCTCGCCGCCGGGCATCGGGCCGGTGCAGTTCGGCACGCCGCTGTCGCAGTACTACCTGGTGCTGGCCTTCCTGGTGCTGGGCATCTGGGTCATGGCGCGCATCGTGCGCTCGCTGCTGGGCCGCAGCTTCATGGCGGTGCGCAACAGCGACGAGCTGGCCGAGGCGCTGGGCATCGACCTGATGCGCACCAAGACGCTGTCCTTCGTGCTGTCGGTGGTCTACGCCGGCTTCGCGGGCGCGCTCTATGCAGGCCAGGTGCGCTTTCTCGGACCCGACCTGGCGAGCGAGGTCGTGACCTTCGACCTGGTGATGTTCGTGCTGGTGGGCGGCGTCGGCACGCTCCTCGGGCCGCTGGTCGGCACGCTGCTGGTCACCTACCTGACGCAGAGCCTGCAGTTTCTGCAGGACTACCGCATGGTGGTGTTCGGGCCGGTGCTGATCGCGCTGATCATCTTCCTGCCCGACGGCCTGGTCGGCACCTGGCTCAAGCGGCGCGCGCGGCGTACCGCCGCACTGACGGCCGCCCCCGCGGACCCCGCGGCTCCCGCCAAGGAGGGCCCGTCCCATGCTTGAGATCACCGGCCTCACCAAGCAGTTCTTCGGGCTGACCGCGGTCGACGACGTCACGACGCGCTTCGAGCGCGGCCAGGTCAGCGCCATCATCGGCCCCAACGGCGCGGGCAAGACGACCTTCTTCAACCTGGTGGCCGGCACGCACCCGCCGACCTCCGGGCGCATCGTGTTCAAGGAGCGCGACGTGACCGGGCTGCGGCCCGACCACGTGGCACGGCTGGGCATCGCGCGCACCTTCCAGAGCACGCACCTGTTCGACAACGCGACGGTGCTCGACAACCTGATCGTCGGCCACCGGCTGCGCACGCACTCGGGGCTGTGGGACGTGCTCGTCAACTCGCGCCGGCTGCAGGACGAAGAACGCCTGTGCCGCGAGAAGGCCCGCGAGGCGCTGGACTTCGTCGGGCTGTCGCATGTGGCGAACCGCATCGCGGCCGACATCACGCAGGAGGAGCGCAAGCGCGTGGCCTTTGCGCTGGCGCTCGCGACCGACCCCGAGCTGCTGCTGCTGGACGAGCCCGCGGGCGGCGTGAACCCCGAGGAAACCGTCGGCCTGGCGGCGCTGATCCGCAAGCTGGTCGACCACGGCAAGACCGTGTGCCTGATCGAACACAAGATGGACATGATCATGCGGCTCGCCGACAAGATCGTCGTGCTGAACAACGGCGCCAAGATCGCCGAAGGCACGCCCGCGGAGATCCGGCGCGATCCGCAGGTGATCGAGGCCTACCTGGGAGCCGACCATGCTGCGGTTTGAGAACGTCGACCTGCACTACGGCAGCTTCCGCGCGCTGCAGGGCCTCACGCTGCATGCCGAGGCGGGCGAACTGGTCGTTCTGCTGGGCGCCAACGGCGCGGGCAAGACCTCGATCTTCATGGCGGCCAGCGGCATCCACAAGCCCAGCGCCGGCAGCATCCGGCTCGCCGACCGCGAGATCGCGGGCATGCGCACCGCGCAGATCGTGCAGGCGGGCCTGGTGCAATGCCCCGAGGGCCGCAAGCTGTTCCCGATGATGACGGTGCGCAAGAACCTGGAACTCGGCGCCTACGTGCACCGCGGCGACAAGGCCGGCATCCGGCGCTCGATCGACGAGGTGTTCGGCCTGTTCCCGATCCTGGAGAAGAAGCAGGACGACCCCGCCGGCTCGCTGTCGGGCGGCCAGCAGCAGATGGTGGCCATCGGCCGCGCGATGCTGGGCCGGCCCAAGGTGCTGCTGCTCGACGAACCCTCGCTGGGCCTGGCGCCGCTGGTGGTCAAGCAGGTGTTCGAGGTCATCCAGCGCATCAACCGGGCCGGCACCACCGTGCTGCTGGCCGAGCAGAACGCCTTCTCGGCGCTGGCCATCGCGCACCGCGCCTACGTGATCGAGCGCGGGCGCATCACGCTCGAAGGCGACCGCGACTCGCTGCTCAACAACGAAGCCGTCCGGGCCGCCTACATCGGCGCCTGATTCCCTCTGCGTTCCATTTTTCACACCGGAGACAACACCCATGAACAACGCGAATACCCCCGCCCGTCTGCCTCGCCGTCGCCTGGCCGCATTGCCACTGGCCGTGGCCCTGCTCGCCACCCTCGGTGCCGGCGCTGCGTCGGCCCAGGACGTAGTGAAGATCGGCTTCACCGGCCCGCTGTCGGGCGGCGCCGCGCTCTACGGCAAGAACGTGGTCAACGGCATCGAGATGGCGCTCAAGGAAATCAACGCGGCCGGCCTCGAGGTGGCGGGCAAGAAGGTCAAGCTCGAGCTGGTCGCGCTCGACGACAAGTACGCACCGGCCGAAGCCGCGATCAACTCGCGCCGCCTGGTGCAGCAGTACCAGACGCCGGCCGTGTTCGTGCCGCACTCGGGCGGCATCTACGCGATGCAGGCCTTCAACGAGCAGGAGAAGTTCATCGTGCTGGCCTACTCCAGCACGCCGAAGATCACCGAGACCGGCAACAAGCTGACCATCCGCATCCCGCCGACCTTCGCCGGCTACATCGAGCCCTTCACGCGCTACGAGATGGCCAAGTTCGGCAAGAAGGTCGGCATGCTGCCGGGCGACCACGAGTACGCGAAGAACTGGAGCGCGCTGTTCGAGCCGGCCTGGAAGAAGGCCGGCGGCACCGTGGTGTCGAACAACCCCATGTCGTACAACCGCTCGGCCGATTTCTACAGCGGTGTGAGCCGCGTGCTGGCCGAGAAGCCCGACGTGCTGTTCATCGGCGGCCCGTCCGAGCCGTCGGCGCTGGTCGCCAAGCAGGCGCGCGAGCTCGGCTTCAAGGGCGGCTTCCTGGTGATGGACCAGGCCAAGTTCGACGAGATGGCCAAGGTCACGGGCGGCCTGGGTGCGCTCGAGGGTTCGATCGGCGTGCTGCCGGTGTCGGACGACGTGCGCGTCGGTCCGCAGACCTTCGCCGCGGCCTACCGCGCAGCCTACGGTGCCGACAAGGCGCCCACCACCGAGTCCTCGTACAACTACGCAATGACGCATGCACTGGCCGCCGCGATGAAGCTGGCCGGCAGCACGAGCGACGCCACCGCCATCCGCGCCAAGATCGGCGAGGCGATGAGCAAGCTGCCCAAGCAGGTCAATGCGGCCGACTTCCGCGGTGTCGATGCCACGGGCGGCACGCTGCTCGACCCGCTGGTGGCCACCGTCGAAGGCGGCAAGATCAAGCCGGTGAACCTCAGCGACCTGATGAAGTGAAGACCGCCGTGCTCAGGTCAGGACGGTGGCGACCAGCCACACGTTCGCGACGCTGATCACGGCGAACAGCGTGCGCGGGATGATCGGACGCGCTGCCAGAGCGGATGGGCTGCATGGGACAGCGCCCGTGGCAAACGGTGGTGGCGTCCTACAGGTCGGGCAGGGAGTCGTGCCTAGCGTGGCATTCCCCCCCCCTTTAACCACTCGGAAGTCCGACCGCCATGGCCAAATCCCGCGCCCCCGCAAACCTGCCCGTCGATCCCGCCACGGCCGTTGCGGCCAAGGCTGCAGCCCGCAACACCGACAGCGGACCGGCCCATCCGGCCCCGCCGAACGCCGCCCCCGGCGACCCGCCTGCGCAAAAGGCTGCCGACACGCAGGCGCTGGCCGCCGCGATGCCGGCCAACACCAACAAGCCGCTGGAATATGGTGAAGCCAATGCGCCGACACCTCCCCAAGGCCTGACCGCGACGCCACCGTCGCGCCTGCCCGGCGGCAGCACGCTGTCGGAAGCCAACCCCTCGGACAAGACCGGCACGGTCGCGGCCGAAGGCGTGAATGCGACCATCGACACGCTCGACCGCGTGCGCGTGGATTCGTCGGGCCAGCGCCTCACGACCAACCACGGCGTGCCGGTGGCCGACAACCAGAACTCGCTCAAGGCCGGCGTGCGCGGGCCGGCGCTGCTCGAGGACTTCATCCTGCGCGAGAAGATCACGCACTTCGACCACGAGCGCATCCCCGAACGCATCGTGCATGCGCGCGGATCGGCCGCGCACGGTTTCTTCGAAACCTACGCTCCGTTGACCGAATACACCAAGGCCTCGTTGTTCGCCGAGGCCGGCAAGATCACGCCGGTGTTCGTGCGCTTCTCGACGGTGGCCGGCGAACGCGGCTCCAAGGACACCGCACGCGACGTGCGCGGCTTCGCCGTCAAGTTCTACACCGACGAGGGCAACTGGGACCTGGTGGGCAACAACATGCCGGTGTTCTTCATCCAGGACGCGATCAAGTTCCCCGACCTGGTCCACGCGGTCAAGCCCGAGCCGCACCATGGCATGCCGCAGGCCGCTTCGGCGCACGACACCTTCTGGGACTTCGTCGGCCTGATGCCCGAATCCACCCACATGTTGATGTGGCAGATGAGCGACCGCGCGATCCCGCGCAGCTACCGGATGATGCAGGGCTTCGGCGTGCACACCTTCCGTCTGGTCAATGACGCGGGCGAGTCGGTGTTCGTCAAGTTCCACTGGCAACCCAAGCTGGGCACGCACTCGCTGGTGTGGGACGAGGCGGTGAAGATCTCGGGCGCGGACCCGGACTTCCATCGCCGCGACCTGTGGGAAGCGATCGATGCGGGCGAGTACCCCGAATGGGAACTGGGCCTGCAGATCTTCACCGAGGAACAGGCCGAAAGCTTCAGCTTCGACATCCTCGACGCGACCAAGATCGTGCCGGAAGAACTGGTGCCGGTGCAGATCGTCGGCCGCATGGTGCTCAACCGCAACCCCGACAACTTCTTCGCCGAGACCGAGCAGGTGGCCTTCTGCACCGCACACATCGTGCCGGGCCTGGACTTCACCAACGATCCGCTGCTGGCCGGGCGCATCCACTCCTACGTCGACACGCAGATCAGCCGGCTCGGCGGCCCGAACTTCCACGAGCTGCCGATCAACGCGCCCATCGCGCCGGTGCACAACAACCAGCGTGACGGCATGCACCGCCAGGCGATCCATCGCGGCCGCGTGGCCTACGAACCCAACTCGCTGGCCGGCGGCTGCCCCTTCCAGGCCGGTGCGGCGCAGGGTTTCACCAGCGTGGCCAAGCGCATCGATGCGCAGGAATCCAGCGACAAGGTGCGCGCCAAGCCCGAGAAGTTCGCCGACCACTACACGCAGGCCACGCTGTTCTTCAACAGCCAGACGCCGGTCGAGCAGGCGCACATCGCGGCGGCCTTCCGCTTCGAGCTGTCGAAGGTCACCGTGCCAGCGGTGCGCGAACGCGTGATCGCAGGCCTGGTCAATGCCTCGCCCGCACTGGCGGCACAGGTCGCGGCCGGTCTGGGCATGGAAGTGCCGCCGGCGTTGCCACGCGCGCTGGAGACGCCCGCCACGCCCGAGGTCGACCGCTCGCCCGCGCTCTCGCTCATGGCGCGCCCCGGCGACGGCGGCATCCGCTCGCGCAAGATCGCGCTGCTGGTGACCGACGGCGTCGACGGCCCGTCGCTCGCGGCGCTGCAGGTCGCGCTGTTCAATGCCGGCGCGGTGCCGCGCCTGGTCGGTCCGCGTCTGGGGCGCTTCACCGCGGCCACGGGCGAGACCTTCGAGGCCGACGCGTCGATGGAGAACAGCCCCGGCTTCCTGTTCGATGCGCTGGTGCTGCCCGACGGCGCGGATGCGGCCGAGGCGCTGGCCGCGGTCGCCCACACGCTGGACTTCGTCAAGGACCAGTACCGCCATTGCAAGACCATCCTCGCACTCGGCGCCTCGCAGGCACTGCTGAGCGAGGCGGGCGTGCCGCTGACCCTGCCCGACGGCGCCGCCGACCCGGGCCTGATCCTGGCCGACAGCGCCCACATCGAAGCAGCCACGGCAGACTTCATCGCCGCGGTCGGACTGCACCGGCACGCAGCGCGCGACACCGATCCACCGCGGGTCTGACCGCGTTCGTCGACTTTGGCGGTCACGCGGGTGCCATGCCTGCGTGGCACGCTGCGGCGCTTCCATCTTCCAAAGTTCGACGAATGAAGCTCCAAGCCAACTGCACCATGACCGTGAAGGCCGCGGTCGATTGCCCTGTGGTCGCCATGCTGCGCCCGCGCAGCGGTCTGGCGCAATGGATGATCAGCGAGCGTTACGAGCTCTCGCCCTGGGTACGCACCACCGAGTACGTCGACAGCTACGGCAACCTGTGCCAGCGCCTGACCATCCCCGAAGGCGAGATGCGCATCGAGGTCGAGATGGTGATGGAGACCGAGGAGCACATCCGCGTCACGCCCGGCGCGCCGCCGACACCCGTCGACCGGCTGCCCGACGACGCGCTGCTGTACCTGCTGCAAAGCCGCTACTGCCCGTCCGACAAGATGGAAGCACGTGCACTCGAGATCGTGGGCGACGCCCGGCCGGGCTACGACCAGGTGGAGGCGATCCGCGCGTGGATCCACGCGAACCTGGTCTACCAGTACGGCGTGAGCGATGCCACCACGGATGCGCTCGACACGCTGCAGCACGGCGCCGGGGTGTGCCGCGACTTTTCGCATGTGGGCGTGGGCCTCGCACGCGCGCTGAAGATCCCGGCCCGGATGGTGGTCGGCTATCTGCACAAGCTGGACCCGATGGACATGCACGCCTGGTTCGAGGCCTTCATCGACGGCCGCTGGTACACCTTCGACGCCACGCAAGACAAGCCGCTGGGTGGCCGCATCGTGGTGGCCTACGGACGCGACGCGGCCGACGTCGCCTTCGTTTCGAACTATGGGCCGCTGGAAATGGGCGAGATGCGCGTCACGGTGCAGCAGCTGGACACGCCGCCGTCCTGAGGGGGCCGGCGCGGTGGGCGCCTCAGCGCTGCCGGCTCAGCCGCGCGGCCTTCCGCTGGCGCTTCTGCCATTGCGCCACCATGCCGCTGGCCAGCGTCGCCAGCGCCAGCAGCGCGACCTGTCGCGTCAGCGCGGCAGTGCTCTTCTTCAGCCGCCGTTCGATCTCCTGCTGGGCCTCGGTCGTGCGTGCGAGCATCGCTTCGTCGGCCGGAGCGTTCGCTGTCGGCTCGCGGTGCGCAGGCGCCACGGCACCGGCCGCCACCGCCGCGGGCGCCGCATCGGTGCCGGCTTCGGCGGCCGCTGCCGTCGCACGGGTGCTGGCCAGCGCCTTGGCCCCCGCCACCGAGCCATGCTCGTGGGCATAGACCTTGGTGAACTCGGCGCCCAGCAGGAAGATCTGCGCCGCGTAGTAGACCCAGGCCAGCAACACCACCAACGAGCCGGCCGCGGCAAAGGATTCGGCCACGCCGCTCTTGCCGATGTACAGGCCGATCAGCATCTTGCCCACCTCGAACAGCACCGAGGTCACCATCGCGCCGACCCAGACATCGCGCCAGCGGATCGCGGCCGTCGGCATGAACTTGAAGATCATCGCGAACAGCACGGTGGTGATGGTGAGCGAGATCAGCACGTTCAGCCCCTGCAGCAGCAGCTCCCAGCCGGGCATCAACCCGCCGGCCCAGCCGCCGAAGGCCGCCACGCCGGCGCTCACCAGCAGCGACACCATCAGCAGGAACACCAGGCCGAGGATCAGGCCGAAGGACAGCACGCGGGCGCGCAGCACCGCCCACACGCCGCTCGGCTTCTCGGCCTCCGGCACATGCCAGATGCGGTCGAGCGCGCTCTGCAGTTCGGCGAACACCGTGGTCGCGCCGACCAGCAGCACCACGATGCTGATGCCGCCCGCCACCAGCCCGCGAGCGGGCGCATCGGCACTCTTGATCAAGCCCTGGACCGCCACGGCGCCGTCGCGCCCGATCAGGCCCTGCAGCTGCGCGACGATCTCGCCCTGCACCGCCTCGCGGCCGAACACCGCCCCGGCAATGGCGATCACGATCACCAGCAGCGGCGCCAGCGAGAACACGGTGTAGTAGGCGATCGACGCGCCCATGCTGGGCGCGAAGTCGTCGATCCAGGCCGTGACCGCCTTGCGGCACAGGACGAACAGGTAGGGAGGCTTCATGGCGGCGACGAGCGAGGGAGGGTGGGAGGGCGAGGTCCCACTGTGACCCGGCCGGATCGGCCGCCGGTGGCGTCAAGCGCGGATGCTGAAGTAGGCGAAAGACGATGCGCACGCAGCGCGGCGCCGATCCGCTGCAGCGCCGCCGCGGCTCAGCCCTTGGCCCGCTTGCGCCAGAAGGGCCGCGCCTTGTCGACCTGCCGCAAGGCCTTGCCGCTGCTGCGCACGCCCTCGGGCTGCCGGGCCGACAGCCAGCCGATGGCGAACCAGAGGGGCGGGGCGTCCTCGGGCGTGGCGCCCTCGGCCGCATCGAAGCAGGCCTCGAGCGCGACCTGTTCGTCCTGGAACCAGCCCAGCGCGTCCTGGGCCGGACCGAGCCGGCGCAGGTAGCGCGCGGCGCGCTTGTCGTCGAACAGCGGCGCCACGAACTCGGCCAGGTAGCGCAGCCGCTTGAGCCGCTTGCGCACTGCGTGCCGGGCCTCGGCATCGAGCGCGGCGAAGTGCTCGCCGTCGCGCACCACGCGCGCATGCAGTTTGCGCAGCATCGCCCGCAGCTGGCGGCGCGCCTCGGCCGGCTTGGCGCCTGGCGGCGGCGGCGCGTCGGCGCTGCGCGTGAGCGCCTGCGCCGTGAAGCCGATCAGCCCGACCAGCGCCGCCTGGAAGGCCGCCGCGCGCACCGCATCGCCGGGCGCCGGTGCATCGGCCTTGTCCGCCGGCCACGCGATCGGCGGCACGCCGGCTTCGTGCAACGGCAGCGCGAGCGACTGTTGCTGCAGCTCGGCATCGCGGCGCGCCCCCAGCGCCTGGAACACCTCGACCAGAGGCGGCGTCCAGGCCGGGTCGAAGCCCGGGCCCAGCGCCTCGAGCGTGCGCAACGCGGTGCGCAGGCGGCGGATGCCGATGCGCAGCTGGTGCACCTGCTCGGCATCCTCGCTGCCGGCCGCGATCTCGCTGGCGTTCGGCAGGATCTGCGCCAGACAGGACGCCAGCACCGCGCGCTGCAGCGCCGGGCCGTCGGGAAAGCCATCCTCCGCGTCGCCGAAGCGCGGCGGCGCGGCCTTGACCGCGCGCACCGAGGTCGTGCCCGCCAGCAGGCGCTCGCCGCACTCGGCCTTGGACACGGTGCTGAACCACAGCCGGTGCGTGTGGGACCAGCGCTGCGCCAGCGCCACCAGGCCGTCGACCGGCCCGCGCACCAGTTCCAGCTCGAGCTCGCACACGGCGGCCGTGCGCGCCGCGCCGCCGCCCGGCGGGTGCGCGGTGATGGTGCCGGTGTCCAGCGCCAGCTCGACCACGGTGCCTCCGCTGCGCAGCTGCCGCGTGAGCCGCCAGATGTCGGTACCGTAGGTCGGCTGCAGCGGCTGGTCGGCCTTGGCCAGCAAGGCCGCGAGGCGCTCGCCCACGGGCGTACCCGCGTGGCGCGCGACATCGGGCTCCGGCGCGACGCCGGCGCGCGCCAGGCCCAGGTCGACGTTGTGCTCGAGCCGGTGCAGCGGGCCGTCGCCCAGCGCCTTGGCCGTCTGCACCCAGCGGCGGCCTTCCTTGCGCAGCCGCAGCACCGCGCCGTGCGTCGCCAGCGTGCCGTCGGCGGTGTCGAAATAGCGCGCCTGCAGCCGCGTGCGCTGCACCGGGGCGCGGCGCACGGCCGACTCGACGGCCTTGAGCCGCTCGGCGGGGATGTGGAACTTGAATTCGATTTCCATGGCAGTCGAGCCCTCAAAAGTGCAGAACAGTGTCGGGCATGATCGCCTGCATGTCCGACGCGTACCAGATCGATATCCCGCCCTCCTTCTTCGCGCTCTATGCCGACCCGGCCCGCAAGCGCCTGCGCGAACCCATCGAACGCGTGCGCCAGCGCTACGAGGTGTGCGAGGACCTCGCGACCCACCTGACCGAGCACGCGCGCATCCTGGCGCACGTCGAGGTGCCGTCGGAGGACGAGGTGCTGCACCGCATCCACGACGGCCTCGCCACGCCCGAGTCGGGTTTCTCCGCCGACGAGGCCCGCTGGATCGTCACCCGGCTGGCCGAGCTGCTGGGCTGGCAGCGCCCGCTGTAAGGCGCGGCGGCACGCCCATCGGCTATGCTTTGCGCCATGGCCCGCTCGCACATCGCGTCGATCATCATTCGCACCATTCGAAAGATGGTGGGTTGACGCGCGGCCTCTGCAGCCATTCGAAACCCGCCCCCTGAGGCGGGTTTTTTTCTGCCTCCGGGGGTCCCGCCCACCACTGGAGATTGAAAGATGCACGAACCCCACATGCCTTCCACGCCCGCCGTGCTGCACCTGGTCTGCGGCAAGATCGGCGCCGGCAAATCGACGCTCACCCAGCGCCTCGCGGCGGCACCGAACACCGTGCGCATCAGCGAGGACGACTGGCTCGCGCGGCTGTACCCGGGCGAGATCCACGCGCTGGCCGACTACGTGCGCTGCGCCGGCCGGCTGCGCGAGGCCATGGCCGGGCATGTCGAGGCACTGCTCGCCGCCGGCACCTCGGTCGTGTTCGACTTTCCCTCGAACACCGTGGCGACCCGGCGCTGGGCCCGCGGCGTGTTCGAGAAGGCGGGCGCCGCGCATCGCCTGCACCACCTGGACGTGCCCGACGACGTGTGCAAGGCCCGGCTGCGCGCACGCAACCTCTCGGGCGAACATCCCTTCGAAACCACGGACGCGGAGTTCGACCTGATCAGCAGTCACTTCGTCGCCCCGACGGCGGACGAGGGCTTCCACGTCATCCGTCACCATTGAGCATGCACGCACGGTCCCGAGAAAACGCCGGGCCGACTGGCGGCAAGGCCGGCGCATGCGGCACCGGTGCCAGAATTGCGGGCACCGCTTGACCCGGCCCCTGCGGCCGCCTCTACAAACCCACCTTTCGATCCCAACCCGATGAGGTGATTTCTTGACGGCTTCCCTTCGATTCCTGAACCCCGGCCAGGCCGCCCGGCGGCTCGGCGTGTCCGCCAAGGCGCTGCGTGTCTATGAAGAGCGCGGCCTGGTGGCCCCGGAGCGCAATGCCGCCGGCTGGCGCACCTATGGCCCCGAACAGATGCAGCGGGCCGCGGACATCGTGGCGCTGCGTGCGCTGGGCCTCAGCCTCGCGCAGGTAGCGGGCGTGCTGCAGGGCGAGGCCGACGGCCTGGCGCCGGCCCTGGCGGCCCACCAGGCCATGCTCGAGGGGCGCGTGCGCCAACTGGCCGGCACGATCGACAAGGTCCGCGGTCTGCGCACCCAACTCGAACGGGGCCATCAGCCGACCCTCGACGAACTCACCTGCCTGCAGAACGCGCGGCCCGAACTCGGCGTCGAATTCGAACTGCCCTGGCCCTGGGGCGGCGAGCTGTTCACGCTGCGCGACATCCGGCCGCTCAATTACATCGTCGGCCCCTTGGGCAGCGGCAAGACGCGGCTGGCCCTGCGCCTCGCGGAAGCCCTGCCGGGCGCCGCCTTCCTGGGGCTGGAACGGGCCACCGACGGCCGCGCGCAGGCGAAACTGGACGCCGACCCGGCCCTGCGGTGGCGCGTCGGGCAGACGCTGGCCCGGCTGGTCGACGAAGGCGCCTGCGCGTCGGATGCGCTGATCGCCCTGCTCGCCGGCCTGGAAGACGAAGGCCCGGCCGTGTGGGTGGTCGACCTCGTCGAGCAGGGCCTGGACAGCGCGACGCAGCAGGCCCTGGCCGCCCTTCTGCGGGCCCGCGGGCCCGACGCCCGGCCGCTGTTCCTCATGACCCGTTCCTGCGTGATGCTGGACCTGGCCAGCGTGGGCGCCGACGCGTCCATCCTGCTGTGTCCCGCCAACCACAGCCCGCCCACGCGGGTCCTGCCTTTTCCGGGCGCGCCCGGCTACGAAGCCGTCGCGACCTGCCTGGCCGAACCCGAGGTCCGGGCCCGCACCGAAGGCGTCATCGCCTGGGGTCCGCCCGGCGCCTATGCGGAGGGCGCACCGGCCAGCGCATCGCGCAGCCGCTGCGCATAGCCCTGCAGCACCTCCGGCGCCGGCTCCTTGCGCGGCCAGCCGAAGCCGACGCCGTCGTCCGCATGGCGCGGCACCACGTGCAAGTGGAAATGGAACACCGTCTGGCCGCCCTCGGGGCCGTTGGCCTGCAGCAGCGTGAGGCCGGGCGGGTCGAAGGCGTCGCGCGCGGCCTGCGCCACCTTCTGCGCCGTCTGCATCACGGCCGCGGCTTCCTCGGGCGTGAGCTCGAACAGGTTGGCCGCGTGGCGCTTGGTGGCCACCAGCACATGGCCGGGATTGACCTGGCCGATGTCCATGAAGGCGAGGGTCAATGCGTCCTCGTACACGCGCGCCGCCGGAATCTCGCCCGCCACCAGGCGGCAGAAGATGCAATGTCCCGGGGGCGAGGTGTCGACGAACATGGGCATGGGCGGGGTCTCCAACGGTTGAGAGCGAGGCGCCGGTGGGCACGGCACGGTGCCCGCATGATAGGGAGCCCTGCGACACCTAAGCCGGCGTCACGACGAGGTCGCGCGGCCGGTGCGCCTGCACGCAGAACAGCACGCTCGCGGCCACGCAGACCATCGCCAGCCACTCCGGCCCGGTCGGCAGCCGCTGCGCCCACAGAAAGCCGTAGAGCAGCGCGAACAGCGTCTCGAACAGGATCATCTGCCCCACCATGGTCAGCGGCAGCAGCCGGCTCATGCGGTGCCACAGCGCATTGCCCGCGATGGAAGCGCCCAGCGCCACGCAGACCACCACGGCCGCCAGTCGCCCCCATTCGGACGCGCTGTGCGCGGTGGTGTCGAGCAGCAGCGCGAAGGGCAGCAGCAGCAGGGCCTGCGCACCTGTCACCACGCCCGTCGCGAGGTTCCAGTCCTGCACCGAGACCTGCGGCAGGCGTGCGAGGTGGCGGCTGTTGCGCACGGCATAGCTGGTCCAGCAGGCCAGCGCGCCGATCGCGCACAACAGGCCGACCAGCCCGCCGGCCGGCGCCTCGCCAGCCAGCGCTTGCCAGCCGATGCAGGCCACGCCCGCGAGCCCGCACAGCAGCGAGGCCGCGAGCCGGCGCAGCGGCACGGCCTGGTGCTCGCGGCTGCCGATGACCGTGACCAGCATCGGCAGGAAGCCGATCACCAGCGAGGTCATGGCGATGCCGCCGCGCTGCACCGCATTGGCCAGCAGCACGTAGTAGAGCGTGTTGCCCAGCAGGCTGAGCCACCACAACGCCCACCCGTCGCGCCGGTCCAGCTGTGCCGCCAGCCGCCGCCAGCGTGGCAGCAGCAGCGCGGCGGCGATCAGCCCATAGGCCAGGAAGCGCCCGACTGCCAGCTGCAGCGGCGTGAAGCCGCGCACCAGCTCGGGCGCGAGGAACACCAGGCCCCACAGCGCACCGGCGCCGATGCCGCAGGCGATGCCGGTCCCGATGTGGCGGTCGGGGGTTCGGGTGAAAAGGGCGCTGTTCGTCATCTCGCTACTGTGGCCGCCCGGCCCCGGGCCGTCTCGGCCCCGACTGCCGTGTTTTAGGCCCGCTCTCTTGCCTGGCGCCGCCACGCGGCCGGCGTGAGGCCGGTGGCGCGCCGCATCGCACGCGTGAGCGCGTTCTGGTCGGAATAGCCGGCCGCCAGCGCCAGCTCGGCGATGGGCCGGTCGGTGGTGGCCAGCCACTCGCGCACGCGTTGCAGCCGCAGCTGCGACAGCCAGGCGGCCGGCGTGGTGTCGAGTTCGGCGCGGAACAGCGCATGCAGCCGGCTCACGCTGAGGCAGGCTGCGCGCGCCATGGCATCGGTGCTCCAGGGCCGCCCCGGGTCGGCCTGCACCTGCGCCATGAGCGCCGCCAGCCGCGACAGCGGGCGCGGCGCCTCGCCGGCCAGCGCGTCCAGCATCAGCGGCACCCAGTGCCGGGCCTGCTCGGCCGCGCCCGATCCGCCCTGCAGCATCAGGCCCATGTAGTCGATCAGCCGGTAGGCTGCGGGCGACACCGTCAGAAAAGGCCGCGCTGCCATGCGCTCGACGAAGACGCCGTGGAGTTGCGCCTCGTCGAGGTCGAGCACCAGCGCACGGTTGGCTGGATGGCCGGCCTGCGTGTGGCGCGTGCCCGGCGCGATGAAGGCCGCGCGCCCCTCGTGGAGCAGGCCCTCGCGGCCGCCGATGTCCAGTTGCAGGCGCCCGGCCAGCGGCAGCACCAGCTGCGAAAAATCGTGCCGATGCGCTTCCCCCGGCGCGGCCGCGTAGCTGCGCAGATTCAAGGCGAAGGGCGGGCGGAGCACCATCGGCGCGGTATAGCACAGGGCTCGGGCGGGGTGCAGGGACGGCTTCGCGCCATGACGCAGAATGGCCTCATCCAGCCTTGCTCCCGGACATGACACTCCTCCCTTCCTGCGTTCTCTCCCGGGTCCGGCGCCACTGCACGGGCCGGGCCGCGCCCTGGCTGCTGGCGGCGGCCGCCGCCCTGCTCGCGCCCGCCGCCCAGGCCCAATCGCTGGGCTGCAACGGCTACCTCGTGAGCCGGGGCGACTCGCGCGTGTCGGTGCTGCAGAAGTGCGGCCAGCCGCTCGACCGCGAGAGCATCTGCGTGCCGACGTACCAGCTGGGCTGGATCGTCCCCTCGCAGCGGCGCAACGGCCCCGACGCGTTGCTGCTGCCGCAGTGCGTGCCGATGGAAGACTGGACCTACGACCGCGGCCCGGGCGCCTTCCTGGGCATCGTGCGGCTCTACAACGGCGCGGTCGAATCGGTGCGCGACGGCGACCGCCTGCGCTGAGGGCCGCACCGGGCGCCACAGGCCGTCGCAGGCATGGCGCCGGCCTACGTGAAGTCCAGCGGCCTTCCCGTGGCGCAGTGGGCCGCGTCGAAGGACAGTTCGGCTCTTTGCCTCCGGACCGCCCCATGCCCGCTACCCAGCCGCCCCTCGCCCTCGAAGAAGGCGCTCCCCATCCGCTCGGCGCCACCTACACGGGGCGCGGCGTCAATTTCGCCGTGTTCTCGGCCCAGGCCACCCGGGTGCAGGTCTGCCTGTACGACGAGGCCGGCACCACCGAGACGGCCTGCATCACGCTGCCCGAGTACACCGACGAGGTCTGGCATGGCTTCGTGCCCGGGCTCGAACCCGGCACACGCTACGGCCTGCGGGTGCACGGCCCCTACGAACCCGAGAAGGGCCATCGCTTCAACCACCACAAGCTGCTGCTCGACCCCTACGCCAAGGCGCACATGGGCGAGCTCAAGTGGGGGCCGGAGCTGTTCGGCTACACCGTCGGCCACCCCGACGGCGACCTGAGCTTCGACGAGCGCGACAGCGCGCCCTTCATGCCCAAGTGCGTGGTGGTCGATTCGCGCTTCGAATGGAAGCAGACCGACGCGGTGCGCGTGCCCTGGAACCAGACCGTGTTCTACGAGACCCACGTGCGCGGTTTCACGATGAAGCACCCGAAGGTGCCCGAGCTGTTCCGCGGCACCTTCGCCGGCCTGGCGATGGACGAAGTCATCGGCCCGATCAAGGCGCTGGGCGTGACCAGCGTCGAACTGCTGCCGGTGCAGATGTTCCTCAACCAGCCCTTCCTCACCGAGAAGGGCCTGACCAACTACTGGGGCTACGACACCATCGGCTTCTTCGCGCTCGATCAGCGCTACATGGACGGCCCGAACATCGACGAGTTCAAGCACATGGTCGACCGCTTCCATGCCCACGGACTGGAAGTGATCATGGACGTGGTCTACAACCACACGCCCGAAGGCAACGAGATGGGCCCGACGCTCTCGTTCAAGGGCATCGACAACGCGAGCTATTACCGCCTGATGCCCGAGGGCGAAGGCACCGGCCCGCGCTACTACATCAACGACACGGGCACCGGCAACACGGTCAACCTGAGCCACCCGCGCGTGCTGCAGATGGTGACCGACAGCCTGCGCTACTGGGTGACGGAGATGCACGTCGACGGCTTCCGCTTCGACCTGGCGACCATCCTGGCGCGCGAGGACCACGGCTTCGACGAAGGCGGCGGCTTCCTCGACAGCTGCCGTCAGGACCCGCTGCTGTCCAGCGTCAAGCTGATCGCCGAGCCCTGGGACATCGGCCCGGGCGGCTACCAGGTAGGCGGCTTCCCACCGGGCTGGGCCGAGTGGAACGACGGCTTCCGCGACACGGTGCGCGCCTTCTGGAAAGGCGACGAGTCCATGGCGCCCGCGCTGGCGCAATGCCTCACGGCCAGCGGCGACCGCTTCAACAAGCGCGGCCGCCGGCCCTGGGCCAGCGTCAACTTCATCACCGCGCACGACGGCTTCACGTTGGCAGACACGACCAGCTACAACGAGAAGCACAACGAGGCCAACAACGAAGGCAACCGCGACGGCCACGGCGACAACCGCAGCTGGAACTGTGGCGCCGAAGGCCCGACCGACGATGCCGAGGTGCTCGCGCTGCGCGCCCGCCAGCAGCGCAACATGCTGGCCACGCTGATGCTCTCGCAAGGCACGCCCATGCTGCTGGCCGGCGACGAGTTCGCGCGCACCCAGCAGGGCAACAACAATGCCTACTGCCAGGACAGCGACATCTCCTGGTTCGACTGGGAGGCCGCAGCAGCCGCGCCGGGCCGCAGCCTCACGGCCTTCACGCAGCACCTGACGCACTTGCGCCACACGCTGCCGGTGCTGCGCCGCAACCGCTTCCTGAGCGGCGAATGGAGCGAGGCCGCGCAGGTCAAGGACTCGACCTGGTTCGCGCCCGACGGCGCCGAGATGGACGAGGCGCACTGGACCGATCCGCAGACCCGCTGCTTCGGTCTGCTGCTCGAGGGCCATGCACCGTCGTCGTCGCTGCCGCGGCCCGCGGCCGACGACAGCGTGCTGCTGGTCTTCAATGCGTGGGAAGGCGCGATCGACTTCCAGCTGCCCGAGCGGCCCGGGGGCAAGGGCTGGACGCGCGTGGTCGACACCGCGCTCGACGCGCAGGAAGATGCGCCCTTCGCGCCCGGCCACGGCTACACCGTGACCGGACGCTCGCTGCTGGTGTTCACCTCGCCGGCCTGAGTCACACGTCGGGACCACGCATGACCGTCATCTGCCAGGCCTGCCAGGCCCACAACCGCGACAAGGCCATGTTCTGCCGCGGCTGCGCAGCCAAGCTGCCGGCCTTCGCGGCCACCGGGCCGTCGGCGCTCGAAATGCTCGCACCGGCAAGGCCGCGCGGCGCGGCAGCGGCGGTTGCGCCATCGCGACACGGGCCGGGGCTGATGGCCCTGTCCGGGGCCCGCGGCTGGTTCCCGGCCGTGGTGCTGATGGGCACGGTGCTGATCGCGCTGGTGGTGTGGATCACGCTGGCGCGGACGGGACCGGGGGCGGTCGTACCGACGATGGCGGAGGCAAAGACCGCGCCGAACTCGCCCCTTGTGGCGTCTGCCGTGGCCACCACGACGGCGTCGCCGACAGCGAGTCCGACACCTCCGGTAGCCGCGTCATCGACCCCTGCCCCGTTACCGACCCCTGCCCCGTCATCCGCCGTCGTCCCGTTCGAGTCCGCGCTGTCGCCCGGCGAAATGGCGGTCGACAAAGCACCGGCGGCCGAGACGCCATCGCCCGCTCGCCCGGCCCACACGGCACGTGTCGTCGGTGGTTCAGGCAGGCCGTCGGCCACGGCAGGGCGGGCCGACCCGCGTGTCGGCTGCGAGCAGCTGTTCTTCGCATTCGCCGCGCGCTGCGAAGCCAACCACTGCGCCGAGGCCGCCTACGCGCGCCATCCACGCTGCGATGCGGTGCGCGAACAGCGCCGGCGCGACGAGGCCCGGCGCAATCTCACGTCGGGCTACTGAGGCGCCCGCCTGTCGCTCAAGGCGCGTCGCCGACTTCGTCGACCCGCTCGGTGTTGGTGGTGCTGCGGCTGCCCTTGAGGTGCAGCTCGACATCGGTCGCGCGGTCGCCGACTTTCGACACCGCTTCCTTGAGTTGCATATCGGTCACGTCGAGCTTCTTGGCCCATTCGGCCAGCGAGGCGGGGGATTGCGTGTCGATGCGGTCGGGGGCGGCAGCTCGGCTGTCTGGCTTGGACATGGTCGGGCTTTCAATCGATGGGAGAAGCACTCCACCTTGATGCTGCACTCGACGCGGTCCGGTAGGCATTCCGACGCCGTCATCGTCGGCGCATGCCCACAGCGCGAAGGCGTTGCACGACAACGCCTTCGACCATCAATCACGCCAGCTCGTAGCTCGTACTGCGCCCGCTCGCCGCCGACTTCACCAACATGCCCTTGCCCAGCAGATCGTTGATGTCGCGCAAGGCCGTGTCCGCCGAGCACTTGGCAATGGCGGCCCACTTGGCATTGGTGAGCTTGCCGTCGAAGCCGTCGAGCAAGCGGTTGACCAGCTTGGTCTGCCGGGCATTCATGGGCATCTCGGCCCATCGTTGCCAGAACGCGGACTTCTTCAGCACTGCGCCCACGGTCGCATCGGCACCTTCGACGGCGCGCAGCAGGCAGCCCAGGAACCATGCCAGCCAGGCTGTGACGTCCAGGCTTCCCTTCTGCGCCGCTTCGAGCTGGTCGTAGTAATCGCTGCGCTCCCGCTGGATCTGGCCCGACAGGCTGTAGAAGCGTTGGCCCGACCGTTCGGCGCGCGCCAGCATCAGATCGCCGACCGCGCGCGAGATGCGCCCGTTGCCGTCGTCGAAGGGATGCAGCGTGACGAGCCACAGGTGCGCCAGCCCGGCATGGAGCACCGGGTCGCCCATGGTCTGCGCGTGCGCATCGCCGAGCCAATGCAGGAAGCGTGCGGTTTCGGCGTCGAGCTGCCCGGCGGGAGGCGCTTCGTAGTGCAGCTTGCGCCGGCCCACCGGACCCGACACCACCTGCATCGGCCCTGCCGCATCGTCACGCCAGGCACCGATCCGGATACGGCTCATGCCGCTGTACCCGGTGGGGAACAACGCGGCATGCCAGCCGAACAGGCGCTCGGCCGTCAACGGCTCCGCGTAGCGGCCCGTGGCATCGAGCACCATGTCGACCACCCCTTCGACATGCCGGTCGACCGGCGCGAGCGCGCCGATGTCCACACCGAGCCGGCGCGCGATGGACGAGCGAACCGTCTCCCGGTTCAGCGTATCGCCCTCGATCTCGCTGGTCTTGACCACGTCTTCGGTCAGCACCTGCAAGGTGGTCTGCGCACGTTGCGCCATGCCGAGCGCCGTCATGCGGCCCCGCAGGTGGCCCTGGGCCTGGTGCACCCGCGCCAGGGGCGCCGCCAGTGCCGACGCGTCGAAGCGCCAGGCCGGCCAATCGGGCAGTTGCCAGAGGTACAGGGGATCGAGAGGGGCGGACATGCGGTGATTGTCGCTCTAATCGCCGCATATTTTGCGGCGATTAAGTGCCAGCATTCATCTGTCGCGGGGGGTGGGCGCCACCGCCAACGTGACCAGGCGCGGCATAAGGCCCCCTCTCTCGTCGATCCGCAGTTCCCCCACCGAAATCGGCAAGCTGAAACGCCGCGGCCCCGCGCTGCCGGGATTGATGAACAGAATGCCGTCGCGCTCGGCCATCGACGGCTTGTGCGAATGGCCGGACACCACCACCCGCACGCCCGCGTCGGCGGGACCGAGGCGCAGATCGGCGAGGTCGTGCACCGCATGCACCGCGACGCCACCGAACGTGACGGTCAGCGAGGACGGAATGTCGTCGGCCCACGGCGCGCTGTCGTTGTTGCCGCGCACCACGCTCAGCGGCGCGATGGCCGACAACTGCGCCAGGATCGCCGGACCACCGATGTCGCCGCCGTGGACGATGTGGTCGCACCCGGCGAGGAAGGCCAAAGCCTCGGGGCGAAGCAAGCCGTGGGTGTCCGAGATGAGTCCGAGGCGGTACATGGGGGGATTCTGCAGAGGCCGACGGGCGAGGGCAGCACGGTGCGCGATCATCCCTCCATGCGAACCGCCCTCTGCACCCTCTTCGAAGGCCACTACCACCACGGCTTAGCAACGCTCGTGAATTCGTTGGTGGCGGCCGGATACGAAGGCACGGTGTGGGCCGGGCATCGCGGACCGCTGCCCACGTGGCTGACTCGACACCCAGGTTTCGACCGCCGCGCGGGCCGTTTGCAGGTCACCCCACAGATGGCCCTGCAAACCGTGGCACTCGATCCGCCGCGCAGCCTCAACTACCAGAAGCCGGCCTTCATGCGCGATGTGCTGCACCTGCACGACCCGACCGCCGAGGCGGTGGTCTACCTCGACCCCGACCTGGTCGTGAAGTGCGCGTGGGTGGAGATCGAGGCCTGGTTCGCGGGCGGCGAGGTCGCGCTGGTCGAGGACCTCGATGGCGCGCTGCCGTCGGACCATCCGCGGCGTGAAGGCTGGTGGCGCTTCTTTGCGGCTGCGCATGGCGACGTGCCGCAGCGCGCGCTGGCGCGCTACTACAACAGCGGCTTCGTCGGCGTGCCACGCGCGCACGACGCGCTGCTCGCCACGTGGCAGGGTCTCTGCGAGCGTATCGCCGCGGACCACGGCGGCGCGCTGCGCCAGCGCAAGCTCGGTGCGCCCGACCATCCCTTCCATTCGACCGACGAAGACGCGCTCAACTTCGCGCTGATGCTGGACGACGCCCCGCTGCGCACGCAGGGCCCGGAGGCGATGGATTTCGTGCCGGGCGGGCGGCACCTGTCGCATGCGGTGGGTCCGGCCAAGCCCTGGCAGGGCCGGCATTTCCGCGGCGCGCTGCGCGGGCGGCCGCCATCGGTCGCGAGCCAGTTCTTCTACCGGTTCACGCGCGGGCCGCTCGCGTCGCTGTCGCCCCTGACGCTGGCGCGGCGGCGGGTGTCGATGGCGCTCGCGACGGCGCTCGGACGCGTGTACCGGCAGCGCTGAGGACGGGCCGAACGTCGCGCGCGACCGGCATGCAGGGCGGAAAAAGCAGCGCCAGCGCGTGCGGCTGTCGGCGCCCAGGGTGCAGCCCGAGCCTCTCTGCGGGACAATGCCCCCCATGAAAATCGAAAAAGACACCGTCGTCACCCTCCGCTACAAGGTCAGCGATCTGCAGGGCAAGCTCATCGAGGAAGCCAAGGAGCCCATGGGCTACCTGCATGGCGGCTACGACAACACGCTGCCGAAGATCGAGGAAGCGCTGGACGGCAAGGAAGCCGGCTACGCCGTCACGCTGCAGCTCAAGCCCGAAGACGCCTTCGGCCTGCGTGACCCCGCGCTGGAACGCACCATCCCCAAGAGCGAGTTCCCGCCGGGCGTGAAGGTCGGCGGCCAGCTCGAAGGCCGCGACGACCAGGGCACGCCGCACGTGTTCCTCGTCAAGAAGATCAAGGGCGACAAGGTGCTGCTCGACGGCAACCATCCGCTCGCCGGCCTGGAGCTGCGCTTCGCGCTCAAGGTGCTGGAAGTGCGCGCTGCCGCCCCCGAGGAGCTGGAGCACCGCCACGTGCACGGCGCTGGCGGCCACCACCATTGACCTCTCCCACGAATCGAGCACCCTCATGAACATCGCAAGCGCCCGACAGGCCGATCAGAAGAAGATGGAGCTGTGCGAACCCTGCACCGGCATCCAGCGCAACTGGCGCCGCGCGCCAGGCCACGCCGAGCTGGTGCAAGGCAGCAACCGCAAGGAAGAGCGCGAGGACGGCCGCGCGGTGACAGTCACCAGCTACCGCTGCGACCGCTGCGGCACGCGCTGGGAATACGAGAACGACAAGGCCAACCTGCATGCGGGGTGGTCGGTGGCGGGGCGATAACGTCGCGAGCGGCAGCGCGCTTCACGTGCCCTTGCACATCCGCCCCTTCCACGAAGCCGACGCCCCCACCCTGCGCGCCGTCTTCGAATCCTCCGTCCACACCCTCGCCGCCCCGTACTACACGCCCGCCGAGCGCGCCGCCTGGGCGCCGCGTGCACACGATGCCGTGCAGTGGGCCGAGCGCATGCGCGCGCTGCAGCCCTTCGTCGCCGAACTCGACGGGCGCATCGCGGGCTTCGCCGACCTTCAACCTTCCGGGTACATCGACATGTTCTTCGTCGCGGGCGGCTGCGGCGGGCGCGGGGTGGCCCGGGCGCTGATGGCGTGGATCGAGGCGTCGGCGCATGAACGCGGGATCGGCATGCTGTTCGCCGACGTGAGCCTGGCCGCGGAGACCTTCTTCGAGCGCGCCGGTTTCGAGGTGGAACAGCGGCAGACCGTGGAGCGGGCCGGCGTGGCGCTGCGCAATGCGCGCATGACCCGCACGCTGGCACCGGCCGCCTGAGTCGCTGCGGCGGCGTCAGTCCACCGGCATCGGCGGCACGCCCCGCGCCTCGATCGCCTCGCCGGCCGCCAGGCACAGGTCTTCGCGAAAGCGCCCGGCCACGAGCTGCACGCCGACCGGGCTGGCGCCGGCCATGCCGGTCGAAACCACCAGCGAGGGCAGGCCGGTGAGCGGCAGGCCGATCATCGGTGTCTGCGCGGCCCAGACGCGGGCATAGGCCTCGGGGCCCTGCAGGTCGAGATCGGCCGGGAAAGGCAATTCGGCGCTGGCGGGCATCAGCAGCACCGCGTAGCGCGCGCCGAAAAACTGCTGCCAGGCGCGGGCCAGCGTGGCGCGCTGGACCAGGGCGGTCGAGAGCTGCGCCGCGGTGAGCGAGGCGGCCATGCCGGCCTGGCCCGCGAGCGCGGCGATGGCGCCGGGGTCGCCCTCCTGGCGCGCGGCCTCGACCATGGCCTCGTAGCCGTCGCCCATCCACAGCAGGGTCTGGACGCGGCAGGCTTCTTCGAGCGGCGGGAGGTCGTCGATCTCCTCCACGGTCCAGCCGGCGTCGCGCAGGCGTTCGGCCGCGTCGCGCAGCGCCGCGACGATCTCGGGTGCGGTGGCAAGCCCGTCGGGCCGCAGGCACAGCGCGGCGACGCGAGGCACAGCGGGGCCTTCCAGCGGAGCGGGCACCCACCACGGATCACGGTCGTCGGCGCCGGACATGGCCGCCAGCGCCAGCCGCAGGTCGGGCACGGTGCGCGCGAGCGGGCCCGACACGGCGGTGATCTGGCCGCCGATCGTGCGTTCGGGCCCCGAGGCGTTGAAGGCCGCCACGCGCCCCAGCGAGGGGCGCAGCCCGTGCACGCCGCAGGCGTAGGCCGGGTAGCGGATCGAGCCCGCGATGTCGGTGCCGTGCGCGATGTGGCCGATGCCCGCGGCCACGGCCGAGGCGGCGCCGCCGGACGAACCGCCCGGCGTGAGCGCCGCGTTGCGCGGGTTGAGCGTGCGGCCGTGCAGCGCGTTGTCGGTGAACCAGCGGTAGCTGAACGCGGGGGTGTTGGTGCGCCCGACGATCACCGCGCCGGCCTTCTCCAGGTTGTCGACCACCGGGCTGTTCGTGGCGGCGATGCGGTCCTCCTGCAGCCGCACGCCGTTGGTGGTGGCGAAACCGGCCTGGTCGATGTTGACCTTGACGGTCACCGGCACGCCGGCCAGCGGGCCCAGGCGCTCGCCGCGCGCCAGCGCCGCATCGATGGCGTCGGCACGGCGCAGCACCGCGTCGGGCCGCCAGTCGACCACGGCGTTGAGCCGCGGATTGATCGCGTCGAGCCGGGCCAGCGCCGACTGGGCGGCCTCGACGGCGGAGAGCTTGCGTTGCGCGATCAGGGTCGCGACTTCGGAGGCGGGGAGGCGCCAGATGTCTGTCATGCACACGGTGTAACGTCTCCGGCACGGGGTGTCCACCGGGTCGGCCCCGAGCCGGCCCCGAAGAAGCGAGGGAAGCGCCGCAGGACCGCGGCCCACCGAACCGGCCGCACGATCGGCCGCCTTGCGGCAGAATTCCGGCGGGCCGGGTGGCGTGCAGCATGCCGCCCCACCCACCGTCGCTTCACTTCGGCGTGCATGGGCACCATGCTTGCATGGCGTTTTCTCCGCTGCGACTTTGTGAAGTTCGGTAAAGCTGGTCTCTCGCGAAGCCCGGCGTTGAACCCCGCCCCCCTCGCTGTTTCACACTCTGCGTTCGCCCATCCATTCACTGCGCTCCTATGCCCCACCTTGCCCGACCCGTACCGCCCGCCACCGCTTCCCGCGGGCTCCGAATCGGCCTTGCCCTGGGTCTGACCGCCGCCCTGATCGCGGCCGGCTGCTCCCGCACCGACAGCGCCAAGGCGGCCAAGCCGCCGCAGACCCGCGAGGTCGGGGTGGTGACGCTCAAGACCGAGCGGCTGGCCTTCAGCACCGAGCTCTCCGGGCGCACCGTGGCGCCGGTGATCGCCGAGATCCGGCCCCAGGTCGGCGGCATCATCCAGAAGCGGCTGTTCAACGAAGGCTCGCAGGTCAAGGAAGGCCAGGCGCTCTACCAGCTCGATGCAGCACCCTTCCAGGCCGTCTACGCGAGCGCGCAGGCCAACGTGCGCAAGGCCGAGTCGACGCTGGCCACGGCCCGCACGGTGGCCAGGCGCAATGCCGAGCTGGTCAAGATCGATGCGATCAGCCAGCAGGTCAACGAAGCCACCCAGGCGACCGCGCTGCAGGCTGAGGCCGACGTGGCGGTGGCGCGCGCGGCCGAACAGACGGCCCGCATCAACCTGGGCTACACGCGCATCAACTCGCCGATCACCGGCTGGGTCGAGCTCTCGAGCGTCACGCCCGGCGCGCTGGTCACGGCCAACCAGGCCACGGCGCTCACCACGGTGCAGCAGCTCGACCCGGTGCATGTGCACGTCACGCAATCCAGCAGCGAGCTGCTGCGCCTCAAGCGCGACCTGGCCGAAGGCCGGCTGCAGCGCGGCAACGCGAACGAGGCCCCGATCCAGCTGCTGCTGGAGGACGGCTCGGTCTACCCGCATCCCGGCCGGCTGACCTTCGCCGGCGTGACGGTCGATGCCGGCACCGGCAGCGTCACGCTGCGCGCGGTGGTGCCCAACCCCGAGCGCACGCTGATGCCCGGCATGTACGTGCGCGCGGTGCTGCAGGAGGGCGTGAACGAAGCCGCGCTGCTGATCCCGCAGCAGGCCGTGACGCGCGCGCCCGACGGCAGCGCCTCGACGCTGGTGGTCGGCGCCGACGACAAGCTGGTCAAGCGCCCGATCGTCGTGGGCCGTGCGATGGGCAACCGCTGGCAGGTGCTCAGCGGCCTGGCCGCGGGCGACCGCGTGCTGGTCGAAGGCTCGCAACGCGCGCGCGCGGGCGACACGGTGCGCGCATCGGAGGTGGCGCCCACGGGCGCCAACCCGGCCTCGAAAGCGCCCAACGGCACCGCGCCCGGCGCGGCGGCGAGCGTCGCCGGCACGGCCGTCGTGGCCGCGCGCTGAGGAACCCGCATGGCACAGTTCTTCATCGACCGCCCCATCTTCGCGTGGGTGCTGTCCATCGTGGTCATGCTCGCGGGGCTGATGTCGATCCGCACGCTGCCGCTGGAGCAGTACCCGGACATCGCACCGCCGCGCGTGTCCATCGTCTCGACCTACACCGGCGCTTCGGCCAAGACGGTGGAAGACTCGGTCACCCAGGTGATCGAGCAGCAGATGACCGGCGTGGACAACCTGCTGTACATCCAGGGCACGAGCAACTCCTCCGGCGTCTCGCGCATCCAGCTGACCTTCGCCCCGGGCACCAACATCGACGTCGCGCAGATGCAGGTGCAGAACAAGCTGCAGCCCGCGATGGCGCGGCTGCCGCAGCAGGTGCAGACCCGCGGCGTGTTCGTGATCAAGGGCGGCAACGACTTCCTGATGATCGTCTCGATGTACTCGGACGACGGCAGCGCCTCGGCGGTCGACGTGGGCGACTACATCACGAGCAACCTGGTCGACGTGATCAGCCGCATCGACGGCGTGGGCGAGGTGCAGACGCTGGGCACCGGCTACGCGATGCGCATCTGGCTCGACCCCGACAAGCTGCGCAAGTACGCGCTCATGCCCTCGGACGTGAATTCAGCGCTGCAGGCCCAGAACGCGCAGGTCTCGGCCGGCCAGCTGGGCGCGCTGCCCGCCACCGGCACGCAGCAGCTCAATGCCACGATCACCGCGCGCAGCAAGCTCAAGACGGTCGAGCAGTTCGGCGCCGTGGTGCTGCGCGCCACGCCCGACGGCGCGGTGGTGCGGCTGCAGGACGTGGCCCGGATCGAGCTCGGCGCCGAGAACCTGACGGTGCGCTCGGTGCTCAGCGGCCGGCCCGGCGCCGGCCTGGGCGTGGTGCTGGCCGACGGCGCCAACGCGGTGCAGGTGGCCGCGGCGGTCAACGCCAAGATCGCAGAGCTCAAGCCCTTCTTCCCGAACCAGCTCGAGACCTTCGTGAGCTACGACACCACGCCCTTCGTGAGCGCGTCGATCGAGGAAGTGGTCAAGGCGCTGGCCGAGGCCATGCTGCTGGTCGTGCTGGTGATGTACATCTTCCTGCAGAACTTCCGCGCCACGCTGATCCCCGCGATCGCGGTGCCGGTGGTGCTGCTGGGCACCTTCGGCGTGCTCTCGGTGTTCGGCTACTCGATCAACACGCTGACGATGTTCGGCATGGTGCTGGCCATCGGCCTGCTGGTGGACGACGCCATCGTGGTGGTCGAGAACGTCGAGCGGGTGATGAGCGAGGAGGGGCTGTCGCCCAAGGAGGCCACCAAGAAATCGATGGCCGAGATCACGCCCGCGCTGGTGGGCATCGCGCTGGTGCTGTCGGCGGTGTTCATCCCGATGGCCTTCTTCGGCGGCTCGACCGGCGTGATCTACCGCCAGTTCTCGATCACCATCGTCTCGGCGATGGTGCTGTCGGTGCTGGTCGCGGTCACGCTCACGCCGGCGTTGTGCGCCACACTGCTCAAGCCCGTGCCCAAGGGCGCGCACTCGCCGCACGGCGCGCCGCGCCGCGGGCCGCTGGGCTATGTCGACCGCTTCTTCGCGGGCTTCAACCGGCGCTTCGACAGCGGCGCCGACCGCTACCAGGGCATCGTGGGCGGCATCCTGCGCCGCGGCAAGCGCAGCCTGCTGGTCTACGTGGGCATCTGTGCGGTGATGGCCTTCATGTTCATGCGGCTGCCCACCTCCTTCCTGCCCGACGAAGACCAGGGCTTCGTGCAGGTGCAGATCACGCTGCCGCCCGGCTCGTCGAACGCCCGGCTGCAGCCGGTGATCCAGCAGGTGCAGGACTACTTCGGCAAGCAGCCCGAAGTGGTGGCGATCAACCTGCTGACCGGCCAGAACGGCGACCAGAGTTCGGCCCGCGCCTTCGTGAAGCTCAAGGACTGGAGCGAACGCACCGGCAAGGACAGCTCGGCCGCGGCCATCACGCGGCGCGCGAGCAAGGACCTCGCGACCATCCGCGACGCGCGCATCTTCGTGCTGCTGCCGCCGGCGGTGCGCGGGCTGGGCGCCAACGCGGGCTTCAACTTCTTCCTGAAGGACCTGAACGCGCTGGGCCACGACGCGCTGCTCAAGGCGCGCGACCAGGCGCTGCAGCTGCTCAACGCGCGGCCCGAAATGGTCAACGTGCGCAGCAACAACCTGGAAGACACGCCCGAGTTCGCGGTCGACATCGACGACGCGCGCGCCGGTGCGCTGAGCCTGCAGACCAGCGCCATCGACAGCACGCTGTCGACCGCGATGGGCGGCACCTACGTCAATGACTTCCTGAACAACGGCCGCGTGAAACGCGTCTACATGCAGGGCGATACCGCCTTCCGCATGCTGCCCAGCGACATCGGCCGCTGGAGCGTGCGCAACACGCTGGGCCAGATGGTGCCCTTCGGCGCCTTCTCGAGCACGCGCTGGACCTACGGCTCGCCGCAGCTCATCCGCTACAACGGCAGCCCCAGCTACGAGTTCGTGGGCGACGCGGCCGCGGGCGTGAGCTCGGGCGCGGCGATGCTGGCGGTGGAAGAAGTGATGAAGCAGATGCCGCAGGGCATCGGCTACGAATGGACCGGCGCGTCCTACCAGGAGCGGCTGTCGGGCGCGCAGGCGCCGCTGCTCTACGCCATCTCGATCCTGTTCGTGTTCCTGTGCCTGGCCGCGCTGTACGAGAGCTGGTCGGTGCCCTTCTCGGTGATCCTGGTGGTGCCGCTGGGCGTGGTGGGCGCGCTGCTGTTCACCTGGACGCGCGGCTTGAGCAACGACGTGTACTTCCAGGTCGGGCTGCTCACCACCGTGGGGCTGTCGTCGAAGAACGCGATCCTGATCGTGGAGTTCGCCAAGCAGTTGCACGAGCAGGGCAAGAGCGTGGTCGAGGCCACGATGCAGGCCGTGCGCCTGCGGCTGCGGCCGATCCTGATGACCTCGCTGGCCTTCGGCTTCGGCGTGCTGCCGCTGGCCATCGGCACCGGCGCGGGGGCCGGCGGCCGCCAGTCGATCGGCACGGCGGTGCTGGGCGGCATGGTGGTGGGCACGGCGCTGGGCATCTTCTTCGTGCCGCTGTTCTTCGTGTTGATCAGCAGCTTCATGGAGCGTCGCCGCGCGCGCAAGAACGCACCGTCGACCGCCACGCCGGCCATCGAGCAAGGGACCCACTGAGATGACGCGCCACACCGCTTCCCTGCTGCGACGCGCCAGCTTCGGTCTCGTGCTCCCCGCGGCGCTGCTCGCGGGCTGCGTCAACCTCGCGCCGCAATACACGCAACCCGCCGCACCGGTACCCGAGGCCTGGACTTCGGGCGCGGGCGCCGACACCAACGCCACGGCCGCGCGCGACCTCGGCTGGCGCGACTTCTTCGTCGATGCGCGGCTGCGCGGCGTGGTCGAGCTGACACTCGCGAACAACCGCGATGCGCGCGTCGCCGCGCTCAACATCGAACGCGCGCTGGCGCAGTACGGCATTTCGCGCGCGTCGGCCTTTCCCTCGGTCGGCCTGGGTGCGGGGGGCAGCCGCGCACGCACGCCGGGCAGCGTGTCGGCCAGCGGCGTGTCGCGCACCGCGACGCAGTACAACGTCAACCTGGGGCTGACCAGCTACGAGCTCGACCTGTTCGGCCGCGTGCGCAACCTCAACGAGGCCGCGATCGAGAGCTACTTCACCACGGAAGATGCACGCCGCGGCACGCAGATCAGCCTGGTGGCCGAGGTGGCCACGGCCTGGCTGGTGCTCGCGACCGACCAGCAGCGCCTGCAGCTCGCGCGCGACACGCTGGCCAGCCGGCAGAAATCCTTCGACCTGATCCGGCGCAGCTACGAGCTCGGCGCCCAGTCGGGCCTGGCCTTGGCGCAGGCGCAGACCACGGTCGATACCGCGCGCGCCGATGCCGCGGCGTACGACAGCCAGGTCGAGCAGAGCCGCAACGCGCTGACGCTGCTGGTCGGCACCGCCGTGCCGCCCGCGCTGCTGCCACCGCCGATCACCGAGATCGCGCAGGCGCCCGCGGCCCAGTTGCTGCCGCCGCCGGCCGAGCTGCCGTCGTCGGTGCTGCAGCAGCGGCCCGACGTGCAGGCGGCCGAGCATGCGCTGCGCGCGAGCAACGCCAACATCGGCGCCGCGCGCGCAGCCTTCTATCCGCGCATCACGCTGACCGGCTCGGCGGGCACGGCCAGCAGCAGCCTGTCGGGCCTGTTCAAGGACGGCAGCGCGGCCTGGAGCTTCGCGCCCTCGATCAGCCTACCGATCTTCGACGCCGGCCTCAACCGCGCGAACCTGGGCGTGGCACAAGCGCAGCAGCAGATCCAGCTGGCGACGTATGAGAAGACGCTGCAGGTGGCGTTCCGCGAGGTCGCCGACGCGCTGGCCGCGCGCCGCACGCTGGGCGAGCGCCTCGCGGCGCAGCAGTCGCTGGTGGCCGCGACCACGCGCGCCTTCGAGTTGTCCGACGCGCTGTTCAAGAGCGGCGGCGCGGCCTACCTCGACGTGCTCGATGCCCAACGCTCGCTCTACGTCGTGCAGCAGTCGCTGATCAGCCTGCAACTGATCGAGCAGGCCAACCGGCTCACGCTCTACAAGGTGCTGGGCGGCGGCTGGCGCGAGACGACCGAGCAGGCGGCCGGCAACGCCGCGCCCGTTTCGACCGGCGGTTAACGGCTGGCGGTACGGAAAGGCTTGCTGAGGAAGCGCGAGCCCTTTTCGCCGAAGCGCCAGGGCACCTCGGCCGCCTTCGTGATGCCGATGCGCGGGCCGACCTCGACCTGCGCCGGCGGCTGGTCGCCCGGCGCGGCGATCAGCGCGAAGGGCGGCGCATCGAGCGCCTGGCCGTTGAAGCCCGCATCGATGCCCAGCGCCTGGCCGACCCGGCCCGGGCCTGCGCACAGCAGCCGCAGGTCCTCGAGCCCGCGCCGGCGGCGCATGGTCGCCAGCCCGGCCGTGGGCTCGAGCGCGCGGATCAGCACCCCGGCGCCATGGCCGGCCTCGCGGCACACGAAGTTCAGGCACCAGTGGATGCCGTAGGAGCGGTAGACATAGGCCCGGCCCGAGGGCCCGAACATGGCGGCATTGCGCAGCGTCGGCCCGCCGAAGGTGTGCGAGGCCGGGTCGTCGCGGTCGTAGGCCTCGGTCTCGACGATGCGCCCGCCCACGCCGTCGACCAGCAGCGTGACGCCGATCAGCGCGCGCGCCACGTCTTCCGACGGGGCGTCGAAATCGATGGCGGCAAGGCGGTGCAGGGCAGACGGGGAAGAGCGCGGCATGGACCGATGCAGTTTCCCAGAGAAAATGGCGGCTTCGAAGAAATCACATGCCATGACCGACACCACCGACCGCCCCGCCCTGCCCGACCATCTTTCCATCGACCCGCGCAGCCCGCACCATGTGGCCGCCGTGTTCGAGCACGACATCGGCATCCGCTTCAACGACAAGGACCGCGCCGACGTCGAGGAGTACTGCATCAGCGAAGGCTGGATCAAGGTGCCGGCCGGCAAGACGCTCGACCGCAAGGGCAAGCCGCTGATGCTCAAGCTAAAAGGACGCGTAGAAGTTTTCTATCGGTAAGGCAACTCAGATCGCCCAGCCGCCGTCGATCACGTGGATCTGGCCGGTGGTGTAGGTCGCCTGCGCCAGGTAGAGCACCAGGTCGGCGATCTCCTCGGGCTGACCGATGCGGCCGATGGGCTGGCGCGCGATGAAGGCGGTGCGCGCGGTCTCGTAGTCGCCTTGCGCGCGCAGCCGCTCGTGCAGCGAGGGCGAATCGACCGTGCCGGGGCAGATCGCGTTGCAGCGCACGCCCTGCGCCACGAAGTCGGCCGCGACCGATTTCGTCAGGCCGATCACGGCCGCCTTGGTCACGCCGTAGGCGAAGCGGTTGGGCACGCCCTTCACGCTGCTGGCCACCGAAGCCATGTTGATGATCGCGCCATCCTTGCGCGCGAGCATGCCGGGCAGCACCGCGCGGATGGTGCGCACCATGGCCTTGACGTTGAGGTCGTAGGCGAAGTCCAGGTCCTTCTCGGGCGCCTCTAGCACGTTGCCCGCGTGCACCACGCCCGCGCAGTTGAACAGCACGTCGACCGTGCCGATCTCGGCCACCAGTGCCTGCACGGCGCTGTCCTGCAGCACGTCGAGCCGGCGGGTTTTCACGCCCGGCAGCGCCGCGAGTTCGGCCAGCGCGGCCTCGTTGATGTCGGTGGCCCAGACGGTGGCGCCTGCACGCGAGAAGGCTTCGACGCTGGCGCGGCCGATGCCTTGGGCGGCGGCGGTGATGAGGACGGTCTTGCCTGCGAGGCTCATGGTGTTGCTTGGCTGAATGAAACGTTGAGGGAGGAAGAGAGAAGGGTCAGAGGCCGAACTCGGCACGGATCGGCACGCTGTGCTCGCCCACGCGCGGCGCGCCACGGGCGCTGCGTGCGCGTGCGCCGTCGATGCGCACCGGGCCGCGCGTGGTGTGCACCGGTGTGCCGTCGCCGCGCTCCACGGTCTGCAGCATGTCGAGCAGGCCGAAGGCCTTGCTCTGCAGCAGGCGCGGCCAGTCGAGCACTTCGGCGCACCACACGTCGGCGGGCTGCAACCGTGCGAGCCAGTGCGCGGTGTCGTGCGCCGACAGCGTGGCCGCGATCAGCCGCTTGATGTCGTCGCGTTTCGTGAAGGCGTCCTGCGCGCCGTAACCGTCGAGCGCCGGCAGCGGCAAGGCCTGCGCCAGCTGCGCGAGCGGCATCATCGCGAGCGCCAGGTAGCCGTCGCGGGTCGGGTAGATGCCGTAGGGCGCGGCGAGGTAGGCGTTGGCGTTGCGGAAGCCCGCGCGCGCGGGAAGGCGCTTGCCGTCGTTGAGGTGCGTGGTGAGCAGCTCGAACTGCAGGTCCACCAGCGCCTCGAGCAGGCTGGTCTGCACATGCGCGCCCTCGCCGGTGATGCCGCGCCGCACCAGCGCCGCGAGGACGCCTTCGGTCAGCGCATGGCCGGCCAGCATGTCGGCGATCGAGAGCCCGAGCGGCACCGGGCCGTCGCCCTCGTGGCCGTTGAGCCAGGTCACGCCCGAGAGCGATTGCGCGAGCAGGTCCTGCCCCGGCATGTCGGCCCAGGGGCCGGTCTCGCCGTAGCCCGACACGCCCGCATAGACCAGTCGCGGATTGATCGCCTTCACCGCTTCGTAGCCCAGGCCCAGGCGCTCGATCACGCCCGGGCGGAAGTTCTGGATCAGCACGTCGGCCCGCGCCACCAGCCGCTTCAGCGCGGCCAGGTCCTCGGGTTTCTTGAGGTCGATCGCCAGGCTTTCCTTGTTGCGGTTGATCGCATGGAACAGCGTGGAGTCGCCCCCCACGTCGGTGTCGGTGAGGTAGAGCGTGCGGCAGATGTCGCCGCTGCCCGGACGCTCGACCTTGATCACGCGTGCGCCCAGGTCGCCCAGCCGCAGGGCGGCCGAGGGCCCCGACAGGAACTGCGCGAGGTCGAGCACCAGCAGGCCGTCGAGCGGCGCGGTCATGGCGCCAGGCTTTCGCTGAACAGTGCGTTGAGCGCCTGCACGATCGCGCGCGCCGGCTCGTCGGATTGCAGCCCGGCGTTGAGCCGCAGCGAGGCCGCGTGCTGGAAGGCCATGTAGCCGTCGTGCCGCGGCCGCACCCAGGCGCCTTCGAGCGTGGCGCGCGTGGCACGGTAGAAGTCGCCGGCGGTGGCGTTGACCGCGTCGTCTTCCCAGGCCGCCGCATGGCCGGGCTGGCCGCCAGCGGCCGCGAAGGGACCGCGCTGCGCCTCGGCATCGGCCACCCAGACCGCGAAGTCGAAGGCTTCCTTCGCATGCGCCGTGCGTGCCGACACCGCGATGCCGGTGCCGCCGAGCGCCGAGCCCACGGGGCCGTGGCCCTGGAAGCGCGGGATGTCGGCGAAGCCCAGGCGCACCGGCCGGAAGCCCTGCCATGCGTAGTTCACGTAGCCGTAGATCAACGGCACGCAGTCGATGCGCGCGTCCGGCAGCGCCATGGCCTCGAACACCGCGATCGGGTCCATCGCAAGGCATTGCGGGTCGATCAACGCCATCACCGCGCGCAGCTGCTCGCAGACTTCGCTGGCCACTTCGACGTCGAACAGTTCGGGGCCTTCGACGCGGCCGGGCGCGCCGCGCTGCGCGCAGAGCGTGTAGAGGCACATCAGTGAATGCGGCGCGCGCAGCGGCAGCGCGACGCGGCCGGCCTTGGCGAGTTCGAGCACCTGCGCCCAGTCGGTGGGCGCGGCGTCGAGCCGGTCGGGCCGCCAGGCCTGCACCTGCGTGGCCGCGTCGATGGGCAGTGCCCATTGCCGACCCTGCCAGTGGTAGCTGGGGAAGGAGCGGCCCACCGTGCCCTGCGCGATCGACGCGAGCCGCGTCTCGTCGAAAGGCAGCAGGCAGCCTTCGCGCGTGATCTGGCCCACATGCGGATGGTCGATCACGATCAGGTCGTACTGGCGCGCGAGTTCGTCGACCGGGAAGGACTCGAAGTCCTGCAGCGAGCGCCGGTCCCAGGTGATCCGGACGCCGGTGCGCTGCTGCCACAGCGCCGAGCAGGCGGCCAGGGGTTCGTAGCCGCGTGGGTGGTCCCACGTCATGCCCTTGAGGGTGATGGTTGTCATGCGGATTCGACGAGGAAGAGAACGGGCGCGCCCGGCGTCATTGCACGGCGCCGGTGCCGTAGAGCAGGTTCGGCAGCCACAGCGAGATCTGCGGGAAGAGCGAGAGGATGACGAGCAGGCCCATCATCACCGCGAGGTAGGGCACCACCTCGCGCGCGTAGTCGCCCATCCGCACCTTGAGCGTCTGGGACGAGATGTACATCAGCCCGCCTACCGGCGGCGTGATGCCCGCGATCGTGAGGTTGGTGATCAGCACGATGCCGAAGTGCACCTTGTCGATGTGTGCGCCGTCGATCAGCGGCAGCAGCATGGGCGTGAGGATGATCAGCGCGGCCGAACCCTCGATGGCCGTGCCCAGCACGATCAGCACCAGGTTGATCAGCAGCAGCAGCAGGATCGGGTCCTTGGTGGTGCCCGCGAGCCAGCCCGACATCGCCTGCGGCACCTGCTCCCACGAGAGGTAGAAGCCGAAGGCCGAGGCCGCGCAGATCATCATCATCACGCTGGCCGAGTCGCGCACCGATTCGGCGAGCACTTCCGGCAGCTGGCCGATCTTCATCTCGCGGTAGCCGAAGATCGCGACGGCCAGCACGTAGAGCACCACGATCGCGCCCGACTCGGTGGTGGTGAAGATGCCGTAGCGCGTGCCCAGGATGATGACCACCGGAATCGACAGCGCCCACAGCCCGTCGATCAGCGCCTGGCCCAGCTCCTTCGCATTGGCGCGCGTGGCGCGCTGCGGCTTGTACTTGCGCTTGATGGCCAGCACGTGGGTGGTGAACATCAGCGCCACGGCCAGCAGCAGGCCGGGCACGATGCCGGCCGCGAACAGCCGGCCGATCGAGGCCTCGGCCAGGAAGCCGTAGATGATCAGCCCGATCGAGGGTGGGATCAGCGCGGTGATGATGGCCGCGGACGAGGTGATCACCGCCGCGAAGGGCGCGCTGTAGCCGCGCGCGACCATCTGGGTGCCGATGGTCTTGGCCAGCATCGCGGCGTCGGCGTTGGCCGAGGCGGTCAGGCCGCCGAGCAGCGTGGCGAGCACGGTGCACATCTGCGCCAGCGCGCCGGTCATGTGACCGACCAGCACTTCGGCCAGGTTGAGCAGCCGCCGCGTGATGCCCGAGGCATTCATGATGCAGCCGGCCAGCACGAACAGCGGCAGCGCGAGCAGCGACACCGACTCGGTGCCTTCGGCCATCTGCTGCGCGAAATTGGCCAGCGGCATTTCGCCGATGTTGAGCGCGAAGAAGCCCAGCGCGGCGATGGCCATGGCCCAGGTGATGGGCGTCTGCAGGGCCAGCAGCACCAGCATCAGGATGGCCGGAAGCCAGAGATGGAACGAACTCACAGCGACATCTCCGACGACGGTTGCCATTTCCAGCCGGTGGCCCAGGGCTTGAGGAGGATGTGCTGCACCAGCATGAGCAGCGACGCGAAGGCCATCGGGCCGTAGACCACCGAGCGCGGGATGTCGATCACCACCACGCGGATCGAGTGCGCGATGACGGCCTGCCAGACGAACATGGCCGCCAGCGTGGCGAACAGCGCGGCCAGCAGCCACCAGTTGAAGATGAAGATGCCGCGGCGCAGGGCGGGCGGGAACATCGCGACCAGCGCGTCGACGTCGGCATGCATGCGCCAGCGGATGCAGGCCGCGGCGCCGAAGAACACCAGCCAGCCGAAGGCGATGACCGCGACCTCGAAGGTCCACGAGGCCGGCTGCGGGAACAGGTAGCGCGTGATCACGCCCCAGGTGATGGACAGCACGATGACGCAGGCGCAGAGCACGCCGATGGCCTCGTCCGCGCGGCGCAGGCTCAGCAGGGGCCCGGGCGAGACCGACGCAGGGGAAAGCGCCGCTGGCGGGGCGGCGGGAACGACCGGTTCAGTCATGGATCTTGAAGTGTGGGTGTCGACCGAAGCGGGCGTTCAGCGCGTCATCGCGGCGCGTACCTTGTCGTACATGCCGGGCGTGAGGCCGGGCACCTTGGCGTAGGCGACCTTGGCCTTCTCGGCGAAGGCCTTGCGGTCGACGTCGGTGACGAACTGCACGCCGGCCTTCTTCATCTCGTCGGCGTACGCCGCGTCGGAGGCGAGCGTGAGCTGCGTCAGTTCGGCGCCGGCCTTTTTGCCTTCTTCGAGCAGCACGGTCTGCAGGTCGGGCGGCAGGCTCTTGAAGAAGTCGGTGCTGGTGACCATGGCCACGTACATCGTCTGGTGGGCCGTGGTCGACAGCACCTTGCGCACTTCGTAGAGCTTGGAGCCGACCAGCGAGCCGTAGTTGGCCTCGGCCGCATCGACCACGTTGGTCTGCAGCGCGTTGTAGACCTCGCCCCATGGCAATGCGGTGGGCCGGCCGCCGAAGGCGGTGAAGGTCTCGAGCATGATCGGCGACGGCGGCACGCGCAGCGTCATGCCGGCCATGTCGGCGGGCGTGCGCACCGGCTTGCTGCCGAGTACGTGGCGCACGCCGAACAGGCCGTCGGCCACGATCAGCTTCATGCCCTGCTGCTCGAGGCGGCCCGACATTTCCTTGAACACGTCGGAGGCGAACAGCTTCCGGGCCTCGTCCTGGCTGCCGTAGAGGTAGGGGCCGGCGAGGATGCCGAGGTCGGGCACGAACTGGCTCAGCTGGCCGTAGTCGGTCACGCTCAACACGCGGGCACCGCCCTTGATCATCTCGTTGACCTTCTTCTGCGGGCCCAGCTGGTCGCCCGTGAAGATGTTCAGCGTGATGCGCCCGCCCGAGCGCTCCTTCACGCGGTCGGCGAAGGAATGCATCACCTTCACGACCGGCTCGTTGGGGTTCACCTGCGAGGTGGAGAAGCGCAGGCTGTAGTTCTGCGCGGCCGCGGGCGCGACGGCGCCGAGGGCCAGCGCCAGACCGGCGGCGAGGGTGGACAGGGTCGAAACGACGGTGCGGCGGGAGGTCATGGTTGTCTCCAGGGGAGCGCGCTCGGGGCGCATTGGTGTAATTCCTATATAAACTATCAGTTCATGTATGAAATGATGATGGCAGATGGATGTGTTGTCGATTAGGGTTTTCCGCGACAAGGCAGCCGTATGCCAACTCATATGAACCTATCGTTTGCTCATGTCTGATTCATCGACTCTGGAAGATCTGCCGCTGGCGGGCCTGCGCGTGCTGGATTTCAGCCAGTTCCTGGCCGGCCCTTCGTGTGCGCTGCGTCTCGCCGATCTGGGCGCCGACGTGGTCAAGGTCGAGCGCCCCGACGGCGGCGACCTGTGCCGCGGCCTGGTGCTGGCCGACCAGACCTTCGAGGGCGACAGCGCGCTGTTCCACACCATCAACCGGCGCAAGCGCAGCTTCGCGGCCGACCTGAAGGCGCCGGCCGACCTGGCGCGCGTGAAGGCGCTGATCGAACGCGCCGACGTGATGATCCATAACTTCCGCCCCGGCGTGATGGAGCGCATCGGCCTCGATGCGGCCAGTGTGCTGGCGCTCAACCCGCGCATCGTCTACGCGGCCGTCACCGGCTACGGCGACGAGGGCCCGTGGCGCGACAAGCCCGGGCAGGACCTGCTGGTGCAATCGCTCTCGGGCCTGGCCTGGCTGGGCGGCGACGCGCAGGCCGACGGCAGCGGCCCGCCGGTGCCGGCCGGCGTCTCGATGATCGACGTGATCACCGGCGCGCACCTGGTGCAGGGCATCCTCGCGGCGCTGCTGCGGCGCGGCGTGACCGGGCGCGGCGGACGCGTCGACGTGAGCCTGCTCGAGTCGGCCCTCGACCTGCAGTTCGAGCCCTTCACCGCCTTCCTCAACGGCGACGGCACGCAGCCCGCGCGCACCGCCGAGAACCATGCGAGCGTGCACGGCGCCGCGCCCTACGGCATCTACCGCACGCGCGACGGCTTCATGGCGGTCGCGATGACGCCGATGGACAGGCTCGCCGCCCTGATCGGCAGCCAGGCGCTGGCCGCGCTGGCCGCCGACCGCAGCGGCTGGTTCAGGAACCGCGACGCGCTCAAGCAGCAGCTGCAGCAGGACCTGCTGGCGCAGGACAGCGCGCACTGGCTCGCGATCCTCGAGCCGGCCGGCGTGTGGAGCGCCGACGTGCTGCGCTGGCCGCAACTCACCGCGCACCCGGCCTTCGCCGCGCTGGGCATGACGCAGACCATCCGCAGCGCGAGCGGCGCCACGATGCAGACCACGCGCTGCCCGATCCGCATCGACGGCCGGCGGATCTACAGCGACCAGGGCGCGCCGCGCCTGGGCGCCGACACCGAAGCCGTCGCACGCGAATACGGCCTGCCTTCCTCACCCTCCTCCTCTTCTTCTTTCGCACCATGACCCACGAGCAATTCTTCGAAGACTACGTGCCGGGCGCCACGCGCACCACCACCGGCCGCACCATCACCGAAGCCGACATCGTGCTGCACGCCGGCCAGACCGGCGACTTCTTCCCCCACCACATGGACGCCGCCTGGTGCGCCACGCAGGACTTCGGCCAGCGCATCGCGCACGGCACGCTGGTCTTCAGCGTGGGCATCGGCCTGACGGCCACGGTGATCAACCCGCGCGCCATGTCCTATGGCTACGACCGCCTGCGCTTCGTGAAGCCGGTGTTCATCGGCGACACGATCTACTCGAAAGTAGCGATCACCGACAAGCGCGACCACCCCAAGCGCAGCAGCCACGGCATCGTGGTCGAGACCGTGACCGTCACCAACCAGCGGCAGGAAACGGTGCTGGTCTGCGAGCACCTGCACATCGTCGAAAGGCGTGCGGCACAGGGCTAAACTGATCGGCCCATGAAGAACACCGCCGCCCCCGAGACCGACGACACCGACGCCGAACGCCGCCCCAAGTACGCGGTGCCGGCGGTCGAGAAAGCGCTCGACGTGCTCGAGCTGCTGTCGGCGCAGGCGGTGCCGATGACGCAGGCGCAGCTCGCGCGCGCGCTGGGCCGCGAACCCAGCGAACTGTTCCGCATGCTGAGCGCACTGGAGGCACGCGGCTACCTGCGGCGCGAGGACAACGGCGGCTACGTGCTCACGCTCAAGCTGTTCGAACTGAGCCGCACCCACTCGCCGCACGAACAGTTGCTGCGCGCGGCCACCGCGCCGATGCGTGAACTGGTCGACAACATCCGCGAGTCCTGCCACCTGAGCGTGCTGCACCGCGACCAGCTGCTGGTGCTGACGCAGGTCGACGCGCCGACCTCGATCCGGCTGTCGGTCGAGGCCGGCTCGCTGCATTCGGCGGTCGACACCCTGTCGGGCCAGGTGCTGCTGGCCAATGCGCCCGATGACGAGCGCGACGAGCTGCTCGGCCGCCGCGCCGAGTACCAGCGCCGCAGCGCCGACGAACGCACGACCTACCTCGCGCTGCTGGCCAAGATGCGCGCCGACGGCTGGGGCTACGCCGAGAACGCGCGCTTCGTGGGCGGGCGCGACCTGAGCGTGCCGGTCGGCAACGCACGCGGCCGCACCCGCGCCGTGCTGACCATCGCGTCGCTGCGCGGCACCCATACGGCGCACGACGACCTGTTCGACCTGCTGCCGCGGCTGCAGAAATGCGCCGAGGACATCGGGCGCATCGCGGGCATCGCGTAGGGCCAGCGTTCCGCAGGCGCAACAGCCTGTCTTCCGCACCGGCCTTTGCCCCGGCAGATCCGACCCCATATTCGATGGATCGCCGCGTCCCCTCGGACCGGCGCACACAAGGAAGACCCGCCATGACCGACCCCATCGTCCAGATCAAGCCCCTCGGCTTTCCGTGGGAGACCATCGACCCGTTCCTGTTCTGCGCCTACCACGACGACGCCTACCCCGCGGCCAACGGCGCGATGGGTCCGGCCGCCTCGCTGGCCGGCCGCGCCATCGGCCAGGACTTCAGCCGCAAGGACGGCTGGAGCATGTACCACGGTGAAGAGATCCCCGGCTTCCCAGGTCATCCGCATCGCGGCTTCGAGACCGTGACCATCGTGCGCAAGGGCCTGATCGACCATTCCGACTCGCTGGGCGCGGCCGCGCGCTTCGGCGGCGGCGACGTGCAGTGGCTGACCGCCGGCAAGGGCATCGTGCATTCGGAGATGTTCCCGCTGCTCGACGCGGCCGCACCCAATCCGCTCGAACTGTTCCAGATCTGGCTCAACCTGCCGGCCAGCCACAAGATGGTGGCGCCGCACTTCACCATGTTCTGGGCCGAGGACGTGCCGCGCTTCACCGCCACCGACGGCGAGGGCCGCAGCACCGACGTGGCCTGCGTGGCCGGCCGCATCGGACCGGTGGACGGCGCACCGGGCGCCACCGACGGCCCGCTCGCGCCGCCGCCCGATTCATGGGCCGCGCAGGACGGCTCCGATGTCGCCATCTGGACGATCCGCATGGCGCCCGGCGCCCGCTGGACGCTGCCGGCCGCGCTGGGCACCGGCACGCGCCGCAGCCTCTACTTCTTCAAGGGCGCGTCGGTGCAGGTGGGCGGCCGCGAGGTGACGGGCCATGCCGCGATCGAGCTGCGCGCCGACCAGGCGGTCGAACTGGTCAACGGCACGGTCGAGGGCGAGTTCCTGGTGCTCCAGGGCAAGCCGATCGCCGAGCCGGTGGCCCAGTACGGACCCTTCGTGATGAACACGCAGGCCGAGATCGCGCAAACCATGCAGGACTACCGCCGCACCCAGTTCGGCGGCTGGCCCTGGAAGGATGAGGCGCCGGTGCATGGCACCGACCCGGCACGCTTCGCGCGCCATCCGGACGGGCACGAGGAGCGGCCGGTGGCGGCCAAGGCCTGAGGCCGGAGCGGCGCAGCGTTCAGCGCGCGCCAGTGCGCAGCTTCTGCAGCTGCGCTTCTTCCTCGGCCAGCTTGGCCTCGCGGCTGGCGATCTTGTCGGCCTTGCCCTGCGAGCGCGCCTTCTCGAGGTCGCGCTGGCGCTCGGCCACCTTCTTCTCCTGACGCTGGATGCTCGCGTGGTGCGACTTCTGCAGCTTGGCGTCGCTGCAATTCGCCTGCGTCTCGCGCAGCGCCTTCTCCAGGCCGCGCACACGGCTCGTCTGCTGCTTCGCCTTGGCCTCCTCGATGTCGCGCGCGATGTCGGCCTTCTTGAATTCGCAGGTGCCGGGCGCGGGCTGGGCCAGCGCGGCGTGCGGGACGAAGGCCAGTGCCGCGGCGGCCATGGCGATCAGGGAGAGGGACTTGCGCATGGCATTCCTTTCGGTGGGCGTTTCGAGGATCGGACAGGCACTCATCTTGCCGCACCGCCCACCGGAAAACTCTCCTCGAGAAAAGTCAGGAAGGCGCGCACCCGCGGCGCCAGCACGCGGCCGCGCGGGTACAGCACGTAGAGCATGTCGTCGGTCTTCTCGCGGTAGTCGGCCAGCAAGGGCACCAGCGCGCCGCGCGCCAGGTCGGCCGCGATGTTGAATTCGGCCAGCCGCACCACGCCCAGGCCCTCGATGGCCAGCGTGCGCAGCAGCTCGCCCTGGTTGGCGCCGATGTGGCGCGGGATGTCGATGGTCTTGAGCGCGCCGTCGCTCTCGCGGAAGGTCCAGGCGTTCCACTGCGTGCGGATGGTGAAGTTGAGGCAGCGGTGGCGCAGCAGTTCGTCGGGCGTCTGCGGCGTGCCGTGCGCCTGCAGGTAGGCCGGCGAGGCCGCGATGACCCAGGGCCGCGGCATCAGCGGCCGGCCGATCAGCGACAGCTCGGTGGGCCGGCCGCTGTGGATGGCCACGTCGATGCCCTGCTTGACGAAATCGCCGCGCTCGGTGCCGATGATGAACTCGAGCTTGAGCGACGGGTGCCGCGCCATCAGCGCGGGCAACAGCGGCGCGAGCAGGTACTTGGCGGTGGTCAGCGGCGTGTGGATGTGCAGCGTGCCCGACACCTCGGTCTCGGCCGCGCCCGCGCCCGCGATGTTCTCGGCCTCGGCCATCGCATCGACCACCCGCTGGCTCGCGCGCTGGAACTGCGCGCCTTCCTCGGTCAGCCGGATCGCGCCGGCGATGCGTTCGAACAGCCGCACGTGCAACCGCGCCTCGAGACGCGCGATGAGCTTGCTCACGGCCGAGGGCGACAGCGCCAGCCGCCGGCCCGCGCCTGAAAAGCTGCCTTCTTCCACCACGCGGAGGAAGACCGTCATCTCGCCGAATTTGTCCATGCGGGTTTCTTTGTACTGTGCCGCGGCTTCACAGGCGGTGTGCTGCGGCGTGCGTTGTCTGGCCCGGGGGCACTGTACAGAATGGTCCGCTCACACAGGAGACAAGACCACATGAGCAAGACCCTCCGGATCGGTTCCGGCGCAGCCTGGTGGGGCGACCGCGTCGAGCCCGCCGCACTGAACGCCGAGCGCGGCGAACTCGACTACCTCTGCTTCGAGACCATGGCCGAGGCCACCGTGTCGGCGGCCCAGGTGCGCGCACGGCGCGACCCGAGCTTCCCCGGCTACGACACCTACCTCGACGACCGCATGCGCGCGGTGCTGCCGGCCTGCATGCGCAACGGCACGCGCATCGTGTCGAACCAGGGCTGGATCAATCCCGTGGCCGCGGCGAAGCGCATCGTCGAACTGCTGCAGGAGATCGGCGTGACCGGCGTGAAGGTGGCGGCCGTGAGCGGCAGCCTGATCACCGACCGCGTGCTCGAACTCACCGACACCATCCTCGAGAACGGCCAGCCCACGCACACCCTGAAGCCCACGCTGATCTCGGCCGAGGCCTACCTCGGTGCCGAACCGATCGTCGAGGCGCTCCGGTCGGGCGCGCGCATCGTGGTCACCGGCCGCGTGGCCGACCCGTCGATCTTCATGGCGCCGATGATGTACGAGTTCGGCTGGGACCCACTCGACCATGACCGCGTGGGCGCGGGCAACGGCATCGGCCACCTGCTGGAATGCGGGGCGCAGGTGACCGGCGGCTACTTCTCCGACCCCGGCTTCAAGGACGTGCCCGAGCCCTGGAACTTCGCCTTCCCGATCGCCGAGGTCGAGGCCAACGGCGA
Organism: Variovorax frigidus; assembly: GCF_051216515.1. Lineage (NCBI taxonomy): Bacteria > Pseudomonadati > Pseudomonadota > Betaproteobacteria > Burkholderiales > Comamonadaceae > Variovorax > Variovorax frigidus. The sequence goes on from NZ_JBPJZF010000006.1 coordinate 303,201, forward strand.
CGTGGTGATCACCAAGGTGGCCGGCAGCGGCGGCGCGGTGACGCTGCAGACGGTGAAGGAGCAGATGCTCTACGAGGTGCACGACCCGGCCAACTACATCACGCCCGATGCGGTGGTCGACTTCACCCGCGCCAAGCTCGAGCAGGTCGGCCCCGACCGCGTGCGCGTGACCGGTCTGGGCGGCAAGCCGCGCACGCCCACGCTCAAGGTCTCGATCGGCTGCACCGAGGGCTTCATCGGCGAGGACATGTTCTTCTACGCCGGCCCGGGCGCGCTGCGTCGCGCGCAACTCGCGAAGAAGGTGCTCGAGGAGCGCTTCAAGATCGTCAAGCTCGACGCCGAAGACATGCGCGTCGACTTCCTGGGCATCAACGCGATCCACGGCGACGCGACACCCGCCGATGCGCCCGAGCCCTACGAGATCGCGGTGCGCGTGGCGGCGCGCACCAAGACCCGCGAAGAGGCCGCGAAGGTCGGCCGCGAGGTCGACGGCATGGCCGTCTCGGGCATCGCTCACACCGGCAAGCGGGTGCCGCACCAGGAGCGCACGCGCGAGGTGATCGGCGTGTGGTCGTCGCTGGTGCCGCGCGAGCAGGTGCCGGCGTCCATCCAGTATTTCGAAAGCTGAGGCAACGCCATGAAAGTTCTTCTGCAACACGTGGCTCATGCACGCTCGGGCGACAAGGGCAACACCTCGAACATCTCGGTGTTCGCCTACGAACCCGAGTTCTACGACCTGCTGCGCGACCAGCTCACGGCCGAGCGCTTCAAGGCCTTCTACCGCGGCGCGATCACCGGCGAGGTGCTGCGCTACGAGGTGCGCAACATCGACGCGATGAATTTCGTCTGCCACGGCGCGCTCGGCGGCGGCGTGTCGCGCAGCCTGTGCCTGGACAACTACGGCAAGGCGCTGTCGGCCGCGGTGCTGGGCTTCGAGATCGAGGTGCCCGACGCGCTCGCGCCCAAGCTGCACGGGCAGCACCTGCTCTAGCCTCACAAAAATAAGGAGACAAGCCAGATGAAAACGACGATTCGATGGTTCGGCGCGGTCCTGTTGTCGGTGGCGGCCATGGCCGCAGCGCAGGCCCAGGGCTACCCCAGCAAGCCGGTGCGGATCATCGTCCCCTATCCGGCCGGCGGCACCACGGACATCATTGCGCGCGTGGCGGCGCAGCAGCTCGGCGAGCGGCTCAAGCAGCCCTTCGTGGTCGAGAACAAGGCCGGTGCCAACGGCGCCATTGGTTCGGCCGAAGTGGCGCGCGCGCCGGCCGACGGCTATACGCTGCTGATGGGCACGGCGAGCACGCACGGCATCAACTCGGCGGTCTACAAGAGCCTGCCGTACGACGCGGTGAAGGACTTCGCGCCGGTGACCATCGTCGCGAGCACGCCCAACATCATCGCGGTGCACCCGAGCGTGCCGGCCAAGAACCTGCAGGAGCTGCTGGCGCTCGCCAAGGCGCAGCCGGGCAAGCTCAACTACGGCTCGACCAGCCTGGGCGGCTCGCCGCACATGAGCGCCGAGCTGCTCAAGATGATGGCCCACGTCGACATGCTTCACGTGCCGTACAAGGGCGCCGCGCCGATGCTCACCGACCTGATGGGCGGCCAGGTGCAGGTGGGCTTCGACAACCTGCCCTCGACCATCAACTTCGTGCGCAGCGGCAAGGTGCGCGCCATCGCGGTGACCACGGCGCAGCGCTGGCCGGGCGCGCCCGAGATCCCGACCGTGGCCGAGAGCGGCGTGCCGGGCTACGAGGTGTCGGGCTGGTTCGGCCTGCTGGCACCGGCGGGCACGCCGCCGGCCGTGCTGAAGACGATCCAGCAGGCCATCGCCGAGGCCGTGAGGCAGCCCGAGGTGAACAAGCAGATGCTCGATCTGGGCGCGCTGCCCGTGGCCAACACGCCCGAGGCCTTCGCCGCGCTGGTGCAGGCCGACGTTGCCAAGTGGCGCGAGGTGGTGAAGACCACGGGCGTCAAACTCGACTGACCGCGCAAGCGACCGCGCCGCGCGTGACAGCCGCGCGCGGCGCGACCGGTTAGGCTCGCTGTCGCATTGGCTTTGCGCATCGTGCGCGCGACAGGAATGACAACGAGCCCCTCGAGACAAATTACCGCCCACCCGCCCTGGCTGATGCTGCTGGCGCTGATCGGCGCCTTCGCGCTGAGCCAGGCCTTCCGCACCATCGCCGCGATCCTGGCCACGCCGCTGCAGGCCGAGTTCGGCCTGTCGGCACAGGCGCTGGGCGTGTTCGCGGGCGCCTTCCACTTCGCCTTCGGCGCGCTGCAGCTGCTGATGGGCATCGGCATCGACCTGCAGGGCGTGCGGCGCACGGTGCTGATCGCCTTCCCGCTGGCGATCGCCGGCGCGCTGCTGTCGGCGGTGGCGCCCACCTTCGGCGTGCTGGTGGTCGGCCAGGTGCTGATCGGCGTCGGCTGCGCGCCGGCCTTCCTGGTGTGCACCGTGTTCATCGCACGGCAATTTCCGCCCGAGCGCTTCGCCGCGGTGTCGGGCCTGACGCTGGGCGTGGGCTCGCTCGGCATGCTGCTGACCGGCACGCCGCTGGCCTGGCTGGTGCAGGCCACGTCCTGGCGCACCGGCTTCCTCGCGCTGGCCGTGGGCTCGGCGCTGGCCTGGCTCCTGATCCTCTGGCTGGTGCAGGAGCCGCCGGCGCCGGTCGCGGCCTCGGAACGCCCGTCGGTGCTGGGCGCGCTGCGCAGCTACGGCGCGCTGTTCACGCTGCCGCACACGCTGGGCATCCTCGCGCTGGCGGCCGTGACCTATGCCTCCTTCATCTCGCTGCGCGGGCTGTGGCTGGGCCCGCTGCTGATCGAGCGCCACGGCTTCTCGCTGGTGCAGAGCGGCAACGTGGCGATCGCGGTGTCGGTGGTCGGCATGTTCGGCCCGATCCTGTTCGGCCGCTTCGACCCCGGCGCGGTGCGGCGGCGCTGGATCGTCGGCTTCACCTTCGCGGTGGCCGCCATCTTCGCGGTGATGGCCTTCGACCCCGGGGCTGCGCTCGACGTGGTGGGCGCGATCGTCGGCGGCCTGCTGTCGGGCTACATCGTGCTGCAGTACGCCGACGTGAAGGCCGCCTATCCACCCGCGATGACGGGCCGCGCGATGGCCGTGTTCACGATGGCGATGTTCCTCGGCGTGGCGGTGATGCAGTGGCTCACGGGCGCGGTGGCCTCGGCCGCCTCGGCCCATGGCGCCGACCCTTTCGTGAGCGTGCTGCTCACCATCGCGGGCCTGCTGGTGGCGGGGGCCCTGGCCTTCGTCTTCCTGCCGAAGCCGCCGGGCGCGGCGAAGGCCGGCTGATCTTCAGGTGGCCAGGCCGTGCTCGACCATGTCGAGCAGGCGTTGTCCCACCTGCTGCATCTGCGGGCCGATCACCGGGCCCAGGGGCCCGTCCAGCACCAGCATCGCCAGGCCATGCACAGCCGACCAGGCCAGGAACTCGGCGCCGGGGCGGCGCTCGGCCGGCATCACGCCCGTCGCCACCATCCGGTCGAGCGCCTCGCCCAGCAGCTGGAACGGGTTCTTGCCGCTGGGCCCGGCGCGGGCCGGATCGGTCGGGCCCTTGAGATCGTCCGACGCCGCATAGGCCGTGAGGAACAGCCCGTGCTCGGCCTGGGCGAAGCGCAGGTAACCGGCGCCGATGGCACGCAGGGACGCGCGCGCGGCCTCGGCCGGCGGCAGGCCCGCGGGCACGGCGGCCAGCTCGGCCTCCATCGCGGCAGCCGAGGCCGACAGCGCCGCGGCGCGCACCGCCTTCAGCAGGTCGTCGCGGCTGCCGAAATGGCGATAGGCCGCGTTGGGCACCACGCCCGCCTGCCGCGTGACCTCGCGCAGCACCACCGCCTCGGGCCCGCCGACGCGCGCCAATGCGATGCCCGCTTCGAGCAGCGCGCGCCGAAGGTCGCCATGGCGGTAGGTGCTGCGGGCTGGCTGCGGGACAGGACTCATGGCTCGGGATTCTCCTTTGTGGACAGCGTCCATTGTCTGAGCTATGGTTTGTGTACAGCGTACACAAATTGCATTCCATCTGCTCTTCAAAGGAAAGAAAACCCATGGCCACCCAGATCTTCGTCAACCTGCCGGTCAAGGACCTGAAGAAGTCCGTCGACTTCTTCACCGCGCTCGGCTACGGCTTCAACCCGCAATTCACCGACGAGAACGCGACCTGCATGATCGTGAGCGAGGACCGGATCTTCGTGATGCTGCTGGTCGAGAAGTTCTTCAAGACCTTCACGCCCAAGCCGATCTCGGACGCCAAGGCCAGCACCGAGGTGCTGATCGCGCTGTCGTGCGAGAGCCGCGCCCAGGTCGACGAGATGGTGAAGAAGGCCGTGGCCGCAGGCGGCCGCACGCCCACGCAGCCGCAGGACCACGGCTTCATGTACCAGCACGGCTACGAGGACCTCGACGGCCACATGTGGGAGCTGGTGTTCATGGAACCCGGCGGCATGCCGGGCTGACGCCTGGGCGCCAGCAGCGTCGCCGCACCCGGGTTAGATTCGATCTCCCCCATCCGGAGACGCTTTTCACCATGATCCATGCCCTCGCCATCATCACCGCCAAGCCCGGCCTGCGCGCCCAGGTCCTCGAGGCCTTCCAGGCCAACGTGCCGGCCGTGCTCGCCGAAGAAGGCTGCATCGAATACGCCGCGACCGTGGACGCGGCCGGCGTGCCGCCCTCGCGCGGCACCTTCGGCGAGGACACCTTCGTGGTGATCGAGCGCTGGGAAAGCCTGGCCGCGCTGCAGGCGCACGCGGTGTCGGCGCACATGGCGGCCTTCGGCGCCAAGGTCAAGGACTGGATAGCCAGCCGCACGATCCACGTGCTCGAAGCGGTCTGACAGCCCCTTGACCCTCAACGAAAAAACGCGCCCTCGGGCGCGTTTTTCGTTCAGTCCGAGAAGCTCACTTCGACACGACCTTGACCATCTCCAGGCACTTGTTCGAGTAGCCCCATTCGTTGTCGTACCAGCTCACGAGCTTGACGAAGGTGCTGTCGAGCGCGATGCCGGCTTCGGCGTCGAAGATCGAGGTGCGCGGGTCGCCGCGGAAGTCGGTGGCCACCACCTTGTCTTCCGTGTAGCCCAGGATGCCCTTGAGCGGACCTTCGCTCTGGGCCTTCATCTCGGCGCAGATTTCCTTGTAGGTCGCCGGCTTTTCCAGCTCGACCGTGAGGTCGACCACCGACACGTCGGAGGTCGGCACGCGGAAGCTCATGCCGGTGAGCTTCTTGTTGAGCTCGGGGATCACCACGCCCACGGCCTTGGCCGCGCCCGTCGACGACGGGATGATGTTTTCCAGGATGCCGCGGCCGCCGCGCCAGTCCTTGTTGCTCGGGCCGTCGACGGTCTTCTGCGTGGCGGTGGCAGCATGCACGGTGGTCATCAGGCCGCGCTTGATGCCCCACTTGTCGTTGAGCACCTTGGCCAGCGGGGCCAGGCAGTTGGTGGTGCAGCTGGCGTTGCTCACGATGGCTTCGCCGGCGTACTTCTTGTCGTTCACGCCGTAGACGAACATCGGGGTGTCGTCCTTCGACGGAGCCGACAGGATCACCTTCTTGGCGCCTGCGTCGATGTGCTTCTGCGCGGTTTCCTTGGTCAGGAACAGGCCGGTCGATTCGAGCACGACGTCGGCGCCGACTTCGTTCCACTTGAGGTTCGCGGGATCGCGTTCCTGCGTCAGGCGGATCTTCTTGCCGTTGACGATCAGCGTGTTGCCCTCGACCGAAACCTCGCCCTGGAAGCGGCCGTGCACCGAGTCGTACTGCAGCATGTAGGCCAGGTAGTCGGGCTCGAGCAAGTCGTTGATGGCAACGATCTCGATCTCGTTCCTGAAGTTCTGCACGGCGGCGCGCAGCACGTTGCGACCGATGCGGCCGAAGCCGTTGATACCGAGTTTGATAGCCATCTGAGATGCTCCTAAGGTTGAAAAACTACTGTCGGTCGAGTTCAGCGCGAAAGCGCGGCTTCGACGGTCGCCGCCACGTTCTCCGGCGTGAACCCGAAATGCTTGAACAGCACGCCCGCGGGTGCGGACTCGCCGTAGGTGTCGATGCCGACCACGGCCGCGACGCCGTACTTCCACCAGCCGTCGGTGGAACCCATCTCGACGGCGATGCGCGGCAGGCCCTTGGGCAGCACGCTCTTCTTGTAGGCCACGTCCTGGCGGTCGAAGGTGGTGGTCGAGGGCATCGACACCACGCGCACGCCGATCTTCTTCGCGGCCAGCAGCTCCTGCGCCTTCAGCGCCAGCTGCACTTCGGAGCCGGTGGCGATGATCACGGCCTTGACCTTCTTGCTCTTCAGGCCGACGCGCTCGGGCTCGGACAGCACGTAGGCGCCCTTGCTGATGTCGCTGAGGTCGGCCTTGGGCGAATAGGGCAGGTTCTGGCGCGACAGCAGCAGCGCGGTCGGCCGCGTGGTGTTCTGCAGCGCGACGGCCCAGGCCACGGTGGTTTCGGCGGTGTCGCCCGGACGCCAGACGTCGAGGTTCGGGATCAGGCGCAGCGAGGCGGCATGCTCGATCGACTGGTGCGTCGGGCCGTCTTCGCCCAGGCCGATGGAATCGTGCGTGAACACGTGGATCACGCGCTGCTTCATCAGCGCGGCCATGCGGATCGCATTGCGGCTGTAGTCGCTGAAGGTCAGGAAGGTGCCGCCGTAGGGGATGAAGCCGCCATGCAGCGCCACGCCGTTCATGATGGCCGCCATGCCGAACTCGCGCACGCCGTAGTTGATGTGGCGGCCCAGCAGGCCGTCGGGGAACTGCTCGTTGCCAACGCTCCGCACCACGTTGCCCTGGTCGTCGAAGCGCAGGTTGGGCGTGCTCTTGGTGTTGGTGAGGTTCGAGCCGGTCAGGTCGGCGCTGCCGCCGAGCAGTTCGGGCAGCGCGGCGGTGAAGGCTTCGAGCGCGAGCTGCGAGGCCTTGCGGCTGGCGACTGTCTCGCCCTTGGTGTGGGCGGCCACCACGGCGTCGAAGGCGGTCTGGTGGAAGCTCTTGGGCAGCTCGCCCTTCATGCGGCGCGTGAATTCGGCGGCCAGGTCGGGGAAGGTCGCGGTGTAGGCGGCGAAGCGCGCGTTCCAGGCGGCTTCGTTCTTGGCGCCGGCGGCCTTGGCGTCCCACTCGGCGTAGACGGCTTCGGGCAGTTCGAAGGGCGCGTGGGCCCATTCCAGTGCGCTGCGCGTGAGGCCGATTTCCTCAGCGCCCAACGGCTCGCCATGCGCCTTGGCGGTGTTGGCGCGGTTCGGGCTGCCCTTGCCGATGTGCGTCTTGCAGATCACCAGCGTGGGCTTGTCGCCCGACTGCTTGGCTTCGGCGATGGCCTTGGACACGGCGGCGGCGTCATGGCCGTCGACCGGGCCAAGCACGTTCCAGCCGTAGGCCTTGAAACGCTCGGCGGTGTTGTCGATGAACCAGGGCTTGACCGGGCCGTCGATGCTGATGCCGTTGTCGTCGTACAGCGCGATCAGCTTGTTCAGCTTCCAGGCGCCGGCCAGGGCCGCAGCTTCGTGGCTGATGCCTTCCATCAGGCAACCGTCGCCCAGGAAGGCGTAGGTGTGGTGGTCGACGATGGCGTGGGTCGGACGGTTGAATTCCGCGGCCAGCAGCTTCTCGGCCAGCGCGAAGCCCACGGCATTGGTGATGCCCTGGCCCAGCGGGCCGGTGGTGGTCTCGACGCCGGGCGTCACGCCGACTTCGGGGTGGCCGGCGGTCTTGCTGTGCAGCTGGCGGAATTTCTTGAGCTCGTCGACCGGCAGGTCGTAGCCGGTGAGGTGCAGCACGGCGTAGATCAGCATCGACGCGTGGCCGTTGGACAGCACGAAGCGGTCGCGGTCGGGCCAGTGCGGGTTGACCGGGTTGTGACGCAGGTGGTCGCCCCAGAGTGCGGCCGCCATGTCGGCCATGCCCATCGGGGCGCCAGGATGGCCCGAGTTCGCGAGTTGAACGGCATCCATTGCCAGCGCGCGGATCGCGTTGGCCATCAAGGCTTGGTTGGCCATCAGTGAGGCTTTCGGGGGAGTGGTGTTGGGGGGAACCCGCAATTTTAGCGGGCCGGGGTCGGGCGCCCCGTCGCGGGCCTGCATTCCCCCGGCCCGCTGCTAGAGTCGCAACCTATGCAAGGGCTGCACCTCACCGCCGATCTCCATGACTGCCGCTGCGCCGCGGCATGGCTCACCGATGCGCCACTGCTGGGCGAACGCTGCGCGCGCGCGGTGCGCGACGCAGGCCTGCAGGCCGTGGGCCAGCTGGTCCACGCCTTTCCGGCCACGGCCGAGGGCCCGGGCGGCGTCACCGCCACGGTGCTGCTGGCCGAGTCGCACCTGTGCGTCCACACCTGGCCCGAACGGCGCGGCGCGACGCTCGACGTCTACGTGTGCAACTTCGGCGCCGACCATTCGGCCAAGGCCCAGGCGTTGATGGACGCGCTGCTGGCGCTGTTCGAGCCGCAACGCGTGGAGCGCCATGCGCTGCTGCGCGGCGCGGGGCCCGAAGCGGCGCGCGCATGAGCACGACGGAACCGACCCGCGCCATGGTGCTGGCCGCCGGCCGCGGCGAACGCATGCGGCCGCTGACCGACCACACGCCCAAGCCGCTGCTCGCGGTGCACGGCAAGCCGCTGATGCAGTGGCCGATGGACGCGCTGGCCGCCGGCGGCTTCCGCTCGCTGGTGGTCAACACGGCCTGGCTGGGCGAGCAGATCGAGGCGCGCTTCGGCGACGGCAACGCCACGGGGCGTTCCATCGTCTATTCGCACGAGGGCCGCGACTTCGGCGACGCGCTCGAGACCGCGGGTGGGATCGTGCGTGCACTGCCGCTGCTGGGCGATGTGTTCTGGGTGGTGGCGGGCGACATCCATGCGCCGGACTTCACGTTCACGCAGGCGGCCGTCGAACGCTTCGTCGCGAGCGGAAAACTGGCCCATCTGTGGCTGGTGCCGAACCCGGCGCACAACCCGAAGGGCGACTTCGGCATTTCGGCCGACGGCCTGGCGCTCGACGATGGGCCCGAGCGCCTGACCTTCTCGACCTTCGCGCTGTACCGCGCGGCCTTCTTTGCGCCGCCGCTGTGCGGCATCGCACCGGGCAACCCGCGGGGGGAGCGCGCCGCGCTCGCGCCGCTGCTGCGCGGCGCCATGAAAAAAGCCCAGGTGAGCGCGGAACGCTACCTGGGCCGATGGACCGACGTGGGCACGCCGGAGCGGCTGGCGGCGCTGAACGCCGCCTGAGCCGCCAGGCGCCTCCCGGTCAGGGAATGTTCGAACCGCCGACCTGGAAGGGCTTGCCCGGCAGCGCGTAGCTGCCGCCGAATTCGGCGTCGCCGCCCTGCGTCGGGCAGCCGTTGGGCGGCTGGCAGGTCCAGCCCGAGCCCTGGTTGGTCCAGAAGATCACCGGCCCATAGCGGTAGTTGCTTATCTTCTTGCCGCCGAAGTCGGCCACCGACACCACATAGGATTCGGTGCCGTGGTTCTCGGCGTCCTCGCTCGCGATCGGGTCGACCAGGCGGCTGTCCGTGAGCGTCTTGCGCACGCTGGCGCTGTTGAAGTCGCCGGCGAACTGGACCCACTCGAGGCGTCGGTCGCCGCGCGAAGTGACGATCACCTCCCGATCGTAGCCCTGGGGGTAGATCGTGCGGGTGTCCGCATTGCCGTGCGGCTTGACGTAGGCGATGTGGGTCGGGTTGCGGCCCACGTTCACGCCACCGCGGCGCACGATCTCCGATGCCGCGCCGCCACTCGCAGGACGCAGGTAGTTGCCCAGGTCGTAGATGTGCAACTGGCCTTCCTGTGTCGCGATGAAGGCACGGGCCGCGCCGTTGAGGCGCACGTTGACGGCGGTCGGCTTGGCCGCGAAGTCTTCGGTCTTGATCAGCACCGGTTTCTGCGCCGGGGCGGCATCGAAGGTGTAGGGCCACTGGTTGGCACCGGCGCCGCGGCCGGCGACCATCGCGTTGAAGTCGCTCTGCGAGCCGTTGAAATACTTCTCGCGGTAGAAGCTGAACAGCGGACGCAGGTCGATGAAGGCCGCACGCTGCTCCGACTTGGACACCACGACGGCCACGCCGGCACGGGCCGTGGCCGTCTGGTTGTAGCCGTCGTAGAAGCTCTTGCGGATGCCCGCGTCCGTGAGGGGCGATTCCCAGTAGTTGCTCTGCTGACCATCGGCCGTATGCACCCGATAGCCCTCGAACTCCATGCCCGTCGACGAGGAGATCTCGGTCGGGGCCCGCAGCGAGTCCGGCAGGTCCACATAGCCCAGCACCTTCATGTAGCTGATGTTCCCGAGATTGGGGAGGCCCGGATAGACGCCCTTCCACTCCCCCCAGTTGTCGTACCAGCCGCTCGGGTTGTCGGGCGTGCAGCCGGCGCACAGGCTGGCCAGCGCGATCACGGCGATCTGCCCGCGCGGACGCGCGGCCTGGCTCGTGTCCCAGACGGTGACCAGCGCGAATTCGCCGCCCGGCGTGACCGAAACGGCCGTCGGCACCTTGTTCGCGGCGAGCTGGACCGTGGTCTTGTTGCTCGCGGTGTTGCTGCCGGCCGTGCCGATCAGGCCGTTCTGGAACACCATCAGGCTGGTCGTGCACCAGCCGGTGCGGTAGCAGCGCCCGACGGCCACGGGGTCGCGTGCGGACTGGCCGTTGCTGGCGTAACTCTGCGCATTGAGGTCGTTGGTGCCGCTGTTCGCCGGGCCCGTGGTCCAGCTCGATTCGGGCTTTTGCGCGAAGGTGTTGTGGCCCATGCTGATGGACTGCAAGGTGGCCACGCCGACGCTCTGCGCCGGGGTGTCCGCCACATAGGCGGCATGCAGGATGCTCGAGGAGTAGTCGCCCGGGTCCGAGAGCAGCGAGCCGCCGACCTGCCAGGTGCCGCAATAGCCGCCCAACGCCGCAGGCACGCAGCCCCGGTTGCCGTTGGGCATGCGGATCGAGATCGGGTCGTAGGACTGGTCGGCGCGATCGCTCAGCGTGGGCCGGCCGCCGTTGCCGGTAGTGCCGTAGGCAACCGGGTCCGGGCCGTATCGGTAGGAGAGGCCGGCCGCCTTGCTCATCTGCGCGGCCATGGCGACATAGGAAGCCGGCACGACATTGCGTGCACTGTCGACGATGTCGTCCTGAGCCGGGATGGTGCCGAGCGAGCCGCCCGCGCCGGTACCGGCGCCGGTCTCAGCGCCTGCACCTGCACCTGCGCCAGCACCAGCGTTCACATCGGTGCCGCCTCCCGCCGCAGTGTCACCCCCTCCGCCTCCTCCCCCACATGCAGCGAGCGCTGCAACCAAAACCACAAAAGCGGCATTTTTTACTACATTCACTGATGAATTCCTCCGATTGACAAGCTTGCATTCTTGCGGCTGCGTTCGCGTTGTGGCAATGGGACTTTCATTCCCTTTCTGAAAGCGGTTTCCATGCCACAGGGGGTGTTACAAACGTATAGCATCGTGAGATGACGACATTCAGCCCCTACGCAGAGCGCCGCGCGCGCCTGGCCGCCCAGCTCGGAAACACGGGCATCGCGCTGATTCCGACGGCTCCGGAACGGTCGCGAAATCGCGACAGCGACTTCCTCTACCGTCATGACAGCTACTTCTATTACCTGACCGGTTTCACCGAGCCGAATGCCTGGCTGGTGCTCGACGGCAGCGGGCACACCGCACTGTTCTGCGCGCCCAAGGACCTCGAGCGCGAGATCTGGGACGGCCACCGCCTCGGCCCCGAGGCCGCACCGGAAGCCCTGGGCGTCGATGAAGCCTTCTCCGTGACCGAGCTCGATGCCAAGCTGCCGCGCCTGCTCGAGAACCGGTCCGCGGTCTGGTACCCCTTCGCCACGCACAAGGGTCTGGAGTCGCGCATCGACGGCTGGCTCTCTTCCGTGCGCGCCCGCGTGCGCTTCGGTGCGCTGTGTCCCGAGACCCAGCGCGACCTCTGCGGCCCGCTCGACGAGATGCGGCTGGTGAAGGATGCGCACGAGATCGACATCCTGCGGCGTGCCGGCAGGATCAGCGCGCAGGCCCACGTGCGTGCGATGCAGACCTCGGCCCGCATGCTGCGCGAAGGCCGGGACCTGCGCGAATACCACCTCGATGCCGAGCTGATGCATGAATTCCGCATGGGCGGGTCGCAGTACCCGGCCTATGCCTCGATCGTGGCCGCCGGCGCCAACGCCTGCGTGCTGCACTACCACGCCGATGCCGCACCGGTGCGCGCCGGCGAACTGGTGCTGATCGACGCGGGCTGCGAACTCGACGGCTATGCGAGCGACATCACGCGCACCTTTCCCGCCAACGGCAAGTTCACCGGGCCGCAGCGCACGCTGTACGACATCGTGCTGCAGAGCCAGTACGCCGCCGTGGCCGCGACCAGGGCCGGCAACCGCTTCACCGATCCGCACGATGCCGCGGTGAAGGTGCTGGCGCAGGGCATGCTCGACGTGGGCCTGCTCGACGCGAACAAGGTGGGCAGCCTGGAAGACGTGATCGAGCAGCGCGCCTACTTCCCCTTCTACATGCACCGCACGGGCCACTGGATGGGCATGGACGTGCACGACTGCGGCAGCTACGTCGAACCCACGCAAGTCGGCGAAGTGAGCGAACGCAAGGACCCGCTGTCGGGCGAGACCGTGAAGAACCGTCCGAGCCGCATCCTGCGGCCCGGCATGGTGCTGACCATCGAGCCCGGCATCTACGTGCGGCCGGGCGAAGGCGTGCCCGCGCAGTTTCACAACATCGGCATCCGCATCGAGGACGACGCGATCGTCACCGCCGACGGCTGCGAGCTGATCACGCGCGACGTGCCGGTGGACGGCGACGAGATCGAAGCGCTGATGCGCTGACTGCAGGGCGCGCCGACGCGATCAGCGAGGTGACGTGGGCACCGGGGGAGGCACCTCCTGCTGCCTGCCCCGCGCGCTCGATTCGGCCCGCGTGAACTCCTGCGGCGAGCAGCCGTAGCGCGCGCGAAAGACCCGCCCGAAGTGGGCGGGATCGGAGAACCCGCACCGGTAGGCGATCTGTGCGACATACAGGCCGGTGACATCGGCGGTGCGCAACAGGCGCGTGGCCTCGTCGAGGCGCTGACGCTGCACCGTGGCCAGGAAGGTCGCACCTCGGCTGGCGACGGCGAACACCTTGTGCACATGGCGCAGCGAGACCTGGAAGCGGTCGGCCATCTTCTGCGCGCTGAGCGTGGGGTCGGCGTAGTGCTCCCGGATCCAGTCGCACATCCGGGCATGCAGGGCCCTGTCGCCGGCCGTGGCCGACTGGAGATCGGGCATGGCGCCCGCCTCGGAGAGCGCGAAGGACAGCATCGACATGACATGCTGCGCCACGAGCTCCTGCTCGAAAGGGCCGCGGATCTGCTGCACCTGATCGGCCTGCAGCGCGCGCAGGTAGCCCGACAGCGCGCCGGCCCATCCCCTGTGGGCCTGCAGCGGAAGCGCGGCCAGGTCGGCCGCCGGGCGCAGCCAGTGTGCGATCAGCGGGCGCGACAGACCGATGATCCACGAGTCGGTGCGCTCGGTCGAGCGCAGGCGCAGCGGCTGATCCGAATCGATCAGCACGCACTCGTCGGGCTGGACGATGGTCGAACGCCCCCGCTGCTCGCACAGCGTGGCCCCGCCGCCGATCTTCAGCAGCAGGTGCAACGGATAGACGTCGGCCTCCTTCAAGCCGCTCGGCACGCTGCGATGGATGTCGACCGCGCTGCCGCTGGCGCGCATCAGGGACAGCCCCGCGACCTCGATGATCGTGAGCTGCTGCGAGAAGGTCTGTCGCTCCGGGCTGTCGTAGTCGGCATAGCCGACCTTAGCGCCGAGCTCTTCCGCCCAGAACGCGAAACGGTCGCGCTGCGGCAGCGCAGCGGTGTCGAAGTGCAGGGGAGAGGAAGCGGCACGCGCGGACATGGGGTTCCTTCCGCGTTCGTGCCAATGGACTGGCGGCCCCGACATGTACGCGTGCCGCTGATGGTCGCGAAAAAACCCGGGCCGTCAAGAGGGCCGCCACTCCCCCGGACGCCGCTGCACTAGGGCCTGCTCACACCATTTCCGGGGTCGCGAAGGCCTGCCATGGCGCTCCGTCGCAGTGTCTCACTCGCCCGATGGTAACGGCGGAAGGGGCGCGCGGTCCCGTCCCGACGGAGGCGCCGCGCTTCAGGCCGCGGGCCGCGCCACCACGCTCTTGGGATCGAAGCCCGCCAGCTGCTTGTAGCGCAGCGCGATGGCCGCAAGTTCATCGTGCGGCACCACCTGGTCGATCGCGGTGAAGCCTTCGGGCGCGCGCTCGTGCGCCATCTGCATCACCTGCTCGGGGCCGTTCATGCGGTTGCGCAGCACGATGCCGGCGGTGCGCGGCAGGCGGTCGGCCTCGTACTCGCGCAGCGCCATCGACGGGTCCTTGAACTGCGTGAGCGCCACCGTCAGCGCGCGCGTGTCCATGATGGCCTGTGCGCTGCCGTTGGACCCGATGGGATACATCGGGTGCGCCGCATCGCCCAGCAGCGTGACGCGACCCCGCGTCCAGCCGGGCAGCGGGTCCTTGTCGACCATCGGGAATTCGTAGATCGCCTCGGCGCCGTCGATCACCGAGGGGATGTCGATCCAGTCCCAGCGCCAGTCCTGGAAGGCGTCGGCGAAGACCGACTTGTCGACCCGCTTGTTCCAGTCGCTCTTGGGCGGCGTGTCGTCGTCGGTGCCGGGCACGCGCAGCTCGGCGATCCAGTTGATCAGCGAGCGGCCCTCGCGCCGCAGCGGCTCGGAGATCGGGTAGCAGACGAACTTCTGGTCCTGGTGGCCGGCCATGAACATGGTGCGGCCGTCGAGGTAGGGCGCGGCCTCGGTCACGCCGCGCCACAGCAGGCGGCGCGAGAAGCGCGGCAGGTCGCCGGTCGGATAGAACGACCGCCGTACCGCCGAGTGGATGCCGTCGGCACCGACCAGCACGTCGGTGCTGTGCTCGGCGAGCGTGCCGTCGGCGCGGCTGCGCAGCGTGAAGACGGCGGGCTGGCCGGGCGCGTCCATCAGGCCCGAGCCGGTGCGCAGGACCGATTCGAGCACCTGGCCGGTGTGGATGCGGCCGGCGCCCAGGCGCTGCACCGCGGTCTCGTAGAGCAGCATCTGGAAGGCCCCGCGGTGGATCGAGTACTGCGGCACCGGGTAGCCCGCGGCGCGTCCGCGCGGCTCGTGCCAGATGCGCTGGCCGAAGCGGTTGTAGTAGGCCAGCGCGGCGGTTTCGATACCGATCTCGGCCAGCGCATCGCCCAGGCCCAGCGCCGTGAGTTCGGCCACCGCGTGCGGCAGCAGGTTGATGCCCACGCCCAGCGGCCGGATGGTCTCGGAGGCCTCGAAGACCTCGGTCTCGATGCCCTCGCGGTGCAGCGCGAGCGCCAGCGTGAGTCCGCCGATGCCCGCGCCGATGATGGTCACTTTCATGATGCTGTCTCCTGGGTTGTCGTTCAGCGGCGGCTCAGTCGGCCTTGAAGCCGGTGGCCGCCACGGCCTTGCCCCACACCTGCGTGTCGTCGGCGATGACCTTGGCGAATTCTGCCGCGCTCGTGCCCGTGGCGCGGAAACCCGCGTCCAGCATCTTCTGTTTCCCCTCGGTGGATTGCACGGCCTTCACGATGTCGGCGTTGAGCTTGCGCACGATCTCGGGCGGCGTCTTCGCCGGCGCCACGATGCCGAACCAGGCCGTGAAGGCCAGGTTCGGATAGCCCTGCTCCTTGATGGTCGGCACCTCGGGCAGCGAAGGGCTGCGCGTGGCGCCGGTGCTGCCCAGCGCGACCAGCTTGCCAGCCTTCACGTTGGACGCGGCCAGCCCCACGGTGGCGAACACGCCGGACACGTCGCCGCCATAGAGCCCGCCCAGCGCATCGGCCGTGTTGCGGTAGTGCACCGGCTCGGGCTTCTGGCCGATCGCGTCGCCGAACATGTAGGCGCCGAAGTGGCCCGGCGTGCCGGCGCCGAAGGTGGCCATGAACAGGCCCTTCTGCTGCTTGCTCCACTCGACGAACTCGCGCACGTTCTTCGCCGGCACCTTCTGCGGATTGACCAGCAGCACGAAATCGGAAGTCACGACCTGGCTCACCGGCGCGAAGTCCTTGACCGGGTCGTAGGGCAGGCGGTTGTAGCTGCTGGGCGCGATGCTCAGCTGGCCGGTCTCGCCCAGCATCAGCGTGTAGCCGTCGGGCGCGGCGCGCGCCGCCTCGCTGGCCGCGATCAGCCCGCCGGCGCCCGGCTTGTTGTCGACCACCACGCCCAGGTTGCCCCAGCCCTCGGACAGCTTCTGCGCGAGCAGCCGCGCCACGATGTCGGGCCCGGTGCCGGCCGGGAAGCCGACGATGATGCGCACCGGCTTGTCGGGGTAGGCGCCGGTCTGGGCCAGGGCGGGCAGGGCCGCGCAGGCGAGCCAGGCGGCGGCGGCGGCCAGGGCGGCGCGGCGATGCGAGGAGGAAAAGGTCATGACGGTCTCCGGATGTTTTGGGGGGAACGGGAAGCGGGTGGCCTCAGGCCACGCTGAAGAACTGCATCTCGACGACGTCCGGGCGCCGCACGCCGCTGCCGAGGAACAGCCGCTCGTTGATCCAGCCCAGCGCCACCGACGCGGTCTCGAAGCGCGGCGCGCAGCGGAAGTAGATTTCGGCCGGGTCGACCGGCTCGCCGCGCGCGAGCCGCGCCATGGCCTCGGGCGCGCCGCAGCGCAGCGCGGTGTTCTGCACGTAGATCCAGTCGCCGGCATCGGTCTCGAGCGTGTAGCGCGCATCGAGGTCGGTCATGCCGCTGGCGGTCATGAGCTGGAAGTCGGCACCGCCCGGCGCCACGCGTGCCTGCCAGCCATGGCCCTCGGCCGAGCCGCCGGTGATCGGGATGAGCCGGCGCCGGCCGCGCGGCGTGATGCCCACGTCCTGAGGCACGCCGACCTCCACGCGCAGGGTGGCAAAATGGTCGAGCAGGGGCGGGGCGGGCGAGGGGTTCGAGGACATCCGGCTAGCGTAATTCCGGGTGGCCGGACGGTCTGTCATCCCGGAAGATGACAAGCATGCGCGCCGCCGTCTTCGCCCCTCCATCGCCCCCTCGGCAGGCACGGCCATGAGAAGCTGGCAGGCGGCCCCGGCGGGCGATCGGCGCACCCAGGTGCTGACCGAGCTGATCGGCCATATCGGCAGCCCCGGCTTCGGCCCGGCCGTGCTCGACGGGCTGCAGGAACTGGTGCCCGCCGCCTCGTGGTCGGTCTACCGGCTGGGCGAGCGGCCGGCGCTGTTCCTCTCGGCCGCGCGCGGCGTGCCCGACACCACGCGCGACTGCTGGCGCGCCTACCTCAGCGGCCCGCACCGGGGCGACCGCAGCTTCGCGCAGACGTCGAGCGCCGCCGACCATGCGCCGCTGCTGTGCCACCTGACGGCCGCGGAGGCACCGGCCGAGCACCGCGCCAAGGTCTACGAGGCGCACGGCATGGCCGAGCGCGTGTCGGTCGCGCAGACGCAGGACGACGGCGGCGTGTTCGCCATCAACTTCTACCGGCACGGCCACCAGAGCGCCTTCAGCGACGCCACGCTCGACAGCTTCGGCGCGCTGGCACCGGCGCTGCTCGCGCTGGTGCGCAAGCACATGGCGCTGACGCAGCCGACCGACACCGGCGCGACCGTGGCGCCCGCCGCCATGGAAGCGCGGCTGCGCAGCCTGTGCCCCGCACTGACCGAGCGCGAACGCGCGGTGTGCGTCCGGCTGCTGCAGGGCATGACGCAGGATGGCATCGCAAGCGACCTCGGCCTCGCGCTGCCGACGGTCAAGACCTACCGCAACCGTGCCTTCGCCCGGCTGGGCATCCACTTCCGCAACGAGTTGTTCGCGCGCGTGCTGTCGGCCTGAAGGCCCGGGCTCAGGCGCTGCCCGCCAGGTGGCCGCGCGTGAAGGCCTCCTCGAAGATCGAATAACCCGACCAGTCCGCATGCGCGAAGGACAGGCGGCCCGATGCCACGACACCGTCCGTGCCCAGGTGCGACAGCAGCCCCGGCGTCGGGATCGCCATCGCATGGCCGTAGCGCGTGATGTCGATGCGCGTCGCGCGCTGGGCGAAGTCCGGGTGCGGCACCGAGAGCTCGGTGATGAGCTCGTCGCGCCATGCGCCCCATGGCTTGTCCAGCAACTGCCGGCGTCCGTCGGCGCCGTCGAAGGTGCTGGGGCCGAGCGGGCGGTACCAGCTCAGCACGGTGGCGCGCGGCGTCGGGTCGAGCGTCTGGTGGCGCGCGTCGACGTAGCCCAGCCCGCGGCTGCCGTAGACCACGTTGTCCCAGCTGGGCGCGGCGCCGGCGGGATCGGCCAGCGGGCCGTCGAGGTGCACGTTGGCCACCAGCCACGGCGCATGGCGCAGGTGCGTGGCCGCATTGCGCAGGACGGCGGGCGGGTTCTCGACCACGCGCGCCGCGATGAAGACCGGCAGCGCGACGATGCAGCGCTCGGCCTGCCAGCGCACGCGCGACTTCGAGACCGCGTCGAACACGTCGACCTCGACACCGCCGCGCGTCTGCGCGATGCGCGTGACGACATGGCCGGTGCACAGGCGCTCGCCCAGCGGCGCGGCCAGGCGTTGCGTCAACCAGCCGTTGCCTTCGGGCCAGGTCAGCACGGCATCGCGCTCGACGTTGTCGTCGCCTGGCGCATGGAAACCGTGCCGGCTCGCGAAGTAGTGCAGGCCGGCCCAGGCCGACACCTGCGCGAGGCCCGCGCCGTAGTCGTCGCGGCAGCAGTACTCGAGGTACCAGCGCAGGTGCGGATCGTCCAGGCCCTCGGCATCGAGCCAGGGACCGAAGGCGACGGCGTCGAGCGCCAGCCGCTGCGGCGCGACCGCGGCGCGCCAGGCCGGGATCGAAAAGCGCATCGCATGGCGCAGTTCGTCGACACGGCGCGAGAAGCGCTGGTATTGCGCGAGCGTGCCGGCGCCCACGCCCTGCACCGGCAGCAGGCCGTCGTGCCATTCGCCCTGGAAGAAGAGCCGCTCCTGCGGGCTGTGGCACAGGTGGCGTTCGTCGTATTCCCAACGGCCCGCGACGCGGCGGCGCAGGCCCAGCTCCTCGAGCAGATCCTGCACCTCGTGTGCGTCGTCGCCGGGCACCGGCAGGTAGTGCGCGCCCAGCGGGCAGGCGATGCCCTGCACCCGGCCGCCGCGGCTGTTGCCGCCGGCCTGGTCCTCGAGCTCGAGCAGCACGAAGTCGTCGATGCCGCGCGCGCGCAGCGCACGCGCGGCCGCCAGGCCGGCCACACCGCCGCCGGCAATCACGACCTGCGTACGCCGCACGACCGAAGGTGCCGCACCGGGCCGCGCACCGTCGCGTAGCGCATGCCCGCGCGCAACATCGATGCCGGTGAAGCCGCCCGCGATGGCACGCGGCGCATCGCAGCCCGACAGCGCGAGCGCGCCCGCGCCGAGTGCGCTGCCGATGAATGCGCGCCGCTGCATCGTCAATGCGCTGCGACCTTGCCCCACTCGCGCTCGTAGGTCGTGACCAGCGTCTGGTTCGACAGCCGGTTCACCTCCGCGGGAATGCGTGCCATGTCGAGCGGGAAGTCGAACATCAGCGGCAGCGTGGGCAGCGACAGGTAGCGCAGCCCGGCCGGCAGCGCCTCGGGCCGGCGGTAGGGCCGGTGGCTCGCGATCACGAAGCCCCATTCGCCGAAGCTGGGCACGTGCACGTGGTACGGCGTGGCCGTGAGGCCCACCGATTCGATGGTGGTCGCCACGGTCCAGAAGCTCTGGCGCGCGACCAGCGGCGAGGTGGTCTGCACCACCGCGTAGCCGCTGGCGGCCAGGCGTTTGTCGAGCAAGGCGTAGAAGGAGTTGGTGTAGAGCTTGCCGATGGCGAAATTGGTCGGGTCGGGAAAGTCCACCACGATCACGTCGAAAACGTCTTCGCCTTCCTGCAGCCACTTGAACGCATCGGTGTTGACGATGTGGAGCTTGGGCGACTTGAGCGCGCCGCCGTTGAGCGCCGCCAGCGTTTCATGCTCGGCGAACAGCTTGGTCATGTTGGGATCGAGCTCGACCAGCGTGACCGACTCGACCGAGGGGTACTTGAGGATCTCGCGCACGGCCATGCCGTCGCCGCCGCCCAGCACCGCCACCTTCCTGGGCGCGCCGTGCGCGGCCATCACCGGGTGCACCAGTGCTTCGTGATAGCGGTACTCGTCGCGCTCGGCGAACTGCAGGTTGCCGTTGAGGAACAGCCGATGGCCCGCGCCGCCGTGCGTGACCACGATGCGCTGGTAGGGCGAGGTGGCGCTGAAGACGATGTGGTCCTGGTAGAACTTGTCCTCCGCCAGCGTGGTGATGCGGTCGGCGAAGACGAAGCCCGCGGCCAGCACCGCCAGCGTGAGCACGCAGGCCACCACGTGCGCGCCGAGCCGGCGCAGCTCGTGCCGGAACAGCCACAGCGCCCACAGCGCGACGGCCGCGTTCATGAAGCCGAACAGCAGGCCGGTGCGGATCATGCCCAGCTGCGGCACGAAGATCAGCGGGAAGGCCACCGACACCGCGAGCGCGCCCAGGTAGTCGAAGGTCAGCACCTGCGACACCAGGTCCTTGAGCACCGCGTTGCGCTTGAGGATGCGCATCACCAGCGGGATCTCCAGCCCCACCAGCGTGCCGACCACGATCACCAGGCCGTAGAGCAGCAGCCGGAACGCACCCGGGATGTAGGCGTTGGCGATGAACAGCAGCGCCGGCAGCGCGCCGCCGATCAGCGCGACCATCAATTCGATGCGCAGGAAGTGCGCGGGCAGCTGCCGCTCGAAATAGCGCGAGAGCCACGAGCCCACGCCCATGGCGAACAGGTAGGTGCCGATGATGGTGCTGAACTGCAGCACCGAATCACCGAGCAGATAGGAACTGAGCGCGGCCGCGCTGAGTTCGTAGACCAGGCCGCAGGCCGCGACCACGAAGACGCTGGCCAGCAGCGCGACCTCGACCGGCCGGGGGCCGGCGCCCGCATCGAGCTCAGGGCCCTGGGCCGGGCCCTGCATCACGGGCACGCGCTCAGCCGCCGTGGATCGCCGCGGCGACGATGAGCGAGATGCCCAGACTCATCGCCGCCACCACCAGCCCGAGCGCGACGTTCTGCTTTTCGACGATTTCGGCCCACAGGTCGAACGGCGTGATCTTGTCGATGATGACGAAACAGAGCCAGAACACGATCACGCCGATGAACGCGAACAGGATCGAACCCAGAAATGCGGCAGGCCGCAGCCATTCAAGTCCCAGCATGAGAACCTCCGGAAAAAAACACGTGTGAAACGGCGTGCGTCACTTGTGACCGCCGCCGCTGGAATAGCCGCCGTAGGAACCGCCCGAACTGCGCGACGACGAGCCGCCCGAGGAGCGGCCGCTGCAGGTGCTCAGGACGATCAGCAGGATGAAGATCACCACGATGACGAGGATGATGGTGCCGCAGCCCATGCTCGATGCCGAACTCAGCGGCGCCGCATCGTCGCGCTTGAACATGTCCTTGCGCGCATCGAGCTTGAAGGCCGAGGCCACCGCCGCGCTGTCCATCTTGCTGCCCGACGACCAGGTCAGTTCGTTGGCCGAGCGCTCCATCGACAGCAGCGAACTGCCGTTGGCGAAGTCGCGGTTGAAGCTCTTCTGCCCGCGCTCGACCTGCCAGTAGAACTCGCCGGCCACGTAGGTGGTCTCGGCGTTGTAGGCGTACTGCTGCTGGTAGCTCTTGCCCAGGTACTTCGCGCTCTTGCCGCTGTCGGCCATGCTGGGCGCGCCCGTGGTCGGCGCCACCATGCTCCAGCCGTCTTCCGCGTCGACCAGGAAGCTGAAGCCGCGCTTCTTGTTGTAGAGCAGGTACTCGTTCCAGCCGAAGTGCTCGTCGTCGCCGGGCTCGACGCCCATGCGGTGCTGGAAACCCACCACCTGCCAGGCCACGCCCTGCAACTGGCCGATGCTGCCCAGCGCGATCAGCGGGCGCACCGGATCGTTCTGCTCGGCATGCTTGAGTTCGCCGCCGACGCCCTGCGACAGGTCGATGATGCTGTGGCAGTTGCCGCAGGTGATGCTCTTGCTGTCGGCCAGGTTGACCGTGACCGGCGAGCCGCAATTGGGGCAGTTGAAGCTGCGGCCCTTCTCGTCCTTGGCCGATTCGTCGCGCAGGCCGCTGAGCTGCAGGTCCTCGAGGCGCACCGCGCGGCCGAGGTAGGCGCCGGGCGGATGCGTGTCGTAGTCGAGGCTGAGCACCTCGCCCGTGTCGCTGCGCAGTTCGACCGCCGCGAAGGCCTTGCCGATTTCGGGCAGGCGCGGCAGTTCGCCCTGCGCCGACACCAGCGCCACCTGCTCGTTGGAGCTGACGGTGTAGGTCTGGCCGTTGAAGGCCGTGGTCGCGCCGACGCGCAGGTCGACCGCGGCCGGCGCCGCGCGATCCAGCGTGTGCGGCAGCGCGAAGACGAAGGCGCCGTTGTCCTCGCTGAGGACGCCGGTGCGGTCGCCGTCGAGCGCAGCGATCCATTCGGTCCAGCGGCCGCCCGGGTAGCTGTACTGCAGCCGCCCGACCAGCGTGAAAGGCTTGTCCTGAAGACGGCCCGCGGCAAACAGCTGCAGCGGACTGAAATCGTCGAACAGCTCCGCCATCTTGCCGATGCGCGCGAGCGTTTCGCCCTGGCGCACGACAGTGCTCTGGCAGTAGGGGCAGACGGCGAACGTCGATTGCGCCGACTTGAATTCGACCGGTGCGCCGCAGCCAGGGCAGGGCGCACGGTAGGCGCGCTGGGCGCCCGTTTCCTCAGCCATCGGTGCCGCTTAGACCAGCTTCTTCAAGAGCTCGGCCTTCTTCGCGTCGAACTCGTCTTGCGTCAGGATGCCCTTGGTCTTGAGGTCGCCCAGTTTCTCGAGCGTCGCCATCACGTCGTTGGCGCTGATCTCGGTCACCGGTGCGGCTGCGGCCACGGCGGCCGTGGCCGCAGCGTTCGGGTTCAGGCCCTGGGCCAGGTTCTGCGCCAGCACCTGGCCCAGCGCCACGCCGGCGCCCAGACCCATCGCGTCGCCCGCGATGCCGCCACCGCCGTTGGCCGAGCCTTCGGCGAACTTGGGGATGGCCTGTGCGGTCTGGTACTGCATGAACTTGCCCATGTCGTTGCCGACCATGCCCATGCCGATCTTCTGGTCGAGCACCTTCTGCAGCTCTTCGGGCAGCGAGACGTTCTGGACCGTGATGTTCTCGAGCTGGATGCCGATCTTGGCGAACTCGGGCTTGAGCTGGGTCGCGAGCGCGTTGGCGAACTCGATCTGGTTGGCCGCGAGGTCGAGGAAGGGCACGCCGCTCGACGCGATCGCGTTGCTGATGTTCTGCAGCACCAGGCCGCGCAGCTGCCCGTCGAGGTCCGCCACGGTGTAGATATCGCGCGTGCCGGAGATCTCGGTGTGGAACAGCTTGGCGTCGCCGATGCGGAAGCTGTAGTTGCCGAAGGCCCGCAGGCGCACCGCGCCGAAGTCCTTGTCACGGATCGTGATCGGCTGGGGCGTGCCCCACTTCTGGTCGACCTGCTGGCGCGTGCTGAAGAAGTAGACGTCGCTCTTGAACGGGGACTCGAACAGCTTGTCCCAGTTCTTCAGGTACGTGAGCACGGGCAGCGTCTGCGTCGTGAGCTTGTACATGCCGGGGCCGAAGACGTCGGCCACCTTGCCCTCGTTGACGAACACCGCCACCTGCGACTCGCGCACGGTGAGCGAGGCGCCGTTCTGGATTTCCATCTCCGCCATCGGAAAGCGCCAGGCCAGCGTGCCATCGCCGGTCTCGGTCCACTGGATGATGTCGATGAACTGTTTCTTGATGAAATCCATCAGAGCCATGGCGCCCTCTCAGTCGTTGGAGTTGAATCGTTCGGATCATATAGCGCGAGGGCGCACGAACCCGTGACTCAGGCGAGTTGGTCGCGCAGCGCGCGCTTGAGCAGCTTGCCACCGGCGTTGCGGGGCAGGGGCGCGTCGGACCAGGTGATCGTCTCCGGCACCTTGTAATCGGTCAGTTGCGCGCGGCAATGCGCGCGCACCGCCGCGTCGTCGTGCGGCGTGCCGGGCGCATGGATGAAAGCGTGCACACGCTCACCCAGCACCGGACATGGCCGGCCGACCACCGCGGCCTCGACCACGCCGGGCAGCGCCATCAGCACATGCTCGACCTCGACCGAGTAGATCTTGAAGCCGCCGCGGTTGAGCATGTCCTTCTTGCGGTCGACCAGGCGCACGAAGCCGGCCGCGTCGACCGAGCCCAGGTCGCCCGAATGCCAGTAGCCGCCGGTGAACGCGGCGGCCGTCGCTTCGGGGTTGTCCCAGTAGCCTGGCACGACCATCGGGCCGGCGATCCAGAGCTCGCCGGTCTCGCCGGCCGGGAGCTCGCGGCCCTCGTCGTCCATCACGCGCACGTCGGCACAGGGCAGCGGCACGCCGACGGTGTCGGCATGGTCGCGCGTGAGGCCGGGCGGCATCATGGTCGTGGGCGAGGTGGTCTCGGTGGCGCCGTAGGCGTTGACCAGCACGAGCCCGGGCAGGCGCTGCGCGAGCGCGTCGATGGCCGACACCGGCATCGGCGCGCCGCCGTAGCCTCCGATGCGCCAGTGACCGAGCCGGGCACCATCGAAGGCCGGGCTCATCAGGCACAGCGTGTACATCGCCGGCACCATCAGCGTGTGCGTGACGCGCTCGGCCTCCATGGTCTGCAGGAAGGCCGCGGCCTTGAACTCCGGCAGGATCACGATCGCGCCGCCCACGTGGACCATCGCGGCGATCACCGCGATCAGCCCGGTGACGTGGCTGGCCGGCACGGCCAGCGCCGAGCGGTCGCCCGCGCGCACGCCCATGCAGGCTTCGTAATGCCGCACCGAATGCGCGACGTTGAGGTGCGAGAGCATCGCGCCCTTGGGCCGGCCCGTGGTGCCGGAGGTGTAGAGGATCAACGCGGTGTCCTGCGGTTTCACCGCGACGATGGCGGCCGGCGCTTCGCCTGCGGTGCCCAGCGCGTCGAGCGGCAGGGCACCGTCGACCTCGCCCGCGGCCGCGATGCGCAGCCGCAGTGCCGGCACGTCCTCTGCATCGGGGATGCGATCGGCCAGCGCCGCATCGAACACGATCGCGCGGGCACCGCACTGCTGCAGCATGTAGGCGAGACCCGGCTTCTGCTCGCGCTCGCCGATGGGCACCGCGATGGCGCCGATGCGCTGCAGCGCGAACAGCACGGCGACGAACGCGGGCCGGTTGCCCATGAACATCACCACGCGCTCGCCCGCGGCCACGCCCCGCGCGGCCAGGCCGGCGGCGATGCGCGCGACTTCGGCGTCGAGCGCGCGGTAGTGCCAGCGCTGCGCGCCGCAGACCACCGCATCGCTGTCGCCGTGTTCGGCCACGGCGCGCTCGAGCAGCGCATGCAGGCTGGCGGGCCGCTCGACGAAGCAGCGCACGATGCGGTCGCCGTACACCGCCTCGTGGCGCATCGCCGGCGTCCGGTCGGGATGCCAGTGCGGGGTCGTGCTCATGCGTGCCCCGCGTCGGCTTCGGCCTCGGCCGCCGCGACGTTCGCGCCGCGTTCGATCACGTATTCCACGTCGACCAGCTTGCGCGAGTGGTTGAGGTCCGACTGCGCGATCAGCACCGACAGCGCACTGCCGCGCAAGCCGGCGATGACTTCGCCCAGCCGCATGGACAGCGCGGGCGCGACGCCCTCGAAGGGCTCGTCGAGCAGCAGCAGCCGCGTGCCGACCGACAGCGCGCGCGCCAGCGCCACCAGCTTCTGCTGGCCGCCCGACAGCAGCAGCGCGCGGCGCTCGCGCATCGGCAGCAGCTCGGGCAGCACGCCGTAGACGAAGTCCAGCCGCTCCTTCGCGTTGCGCGCGCCGGTGGCCCACATCGGCAGCAGGATGTTCTCCTCGACCGTGAGCTCGGGCACCAGCCCGCGGTCTTCGGGCATGTAGCCGATGCCGGCCGCCGCGCGCTCGTGCCTGGCCATGCGCGCGAGGTCCTGGCCGTCGTAGAGGATGCGGCCCTGCGTGGGCGGCAGATGGCCCATCACCGAGCGCAGCAGCGTGGTCTTGCCCGCGCCGTTGCGGCCGATGAGCCCGGCCATGCGGTTGGAGGCCACCGTCAGGCTCAGACCGCGCAGCACCTGCACGGAGCCGATGGCGACATGGATCGATTCGATGGCGAGCATCGCTTACTCCTGGCGAAGGGTGCCGGTGACGTAGCGGCGCACGTCGTCGGTGGCGAGCGCGACCTGCGGCGTGTCGTCCGCGATGATGCGGCCGCTGTAGAAGGCGATCACGCGATCGGCGTAGCGCTCGACGATGTCCATGTCGTGCTCGACGAAGAGCACGGTCATGGGCTCCTGCCCGAGCGCGGTCATGATGATTTCCATCATCGGAAATTTCTCCTCGGCCGAGACGCCGCTGGTCGGCTCGTCGAGCAGCAGCAACCGCGGCTGGCCGGTCATGGCCATCGCGATGTCGAGCAGTTTGCGCACGCCGCCGGGCAACTCGGCCACGCGGCGCTCGCGATGCTCCGCGAGGTTGAAGCGCGCCAGCAGCGCATCGGCACGCGCCACCGCATCGGCACGCCGCGCGGTCTGCCAGAACGACAGCCGGTTCTCGCGGCAGGCCGTGGCCACCAGCATGTTGTCGAGCACCGACAGCTCCTGGAACAGCTGAGGGATCTGGAACGAGCGCGCCACGCCCAGCCGCGTGATCTCGCGCGGTGCGAGCCGCGTGATGTCGCGACCGCCGAACACGATGCTGCCGGTGTCGGGCTTGAGGTAGCCGGTGATCATGTTGACGAAGGTGGTCTTGCCCGCGCCGTTGCTGCCGATCAGGCTCACGCGCTCGCCGGTGCCGATCGCGACTTCGATGCCGCTGGCCGCGACCACCGCGCCGAAGCGCTTCTCGATGCCGCTGGCGCGCAGCAGGATCTCGCGCGCGGCGGGCGCCGTCTGATCGATGCGTGGTTCCGGAACGGCGCTCATCGCGGGTCTCCCTTCGTGCCGCGCTCGACCCACAACGATCCGATGCCACGCGGCAGGAAGCGGATCATCAACAGCAGGAACAGGCCCAGCGACAGTTGCCAGGTGTTGGGGAAGTAGAGGCTGGAGAACGACCGCACGATCTCCAGCAGCGTCGACGCGACGAACACCGCGAGCACGCTTTGCCAGCCGGCCAGGATGGCGACGAACACGAACTCGCCCGAGGTGGTCCAGTAGCTGAAGTTCGGGTCGATGTGGCCCAGCGACATCACGGTCAGCGCACCGCCCGCGCCGCCGGCGAAGGCCGCGAACAGGTAGTTGATGCTCATCGCCTGCTTCACCGAGCCGCCGAGGTATTCGACGCGCAGCTCGTTCTCGCGCACCGCCAGCGTGACCAGGCCGCGCGTCGAGTCGAAGTAGGCGCGCGCCAGCAGCGCGAGCACGCCGGAAAATGCGATCGTCACGCTGTAGAGCACGTAGCCCACGCGCGCATCCGACAGCGTCTGGCCGAACAGCGTGGGCCGGCCCATGTTGAAGCCATCGGAGCCGCCCAGCGCGTTGGTCTTGACCAGCACGCCGTAGCAGACCATCGACAGCGCGAGCGTGAGCATCGCGAAGAAGATGCCGCGGTAGCGCGAGAGCATCGGCGCGAAGGGCGCCGCCACGATCAGGGCCGCCACGCCGCCCATCAGCGCCATGCCGAGCGCATCGGTGACGCCGAGCCTGTTGAAAGCCAGCGCGGCCGCGTAGCCGCCGACCGCGAACACCAGGCCCTGGCCGAAGGACACGACGCCGCCCCGCATCAGCAGCACGATGCCCAGCGAGACCAGGCCGTGCGAGGCCGCCATGGTGAGCAGGAAGGTCAGCCAGCGCGGCATGAAGGCGCCCGCGACGACCAGCACCGCGATGAAGGCGATGCCGACCCACAGCACGGTGGCGCGCCTCGGCGTACGCACGGCCGGCACAGGAAGAGTCGTACGGGTCATGTCAGCAACTCCGCAGGAAAGTTCGTGGAACACCGCGGAACCGGCTTTGCCGGGCCGCTGGTGTTGCCCCCTGCAAGGGGGTTGGCGCAGCGACACCCTTCGACAAGCTCAGGACGGGCCAAGGTGCGCGAAGACTGGGGGGTGAGCTTCATGCTCAGATCTTTCGCGCCTGGACGCGCTGGAACAGGCCTTCGGGCCGGACCATGAGCACCAGCGCCATCACGATGTAGATGGAGAACAGCTCGACCTCGGGCATCACGTGCACGGCGAACGAGCGCGCGAGGCCGACGATCAGCGCACCGATGGCCGCGCCCTCGATGCTGCCGAGGCCGCCGATGATGACCACCGCGAAGGAGACGATGATCACGCCCACCGAGACGCCCGGCTGCACCGAGATCAGCGGCGCGGTGAAGGCACCGCCGATCGCGGCCAGGAAGATGCCGACCGAGAAGGCGAGCATGTAGACCCGCGACACGTTCACGCCCATGCTGGCCGCGACCTCCTCGCTGTGGATCACGGCCAGCACGATCTTGCCGTGGCGCGTGCGGTTCAGCCCCCACCACACGACGGAGCCCACGACGACCGCGATGGCCATCAGCATGAAGTCGTAGCCGACGTACACCTGGTCGCCGATCTCCACGTTGCCGAAGAGCGCGTAGGGCTCCGACACGTAGTAGGGATTGGCGCCCCAGATGAGCTTGGTGATGTCCTCGAGCATCAGGAACAGCGCATAGGTGACCAGCACCAGCAGCACTTCGTCGCGACCGTAGAAGAAGCGCATCAGGCCGCGTTCGGTCAGCGGTGCGACCAGCACCGCGACCGCCACCGCCGCGAACAGCATCGCGACCAGCGACCATTCGGGCGCGAACTTCATCGTCGCGAACCAGCCGACGAAGCTGGCGGCGGCATAGGCGCCCAGCGCATAGAAGCTGCCGTGCGCGATGTTGAGGATCTTCAGCACGCCGAACACGAGCGTGAGCCCGAGTGCGACGATGAAGAGCCACGATGCGTAGCTCAGTCCGTCGATGAGGATGGTGATGGCGGTGTTCATGCCCGACTCGGTGGAGGGTTGCGAAGTGGCATGGCCTGCGCCGGACCCGCGCATTGCACGGGCCGGCGGAGGTCATCGATGCCGGTGCGGTGCCGTCAGGAAGCGCTCAGGCGCTCCTCAGCACTTGGCGCCTGCGAAGTTGCTCTTGATCCAGTCTTCCGACTTCACGTTGACGGGCGGATTCACGCACTCCGCCGGGAAGCGCTGGATGTCCTCGAGCACCACCATCTTCTTGCCCGCGTCGTAGCGCGTCTTGCCGATCGCGGTGTCCTGCGTCGCCTGGTGGCCGTCGCCCAGCGTCATGCGGATGCGGCCGCCGGGCGCGTCCCACTCCATGCCCTTGAGGGCGGCGGCGAGCTGCTCGTGCGTGGGCTTCTTGCCGCCGTTGGCGGCCATCGCCTTCTCGGCCGCGAGCTTGAGGCCCATCAGCGCCTGTGCCATGCGGTAGGGTGCCTGCGCGGGATAGGTGTTCTGCGCCTTCTGGTAGACGCTCCACCACCAGTCGTTGAGCGCCGACTTGGGCGACAGCAGGCCGTAGGCACCGCGTGCGCCGATGATTGCGCCGTCGGGCATCTTGTCGCCCAGGTTGGTCAGCACATGGTCGGCCGCGGACAGCACGACCTGCGAGCGCTTGAACAGCCCGCGCGGGCCCGACTGCAGGATGAAGGCCTGCAGATCGCCGCCCCAGAGGCTGGAGTGCGTGACGTCGGCACGCTTGGACATCAGCGCCGAGATCTCGGTGCCGTACTGGCCGGCGCCGAACTTCGGCAGCAGGTCTTCGCCCGACTTCGCATCGGGGTAGAGCTGCGCCATCGACAGCATGAAGTCCTTGCGCGAATCCTGGCCCCAGGCGTAGTCCTGGTTGATCATGTTGTAGGTGGCGGCCTTGACGTTGCGCGCCTTCATGTAGCGGGCCAGCGCCACGTTGTCCATGGTCGCGTGCGAGGCGGTGCGGAACACGTAGTTGTACTTGCCGTCCTCGAAGATGCGCGGCGTGCCGCAGTCGTAGAGGATCAGGAACTTCTTCATCTCCTCGGCCACCGGCGCCACCGCCAGGCAGTCGCCCGAGCCGACGTAGCCGACCACGGCATCGACCTTCTCGCGGTCGTACAGGTTGCGCAGTTCCTGCACCTGCTTGGTCGCGCCGCCGTTCTCGTCGATGTAGACCGCCTCGATCTTCAGGCCGCCGATGCCGGCCTTGTTGTAGGGCGCCGGCGCCTCGCCCTTGTTGAAGGCCTCGACCAGCGCCTTGGCGCCGTTCACGGCCGGAATGCCGAAGCTCTCCGCGGCCTGGCCCGAGAGAAAGCTGACCACGCCGACCTTGAAGGTCTCCTGCGCATGGGCCGCGACGCCCAGCGCGGCCACGCCCAACGCGATCGCGGTGCGCGCCGCCGCGCGTCGTGCCGATCCGGCGAACGTCTGTCCTTGTTGCTGCTTCGATGCCATGTCTTGTCTCCTGTTGGTTTGAACCGCCGAACTAAGGTGCTTTCGCGATGGGCGTGCGCATGTCCAGGCCCGCCAACTCGAAACCCTTCTGAAAATCGACCATGTGCTTGCGCGTCCATTCGGCGGCCGCCTCGGCGTCGCGGCGCTGAAGCGCATCGAGGATGGCGCGGTGCGCCGCGAGGTTGCGGGCCTTCGATTGCGGCAGGTGCAGGTGCAGCTGGAGCAGCGTGGGGTTGTAGAGCAGGCTGATCGGCTCGCGCGCCAGCATCAGCGCGCGGTTGTGGCTCGCCGCGCCGACCAGCGCGTGGAACTCGACGTCGAGCTCCACCAGCCGCATGTTCTCTTCCATCGACACCGCACCGCGCGCCTGCAACTGGGCGGTCAGTTCGGTGTTCTGCGCCAGCGCCTCGATGTCGGCCGCCTCGGCGTGCGCGGCGGCGAGGCGCGCCGCCAGCGGCTCGAGCGTGACCGCGACCTGCCACAGTTCCTCGAAGGTGGTCTGCTGCAGCAACAGCAGCCGCGCCGCGCGCGGCGCCAGGTCGTACAGGCCGGGCAGCGTGACGAACAGCCGGCGGCCCTCGCGGCGCTGCACCAGCCCTTCCTGCTCGACCTGGCGGATGGCCTCGCGCACCGTCGAGCGGTGCACGCCGAAGCGCTCGGCCAGGCTCTGTTCGGTGGGCAAGGGCATGCCGGGCTGGATCTGGCCGCTGAGGATGCTGCGCTCGATCTCGGACGACACGGCCTTGTAGGCCGGCTCGAGCCGCAGCCGGCTGAACATGGAGACGTCGTCCGCCACCTTGGTCTTGGCGGCCCGCGGCGCGGCGCGGCGCACGCCGGACTCCTTCACGCCAGGGCTGCGTTCGGACGGTGGGCCGGCGGGGCGGCGCGATGCACGGAGGCTGCCGGTCAATCGATGTCTCCTGGCGGCCGTCGAGCGGCGCTTTGGTTTGTCGGACAATCGGATTTTGATCAGCACCTTCGGCCTGCGGCGAGCGGGTTTTCCCGCTGCCGCCACTGAAGCCCTGCCCTGTCCGGGCGCTTTGCAGGCCGCCCTCGCCAATGGCCGACGTCTACAATCGCGCCCCCTACAACAGTGTCGCGGACGCGTCATTTCACGCGCCAGCAACAGCCGGAGCACGCAGTCATGTCCGATCTCTCCCCCCTGAGCCCCCCATCGACGGCTGTGCCGAGCGTCGAAGACAAGCGCGCCGAGCTGCGCCGCGCCGCGCTGGAGTACCACGAGTTCCCGGTCCCCGGAAAGGTCGCGATCGCGGCCACCAAGCAGATGGTCAACCAGCGCGATCTGGCCCTGGCCTATTCGCCCGGCGTGGCCGCCCCCTGCGAGGAAATCGTCAAGGACCCGGCCAACGCCTTCAAGTACACGGCGCGCGGCAACCTGGTGGCCGTCATCACCAACGGCACCGCGGTGCTGGGCCTGGGCGACATCGGCCCGCTGGCCTCCAAGCCGGTGATGGAGGGCAAGGGCGTGCTGTTCAAGAAGTTCGCCGGCGTCGACGTGTTCGACATCGAGATCGACGAAAAGGATCCGGCCAAGCTGGTGGACATCATCGCGTCGCTGGAGCCGACCTTCGGCGCCATCAACCTCGAGGACATCAAGGCCCCGGACTGCTTCTACATCGAGCGCGAGCTGCGCAAGCGCATGAAGATCCCGGTGTTCCACGACGACCAGCACGGCACCGCCATCACGGTCGCCGCGGCGCTGCTCAACGGCCTGAAGGTCGCGGGCAAGAACATCGCCGAGGTCAAGCTGGTCACCTCGGGCGCGGGCGCCGCGGCGCTGGCCTGCCTGAACCTGCTGCTCAAGGTCGGCCTCAAGCGCGAGAACGTGTTCGTGACCGACCTGGCCGGCGTGGTCTACGAAGGTCGCACCGAGCTGATGGACGAGGACAAGCGTCAGTACATGCAGCAGACCACGGCGCGCACGCTCAGCGACGTGATCGAGGGCGCGGACGTGTTCCTGGGCCTGTCGGCCGGCGGTGTGCTCAAGCCCGCGATGGTCGCCAAGATGGCCGCCCACCCGGTGATCTTCGCGCTGGCCAACCCGAACCCCGAGATCGCGCCCGAAGACGCGCACGCGGTGCGCGGCGACGTGATCATGGCGACCGGCCGCACGGACTATCCGAACCAGGTCAACAACGTCCTGTGTTTCCCGTACATCTTCCGCGGCGCACTCGATTCGGGCGCGACCACGATCACCGACGAGATGGAGATCGCAGCGGTGCACGCCATCGCCGAACTGGCGCAGGCCGAACAGAGCGAGCGCGTGGCCGCGGCCTATGTCGGCGAGAAGCTGAGCTTCGGGCCCGAGTACCTGATCCCCAAGCCCTTCGACCCGCGCCTGATGATGAAGATCGCGCCGGCCGTGGCCAAGGCGGCGGCCGAGAGCGGCGTCGCGATGCGTCCGATCACCGACCTCGACGCCTACCGCGACAAGCTGCAGAGCTTCGTCTACGCCTCGGGCACCGCGATGAAGCCGATCTTCGACGCCGCCAAACGCGCGAGCAAGAAGCGCGTGGCCTACGCCGAGGGCGAGGAAGAGCGCGTGCTGCGCGCCGCCCAGATCGTGGTCGACGAAGGCCTGGCCCGGCCCACGCTGATCGGCCGGCCGGCCATCATCGCCCAGCGCATCGAGAAGTTCGGCCTGCGGCTCAAGGAAGAGCTGGACTACGACATCGTCAACGTCGAGCAGGACCACCGCTACCGCGACTTCTGGCAAACCTACCATCGCATGACCGAGCGCATGGGCACCACGGTGCAGACCGCCAAGATCGAGATGCGCCGCCGGCTGACGCTGATCGGCGCGATGCTGCTGCACAAGGGCGAGGTCGACGGCCTGATCTGCGGCACCTGGGGCACCACCGCCATCCACCTGCACCACATCGACCAGGTGATCGGCAAGCGCGCCGGCGGCTGCGCCAGCACGCCGCAGGACGTGCCGATCTACGCCTGCATGAACGGCCTGCTGCTGCCGGACCGCCAGGTGTTCCTGGTCGACACCCACGTCAACTACGACCCGACGCCCGAGGAACTGACCGAAATCACGACCATGGCGGCCGAGGAAATGATGCGTTTCGGCATCAAGCCCAAGGCGGCGCTGCTGTCGCATTCCAACTTCGGAAGCAGCAACCAGGCCAGCGCGATCAAGATGCGCCGCACGCTGGACCTGCTGCGCGTGCAGGCCCCGTGGCTCGAAGTCGACGGCGAAATGCACGGCGACGTGGCGCTCGACGGCAAGCAGCGCGCGGCCGTGATGCCGCACAGCGCCCTGTCCGGCAACGCCAACCTGCTGGTTTTCCCGAACCTGGACGCTGCCAACATTTCCTACAACCTGCTCAAGACCGCGGCCGGCGGCAACATCGCGATCGGCCCGGTGCTGCTCGGCGCGGCCAAACCTGTGCACATTCTCACAGCCAGCGCCACGGTGCGCCGCATCGTGAACATGACGGCCTTGACAGTGGCCGATGCCAACGCCGATCGTTAAGCACCGCCGCGATAGCGGTCGCTAACTTCACTGCCCCGCATCGGGGCCCTGCGCCTGCTCAAATTTTGAGCAGGCGCTTGCTATTTGTGCATCCGTGGTGCACACTCACAAGCTTGAATTCGCGGGTTAACCCCAAGGTTGATCCCCGTTTCGACCCCCCGCTTTTTTTGCTTGTGGCGCCCCATGGCGGCCGCTGTTCCATCCATGGCCTCGATCTCGTTGTCTGCGTCCCGATTCGCCCTCGCCGGCTTGCTGCTGGCCCTGTCGGCGACCGGTGCCGACGCCCGCGACACCCGAGGCATGGCGCAACAGCAGTCGCCAGAGGCGTCGATCGCGCTGAGCGCGTTGCCGGCACAAGGCCAGCGTACCTACCAGGCCATCCTGAACGGTGGCCCCTTCCGGCACGACAAGGACGGCACGGTGTTCGGCAACCGCGAGCGCCTCCTGCCGTCCGAACGGCGTGGGCATTACCGCGAATACACGGTCGATACGCCAGGCGCGCGCAACCGCGGCGCGCGGCGCATCGTCTGCGGCGGCCAACCGGCGACGGCACCGACAACGTGCTGGTACACCGCGGACCATTACGCGAGCTTTCGGCGGATTGCGCCATGAGCAGCAGCAAAGAATTGAACTGGAGCGGCGCATCCCTGCGCCCCGATGACATGACGACGACGACAACCATGGAAAGACCTGCGGAGATGACCTTATCCCTTCGTGCCGTGCGGCCCAACATCGTGCAGTCGATTCGCGCCTTCCGCGTGAACGACCTGCAGGAGGCTGCGAACGCGGCGGGACAGCACTTCCTCTATGCCAATCTGGCCAATGCCCAGACCAAGCAGGACGTGCTTGACCTCATCGCACAGCAATTCACCTTCCCCTCGCACTTCGGGAAGAACTTCGACGCGCTGTACGACTGCATGACCGATCCCTTGCATAAATCGGGCCCGCAGCCCGGTTTCGTCATCGTGCTCGAGCAGATCCCGGCCAACGTCAAGTTCGACAAGGAAGCACGCGAGCAACTGCTCGACATCTTCCGCGACGCGTCGGACTACTGGGGTGACCGCAAGATCCCGTTCCGCTGCTTCTATTCTTTTCTGTAGCCCGTTCTGCACACACCAGCCAAGCAGAACGGGCTGTCGAGGCTCCTGAAGGAAGCACGCCGATCGCCGACATCGAAGTCGCGCCGGTCGATCCCACCGCCGAGAAGATGCCGACCGACAAGTTGGTCGACGTCTCTCCGCTGGCATTGCGCATGAGCAGCCCCTTCAACGCGGGATACTGGCTGGCCGCAGCCTGAGCACCCGCTTCCCGCGGACATGAAAAAGCCCGTCTCGACGGGCTTTTTCAATGGTGCTGCAGTGGCTCAGGGCGGCACGGCTTGCGCCAGCGCGACGTACTCCGCCACGGGCACTTCCTCGGCCCGTCGCTGCGCATCGAAGCTGCCGCTGAAGCCATGCTCGTCGAGCCAGCGCCCGAGCGTGTGGCGCATGATCTTGCGGCGCTGGCTGAAGGCCACCTGCACGATCTCGCCCAGGCGCGCGGCATCGACCGCCGGCGGCTGCGCCAGCGGCACCATGCGCACCACCGCGCTGTCGACACGCGGCGGCGGCTCGAAGCTCTGGGGCGGCACGAAAAGGAAGTTCTCCATCGCATAGCGCCACTGCAGCATCACGCTCAAGCGGCTGTAGTCGGAGGTGGCGGGCTTCGCCACCATGCGGTCGATGACTTCCTTCTGCAGCATGAAATGCTGGTCGGCGATCAGGTGCGCGAAGCCCAGCAGATGGAACAGGATCGGCGTGGAGATGTTGTAGGGCAGGTTGCCCACCACGCGCAGCGGCCTGTGTTCCGGGCCGGCCAGGCGCGCGGCCAGCGCGGCGAAGTCGACCTTGAGCACGTCGGACTCGATCACTTCGAGCTGCCCGTGCCCGCGCAGACGCGCGGCCAGGTCGCGGTCGAGTTCGATCACGGTCAGGTGCCCGAGCCGCTCGACCAGCGGCTGCGTGAGCGCCGCCAGGCCGGGACCGATCTCGACCATCGCATCGCCGGGTTGCGGTGCGATGCCGTCCACGATCGCGTCGATGATGCCGCCGTCGGACAGGAAGTGCTGGCCGAAGCGCTTGCGCGCGATGTGCTGTGCCATCAGACCGGCGGCTCGCGGAATTCGACGTAGGCGCGGGTGCGCACTTCCTGCACCCAGGTCTCGTAGGCCTCGTCCATCTTCTTCTCGCGCAGCACGGCACGCGCGGCTTCGCGCTGCTCGGTCTGGCTGAGCTTGGCTTCGCGACGGGCGACGGCCTGGATCAGGTGAACGCCGAAACGCGTGACCACCGGATCGCTGATCTGTCCCGGGGCGAGCCGGTCCAGTGCTTCCTCGAACTCGGGCACGAACTGGCCGGGCCGCGCCCAGCCCAGGTCGCCGCCGTCCTTGGCGCTGCCGTCCTGCGAGTTGTCGCGGGCCAGCGAGGCGAAGTCGGCGGTGCCGGCCAGCACGCGTCGCTTGAATTCGGCGAGCTGCTCGATCGCCTGAGCGGTGCTGCGCTGCGGATCGTTGCGCAGCAGGATGTGGCGCGTCTGGGTCTGGGTGACCACGCCTTCGGCCGCACCGGCCTGGCCCTTGGCCAGCACCTTGATCACGTGGAAGCCCGCGCCCGAACGCACCGGACCCACGATGCCGTTGACCGGCGTGGTCTGCGTGGCTTCGACGAACAGCGGCGGATAGCGGTCGGCGCTACGCAGGCCCAACGAGCCGCCGTTGGCACGATCGGGCGAGTCGGAGTTCTCGCGTGCCAGCTTGGCGAAATCCTCGCCCGCGCGCGCGCGATCGGCCACGCTCTGCGCCTTCTTCTGCAGCGCCGCGATCTGGGCTTCGCTCGACGCTTCAGGCACCGTGACCAGCACATGCGCCAAATTGATTTCGGGCGCGGCGACGGCATTGCCGCTGCGCTGGTCCTGGATGAACTGGTCGACTTCCGAGTCGCTGATCTTGACCCGGGCGTTGACCTCGCGCTCGCGCAGGCGGGTCAGCAGCAATTGCTCGCGCAGGTCGCTGCGGAATTCCTGCCGCGTGATGCCTTCGGCCTCGAGGCGGCGGGACAGCTCATCCTGGCTGACCTGGTTCTGGCGCGCCACCAGCTGCTCGGCCTGGTCCACCGCCAGGTCGTCGACCTTGATGCCGCTTTCCTTGGCCAATTGCAACTGCGCGCGCTCGACGACGATGCGCTCCAGCACCATGCGGTTGAGTTCGGCCCGCGGCACGCGTTGGGCTTCGGGGTTCTCGCGCAGGATCCGGGTGGCACGCTTCTGGACTTCGGTGTTGGTCACGGGCTCGGAGTTGACCAGCGCCACGATGTACTCGGCCGCGCGCTGACCGGTGGGTGCCGCCGGCGCGACCGTGCCGCTGCGGGGGGTCTGCGCGGGCGCCGTGATGCGGGCGCCGCCACGCATGATGTCGGTGATGCCCGTGCCGCCGCCGGGACGCATGCCCAGTCCCTGCGCATGCACGCCCGACGCGGCGGCCAGCATCGCGAGGCAAGCCAGGGTGAGGGTGGAGCGAGAAGATTTCATGGTGACAGGGTTCAGTCGTAATTGGTGAAGCGGCTCGGCGTTTCGCCGGGCACGCGCAGGGGCTGGTAGCGCTGGATGTTCTTGGCCAGTGCGGTCATCGGGTTGGAGCCCACGCCCACGCTGGCGAAGCCCACGAACTCGATCTGGAACATGATCCGCGTGTTGGCTGTGACCTGCCCCGTGGTCAGACGTTCCAGCACGACGCGTCCGATCCAGCAGCATCCGTCATATTCCACGCCGACGACGCCGTCGGTGAGCTGCCGATCCTTGAGGCTGTAGTTCAAGCGGCCGACCGCATACCAGCGGCCGCCCCCCTCGCCACGGCCCTTGCCCAGGTCCTTGCCCTTGTCGCCCCACAGGTCGTTGAGCGGCCATTGCCAGCCGACGTCGATCGACTTGCTGCCGTCCTGCACGAAGGGCGTGGTGTCGGCCTGGTAGCGCAGCGCCGCATTGACGGTGCGGTAGGCGCCCGGGCTGTAGCGCGCGCTCAGCGTGCTGCGCACCGAGCGGGCTTCGTCGGGGTTGTACTGGATCGTGGTGTCCACGCTCCATTTGGGCGTCCAGTTGATCTGTGCGCCGAGCAGCACGTCGCTCAGCCGGTCGGTCGCCGGCAGGACGCCCGGCAGCGTGACGCGCTGATCGGCGAAGCGGAAGCGTTGCGCAACGCCGAAGCGGGCGGCCTCGGCCCCGGTGTCGGGGTCGATCAGCCGCGTGCTCACGCCGGCCGTCAGCAGGTTGCTGTCGGAGATGCGGTCGTTGCCGGAGAACGCGTTCTCGGTGTAGATGGTCGCGAAGTTGAAGTCGTTGGCCGCGGTGTCGTACACCGGCAGCTGGCTCTGGTCGCGGTAGGGCGTGTTCACGTAGAACAGCCGTGGCTCCAGCGTCTGGCGGAAGGCGCGGCCGAAGAAGCTGGCGTCGCGCTCGAACACCAGGCCGCTGTCGAGGCTCAAGGTAGGCACCGTGCGGCTCGCGGAACTCGCGCCGTTGGCCAGCGGCGTGTCGAACTGGTAGGACGTCGAATGCAGCTGCAGCTTCGGGATGACGAAGCTGGAGGGCGTGATCCATGGCCGGCTGATCTGCACCGAACCGAACACGCGCTCGCCGTTGGGCTGCAGCTGGCCGTTGAGCAGCGGCGCGTACTGCGAGTCGGCGCGGAAGCGCGTGTAGTCGAGCGAGGTCGTGACGTCGAAGCCGCCCCAGTCGTACTGCGTGTTGTTCGCCGTGATCTGCGGCATGCGGTCGTAGGGCGGCGTGATCGGCGACAGCGAATACTGCAGCGTCTGGTAGGAGAGCGCGCGCACCTGGCCGCTCCAGTCGCCCTTGCTCCAGTTGACCGCGGCTTCGCTGTCGAGCAGCCGCGAGGTGAGCGTCGGGGTGCGCGAGAAATCGCGCCAGTAGTCGTTGTCGCTCACCCGGTTCAGGCGCAGCGTCGCCGAGAGCGAATCCAGGCCGAAGGGCTTGGGGTCGAAGCTCTGGCCGTGCGTGGTCCACACGCCCCAGCGGTCGCGGTTGCGCAGCGAATCGGCGGGCATGTAGTCGACGCGCGCCGTGCCGCTGTAGCTGTTCTCGAGGTAGCGGAACTCGCTGCCGATGTTGATGCCCCGCTTGCCCATGATCGTCGGGTAGAGCGTGGCGTCGCGGTTCGGCGCGATGTTCCAGTAGTAGGGCAGCAGCACCTCGGCGCCGTTGACGCTGCCCACGCCGAACACCGGCGGCAGCACGCCGCTCTGGCGCTGGTTGTTGAGCGGGAAGGTCATCGAGGGCAGCGCAGGCGTGGTGATGCCCATGAAGGTCATGCGCGCACCGGTGGCGGTGCCGAGGTTCTCCTCGGTGTCGGTCGTCAGCGTGGCCGCGCTCAGGATCCAGGCCGGCATCCAGCCGGGATAGTCCTCGCGCCGGCAGGTGGTGTAGGTGGCCTGCCGCGCGATCGACACGCTGGAATCGACGAAGTCGATGCGCTGCGCATCGCCGTGGCCACCGGTCGCGAGGAACTGGTAGCGCACGTTGTTGAAGAAGCCCTCGAAGGTCTCCAGCTTGAGCTGGAGTTCGGGTCCGTCATAGGTGGTGCCGGCCTGGTTCACGTGCACGTTGCCGCGCGCCTTGGCCAGATCGTCGGGCTGGTAGTACTCGAGGCGATCGGCACGGATCACCGTGTCGCCGCGACGGATCGAGGCATTGCCTTCGATCACCGTCTC
The DNA here is from genome assembly GCF_051216515.1 of Variovorax frigidus. NCBI lineage: Bacteria > Pseudomonadati > Pseudomonadota > Betaproteobacteria > Burkholderiales > Comamonadaceae > Variovorax > Variovorax frigidus. The sequence goes on from NZ_JBPJZF010000006.1 coordinate 342,945, forward strand.
CAGATTGGGCCGCCCGGAAATCTGGTCGCCCTCGATGAGGTTCGGGCGCAGCCCGCGCTCGGCGTTGGGAATGGTCTCGACCAATTGCGGCGTGCGCTGCAGCACCAGCGGCGCATCGAGCCAGTTGTCCTGCGCCCAGGCCCCTTGCGCCTGCCACAGGGCCAGGGTCAGCAGGGCCAACGGCAGCGGCGGGCGGCGCAGCGCACTCATTCCTGGCCTCCCCCGAGCGTCCGGGCGAGGCCCGGGACCCGTGCGGCGGACGGCAAGGGCACGGCGTGCCGGGCACGGTGGCGTTTCATTTCGGACATGGGCAGGGAAGTCAGCAATCGTCGAAAGGGCGTCGGCCAGAGAAAGAGCGGGACCCCGAGGGGAGCGGCTGCCGTGGGGTCCGCCAGGCGCGGATTTGTAGAATCGATTATCCATGACCGCATCCCTGATTCCGTCCGTCGACGCCGCCCCCCCCATCCTCTGGGACGACCCGGACCGCGCAGCGGCCTTCGCCGCCTGGCTTTTGCGCATCGCGCCCGCCCACGGACTGAAGCCGGACACGGTCCGGCTGGCCTCGGCCGACGCCAGTTTCCGGCGCTACTTCCGGATCGACGGACTCGACGGCACAGCGCGGTCGCGCATCGTGATGGACGCACCGCCCAAGAAGGAAGACAGCGCGCCCTTCGTGCACATCGCGGGCCTGCTGCACGCCGCCGGCGTGAAGGCGCCCGAGGTGCTCGAATGGGACAAGGCCGCGGGCTTCATGCTGCTGGACGACCTCGGCCGCCAGACCATGCTCGACGTGATCGATCCGGCCAACGCCGATGCCAGCCGGCCGCTCTATGCCCAGGCCATCGACGCGCTCATCGCCTGGCAACTGGCCTCGAAGCCCGGTGTGCTGCCGCCCTACGACCGGACCCTGCTCGAGCGGGAGTTGGCGCTGTTCCCCGAGTGGTACGTCACGCGCCACCGCGGTGTCGCGATCGAGGGCAAGCTCAAGGAGCGGCTCGAGCGCAGTTTCAATGCGCTCGTCGAGAACAACCTCGCATCGCCCAGCGTCTACGTCCACCGCGACTTCATGCCGCGCAATCTGATGGTGTCGAGCGAATCGCAGGATTCGCTCGGGGTGCTCGACTTCCAGGACGCCGTCTACGGCCCCATCACCTACGACATCGCCAGCCTGCTGCGCGATGCCTTCCTGAGCTGGGACGAGGACTTCGTGCTCGACATCACGGTGCGCTACTGGGAGCAGGCGCGCAAGGCCGGGCTGCCGGTCGACGAGGACTTCGGCGCCTTCTACAAAGCCGTCGAATGGATGGGCCTGCAGCGCCATCTCAAGGTGGCCGGCATCTTCGCTCGGCTCACGCTGCGCGACGGCAAGCCCCGCTATCTGGCCGACACGCCTCGTTTCATCGCTTACATCCGCGCCACCGCCAGCCGCTACACGCAGCTCACGCCGCTGCTGCGCGCCATCGACGAGATCGAAGGCACGCAGGCGGCTGTCGGTTTCGCCTACGGCCGGGTCTGAGGTGGCGCGCTTCCATTGCGCCTTTCCGCTGAGCGCCGACGTCACGCTCGCCTTGCCGCCGGGTGCGGCACGCCACGTACAGGTGCTGCGGCTGCAGCCGGGCGATGCGCTCACGCTGTTCGACGGCCGGGGCGGCGAGTACGCGGCCACGGTCGAGCACATGGGCCGCAGCGAAGTCACGGTCAACGTCGGCGCGCACGACCCGGTCGAGCGCGAGGCCGCCACCGCGGTGCATCTCGCGCCGGGCATGCCGGCCAACGACCGCATGGACTGGCTGGTCGAGAAGGCCACCGAACTCGGCGTCGCGAGCATCCAGCCGCTGGTCACCGCGCATGGAGTGCTGCGGCTGGCGGCCGAGCGCGCCGAGAAGAAACGCGCGCACTGGGAAGCGATCGCGATCGCGGCCTGCGAGCAATGCGGCCGCAACCGCGTGCCCGTGATCCATCCGGTGCGCAGCTTCGCCGACTGGGTGGCGGCCTCCGACGATGGCGCACAGCGCGCCGTGCTCAGCCTGGTGCCCGGCACCCGACCGCTGACTGCGCTCGCGAACGAACACGCAGCGTCGGCCTGGCGCATCCTGAGCGGCCCCGAAGGCGGCCTGAGCACGACCGAAGAAGCACGCGCGCTGGAGAGCGGCTTCCTTCCGGCCCGGCTCGGACCGCGCGTGCTGCGCGCAGAGACCGCCGCGCTGGCCGCGTTGACGCTCCTGGGCGGCGCATGAGCGGCACGCTGCGAAGCACGCCGTTTCGCAGCAAGTGCCGGGCCGCCGGGGCGGTGTCGATCTGGCTCGCGGGGCTCTGCGTGGCCGCCGCCGCGCATTCGCAGTACCTGCATTCCCGCAGCGCCGTGCCGGCCCCCGTGCGGCCCGAGGTCGACCGCGCCTATGTCCAGTTGATGGCCTCGCCGGCCGTGCAGCGGCTGCTCGACGCAGTGCGCGACGACCATCCGCGCGCGGGCGTCGACCTGCGGCGGCTCACCGAGATCGAGGCGCCGCCGTTCAAGGAGCAGGCGCGTGCCGAGGCCTTCCTGGCGCGCCTGAAGGCGCTGGGCCTCGTCGATGCCCGCATCGACGCCGAAGGCAACGTGCTGGGCCTGCGCAAGGGCCGCGGCAACGGGCCGACGCTGCTGGTCTCGGCTCACCTCGACACGGTGTTTCCGGCCGGCACCGACGTCACGATCAAGGAACGCGACGGCCGGCTCTATGCGCCCGGCATCTCGGACAACACGCGCGGCCTCGCGGTGCTGCTGTCATGGCTGCGCGTGCTCAACGAGCAGCAGGTCCAGACCGAGGGCGACCTGCTGTTCGCCGCCAATGTCGGCGAGGAAGAACTCGGCAACCTGCGCGGCATGAAGCGCATTTTCGCCGAGCACCCGGAGATCGACGGCCTGGTGGCCCTCGAGCCCGCGCCGGAGGGCAGCGTGCTGGTCTTCGGCACCGCGAGCCGTCGCTACGAAGTGACCTTCGACGGCCCGGGCGGCCACAGCTTCGGCGCCTTCGGCCGCGTGCCGAGCGCGATCCACGGCATGGGCCGCGCGATCGCCAAGATCGCCGACCTCAAGACGCCGCGCTTTCCGCGCACCACCTTCACGGTGGGCACCGTCGGTGGCGGCACCTCGGTCAACACCATCGCCGCACAGGCCCGCATGGCGATCGACATCCGTTCCGACGCGAACGGGCCGCTGCTGGCCACCGAGAAGAAGATCTTCGCGGCCATCGATGCCGCGGTGCGCGAGGAGAACCAGCGCTGGGGCGTGGACACGCTGCGCGTGTCGAGCCGGCTGATCGGCGACCGGCCGGGCGGTCGCACGCCGTCCGATGCGCCGATCGTCGAGGCCGCGGTGCGCGCCAACACCGCCTTCGGCCGCCGCACCGTGTTCCGCGGCGGCAGCACCGACGCCAACGTGCCGATGTCGCTGGGCATTCCGGCCATCGTGGTGGGCGGCGGCGGACTGACCGGCGGCTTCCACGCGCTGGACGAATGGATCGACCTGCACGAGGCCTGGCGCGGGGCGCAGAACTCGCTGCTCACGGTGCTGGGCCTGGTCGGCGTGCACGGCGTGAGCGCCCCGCTGCTGGCAAAACGCCTGCCGCCGTGAAGGAATTTCGCACGGGAACGCCGATCGCCTGACTACGATCTGTTTCATTCTTCGCAGCGGCCGAGCACAATCGCTGCGGTACTGTCACACAACAGAAACTTCAAGGAAAAACCATGGGATTGCTCGACTCGGTACTCGGTCAGGTGCTCGGCGGCGCGGCACAGAAGTCCGGCGGACTCGGCGATGCAGGCGGCTTGGCCGAGGCACTCGGCGGGCTGCTGGCGAACAACGGACAGCAAGGTGGGCTGGGAGGCCTGGTCTCGAAGTTCGAGCAGGCCGGGATGGGCGACGTCATCGGCTCCTGGATCGGCAAGGGCGACAACGCGCCAGTGTCGGGCGGGCAGCTGAACGAGGTGCTCGGCAGCGACGTGGTCTCGAGCATCGCCGACAAGCTGGGCATCAACGCGGCCATGCTGCTGCCGATGCTCGCCACGATGCTGCCCTCGCTGATCGACCAGCTCACGCCGAACGGCAAGGTTCCCGACGAGGGGCTGAACACCAACGAAGACCTGCTGTCTTCGCTGAGTGGCCTGCTGCAGAAACGCTGAACAGGCTGAGAGAAGTCGGCAGCTTCGGTACGGCGCCCCTCGGGGCGCTTTTTTTTGGCCTCAGGCCGTCGTGGGCTCGGCCTGCGACGCCTTGTGCGCCACCGGCAGCGCCGCGATCACCTCGGCCACCGCGGCCGTGAGCTTCTTCGCGTAGGGCACGTGCAGGAACTCGTTGGGGCCGTGCGCATTGCTCTTCGGGCCGAGCACGCCGCAGACCATCATCTGCGCGGTCGGGAAGCCCGCGCTCAGCATGTTCATCAGCGGGATCGTGCCGCCCTGGCCGATGTAGCCGCAGGGCGCGCCGAAGTGCGCGCGCGACGCGGTGTGCAGCGCCTGTTCGAACCAGGGCGTGATCTCGGGCGCATTCCAGCCGGTGGCGCCGCCGCCACCTTCGAAGGTGACCTTGGCCTGGTAGGGCGCGTTGTCTTCGAGCAGGGCCTTGAGCTCCTGCACCGCCTTTTCGGCATCGACCAGCGGCGGCAGCCGCAGCGAGAGCTTGAAGGCGGTGTAAGGGCGCAGCACGTTGCCCGCGTCCTTGGGCGCGGGGAAGCCCTCTGCACCGACGACCGACAGCGCGGGCCGCCAGGTGCGGTTGAGCAGTGCCTCGACCGGGTCGCTGGTGGTGGGCAGCGTGAAGGTGCTCGAGCCGCCGCAGTCGGCGTGGGCCCAGGGGAAGCGCTTGAACAGTTCGTCGCCGAGGATGGCGGCCGTGGCCTTGGCCTGCGCCAGGCGATCGGGCGGCACTTCGCAATGGAAGCTGGCCGGCAGCAGGCGGCCGGTGGCGCTGTCCTCGAGCCGGTCGAGCACCTGCCGCATGATGCGGAAGCTCGAGGGCACCAGGCCGGAGGCGTCTCCCGAGTGGATGCCTTCGGTCAGCACCTCGACCTTGAGCGTGCCGCCCGCGAGGCCGCGCAGCGAAGTCGTGAGCCAGAGCTGGTCGTAGTTGCCGGCGCCGGAGTCCAGGCAGATCACCAGCCCGACCTCGCCGAGCCGGTGCCTGAGCGCGTTGACGTAGGGCAGCAGGTCGTAGGAGCCGCTTTCCTCGCAGGTCTCGATCAGGCCGACGATGCGCGGGTGCGCGGCGCCCTGGCTCTTGAGGGCCTGCAGCGCCGCGACGCTGGCATAGACCGCGTAGCCGTCGTCGGCACCGCCGCGGCCGTAGAGCAGGCCGTTCTCGTACTTGGGCGCCCAGGGGCCGAGGTCGTTGCGCCAGCCGGTGAACTCGGGCTGCTTGTCGAGGTGGCCGTACATCAGCACGGTTTCCTTCATGTCGGTGCCGGTGGCCGGCACTTCGAAGAACAGCACCGGCGTGCGGCCCTCGAGGCGAACGATCTCGAGCTTCAGGCCCTCGATCTTCTGCGCCTCGACCCAGGTCGCGGCATTGCGCAGCACCGTGTCCAGGTAGCCGTTGGCCGACCAGTCCTTGTCGAAGCCCGGCGACTTGGCGGGGATCGCGATGTAGTCGGTGAGCTGACGCAGGATGTCGGTGTCCCATTTGGCGGAGACTTCGGACAGGGCACGGTCGGCGTCGAGCAGGCCGGCGGGCATTTCACGGTGCAGGGGGGCGTTCATCGGGGGTCTCCGCGCAAAGGGATCGTCGGGGGAAAAAAGCATTTTGCACCTGCGGCCCCGCCGCGTAGAGTGCGCAGTCCCAAACCCGACAAGTCGGAAGGAACGCGATGAGCAGCAGCAAGGTGACGCCCGGCATCCGTGTGGGCATCGGTGGGTGGACCTTCGAACCCTGGCGCGACAACTTCTATCCGGCCGACCTGCCGCAGAAGCAAGAACTGCACTACGCCAGCCGGCAGGTCACGGCGATCGAGGTCAACGGCACCTACTACAGCACGATGAAGCCCGAGAGCTTCCGCAAGTGGCACGACGAGACGCCCGAGGACTTCGTGTTCTCGCTCAAGGCCTCGCGCTTCGCCACCAACCGCAAGCTGCTGGCCGGCGCGGGCGAATCGATCGCGCGCTTCGTCGACAGCGGCGTTGCCGAGTTGAAAGACAAGCTGGGCCCGATCGTCTGGCAGTTCATGCCGACCAAGGTGTTCGATGCGGAGGACTTCGCGGCCTTCCTCGCATTGCTGCCCAAAAAAGAGGGCAGCCGCACGCTGCGCCACGTGATGGACGTGCGGCACGAGAGCTTCATGACGCCCGAATACCTGGCGCTGGCGCGCGGGCACGGCGTGGCGACGGTGTTCACCGACTCGCCGAAGTTTCCGTCCTTCGCCAACCTCACGGCCGACTTCGCCTATGCGCGGCTCATGAACAGCGACGCGAAGCTCAAGAACGGCTATGCCCCCAAGGCGCTGACGGCCTGGACCGGCCATGCGATGCGGTGGGCCGAGGGCGGCACACCCACCGGGCTGCCGCGGGTGGAAGGCGTCGACGACGTCGCGGCAAAGACGCGCGAGGTGTTCGTCTTCTTCATCAACGGCGCCAAAGAAAAAGCCCCCGCTGCGGCGGAGGCTCTGCTGGCGAAACTGCGGGCTTGACCCCGCAGACGCATCAGGCAGCCTGCAGGCCGGGCTTCTTGCTTTCAGAAGTGCCGAAGCTGATCTCGCCCGACAGCTGGCCGCCTTCTTCGATCACGATCTTGCCGTAGCGGATCTTGCCGGTGACCTTGCCGGTCGAGTGGATCACGAGCTTTTCGCGCACCGTGAGGTTGCCGTCGAACACGCCGCGGATCTCGGCGATGTCGATTTCGGCCGAGCCCTTGAACTCGCCCTGTTCGGCGATCTGGATCACGCGCGAGTCCATGGTGGCCTCGACCATGCCTTCGACCACGAGCGTGTCGCAGTCGGTGATCTCCACGCCCTTGAGCTTGATGTTCGGGCCGACGGTCAGCTTGCTGCCGCCCTCTTTGACCGCCGGTGCGGCGGCGGCGACGCTGGAGGCGCCGGGGGTGAGAGACGAGGGATTGACGGGCGTACCTGCGAGGTTGGTGCCGGCGCCGACGAGCGGTGCAGGACGGGAACTGAAGTTGTCGGTGTCGCGGTCACGCTTGCCGAAGAAGGGGGACTGTGAAGCCAAGACTTACTCCTCTGGGAAACGGCCTATCGTAAGAAGCATGTGGCCGCTGGTGGCAATTCTTTGAGAAAGATTGGTAACGAATCCATTCCCAGCCATCCCTTTGCGAACTTTTGAATTCGATGGGGCGCCACATCGCGCCACAGGCGCAGCCCCCACAATGCCTGCGATTCCATCGAACACCAAGCCATGCCTCCAAAGCCCTTGCCCAGCGGCAGTACAACGCACCTCCAACCCAGCGACGAGGCGCGCTTCGGCAAGCCCACGCACGGCTGGCGGCTGCGACTCTATTCAGTGATCTTCGAGTCGGAGACCCGTGCCGGCCGCGCCTTCGACCTGCTGCTGATCGCGGTCATCCTGTTCAGCGTGCTGGTGGTGATGCTCGACAGCGTGCAGCCGATCCGCGCGCGCTGGGGCGAGGTGTTCGGCGTCTTCGAGTGGGTCTTCACCATCGTCTTCACGCTTGAATACATCGCACGGCTCGCCTGCCTCGGGCGGCCGCTGCGCTATGCGCGCAGCTTCTACGGCGTGATCGACCTGCTGGCGCTGCTGCCCACCTACCTCGCGATCCTGGTGCCGGGGCTGTCGGTGCTGATCGACGTGCGCATCCTGCGGCTGCTGCGCGTGTTCCGCATCTTCAAGATGTCGCGCTATGCGGCCGAGTACCGCGCGCTGGCCACCGCGCTCGCGGCCAGCCGCCGCAAGATCATGGTCTTCGTCGGCTTCGTCTTCATGGTCGTGCTGGTGCTGGGCACGCTGATGTACGTGGTCGAAGGGCCGCAGCACGGCTTCACCAGCATCCCGGTGGCGATCTACTGGGCCATCTCGACGATGACCACGGTCGGTTTCGGCGACCTGGTGCCCAAGACCGACATCGGCCGCGCGATCGCCTCGCTGATGATGCTGCTGGGCTGGGGCGTGCTGGCCGTGCCCACCGGCATCGTGTCGGCGGAGATGGTGCGGCACGGGCGCGATGCGGCGTCTGAAGGATTCATCGGCCGCGGCCTGCTGGCGGACGCCGCGACGCTCTGCACCGCTTGCGGCGCCGAGGGCCATGCGGCCGATGCGCGCTTCTGCCGCCGCTGTGGCACATCGCTCGGCTGAAGTGTTTCTTCCTCAGGCCTCGCGCCAGTCCGCGCGACCCTGTGTGAGATCGTCGATGCGCCGCACCAGCGCGGGCGCATCGGCCTCGACCACGCTGAACTGCAGCGCGACCAGCGAGCCATGCTCGACAGCACGGAGCGTGGCGCCGGCGGCCGCCAGCTCACGCCGCAGCGCACCTTCCATCGCATAGGGCACGGCGCAGCAACACATGCGCAGCCGTTGCAGCGGCAGCTTGGCGGCGCCCAGCAGCGCCTGCGCCACGGCGTCGGTGTAGGCCCGCACCAGGCCGCCCGCGCCCAGCTTCACGCCGCCGAAGTAGCGCACCACGGTGGCGAGCACGCCTTCGAGTTCCTGGTGGCGCAACACCTCGAGCATGGGCCGGCCGGCGGTGCCGCCCGGTTCGCCGTCGTCGTTGGCCGCCGACTGGCCGCCGGCCATCAACGCCCAGCAAACGTGGGCCGCGCCCGGATGCTGCGCGCGCAGCGCGGCCACGATCTGCAGCGCGGCCTCGCGGTCGGCGACCGGCTGCACGCAGCCGATGAAGCGGCTCTTCCTGATCGAGAGCTCGCTGTGCACCGCGCCGGCCAGCGTCTGCGCCACGGCCTCAGGCGCGTTCGAACTTGAAGACGGCCGTGCCGGCGCGCGCGTTGGGCAGCCAGCGCACCTCGCGGTCCTGCTGCACGCCGAAGGCATCGAGCACGCGCAGCCGGTTCTTTTCTGCCAGCACCTCGAAGTCCTTGAAGGTGCCGACCCGGATGTTGGGCGTGTCGTACCACTGGTAGGGCAGCCGGCGCGTCACCGGCATGCGACCGCGCGCGATGCTCAGGCGGTTGGGCCAGTGCGCGAAATTGGGAAACGCGACGATGCCGATGCGGCCCACGCGCGCGGTCTCGCGCAGCATGACCTCGGCGTTGCGCAGGTGCTGCAGCGTGTCGATCTGCAGCACCACGTCGAAGGTGGCGTCGTCGAACATCGCCAGGCCTTCGTCGAGGTTGAGCTGGATCACGTCGACGCCGCGGCGGATGCACTGCAGCACGTTGCCGTCGGCGATCTCCACGCCGTAGCCGGTGCAGCCACGCTCGCGCTGCAGCAGGTCGAGCAGGGCGCCGTCGCCGCAACCGAGGTCGAGCACGCGCGCGCCTTCGGGCACCAGACGGGCGATCAGGCGTTGGGTGTCAGAGTCGCTCATTTCAGTTTTCCATCACGCTGGGCGCCCGCCGCGAGGCAGAAATCCGGGTCAGCCATTCCAGGGACACCGCGGAACTGGCTTTGCCAGGCCGCTGGTGTCGCCCCCTTGAGGGGGAGGCGCCGCAGGCGCTTCGGGGGTGGGTCATATCTCGACGCGCTCGAAATAAGAGCGCACCACGCCCATGTAGCGCACGTCGTCGAGCAGGAAGGCGTCGTGCCCGTGCGGCGCGTCGATCTCCGCATAGCTCACGCTGCGCCGGTTGTCGAGCAGCGCCTTGACCAGCTCACGGCTGCGCTTGGGCGAGAAGCGCCAGTCGGTGGTGAAGCTGACCAGCAGGAACTTGGCGCTGGCCCGCGCGAAGGCCCGGGTCAGGTCGCCGCCGTGCTCGCGCGCCGGATCGAAATAGTCGAGCGCGCGCGTGATCAGCAGGTAGGTGTTGGCATCGAAGTACTCGCTGAACTTGTCGCCCTGGTAGCGCAGGTAGCTCTCGATCTGGAACTCGATCTCCTGCGTCGAGTAGCGGTAGGCGGTGCCGGCCAGCTCGCCCTCGACCGCGCCGAGCGCCGCTGGGCCGCCCCGAGGCGCGAGCGCCCCCTTGGGGGGCAGCGAACCACGCGCAGCGGGGAGCGTGGGGGTCTTGGACTGCAATTCGCGGCCGAACTTGGCGTTCATGACGTCGTCGCTGAGGTAGGTGATGTGGCCGATCATGCGTGCGATGCGCAGTCCACGCTTGGGGATCACGCCGTGTTCGTAGAAATGGCCGCCATGGAAATCGGGGTCGGTCACGATCGCGCGCCGCGCCACTTCGTTGAACGCGATGTTCTCGGCCGTGAGGTTGGGCGCGCTCGCCACCACCACCGCGTTGCGCACGCGATCGGGGTACTGCAGCGTCCACGACAGCGCCTGCATGCCGCCCAGGCTGCCGCCCATCACGGCGGCCAGCGTCCGGATGCCCAGCGCATCGAGCAGCGCGGCCTGCGCGTCGACCCAGTCCTCGACCGTGACGACCGGGAAGTCGGCGCCGTAGACGCGGCCGGTGGCGGGGTCGGTGTGCATCGGGCCGGTCGAACCGAAGCAGGAGCCGAGGTTGTTGACGCCGATCACGAAGAAGCGGTCGGTGTCGAGCGGCTTGCCCGGGCCGATCATGTTGTCCCACCAGCCCTCGGACTTGGGCTGGCCGGCGTACACGCCTGCCAGGTGGTGCGAGGCATTCAGCGCATGGCACACCAGCACCGCGTTGCTGCGCTCGGCGTTGAGCGTGCCGTAGGTCTCGTAGGCCAGCATGTAGTCGCCAAGCGACGCACCGCTGCGCAGGGGCAGCGGCCCCGGGAAGGACATCGACTGGGAAACGGCTTCGAGGGAGGAAGACATGGACAAAGAAAAACCCGGCCTCGCCAAAAAACGAGCCGGGTCGGCCACGGTCTTTAGCTGAATTTGTTAAGCGCCCGCAAGCTGTAGCAAATCGGCGCAGAACGAGTATATCCCCCCAGGCTCCGCGCACTTCGTGTCGCTCCTCCCACCCCCCTCCGGGGGGCAACACCAGCGGCCCGGCGAAGCCGGTTCCGCGGTGTTTCTGAAAAAGAAAGGAAGGGAAGGGGGAAGTCCGGGGGGGCGGACTACCAGCCCACGATCATGACGATGCCCAGCACGAGGAAGATCGCGGCCGAGATGCCGTGGACCAGCTTGATCGGCACGTGCCGCATGATGCGTTCGCCCAGGAAGACCACGGGGGCGTTGGCCAGCATCATGCCGAGGGTGGTGCCGGCCACCACGCCGAGATAGTCGTGCACGAAGCGCGCCGCGAGCATCACGGTCGCGATCTGCGTCTTGTCGCCCATCTCGGCCAGGAAGAAGGCCACGACCGTGGTGCCGAACACGCCGAAGTGGGAGCGCACGCCGGTGTCCTCTTCGTCGAGCTTGTCGGGGATCAGCATCCAGACCGCCATCGCGATGAAGGAACCGCCCAGCAGCCAGCGCAAGGTGGTCGGCCCGAGCCATTGCGTGACGAAGGTGCCGACCGCGCCGGCGAGTGCGTGGTTGACGATGGTGGCGGCGAAGATGCCCAGCACGATGGGCCAGGGCTTGCGGAACCGCGCCGCGAGGACGAGGGCCAGGAGTTGGGTCTTGTCGCCCATTTCCGCCAGGGCAACGATGCCGGTGGCGACGAGAAAAGCTTCCATGATGAACGTGGGTTCCTTGGGCCGAAGGACGCAATTGACCATGCAGCGCCTTCGGCCAAATTCCGAAGCTGCATGGTCAAAGGTCTCGCCAAGTTCTCTACCGTTTACGCCATGTCCTGCGTGGGGCAGGACAAGTCTGTTGACGCAAACCCTTCTCGCGATGGAAGGCGGCTACTCCCCAATGACCCGGCGATTCTAAACACCGGCCGAACGCCATTTGTGAGCAAGCGCTAGCTTCTTATAAATTTATCGCGGGGCTTGTGCGAAGGCCCAAATCCTGTTTTCAAGCCACATATTTCACCCATAATGCACGAGCCTCCCTTCAAATTTTCCCGGGAGGCAACTGGGTGATCGGACAGTTTCGCGCGGCCCGGAATGCGCTCCGGACTGGTGCTTTCGGGACTCCATCGCTTTCATTGATTGTTTATAGGAGTCCCTCAATGGGCAACAAACTGTACGTCGGCAACCTGCCGTATTCCGTCCGCGATGGCGATCTCGAGCAGGCCTTCGGCCAGTTCGGTTCGGTCACCAGCGCCAAGGTCATGATGGAACGCGACACCGGCCGTTCGAAGGGCTTCGGCTTTGTCGAGATGGGCAGCGACGCGGAGGCGCAAGCCGCCGTCAACGGCATGAACGGCCAGCCCCTGGGCGGCCGCAGCGTCGTGGTCAACGAAGCCCGTCCGATGGAAGCCCGCCCGCCCCGTAGCGGCGGGGGTGGCGGCGGCGGCGGTGGTTACGGCGGCGGTGGCAGCGGTGGTGGTGGCTACGGCGGCGGCGGCAGTGGTGGCGGCGGCTACGGTGGCGGTGGCGGTGGCGGCCGCAGCGGCGGTGGTGGTGGCTACGGCGGCGGCGGCGGTGGTCGCAGCGGCGGGGGCGGTGGTGGCGACGGCGGCTTCCGCAGTCCCTACGGCGCAGGCCCGCGCGGCGGCGGTGGCCGCAGCGGTGGTGGTGGCGGCGGCGGTTACGGCGGTGGTGGTGGCGGCAACGGCGGCTACTGAACTCCCGCGTTCAACCCCAGAAAAAAAGCTCCTTCGGGAGCTTTTTTCATGTCCGGTCGGACCCGGCTCCGCGCGCCTGAAAGAGCGCTACTCGCTGCGTCGCCGCTTTCGGCCTCGGCCCTGCACCGCGCGGTCGAACAGCGCGTTCGGCACCAGCCGCATCAGCTTGGCGACCACGCCCATCTGCCAGGGAATGACGCGGTAGCTGTGCCCCGCCGCGATGGTGCGGAAGGCCCGGTCGGCGAAATCGTCGGCCTGCATCAGGAAGGGCATGCCGTAGCGGTTGCCCTGCGTCAGCGGCGTGTCGATGTAGCCCGGGCAGACCGTCACCACCTTGACCCCGCTGGCACGCATCTCGCCGCGCAGGCTTTCGCAGTACGCGACCACGCCGGCCTTGCTGGCGCAGTAGGCACCGTGGCCGGGCAGCCCGCGGATCGCCGCAACGCTGCCGATGCCGACCAGCCGGCCGCTGCCGCGCGCCGCCATCGCCGCGACGAAGGGGTGGAAGGTGGCCGCCAGGCCGATGTTGTTGACGGCGAAGGTCTGCGCCAGCACGTCGAGATCGGCCCGGTCGGCGGTGTCGATGCCCACGCTGATGCCTGCATTTGCGATCACCACGTCGGGCAGGCCCTGGCGCTCGATGCAGCGGGCACCGGCGGCGGCGATCGCGTCGACCTGCGCCACGTCGGCACCGTAGATCGCGCAACGGTCGGCCGCGATGCCCTTGGCCGCGACCCAGGCCTCGATCTCCGCGGTGCGGCGCGCCACCAGCGCCAGCCGGTAGCCGGCCTCGTAGAAACGGGCCGCCAGCGCCTGGCCGATGCCGCTCGAGGCGCCGGTGATGAAGACGAGCGGGGCGCCGGCCATGCAGGATCTCAGCGCGCCGGCCGCATCGCGGCGGGCGAGGGCATCAGCTGGCCGCGCACCCGTCCCTGCAGGTTGGCGACGCCGCTCAGGTTGTCGTAGTCCAGCGTGTCGGCCGTGAACCGGTCGGTGCCGCGAATCAACGTGACGGGCTTGTTGGACGTGACGCGCTCGGTGTCGAGGTAGGCATGCAGGAACTCGCCGCGAAACTCGAGGCGGGGCACGGCACGCCCGCTGGCGCCGGTGGCCGCTTCGCGCACCACCACGGCATTGCCGAACAGCTGGATCTCCGAGCCGTCCCCGTTGGACAGGCCGCGGTTGGCGGTGGCCTGGGTGACCAGCCCCTCGGGCGAGATCGCGCGCATGCGCACCTGGTCGACCTCCATCGTGTCGTTGTCCGGATAGTGCCGCCCTTCCTTGCCGAACAGCTCGCTGCGCAGGTTCCCGCTCGGCAGGAAGTTCTTCACCACGAAACCGCGCATGAAGTAGTCCGGATCGTGCGTCGGCGCCTCCTTGACGGTGGGCTCCAGCAGCTTGGGCGCATTGCGCACCAGCCAGTAGGTGCCGAGCGCGAGCAGGGCGGTGAGGATGACGGGAAGATAGATCGTGACGCGATCGAGCGCGTCGCGCAGCAGCAGGTGCGGGGCCTTCATGCGGCCGCCCCCAGGACAGCGTCGAGCAGGCGGCGGTAGTGGCCGCCGGCGGTCAGCAGCAGGTCGCAGAACTCTCGCGCCGCACCTTCGCCGCCACGCGCGGTGGTCACGTGGTGGACGCGGGCGCGCACTTCGGCGTGCGCATTGGGCGGCGCGGCCGCGAAGCCGACACGCCCGAGCACCGGCAGGTCGGGCCAGTCGTCGCCGATGGCGGCCGCCCGTGCCCAGTCGAAACCGAGCTGCGCCAGCATGGCCTCGGCGGCCGGCAGCTTGTCTTCGGTGCCGTAGCGCACATGCACGATGCCCAGCGCCTCGAGCCGCACGCGCAGCGGCTTGGAGTCGCGCCCGGTGATCACCGCGGGCTCGATGCCGGCCTTGCGCAGCAGCTTCAGGCCGTAGCCGTCGAGGATGCTGAAGCGCTTGAGCGTCTCGCCGTGCTCGCTGAAGAAGACGCCGCCGTCGGTCAGCACGCCGTCGATGTCGAAGAAGGCGATGCGCACGTCCTGTGCGGCGAGCAGGGTCTCGGGCGTGAAGCGTTCGGCCATCAGATGACCTTGGCGCGCATCAGATCGTTGATGCTCAAGGCACCGACCAGCACGTTTTGCGCGTCCACCACCAGCACGCTGGTGATGCGATGCTGTTCCATGAGTTCGGCGGCCTCGACGCCCAGCGCCTCGGCGCGGATGGTGCGCGGCGCGCGGTGCATCACGTCGGCCGCGCTGAGCGAGCGCAGGTCGGCGCCGGTCTCGATCAGCCGGCGCAGGTCACCGTCGGTGAAGATGCCTTGCACGCGGCCGTCGGTATCGACCACCGCGGCGGCGCCCAGGCCCTTGGAGCTCATCTCGCGCATCAGCTCGCTGAAGCCGGCGCTCGGCGCGATGCGCGGCACCTGGTCGCCCGAACGCATCAGGTCGCTGACCAGCGTGAGCAGCTTGCGGCCCAGCGCACCGCCCGGGTGCGAACGCGCGAAGTCCTCGGCACCGAAACCACGCGCATCGAGCAGCGCGACGGCGAGCGCGTCGCCCATGGCCATCTGCGCGGTGGTGCTGGCGGTGGGCGCGAGGTTGAGCGGGCAGGCTTCCTTCTCGACGCTGCTGTCGAGCACCAGGTCGGCATGGCGCGCCAGCATCGACCCGGCCCCGCCGGTGATCGCGATCAGCGGCACGCCCTGGCGCTTGACGACCGGCAGGATCGCAGCGAGCTCGTCGCTCTCGCCGCTGTTGGAAATCGCGAGCACCAGGTCCACCGCCTTGATCATGCCCAGGTCGCCATGGCTGGCTTCGGCCGGGTGCACGAACATCGCCGGCGTGCCGGTCGACGCCAGCGTGGCGGCGATCTTGCGGCCCACGTGGCCGCTCTTGCCCATGCCCATCACGACGACCCGGCCGCGCACGGCCAGGATCTTGTGCACGGCCTCGACGAAACTGGGGCCGATGCGCGACTTCAGCCCCAGCACGGCGGCGGCTTCGATCTCGAAGGTGGTACGTGCCCGCGCCAACAGCGTCTCGGGGTCGGCCGCGAAGGCCTGGGGGGGGCGGGTGCTCATCGCCCGGATTTTATCGGTCGGAGGCTCCGCGGCCCGCGCCGCGCCGTCGCATGGCCTTGCGATGCCCCGGATGCGTGCCGCGCATGGCCCTTGCTAGCATCGGGTGATGTCCTCCCTCGATCTCACCCTGTTGTACCTGCTGGCCGCGGTGATCGGGGTGGTGATCTGCCGTTCGCTCAAGCTGCCGCCGATGCTGGGCTACCTCACGGCGGGTGTCCTGATCGGGCCGCACGCCTTGGCACTGGCGCAGAACAACGAGGGCATCCGGCACCTGGGCGAGTTCGGCGTGGTGTTCCTGATGTTCGTGATCGGGCTCGAGTTCAGCCTGCCCAAGCTGCGCGCGATGCGCAAGCATGTGTTCGGGCTCGGGCTGATGCAGGTGGTGCTCACGATGAGCATCGCCACCGTCGCCGCGCTGCTGCTCGCCCGCCTGCTGCCACCGGCCTGGCAGCTCGGCTGGCAGACCGCGCTGGCGCTGTCCGGCGCGCTCACGATGAGCAGTACCGCCATCGTCGTGAAGCTGATGGCCGAGCGGCTCGAGCTCGAAAGCGAGCACGGCAAGCGCGTGATGGGTGTGCTGCTGTTCCAGGATCTGGCGGTGGTGCCGCTGCTGGTGCTGATCCCCGCGCTGGGTGCGCCGCCCGAGGCGCTGTTCAAGGCGCTGTCGATCGCCATGGCCAAGGCGGTGTTCCTGGTCGGCATCCTGCTCTACGGCGGGCCGCGCGTGATGCGCTGGTGGCTCACGCTGGTGGCGCGCCGGCGCAGCGAGGAGCTGTTCATGCTCAACCTGCTGCTGATCACGCTGGGCCTGGCCTGGCTGACCGAACTCGCGGGCCTGAGCCTGGCGCTGGGCGCCTTCGTCGCCGGGATGCTGGTGTCGGAAACCGAATACAAGCACCAGGTGGAGACCGACATCCGGCCTTTCCACGATGTGCTGCTGGGCCTGTTCTTCATCACCATCGGCATGTCGCTCGACTGGCACATCGTGGTCGAGCGCTGGCTGCTGGTGGCGGTGCTGCTGGTGCTGCCGCTGGCCTTCAAGCTCGGGCTGGTCACGCTGCTGGCGCGCAGCCTGGGCGCGACCACCGGCGTGTCGCTGCGCACCGGCCTCTACCTGGCGCAGGCCGGCGAGTTCGGCTTCGTGCTGCTCACACTGGCCCAGGACCGCAGCCTGCTGCCGCCCTGGCTGGCCAACCCGGTGCTGGCCTCGATGGTGCTGTCGATGCTGGCCACGCCCTTCATCATCCTGTACAGCAACGCCATCGTGCGCAAGCTGGTGGCGAGCGACTGGATGCAGCAGTCGCTGCAGATGACCAGCATTGCGCGCAAGACCATCAACACGGCGCAGCACGTGATCATCTGCGGCTACGGCCGCTGCGGCCAGAACCTGGCGCGCATCCTCGAGCGCGAGGGCATTCCGTACATGGCGCTCGACCTCGACCCGGACCGCGTGCGCCAGGCCGCGGCCGCCGGCGACTCGGTGGTGTTCGGCGACGCGGCACGGCTGCAGGCGCTGATGGCCGCGGGCCTGGCGCGCGCCAGCGCGGTGGTCGTGACCTACCTCGACGTGCAGGGCGCGCTCAAGGTGCTGGCCAACACGCGCACCCATGCGCCGCAGGTGCCGGTGATCGTGCGTACGCAGGACGACCTCGATCTGGAAAAGCTGCAGGCCGCCGGCGCCACCGAAGTGGTGCCCGAAGCCATCGAGGGCTCGTTGATGCTGGCCAGCCACGCGCTGGCACTGGTCGGCGTGCCGATGCGGCGCGTGATCCGGGTGGTGCAGGACCAGCGCGATGCGCGCTACAACCTGCTGCGCGGCTACTTCCACGGTGCCGACGACGACAAGGCCGACGAGCTGGACCACGCACGGCTCAACAGCTTCACCCTGAGCACCGGCGCGCGCGCCATCGGTCAGACGGTCGGCCAGGTGGCATTGGACGCGGTGGGCGTGCGCATCGTCGGCATCCGGCGCCGCAACGGCGTGGCTGCACCGGCCGTGGACGACACGGTGTTGGGCGACGCCGACACGTTGGTGCTGTCAGGCAAGCCCGACGCGCTGGCCGTGGCGATCGACAAGCTGCAGAAGGGCTGAGCCCTCGGCGCGAGAAGGCGGCGACCGCTTCAGGTCACCGCGATCCGCTTGAGCCGATCGACCATGCGCTTGGCGATGACGCTGCCCAGGGCCTGCACGACCGCCAGCGCCAAGGTGGGCTGGCGGTTCGCCAGTTCGGTGAAACGGCCCGGCGTCAGCCGCCAGACCCACGAGTCGGCAATGGCCACCACATGGGCGGAGCGTGGCAAGCGGGAAAAAAAGGCGCCTTCACCCACCACCGAACCCGGGCTCAGGATCGCCAGTTGCATCTGGCCCTTGCTGCCCGCGAGGTGCACGCTGAGCACACCGCTCTCGATCAGGAACACCGTGCTGTCCTTCGCGCCCTGGTCGATCAAGGTCTGACCGGCCGTGAGTTCGAAGCGCTGCATGTAGCCGGCCAGAAGCTCCCACTGCGGTGAACTCAGCGTGGGCGTGAAGGCGTCGTAGCTGGTGTTCTGCGCGATCGCATCGCAAAGAGTCTGGATCGCGGAGGCCATGGCACGGTCCCTTGGTTCAAAAGTGGAGTCGGCGGAATGCAGCCCAAAATGTTACTACATGTGAGCTAAGACGTACTACTTTCCTATGCAGAACCGGGAAAAAATGACGCCCAGCAGGTCGTCCGAGCCGAACTCGCCGGTGATCTCGTTGAGCGCGTTCTGCGCCAGGCGCAGCTCTTCGGCCAGCAGGTCGAGCGCGGGCACGCGGGCCGCCAGCTGCGCCGCGGCGATGTCCAGATGCACGGCCACGCGGCCCAGCGCGTCGACGTGCCGCGCGCGCGCCAGGTAGAGCCCCTCGGGCACGGCCTGCCAGCCGGCCACCTCGAGCAGCCGCATGCGCAGGGCCTCGAGGCCCACGCCGGTCTTGGCCGACAGCGCGAGGCCGTCGGCGGGCACGGGTGCGCTCGCGGCATCCTGCTTGTTCCAGACGTCGAGCACCGGCACGCTGGCCGACAGCTTCTCGCGCAGCGCGCGCAGGATGTCGGCATCGGCCCGGGCGTAGTCGGGGGCGTCGGCGCGCGTGAGGTCGTGCAGGAACAGCACCGCGTCGGCGCTCTCGATCTGGTCCCAGGCACGGGCCACGCCGATCCGCTCGACCTCGTCGCTGCTTTCGCGCAGGCCCGCGGTGTCGGCCACGTGCAGCGGCACACCGTGGATCTGCAGCGTCTGCGAGACCACGTCGCGCGTGGTGCCCGCGACCGCGCTCACGATGGCCAGTTCGGCACCGGCCAGCGCATTGAGCAGCGAGCTCTTGCCCGCGTTGGGCTGCCCTGCGATCACCACCTTGATGCCCTCGCGCAGCAGCGCGCCCTGGCGCGCCCGCTGGCGCACCGCCACCAGCTGCGCCTGCAGGGCGGCGAGCTGGCCCGTGGCGTCGGCTTTCTGCAGGAAATCGATGTCCTCCTCGGGGAAATCGAGCGTGGCCTCGACCAGCATGCGCAGATGGATCAACGCGTCGCGCAGCGTGTGGATCTCGCGCGAGAAAGCGCCCGACAGCGAGCGCCCGGCGCTGCGGGCCGCCGCCTCGGTGCTGGCGTCGATCAGGTCGGCGATGGCCTCGGCCTGCGCCAGGTCGACCTTGCCGTTGAGGAAGGCACGCTGGCTGAACTCGCCCGGCTCGGCCACGCGCAGGCCGCGCAGCCGCGGGCGGCCGGTCGCGGGATCGACTTCGGCCGCGGCCTCGAGGCAACGCGACAGCAGCAGCTGCAGCACGACGGTGCCGCCATGCGCCTGCAACTCCAGCACGTCTTCGCCGGTGAAGGAATGCGGCGCCGGGAAGTGCAGCGCCAGCCCGTGGTCGATGGCCTCGCCCGCCGCGTCGCGAAAGGGCAGGTAGGTCGCCTCGCGCGGCCTGAGCGGCTTGGCACACAGCGCCGCGACCAGCGGGCCGAGGCCCTGCCCGGACACCCGGACGATGCCCACGGCCCCGCGGCCGGGCGCCGTGGCGATGGCGACGATCGGGTCGGAGGTGCGAGCGAGCATGGGCCTATTCTTTCATCAGACTTGGAAACGAGAAGGGCCGCTTGCGCGGCCCTTGGGGAACGGGGAGCAGAGGCCGGGCTTATTTGCCCAGCACGCCCAGCCGCTTGTTGATGAACCACTGCTGCGCGATCGACAGCACGTTGTTCGTGATCCAGTACAGCACCAGACCGGCAGGGAAGAAGATGAACATCACGCTGAACGCGAGCGGCATGATCCACATCAGCTTGGCCTGCATCGGGTCCGGCGGCGTCGGGTTGAGCCAGGTCTGGAACAGCGAGGTCAGCGTCATCACGACCGGCAGGATGAACCACGGATCGGGTGCCGAGAGATCCTGGATCCAGCCGATCCAGGGCGCATGGCGCATTTCGACCGACGACAGCAGCACCCAGTAGAGCGCGATGAACACCGGGATCTGGATCACGATCGGGAAGCAGCCGCCCATCGGGTTGACCTTTTCCTCGCGGTAGATGCGCATCATCTCCTGCTGCATCTCCTGCGGCTTGTCCTTCAGACGGGCGCGCATCTCCATGATCTTGGGGTTGATGCCCTTCATCTTGGCCATGCTGGCGTAGGCCTTGGCGTTGAGCCAGTAGAAGGCCGCCTTCAGCAGCACCACCAGCGCGACGATGGACCAGCCCCAGTTGCCCAGCAGGCTGTGCAACTCGTTCAGCAGCCAGTACAGCGGCTTCGAGATGATGGTGAAGATGCCGTAGTCCTTGACCAGTTCGAGGCCGGGCGCGAGCGCCTCGAGCTTCTTCTCTTCTTCGGGGCCCGCGAACAGGCTGCTGTCGATGGTCTGCGTGGCGCCCGGTGCGATCGGCGCCAGCGGCAGCACCATGGCGGCCGAGTAGAGGTTGTTGCCCAGGTCGGCCGCGCGGAACTCGCGCTTGAGGTTCGCGCTGTCCGGTGCGTTGAGCAACCAGGCCGACACGAAGTAGTGCTGGACCATCGCGACCCAGCCGTTGGTGGCGGGCGGCGGCAGGTCGGTCTTGTTCTTCGTGATGTCCGTGAACGCGACCTTGTGGAATTTCTTCTCGTCGGTGTAGAAGGCCGGGCCGGTGAAGGTGTTGGTGCCGAACATCGTGCCAGCCGCGACCGTGCCGTGACGCACCAGCTGCAGGTAGAGCTGCGCGTCCTGCGGCTTGTCGCTCACGTTGACGATCTGGTGCTTGACGTGGATCGAGTAGTCGCCACGCAGGAACTGGTAGGTCTTGACGTACTTGAGGCCGCCGGCGGGCTCCGATTCGAAGGAGACCTCGAGCGAGTTCTGGCCGTCGGCCATTTCGCGCGGACCGGCCTTGGCCGTCATCAGGCTCAGGTGGTTCGGGAAGCGCGCGCCGCTGTCGACGGGGTTGAGCAGGCCGGTCTGCGCGACGTAGCGCGTGGCGGGCGAGCCGTCTTCCATCAACGTGACGTTCTTGACCTCGTTCGGCGGCACCGGCTGGCCGATCAGGCGCTTGAAGGTGTCGATCAGGCCGTTGTGGTTGGTCTGGTCGTCGTACTTGCGCAGCTGCAGGTTCGACAAGGTGCCGCCCTGGCCGTCGAGCACGGCGGTGAACAGGTCGGTGGACACCGTCACCTTTTCACCGACCGCCGTCTCGCCCTGCGTCGGCACGGTGGCCGTACCACCCGGCACGCCGGCCACGCCCGCCGCACCCGGCAGGGCCGTGCTGCCCGAAGCGGGGGTCGCAGGCGCGGTGGCCACCGGCTTGCCCGGCAGGAAGGTCGGCTTCTGGCCGTTGTGGACCTGCCATTGGTCCCACAGCATCACCAGCGAGAACCCAAAGATCACCAGCAAGATGGTGCGGCGAATATCGTTCATGAAGAAGACTTCTTGTCGGAGGAGAGAAAGGAGAACAGCGTCCCGGTACCGGGAGGCTGGGCCTTCGAAGGAGGCACCGGATCGTGGCCGCCCTGGCACCAGGGCTGGCAGCGCGCGAGACGGCGCAGGGTCAGGTAGCTGCCGGTGGCGGCACCGTGGACTTCGAGCGCCTCGATGGCATAGCGCGAACAGGTGGGCTCGAAACGGCACGACTGGCCGAGCCAGGGGCTCAACAGCAGGCGGTAGGCCTTGACCAGGCCGATGAGCAGGCGCCGGATCATGGCCGTGCCACGCGGGCCCGTTGAAGCAGTTGTTCGAGTTCGGCGCGCACGGCGGCCTTGAGCTTGTCCGAAGTGGCGCTCACGAATTGCTTGCGATCGAAACCGGCGCGCAGACGCACCACATGCGCAGCATGCGGAAACGAGGCCTCGGCCAAGGCGCTCATGGTGTAGATCTGTCGCTTGATGGCATTGCGCGTGACCGCGCGGCGCGCCCAGCGCTTGGGCACCATGGCCCCCACCCACACGTCCGGTGCAACACCGAACAGCGGCGCAGCACCGGCCGGCGCATCGAGTGCGCAGCGGTGCAATGCGAAATGGGTGGTGCGCGCCACGGTGGCTCCGGCGAGGACGGCCTGGAACTGCGCGCGGGTCTTCAGCCGTTGCATGGAAGACGGCCGCGAAACACCAACGGGAGCTGCGGGCGCGGGCGGCACGTCGAGCGGAGTGCCGTCTTGCCGGGCCTTAGACGGCCAGGCGCTTGCGGCCCTTGGCGCGGCGTGCGTTGATGACGGCGCGGCCGCCGCGGGTCTTCATGCGGACCAGGAAGCCGTGGGTACGGGCGCGGCGGACTTTGGAAGCTTGGTAAGTGCGTTTCATGATGAGGTTTCCTGGCGCCCGGGGCGTGCCCCTGGGTGCGACGGGTGGAATGTCTGGGACGCCATGCGGCGATGCCCTCGATTCGGGTTTTTCGGGATCGCCCCGAAACACACAAAGGAGGCTTTCAGGGGAACCGAAGATTATCGCAAACATTTGACGAACCACCAAACCTGGGGTTTCGGTGGGTGCTTGCGGGAGTGCCCGCAACGGTGTGGATAAGGCTTTGACAAGTTAGAATGCCAAGCGCTTCCCGGAAGCATCTATCCACAACACGACAACCAGAAAATGACCGAGGGACACCCCCCATTTCAACCCGCCCATGCCGAACGACGGCGCGGGTGACAGCCTCTGGCAGGCCTGCGTCGACCAACTCGCGCAGGAGCTGTCGGAGCAACAGTTCAACACCTGGATCAAGCCGCTGACAGCGCAGGTCACGGACGACCTGTCGCGCATGACGGTGTTTGTCGCGAACCGCTTCAAGCTCGACTGGATCCGGGCCCAGTACGCCGGCAAGATCGCCGCCATGGCCGAGAAGATCTACGGCCAGCCTGTGTCCGTGGAGTTGGCGCTCGCTGCGCGTGAGGCGCCCGTGCGCCAGTCGCCGATGGCCATCATGGTCGAGACCGACGTGCCGCGCGAAGTGGCCGGCCTGGGCGAGGACCCGGCATTGGCCGCGTTCAAGAACCGGCTCAACTCCGGCCTGACCTTCGACACGCTGGTGGAAGGCACGGCCAACCGCATGGCGCGCGCCGCGGCGATGCACGTTTCGGGCATGCCCGGCCATCTGTACAACCCGTTGTTCATCTACGGCGGCGTCGGCTTGGGCAAGACCCACCTGATGCACGCTGTGGGCAACCGGCTGCTGGCCGACAAGCCGGACTCCAAGGTTCTCTACATCCACGCCGAACAGTTCGTGTCGGATGTGGTCAAGGCCTACCAGCGCAAGACCTTCGACGAATTCAAGGAACGCTACCACTCGCTCGACCTGCTGCTGATCGACGACGTGCAGTTCTTCGCCAACAAGGACCGCACGCAGGAAGAGTTCTTCAACGCGTTCGAGGCCCTGCTGGCCAAGAAGTCGCACATCGTGATGACCAGCGACACCTATCCCAAGGGTCTGGCCGACATCCACGAGCGGCTGGTGTCGCGCTTCGATTCGGGCCTGACGGTGGCGATCGAGCCGCCCGAGCTCGAGATGCGCGTGGCCATCCTGATCAACAAGGCGCGTGCCGAATCGGCCGAGATGCCGGAAGAAGTCGCCTTCTTCGTGGCGAAGAACGTGCGCTCCAACGTGCGCGAACTCGAAGGCGCGCTGCGCAAGATCCTGGCCTACTCGCGCTTCAACCAGAAGGAGATCTCGATCGCCCTGGCGCGCGAGGCGTTGCGCGATCTGCTGTCGATCCAGAATCGGCAGATCTCTGTGGAAAACATCCAGAAGACGGTGGCCGACTACTACAAGATCAAGGTCGCCGACATGTACAGCAAGAAACGCCCGGCCAGCATTGCGCGGCCGCGGCAGATCGCGATGTACCTGGCCAAGGAGCTCACGCAGAAGAGCCTGCCGGAGATCGGCGAGCTGTTCGGTGGCCGCGACCACACCACGGTGTTGCATGCGGTGCGCAAGATCTCGGGCGAGCGCCAGCAGCTCACCGAGCTCAACCAGCAGCTTCACGTGCTCGAGCAGACCCTCAAGGGCTAACCGCCGGCACCCGCTACGCTCAGCACCGCACACAAACGATTCGAACGAAACGAGGAAGAGGTAATCGACATGATCGTCCTGAAGGCAACACAAGACAAAGTCCTCGCCGCGCTGCAGTCGGTGGCGGGCATCGTGGAGCGGCGTCACACGCTGCCGATCCTGGCCAACGTGCTGATCCGCAAGACCGGCGGCCAGCTGCAGCTCACCACGAGCGACCTGGAGATCCAGATCCGCACCTCGGCCGAACTGGGCGGTGACGAAGGCAACTTCACGACCACCATCGGCGCGCGCAAGCTGATCGACATCCTGCGCACCATGCCCACCGACCAGACCGTGAGCCTGGAATCGAGCGCCAGCAAGCTGGTGCTCAAGGGCGGCAAGAGCCGCTTCACGCTGCAGTCGCTGCCGGCCGAGGACTTCCCGCTGGTGCAGGAAGCGGCCAATTTCGGCCCGGTGTTCAGCGTGCCGCAGAAGACGCTCAAGGACCTGCTGGGCCAGGTCTCCTTCGCGATGGCGGTGCATGACATCCGCTACTACCTCAACGGCATCCTGTTCGTGGCCGAAGGCAAGCAGCTGAGCCTGGTCGCGACCGACGGCCACCGCCTGGCCTTCGCCTCGGCGATGCTCGAGGTCGAAGTGCCGCGCCAGGAAGTGATCCTGCCGCGCAAGACCGTGATCGAGATGCAGCGCCTGCTGTCCGACGCCGAAGGCGCGATCGACATGCAGTTCGCCAACAACCAGGCCAAGTTCAGCTTCGGCGGCATGGAGTTCGTCACCAAGCTGGTCGAGGGCAAGTTCCCCGACTACAACCGCGTGATCCCCAAGGCCCACAAGAACACCGTGACCCTGGGCCGCGCCACGCTGCTGGCCAGCCTGCAGCGCACCGCCATCCTGACCTCGGACAAGTTCAAGGGCGTGCGGCTCAACCTCGAGCCCGGCACGCTGCGCATCGCCTCGAGCAATGCCGAACAGGAAGAAGCACAGGACGAGCTCGACATCGACTACGGCGGCGACGCGATCGAGATCGGCTTCAACGTGACTTACCTGATCGACGCACTCGCGAACATGAGCCAGGACATGGTCAAGCTGGACCTGGCCGACTCCAACAGCTCGGCGCTGCTGACCATTCCCGAGAACGCGTCGTTCAAGTACGTCGTGATGCCCATGCGGATCTAGTCTGAATTTGACCCACCCCCGAAGGCTGCGCGCACTTCGTGTCGCGTGCGCCTTCCCCCTCAAGGGGGCAACACCAGCGGCCCGGCAGAGCCGGTTCCGCGGTGTTCCTGGAATGAGAGCGGCACGCCGCCCATCCCGTAAAGAGAGAGTTTGAAAGAGTCCTATGAGCGAAGAAAACAAGCCGGAAGTTCCGCACACCGAACCGGTCTACACCCCGGAAATCGAGAGCGCGATTCCGATTGAAGTCACGCCCGCCGACACCTCGTACGGCGAGGGCTCGATCACGATCCTCGAAGGGCTGGAAGCGGTGCGCAAGCGCCCCGGCATGTACATCGGCGACACCTCCGACGGCACCGGGCTGCACCACCTGGTGTTCGAAGTGGTGGACAACTCCATCGACGAAGCGCTGGCCGGCCATTGCGACGACATCGTCGTCACCATCCACTCCGACAACTCGATCTCCGTCACCGACAACGGCCGCGGCATCCCGACCGGCGTGAAGATGGACGACAAGCACGAGCCCAAGCGCTCGGCCGCCGAGATCGCGCTGACCGAGCTGCATGCCGGCGGCAAGTTCAACCAGAACAGCTACAAGGTCTCGGGCGGCCTGCACGGCGTGGGCGTCTCGTGCGTGAACGCGCTGAGCATCACGCTGCGCCTGGTCGTGCGCCGCGAAGGCAAGATCCACGAACTCGAATTCAGTCGCGGCTTCGTGCAGAACCGTCTGCTCGAAACCGTCAACGGCTTCGAGGTCTCGCCCATGAAGATCGTCGGCGACACCGACAAGCGCGGCACCGAAGTCCACTTCCTGCCCGACACGGAAATCTTCAAAGAGAACAACGATTTCCACTACGAGATCCTGAGCAAGCGCCTGCGCGAGCTGAGCTTCCTGAACAACGGCGTGCGCATCCGCCTGAAGGACGAGCGCACCGGCAAGGAAGACGACTTCTCGGGCGCCGGCGGCGTCAAGGGCTTCGTCGAATTCATCAACAAGGGCAAGACCGTCCTGCACCCCAACGTGTTCTATGCGATGGGTGAGAAGCCGGCCGAAACCTATGGTGGCATCCCCGGCACGCACATCGGCGTCGAGGTCGCGATGCAGTGGAACAGCGCCTACAGCGAGCAGGTGCTGTGCTTCACCAACAACATCCCGCAGCGTGACGGCGGCACTCACCTGACCGGCCTGCGCGCCGCGATGACCCGCGTCATCAACAAATACATCGAAGAGCACGAGTTCGCCAAGAAGGCCAAGGTCGAAGTCACCGGCGACGACATGCGCGAAGGCCTGTGCTGCGTGCTGAGCGTGAAGGTGCCCGAGCCCAAGTTCTCGAGCCAGACCAAGGACAAGCTGGTGTCCAGCGAAGTGCGCGCGCCGGTGGAAGACATCGTCGGCCGCCTGCTCACCGACTACCTGCAGGAACGCCCGAACGACGCCAAGATCATCTGCGGCAAGATCGTCGAAGCCGCCCGTGCCCGCGAAGCCGCGCGCAAGGCCCGCGAAATGACGCGCCGCAAGGGCGTGCTCGACGGCATGGGCCTGCCGGGCAAGCTGGCCGACTGCCAGGAAAAGGACCCGGCGCTGTGCGAGGTCTACCTGGTGGAGGGCGACTCCGCCGGCGGCTCCGCCAAGCAGGGCCGCGACCGGAAGTTCCAGGCCATCCTGCCGTTGCGCGGCAAGATCCTGAACGTCGAGAAGGCACGCTACGAGAAGCTGCTGACCAGCAACGAAATCCTGGTGATGATCACCGCCCTGGGCACCGGCATCGGCCGCGCCGGCGCGACCACCAACGGCGGCGGCGCCGACGACTTCAACGTCGCCAAGCTGCGCTACCACCGCATCATCATCATGACCGACGCCGACGTCGACGGCGCCCACATCCGCACGCTGCTGCTGACCTTCTTCTACCGGCAGATGCCGGAGCTGGTCGAGCGCGGCCACATCTACATCGCGCAGCCGCCGCTGTACAAGGTCAAGGTCGGCAAGGAAGAGCAATACCTCAAGGACGGCCCGGCGCTCGACGCCTTCCTGCTGAAGGTGGCGCTGCAGAACGCGAGCATCGAGACCGGTGGCCCGAACCCGACCACGCTCGCCGGCGACACGCTGGCCGAGCTGGCGCGCAAGCACCAGCTGGCGCAGGCCGTGATCGCCCGCCTGGGCGTGTTCATGGACGCGGCCGCGCTGCGCGCGATCGCCGACGGCGTGTCGCTCGACCTCGACACGCCCGCATCGGCCGAAGCCTCGGCCGTGCTGCTGCAGGCCAAGCTGCGCGAACTCAACGACAGCGGCGCGCCCGCCGAAGTCGCGAGCGAGTTCGATGTGCGCACCGACAAGCCGGTGCTGCGCATCAGCCGTCGCCACCACGGCAACATCAAGAGCAGCGTGATCACGCAGGACTTCGTGCACGGCGCCGACTACGCGGCGCTGGCCACGGCCGCCAACACCTTCCGCGGCCTGCTGAGCGAAGGCGCGGTGGTCAAGCGCGGCGAAGGCGAGCGCGCCAAGGAAGAGAAGGTCGCCGACTTCCGCATCGCGATGAAGTGGCTGATCGGCGAAGCCGAGCGCACCACCTCGCGCCAGCGCTACAAGGGTCTGGGCGAGATGAACCCCGAGCAGCTGTGGGAAACCACCATGGACCCGACCGTGCGCCGCCTGCTGCGCGTGCAGATCGACGACGCGATCGAAGCCGACCGCGTGTTCACCATGCTGATGGGCGACGAGGTCGAGCCACGGCGCGAGTTCATCGAGCAGAACGCGTTGCGGGCGTCGAACATCGACGTGTAGCGTCGGCTCGCAAGTTGCGCATCGACTCGCCCAGGGGCGATGCGCCGCTGAGAGCGCTAGAACAGACCGCGCTGCGCGGTGGTCAGCGCCACAAAGCTATCCCCCAGCGGATGAAGAATCGCATCCGCAATGGGCTGGAGCTGCTTGGCCATGTAGTGCCCGTAGTCGATCCGTGATCGCCGGGCCTCCAGCGGCTCGGGACCGGCCTGCGTCATCACATAGCGAATCCAGCCGCCGTTCTGGTACTGCTGAGGCCTGTTGACGCGCACGTTGTGCGCGTCGGCGATGCGCGCCGCGCGCACCTGGGGCGGCACGTTGACCTGGTAGGCGTCCAGTTGGTGACGAAGGCGCTTTCGATAGACGAGCAGCTCATCCATGCGGCCTTCCAGCATCGACCGTGCGTAGTCGGCCACGAAGGCCCGGTAGGGCTCGTCGTGGAAGATGCGCGACAGCAGGCCCTCCTGAAATTGCCGGGCCAGCGGCGTCCAGTCGGTTCGGGCCATTTCGAGCCCGCGGTAGACCATCTCTTCGCGATGCTGGGCATCGACGCTCAGGCCGGCATAGCGCTTCTTGCTGCCGACATCCGAGCCTCGGATGGTGGGCATGAAGAACTTCGCGTAATGCGTGTCGAACTCGATCTCGAGATGGTTCTCGAGCCCTTGCTCCTCGCGCAATCTGTGTGTCCACCAGGCGTTGATGTCCTGGACCAGGGCGGCCGCGACGGCATGCGCGTCCTCGTTGGTGTGCGCCCGTTTGAGCCAGATGAAGATGGAGTCCGTGTCGCCGTAGATGGCCTCGTAGCCCCGCTGCTCCACGAAGTCGCGGGTGAGCTTCATCATCTCGTGCCCGCGCAACGTCACGGCGGAGACGAGCTTCGGATTGAAGAACCGGCACTCGGACGCACCCAGCACGCCCGCAAAGGAGTTCATGAGCAGCTTCAGCGCTTGCGACAGCGGCTCGTTCGCCGCCCGCTTGGCTTCATCGCGGGCGCGCGACAGCGTCGTCACGATGTCCGGCAGGCAGTGCCGGGTGCGCGAGAAAGCGGTGCCCTCCGGCCCCTGCACGATCGCTGCAGGGTCGCCGAGCGTCGCGCCTTCGACCAGGCCCACGGGATCGACCAGGAAGGTGCGGATGATGGAGGGGTACAGGCTCTTGTAGTCCAGCACCACGACCGAGTCGTAGAAGCCCGGCCTGGAGTCCATGACGTAGCCGCCGGGGTAGGCCTTGGCAGCGATGTCCCCCACGTTCGGCGCCACGTAGCCCAGCCGGTGCATGCGCGGCAGGTAGTGGTGGCTGAAGGCCGCGATGGAGCCGCCGAAGTGGTCCGCCTGCAGGCCCGTCGTCTGCGCGCGCTCGAGCACGAAGCGCAGCAGCCTGGCCTTGTCGAAGATGCGAAGCACCAGCTGGCAGTCGCGGATGTTGTAGCTGGCAAGGGCCGGCTTGTCTTCCTGGTAGCGCCGCTCGATCTCGGCCATCTTGTCGTACGCGTCCCCGATCTCCTTGCCCTCGTCCAGCAGCACCTGGGAAACGGTCTCCAGGCTGAAGGACGGAAAGCTCCACATCGCCGCCTTCAGCGCGTCGATGCCGTCGATGACCACCCGCCCGGGCATGGGTGCGAACAGGTAGCCCTGCCGGCCCGGGTGGGTGCGCCATGCGATGGGCCGGCGCTCACGGCCCATGAGCAGCGGCACGCCGCAGGCATCGGCGGTTTTCTGCAGCACGCGCAGGTCGAACTGCACCACGTTCCAGCCGATGAGGACATCCGGGTCGTGGTCCACGAACCAGGCATTCAGCCGCTCGATCATCTCTCTGCGGCTTGCGCAGTAGACGAGGGTGAAGTCTGGCGGCGCCGTCGCGTTTTCCGGTGCCTCGCCGAGCATGAAGACGATGCGGTCGGCCGCGCTGTCGAGCGCGATGGAATACAGCGCCTCGGTTGCGCTCGTCTCGATGTCCAAGGACACCACCTTGACCTCCGGACGGTAGTCGGGAGCGGGCCTGAGGCGGCCGTTGAAGAGGGTGGAACCGTCTTGCTGCCCGCCCTCGATCCGCACGCCGGCAAAGATGAAGCGCTCCATCAGGTAGCGGTCATGCGGCCGGACGTCGGCTTCGTGCAGCGGGATCTCCTGCGCCTGGAGCGCCCGGGCCAGTTTGCCGAGTTGGCGGAACTGCCGCGCATAGACGCCCAGGACCGGCTCCTGGCCGAAGGTCTTCAGTTCGAGTTCGCGCAGTTCCAGCCCCGGCATGGACGGCAGCAGTGCCTCGACGGCAGAGCGGTGGCGGGCCTGGACGAAGGCGACCGAGGTCTGCGACGTCAGGACGACCTTGCGCGGCCCCGCGTCCGTTGCCAGCCAGTAGTCGATCTGGGTTCCCTCGGGCGCATCCCGCCAGTGACGGGTGAGGATGAAGCCCTGGAATTCATTGGACGCCACGAGAGTCTAGTATTCGGATCGAGCGGGAACGTGATGGGCTGGCGTCCATTTTCGCTGACGAACAAGATCGATCCGACTTTCTTCGCGCGGAGGTTTTCGTGCTGCGGCAGCGGCCACCTCCCTCGCGGCTCAACGCAGATTCGTTCACCTCTTCCAAGGCCCTCTCATGCAAGAGCTTTCGGCCATCGTGTACGCCAGCGTCTTGGCCGCCTTCCTGCCGGCCGAGCGGCCGCGCCGCGCCTACCTGCGCTTCAAGGCCGCGATCGACCGCATGGCCGGCGGCGTCATGATGCTGCTGGAATTGAAGCTGGTCCTGTCCGGCCACCGGGCCTGATCGCGGCCTTGTCGCTACCGCTCAGACGCGGCAAACGCGGCGCATGCTCGACACCTTCTCCTTCTGCTATGCCCGTTCCGGTGCCAACTGGTGCTGTTTCCGCACGCCCCCGAAGCGCACAGTGACGAGGCTCATAGCAAGGCGCAAGACATCGCCGCCGCGCGATGCCGGCTCGCCCGACGGCTGAATCGCTACTTTTGCGTGTTCGCAGGCACCGGTCTCGGCGCGGCGGAGCCCTTGTCGCTGCGGGCTTTCGCCTCGGGATCGTTGGCGTTCAGGTTGCGCCGCGTGAGACCACCGGCCGTGCCACCGCCCGGCGGCTCGGTGCGCCGCATGCGCGCATCGGCCGGCCCCTGGTCGGCGCGAATGGGACCGGTGCCGCTGTCCGCAGCGCCGGACCGGCTCGCGCCAGGTGCAGCAGCCTTCCCCTGCGCCGAAGGCGCGATGCTGCCCTTGGGATTGCCCGAGGACTGCGCCTGGACCCCACCGCCGCCCGCGAGCAGGAGGGCCAGCGCGCATGCGGTCAGCCCCGTCGATGCACGGCTCATGACCCGCTCCGATCCGAAGACTGCGTGGGGTCGCGCGAGGTCTCGGGTTTCAGGTCCTCGGTCAACCCGAAGGCCGCCGATTCGTCATGGCGCGTCGCCTCGGGGCTGAGCTTGGCATCGGCCATGCGCTCGCGCGGCGCGGGTGCGGCATCGTCGCCATGACCGGGCGCGAACTTCTCACCGGCGCCGATGTTGTCCACGCCACCATCGGTGGTGGGACGCGTGCCATCGCCGCTGCGATGGAGGGGGGAATTGCTGCGCATGAAAGGCTCCTTGCCGTGGGACCGGCTGCCCGTCGAAGATCCGACGGCTTTGGACCCACCGTAGGCAGGCGATGCGGGGCGCCCTGTAGGAAGCACGCGCGGCCGCATGCCGGTCCGGCCGGACGCGTCGGGGTCTGCGCCTGCACCTACGCGCGAGCGCAGCGTCGGCCGGCCCCTGTGCGGCGCAGCGATGCGCTGAATCGACACATCGATACGCAGCCCCGGCTGCAAAGGAACACCATGACCTCATCCACGGCACCGCTGACCCCGGCCACCGACGCCACCGCATCCGCCACCGGCGAACAACACGAGGCGCGCGTCGGCGACCGCGGCGCGGCCTCGGGACGCAACATCGCGCAGAACCGCGCGATCGGCCAGGACGATCCGATGGAAGGAAGCCGCCTGGGCCGGGAGCAGGACAAGGTCAAGGGCTTTCCGGGCGACGGCGAGCCCGGAAGCGGCGAGGGCACCGATGCGGCGCAGACGCGCGAGGCCAACGACTGACGACGGCCCGGCGCGCGCGCCGCGTCCGTGCCTGCGGCCGGGTGGGCGCGAAGGCGGCAATCCGAGCCCTTACCGATGGCAGCATCCGGTCGCCCGCGGCGGCGTGATCAGGGTCGGCCCCACCGTTTCTAAGCGTAAACGCTGTACCTTGCCCGACTCTTGCTAGGGAAGAATTCCTGACGCAACCCTGGAACGACGGCACAGCATGAACTTCATCCGTACTTCGCACCGCGCAGCGCCCCTCCTGGCCGGCGCCGCCCTTGTTTTCTGCACCGTGATGTCAGCGCACGCTTCCGCGAACCCGCCCATCCGCATGGCCGATGGCGTGGAATACATGTGCGGTGGTGCCAACAAGGACGAGGCCAGCTTCCTCAAGATGGTGGCCCCGCGCTGGGCCGCCACGCTGGAATTCGCGTTGGGGCAGGGCGCCCGCGGCGCGGCACCGGGCGACGTGCAGGTGCTGGTCCTCAACAAGTACACCGGCAAGCCCGTGATGGAGGCCACGGCCACCGGTCCGCTGATGCTGGCGCGGCTGGAGCCGGGCGAGTACGCGGTCGAAGCCACGGTCGGCGGCGTCACGCTCACGCAGGAGCTCGCGGTGTTCAACGGCATGCCGAGCACGGCGCGCTTCGTCTGGCCGTCCAACATCGACGTGCCGCCGCTGAGCGGGCGCACCATGCTGACGCAGGGCGTCAGCACGTTGCGCCACTGAACGCGCTCTGACACTCCCTTCGGCGCCGCCCGCGCCGATTTCATTTCGCGCGGCCTCCCGGGGCTTGAATGCGCCGCGAGCGGCTCACACATGCGCTACCGGGCGCCGCCCGTTTCCTCCGGACCCGCATGCCGCTTCGCCCCCTGACCCTTCTTTCCGCGCTGCTGCACGCCTACATCGGCCTGCGCCTGCTGCCCGCGCTGTGGGCCCTGGCGCCCGTCGGTGCCCTCGCATTGCTGCTCGCCCTGGTCGTCTCGGCCGCCACCATGCCGCTGCCTTTCGTGGGCCTGGGTTCGCGGCGGCCGCCGCTGCACGACGTCTGGCGCTGGGTCGGCCTGCTGTGCATGGGCTGGTTCTCCTCGCTGCTGGTGCTCACGCTGGTGCGCGATGCCGGCCTGCTGATCGGCTGGGCTGCCCAGTGGGCCGGCGCCTTGACTTTCGACGGCGCATCGGCCCGCCGGTGGAGCGCGGCCGCCGTGCCGCTGCTGGCCACGGCGGTGACCGGGGTCGGCTTCTTCAATGCACGCCGTACTGCATCGGTGCAACGCGTCGATGTGCCGATCAGCGACCTGCCGAGCGCGCTGATCGGCTTCTCGATCGTGCAGCTCAGCGACATCCACGTCGGACCGACCATCAAGCGCGGCTACATCCAGCGCATCGTCGATGCGGTCAACCGGCTCGAGGCCGATGCCATCGCCATCACCGGCGACCTGGTCGATGGCAGCGTGGCCGAACTGCGCGACCACATCGCGCCCCTGGCCGACCTGCGCGCGCGGCACGGCACCTTCGTGGTGACCGGCAACCATGAGTACTACGCGGGTGCGCAAGCCTGGATCGTCGAGCTGCGCCGGCTCGGGCTGCGCGTGCTGCTCAACGAGCATGTGCTGCTCGATGCCCGCGGCGCCGCAGGCGCACAGACCGACGAGGAGAGCGGCGACGCCACGCTGGTGCTGGCCGGCGTGACCGATTTCACCGCCGGGCATTTCGATGCCACACAGGCCAGCGACCCGCACGCGGCGCTGGCCGGCGCGCCCGCCTCGGCCACCACGCGCGTGCTGCTCGCGCACCAGCCGCGCAGCGCACCGGCCGCAGCCGATGCCGGCTTTCAGCTGCAGCTCTCGGGCCACACGCACGGCGGCCAGTTCTTTCCCTGGAACCTGTTCGTGCCGCTGCAGCAGCCCTTCACTGCGGGCCTGCACCGGTTGCGCGACATGTGGGTCTACACCAGCCGGGGCACCGGCTACTGGGGCCCGCCCAAGCGCTTCGGCGCGCCCTCGGAGATCACGCTGCTGCGTCTTGTAGCGGGCTGATCAGGCTTCAGGCTGCGCGAGCCGACGCGCGTTGGCCGTGGCCCGCGCATGGATCGGCTTGAGTCCGCGCTGCACCACGCGCGCGCCGGCACTGCCGATCTGCGTCGCATTGGCGAGCGTGCGGTTGCCGGCGCTCATGAGCGCGTGGCCGTGCGCTGCGGCCTGCGCGGGCGACAGGCTGGTCGCCAGGCCGATCCACGCGGAAGTCCCGCCGAGCCAGTCGCGCACCGTGCGCTGTGTGAGGGCACAGCCGGTGGTGTGCAGCTGGCTGGCGATGGCAGCGCCCGATTCACTGACCGCTGCGAGCTTTTCTTCACCCATCAGCTGGAACTCGAGCTTGTCGACATCGCTGGGCGCCAGACCGGCCAGGGCCATGCGCTCGGTGCGCAGCTGGATCACGGCGGCAGCGCTCAGCAGCATCTCCTGGGTCGTGAGGGCGACGTCGGCCCACAGCATCAGCGGATTGAAGTACCGCGAGGAGAAAGTAGGAGACATGCGAGCATTTCGACGTGGCAAAGGAACCCACTATAGGCCTGCAACACCTTTCATGCTGCAGTGCAGCAATCGAATGGGGGCACGTCCTACCGCGGACAGAGACAAATGGCCGGCGCCACGGTTTTTTTGGGCGCACGACGGGGGTGTCGCTCGCCCCGCCGGGTGCCAGCTTCTGCGCCTGCGCCACTTCGACCGCTGGCCAGCGCGACGTCAGCGCAGGACCGCTTCGTCCTGCGCCTCGCCGGTTTCCGCGCGCAGCACGCGCGTGGCCTTCGACAGATCGTCCAGCCAGGCAGCGTAGGCTTCGTCGCGGTGCTGCGGATCGCCGCGCAGCAGCGCCGAGGGATGCAGCGTGACCAGCACGGGTTCGCCGCGCGGCCCGGTCTGCCACTGGCCGCGTTCGCGCATCACCGCCACCGGGCGTCCGAGCACCGCGCGCGCGGCCGTGGCGCCCAGCGCCAGCACCGCCTGCGGGCGCACCTGCGCCATCTCGCTTTCCAGCCAATGCAGGCAGGCCTGCGCCTCGTGCTGCGTGGGCGTCTTGTGGATGCGGCGCTTGCCGCGCAGCTCGTACTTGAAATGCTTGACCGCGTTGGTCACGTAGAGCGCCTCGCGCGACCACCCGAGGTCGTGCACCGCACGGTCGAAGAGCTGGCCCGCCGGACCCACGAAGGGGCGGCCACGCAGGTCCTCCTGGTCGCCCGGCTGCTCGCCCACCACCATCAACACCGCGCCCACCGGTCCCTCGCCGAACACCGACTGCGTGGCGTGCGCGCCGATCGGGCATTCGCGACAGCGGTCGGTGGCACGCCGCAGTTGGGCCAGCGCGGCGGTCGGGTCGGCGGACGTGTCTTCTTCGGCCAGGAGCGGACGGGCGATCGGCACGATGCGGCGCGCCGGCACCGTCGCTGGCGCCTCGACCATGCGACCGCTGCGTGCCGACGCCTCGGCCGCCAGCGGCGCGATCAGCACGGCCTCGGGCAAGTTCTGCCAATAACGGCGCGGCATCTCCTTCTGCATCATCGCGAGCTTGAGCCGCGCCGGATTGAAGATGTGGCGGTAGTAGGTGAGCCACAGCGCCTCGCCCGCATCGGCCGCCGGTGCATCCTCGCGGCGCGCGCCAGGGCCGAGGTCGAGCCGGCCTTCGGCAGGCATTCGCGCATCGGTGTCGCCCTCGCCACCGGGCACTGCGCCGGGATGCCACTGCACCGAACGCTCGGGCGTGAGGATGGCCCAGCGCATCGACGCGAAACGTCGCACGAAGAAAGGCGCGACGGCTTCGACGATGTGGTGGTCGGGCTCGAACCACGCGACGTGCAAAGGCGCCTCGCCTTCCCCCTGTTCCAGCGGCCGGAAGCGGACGAAGGCCTTCATCTTGTGCATGTCGCGGCGCACCGCCTGCGCCATGTGCTGGGCCCGCACGCGATCGGCATCGAGCGGGTCGCGGCGCAGCGTGGGCTCGTGCACCAGGCGCCAGAGCAAGCGGTAGAGCAGGCCGAAGCGGTCCGGGTCTTCATGCAGCACCACGGTCTCGCAGAGCCGCACGAAGGCCGGCGGCACGATCGCCGAGGCACTGCTCACGCCCTGCGCGCGCGGTGTCTCGAGGGCCGCGAACAGGTCGCTCTCGGCACTGGCCCGCGTGTGCCAGACCACGTCTTCCGGCGGCACCTGGCGCGCCAACAGTGCGCGCGCCTCGCCGCGGAAGCCGGGCCAATCGGTATCGCTGGAAAGCGTGACGGTGTGCGTTGCCATGCCGGCAATGTCGCGCGCGCACGGCACACGCGTTGTAGGCATTCAGGCGGAAAAGAGCGAGGCCTGCACCGGCGCTGGCCGGAAGCGCGCGGCGAAGCCGGCGGCATCGAGCGCGCGGCCCGGCCGATGGTCGGCCAGCAGCACGAAGGGCAGCACCTTCTTCAGCGGCACGTGCAGCCGGCCCAGATCGGCACTGCGCACCTGGCGCACGCGCCGAGCAATGAGCAGCCGTTCGACCGCCTTCACGCCCAGGCCCGGCACGCGCAGAAGCATCTCGCGCGGCGCGGTGTTGAGGTCGACCGGAAAGCGCTCGCGGTGCGCCAGCGCCCAGGCCAGCTTGGGGTCGACGTCGAGCGAGAGCATGCCGCCGGCCGCGCCGGCCTCGGTGTTCGCTGCCGCCGGCACGATCTCGTCGTGCGTGAAGCCGTAGAAGCGCATCAACCAGTCGGCCTGGTAGAGCCGGTGTTCGCGCACCAGCGGCGGTGCGGCCAGCGGCAGCGACGAGGACGCATCGGGGATCGGGCTGAAGGCCGAGTAGTACACGCGGCGCAGCCGGTAGGCGCCATAGAGCTGCGCGCTGGTCTCGAGCAGCGTGCGGTCGTCGGCCGCATCGGCGCCCACGATCATCTGCGTGCTCTGGCCGGCCGGCGCGAAGACCGGTGTCGGCGCGCGACGCGGCGCCGCTCCGGGCATCGACATGACCGTGCCCGCGTCGGCGTCGCGCCGCGCGCCCTTGGCATCGTCGATGTGCACGCGCATGCGCGCCATCGCGCGGCGAATGCCGGCGCCGTCCTTCTCGGGCGCGAGCGCGGCCAGGCCGTCGGTGGTGGGCAGCTCGACGTTGATGCTGAGCCGGTCGGCGTAGCGGCCGGCGCGCTGCAGCAGCTCGGGCGAGGCCTCGGGGATGGTCTTGAGGTGGATGTAGCCGCGGAAGTCGTGGTCTTCACGCAGCGCGCGCGCCACCTCGACCACCTGCTCCATCGTGTGGTCGGGGCTCTGGATGATGCCGCTCGAAAGGAACAGGCCCTCGATGCAGTTGCGGCGGTAGAAGTCGAGCGTGAGCTGCACCACCTCGTCGGTGGTGAAGCGGGCACGCGGCACGTTGCTCGTCACGCGATTCACGCAGTAGAGGCAGTCGTACTGGCAGAAGTTGGTCAGCAGGATCTTCAGCAGCGAGATGCAGCGGCCGTCGGGCGCATAGCTGTGGCAGATGCCCGAGCCTTCGGTCGAGCCGATGCCGCGCCCCCCCACCGAGTTGCGCGCGCGCGTGCCGCTGGAGGCGCACGAGGCGTCGTACTTGGCGGCGTCGGCCAGGATGGCCAGCTTGCGATCGATGTTCACTGTATGAATATACAGTCATGCGAACAACCCTGCTTGCGGGTTGGCTCAATCGGCCGGCGTGCCCGCCGCGAGGCGCCGTGCGCGCGCTTCCATCACGAGGTACCCCAGGGTCGCGATGGCCAGGGGCGTCAGGTAGTAGAGCGCGCGGTAGCCGATCAGCCCGGCGAGGATCTGGCCCTGCGGCAGCCGGTGCGACAGCAGCGCGACGAACACCGCCTCGAGCACGCCGAGGCCGGCCGGCACGTGCGTGATCACGCCCGCCACCGCGCCCACCAGCAGCACGGCCAGCACCTCCGGATAGGGCACTTTCTGCTGCAGCAGCAACCACACCACGCCGCCCATCAGGCACCAGTTGGCGCACGACATCACGAGCTGCAGCAGCGCCAGGCGCAGTGCGGGCGGCTGCCAGGCATGACCGCGCAGATGCCAGGTCCGCCCGCTCGCGAAAGCACACAGCGCGAGGTAGGCCGTGGCCAGCACCAGCAGCGACGCGCCGAGGATGCGCAGGCCGCCGTTGCCGATCTTCCAGTCGGCCGGCAAATCCAGCGGCCAGAAGCTGAAGGCCGCGCCGGCCACCACCAGATAGCCGAACCAGTTGGTCAGCATGCTGAAGCCGAGCACGCGCGTGATGGTGTCGTTGTCCAGTCCCAGCCGCGAGTACAGCCGGTAGCGGAAGGCCACGCCGCCCACCAGCGAACCCAGATTGAGGTTGAAGGCGTAGCTCACGAAGGTCACGGCCATCACGGTGCCGGCGCGCAAGGCGTGGCCGGTGATGTGCCGGCCCAGCAGGTCGAAGGTGCTGTACAGCAGGAAGCTCAAGGCGACCAGACCGCCGGCCATGCCCAAGGTCGTGGCAGGGAGGCGCGAGAACGCGCCCATCACGTCGTCCCAGTCGATGCCGCGCGCCTGCTTCACCAGCAGCCACACGACCAGCATGAAGAAGACCCAGGTGCCGATGCGCTTGGCCCAGGGCCACGCACGGCGCCAGGCGCTGGCAGGCGCTGCCTGCGCGGTGCCCGCAGGCGCCGTGGCCATCACGCGACCTCGGTCGGCGTGGCGCCGGCCGAGGGAATCGGCGGCGGGTCGAGCGGCTTGAGGCGCGGCGCATGGCGCGGCAGCCAGCCGGTGAGCGAGGGGTACCAGCGCAGCACATGGAACAGGAAGAAGCTGCGCACCAGGCGCCAGCCGCTCCACTCGGTCAGGTCTTCGGCGTGAATCTGCTTGCAGCTGTGTGCCATCAGATGTTCCAGCCTATCGCTCAGCGTGCGGTTGAAGGCGGCGTCACGCACGATCACATTGGCCTCGAGGTTGAGCGACAGGCTCAGCGGATCGAGGTTGCTCGAGCCCACGGTGCTCCAGCGGTCGTCCATCACCGCGACCTTGCCGTGCAGGGGCCGCTCGCAGTACTCGTAGATGCGCACGCCTGCATGCAGCAGGTGGTGGTAGAGCAGGCTGGCCGCGGTCTTGACGATCGGCATGTCGGGCTCGCCCTGCAGGATCAGCCGCACATCGACGCCGCGCCGGGCCGCGCGCCGCAATTCCTTGATGAGCCGATAGCCGGGAAAGAAATAGGCGTTCGCGATCACGATGCGTTCGCGCGCAGTACGGATCGCGGCGCGGTAGTGGCGCTCGATGTCGTTGGTGTGGCGACGGTTGTCGCGCGTGACGAATTTCACCTGCGCCTCGCCAGCCGGTGCGTTGACCTGTTCGTGGTGGGCTGCGCGCAGCCGGCGCCGGAACCAGCTCGGTCCCTTGCCGCCCACCGCGATCGCATGCAGCACGAAGCGATGGATCTCCGAGACGATCGGCCCACCGATCTCGACCGAGTAGTCCTGCTTGGCCTGCGGGCCGAAATCCATCAGGTGGTCGGCCGAATAGTTGATGCCGCCCACGAAGGCCCGCTGGCCGTCGACCACCACGATCTTGCGGTGCATGCGGCGGAACACGTTCAGACGCTGGCCGAAAATGCGCTGGCCCGGATCGAACACCCGCACCTTGACGCCCACCGAGGTCAGGCCGCCGATGTACTCGGGCGACAGGTCCGGCGAACCGAAGCCGTCGATCATCAGGTCGACCTTGACGCCGCGCTGAGCGGCCGAACGCAAGGCCGCATGCAGGCCCTTGCCGACCTTGTCCTCGAACAGGATGAACGTCTCGACGATCACCTCGCGCTGCGCGTCGCGGATCGCATCGAACACGCGCGGGAAGAACTGCTCGCCGTTCTCGAGCAGCTCGAGCTTGTTGCCCTCGCTCCACTGGCGCGCGCTCACAGCTCGATCTCCGCCACCAGCGGGGCATGGTCCGAGAGATGAGACCACGGACGCCGCGGCAGCACGACGGGCGAATGCACGCCCGCGTTGCGCACGTAGATGCGGTCCAGCGACAGCAGCGGGAAGCGCGCGGGAAAAGTCCGGGCCGCCGCGCCGTTGGCTTGCAGGAAAACCTCCCGCAGGCCGGCTCCGTCGGCCAGCACCTGGTGCGCCCGCCCGCGCCAGTCGTTGAAGTCGCCGGCCACCACCAGCGGTGCATCGGCCGGCACCTCGTCTCGCACGATGTGACACAGCAACTCGAGCTGCTGCTGGCGATGCGACTCGGCCAATCCGAGGTGGGCGCAGATCACGTGCACCGCGCCGACGCGGCCGGGCAGGCGCAACTCGCAATGCAGCAGCCCACGTTTCTCGGGCCCGGCGATGGACACGTCGTGGTTGGTGTGACGCACGATCGGGAATTTCGACAGCACGGCGTTGCCGTGGTGCCCCTTGGGATAGACGGCGTTGCGGCCGTAGGCGAACTGCGGCCACATCGTGTCGGCCAGGAATTCGTAGTGCGGCGCCTCTGGCCAATTGCTGTGCTTGCGCGCATGCCGGTCGTGCGTGCCCTGCACTTCCTGCAGAAACACCACGTCGGCACCGACGGTCCGCACCGCCTCGCGCAGCTCCGGCAGGATGAACTTGCGGTTGAGCGCCGTGAAGCCCTTGTGGGTGTTCACGGTCATGACCTTGAGCGACGCCGGTGCTGGCGCCACCGTCGTGGAAGCCGGCGCCGGGGCCGCGGTGGAAGGAAGGGCGCTCACGGCAGATCGAAGGAAGGAAAAAGCATCCGCATGTTTGTAGAGCCCACCGTGCCCGCCCGCTGTAGGACGCCTCACCTTCTTCGACCCGTGTCCCGCCACGTCCTACAGCCGGCCGTGCCCACGCCCCACAAAAGCGCACCGAAGCGGCTCCTACGGTGAATTCAGGACGCCATGAAAGGCCCCACTTTCTGCCACCCCGATCAACACTTCAAGGAAGACAACATGCGCAACCCTTTGATCCACGCCACCCTTCTTGCCGGTCTCATGGCGGCCGGCGCCGTCAGCGCCCAAGGTCTGGTGACCACGCCCCCCACCTCGGGCCAGCCCAGCACCGAAACACGTGCGGGCGTGCCCAACCCGACCCAGCGCCCGGACGGCAGCATGCCGGCTTCGCGCGAAGCGGTGAAGTCCGAAGCCCGCGTGCAGAACCGCAACCCGGCCAACAGCAACACGCCCGGCGGCGAGCCGAGCACCATGACCAACAACCAGCCCAATGCCACGCCCCAGGTGATGAGCGGCACCACGCGCGCCGAGGTGCGCCAGGATGCACTCAAGACCAAGCCGCAGTTCGGCGAGAAGGGTGAGCGCCCGGAAGTGCCGACCAATCCCAAGACCTCGACCGGCACGCCCAAATAAGCCTCCGCGTCCCACGGCAAAAAGCCCGCGGCATCTCTCGATGCCGCGGGCTTTTCTTTCAACCGGCCGTTGCGATCAGCCCTTGACCGGAGGCGTCGGGCGATGGCCGTCGGGGCCGTGCCCGCGCGGACCGTGGCCGTGGCCACGCGGTCCGTGCTTCAGCGCCTCGGTGTCGAAGGTCTTCTGCTGCTCAGGCGTGAGCGCGGCATAGAAGGTGCGCGTCGCATCGGCACGCTGGGCGAAGCGCGCGGCGCGCTCGCTCTGGCGGGCCTGCATGCGGTCGAGGCGTTGCGGCGTGGTCAGCTTGGCGAACTCGGCGCGTGCGGCTTCGCGGTCGGCACGCGGAGGCGGGGCCGGCGGCTGCGTGGCACTGGTGAAGGTGGTCCAGGCGCTTTCCTGCGACGCTTCGAGCTTGAGCTTGGCCTTGAGATCGGCCAGGTGCTTGACGCGGCGCTCCTGCATGCGCTCGGCGAACTTGCCGTCGCGCGGCTTGTGCGCGCGCTGTTCGGTCCGTGTCTCGGGTCCGGCAGGGGCGGCGGGCGGAGGGGTCTGTGCCGAGGCGGCGAAGGTGGCCGAGGCCAGCAGGCTGGCCCAGAGGATGCGTTGACGTGCGGTGATCATGAGAGCATTTCCTTTCAAGGGGTGAGGACATCGACCTGCCGATTCATGTTCCTCGCGAGAGGGATCGGGCCGGTGTCCTGCCTATCGCCTCTCGGCAGCAGGTGAAGGGAAGTTTGTCGGTGTCATGTATCGGGGCTTCGGCCTTCCAGTCAACGCCGCGTGAGCGTGCGTAAAGAAGCGTCAAGCGGCGCCGGCCGATGGCCTCAGGCCGCAGGTGCGAGCGCGGCCAGCGCGGCGTCGATGGCGGCCGGGTCGGTGGGCCGCACCAGGCGCGCGACCTCCTGCCCGTCGCGCAGGAACACCAGCGTAGGCCAGAGCCTGACCTTGAACGAGCGGCCCAGCGCACGGCCGCTGCCGTCCTCGACCTTGTGATGCGCCAGGTCGGGATGGCCTTCGAACGCACGGTCCACCAGTGGCTGCGCGGCCTGGCAGTGGCCGCACCAGTTGGTGCCGAAATCGATCACGGCGGCGCCTGGCAGGGCGTCGACTTGCGCGCGGGTCTGGGTCTCGGGGAGGTAGGGCTGTGTCATGAAGTGTTCCTGGGTCCGATCTGCCCTCATGGTGGCATGTCGGCTCCCCGACCGTCGTCAGCCCGGACCAAAGCCCGCCGTCAGTCCAGGGCCGCGAGCTCCCACGAGACGTTCTGCCAATCGACGCCGAAGCCGCCGTTGACGGCCTCCTTGCGCCGCAACGCATCGACGGCCCACTGCGCACCGGCCTGCACGCTGTCGATCAGCGGCACCGGCACCTGCGACGCGATGTCCGCCGCCATGCCGGCGAGCCCCGCGCCGCCCAGGATCACCGCCTGCGCATCGAAGCGCTCGGCCGCCTGGCGGCAGGCGTCGGCCAGCAGTTGGCGCGCACCCACGGGATCGGCCGCGAGCTGCGCGCCCGTGGGCGCCACCGTGTGGATGCCGGCCAGCGTCTGCGTATGGCCCAGCGCATGGGCCAGGCGCGCCAGCATCGGTCGCCAGCGGTCGCCGCCGGTCACGATGGCGAAGCGGCCATGCCAGGCCGCGGCCGAGAACGCGGCTTCGGCCAGGCCGCCCACGGGCACGCCCGCGCCTTCGCGCAGCGCGAACA
This sequence comes from Variovorax frigidus, assembly GCF_051216515.1. Taxonomy (NCBI): domain Bacteria; kingdom Pseudomonadati; phylum Pseudomonadota; class Betaproteobacteria; order Burkholderiales; family Comamonadaceae; genus Variovorax; species Variovorax frigidus. Next base: position 386,199 of record NZ_JBPJZF010000006.1, read on the forward strand.
GGCCCGGGTCGCCGAAGCAGCCGATCAGCACCGCATCGGGCCGGCCATTCTTTGCCACCTCGGCGGCCCAGGCGTCGAGCACCGCATGGTTGGCCACCGCATAGCCGGCCTCGGAAGCGATGTAAGGTGCGCCGAAGCGGGCCGTGACGGTCTGCACGTCCAACGCCTTGTCGACGCCGGATTGCACATGCTGCTGCAGCAGCGCCGATACCGCGGCCGAGGTGTTGGGGTTGATCACGAGCAGTCGGGGCATCGATCGGACCTCCTCAGCGGGGGTGGAGGGAACGCCGACGCAGCAACGCCACGCCGCCCAGCGCGATGGCCATCACGGCCAGCGAGACGAGGGTCGTGACCGTGCCCAGCGCGTAGATCGAGGGCGTGGTCACGGTGGAGGTCAGCGCCTGCAGTTCGAGCGGCAGTGTGTTGACGTCGCCGATGGCCTGCGAGGTGCGCGCGATCTCGTCCCAGCTGAGCGTGAAGCCGAACATGCCGACACCCACGATCGACGGCCCGATCAGCGGCAGCACGACGTGGCGGAAGGTCTGCCAGGGCGTGGCGCCGAGGTCGCGCGCGGCTTCCTCGTAGGCCGGGTTGAAGCGGTTGAACACCGCGAACATGATCAACAGGCCGAAGGGCAGGGTCCAGGTCAGGTGCGCACCGAGCGCGGACGTGAGCAGCCCCAGCGCGGTGCCGTAGTTCTCGAGGGTGGCGGTCGCATCCATCGCGGTGAGTGCATCCTTGATGCCCGTGTCGAGCAGCCGGAACTGCAGCCCGATGCCCAGCGACACGATGATCGACGGCATGATCAGGCTGGCCACGGTGACGAAGAACAGCAGGTTGCCGCCGGCGAGCTTCTTGCGGAAGGCCAGGCCGGCGAGCACCGACAGCCCCACGGTGCAGGCCATCACCACCGCGCCCAGCATCAGCGAACGGCGGAAGGCCGCGGCGATGTCGACCGTGCCCAGCCCCTCGGCCAGCTTGTGGAACCAGTGCAGCGACACGCCGCGCAGCGGAAAGGTCAGGCCGCCCTCGGGGCCCTGGAAGCTCAGCACGAAGATCGTGATCATCGGGCCGTAGAGGAACAGCACGAAGAGCGCGAACACGAAAGCCAGCGGCCAGAAGCCGGCGGCGCGTTGTTCTCCGATGCGCGTGCTCATAGTTCTTTTCGGATATCGACCAGCCGGGTCAGACCCCAGATGATCATCAGCACCACGGCCAGCAGGATCATCGCGTTGGCCGCGGCGAGTGGAAACTGCAGGTACGAGGTCTGCACCTGGATGATCTTGCCGATGGACGCGATCTGCTGGCCGCCCATCACGCCGATGGTGACGAAGTCGCCCATCACGATGGTGATGACGAAGATCGAGCCGATCAGGATGCCGGTGCGCGACAGCGGCACCACCACGTTCCACAGCGTCTGCCAGGCCGACGCGCCCGCATCGCTCGCGGCCTCGAGCAGCGAGCGGTCGATGCGCATCATCGAGTTGAAGATCGGCACGATCATGAACATCGTGTAGAGGTGCACGAAGGCCAGCACCACCGAGAAGTCGGAGAACAGCAGCCACTCGACCGGCTGGTCCACCAGGCCGATGCCCATCAGCCCCTGGTTCACCAGTCCGTTGCGCCCCAGCAGCGGAACCCACGAGATCATGCGGATCACGTTGGAGGTCCAGAAGGGCACGGTGCACAGCACGAAGAGCACTGTTTGCATCGTCGACGAGCGCACGTGGAAGGCGAGGAAGTAGGCCACCGCGAAACCGATCAGCAACGTGAGGCCCCAGACCAGCAGGCAGAACTTGAGCGTGCTGAGATAGGTGCTCAGCGTGACGCACAGGTCGCCGTTGTCGGTGAGCCGCGAACAGCCTTCGAACAGGCTCAGGTAGTTGCGCAGCGTGATGGCCGGGATCAGCTCGTACTCGTTGAAGTTCCACAGGCTGACCATCGCCACCAGGGCCAGCGGGATCAGGAAGAACAGCAGGAACACCAGCGCGAAGGGCGCGGCCTGCCACCAGGCCTTGAGCGTCAAAGCTCGCCCCCAGTCTTCGCGCACTTCGTGTCGCTACGCCAACCCCCTACCGGGGGCAACACCAGCGGCCCGGCAAAGCCGGTTCCGCGGTGTTTCACGAAAGGGGCTCGCATGATCAGGCTGCGACGAACTCGTTCCACTTCCGGACCATGTACTCGTTTTCATCCATGACTGCGTTCCAGCACGCAATGCCGCCCATGCGCTGCTCGTAGCTGCCGCCGTCGCGCACGGCGCCGACCTTGGCGATCACGTCGCCGCCCGGGCTCTTGATGTCCTGCGTGGCGGCCTTGCCCTCCATCCAGTAGGCCCACTCGTAGGCTTCCATCTTGGCCTTGGCGGTCTCGAGCACTGCGCTGTAGTAGCCCTGGCGGTTGAGGTAGGCACCGGCCCAGCCGTCGAGGAACCAGTTGATGAATTCGTAGGCGCCGTCGAGCTTCCGGCCTTGCAGCGTGGCCGGCAGGCCGAAGCCCGAGGCCCAGGCGCGATAGCCTTCCTTGAGCGGCTGGAAGGTGCAGGCGATGCCCTTGCTGCGCACGGCAGTGACGGCCGGCGACCACATCGACTGGATCACCACCTCGCCCGAGGCCATCAGGTTCACCGACTCGTTGAAGTCCTTCCACAGCGCGCGGAACTGGCCGGCTTTCTTGGCCTCGATCAGGGTCTTGATCGTGAGGTCGATCTCGGCCTTGCTCATGTTGCCCTTGTCCTTGTACTTGTGGATGCCCTTGGCCTCCACCACCATCGCGGCGTCCATGATGCCGATCGACGGGATGTTCAGGATCGCGGTCTTGCCCTTGAATTCGGGGTTGAGCAGCTCGGCCCACGAGGAGATCGGGCGCTTGATCAGGTCGGGCCGGATGCCCAGCGTGTCGGCGTTGTAGGTGGTCGGGATCAGCGACATGAACTGCGTGGGCGACTTGGCGAACACCTTGCTCTTCTCGCCCTCGAGATAGATCACCTTGATCGGCGCCGTGCCCTGGTCGCCGACCTTCTTGCCCGCGACTTCGCCCTTGGTGAACAGCGAAGTGATCTTGTCGGCGTTCTTCACGCGCTGGCTGTCGATGCCCTTCAGATTGCCCGTGGGCACGATCTTCTTCAGCGAGAAGTACTCGGTGTCGATCAGGTCGAAGCTGTTGGGCGCGGTCACGGCGCGCTTGGTCACGTCGTCGGTGGTCACGGCCACGTACTGGATCTCGATGCCGGTGTCGGCCTTGAACTTCTCGGCGATCGCCTTGTCCTGGTTGACCGCGGTGCCCAGGTAGCGCAGCACGATCTTCTCCTGCGCATGGACGAAGGGCGCCATGCCCGCGGCGAGGATGCCGGCCAGGCCGGTGCCGCCCTGGATCAGGGTGCGGCGCTGGAGGCCGGGGGCGAACGTGTCGATGGGGTCGGACATGGGGAAGTCTCCGGTTGCAGTAGGAATGAGTCGGTTCAGGCCGAGAAGGCGGCGATGGCCGCGGTGTCGTCACGCAGGGCCGACGGAGGTGTGGACGCAGGCGCGACCGGGCGCTGCACGCCGGGCCCGAGCACGCGCACGTCGGCCTCGGCCCAGTGAAGGTGCACGCGTTCGCCCTGCGTCCAGGGACGGGCCAGGAAGACGGCCTCGCCCAGCAGCACGGACACGGCCTGGCGCGCCTTGGCGACCACGCCTTCGAGTTCGAGCCCGAGCAGCACGTAGGTGCCCTGGTACTCGACGTCGGTGATGCGGGCCGGCACGCCGCGGCCGCACTCGGCCTCGGACGCGATCTGCATGTGGTCGTTGCGCACCGCGATCGGTCCAACCGGCGTGTCGAACACGTTGTGGCCGCCCATGAAACGCGCGACGAATTCGCTGGCCGGGTGGTTGTAGACCTGGTGCGGCGAACCGACCTGCTCGATCAGCCCGTGGTTCATCACCACCATCGTGTCGGCCAGCGCCATCGCCTCTTCCTGCGAGTGCGTGACGTGGATGAAGGTCAGGCCCAGCGACTTCTGCCAGCGGCGCAGCTCGGCGCGCATCTGGATGCGCAGGAAGGGGTCGAGCGCCGACAGCGGCTCGTCGAGCAGCAGCACGCGCGGTTCGGTGATCAGCGCACGCGCCAGCGCCACGCGCTGCTGCTGGCCGCCCGAGAGTTCGCCGGGCTTGCGCTCGGCCAGGTGGCCCATGGCCACGCGTTCGAGCAGATCGGTGGCGCGGCGTCGGCGCTCGGCCTTGGCCACACCTTTCATCTTGAGGCTGAAGGCCACGTTGTCCATCGCCGACAGGTGCGGGAACAGCGCGAAGCTCTGGAACATCATGGCCGTGCCGCGCGCCGCGGCCGGCAGGTCGGTGATGTTGCGGTTGTCCAGCAGGATGTCCCCGCCCGAGACCGACTCGTGGCCCGCGATCATGCGCAGCGTGGTGCTCTTGCCGCAGCCCGAGGGCCCGAGCAGGCAGCAGTAGCTGCCGCTCGCGATGCGCAGGTCGATGCGATCGACCGCAGCGGGCGTGCCGGCGGCGTAGCGCTTGGTCAGCGCGACGACTTCGATGGCGGCGGAAGAAACGGTGGCGACGGCATCCATGGAAGCCGCTTCGCAAGACATGTGCCACGCCGGCCGCACCACCTTCGTGCATCCGGCGGCACCCTCGTTAACATCGGCGCCTGCGGCTTCGCCTCCTCCCTCTCTTGCCTTCGTTAACTGCTGCGGCCCTGACACGGTTCACCGCGACTTCCTCCACGCCCTTCCGAGACCATGGACCTTCAGACGACGATCGGACTCGGCTTGCTCACGCTCGTGGGAGCAGTCATCGCCATGGCCGGCACGCACCCGGAAAACCGCGTGCCCTACGCGATCCACATCACGGTGGTCACGATGCTGGCCTACATCGTCTCGAAGCTCGGCGGCGCCTGACCGGCTTCAGGACGGCGCCGCGAAGCGCGCCGCCGCCACGCCCTTGAGAAGCGCTTCGCGCTGGGCGCGGCTGATGCCGCGGATGCCTTCGGCCACGCGCTTGAAACGCGCGGCATCGATGCTGCCGGTGCTTTGCCATTGCGCCAGTTCGGCCGAAGGCTTGTGCAGCATGGCCGCGAGCCAGGCCGCCTGTGCCGGTTCGAGCGTGCGCGCGCTGCGGTTGAAGTAGCGCTTTGCCGCGGCCTCGGCGCCGCAGAGCGCGCCGCCCCAAGGGGCGTTGTCGAGGTAGAGCTGCAGGATGCGCGCCTTGCCCAGCGTCTGTTCCATCTCCACCGCATAGAGCAGCTCGCGCAGCTTGCGTTCGCCGCTGCGCTCGCTGCCGGTGATCGCCAGCTTGGCCAGCTGCTGCGTGAGCGTGCTGCCGCCACGTTCGATCCCACCGCGTTTCTGGTTGGCGGCCAGCGCCGCACCCAGCTCCTCGAGATCGTAGCCCGGGTGCTGGAAGAAGCGCTGGTCCTCGGCCGAGATCACGGCACGCGCCAGCCAGCTGTCCTTGGTCAGCTTGGCGCTGGCGCCGCAGCTGCTGCGCGCGCCCAGCAGGGCTTCGGAGCCGAGCCCCTCCACGCTGAAGGCCGCGATGCGCGGCTGCAGCGCGAGCGCGCCTTCGGGCAGGCCGAGCTGCACGCGCAGGCCCAACGTGCCTGCGATGCGCGCCTGCTTCAGTTCGGGCAGCGTCGGCACCATCACCGCATACCAGCGCGCGATCGGCGCGTCCTCGGCATCGAGCGTGAGCTGCAGCGCCTGCTGCGTGAGGCGGCCATCCCATCGGCCCTGGAGCGCGCCAGAAACGGCTGCGATACCAGCCTCGGCGCCTTCGGCCCCCTCGGGCTGGGCCTCGAAGCGTCCCGCCAACGCATTGCCGTCGCGCCGCACCGTGGCGAAAAGACGCGCCACGCGCACCGGCTGCGCGCCCAGCGCGGGGACGGTGACGCTGCAGGGCGTGCAATGCATCTCGAGGTTCTGGCCGGCTTCATTCCAGCCGAGTTTCAGCGTGCCATGGGCCGTGTCGAGCGAACGGCCGTCCAGGTGCGGCGCGAACCAGCTCGAGGTGGCCAGCCGGATCGCAGTCGGCACGCCGACTTCGAAGCGCAGCGGCCCGAGGGCGATCGGCGCCGCCCACTCGCCGCTGGCCGGCGCCAGCACCAGCCGGACGATCAGCACCAGGGCGAAAAAGGCCGTCAGGCCCAGCGCCAGCAATCCCAGCAGCACGAAACGCAGTGTTTTCTTCACATCGAATGACTCACGAAATCCTCACATCGGCCGCGCCACGGTCACGGCCTGCCAGGGACCCTGCGACCGACCCGCGGCTGCCGCCCAGTACCAGGCCGAAGTGTCGGTGAAAGCACGCCCGTCGGCATCGACGATGCGCTCACAGACACGCAGAGTCTGCCCCTGCTTGCGCTGGGCAGAAAAGCAGCGCCAGAGCCGCTGCTGCGCATCCTGTTCCAGCCGCACCTGCTCGACACGGTAACCCAGCGCGCGGTAGCAGTCGACCGCCGGATGCAGCATGCGCGTCGGCGCCGTGACCTGGCGCAGCACGAACATCGATTCGCCATCGGTCCGGCGTGCGATCGCGCCGGGAAATTGCTGTGCGAAGCGGTGCTCGACTTCGCTCAACGCCAGCGGCCGCAGCGGCGCGCCATCCCAGGCGGCCGGCCATTCGTGAAAGGAGTTGGCCGCGGCAGAGGGACCTGCCGGCGCCTGCAGCGCCTGCGCCAGCGAGACCAACGTGCACAGCCCCATCGCCGCGGCGAACAGGCTCTTGTGCGCGATGCGATGCACGAAGCGGTTCGCCAGCCAGCGGTCGAGCCAGGGCAGTGCCGACAGGTTGAGTTGCGGACCGGCGCCCGGCGATGCAGAAGGCCGCGCCATCGCCACGGCGATGCCGCCGCACACGTGCGCGAGCAGCACCAGGCCCAGCGCGCCGTGCGCCCATGGACCCAGGGGCTGGCCCGCGCCTTCGAAGGCCACGAGGATCGCGTTGCGCACGATGTTGCCCACCAGCACCAGCACGCCCACCAGCGGCAGGCGCGCCAGAAAGCTGCGGTCGCTGCGACGTGCCCACAGCGCCACTGCGCAGGCCGTGAAGTAGCCGAGCCACACCATCTGCACACCCGAGCAGGGTGCATCGACGATCACCAGCCGGCCGTCGACCAGCAGCGTGCTGCCCTCGCGCGAGACGTCGAAACCCGGCATCAGCAGCCAGCGGCTGGCCTCGGCCGTGAGCACGCGCAGCGGATAGCCGGCATAGAACTGCAGCGACGACAGCAGCGGCAGCGCCAGCACCGCCAGGCCCGCCACCGGGGCGGCGGCCATGCGGCGCGGCAGGAAGGCCAGCAGGCCGCAGGCCCAGGCCAGGACCGCGATCAGGCCCGCCGCCAGCGGCGGCAGCACCGGATGCAGCAGCGTGGCGGCGAGCGTGCCGAGCGAGGCGCTCAGCAGCCAGCCCAGCCGCGGTGCGGCGCGCAGTTCGTGCTGCGCCTGCCAGACCAGCGCCGCCAGTGCGGCGATCGCGAGCAGGCCCAGCGGATCGTCGGAGCCGTCGCGCATGCGGTCGGCCATCCAGGTCCAGGTCGGCCACAGCGCCAGGCTCTGCAGCGCCAGCCAGGCCGTCGCGGGCACGCGGTCGAGCCGGATGCCGCCATCGATGAAGCGCGGATGGGTGGAGGCGATGGAAGCCAGCGACATCTCTGGACTCCTGCTCAGGACGTGAAGCGACGCGTGTCGTTGCGGCGCGCGCGCCGGCGCAGCATGGCCAGCATCGCGAGCACCACGGCCACCGCGCCCAGCATCTCGGGTTCGGGCGTGCTGGGCACCTCGGCGCCCAGCGCCTGGCCTACCGCGCTGTCTTCCACGCCCTTGGGCAGCGGCGACGGCTGGTCGACGCCGGCGGCGTTCTGCGGCGCCAGGTTGCGCACCACCTTGTCGACCGCGATGAAGCTGGTGTATTGCGTGAGCAGGCTGTACTTCAGGCCCAGTTCGGTGATCCGCTTGGCGAAGGCGTCGCCGCCTTCGAGCGATTCCTGGTCGCTGAGCGCGGCGATGCGGTGGCGTGCCCACAGGGAGCGCAACGCAGCGGCGTTCTGCGGCGTGCGGCCGTCGATCTCGACCTCTTCACGGTAGGGGCCGCTCGCGCTCTGGCCTTCGATCACCACGCGGCCGCGGGCCTCGCCGCGCCACTTGCCGAACACGATCACCGGGCGTTCGCCCAGCACGTCGGGCAACACCGTCGGCTCGACGTCGTACACGTCGAGGCCGCCGAAGGTGGCGCGCACGTTGGTCAGCACCGGCGACTCGACCATGCGGCGGAAGCGGGCGGCCTGCTCGGGCGCCTGGACCGGGTCCGTGATGATGAAGGGCTCGCCCATGCCGGCACGCGCCAGGCCTTCCATCAGGTGGCGATTCACCGAGGAACCGATGCCGAAGGCGAACAGGTTGGCCTTCGAGAGGTTGCGGCGCACGAGGTCGAAGGCCTCGCGTTCGACGTCGACATAGCCGTCGGTCACGACCACCACGGTGCGCGACACGTTGGGTGCCTTGGGTTCGGCATACACGCGCTTGAGCGCCGGGATCAGCTCGGTGCTGCCGCTGCCGCTGTAGTTCTTGATCGTGGCCAGCGCCTGTTCGATGTTGGCGCGCGAGGCCGGCACCGACTTTGGCGACAGCATCTTGTTGCTGCCCGAAAACAGCATCACGTTGAACGTGTCGCTGGGGCGCAGGCCGCCGATCAGGCGCTCGAGCACGGTCTTGGCGGTGTCCAGCGGAAAGCCGTGCATCGAGCCCGAGATGTCGACCACGAAGATGTAATCGCGCGGCGAGATGGTGCTGGCCGCGACCGACTTGGGCGGCTCGACCATCGCAAGGAAGAAGTTCTCGGCGCCTTCGCCCTGGCCCTTGTAGAGCATCAGCCCCGATTCGATCTTCTCGCCGGCCAGCCGGTAGTCGAGCACGAAGTCGCGGTTCGATGTGGACGCCGGCGTGGCGGTGAGCGCGACGTTCGCATGGCGGTCGGCATCGCTCTTCTTGACGTCGATCGCATGCGTGGCCGAGCGCACTTCCTTCAAACCCATCGGCGTGTCGAGCGCGACCTTGAGCTGAAAGCCCGCGGTCGACGGCACGCCCGCATGCAGCACCGGTTGCGCCACGTTGCGCATCGGCGAGGTCTCCGCGACGGCCGGGCTGCGGTAGCGCGGCCCGACCACGGTCGGGAACACGAACTGGTAGTTGCCCGCGCTGGGCACCAGCAGTTCGGTGTAGCGCAGCTCGACCTTCACCTCGTCGTTGGGCAGGATGTTGGCGACGTTCATCTGGAACACGTTGGGCAGGTGCTGCTCGAGCAGCGCCGCGGTCTTGCCTTCCTTTTTGGCCGCGTCGTACTCGATGCGCGCCTGCTGCTTCTCGCGAATCTGCGCGGTGATCAGGCGATCGGCCAATCGCACGTTGAGTCCGTTGACTGCGGCCTTGGTCGAACCGGGGAACACATAGCGCGCCTCGATCGCACGCTGCCCCTCGTTGCGGTAGGTCTGCGTGACCGTCACGTCGGCGATCACGCCCGAGATCTTGACGTCGACCGCGGTGTTTTTCAGCGGCAGCTGGTCGACCGCCGGGTCGTCGCTCTTGACGAAGAAATACGGGCTCTCGGTCTTCTGGCGCGGCGCGGCCTCCTGCGCATGCAGCGGCTGCGCGGTGAGCGCCACGAAAGCGGTGGTGGCCAGGGCCAGGGTGCCGGCCCAGAGCCAGCGTCCGGGTCGCGAGGTGTGGTGTTGCATGGCGTCGTTCCTTCTTGGTGCTTGCTTGCTGCGATTCCCCTTGACGGGGCACAGGAAGGACTGTCGAACGCGCAGAGGAAGGCGGTGCGAAGGGACGGCGTTCTGTGTGAAGTCTGCGTGAAGTCCGTGTGCGCAGCGCCTTCATACGGCCTTCCAACACCGAAGCGAGCATCGGCGCATCGCCACCACGGCCTTCGCCCCCAGGGGAAATCAACATGTTCTTCCAGATGCTTCGCAACTCCATCCTGACCAAGGTGCTCGGGCTGATCGTGCTGACCTTGCTGCTGTGCATTCCGCTCAGCGAGATCGACACGCTCAACCGCGGCCGCGGCGACAGCCAGCGCGAGGCCGCCGAGGAACTCGCGAGCACCTACACCGGACCGCAGACGGTGATCGGGCCGGTGCTGGTCGTGCCCTACACCGAACGCTGGAACGAGCTGCAGCGCAACAGCAGCGGCAAGGAGATCGGCACCGTGCAGCGCAGCGCCCAGCGCGTGCACCTGGTGTTCCCCGACAAGCTGCACATCGAGGGCGCGTTGGCGCCGCAGGAACGCTACCGCGGCATCTTCAAGATCCCGTTCTATGCACTCGATGCCACGCTCAGCGGCGGCTTCGCGCCCTTCGAATCGCGCAAGGTGCAGCGCCTGGGGCCGAACACGAACCTGGAGTTCCGCACGCCCTATGTGGTGTTCAACCTGAGCGACCTGCGCGGCCTCGACGGCTCGCCCACGCTCACGATGCAGGGCGAGACGCTGCGCTTCGCGCAACGCATGCCCGGCCTGTCGGACCAGGCTTTCGGCGCCGGCATCCACGCACCGCTCAGCGGCGCCGCGCTCACGGCCTGGCTCGATGGCAAGGGCTTGCCTTTCGAGATGAAGGTCGGCGTGGTCGGCCAGGAGACGCTGTCGCTGGTGCCCATCGCCGACGAGACCACCGCGCACCTGCAGTCGCCCTGGGGGCATCCGCGCTTCGGCGGCCGCTTCCTCGCGGCCGAACGCAGCATCGACGCCAAGGGCTTCGACGCGCGCTGGCGCGTCTCTTCTCTGGTGAGCTCGGCGCGCGAGCAGGTGCGCGCGGGCTGGCTCGACGGCCGTGCCGCGGCCAGTGCCTCGGCGGTCGATGCGGTGCGCGCCGCGTCGGTCCGAACGGAATCGACTGCGGTCGAGACGATGGCATCGACGACGAACGCCGCGCCGCCGGCCGGCCCGCTGCAGACCTTCGACGTGTCGCTGGCCCAGCCACTCAACGTCTATGCGATGTCCACCCGCGCCGGCAAGTACGGCGCGCTGTTCATCGGCCTGGTGCTGATGGCCGCCTTCATGGCCGAGCTGTTCGGACGGCTGCGCCTGCACACGGTGCAGTACGGCCTGGTCGGCCTGTCGATCGCGCTGTTCTTCCTGCTGCTGCTGGCACTGTCCGAAAAGCTCGCATTCGGCCTCGCGTATGCCGCCGCAGCGGGTGCGAGCGTCGCGCTCCTGGCCATCTACTTCAGCGCCGCACTGGGCGGCTGGCGGCGCGGCGCGGGTTTCGGTGCCTATGTCGCGGTGCTGTACGCCGCGCTCTACGGCCTGCTGGCCTCGGAAAGCAACGCGCTGTTACTCGGCGCCTTGCTGACCTTCGGTATGCTGGCCGCCCTGATGCTTGCAACCCGCAAGGTCGACTGGTATGCGCTCTCGCGCAGCGATGCCCAGGTCCTGCAGGAACCGATGCGCCCCGCGGCGACTCCGACCGAGCCGACCCCGCGCTGATCTCCCGAACCCCCGATGGCTTCTCTTTCTTCTCCCACTCCCTCCGACCGCGCGGCACGGCGCCGCCGCATGCTGCGCATCGGCGCTGTCGCCGGCGCCGCGGCCATCGTCGTGCTGCTGGCCGCAGGCGGCCTTGCCTGGCGCACGATCGATGCGAAGCTGCCCGACGTCTCGGCCCTGGCCGACTACCAGCCCAAGCTGCCGCTGCGTGTGTACACGGCCGACGGCCAGCTGATCGGCGAATTCGGCGAAGAACGGCGCCAGCTGGTGCCCATCGATGCCGTGCCCAAGGTGCTCAAGGACGCCGTGCTGGCCGTCGAGGATGCGCGCTTCTACGAGCACGGCGGCATCGACGCCAAGGGGATCGCGCGCGCAGTGCTGTCCAACCTGCGCCACGGCACACGCCAGGGCGCATCGACCATCACGCAGCAGGTCGCGCGCAACGTGTACCTGAGCTCGGAGCAGACCTATTCGCGCAAGGTCTCCGAGGCGCTGCTGGCATTTCGGCTCGAGCGGCAATTGAGCAAGGACCAGATCCTCGAGATCTACCTGAACCAGATCTATCTGGGCCAGCGTTCCTATGGCTTCGCCGCCGCGTCGGAAGCCTACTTCGGCAAGCCGCTGAAGGACATCACGATCGCCGAGGCTGCGATGCTCGCGGGCCTGCCGAAGGCACCGCGCAGTGCCAACCCGATGAGCAACCCGCGCCGCGCGCGCACGCGCCAGTTGCATGTGCTCGCACGCATGCAGGAGACTGGCGCGATCACCGCCGCGCAGGCCACCGAGGCCGCGGCCGAGCCGCTGCAGTTGCGCGACGCGGCCGACCCGCGGCAGCTGCACGCCGAGTACGTGGCCGAGTCGGTGCGGCGCACGCTGTTCGCGCAATACGGCGACAGTACCTACACGCGCGGACTCAAGGCCTACACCACGCTGGTCGCGGCCGACCAGACGGCGGCCTACCGCGCGCTGCGCAAGGGCATCCTCGACTACGAACGACGCCAGCCCTACCGTGGCCCCGAGGCCTTCGTCGAACTGCCGGCGGAAGCCAACGCGCTCGACGATGCGGTGGAGGACGCCTTGGCCGACCATCCCGACAACGGCGACGTGATCGCCGCCGTGGTGCTGTCGGCCAGCGCGAAGAACCTGGTCGCGGTGCGCGCCAACGGCGATCTGCTGACCTTGTCGGGCGAGGGCCTGCAGCCCGCGCGCGCCGCGCTGTCGGAGAAGGCAGCGGCCACGCTGCGGCTGCGGCGCGGCGCGGTCATCCGCGTCGTCAGGAACGCCAAGGACGATTGGGAAATCGTGCAACTGCCCGAGGTCGAAGGCGCGTTCGTCGCGCTCGACCCGCGCAACGGCGCGGTGAAGGCGCTGGTGGGCGGCTTCGATTTCGGCAAGAGCAAGTTCGACCACGTGACGCAGGCCTGGCGCCAGCCGGGCTCGAGCTTCAAGCCCTTCATCTATTCGGCCGCGCTGGAGAAGGGCTTCACGCCCACCACCGTGGTGAACGACGCGCCGATGGCCTTCGATCCCGCGGCCAACGGCGGCCAGGCCTGGGAGCCGAAGAACTTCGAAGGCACCTTCGAAGGACCGATGAGCCTGCGCAGCGCGCTGATGGCCTCGAAGAACATGGTGACCTTGCGTGTCATGCAGTCGATCAGCCCGACGTATGCGCAGGACTGGGTCACGCGCTTCGGCTTCGAGCGCGAGAAGCAGCCCGCCAACCTGCCGATGGCGCTGGGCGCGGGTTCGGTCACACCGATGCAGATGGCCGCGGCTTACGCGGTGTTCGCCAACGGCGGCTACCGCGTGAGCCCGCAGCTCATCACGCGCGTCACCGACGCACGCGACCGCGTGCTGACCGAAAACGCGGCGCCGGTGCTCGACGAATCGACGCGCGCCATTCCGGCGCGCAACGCCTTCGTGATGAACACGCTGCTCAACAGCGTGATGAAGGGCGGCACCGGCAGCAAGGCCTGGCAGGCGCTGCGCCGCGACGACCTCTACGGCAAGACCGGTACCACCAACGATTCGCTCGACACCTGGTTCGCGGGCTTCCAGCCGGGTCTGGTGGGCGTGGCCTGGATCGGCTACGACATGCCGCGCCGCCTGGGCGTGCGCGGCGAGACCGGCGGCAGCCTGAGCCTGCCGGTGTGGACCGGCTTCATGAAGACCGCGCTGCAGGGCACGCCGGTGGTCGAACCGAGGGCCCCCGACGGGCTGGTGCAGATCGACGGCACCTGGTACTTCGACGACTTCACGCCTGGCCACAGCGTGGCCACGCTGGGCATGGAAGACGGCGACACGCCTCCGGCCGAAGCGCTGGCCGGTGCACCGATCGGCACGCCGCCCTCGAACGAGGAACGCAAGAGCATCCTCGACATGTTCCGATAGCGCACGCGAACCAGGATTCGGCCTGGATGAGAATCCACCCATGCAATCGCTGCCTGCCTGCCACCGCGTCCGCATCGAAACTTCGGCCATGGTATGCGAGGGCACGGTGCGATGGTGTGCCGCCAAATCGCTCTGGTTCAGCGCCATGGCGGCGGTGGCGCTGATCGGTGGCGCGTTCAGTTTCAGCGGGTCGGCGCTGGCCATCTTTGCAGCGAGCACCGGTCTTGTGCTGCTGTTCGGCCATTCGCTCGGCAGTCACCGCAAGCTGATGCACGACAGCTACCAATGCCCGAAGTGGCTGGAGTACCTGCTGGTGTATGCCGGCGTGCAGGTCGGACTGGCCGGCCCCATCGGCCTGCTGCGCCAACATGAGATGCGCGATGCGGCACAGCGGCTGCCGCAATGCCATGACTACCTTCGCCACGGTCGAACGTTCTGGCGCGATGCCTGGTGGCAACTGCATTGCGAACTGCACCTGGACCGGCCGCCGCCCATCGAGATCGAAGCCGCCGTGGCGAACGACCCGTTCTATCGCTGGCTGGAGCGCACATGGATGCTTCAGCAGCTTCCGTTGGCCGCATTGTTCTGGCTTTGGGGTGGTTGGGCTTTTGTCGTGTGGGGTGTTTGCGCACGCATCACGGCGTGTGTGCTCGGCCATTGGCTGATCGGTTGGTTCGCACACAACCAGGGGGACATGCACCACGAAGTGCAGGGTGCGGCGGTGCAGGGACGGAACGTCCGCTGGACGTCGTTGCTGACGATGGGAGAAGGCTGGCACAACAACCACCACGCCTTTCCGGGCTCGGCGCGACTGGGTCTGGCGCGGGGCGAGTGGGATCCCGGATGGTGGGTGTTGTGCATGCTGCATCGCGCGGGGCTGGTGTGGGCCTTGCGTCTGCCTGGCGACCTGCCGCACCGACCGGAGCTGGTGGCGCTGAACCCTGCAAGGTTCAGCGCGGAAATCGTCTCACGCCCACCCCCCTGAGCCTCAGTGCCCGGTCGTCAGCGGCAGCGTCAGCACCGCCAGCGCGCCGCCGCCCTTGGCGTTGGCGAGTTCGATGCGCCCGCGGTGCAGCGCGGCGATCTCCTTGACGAAAGCCAGGCCCAGGCCGGTGCTCTTCTTCTGCCCGTTGGGACGCGCCAGCGAATAGAACTTCTCGAACACCTTGTCGCGCGCGTAATCGGGAATGCCCGGGCCGTGGTCGCGCACGGCGATGCGCGCCTGCCTGGCATCCGCCTCGAGGCTCAGCAGCACGGTGCTGCCGGCCGGTGAGAAATCGATCGCGTTGTCAAGCAGGTTGCTCACCGCGCGGCGCAGCAGGAAGGGGTCGCCCTCGGTCAGCGGCGTGGCGCGCAGGTCGAGCGTCACGTGCACACCGCGCGCCGAAGCCGCGCCCTGCGCACTGGCGGCGAGTTCGTCGAGCAGGGTGGCGAGTGCCACAGGCTGCGTGCGATCGAGCACGCGGCGGGTCTCGAGCGCAGTGAGTTCCATCATGCGGTCGACGATTTCCTGGATGCGCTGCGCTTCTCGTTCGATGTTGGCCAGGAAACGCTCGCGTTCGTGCTGCGGCATCGACGGCTCCTGCAGCAGTTCCGCAGCGCCGCGGATCGCCGAGAGCGGGCTCTTCACCTCGTGGGTGAAGGTCTGCACGTAGTCGGCCACGTAGTTGCGGCCGGTGAGCGCGTCGCGCATCTCGCCGAAGCCGCCGCGCAACGCGTCGAGCGCGCGCCGGGCCATGCGGGTCAGGCTCAGGCTCTTCTGCGCGCGGGTCCAGCGCACGTAGTCCGAGATCAGCCCGAAAGGCCGCACCAGCCAGACCGACACGATGATCGCCAACACCAGCAGCGCGAAGGCGGAGCCGACGCCGACCCACAGCGTGCGCGCCCGCGCATCCTCGATGAACTGGCCGAAGCTCTGCACCGGCTTGCCCACGCTGACCATGCCGACGATCTCGTTGTTCCAGCGGATCGGGGCACCCGCATACATCACCGAGGTGCGCGGATCGACCTCGACGTCGCGCGAGGTGCGCGCCCCGTAGACACCGGCCAGCGCGCGGTTCACGTCGATCCAGCGCGCGTAGTCGGCGCCGGTGGCGCGGCCCAGCGAGTCGAAGAGCACGCGGCCGTTGCGGTCGGTCACGTAGACGCGCAATTCGACGCGGTTCTTGTGCAGGTTGTAGATCTGCGCCGAGAACTGGCGCGCATAGACCGAGCGAAACAGCGGCTCGAGCCGCGCGGTGTTGATCGCGCCTGCGATCACGTCCTGCTCGATCAGGCTGGCCATGAACTGCGAGGTGTCGACCAGCGATTCCTCGGCCGACTCGCGGTAGCGCGGATCGATGTCGCCGACCACGCGGTAAAGCAGGAAGGCGATGCCCGCCGCATAGATCAGCAGGATGCCCAGAAAGATGCGGCTTCTTCGACTCACCCCCAGGCTCCGCGCACTTCGTGTCGCTTCTCCCTCCCCCTCGGAGGGGGCAACACCAGCGGCCCGGCAAAGCCGGTTCCGCGGTGTTTCTGGCATTGCGGGACCATGCTCATCGAGGCACCGAGGGAAGTTCTTCGTTCAACGCATAACCAGTGCCGCGCAACGTGCGGATCGGCTCGACCTCGGGCGCGATCGCCTTGAGTTTGGCGCGCAGGGTCTTGATGTGGGCGTCGACCGTGCGGTCGAAGCTGTCGCCCGGGTCGTCCCAGACCATCTCCAGCAGTTCGTCGCGGGTGTAGACCCGGCCGGGCCGTTGCACGAACAGGCACAACAAGCCGTATTCGTAACGCGAGAGCTCCAGGGCGCGGCCGTAGTAGCGGATCTGGCGCCGCTCACCGTCGAGCAGGAAGGGCTGTGGCGCGCTGGAGACCACCGCGGCGGGTGGGGGTCCGGGCGGACTGCCAACGCCGCGCGTGCTGCGTCTGAGCACCGTTCTGACCCTGGCCACGAGTTCCCTGGGAGAAAAAGGCTTCGCGATGTAGTCGTCGGCACCGAGTTCGAGGCCGACCACCCGGTCGATCTCGTCGCTGCGGGCGGTCAGAAAGATCATCGGCACGGCCGAACCGCCGGGCAGCGCCTGCAGGCGCTTGAAGAGCTCGAAGCCATTGAGATCGGGCAGCCCGACGTCCAGGATGGCCAGCGCCGGCGCTTCACGGCTGAACTGCGCGATCGCTTCCTGCGCCGTCGGGCACCAGACGGGCGCAAATCCGTCGCTGCGCAGCACGTACTGCAGCGTGTCGGCAATGCCGGGCTCGTCTTCCGCGATCAGGATCCGGGAGTTGAAGGCGAGAGGCAGGGCGTTCATGCGGGAATGGTAGCGATGCGTCAGCCCTCAGGCCGTGCCGAAGCCATTTTCCGTTCGCGACCGCCGAGACCGACCCCACTGAAAAGTGATTTTTTTGGATGCAAGTTGCCCGTTGTCTTCTCTTTTATTTCTTTAATTCAAATTAGTAGTAGTAGATAAGGGTCGCACGTTGCTGTGGACAGCCCGATATTTTCGTGATGTGACAAGGACTTGCGGTTCTGCGAAGCATGTGCGCAGCTCCGCACCGGCGTTGTCACGCGGAGAGG
The DNA here is from genome assembly GCF_051216515.1 of Variovorax frigidus. NCBI lineage: Bacteria > Pseudomonadati > Pseudomonadota > Betaproteobacteria > Burkholderiales > Comamonadaceae > Variovorax > Variovorax frigidus. Next base: position 403,623 of record NZ_JBPJZF010000006.1, read on the forward strand.
AACAACTTCGTCCATGGCAGCCGCCCTGTGAACAACCGCGGCTTCTCTTCGAAATTCTCCCCAGAGTTGTCCTTTGACACAGGCCGCAAAACCTGGGAAAGGGGTGCTGCGCGCAGAGACATCCACTGCTCAATTCTTGGGCATTCTGTTGTTTTCGCTTTTAAAACAAGGACTTGCGACACTTTTACAAGGAAGGTCTTGAGTTATTCACAGCGTTACTCAGTGTTTGTGGGGAGAAACAGGCCTTTGGCTGCTCCCGCGCGGCGAAGTCGACGCGTTCTGAGCACTTTTTGCGGGTCGGCGTGCATCCGGTACCACTTTGTCACCCTGTAGCACGCCGAGTTCTTCGGACGCGGGTGGCGTTCGTCGCGATGCGCGAGCGAGCCGGTCGTTGCGACCCTGCTTCGCCTGGCTCCCGAACTTCCATGGAGTGCTCCCCGCAGCGAAAAGGGCAGATTCGATAATTTTTTCTGCGCTCTCTCTATCTCTAATTTCTCTTATTTAAATTAGTAGTAGTAATAGAGGAACCGGCAGTTCTGTGGACAGCCTCTTCTTTTCGTTCCATGACAAGGACTTGCGTTGCTTCGAAGCATGTGCGCAGCCCTGCTTCGGTACTGTCCAGCGCATGGGAACAACTTCGCCTGCGGCGATGCATCTGTGGACAAGTCTTCTCTTGTGCTGGAATTTTCCCCAGAGTTATCCTTTGACAAGGCCAAAAATCTGGGGGGATTTGCCGTTTCGGCGGCGAGGCATCCACTGCTCAATTCTTGAGCATTCTGTTGTTTTCCATTTAAAAACAACGACTTAGGAAGTCTCTACAGAGCAGTGCTTGAGTTATTCACAGCGTTACGCAGGTTTTGTGGGGAGAACGCTGCGTTGTTCGGCACAACTGCTGCGGCTTCAGGTGGCTGTGGGTACCTTGAAGCACGATGAACGCATTTCCTCGCGAGAAGCAGGAAAACAGAAAAAATCGAACGGTGCGTTGCCCATCTCGCTCGGTCATTTCTCTTGTTCAGACCAGGCCTCGTTGAGAGCGGAATTTTTGCGTGGCCAAGCGTCGGTTTCTGTGCCACGACAAGGACTTGAGGCCCTCGATCCGCGGGCACGGCGTCCTGTCGACACCGTTCTCCGGCCCATGACAAGGCATGCGCCTGTGGACAACTATGGGCTTATGCCGGAATTCTCCCCAGAGTTGTCCTTTGACAGGCTGTCAAAAGTCTGGGAAAGCACTTTTCGACACAAAGAAATCCACTGCTCAATTCTTGAGCAGGCTAAGGATTTTCTTTTAAAAACAATGACTTGCAAGACCCTTACAAGGCAGTGCTTGAGTTATGAACAGAGTTATCCAGTGTTTTTGGGGAGAAACAGGGGTCTTGTCGATGTTGTGCGCACAACTTGGTGTGCGACGCACGGTGCCAGGCGCCCAAGTGGCAGCGGCGTCAGCAACGCAGGCCCCTGATCGCGTTCAGGACCCTCGAGTCGTGGCAAACATGCGTTCGCGGTGCCTGTAAGGCGCCCCAACGGTTCAACGGGAGCGAAGAGCGTGCCCATGTTCGCAGCCGGATTCGCTCTGGGCCAGCAGAGCGATCCGTGCATACAGCCGTTGGATGCGCGCGCCTGTTCCGGAACGACAGCGGCGCAGGCATTGGCCTCCTGCAACGCAGGCCGGGAGGCCCAGGCTTTTCTCACGGAAGGATTTGGCCTTGTTCTTATCTCTTATTTCTTCTATTCAAATTAGTAGTAGTAGATAAGCGAAGCGACTTTCTGTGGACAGACCGCTATTTCCCTCGTGTGACAGGCACTTGCGGCAAGTGAATCCATGTGCGCAGCCTTGCGTCGCCGTTGTCGGGGTACAGGGAACAAGTCTTCTCTGGTCTGGCGGGCTGTGCACAACCTGCCGGTTGTGCCGAAATTATCCCCAGGGTTGTCCTTTGACAGGGTCCAGAAAATCTGGGAAAGAGGCTTTTCAAGAAAAAGACATCCACTGCTCGATTCTTGAGCAGTCTGTTGTTTTCTCTTTGAAAACAATGACTTGCAACGCTCTTACAAGAAAGCACCTGAGTTATTCACAGAGTTACCCAAGGTTTGTGGGGAGAAAGCGGGCAAGCGGCGCCTTCTGCCTCAGCATCGAGGCTCTGGCGGCAGAAGGCCGCTGACCTGTCTTCAGATTTCCAAGGAAAGCACCGTGAACCCCTCTGAAACCCGTGCCATCGTCACCCTCAGCCTGCTCGCTGCCTTTGTCGACGGCGACAAGCACGCGCGTGAACGCGACGAGATCAAGCGCATCGCCGATGGCTTGTCTCAGGCCGATGGCCTGCACTTGCCCACGCTCTACCAGGACGTATTGATGAAGCGTGTGTCGTTGCCTGACGTGAGTGCGGCGCTGGTCAGCGCCGAATCGCGGCAACTGGGCTACGAGATGGCGGTCTGCGTGTGCGATGCCGATGGCGCGCAATCGGAAGCCGAGCGTCTTTTCCTCGCGGACGTGCGCACGTCGCTCGGACTGGATGCCGAGCAGGCCACGCAGTTCACAGCGCAGGCCGAAGCCTTGGCCACGGCATCGGTTCCTTCCGCCGCGCCTGCATCGATGCCGGCAACACCTCCGACGGCCGACGAGGCCGAGCTCGACAAGGCGATCCTGAATGCCGCGATCCTCAACGGTGCGCTCGAACTGCTGCCCGAGACGCTCTCGACCATGGCGATCATTCCGTTGCAGATGAAACTGGTCTACCGCATCGGGCAATCGCATGGGTATGCGCTCGACAGCGGCCATGTGAAGGATTTCATTGCCACGGTGGGCGTGGGCCTGACTTCGCAGTACCTCGAACAGGCGGGTCGCAAGTTGCTGGGCGGCCTGCTCGGCAGGGTGGGCGGCGGCTTGCTGCGCGGCGTGGGCAACCAGGCCGTGAGTTCGGGCATGAGCTTCGCCACGACCTATGCGCTGGGCCATGTCGCGAAGCGGTACTACGCAGGCGGTCGCACGCTGTCGACGCAGATGCTCAAGGAGGCGTACGCCAGCGTCACGAAGGAAGGTCAGGGCTTGCAGACGCGCTACCTGCCGGCCATTCAGGAGAAGGCGCGCACACTCGATCCCGCAAAGATTCTCTCGATGGTGCGCGGCGCCTGATTCCGCACGCCTCAGTTTGTCGGCCGGCGAAGGTGGATCTGCCGCCGCGAAGGTTCGGGGGCGATGGCTGCGGAGATGGGCGCAAGCCGCGCCGGAAAGACGAGCATGCGGGCCAGGGCCGGCTGCTCGACCTGCAGTCGTTCGAGCACGTCGAGCAAGGCGCCGAGACCTTGCATCCAAGAGCGCTTGAGGCGTGACTTCATGTCCGGATGGCTGGCCGGTGTGCCATAGGCGTCGGCGCTCAGGCCCTTCCAGTGCGGGCCATCCAGCATGTTGGTGCAGACCGAGATCGACACCGTGAGTGCGCGAGCGGCGTGCCACCAGCCTGCCGGCACGAAGATCATGTCGCCCGGCTTCAGCACCGTGCGGTACTGGACCGCATGTGCCAACAGCGGGAAACGTTCCAGATCCTGCATCGAAGGATCGTCGACCGACGACTGGTTGAGTCGCTCGGGCCGGGGATAGAGGTTCGGCCCGTCTTCCGGGGCGTACATGATGAATTCCTTGTCGCCGTAGATCTCGGTGATCGCGGCATGCGCGGCTTCGCCGTCGTAGTGCATCACCGGAAATTTGCTGCCCACGCCCCCGACCAGCAGCTTCAGGTAGCCATCGGGCCGCTGCCAGCGCGAGGGCATGAGCGGACTCGCGTAGCGACGGGGGAACGCATAGGGGTTTTGAGGAATGAGATCGGGCAGCAGTTCGGGCAGCACTTCGTGCAGGAAGGACCGGTGCATGTACGGGCCCGGCGCATCGGCGCTCGAGGCGATGACGCGGTCGATGAACTCGTCGAAAGGCAGGGTCTGGTCGTAGGCGATCGGCATCGGCTTGCTGCCGAAACGCTGCCGGAAGTGGGACGGCGTCCATTGGCGCATGGCGGCCCATTGCTTTCCGACGCGCGAAATGACCACCGGCCGGTTGGGCCGCATGTAACTCGCAAGGAATTGTTCGTAACTCAGGCTTTCGGCATCGATCTTTTCGATCGGACGCCAAACCGCGGCAACGCGGGACGGAGCCACCGAGGTGGCGGAAGAACCGTTGTGTGCCATGGCAGTCGTTGTAAGTTTTAGTACTTAAATACTAAAAATTCAACTCTCCACCAGCAATGCGAATTTTGTAATATTTGTTTTTGCCTGCGTTTTTTCTGCCTCAGTTGCCGGCCAGATCGTCCAGGATCGGGCAGTCGGGCCGCCCGTCCCCGTGGCAGCAATGCACCAGGTGAGAGAGTGTGCGCTGCATGGCCTGCATGCTGGCGATGCGTTCCTCGAGTTCGCCGAGATGGCGTTGCGCGATCTTCTTCACGCTGGCACTGGCGCGTCGGCGGTTGTGCCAAAGACCCACCAGTTCGGCGATCTCTTCCATCGAGAAGCCCAGGTCGCGCGAACGCTTGATGAATTGCAGGCTGTGGATGTCGGCCTCGGTGTACTGCCGGTAGCCGCTCTCGGTGCGCGCCACGCCAGGCAGCAGGCCCAGGCCTTCGTAGTGCCGGACCATGCGTGCCGACACGCCCGAGCGCTCGGACGCGGCACCGATGTTCCACGGGCCGGCCGACGGTGTGGTGCTCACTTCACGACGTAGCCGGCGTTTTCGATCGCGGCCACCAGGTCGGGGCGGGGCTGCTCGCTCTGCACGTCGACATGGCCGGTCGGCAGATCGATCGTGACCTGTGCTTCGGGATCGACGGCCTGCAGTGCGTTCTTCACGGTGCTGGCGCAATGGCCGCAGGTCATGCCGGTGACTTCGAATTTCTGGCTCATGGTGCGTTCCTTGTGGGAATGAATGGAATGAGGGTTCAGTGTGAACCTTGACACCATGAAAAGGTCAAGTGAATTCGATGCTTGACCTTGCCATGGTGTGAGGCTTTAGTCTCGACCCATGAACACTTCATTGCAAACCCTGGACATCGCCGTCGGCGGCATGACTTGCGCTTCCTGCGTGACGCGCGTCGAACGTGCGTTGAAGCAGGTGGCCGGCGTGAAGGACGCCAGCGTCAACCTCGCCACCGAGAGCGCGCGCATCACGCTCGATGCAGGCGCGTCGGAAGAGGTCGATGCGCGCCTGCGGCGTGCCGTGCGCACGGCGGGCTACGAGCCGCGCAGTGCGGAGTCGGTACAGGCCACGTCCGCCGGCGAATCGGCCTGGCAGGGCTTCGGTCCGGTCGCGGCCGGTCTGATCCTGTCGACGCCGTTGCTCGCACCGATGCTGTTGGAGCCTTTCGGCATCCACGCCATGCTGCCGCCGCTGTGGCAATTGCTGCTGGCCGCGCCCGTGCAATTCTGGCTGGGCGCGCGCTTCTATCGTGCAGGCTGGCACGCGGCGCGCGCGCTCACCGGCAACATGGACCTGCTGGTGGCGCTGGGCACCAGCGCGGCCTTCGGACTGTCGCTGTGGCTTTGGTGGCGCGCCGGCTCGAGCGGGATGCCGCACCTCTATTTCGAGGCTTCGGCGGTGGTGATCTCGCTGGTGTTGTTGGGAAAATGGCTGGAAACGCGCGCCAAGCGGCAGGCAACGTCGGCCATCCGCGCGTTACAGCAACTGCGGCCCGAGTTGGCGCATCTGGTCGGGCCGCGCAGTGAAACCGATGTGCCGCTGGCCGAAGTGATGGCTGGCGACCGGCTGGCCGTGCGCCCGGGCGAGCGCGTGCCGGCCGATGCCCATGTGATCGAGGGCCAGTCGGAGGTCGATGAATCGATGCTCACGGGCGAACCGCTGCCGGTCGCCAAGGGCCCGGGCGATGCGCTCACCGGCGGTTCGGTCAACGGGGCAGGGCGGCTGCTGGTCGAGGTCCGTGCGGTCGGTGCCGAGAGCGTACTGGCCCGCATCATCCGGCTGGTGGAGGACGCGCAGGCGGCCAAGGCGCCGATCCAGCGGCTGGTCGACAAGGTGTCGGCGGTCTTCGTGCCCGCAGTGCTGGTGATCGCGCTGCTCACGCTGGTCGGCTGGCTGCTGGCCGGTGCCGGCATCGAGGCCGCGCTGGTGCATGCGGTTGCGGTGCTGGTGATCGCCTGCCCCTGTGCCTTGGGTCTGGCCACGCCGGTCGCGGTGATGGCCGGCACCGGCGTGGCCGCCAAGCGCGGCATCCTGATCAAGGACGCACGTGCGCTGGAACTCGCGCACCGGGTCGACACCGTGGCCTTCGACAAGACCGGTACGCTGACCCTGGGCACGCCGACGCTGACCGAGTTCGTGCCGGCGGCCGGCACCGACACGCGTGAACTGCTCGCGGTGGCCGCCAGCCTGCAGCGCGGCAGCGGCCATCCCCTGGCCAAGGCGGTGCTGACCGCGGCAGCGAAGCAGGGCATCGACGTGGTCGCGGCGCGCGACATGCAATCCCCGTCGGGCCGCGGTGTGCGTGGCTTTGTCGGCGCCTCGGAATGGGCCATCGCCAGCCTGCGCTGGTGCGAGGAACTGGAGGCCCTGCCCGACGGCGTCGCGGTACAGCACCTGCAGCAGCAGGGGGCGACGGTGTCGGCGTTGCTGGCCTTCGGTGCGGAGGGGCCGCCGGTGGTGAAGGCGCTGCTGGCTTTCAGCGACGAGCCCAAGCCCCAGGCCGCCCAGGCGGTCGCCGCGTTGCGCGCGCGCGGCCTGCGTGTGGTGATGATCTCGGGCGACAACCGGCACGCGGCGCTGGCCATGGCCGCGCGTGTGGGCATCGCCCCCGAGGACGTGCGTGCCGAAGTGCTGCCGGCCGACAAGGCCGCGCAGGTGGCGGCCCTGCGCAGCGACGCGCAGGGCGGTGTGCATGTGGTGGCCATGGTGGGCGACGGTGCCAACGATGCACCCGCGCTGGCTGCGGCCGACGTGGGCATCGCGATGGCCAACGGCACCGACGTGGCGATGGAGGCCGCCGGCATCACCTTGATGCGTGGCGACCTTGCTCTGGTGGCCGATGCGCTCGACCTGTCGGCGCGCACGGTCGCGAAGATCCGGCAGAACCTGTTCTGGGCCTTCGCGTACAACGTGATTGGCATTCCCTTCGCGGCCTTCGGCCTGCTGAGCCCGGTGGTGGCCGGCGCGGCGATGGCAGCCTCGAGCGTGAGTGTGATGGCCAACGCCTTGTTGTTGCGCCGTTGGCGGCCGAACAAGGGCTAGGCTTGGTGTAGAAACGCAGCACCTCCGGCCTCTTCTTTTCTGCCTGTCCCATGCGAATCCTGTTGATCGAAGACGATGCGGTGCTGAGCGACATGATGTTGCGCAGCCTGCGCGATGCCGGCCACCGCGTCGATCTGGCGACCAACGTGGAAGACGCCGACCACCTGTGGCGCGTCCAGCTGTTCGATGCGGTGCTGCTCGATCTGACGCTGCCCCTGACCGGCAGCCGCACGAGCGGGCTGGCGAGTGGCCTGAACGTGCTGCGCCAGGCGCGCGGCCGCGGCGACCGCACGCCGGTGCTGGTGCTGACCGCGCGCGACCGCACCGACGAGCGCATCGCCGGCCTGGATGCCGGGGCCGACGACTACCTCGGCAAGCCTTTCGATCTGGCCGAGGTGGAGGCGCGGCTGCGGGCCCTGGTTCGGCGGGCGCAGGGCACCGAGGACATCTCCACGCTGGGCAGCCTGCGCCTCGACCGCAAGGCGCGGCGCTTCGGCGTGGCGGGTGTGCCGCTCGACCTGCCGGCGCGCGAATTCGAGGTGCTGTGGGAACTGATGAGCCCGCCCGGCCGCACGGTGAGCAAGCGGGCGCTGTCGGACAAGCTGTCGACCTTCGACGAGTCGCTGGGCGACAACGCGCTCGAGGCCTTCATTTCGCGGCTGCGCAAAAAACTGGCGGGCAGCGGCGCCAGCATCCGCACCTTGCGCGGTCTTGGCTATCTGCTGGAAGCCGAGGCAGAGGCAGAGGCATAGTGCGCGCCGCGACGCCGCAGCCCGTCGCACCGTCGCTGACCCGGCGCGTCCTGCGCGGTGTGCTGCCGCCGCTGGCGCTGACCTGGCTGGTCGGCACCGGCATCGCACTCGGCGTGGCCAACAGCTTCACCGAGCAGGCCTTCGACCGCACGCTGCTCGACGATGCCTATGCGGTGTCGTCCAACGTGCGCGCCACCCCGGACAGCGTCGAACTCACCTTGACGCCGCGCGAAGTGACGGCCGTGCTGTTCGACCAGACCGAAGCCGTGCACTTTGCCGTGCGGCAGCGGGATGGCCGCCATCTGGCGGGCGAAGCGGCCTTGCAGGCGCCGTTTCCCGAGGGCACGGCGCGCCACCGGTTCTCGGACATCACCTACCAGGGCGAGAAGCTGCGTGCGGTGGTGCTCGACCATTCGCTGCCCCATCCCTACCGCGTGGTGGTGGCGCAGACCACGCGCGGTCGCAGCGCGCTGGTCGGGCGTCTGCTGGTCTATTCGCTGGCCCCGCAGCTGCTGTTGCTGGCCCTGGTGGCGGCCTGGCTCTGGCGCCACATCGATCGCGAACTGCGGCCACTGGGCGAACTCGAGCAGGCGCTGGGGCAGCGCGATGCGAGCGACCTGTCGCCGGTGCCGGTGGCGCGCAGTTCGCGCGAACTCGAGCGGCTCGGTGATGCGATGAACGCGCTCTTCGGCCGGGTCGCGTTCAGTGTGCGGGCGCAGCGTGAATTCGCCGGCAACGTGGCGCATGAACTGCGCACGCCGCTGGCCGGCATCCGCGCGTTGGCGGACTACGGACTGGCCCAGACCACACCCGAGATCTGGCGCGAGCAACTGGGACGCATCGCGGCCAGCCAGGCACGTGCCAGCCATCTGGTCGACCAGCTGCTGGGGCTGGCCCTGGCCGATGAAGGGCGCACGGCCCTGCAACGCGAACCGGTGCAGCTCCACGACATGGTGGAACAGGCGGTGCTGCGGCACCTGGCGCGGGCCGATGCACGAGGCGTGGACCTGGGTGCGCGCGGCCTCGAGGGTGCGTCCGTGACGGTGCAGGCGAGCGTCGCGCTGATCGAAGGCATCCTCGACAACCTGATCGACAACGCGCTGCGCTATGGCGGCCGCACCATCACCGTCGAGCTGTCGGGCACGGTGCTGTCGGTGGTGGACGATGGCCCCGGCATTCCGCCGGCCGCGCAGCGCGCGCTGATGGAACGCTGGGCCCAGGGCCCCGATGGCCAGAAGCTGGGGCAGGGCGCGGGTCTGGGATTGTCGATCGTGGCGCGCTATGCGGAGCTGCTGGACGCGGAGCTGCGGCTCGAGGCCGCGGAGCCCACAGGGCTGCGGGTGAGCGTGGTGTTCGGCGAAGTGGCTTGAGAACGAGGCCCTACAACGGCGTGCCCTGGTGGAACACCATGCGCCACCGTCCCTGCCTGCATCGCCACAGCGAGCTTCGCAGCGAGTCCGCCGCAGGCCGTTCGGCACTCGCTTCGCGATGCACCCGGTACGTCACCAGCGCGACGTCGTTCGCTGTCCGCATCACGCGAAAGTCCGTCATCGTGCGCGGCGAGAAGGCTTCGTCGCGCAACGCATCGACGATGGCCGCGCGTGTCCACACGGTGCCGGACACGCCGAGTTCATGGAAGTCGTCGTCCAGCAGTGCTTCCAGCCGCGTCGCGCTCGCGCGCACGTCTTGCCGATGCAATGCCCCCTCGAGTTCCAGCAGCAACGCATCGAGGTCGACGGCGGGCGCGGCTTCGTAGAGTTCCAGCGGAAGACCGTCGGGATCGGTGAAGAAGGTGAAGCGGCGGCCGGTGAATTCATCGATGCGCAAGGGCTCGACGGCCACGCCCTTGGCCGCGAGTTCATCGGCCATGGCCTGCACGTCCTGCACTTCGAAGCACAGGTGGCGCAGCCCCCGCGCTTCGGGCCGTGTGGGCCGCGCGGGTGCGCCGGCAAAGGAAAAGAGTTCGATCTGCGAGCCGTCGGGCAGGGCGAGGTCGAGCTTGTACGAATCGCGCGCTGCGCGGTGGTTTTCCGCGATCACGCGCAGGCCGAGCACCTCGGTGTAGAAGCGCTTCGACACGGCGTAGTCGCCGCAGAGGATGGCCACGTGATGGATGCGGTCGAGCGGCGGCACGAGGCCTGATGCGGCCGGTCGTTGCGCAATGCGGGCCATGGCGGTTCTCTCCTGTCGGCGGACGAATGGGTCCGCCGCATCTTGCCATGGCCCCTCCCGCGGGCAGGCTCAGGCCAGTGCGGGGTAGTCGGTGTAGCCCTTCTCGCCGCCGCCGTAGAGCGTGGCCTTGTCGAGCGGGTTCAGCGGTGCGTCTTCGCGCAGACGGCGCACCAGGTCGGGGTTGGCGATGTAGGGGCGGCCGAAGGCCACCAGGTCGTCGCCTTCCTTCACGGCCGTCTCGGCCAGGGGCTTGTCGTAGTTGTTGTTGACCATCCAGGCACCCTTGCCGCCGGCCTGGCGGTAAGCGGCCTTGAGGCCTTCGTAGTCGAAAGGACGGTCGGCGATTTCGCGCGGGCCGCCCGTGGCGCCTTCGATGATGTGGATGTAGGCCAGGTTCAGGCTGGCGAGTTGCTTGACCACGTACTCGAACAGCGGCTGCGGATCTTCGTCGTGCACGTCGTTGGCGGGCGTGACGGGCGACAGGCGGATGCCGGTCTTGCCGCCACCGATGGCGTCGGCGATGGCACGCGTGGCCTCGAGCAGCAGGCGGGCGCGGTTCTCGATGCTGCCGCCGTAGTCGTCGGTGCGCTGGTTGCTGCCGCGCTTGAGGAACTGGTCGAGCAGGTAGCCGTTGGCGCCGTGCACCTCGACACCGTCGAAGCCCGCGGTCTCGACCGCATTGCGTGCCGCGGCGGCGTAGCTGTGGACGATGCCGGGCAGTTCCTCGGCCTTGAGTGCGCGCGGCTCGGAGGTCTCGACGAAGCTCGGCACACCGTCCTTGATCAGCACGGTCTTGCTCTTGGCCGTGATGGCCGAGGGCGCCACGGGCTGACCGCCGTCGGGTTGCAGATCGGTGTGCGAGATGCGGCCCACATGCCACAGCTGGACCACGATCTTGCCGCCCTTGGCATGCACCGCATCGGTCACACGCTTCCAGCCGTCGAGCTGCTCGGTGCCGTAGAGGCCCGGCACGTCCGCGTAGCCCTGACCCTGGTGGCTGATGGCCGTGGCTTCGGTGATCAGCAGGCCGGCGCTGGCGCGCTGTTCGTAGTAGGTGGCGGTGATGGGCAGCGGCACGGCGCCGGGCGAGCGGTTGCGCGTCAGCGGCGCCATGACGATGCGGTTGGCGAGGTGCAGGTCGCCTGCCTGGACGGGATCGAAGAGAGTGGGCACGGTGCGTCTTGTCAGGGATGGAAAGGACGCCCAGCGTAAACCGCGGGGCGCATCCCTGCTGCGGTGAGGTTGTCGTTTTGCTGCTAGGCGCGCACCCCTGCGCGGGGCCGCCGCGCTGCACCTGCGCGAACGGCCCGGAAAGGCCGGTGGCCTTACTTCAGCAGGCCTTCGGCCTTGAGCGCTGCCTGCACCGCGGGGCGTGCGCCCACGCGCGCATGCCAGGCCTGCAGGTGCGGGTACGCCGTGAGGTCGATGGACAAAGGCTTGGCCCAGCCGACCACGGTGAAGAGGTAGCCATCGGCCACGGTGAAGTGCTCGCCCATCAGGTACGTCTTGCTTTCGAGTTCCTTGTTGAGCCAGGTGAAGCGCGTCGCGAGGCGGTCCTTGGCGATGGTCTTGGCTTCGTCGGGCATGGCGGGGTTGAACAGCGGGCTGAAGCCCTTGTGGACCTCGGTGCCGATGAAGGTCAGCCATTCCTGCAGGCGGTAGCGCGGCAGCGTGCCGTTGGCGGGCGCGAGGTTCTTCAGCGGCACCATGTCGGCGATGTACTGCACGATGGCCGGGCCTTCGCGCAGGCGCGTGCCGTCGTCGAGTTCGAGCATCGGCACGTAGCCCAACGGATTGATGCCGTAGTAGTCGGTGCCATCCTGCAGCTTGTGGCTCTTGGTGCTGGCCAGCACGGGTTCGAAGGCGATGCCGGCCTCGTGCAGGGCGATGTGGGGCGACAACGAACAGGCGCCGGGCGAGTAGTACAGCTTCATGCAATGCTCCAGAGAGGGGGGTGAGGGACAGGAAAGCAGTCCGGCGCAAACGCGTCGGGCGCCGGTGCTTCCGGGCACCGGCCAGCCTCCGATCGTAGCGGCTCGGCCTCGCGTTTTTGTCCTACGGGGGCTTGGGCGGCCCGACTATCCATCGCGACGAAGGCGCTTTTTAAGCTGCTTTCCACCGCGGCACAGTGCCGACGTCGAGGAGCTTGTCATGTTGAAGTACGCCATCATTTTTGCGATCGTTTCCCTGATCGCCGGGGCACTCGGCTTCGGCGGTGTCGCAGCCGGTGCGGCCGGTATCGCCAAGGTGCTGTTCGGGTTGTTCCTGGTGCTCGCCGTGGTCTTTCTGGTGCTGGCGGCGCTGGGCGTGGGCGCCGTGCGAAAGGCCATCGACTGATGTCCCACCGCGTGCTGCGATGGCCGGTCGAGCGCCGCCTGGTGAAGTTGCTGCAGACGCCCGCGCACCGCGTGGTGCGGGTGCAGCAGGTCACACTGGCGCAATGGGCTGCGGCCGACGCATTGGCGTCAGCGCAGGCGCCCGATCCGATGCCTTCGAGACGCGTGGTGGCACGGGAAGTGGCGTTCGCCGTCTGACATTCCCGCTTTCGATGCTATTAAATAGATAGCAAATGAGCGCACGATAGAGCGACCCGGCGGTCTTGGTGCAGGGCCAGGTGGAGGCCCCACACGCCCTGCAAAACGCCGGCGCCGCTTAAAATCAGGGCCCCTCCCTGCAGACTCCCACGCCGCGCACGCGAGAGTGCGCCCATCTCATGCTCTATCCTGAAGAATTCGACGTCATCGTCGTCGGCGGCGGTCACGCCGGTACCGAAGCCGCATTGGCCTCCGCCCGCATGGGCGCCAAGACGCTGCTGCTGACCCACAACATCGAGACGCTGGGCCAGATGAGCTGCAACCCGTCGATCGGCGGCATCGGCAAGGGCCATCTGGTGCGCGAAGTCGATGCACTGGGCGGTGCGATGGCGCTGGCCACCGACGAATCGGGCATCCAGTTCCGGATCCTCAATTCGAGCAAGGGCCCGGCCGTGCGTGCCACGCGCGCCCAGGCCGACCGCGTGCTCTACAAGGCAGCCATCCGCCATCGGCTGGAGAACCAGCCGAACCTGAGCCTGTTCCAGCAGGCGGTGGACGACCTGATGGTGGAGGGCGATCGGGTGGTGGGCGCGGTCACGCAGGTAGGCATCCGCTTCCGTGCACGCACCGTGGTGCTGACCGCAGGCACCTTTCTGGATGGCCGCATCCATGTGGGCCTCGACAACTACCAGGCCGGCCGGGCAGGGGACCCGCCGGCGATCAGCCTGTCGGCGCGGCTCAAGGAATTGAAGCTGCCCCAGGGCCGGCTCAAGACCGGCACGCCGCCGCGGCTCGACGGCCGCAGCATCGACTTCTCGAAGTGCATCGAACAGCCGGGTGACGGGATGCCGGGCGGCGAGACTGCGACCATGCCGGTGTTCAGCACCATGGGCCGCGCCGACATGCATCCGCGGCAGATGGCCTGCTGGATCACCAATACCAACGCCCGCACGCACGACATCATCCGTTCGGGCTTCGACCGCAGCCCGATGTTCACCGGCAAGATCGAGGGCGTGGGCCCGCGCTACTGCCCGAGCGTGGAAGACAAGATCAACCGCTTCGCCGACAAGGAAAGCCATCAGATCTTCCTCGAGCCCGAAGGCCTGACCACGAACGAGTACTACCCGAACGGGATCTCGACCAGCCTGCCTTTCGACATCCAGTACCAGCTGGTGCGCTCGATGGTCGGTCTGGAGAGCGCACACATCCTGCGTCCCGGCTATGCGATCGAGTACGACTACTTCGATCCGCGCGAGCTCAAGAGCAGCTTCGAGACGCGCGCGATCCAGGGCCTGTTCTTCGCGGGGCAGATCAATGGCACCACGGGTTACGAAGAAGCCGCGGCGCAGGGCCTGTTCGCCGGCATCAATGCCGCGCTGCAGTGCCGGGGCGAGGGCGCCTGGCTGCCGCGTCGCGACGAGGCCTACCTGGGCGTGCTGGTCGATGACCTGATCACCAAGGGCGTGACCGAGCCCTACCGCATGTTCACCAGCCGCGCCGAGTTCCGACTGCAGCTGCGGGAAGACAACGCCGACATGCGCCTGACCGAAACCGGCCGCAAGCTGGGCTTGGTGGACGACGCACGCTGGGATGCGTTCTCGCGCAAGCGCGACGTTGTTTCACGTGAAACACAGCGGCTCAAGTCGGTCTGGGTCAACCCGCGCAACCTGCCGGCCAGCGAGTCGGTGCGGGTGCTGGGCAAGGCCATCGAGCACGAATACAACCTGGGCGATCTGCTGCGTCGCCCCGACGTCAACTACGCGGCACTGATGTCGCTGGACGGCGGCAAGTACGCGCCGGCGGAGCCGTTGGCGCCGGTCGAGGTGGAGCAGGTCGAGATCTCGGCCAAGTACTCCGGCTACATCGACCGTCAGCACGACGAGGTGGAGCGCGCCGCGCACTACGAGAACCTGCGCTTGCCAGCCGACTTCGACTACAGCCAGGTGAACGCGCTGAGCTTCGAAGTGCGGCAGAAGCTGGAGCGCCAGCGGCCCGAGACCCTGGGCCTGGCCTCGCGCATTTCCGGCGTGACCCCAGCCGCGATCTCTCTGCTGATGGTGCACCTGCGCAAGGGAGGGCATCGCGCGTTCGCACGCGATGCCGTGGTCGACGCTGCCGCGCCGGTGACCGAAGCATGAGCCCGTTGATTCAGCTGCAGGAGGGCGCCAAGGCCCTCGGCCTGGACCTGAGCGATCTGCAATCGCAACGGCTGCTGGCCTACGGTGCCCTGATCCTCAAGTGGAACAAGGTCTACAACCTCACGGCCTTGCGCGAGCCTGCTGCGGTGCTGACGCACCATTTGCTCGACAGCCTTTCGGTGATCACACCGCTGCAGCGCGAGCGGCCCGTGAGCGCCATTCCCACCAAGCTGCTGGATGTAGGCGCCGGGGCAGGGCTGCCGGGCGTGGTGATCGCGATCCTGCGCGAAGACATCGACGTGACCTGTCTGGATGCGGTGGCCAAAAAGACCGCCTTCGTGCAACAGGTGGCCGCCGAACTGCGCCTGCCCAACCTGCGCGGCCTGCATGCGCGCGTGGAGGCACAGAGCGGCGCCTACGATACGATCAGCTGCCGGGCCTTCGCCTCGCTGCCCGACTTCTACAACGGGTCGCAGCAGCTGCTTGCGCCACAGGGTGTCTGGCTCGCGATGAAGGGCAAGTTGCCCTCGGACGAGCTGGCGCAATTGCCGCCGTTCGTCGATGTGTTTCACGTGGAACAACTGACGGTTCCGGGCCTCGACGCCGAGCGCTGCATCGTCTGGGCACGAAAAGCAACCGGTTGAGCGTTGCAGGGGTGTCGGGTGCAGGGGTGGCTCGCTTAGACTCGCAGCTCCCTCCCATCTCAGGCCCTAGGCACATCCCATGTTCGGCATCGCTGATTACGGCGCATTCGTTGCGGCCATCGTCCTGTTCCTCGCGATCCCAGGCCCAGGCAACCTGGCCTTGATCACCTCGACAGGGAAGGGCGGCATTCGCGGCGGATTGGCCGCCACGCTGGGCGTGATCGCCGGCGATCAGGTGCTGATGTGGATGGCGGTGGCCGGCGTCGCCGCGTTGCTCGCGGCCTATCCCACGGCCTTCCACGCGGTGCAATGGCTGGGCGCGGCCTACCTGGCGTGGCTGGGCGCACGCATGCTGCTGGCCAAGCCCGGCGCCGCCCCGATCCTCAACATCCGCCCGCGGCAGTTCTTCCGTCAGGCGGTGTTCATCACGCTGCTGAATCCCAAGGCCATCGTCTTCTACATGGCCTTCTTCCCGCTGTTCGTCGATCCGGCGCGCCACCAGGGCTTTCGCACCTTCGCCTTCATGGCCCTGACCATCGCGGCGTTGACCTTCCTGTACGGGCTGACGGCGACGCTGCTGACCCATTTTCTGGCGGAGCGGCTGCGCGCCAATCCTCGCATTTCGCAAACCCTGGAGAAGCTGGCGGGCGTCTTCCTGATCGCCTTCGGTGTCAAGCTCGCCGTGTCGCGCTGAGAGAGAAGAGACGATGGCCAAGATTTTCTGCATTGCCAACCAGAAGGGTGGCGTCGGCAAGACCACCACCACCGTGAACCTCGCCGCCGGCCTGGCCAAGGTGGGCCAGCGGGTGCTGATGATCGACCTCGACCCCCAGGGCAATGCCACCATGGGCTCGGGCATCGACAAGCGCCAGCTCGAGCTCACCGTGTACGACGTGCTGCTGGAGTCGGCCTCGGTGGCCGAGGCCCGCGTGCGAGCCGAGCGGTGCAACTACGACGTGCTCGGCGCCAACCGCGAGCTGGCCGGCGCCGAGGTCGAAATGGTCGCGCTGGACCGGCGCGAGAAGCGCCTGCGCACCGCGCTGGCGGCCGTCGGCGCCGAGTACGACTTCATCCTGATCGATTGCCCGCCCAGCCTGAGCCTGCTCACGCTCAACGGACTGTGCGCGGCCCATGGCGTGATCGTGCCCATGCAGTGCGAGTACTTCGCGCTCGAAGGCCTGACCGACCTGGTCAACACCATCAAGCAGGTGCACGCCAACCTCAACAAGAACCTGCAGATCATCGGGCTGCTGCGCGTGATGTTCGATCCGCGCATCACACTGCAGCAGCAGGTGAGCGAGCAGCTCAAGGGCCATTTCGGCGACAAGGTGTTCGATACCGTGATCCCGCGCAACGTGCGCCTGGCCGAGGCCCCGAGCTACGGCCTGCCGGGCGTGATCTTCGATCCCTCGGCCCGCGGCAGCCAGGCCTTCGTGGCCTTCGCGCAGGAGTTGGTCGAGAAGATGCCGCCCGCCAGCGCGCTGGCCCAGCCTGCGCCCCCGCCGGTCGAGTTGCCGGTCGAGATCCAGAACGCCGCTGCAGCCGAGGAATGACGCGATGAGCACCCCTACCCCCATCCTGCTCCTGCCGGGCTGGCAGAACAGCGATGCGCCCCATTGGCAAAGCCGCTGGGAGGCCGTGCATGGCGACCATCGTGTCGAGCAGCATGAATGGGTGCATCCCCGGCGTGGCGACTGGCTGGCCCGGCTCGAAGAAGAAGTGCTGGCCGCGCCCGGCCCGGTGGCCCTGGTGGCGCACAGCCTGGGCTGCATTCTGGTCGCGGCCTGGGCAGCCCACTCGCGCAACACCGACAGGGTGCGTGCAGCCCTGCTCGTGGCGCCCGGCGACCTGGAGCGCGACGACCTGCGCCAGATGATTCCCGGCTGGGCACCCATCGTGCGCCAGCGATTGCCTTTTCCTTCGCTGTTGATTGCGGCGAATGACGATCCCTATTGCGACGCCGCGCGCTCGCGCCAGATGGCCGCCGACTGGGGCGCGCGTTTCGTCGACGCCGGCGCCGCCGGCCATCTCAACGGCGAGTCCGGGCTGGGCGACTGGCCCCAGGGCCGCGCGCTGCTGAACGACCTCCTCAAGACCACAGACAAAGAAGATTGACCTCGATGGCCACCAAGAAACCCAAGGGCCTCGGCCGCGGACTCGAAGCCCTGCTGGGCCCCACCTTCAACGGCAGCGCCGACGAGCCGGCCGCGCCCGACGCCAACGCCCCCGCGCCCCAGCCCACCGTGCTCAAGCTCGAGCAGATGGTGGCCGGCGTCTACCAGCCCCGCACGCGCATGGACGAAGGCGCGCTCTACGAGCTGGCCGAAAGCATCAAGGTGCAGGGCATCATGCAGCCGATCCTGGTGCGCCGGCTCGATGCCGACTCGGCGGCGGCCAAGAACGCCGAGTTCGAGATCATCGCGGGCGAGCGCCGCTTCCGCGCCGCCAAGCTCGCCGGGCTGGACAGCGTGCCGGTGCTGGTGCGCGACGTGCCGAACGAGGCCGCCGCGGCCATGTCGCTGATCGAGAACATCCAGCGCGAGGACCTGAACCCGTTGGAAGAGGCGCAAGGCCTGCAACGCCTGGTTGCGGAGTTTGGGCTCACCCACGAAGCCGCGGCCCAGGCCGTGGGCCGTTCGCGCAGCGCCGCCAGCAACCTGCTGCGCCTGCTGAACCTGGCCGAGCCCGCCCAGGCCATGCTGATGGCCGGCGACATCGACATGGGCCATGCGCGCGCGCTGCTGTCGCTGGACCGCGGCACCCAGATCACCGCCGCCAACCAGATCGCCGGCAAGAAGATGTCGGTGCGCGAGGCCGAGGCGCTGGTCAAGAAGCTGGCGGCCGAGTTCAGCCTCACGCCGTCGCCGCGGCGCAACGGCGCGGCCGACAAGTCGCGCGACTTGCTGCGGGTCGAGGAAGAGCTAGCCGACCTGCTGACCGCCGAGGTCGAGGTCCGGATCAAGAAGCGCAGCAAGCGTGGCGGCAAGATGGAGGAGAGCGGCGAACTCGCGATCCACTTCGGCTCGCTGGAGGCGCTCAACGGCCTGATCGACCGCATCCGGCAGACAGCCGCCTGAGGCGTAAACGCCAAGGAAAAAGCCCGGCGCTCTCGCGAGCGGCCGGGCTTTTTATCTGACGTCAAGATCAGAGGCTGAAGATCTTGCCCGGGTTCATGATGTTCTTCGGGTCCAGCGCGCGCTTGATGGTGCGCATCATGTCGACCGCGCCCGCGCCGGCCTCGTTGACCAGGAAGCCCATCTTGTGCAGCCCGATGCCGTGCTCGCCGCTGCAGGTGCCTTCCAGCGCGATCGCACGCGACACCAGCGCATGGTTGAGCACCTCGGCCTTGGCGCGCTCCTCGGCGTCGTTGGGGTCGATCAGGTAGCCAAAGTGGAAGTTGCCGTCGCCCACGTGGCCTACCAGGAAGTAGGGAATGCCGCTGGCATCGGCTTCGGCCACCGAGTCGAGCAGGCAGTCGGCCAGCCGCGAGATCGGCACGCAGGTGTCGGTCGAGATCGCGCGGCAGCCCGGGCGCGACTGGATCGCCGCGAAGTAGGCGTTGTGCCGCGCGGTCCACAGGCGGGTGCGTTCCTCGGGCGTGGTGGCCCACTCGAAGGCATTGCCGCCATGGCCGCTGGCCAGTTCCTGCACGGTCTCGGCCTGCTCCTTGACGCCCGCGGGCGAGCCGTGGAATTCCATCAGCAGCATCGGCTCCTCGCGCAGGCCCAGCTTGGCGTAGGCGTTGACCATGCGCACGGTGTTCACGTCGATCAGCTCGACGCGCGCGATCGGCACGCCCAGCTGGATCGTCTCGATGGTGGTGCGCACGGCCGCCTCGATGCTCGGGAACGAGCAGATGGCCGCCGACACCGCCTCGGGCAGCGGGTAGATGCGCAGCGTGATCTCGGTGACCACGCCCAGCGTGCCTTCGCTGCCGACCATCAGCCGCGTGAGGTCGTAGCCGGCCGAGGACTTGCGCGCGCGCGTGCCGGTGCGGATCGTCTCGCCGGCGGCGGTCACCACCTCCAGGCCCAGCACGTTCTCGCGCATGGTGCCGTAGCGCACGGCGTTCGTGCCGCTGGCGCGGGTGGCGGTCATGCCGCCGATGGAGGCGTCGGCGCCCGGATCGATGGGGAAGAACAGGCCGGTGCTCTTGATCTCGTCGTTGAGTTGCTTGCGCGTGACGCCCGGCTGCACCGTGACCGTGAGGTCGTCGGCGTTGATCGACAGCACGCGGTTCATGCGGCCCAGGTCGATGCTGATGCCGCCCTGGACGGCCAGCAGGTGGCCTTCGAGCGACGAACCGACACCGAAGGGAATCACCGGCACGCTGTGCTCGCCGGCCAGCCGCACCGCATCGGCCACGTCCTGCGTGCTCTCGGCGAACACCACGGCCGCGGGCGGCGGCGCCTCGAAGGACGACTCGTCGCGGCCGTGCTGCGTGCGCACCGCCAGCGCGGTCGAGCAGCGCTCGGCGAAGCGCGCCTTGAGCGCCTCGATCAGCGCTTCGGGCACCGTGCGCAGGTGGAATTCGGGCAAGAGCTGGTCGGCGGTGGCGGGCGCGTTCATCGTGTGTCTCCAGGAGCGGTCTACCATTCTAAGAACTGCACTCATCCAACGGACTCCCATGGGCAATCGACTCACGCAGATCGCGACGCGTACCGGCGACGACGGCACCACCGGCCTCGGCGACAACACCCGCGTCCCCAAGGACCACCTGCGCGTGCAGGCCATGGGCGACGTCGACGAACTCAATTCGCAGATCGGCGTGCTGCTCTGCGAGCCCATGCCCGACACCGTGCGCGAACTGCTGGTCGATGTGCAGCACCAGCTGTTCAACCTGGGCGGCGAGCTCTCGATGCCCGGCTACACGCTGCTCAAGGACGAGGCGCTGCTGCAGCTCGACAACGCGCTCGCCGTGCACAACGCGGCCCTGCCTCGGCTGGCTGAATTCATCCTGCCTGCGGGCACGCGGGGAGCCTCGCTGGCCCATGTGTGTCGCACCGTGGCGCGGCGCGCCGAGCGGGCCGTGGTGGCGCTGGGCGCGTCCGAACAGATCAATGCCTCGCTGCGCCACTACCTCAACCGCCTGAGCGACCTGCTGTTCGTGCTGGCGCGGGTGCTCAACCGGATCGACGGTGGGGACGACGTGTACTGGAAGAGCGAACGTCTGACGCGCGCCGAGGCCGAGGACGCGCAACATGCAGCCGGATCACCGACCTGATTCGGTCCCCTGGCCACAAAGGAACGTTCCGATGAACCCTTCAGCTTCGCTTTCCCCCTCCTGGGCGCTTGGCGCCCTGCTGGTCCTCGCGCTGGGGCTGCCTGCCGCGGCCCAGGCCCAGAGCGCCGACAACCCGCCCCGTGCGCAGCGCGCCCAGACGCTCAAGCCACCACCGCCACCGCGCGACGGCACGGCACTGGGCAGTGCGAAGCGGGGTGCCGATGCCGCCGGCCGCGGCGTGAACCGCGCCGAAGGCGCCACCCGCCGTGGCGTCGACAACGTGTCCGAACGCGCCAGCCGGCCGGTGCGCAGGGCCGGGGAATCGCTGGGCCGCAAGCTGCCGGGCGGCACGCGCCATCCAGCCCCGCCGCCCGTCGGCCCGCAGAGCACGCGGATGGCACCGTCCTGAGGCGCCGCGGGCGGTTCGCGTACGGATACGAGCGCTTACCGCCTTCACGCGATACGCATCTGCGCCGTGGCTGCGCGACATGCAAGCTGCCGATACTGACAGCCTCACTCAACGCAGAAGGAGTTCCAGATGAACAACACCAGAGCCAAGCGCATGACCGTCGCAGCCACCGTCATGGCGCTGTGCATGGCGGCGGGAAGCGCCTTCGCGCAGGATCGTCGAGGCGATGACCGCGACCATCGCGGCCCGCCGCAGCGCCCGAGCCAGCTGTACATCAAGGACCAGCACGAGCAGCGGCAGGACCAGCGCTACAACCAGCGTAACGATCGCCGGGACCAGCGCTACCACCAGCGCAACGATCGCCAGGACTACCGCGACGGCCGATTCGCCGATCGCCGCGGCTACCCGCAGCCGCATGTCGAATGGCGTCGCGGCGGCCGGGTGCCGACCGAGTACCGAGGCCGCAACTACGTGGTGGACGATTGGCGCGGCCATCGCCTGCAGGCGCCCCCGCGCGGCTATCAGTGGGTCGGGGTGGGCGGCGACTTCGTGCTGGCCGCCATCGCGACCGGCGTGATCGCGCAGATCATCGCTTCGCAGTAACTCCGCAGCCAGGCGCCGCGCCGCTGCCTTCGTTCAGACGGAGGCCGGCGCGGTGCTCATTTGGGCGCACACGTTGCGCCCGGTGATGGTCAGCCGCAGGCCACCGCCATGCCATTCGAGCCAGTTCAGGGCGACGAAGGCTTCGATGTCGCTGTCCTCGATCAGGTCGGCCTGACGCTGGTTCAGGCGCTCGACCGTGAGCGGCAAGGCTTGGCGCAATCGTTCACGCACTGCGGCGGCGGCAATCGCCTTCAACTCAACGCGCGTCTGCTGGTTCGATGCCATGGCGGATCCGTTCCGGAAGCTGAGGAATGAAGTCCAATGTACCTCTTGCGCGTGACGGCTTCTCCAACTATTTGGCGGTCCGCGCTCAAACGTTGCTGGTAGAGCGCACTTCCTCGATGGTCGTCTGTCCGGCCAATACCTTGTCGATGCCGTCCTGGCGCAGCGTGCGCATGCCCTCGCGCAGCGCGGTCGCCTGCAGCGCCTCGGCACGGGCGCCGGTCTGCACCAGGTGGCGCAGTTCGCGCGAAATCACCATCAGCTCGTGCAGCCCGGCCCGGCCCTTGAAGCCGGTCTGGTCGCAGAACGAGCAGCCCGGGCTGGTGTACATCTGCAGCCGGCCGTTCTGGCCGTGGCGCGCGGTCCAGCGCGCCAGTACGTCTTCGGGGGTCTCCGGCAGGTCGGTCTCGCCGTAGGCGCGCAGGTAGTCGCCCATCAGTTCCTCGACTTCCTGATCGGTCGCGTCGCGCGCGGTGCGGCAGTGCGTGCAGAGCCGGCGCACCAGCCGCTGGGCCAGCACGGCCAGCAGCGAGTCGGCGAAGTTGAACGGGTCCATGCCCATGTCGAGCAGACGCGTCACGGTTTCGGGCGCGCTGTTGGTGTGCAGCGTGGACAGCACCAGGTGGCCCGTGAGCGAGGCCTCGACCGCCATCTTGGCCGTCTCCTCGTCGCGGATTTCGCCCACCATGATCACGTCCGGATCGGCCCGCAGGAAGGCGCGCAGTGCCTTGGCGAAGGTCCAGTCGATGCGTGGGTTCACCTGCACCTGGCGCAGGCCCGGCTGGGTGATTTCGATCGGGTCCTCGGCGGTCCAGATCTTCCGCTCGGGCACGTTGATGTGGCTGAGCGCCGAGTGCAAGGTGGTGGTCTTGCCCGAGCCCGTGGGGCCCACGCACAGCACCATGCCGTAGGGGCGCTCGACCGCGTGGCGCAGGCGCTCCAGGTTGAGCTCCGACAGCCCCAGCCGGTCGAGCGCGATCGGCTTGGCCGAGGCCAGGATCCGCATCACGACGTCTTCCAGGCCGCTGTTGGTGGGGATGGTCGCCACGCGCAGCTCGATGCGGTGCTGCGGCGAGAACTTGGCGAAGTTGATCTTGCCGTCCTGCGGCTTGCGGCGCTCGCTGATGTCGAGGTCGCACATGATCTTGATGCGCGCGATCATCGCGTTGCGGTAGTTCGCGGGCAACTCGAGGTAGGTGCGCAGCAGGCCGTCCTTGCGGAAGCGGATGCGGATCTTCTCGCGCCCGGGGTAGCTCTCGATGTGAATGTCCGACACGCCGTCCGTGTGCGCCTCGAGGATCATCCGGTTGATGAGCTTGACCAGCGAATTGTCGGACTGCTCGATCGGGGCGTCCTCGTCGACCCGGTCCTCGCCTTCCTTCTCCAGCGACTCGACCAGCGCCGTGGTGTCGCCCGGCTCGAACTCGATCGGGCGCAGCGCCTGCGAGAAGCGGCTGTCCGAGGCCGCGCCGATCTTGTCGTAAGCCGCGTGCAGGCTGCGCTCCAGGTCGCGGCATTGCGCCAGCACCGGCGCCACCTTCATCTGCGCGATGAACTCGACCTCGTCGACCGCCGCGCGCCGGTTGGCCGGATCGTCCAGCGCCACCACCAGGCGGCCCTCGCTCATCATGAGCGGCATCACCTGCAGGCGCTGCGCCGCGGCATAGGCGATCTTGCGCAGGGCCTCGGGCTCGGGCCCGAACACGTCGATGTCGACCAGCGGATAGCCCATCTTGCGGGTCAGCGCGACCTGCAGGTCGGCCCGCGACACCACGCCGCGGCGCACCAGCAGCTCGCCCAGCGGCACGCCGCGGTCCTTCTGCTGAAGGACCAGCGCGTCGCGCAGATCGTCGGCGCTCACCATGCCCAGCGACATCAGGGCCTCGCCGATGCGCACCATCGGCATGCGCGCCTGGTGCTGCAGCGCCTCGACCAGCTCGCTGGCCGTGGTGACGATGCGCGACAGCAGCGGGGTGGCCAGTGCCTGCGCCGGATCGCCGTCGTCGGAGGGGGCGTCGACCTCGAAGCGGACGAAGGCGTTGCGCGGCAGAAATTCGCGCAGCACGCCGCCGTCCTCACCGGCCGGCTGAAAAAGGAACAGCCCGAAGGGGCTCTCGACGTGCCCGACCGTGCGCCCCTGGCGTTCGGTGCCGTCCTTCATGATCACGCGCACGGCGGCGCTGGCTGGCTCGCGCGGCACGCCGGACTGCGGGTCCATCGCGGGCGCGGCGATCGGCGCCAGCGGCGTGGTCAGCGTGATCGACTGGAACTGGTCGAAGCGCAGCGGCACCGTGGTGCGCGCGCGCGGCAACTGCACCAGTGCGACGGCCTGGTCGGGAATGAAGAAGGTCATGCGGCCCGCCGCATGCTGGCCGTTGATGCCGCGGATGTCGCAAGGCAGCGGCTCGGTCTGGGCGCGCGGCGGCGGGTAGGCGCCGCCCGGCGGGCTGGGCCACAAAAAACCGTCGGCGTCGGCCGATTCGGCCGGCGTTGCCTTCTTCGGCGGGTCCCACTCGAGGGGCTTCAATGTCGTCATCTGCAACTCCAGGGGTCGTGCTGCGCCATCGTGTGCCGTGGCGGCTCTGCCCCTCCCTGCCCCCGACTCTAGCGCGCGAATGCGCGCCGGCGATGAGAAAGACTCAGCGGGCCGCGACGGCCGCGCTTTCGGGGAGTTCGATCTTGATGTCCAGCACTTCGAGGTCGTCCTGGCGTTCCAGGTGGACCTTGATGTCTTCGGGGCTGATCGACACGTACTTGGAGATCACCGCCACCAGTTCGCGCTGCAGGTCGGCCAGGTACTCGGGCCGCTTGGCGCTCAGGCTGGAGCGTTCGTGGGCCAGGATGATCTGCAGGCGTTCCTTGGCGACGCTGGCCGTCTTCTTCTTTTCACCGAGAAGAAAGGAGAGGAAGGACATGCTCATTTGCCTCCGAAGATGCGCTTGAAGAAACCGGGTTTTTCCGCATCGATGAAGCGCATCGGGCGGTCTTCGCCGAGGAAGCGCGCCACCACGTCGCTGTAGGCTTCCGACACGTCGGAGCCCTTGTCGTGGATCGCGGGGATGCCCTGGTTGGAGGCGTTCAGCACGGTTTCCGATTCCGGGATCACGCCGATCAGCTTGATGCGCAGGATGTCCTGGATGTCTTCCAGCGACAGCATCTGGCCGCCGGCCACGCGGTTCGGGTTGTAGCGGGTGATCAGCAGGTGCTCCTTGATCGGCTCGCCGCCGTTCTTGGCGCGTTGCGTCTTGCTGCCCAGCATGCCCAGGATGCGGTCGGAGTCGCGCACCGACGAGACTTCGGGGTTGGTCACGATCAGCGCCTCGTCGGCGAAGTGCATGGCCATCATCGCGCCGGTCTCGATGCCCGCGGGCGAGTCGCAGACGATGTAGTCGAAGTCCATCGCCGACAGGTCCTTGAGCACCTTCTCGACGCCTTCTTCGGTCAGTGCTTCTTTGTCGCGCGTCTGCGAGGCGGCCAGCACGAACAGGTTGTCGCACTGCTTGTCCTTGATCAGCGCCTGGTTCAGGTTGGCCTCGCCCTGGATCACGTTGATCAGGTCGTACACCACGCGGCGTTCGCAGCCCATGATCAGGTCGAGGTTGCGCAGGCCGACGTCGAAGTCGATCACGGCCGTCTTCTTGCCCGCCAGGGCCAGGCCCGACGCGAAGCTTGCGCTCGTGGTCGTCTTGCCGACGCCGCCCTTGCCCGAGGTCACCACCACAATTTTGGCCATTGCCGTTCCTCTTTCGTTATCCGGTTGTTCAGTTGCTGCGGGAGCGGCGATCAGAGGATCGGCTCCATGAGAATTTTCTTGTCGTCCAGATGGATCTGGACCGCCTTGCCCGCCAGGTTGGCCGGCAGCGCGACTTCGGACGTGCGGTAGATGCCGGCGATCGCCACCAGCTGCGCTTCCATGCAGGTGGTGAAGATGCGGGCCTCGGTGTTGCCGCGCGCGCCGGCGATGGCCTTGCCGCGCAGCGGTGCGTAGACGTGGACGTTGCCGTCCGCGATGACCTCGGCGCCGAAGTTCACCACCGCCATCACGATCACGTCGCCGCCGCGGGCGTAGACCTGCTGGCCCGAGCGCAGCGGCTTGTCGATCACCAGCGTGCCGTTGGCCGGCACCTGCACCTCGCGCACGATCTGCGGCGCTTCGCTGGCCGGGGCGGCGGGCGGCGAGGGGGCACGCGGCGTGGGCGTGACCGGCATCGCGGCGATCGACAGGCCGGCGTCGCGCGCCGCGGCGTTCTGCGCATCGTTGCCGCCGCGCACGGCGATCGGCTGGGTCTGGTGGCGCGCGAGCAGGTCGCGCAGCACGGTGAAGTCGAGCGGGGCGGCCGTGTCGTCCTCGGGCAGCTGGGAAAGGTCGATGACCACCGGCTCCTGCTCGAAGAAATCGGGGGAGTCGGCCAACTGGGCGTCGAGCGCCGTCGTCAGCACGCCGAGGTCCGTCGTCTTGAGGATCAGCGCCACCAGCGGCAGCGTGGCGCTCTTGAATTCGAATACCGCCTTGGTGCGCGCGGCGGAAGCATCGGCCATGTGAAAAGGTCGTCCGAAAAGCGTTGAAGTCTAACGGGCGGAAGGAACCGCGCCGGCGCCGGGCGGGTTTGTGCTCACGCGTCCCCACACTTTTTGCAATGGGTTGCACCTGGGCAGAGGGCCGGACGGGCGGGGCGACGGGACCACAAGCGCGGAGTTTGTAAGGCCTTTGGACTCATTTCGAAGGCTGTCGCTAGACTTTCCTCGCCGCGCCGACGGCGCCCCTGTTCTTCTCGACCACCTCTGGACAGCCCATGCCTAGAAACGACGCGCTCGACACCATTCCCACCGGGCAGACCTGCCCCGGCGTCAACCGGGCCGTCATCGAACTGCTGCTCGAGGACGGCCGGCATCCGGTCGGCGGCAGCCACATGCTCGATATCCCGTGCGGAAACGGGGAGCTGGTTCGCACGGTGCGGTCGTTCTTTCCCGAGGCCGCGGTGCGGGGCTGCGATCTTCGGAAGCCCCAAGGGCTCGCCGAGGAGGATTTCGCGGTGGTCGATGCCAGCCGACCGTTCTCGGTCTTTCCGGACAGGGCCTTCGATTGCATTCTGTCCGTGAGCGGCGTCATGGAGTTCGACAACACGCTCCAGTTCTTCGAGAGCTGCCACAAGCATCTGCGGCCGGGTGGCCGCTTCATCGTGACCAACGACAGCGGCGTGACGATGTGGGATCGGTTTTCCTACCTCCTGCTGGGCAAGACCCGGCAGTTCCAGATCTTCGTGGACCAGAACCAGCCGACCTGGAAGGTGCTGCCGCTGCAGAACATGGTCCGGCTTTTGCGCGACGCCGGTTTCACGGTGCGGGAAAAGCCGAAGTACGTGTCGATCGAGCGCAGGAACTGGCTGTTGCTGCCGTTCGCCTTGCTGGTCTATCCGGTGCAGTGGCTCTACATCCACCTGGCGCGCAATCCGATGCCGGTGGCGGAAAAGCGGGGGATGTACCCCTTCCGATCGCTGCTCTGCAGGCACTACATCCTGGTCTGCGAGAAGCCATCGAGCTGAGGACCTCGCCCGGTCGCCAGGCGTCCGGGGCGAGGCTAGCGGCTCAGGCGTTGCGTGCGCGGCCCAGCAGCGCCCACAGGATGATCGCGCCGAAGGTGGCGGTCCCGATGCCGCCCAGCGCGAACTGGCCGAACTTCAGCGTGAAGTCGCCGGTGCCGATGATCAGCGTGATGGCCGCGACGATCAGGTTGCGGTTCTGCGAGAAGTCGACCTTGTTGTCGACCCAGATCTTGGCGCCCGCGACCGCGATCAGGCCGAACACCACGATGCTCACGCCGCCCATCACCGGCAGCGGGATGGCCTGGATCAGCGCGCCGAACTTGGGCGAGAAGCCCAGCACCAGCGCGATCAGCGCGGCCACCACGAACACCGCCGTGGAATAGATGCGAGTGGCGGCCATCACACCGATGTTCTCGGCATAGGTGGTCACGCCGGTGCCGCCGGCCGAGCCGCTGACCACCGTCGCCACGCCGTCGGCGACGAAGGCGCGGCCCATCAGCGGGTCGAGGTTGCGGCCGGTCATGGCCGTCACCGCCTTCAGGTGGCCCAGGTTCTCTGCCACCAGGATGATCGCCACCGGGGCGATCAGCAGCATCGCGCTGCCGGTGAACACCGGCGTCGTGAACACCGGCAGGCCGAACCAGGCCGCGTTGGCGATGCCGCTCAGGTCCATCGGCTTGCCCAGGCCCAGGCCGTTGGTCAGCGCCGCGTAGACGACGGTCGCGAGGATCAGTCCGACCAGGATCAGCAGCCGCTGCACCATGCCGCGCGCGAACACCGCCACCAGGCCCACGCACAGGAAAGTCACGGCCTGCATCCAGGCGTCGAAGTTGTTCGCCGCCATGTTCTTGATCGGCACGTTGGCCAGGTTGAGCCCGATCACCGCCACCACGGCGCCGGTCACCACCGGCGGCATGAAACGCTCGATCCAGCCGGTGCCGATGGCTTGCACCAGCGCTCCGATCAGGATGTAGAGCACGCCGCAGGCCACGATGCCGCCCAGCGCCACCGCGAGGTTGGCGTTGGGCCCCGTGCCCGCATAGCCGCTGGCCGCGATCACCACGCCGATGAAGGCGAAGCTCGAGCCCAGGTAGCTGGGCACGCGCCCGCCGGTGATGAAGAAGAACAGCAGCGTGCCGACGCCGCTCATCAGGATCGCGATGTTGGGGTTGAAGCCCATCAGGATCGGCGCCAGCACCGTGGCACCGAACATCGCGATCACGTGCTGCACGCCCATCGCGGCGGTCTGCGGCCAGGGCAGCCGCTCGTCGGGCGCGACGACCGCGCCCTCGGTGGCCTGCACCTCGCGCCATTGGAAGATTCCGGACATTGATTTCTCCTCGTTTGTAGTGCGCCCGATGATGCCCGCTCCGAGGCGCTTTGGTGGCCTGGAATCGAGCGGAAGCGGCGCAGCGAGGACGGCGCGTGCCGCGCCTACCGGGGCAGCAGCATCGACAGCGTGATGCGCGACACGCAGGTCAGCTCGCCGGCTTCGTTGGTCATGTCGATCTGCCAGACCTGGACCGTGCGACCCCGGTGCACCGGCCGCGCGGTGCCCGTGACCCAGCCGCTGCGGGCCGAACGCAGGTGGTTGGCGTTGATGTCCAGGCCCACCGCGGCGTGGCCCTCGGGCGAGGAGTAGTAGGCCCCCATCGAACCCAGCGTCTCGGCCAGCACCACCGACACGCCGCCGTGCAGCAGGCCGAAGGGCTGGACCGTGCGCGGGTCCACCGGCACGCGGCCACGCAGGAAGTCGTCGCCAATTTCGACGAATTCGATGCCCAGGTGGGCGGAGGCGGTGTTGACCGAGGCCTTCGTGACCAGTTCGAGCGTGATGGGTTTTTGCCAGATGGCCATGAAGACTCCAGAGAAAGATGGTCAAAACTATAGCGACAGGACGCGCCTCGCGACTACACGGCCTGTCGCCTTGGCGCGGCTAAGCTCGCCGCATGAAACGCTCGGTGTTCTGGCTGGCAGGTGGCGCGACCGCGCTCGCGGTGGCGGTGGGGCTGCTCGCCTGGTGGGTGCCCAGCGATGCGGCCCTGGCCGCGCGACTGCAGGCGGAGTTCGAGCAGCGCACCGGCGTCGGCCTGCGCATCGGCGGCCTGCACTGGTCGGTGCTGCCGACGCCGCGCATCGTGCTCGACGAGGTGGCGACCGTGCAGGACGCGCCGATCCGCGTGCGCCGGTTCGAACTGCGCGCCCCCTGGCGCGTGCTGCTCGATCGCCGTCTCCGGGTCGACTGGGTCGAGGTCGACGGCGTGGCGCTGCCGCGTGAATCGGTGCGGGCCTTCCGCGGCAAGGGCGATGTGACGTCGACCCTGAGCGGCGGCGCCTGGACGCTGGACACGCTGCCCGTCGCGCAGGTCCGCTTCACCGACGTCACCTGGGTCGACCGCCGCGACATCGCACTGGCCTACGACGGCCGCATCGACTTCGATCCGAATTGGCGTCCGCGTAGCGCCGAACTGAGCCGGGCCGCCGATGCCTCCAGCCCGGTCCGCCTGCGCCTCGAGCGCGAAGGCCAGGCCGACCGCTGGCGCACGCTGATCGACGCGGGTGGCGGCACGTGGAACGGCCAGACCGCGCTCGAGACTGCCAAGGACGGCAGCCTGCTGCTGACCGGCGAGCTCGAGCCCCGCAATGTCGACATCGAGCAGCTCATGCGGAGCTTCGGGCGCTCCACGCCCGTGGCCGGCAAGGTCAACGGGCGCACCGAGCTGCGCGCCACCGGCGCGGACCTGGGTGCGCTCTGGCGCAATGCGCACACCCGCACGCGCTTCACGCTGCAGCCGGCCACGCTGACCCGCTTCGACCTGGCCAAGGCGATCCGTACCGCAGGCACCAGCCGCGGCGGGCGCACGCCGCTGGATTCGCTCACCGGCACGCTCGACACCCAGGCCACGGGCGACGGCACGCGGCTGCACTACAGCGACCTCAAGGCGCGCTCCGGCGTGCTGACGGCCACCGGCAGCGCGCGCATCTTCCTGCGCAAGCTCGATGGCGAGGCGGCGGTCGACATCGTCGATGGCGTGGTCGGCGTGCCGCTCAAGCTCGGCGGCACGCTCGACGATCCCGAACTCTCGCTGACCGGCGGCGCGCTCACCGGCGCGGCCGTGGGCACGGCCGTGCTGCCGGGCGTGGGCACGGCCATCGGCGCGCGCATCGGTCAGCAGGTCGAGCGGCTGTTCGGCGGCCCGCGCAAGAAGCCGGCATCGCCCGGGCCGCGCGCACCCTGAGACGGGCCCGGCGCGTCGCGCGCGGGACAGTCGCGCGGCGCCATCGGGCATTCCCGTGGGGCGCGGCGACGGTGCGCGCCGTAAGCTTCGAATCCTCATGAATCCAGCACCACCGAACGTTCCCCAACTCCGCCTCTACCAGGACTGGCTGCGTGAGCACCGCGGCCTGCGCTTCGACGACTACGACGCGCTGTGGCGCTGGTCGACCACCGAGCTCGATGCGTTCTGGCAGAGCATCTGGGACTACGCCGGCATGCACTCACCCACGCCCTACAGTGCGGTGCTGGCCGAGCACCGCATGCCTGGCGCGGTCTGGTTTCCCGGGGCACAGGTCAACTACGCCCGCGAGGTGCTGCGCCACGTCGACGCGGCCCATGCGGCCGGCATGCCGGCGATCGTGAGCGACGACGAGCGCGGCCAGGTGCGCGAGATGAGCTGGCCCGAACTGCGGCGCCAGGTGGCGTCGACGGCGCTCACGCTGCGCGCGCTGGGCGTCAAGCGCGGCGACCGCGTGGCGGCCTACCTGCCCAACATTCCCGAGACCATGGTGGCCTTCCTGGCCTGCGCCAGCATCGGTGCCGTGTGGAGCGTGTGCGCGCCCGACATGGGCACGGCCGCGGTCACCGACCGTTTCCGCCAGATCGAGCCCACGCTGCTGATCGCGGCCGACGGCGTGCACTACGGCGGCAAGGCGCTGGACCGCAGCGCGGTGGTGCAGGAACTGCGCGGCCAGTTGCCCAGCGTGCGCAAGCTGCTGCTGCTGCGCACGCCCTTCGCGACGGCGCAGATCGAGGCCGACGCCGACTGGACCCAGGCCATCGCGCGCGACGATGCGCAGGTCGCCGCCTTCGAGCCCGAGTGGCTGCCCTTCGACCATCCGATCTGGATCGTCTACTCCAGCGGCACCACCGGCCTGCCCAAGCCCATCGTGCACGGGCAGGGCGGGATCATCATGACGATGTACGCCTGCGGGCTGCACAACGACTTCGGCGCGAGCTACGGCGCCAACAATTTCGGCGAGCGCTTCCACTGGTACAGCTCGACCGGCTGGGTCATGTGGAACTGCCAGCTCGCGGGCCTGGCCGCGGGCACCACCATCGTGCTCTACGACGGCAACCCGGCAGGCAGCAAGGAGAAGCCCGACTGGACCGTGCTGTGGCGCTTCGTCGCCCGGCACCGCGTGACCTTCTTCGGCGCCGGCGCCGCCTACTTCACCCACTGCATGAAGGCCGGCGTCGAGGCCTCGGCCTGCGGCGACCTGTCGCGCGTGCGGGTGCTGGGCAGCACCGGCTCGCCCTTGTCGGAGGAAGTGCAGCGCTGGGGCAGCGCGCAGTTCCGGGCCGCGGGTTCGAAGGACATCTGGTGGTGCAACATCTCGGGCGGCACCGATTTCTGCGGTGCCTTCGTCGGTGGCAACCGCGAGTTGCCCGAAGTGCCGGGCCAGATGCAGTGCCGCCAGATCGGCCATGCGGTCGAGGCCTGGAACGAGCAGGGCCAGCCGGTGATCGGCGAGGTCGGCGAACTGGTCTGCGTGCAGCCGATCCCCTCGATGCCGCTCTGCTTCTGGGGCGACGAGGGCAATGCGCGCTACCTCTCGAGCTACTTCGACACCTACCCCGGCGTCTGGCGCCACGGCGACTGGCTCAAGGTCGGCGAAGACGGCGGCTGCATCATCTACGGCCGCAGCGACGCCACCATCAACCGCCAGGGCCTGCGCATGGGCACCAGCGAGATCTACAGCGCGGTCGAGGGCCTGCCCGAGGTGCTCGATTCGATGGTGGTCGACCTCGAGTATCTGGGCCGCGACAGCTACATGCCGCTGTTCGTCGTGCTGCGCTCGGGCGTGGAGCTCGACGACGCGATGCGCGCCAAGCTCAACGACGCGATCAAGACCTCGCTGTCGCCACGCTTCCTGCCCAACGACATCTTCCAGGTGGCGGAGATTCCGCGCACGCTGTCGGGCAAGAAGCAGGAGCTCCCGATCAAGAAGCTGCTGCTGGGCCAGCCGATCGAGAAGGTGGTCAACCGCGAGGCCATGGCCAACCCGGGCAGCCTGGACTGGTATGTGGCGCTGGCGGCGCAGCGGGCGCAGGCGGCGTCTCACTAGCTTGCGCCACATCAAATCGGTTTTTGGCGCGCACCGATAGCCTGAGGTTTTCCGCACAAGGAGAGCCTCATGGCTGCATTGCAATGGTCCGAGTCGTTGGCGCTCGACCTGCCCCCGATGGACGAGACGCACCAGGAATTCGTCGAGCTGCTGGCGCAGGTGGAGAACGCCGACGATGCACAGCTGGTGGCGACCTGGCGCGCATTGATCGCGCACACGGTCGATCACTTCGGCAACGAGGACGCCTGGATGCGCAGCACGGGCTTCTCTTCGACCAACTGCCACACGGTGCAGCATCGCGTGGTGCTGGAGGTGATGCGCGAGGGCCTGGTGCAGGGCCTGAAGAACCAGACCGATGCCATCCGCCAGATGGCGCGCGAACTGGCGGTGTGGTTCGTGCAGCACGCCCAGACCATGGACGCCGCGCTGGCGCTGCACTTGCGCAGCGTGGGCTTCGATGCGGCCACGCAGGCGGTGCGCATGCCGCAGGGCTTGCCGGCCCGGCCGCTGACCGGGTGCGGCTCGGCGGCCTGCGCGACGGTCTGAAGCGACCTACAGCCAGGTGCCGTTGGTCGGCATCTGGATGTTCGTCGCCGGATCGCTGCCGCCGACCATCGAGCCGATCGCGATGCTCAGCAGCGAGATGAAGATGCTGGCGAAGAAGGCGGTCCAGAAGCCCGACACCTTGAAGCCGCGCACCAGTGCCGACACGAGCAGGATCATCAGCGCGTTGATCACCAGCAGGAACAGGCCGAAGGTCAGCAGGGTCAGCGGCAGCGTGAGCACGATCAGCAGCGGCTTGACCACCGCATTGGCAAAGCCCAGCAGCAGCGCCGACACCACGAGCGCCCCGGTGCTGTCGAACTTGAGACCCCGGAACAGGTAGCTGGCGATCCACAGCGACAGGCCGGTGATGGCCCAGTGGACCAGGAAGGGGGTGAGGTTCTGCAGCATGGACGTTTCTCTCTCTTGCTTGTTGTTTCGGTGAGAAGGCGGTGCGCCGATTCTCGCCCGGCACCGTCACTTGCCGTGGCGCGGTCCGCAATGGCGTCGCGTCCCGCCGGGCTTCGGCTGCGATGCATGGGTCGATCGGCTATGGTGGCTGGATGTCGCAGCTTCCCGTCAACCATTTCAAGCGCGCGCTGGCCGAAGGCCGGGCGCAGATCGGGCTGTGGTGCAGCCTGCCGGACCCCTACGTCGCGGAAATCGTCGCCGGTGCCGGCTACGACTGGCTGCTGTTCGACACCGAGCACGCGCCCACCGACGTGCCACGCATGCTCCAGCAGCTGCAGGGCGCGGCCTCGGCCGTGCCGGCCGGTGAGCGCGCATCGTCGGCGGTGGTGCGTCCCGCGTGGAACGACCCGGTGCTGATCAAGCGCTACCTCGACATCGGCGCGCAGACCTTGCTGCTGCCCTTCGTGCAGAACGCCGACGAGGCGCGCGCGGCCGTGCGCGCCATGCGCTATGCGCCCGAAGGCATCCGCGGCATGGGCGGCTCGACGCGGGCCTCCAACTACGGCCGCACGCAGGGCTATGCACAGCATGCGCACGAAGAGCTGTGCCTGCTGGTGCAGGTCGAGACCCGCGAGGCGCTCGAACGGCTCGAGGAGATCGCCAGCGTGGAAGGCGTCGACGGCGTGTTCATCGGCCCGGCCGATCTGTCGGCCAGCATGGGCCATCCGGGCAACGCCGGCCATCCGGAAGTGCGCGCGGCCATCGACGGCGCCATCGCGCGCATCCGCGCCTGCGGCAAGGCGCCGGGCATCCTGCTGGTGGACGAAGTGCGGGCGCGCGAATGCCTGGACTTGGGCGCGCTGTTCGTTGCGGTCGCGATGGACCTGCAGATCCTCGCGCGCGGCGCCGAGGCCATCGCCGCGCGCTTCGGCGGCGGTGCTGCCGCGCCGGCCGCGAAGATCAGCTACTGAGCGGCTGCGACACCGCGCCGCGCGAAGCGCGAAACCCGCCACAGCAGCGTGGCGGCGATCGACATGTTGAGCAGGTTCCACGCGATGCCGTTGAGGAAGGCCGCGTGGTAGCTGCCCGTCAGGTCGAACACCTTGCCCGACATCCAGCCGCCCAGCGCCATGCCCAGCAGCGTGCACATCAGCACCGTGCCGACGCGCGCGCCGGCCTCGGCGGGCGGGAAGTGCTCGCGCACGATGATCGCGTAGGAGGGCACGATGCCGCCCTGGAACAGGCCGAACATCGCCGACACCACGAACAGCGGCACCAGCCCGTCGAAGGGCAGGAACAGCAGCAGCGCCACGCACTGCAGGCCCGAGCCCAGCAGCAACGTGCGCAGGCCGCCGATGCGGTCGCAGATCGCGCCGGAGATGAGTCGGCTGGCGATGCCGCAGGCCAGCATCAGCGACAGCATCTGCGCGCCGCGCGCCGCGCCGAACCCCAGGTCGGTGCAATAGGCCACGATGTGCACCTGCGGCATCGCCATCGCGACGCAGCAGGCCACGCCGGCCACGCACAGCAGGCCCTGGGCGGTGCCCAGGCTCAGGCCGAAGGGCCGCATGCCGGGCACCGGCCGGCCGGCGACGGCGCTCGGCACTGCCAACGAGAGGGCCGGTGGCCGCGCGTGCATCAGCAGCGCGAGGCCGGCCATCGTGACGCCGCAGAACAGGCCCATGCCGAGGTAGGTCTGGCGCCAGCCCACGGTCTCGACGAAGTGCTGCGCGATCGGTGGCCACACGGCGCCCGCGATGTAGTTGCCGCTGGCGCACACCGCCACCGCGATGCCGCGCCGCTTCACGAACCACAGCGAGGTGTCGGCCACCAGCGGCGCGAAGGCCGCGGAACTGCCGAGCAGGCCGACCAGCACGGCCTGTGCCGCGATGAAGACGACGATGTTCGGCGCCAGGCTGCAGGCCACGTAGCCCAGCCCCAGCGCAACCGCGCCGCCCAGCAGCGGCCACATCACGCCGAAGCGGTCGGCCACCTTGCCCATCAGCATGCCGCCCACGCCGAAGCCGATCATCAGCAGCGTGTAGGGCAGCGAGGCCTGCGCGCGGTCGATGCCGAAGTCGGCCTGCACCGCGGGGATCACGACCGAGACCACGTACATGCCGCTGCTGCCCACGGTCATGATCAGGAGCGTGATCAGCAGGCGCCACAGGGCGTAGCGCGAATCGGGCAGGTGGGGCGGTGCTGCGGCGGCGGTCGGGGTCATGCGGGCTTGTCTCTGGGTTCGCCATCTGGGCGTGGCTGGGGCGGCGGTGGCCGATGCCGGCCCCGCCTGTGCCTGCATTGTGGCGTCGTCAGCCGAGCGGCAGCGCGAGCGTGGCCGCCAGCGGCACTTCGCCGATGCGCTCGCCGCTCGCGACGATGACGGCGCGGTCGCCCTCGGCCGCGATGTCGGCGAGGGTGCGCCAGAGGCAACGCATCGAGGCCGCATCGAGCCCGCCGGTCGGTTCGTCGAGCAGCGTGAGCGCGTGCCTGGAGGCCAGTGCCGCCGCGAGCCAGACCTTGCGCCTGGAGCCCGTGGAGAGCATGTACATGGCCTTGTCGATGTGGGGCGCCAGCGAGAAGCCTTCGACCAGCGAGGCCCAGCGCGCCTCGTTGAACGGCGCATCGGCGCTGCGCAGCGACAGCGCGCAATCGCGGCCGGTCATGGCGTCGAAGGCATCGGTGCCGGGTTCGATGAAGAACAGGTGGCGCCGGTACGCCGCCGCGTCGCCGGGCAGCGATGCACCGCACAGCGTCAGCGTGCCCGAGCTCGCGGGCACCGTGCCGGCGAGCACGCGCAGCAGCGTCGACTTGCCGCTGCCGGTGTCGCCGTGCAGCAGCGTCACGCCGGGGCCGATGGCAGCGGACCAGTCGGCCACGAGCGGCGGCTCGCCGGGGTAGGCGAAGCGCAGGCGCTCGATGGCGAGGAGGGGAGAGCGGGAGGGTGCGACCGTTGTCATGGGCTGCACCGTACCGCAACATCGTGCCGGTTCACGCAATCGTTTCCAGCACCCAGCCCTCGCCGTCGAAGCGCAGCCTGTGGCTCAGCCCCAGTGCGTCGAGGAAACGCGCATCGTGCGAGGCCACGACCAGTGCGCCCGGATAGCCCGCCAGCGCCTGCTCCATGGCCTCGACGGACGCCAGGTCCAGGTGGTTCGTGGGCTCGTCCAGCAGCAACAGCTGCGCGGGTTCGCCGGCCCACAGCGCGCAGGCCAGCGCGGCCTTCATGCGCTCGCCCCCGCTCAGCAGACCCGATGGCATGCCGACCTGTGTGGCACCCAGGCCGAGCCAGGCCAGGTGACTGCGCAGCACGCCTTCGGGCAGTGGCGTGTGCAGCGCCTGCAGGCGCGCCAACAGTGACTCGTGGCGCGGCAGCAGGCTGTCCGCGCGCTGGTCCAGCCAGGCGTGCGGCACGCCGATGCGGCAATGGCCCGAGGCCGGTGCGATCTCGCCGGCCAGCATCTTCAGGAGCGTGGTCTTGCCGCAGCCGTTGGGCCCCTGCACCGCCACGCGCAGCGGGCCGGCGAGCGCGAGCGACAGCGGCTTGGCGCCAGGCGGAAAGGGCGGTGCCGCGTCTTCCAGCGTCAGCACGCGCTTGCCGGCGGCCACCGTGGTGGCCGGCAGCATCACGGCCAGGGCCGGGTTTTGCACGGTGCGCGAGAGCGCCTGCCGGACCGCGCCCGCCAACCGGTCGGCCGTGTCGCCCCGGCGTGCGTTCGCCTTGCCGGCGCTGGCCTGCGCGGCGTCCTTCATGCGGCCCAGCACCAGGCCCGGCAGGTTGCGGGTCTTTGCGTCGCGCTGGTGGCGGGCCGTGCGCTGCTGCTGGGCATCGTGCTGCGCGCGCAGTGCGCGCAGGCCGGCCTTCTTTTCGGCTTGCGCGTGGTGCAGCGCCGCGTCTGCGGCCGCGGCCTGTTGCGCGCGCTGCTGCGCATACAGCGTGAAATTGCCGCCGTAGCGCGTGAGCCCGTCCGGGCCGAGTTCCAGGATGGCGTCCAGGGTTTCGAGCAGTTCGCGGTCGTGGCTCACGACCACGGCGCCGCCGGTCCATCGCGCGAGCTTCGTCTGCAGCCAGGCGCGCGCGGTGGCATCGAGGTGGTTGGTCGGCTCGTCGAGCACCAGCGCATCGGCGCCGGACAGGAAGGCGCCAATCAGCGCCACGCGGGTCAGCTCGCCGCCGCTGAGCCGGTCGGCCGCGTCCGAGGGCCGCAGTGGCGCCAAGCCTCCCTCGGCCAGTGCCTGGGCAAAGGTGGCGGCGATGTCCCACCGGCCCTCGAGCAGCGCGAAGTCGGCGGCGTCGAGCCCGCCGGCCTCGATGCGCGCGAGCGCGTCGAACAGCGGTGCGAGGCCGGCGACCGTCGCCACGCACGTGCCCGCCGTGGCGCTGACTTCCTGCGGCACCCAGGCCACGCTGCCGCCGCGCACGATGCGGCCCGAGGCCGGCGTGAGCCGGTCGACCAGCAGCCGGGCCAGCACGCTCTTGCCCGCACCGTTGCGGCCCACGAGGCCGATGCGTTCGGCACGCAGCTCGGCGTTCAGGTCGTGAAACAGCGCCCGTCCGTCGGGCAGTGTGAAGCCCAGGTGGCGCAGCGAGAAAAGGGAGGCACCGGGGGCGACCGATGCATCGGCCGAGGCCGGGATCCGCGCCATGTGCGCGTCGTCGTGAAGAACAGCCATGCAAGCGCCTGACAAGAAAGGAAAAGGCCGCGGTCCGGGACGCCGGGGGCGTGCGGGTGCGGAGCTTCTTGGTAAGGACGACGGGCAGGGATCACATGGCGCGTGAGGGGCTTGCGTGGTGGCGGGGCAGGTCGGAGCGCGTGGCAGCGGCGAAAGTTCCGCGCTCGGTCACCCGCCGCGCGCCTGGCCCACCAGCCACGCGGCGAACAGGCCCAGCAGCGGCCGGCCTTCGCCACGCTCGGGCGTGACCAGGTAGTAGTTCCGCTGGCCCGAGAGCACCTGCGCGCAGGCCACGACGAGTTCGCCGCGCGCGAGTTCGTCCTCGACCAGCAAGGTCGGCATCAGCGCCACGCCCAGGCCCTGCGTGGCGGCTGCGGCCAGCATCGAGAAGAGCTCGTAGCGCGGCCCGGTGCGCGCACGCGGCGCATCGACCTGCTGCGCATCGAACCACTGGCGCCAGCCGTCGGGCCGCGTGCTCTGCTGCAGCAGCGGCATCTGCGCGATGACTTCGGGCGTCACGGCCTTGCCGCGCGGCAGCAAGCGCGGACTGCACAGCGGCACCACGTCCTCGCGCAGCAGCAGGGCCGTGTGCGTGCCGGCCCAGTTGGCCACCTGCGTCGGCGTGCCCGCGTAGATCGCCGCGTCGAACTCGGCATCGGCGAACAGGAAGGGGCGGGTGCGGGTCTCGATGTGCACCACCACATCGGGCTGCTGCCGCGCGAAGGCCGGCAGCCGCGGGATCAGCCAGCGCGTGGCGAAAGTGGGCACCGCCGCCAGCGCCAGCGAGCCGCCCGCGCCTTGGTCGGCCATGGCGTCGAGCGTGTCGCGCTCCATGGCCTCGAGCCGCTTGGCGGTCTGGCGCGCATAGGCGGCGCCGCTGGGCGTGAGCGCCACGCCGTGCCGCGTGCGGCGGAACAGCGTGACGCCCAGGAAGACCTCCAGCGCGCCGATCTGGCGCGAGACGGCGCTCTGCGTGAGCGCGAGCTCCTGCGCGGCGCGCGTGTAGCTCTCGTGGCGCGCGGCAGCGTCGAAGCAGACCAGCGTCTGCAGAGGCGGGATCTTCCTGCGCACTAGAGATTCCCTCCGAACTGCGCGCACGGCATGTCGGCGGAGCCGGTTCCGCGGTGTCTCACGCAACATGGGGAGGTGCGCCGCGTGCGTCGTGTGCAGAAGCTCAAGGTATTCGTGCAATGCATATCTGGCTGAGTATTGCTCGTTTGCGCCGACCCCGTGCGACGGCTAGGATCGAGCGATTCATTTCCCGTTTTTTCCCTCTTCCTCCGGAGACAGCACATGGCCGCCAAAGCGCAATTCCACTGGGACGATCCCCTCCTGCTCGATCAGCAGCTGACCGACGAAGAACGCATGATTCGCGACGCGGCCAATGCCTACTGCCAGGAGCGCCTGCTGCCCCGCGTGACCGAGGGTTTCCGCAGCGGCGAGACCGACCCCGCGATCTTCCGCGAAATGGGCGCGCTGGGCCTGCTGGGTCCGACCATCCCCGAAGCGTACGGCGGCCCGGGCCTCAACTACGTGGCCTACGGCCTGATCGCCCGCGAAGTCGAGCGCGTCGATTCGGGTTACCGCTCGATGGCCAGCGTGCAGAGCTCGCTGGTGATGGTGCCGATCTTCGAATTCGGCACCGAGGCGCAGAAGCAGAAGTACCTGCCCAAGCTCGCCACCGGCGAGTGGATCGGCTGCTTCGGCCTGACCGAGCCCGACCACGGCTCCGACCCCGGCAGCATGGCCACGCGTGCCAAGAAGGTGCCGGGCGGCTATGCGATCAGCGGCGCCAAGATGTGGATCAGCAACTCGCCCATCGCCGACGTGTTCGTGGTCTGGGCCAAGGAAGTCAGCGAGAGCGGCACGGTCGGCCCGATCCGCGGCTTCGTGCTCGAGAAGGGCATGAAGGGCCTGAGCGCCCCCGCCATCCACGGCAAGGTCGGCCTGCGCGCCAGCATCACCGGCGAGATCGTGATGGACGGCGTGTTCTGCCCTGAAGAAAACGCCTTCCCCGAAGTGCAGGGCCTCAAGGGCCCGTTCACCTGCCTCAACAGCGCGCGCTACGGCATTTCCTGGGGCGCACTCGGCGCCGCCGAAGACTGCATGCACCGGGCCCGCCAGTACACGCTGGACCGCAAGCAGTTCGGCCGCCCGCTCGCGGCCAACCAGCTCATTCAAAAGAAGCTGGCCGACATGCAGACCGAAATCGCGCTGGGCCTGCAGGGCAGCCTGCGTCTGGGCCGCATGAAGGACGAGGGCATCGCCTCGGTCGAAATCACCTCGATCCTCAAGCGCAACAACTGCGGCAAGGCCCTCGACATCGCCCGCATGGCGCGCGACATGATGGGCGGCAACGGCATCAGCGACGAGTTCGGCGTGGCGCGCCATCTGGTGAACCTGGAAGTCGTGAACACCTACGAAGGCACGCACGACATCCATGCGCTGATCCTCGGCCGCGCGATCACCGGCATCGCCGCGTTCGCGAACTGAGCCCACCCCCGTCCCTCGCTCGTTTCGTGTAGCTCGACACCCCCCTCCAGGGGGCCACACCGGCGGCCCGGCAAAGCCGGTTCCGCGGTGTGACTGGCCCACCCCCGTTCACGCTCACTTCGTGTAGCTCGACTCCCCCTCCAGGGGGCAACACCGGCGGCCCGGCAAAGCCGGTTCCGCGGTGTTCCCCGAATGAATGCAGGACCGCCCGCAATGAATTCCGTGACATCAACGGCTGGTGCGCTCGCCGGCCTCAAGGTGCTCGATCTCTCCCGCGTGCTCGCGGGCCCCTGGTGCACGCAGATCCTGGCCGACCTCGGCGCCGATGTCGTGAAGATCGAGCGCCCCGGCGTCGGCGACGACACGCGCGGGTGGGGACCGCCCTTCCTCAAGGACGCGGACGGCAACGACACCGACCAGGCCACCTACTTCACCGCCTGCAACCGCAACAAGCGTTCGGTCACGGTCGACATGGCGACGCCCGAAGGGCAGGCGCTGCTGCAGCAGATGGCCGCGCAAAGCGACATCGTGGTGGAGAACTTCAAGACCGGCGGCCTGAAGCAGTACGGCCTCGACCACGAGAGCCTGCGCGCGGCCAACCCGCGGTTGATCTACTGCAGCGTGACCGGCTTCGGCCACGACGGCCCGCATGCGCAGCGCGCCGGCTACGACCTGATGATCCAGGCCACCAGCGGGATGATGAGCATCACCGGCCGGCCCGACGAGGTGCCCGGCGGCGGCCCGCTGCGCGTGGGCGTGGCGCTGACCGACCTGTTCACCGGCGTGTACGCGAGCACGGCCATCCTGGCCGCGATCGAGGTGCGCCATCGCACGGGCGAAGGCCAGCACATCGACATGGCGCTGCTCGACGTGGGCATGGCAATCCTGGCCAACCAGGCCAGCGCCTTCCTCAACGCGGGCGTGGTGCCGCAGCGCCAGGGCAACAGCCACCCGAGCCTCGCGCCCTACCAGGACTTCCAGACCGAGGACGGCTCGATGCTGCTGGCCATCGGCAACAACGGCCAGTTCGCGCGCTTCTGCGAAGCCGCCGGCCATGCCGAGTGGGCCGCCGACCCGCGCTTCGCGAGCAACACGCTGCGCGTCACGCACCGCGAGGTGCTGATCCCGCAGATGCAGGCGGTCACGCGCACGCGCACCACCGCCGACTGGATCGCGCTGCTGGAAGACAAGGCCGTGCCCTGCGGCCCGATCAACAACATCGCACAGGCCTTCGACGACGAACAGGTCAAGGCGCGCGGCCT
Source organism: Variovorax frigidus (assembly GCF_051216515.1). NCBI lineage: Bacteria > Pseudomonadati > Pseudomonadota > Betaproteobacteria > Burkholderiales > Comamonadaceae > Variovorax > Variovorax frigidus. Next base: position 445,869 of record NZ_JBPJZF010000006.1, read on the forward strand.
GGCCGTGACGCTGCCGCGCGACGCGGGCGATGGCGTCGCGCGCATCACCGGCGTGGCGAGCCCGCTGCGCCTGTCGGCCACGCCGCCGGTGCTGCGTTACGCGCCGCCGGCCCTGGGCCAGCACACCGACGAGGTGCTGGCCGAGTTCGGCCTCGATGCACAGAAGATCGCGGCGCTGCGCGCCGACGGGGTGCTCTGACGGCACCGGCCCGCCTCGCGTCCGCGGCGTCGGCGCCCGATGCGCTGACGCCGGCCGACCGCTACGCGGAGCTCTTCATCGCGGTGCAGCGCGCGCGTGTGTTCCCCGACAGCAAGACCTTCGTCGACTGCGCGCCGCGCGGTGATCCCACAACCATCCTCGCGGCCTACCGCGCGCAATGCGGCGATCCGGGCTTCGACCTGCGGGCCTTCGTCGCCGCGCACTTCGAGGAAGACCATCCGGCGCAACGCGACTACGTGTCGGTGCCGGGCCAGCCGATCGCCGCGCACATCGACGACCTCTGGTCGGTGCTCACGCGCCATCCGCACCAGCTGCCGCCCGGCGGCTCGCTGCTGCAGGTGCCGCATCCCTACGTGGTGCCCGGTGGCCGCTTCGGCGAGCTCTACTACTGGGACTCGTACTTCACGATGCTCGGGCTCGCGGCCAGCGGGCGCCACGATCTGCTCGGCGACATGGTGCGCAACTTCGCGCATCTGATCGACAACCATGGCCATGTGCCCAACGGCACGCGCACCTACTACCTGAGCCGCTCGCAGCCGCCGCTGTTCGCCTTCATGGTCGAACTCGCGGGACGGCTGGGTGCGACGAATGCGCTCGACCAGCTGCCGCAACTGCGCCAGGAACACGCCTGGTGGATGCACGGCGGCGACGGGTCGCTCGCGCCCGGCGGCGCGCAGGCGCGCGTGGTGCGCCTGCCCGACGGCGCGCTGCTCAACCGCTACTGGGACGCGCGCGATACGCCACGCGAAGAGGCCTGGGCCGAAGATGTGGCCACCGCGCAGGGCAGCGGCCGCGACCCGTCCGAGGTCTACCGCCACCTGCGCGCCGCGGCCGAGTCGGGCTGGGACTTCAGCACGCGCTGGCTCGACGAAAGCGAGGCGCCGACGCTCGCGCGCATCTGCACCACCGACATCGTGCCGGTCGACCTCAATGCCTTCCTGTTCAAGCTCGAGACCACCGTCGCCACATTGGCCGCGCAGGCCGGCGACAGTGCGACCGCGCAGGCTTTCACGCAGCACGCGCAACGCCGGCGCGATGCGGTCACGCGCTGGCTGTGGAACGTGGAACAGGGCGCCTTCTTCGACCATGACTGGCGCCACGGCCGGCAACGCAGCGGCCTGACCGCGGCCTGCGTCGCCCCGCTGTTCGCGGGCCTGACCGATGCGCCGCAGGCCGATGCCCTCGCGAAGACGGTGATGCAGCGGCTGCTCGCGCCCGGCGGCCTGTCGACCACCGAAAGCTTCAGCGACCAGCAGTGGGACCAGCCCAATGGCTGGGCGGCACTGCAATGGATGGCGATCGACGGCTTCGCCCGCCATGGCCACCATGCGCTGGCCGGCACCATCGGGAAGCGCTGGCTGGCCACCGTGGCGGCGGTCTACGAGCGCGAGGGCAAGCTGGTCGAGAAGTACGCGCTGCGCCAGCAGGAGCACCAGCGTTCGGCCGGCGGCGGTGGCGGCGAATACCCGCTGCAGGACGGCTTCGGCTGGACCAACGGCGTCACGCGCGCGCTGCTGGCGGCCCATCCGCAGCACACGGCGCACGACTGCGTGGCGCATGCGGCCGCGCCGCTGCACGCCTGAGCCGAGGCGTCGCGGTCAGCGCCTCAGACCGCGCGGCCGACGATCGCGAGCGCGAACACCACCACGCCGATCGACAGGTTGATCGCCACCAGCTTGCGGATGCTGTCGAGTTGCGCCGCGGCCACCGGCCATTCCTTGGCCGCCACCGCGCGCTGCAGCCGTGGGTAGGGCGCGAAGCGGATGTGCAGGAACAGCGCCATCATCACCAGCCCCAACGTGAACATGCCGTGCACGCTCCAGTGCACGCGCGCGAAACCGCCCGAGGCCATCACCAGCGCGAGGCCGCTGAAGAGCGCAGTGGCCACGGCGATCGAGACACCGGTGAAGAAGCGCGACAGCGCCGCGGCCATGAAGGGCAGGCGCTGCGGCGGCTCGAGCGTGGCCACGGCCGCGGGGCGCACCGCGAAATGCATCACCCCCATGCCGCCGACCCAGAAGGTCACGGCGAGCAGGTGCAGGAACAGGAGGAGGGAGGTCGTGAGGAACATGGCGCAGCGTAGACCATCGCGATGGCCGGCGTGTGCAATGCCCTTAGAGCCGGCCGATGCGGAGAAGGACGCAGTGCCGGGGAACCACGGCACGGTCTCGCGCTCCTATGCCCCACAGGCCGGCCGAAGCACGTGCGCGCCATGGCCCCGCCCCTCGTCCTTCCCTTCTTCTCTTTCTCCCGTTTCCATGACAGAAATCCGCAACGCCGTTGCAGATCAGATGCGCTTCCGTCGCCGCGTCTTCGTGATCGCCGGCGTCGTCCTTTTCGGCTTCGGCCTGCTTTCCTCGCGGCTCGTCTTCCTGCAGGTCACGCGACACGAGGCGCTGTCCCGACAAGCCGAAAGCAACCGGACGGCCGTCGTTCCGGTGGTGCCGAACCGCGGTGTCATCGTCGATCGCAACGGGATCGTCCTCGCGTCGAACGACGCGGCGTACACGCTCGAACTGACGCCCTCCAAGGCCGGCGACATCGATGCGGCCATCGCCGACCTGCAGGAACTCGTGCCGATGTCGCCGCGCGAGGTGCGCCGGTTCAAGCGCCAGCTCGACGAGGCGCGCCGTTTCGATGCCGTGCTCCTGCGCAACCGGCTCAGCGAAGAGGAAGTGGCCCGCTTTGCCGCGCAGCGCTATCGCTTTCCGGGCATCGAGATCAGGGCGCGCCTGCTGCGCAAGTACCCGCACGGCGAGACCGGCGCGCATGTCATCGGCTACATCGGACGCATCAACCAGCGCGAGAAGAGCGCGATGGACGACTGGGACGATGAGGACAAGGCCAACTACCGCGGGACCGACTACATCGGCAAGCTGGGCATCGAACAGAGCTACGAAAAGGAACTGCATGGCCAGACCGGTGCCGAACTGATGGAGACGTCCGCGGGCGGCCATGCGGTGCGTCGGCTGTCCAGCCATCCGTCCGCGGCGGGGCGCACCGTGATGTTGTCGCTCGACATCAAGCTGCAGAAGCTGGTGGAAGACATGTTCGGCGAGCGCCGGGGCGCGCTGGTCGCGATCGACCCCGGAACGGGCGAGGTCCTGGCCTTCGTCAGCAAGCCGACCTTCGACCCCAACCTCTTCGTCGAGGGGATCGACGTCGAGAACTGGAAGGCGCTCAGCGAATCGCTCGACAAGCCGCTGCTCAACCGCGCGTTGCGCGGCACCTATCCGCCGGGCTCGACCTATAAACCCTTCATGGCGCTGGGCGCGCTCGAGACCCGGACATGCGCGGCCAACGTGGTGCAGAACGACCCGGGCTTCTACAACTTCGGCGGGCGCACCTTCCGCAGCCACGACGGCGGGCTCGGCGGCGTCGACATGCACCGGGCGATCCAGCGTTCCAGCAACACCTACTTCTATTCGCTGGCCAACGAGATGGGCGTCGACAGAATCCACGACTTCATGAAGCCCCTGGGCTTCGGCCAGCTGACCGGCATCGATCTCGCGGGCGAAAGCCGCGGCGTGCTGCCGAGCACGGCATGGAAACGCAGCGCCTACAGGAAGGCCGCCATGAAGACCTGGTACCCGGGCGAAACCATTTCGCTGGGCATCGGACAGGGCTACAACAGCTTCACCATGCTGCAGCTGGCCTCGGCGAACGCCACGCTCGCCAACGGCGGCGTGAAGTACACGCCGCATCTGGTGCGCGCCATCCAGGACCCGGTCACCGGCGCGGTGGTGAAGAAGATCCAGCCACCCGGCGAAGACCTGGGCTATGCACGCGCGCACGTCGAGGTGGTGCGCAACGCCATGGTGGCCGTGACCCAGGGCGGCACCGGCACCCGCGTCTTCGCCGGGGCGGGGTATGCCTCGGCCGGCAAGACGGGGACCGCGCAGGCGGTGTCGCTCAGCGCGGCGGCGCGCGCAAGCGGCAAGGCCCTCGACCCGCGCCAGCGCGATCATTCGCTGTACATGTCCTTCGCGCCGGCCGCCGAACCGACGATCGCGGTGGCGGTCATCGTCGAGAACGCCGGCTTCGGCGCGGCCCACGCCGCACCGATGGTTCGTCGCGTGTTCGACTACTGGATCTCGGGCCTGTACCCCAACGAGGCCGACATGGCGGCCGTCCGGGAAGGCAAGGCCGGTGCACCGATCGGCACGCCCTTGCCGGCCCGCGCGGTCTGGCCTTTCGACGATGCCGATGCGGCGTCGGAAAAGGGCACGACCGAGGCGCTCTGAGCACCGCCTAGATCGCCGCGCACCCGCAACTGAAGCGCCAGTTCCCCTGGTCGCCGATGATGACCGGTGCGGTCGTCGCGCTGCCGCAGCAACCGCCCCCGTGCACGCCCGGCGCCTGCGCCACGGCGCTCCTGCGCCGCTGCTGGTAGCCGCCGTAGACGTTCACCGGCAGCCAGTCGGGCATCGGCTTCACGAGGGTCGGCGACTGGGCGGCGAAGGGGCCGCTCGCATGCACCACCTCGCCGCCGACCATGGTGAAGACGGCGGTGATGTCCTTGATGTCGTCCTCGGCCACGGCGAAGTAGTCGTCGGACAGCAGCGCGAAATCGGCCAGCCGGCCGGTCGCGATGCTGCCCTTGCGGGCCTCGTCGCCGGTGAGCGCCGCGCCCTCGACAGTCCACATCCGCAGCGCCTCCTCGCGGCTCACGAGGTTGCGATCGGCATTCAGTCGCGTGTCGCCCAGCGTCTTGCCCGTGACCAGCCAGTGCAGCGACACCCACGGGTTGTAGCTGGTCGCGCGGCTCGAGTCGGTGCCGCAGGCCACCGGCAGGCCCATCGAACGCATGCGGCCGATGGCCGGCGCATCGGCGGCCGCATCGCGGCCCCAGGTCTGCGCGAATACTTCGCCGTCGAGCGACATGCGGTTCTGGATCGCGATGCGTCCGCCCATTGCGGCCACGCGTTCCATCGAGCGTGGCGACAGCGTCTCGCAGTGGTCGAGCGCCCAGCGGACGCGCTTCATCGGCACTTCCCGGTTCACCTGCTCGAGCACATCGAGGATGCGCGACGCGGTGCTGTCGTAGCTCGCATGCATGCGGATAGGCCAGCCCTTGGCCACGAGGAAGGTCGCGACTTCGGCGAGCTTCGATTCCATGATGATTGGCGCGGGTGCCACGCTCTTGCCGAAGTTGGCCGGGTCCGTCGCGGCCCAGAGGATGTACTCGCCGGCGCCGGCCATGCGCAGGAAGTCGTCGCCCTGGCCGGGCGAAACCTTCTGCGACCACGCCTGGTAGTCGGCCAGCTCCTGCCCCGGCCGCTGCGCGAACAGGTTGTACGAGATGCGCAGCGTCATCTTGCGTTCGGCGGCGAGTTTGGCGATGCCCGCATAGTGGTCCGGGTAGTTCTGCCCGCCGCCGCCCGCATCGACCACGCTGGTGAGGCCCAGCCGGTTCATCTCGCGCATGTAGAGCTGCGTCGACAGCGCCTGGTCGTCGTCCGACAGCTTGGGCACGCGCGCGAACAGCGCCACCAGCCCGCCCAGGCTCGTGGTGTTGACCACCAGGCCGGTCGGCTGGCCGGCCGCGTCCTTCTCGAGCACGCTGCCGAAGGGGTTGGGCGTGTCGCGGTCGAAGCCGAGCACGCGCAGCGCCGCGCGGTTGAGGAAGGCGCGGTCGTAGAGATTCAGGATGAAGCAGGGCACTTCGCCGGTTGCCGCATTGATCTCGGCGAGCGTGGGCAGTCGCTTCTCGCGGAACTGGTAGGGCGAGAAGCCGCCGACCACCTGCACCCAGTGCGGCGGCTGCGTGCGCCGTGCCTGGTCGCGCAGCATCGTCATCGCATCGGCCAGCGAGGCCACGCCGTCCCAGCGCAGCTCCTGCGAGTAGGTCAGGCCGCCGCGGATGAAGTGCGCGTGCGAGTCGATCAGGCCGGGCACCACGGTGCGTCCCTGCGCATCGATCACGCGGGTGCGCGGGCCGATCCAGCGCTGCATCTCGAGGTCGCTGCCGACGGCGCAGAACTGCGTGCCGCTGACGGCCATGGCCTGTGCGCGCGGCGCCTTCGGGTCCATCGTGGCGATGCGTGCGTTGAGCACCACGGTATCGGCCGGGCCGGCGGGCGCCGTGCTCGCACAGCCCGCGAGGCCGAGCCCCGACAGCCCGCCGGCCGCCGCGAGGCCCAGCGAAGCGCGCAGGAACTGCCGGCGCGGCGGCGCCCCGTCGATGTGGGTGCAGGCGGGATCGCACCAGTGGCTGTACCTGCCCGTGTCGATCGTGGTCTTGCCGTCGGTCGTGCCGACCTTGTCGAACAGTTTCATGGGTGGCTCCGGCGACGGGGTCAGTCGACCTTGATGCCCGCGGCCTTGACGGTGCGGGCACCCTTGGCGGTCTCGTCGACGATGAACCGGTCGAACTGCGCCGAAGGCATGGTGAAGGGCTCCGCGCCGAGCTTGTCGAGCCGGTCCTTGAGGTCGGGCGAGGCCATGATCTTCGCGACCTCGGCCTGCACCCGCTCGACCACCGGCCTGGGCGTCTTCGCCGGTGCGAACAGCCCGACCCAGAACAGGTACTCCGAGCCCGGCACGCCGGCCTCGGCCGTGGTCGGCAGCTCGGGCTGCACCGACGAGCGCTTGCCGGTGCCCACCGCCAGCGCCTTCAGCTTGCCGTCCTTGATCAGCGGCAGCGCCGACACCATCGGCGCGAAGAACCAGTCGACGCGCCCGCCCATGATCTCGGTCATGGCTTCCGGCGTGCCGCGGAAGGGCACGTGCTGCGCCTGCAGGCCGGCGGCCAGGCGGAACACCTCGGCGTTCATGTGCGTGGCCGAGCCGTTGCCGGCCGAGGCGTAGTTGAAGCTGCCGGGCTTGGCCTTGGCCTGCGCGACCAGGTCCTTGACGTCGGTGAAACGGCCGGGCGAGGTGACCAGCACGTTGGGCAGGCTGGCCATCGGCGTGATGCCGGCGAAGTCCTTGAGGGTGTCGTACGAGAGGTTGGGGTAGATCGAGGGATTGACCAGGTGCCCCGCCGAATGCACCAGCAGCGTGTAGCCGTCGGCCGACGCCTTGGCGACCTGCGCCGCGCCCAGCGTGCCACCTGCGCCCGGCTTGTTCTCGACGATCACGCTGGTCGCGAGCGCCGGGCCGAGCCGCTCGGCCACGATGCGCGCGACGATGTCGGTGCCGCTGCCCGCGGTGAAGGGCACGACCAGCCTGATCGGCTGGCCGCGCGGCCAGTCGCCCTGGGCATGGGCGCTGCCCAGCGCGAAGGTGGCGAGTGCGCCCATGAGGAGGAGGCGGCGGGTGGGGTGCGATGCGTTCATGTTCTTGTCTCCGTTGTTGAATCTCTGTTCATCTCGGTGGGCGCGATCGGCGGGCGGCGAGGGAGGCGTCAGTGCGGTGGGGGCGCCGCGGTCGGCATGACGAGCACCACCAGCACCGGCCGCCGGGTCCGGTTCTCCAGCTGCCGCTTCTCGCCGGGCGCGAAGCGGCACGAGTCGTACGGGCCCAGCTCCTGTTCCTCGGTGCGGCCGTCGAGCTCGCCGATCAGCGTGAGGCGGCCTTCGAGCACGAGGTACAGCTTCTCCATGGGCGAGCCGTCGAGTCCGGTGCGCCCGCCGGGCAGGATCTGGCTCATGCCCATCCACATCTGCTCGGACGGGCCGGCCTCCTTGCCCTGCAGGCGCAGGCAGCGCATGTCGAAGTGGTTGGGCGCCTCGTAGGTGGGCGCGGTCTCGAAACGTGTGACGTGCATGACGCGGTGCTCGTGTGTCGGTCAGGGCCGCAGCACGACACGGTCGGTGCTGCCCGAGAGCACCAGCCGGTAGGCGTCGATGGCCTGGTCGAGCGTGAAGCTGCGCGCCACCGGAAAGGGCCGCAGCGTGCCGCGCTCGAAGCCCTCGCGCATCGCGTCGAGCTGCGCGGTGGCGGCGATGCAATCCATCGCCAGCGAGTCGATGCCCACGAAGGTGTGCATGCCGCGGTAGAACGCGAAGATGTCGAAGGGCACCGCGCGCTCGTGCGTGGCGATGAAGATCTGCGTCGCGCCTTTGGCCATCGATTGGTTCGCGGCCTCGAAGTAGGCGCTGCCCACGGTGTTGTAGACCACGTTCGCGCCGCGACCGCCGGTGCGTTCGCGCACCTGGGCCGCCACGTCGGTCTGCGCCGCGCCGCTGGCATCGATCGTCTCGACCGCGCTGCAGGCAAAGCCCTCGAAGGGCCCGGCACGCCGCTGCACCGCGATCACCCGCGCACCGGCCTGTGCGGCCAGTTGCACGGCCGCCTGCCCGACCTTGCCGTTGGCACCGAGCACCAGCACCGTCTGCCCGGCCTGCGGCATGCCGCTGCGGCGGAAGCCCTCGTAGGCCGTGACGAAGGGCACGCCCACCGCGCCGGCCTCGTCCATCGAGATGTTGCGCGGGCGTTCGCGCAGTGCGGCTTCCGGCAGCACGATGAAGCGCGCATGCGAGCCGTTGCACGTGATGCCGATGTCGCCGCCCGAGCCGTAGACCTCGCGCCCGATCCATGCGCTCGGCCCCGCCACCACCGTGCCGGCGAAGTCGCGGCCCGGCGTGCGCGGCCAGACGGCCTGCGGCATGAGGCCCAGCGCTGCCTTCACGTCGCTCGGGTTCACCGCCGCGGCGCCCACCTGCACCACCGCGAAGCCGGGCTGCGCCTCGGGCCGGGGTTGCGCGGCGATGTCCAGCGTGAGCGAGGCGAGATCGGCCGCCTTCCGCTCGACGCGCAGCGCACGCGCCGCATGGCTGTTCACGGCGGCGCTCATCGCACACCTCCTGCGGGCAGGCCCAGCATGCTGCGCGCCTCGGTGGCGCTCGCCACCTGTCCGCCCAGGCTCACGATGATGTCGCGTGCCTTCGCCACCAGCTGTGCATTGCTCTCGGCCAGCACGCCGTGCGAGAGGTAGATGTTGTCTTCCATCCCGACGCGCACATGGCCGCCCATCAGCCAGGCCTGCGCGACGATCGGGAACTCCATGCGGCCGATGCCGAAGGCGCTCCAGAAGGCGCCGCGCGGCAGCATGTTGCGGGCGTACAGCAGCGTCTCGGGCGTGGGCCCGAAGCCGTACTTCACGCCGAGCACGAAGGTCCACATGCCCGGGCCGTCGAGCGTGCCGTCGGCGATCAGGTCGAGCGCCAGGTGGATGTCGCCGGAGTCGAAGATCTCCAGCTCGGGCTTCACGCCGGCCTCGCGGATCACGCGGGCCATGCGGCGCACGTTCTTCGGCGTGTTCATCACCACGTCGGGGCCGCTGTTCATCGTGTTGAGGTCGAGCGAGCACACGTCGGGCCGGATCAGTGCGATGTGCTCGACGCGCCGCTCGGGCGGCAGCAGCGAGGTGCCGGGCGCGTAGACCTTCGGGTCGTCCTCGCTCGGGATGAAGCGCCCGCCCGGCCCGGTCGTGAGGTTGACGATCAGCTCGCGGTCCTGGCGGCGGATGCGCTCGACCACCTCGCGGTACAGGTCGACCTCCATCGACGGCTTGCCCGTGCCCGGATCGCGCACATGGATGTGCACCTGGCCGGCACCGGCCTCGGCCGCGGCCAGGCATTCGTCGGCGATCTGCGTGGGGGTGATGGGCAGGTGCGGCGTCTGCTCCGGTTTCACGAGGTTGCCCGTGACCGCGCAGGTGATGAGCGTCTTGTTCACAGGTGGCGCCCTCCGTCCACGACGATGCGCGTACCGGTGACGAAGCGCAGCGTGGTGGCCAGCGCCTCGACCGTGGCGGCCACGTCCTCGGGCAGGCCGATGCGGCCCAGCGGCGTGGTGGCCGCCATCCTGTTCTTGAAGTCGTCGCCGCGGCCGGGCACGAAGGCCGACTCGACGGCGCCCGGCGACACCGACACCACGCGCACCGCGGGCGCCAGTGCCTTGGCGAGCGCATCGCCCACCACGTCGAGGCCTGCCTTGGCCGCGACGTAGGCCAGGTTGCTGCCCACGCCGGTGAAGCCCGCGATCGACGACACGTTGACGATCAACCCGTCGCCGCTGGCCTTGAGCAGCGGCGTGAAGGCGCGGATGGTGGCGAACACGCCGCGGAAGTTGGCGCGCAGCAGTTCGTCGATGAGTTCGTCGCTCAGGCCCTCGAGATCGCCCGCGGGCACCGGCCGTGTGTGGCCCGCGCTGTTGACCAGGATGTCGCAGCGGCCGTGCGTGGCCTTCACCTGCGCGGCGGCGGCCTGCAGGCTCGCGCTGTCGACGATGTCGGCGCGCAGCGCGCCGTGGCGCTGGCCGCCCTCCGAGGGCAGGGCGGCCGCACGCGCGTCGGCGTCGTCGCCCTTGCGATGCAGCAGCACGCAGGTCGCGCCGAGCGCGGCCAGGCGCCGGGCGCTGGCATAGCCGATGGCGCCGAGTCCGCCGGTGATGACGGCCACTTTGCCGTCCAGTCGTGTGAGGGGGTCGAAGCTCATGGGGGTGTCGAAGTGAGGAAGAGAAGAAAGGAAGCGAAGAAGGCGGTGCGGCTCAGGGGATCGGTGGGCGCGGGAACTTCATCTCGCCGGGCTCGAGCTGGAAGTCGTATGCGAGGGTCGCGCTCTGGCCGTCGGGCTGCAACGCATAGCGGCCGATCAGCTGCCGCGTGACGCCGAAGGTCGGGTCGCTCTCCAGGTTCTCGTCGTCGTCGGCATAGACCTGGCTCACCAGCACCTTGTGGCCGGGCTTGCTCACCATGAAGTGCAGGTGGGCCGGGCGGTTCGGGTGGCGCTGCTGGGCGCGCAGCAGCACGCCGCAGGGCCCGTCGGTCGGCACCGGGTAGCCCGCGGGCCGCACGCTGCGGAAGTGGTAGCGGCCCTCGGCGTCGGTGCGAAAGCGGCCGCGCAGGTTCATGTTCTCCTGCGTCGGGTCCTGGTTCTCGTACAGGCCGACCGGCGAGGCCTGCCACACGTCGACCATCGCATCGGCCACCGGCCGGCCCTGCACGTCTCGCACCACGCCCGACACCGCCAGCGGAACGCCCGGCGTGCCCGAGCGCGCGATCGAATCGCCGCAGGCGCAGTCCGGCGCGTTGGCGCGCCAGAACGGTCCCAGCAGCGCGGCCGGCGACTCGCCCTGCGGGTCCTGGTTGTTCTGCAGCGCGACCACCGTCGACAGGCCCAGCACGTCCGCCGCCAGCACCACCTCGTTCTTGCTGTCGCCGGTCGCCTGGCCGATGGCCACGAGGAATTCGAGCGCGTGCTCGAACTCGGCTTCAGTGAGCTGCACCTCCTGCACGAAGGCATGCAGATGGCGGGTGAGCGCTGCAATCACTTCACGCAGTCGCGGGTCGGGCGTGCGCGCCATCGCATTGAGCGCGATCTGGAGCACCGAGGCGGGGGTGGTGACGATGTTCATGGGCGACAGTTTTTTTGCAAACGTTTGCACGATTATTCAATCGTTTCGGTCAAGGCTAAAATCCGGGTTAACGCGAATACTCTCTGACCGAAGGGTTTTCGTGGCCTCGACCTGTCTCATCAACCGTTTGCAAAGAATGCCCCCCTCCAGCCCTGCCACCGTGACCATCCGCGATGTCGCCCAAGCCGCCGGCGTGCATGTGTCGACGGTCTCGCGCGCGCTCAATCCGGCCAAGCGCGGGCTCATCAGCGAAGAGGTACTGAAGGTGGTCGAGGCCGCGGCGCAGCGCCTGGGCTACCGGCCCAACCGCGCGGCCTCCGCGCTGCGCACGGGGCGCACGCACACCATCGGCGTGCTGGTGCCCGACATCACCAACCCGGTGTTCCCGCCCATCCTTCAGGGCATCGAAGCCAGCGCCGCGGCGCGCGGCTACTTCGTGTTCGTCGCGAACGTGGGCGATCCGCAGCTGGCGCAGCCGATCCTGGCGCGCATGCAGGCGCAGCAGATCGACGGCCTGGTGATGGCCATCGCGATGCGTGACGATCCGCTGATCGACTTCATCCGTGCCAACGGCATGCACGCGGTGATGGTGAATCGCGCCGACGAGAGCGGGCGCCTGCCCGCGGTGGTGAGCGACGACCGGCTCGCGATGAAGCTCGCGGTCGACCATCTGGTGGCGCAGGGCCATGTGCGCATCGCGCATCTGGCCGGCCCGCAGAACGTGCCGACCGGCGTCGGCCGGCGCCAGGGCGTGGAACAGGCGCTGCAGGACCACGGCCTCGCGGCACCGCGCGTGGTGGCCTGCGAGAACTACAGCCGCGAGAGCGGCCGGCAGGCGATGCGCACGCTGCTGGCGAGCGGGCCCCGGCCCGAGGCGGTCGTGTGCTGCAACGACCTGGTGGCGCTGGGCGCCTACGACGTGCTGCGCGAGGCCGGGCTGCGGGTGCCGCAGGACATCTCGATCACCGGCCACAACGACATGCCGCTGGTCGACATGGTCGACCCGCCGCTCACCACGATCCGGCTGCCGCATCGCGAGCTCGGCTGGCGCGCCGCCGAGATGCTGTTCGACGAGATCGAGGGCAAGGCGCTGTCGGCTTCGACCGTGGTGCTGCGGCCCGAACTCGTGGTGCGCGCATCGACGGCGCCACCTCGGGCCTGAAACGCATCCTCGCCCGGGTCAGCGGGGCCAGGACGCGCGCTCAGCGGCCGGCGTCGCGACCATTCCTGGATCTCGCAGCGGCCGATGCCCAGGTCGTTGAGCTCGCGGTCGCTCATGCGGCGCAGTTCGAGCACATCGTGACGCTCGGCGGCCGCGGCGCGACGGCGCTCCAGCCAACGGCGCAGCCTGGCGAGCAGGGTGGGCGAGGTGGCAACGGCGGCGGCGGTCGGGCGGGTCATCGAGGGCTCCAGGGTGGGGTGAGCCGCGATCTTCTGCCTTCAGGTGCTATTGTGGAAGTTGAGATTCCTGAGACTGTCGATCAGCTTTTCTGATGGACCTGAAAAAAGACCACGCCATGCGCCAACTCAACCTCGACCAGCTGCGCACGCTGATCGCCATCGCCGACCTCGGCACTTTCTCCGCCGCCGCGCAGGCCCTGCACCTCGCGCAGCCGACGGTGAGCCTGCACATCAGCGAACTCGAATCGCGGCTGGGCGCGAAACTGGTCGCGCGCGGCAGCCGCAGCGTCACGGTGACGCCCGCGGGCGCCGCGCTGGTCGAACGCGGGCGCCGGCTGCTGCGCGATGCGGACGAGGCCATCGAGGCCGTGCATCGCCAGGCCGAAGGCCGGCTCGGCCGCGTGCGCCTGGGCACCTCGACCGGCGTGGTGATCGACCTGCTGCCGCAGGTGCTCGAAGCGCTGCAGGCCAGCCAGCCGGGCATCGACGTCGAGGTGAGCATCCTGGGGTCGGCCGAGGCGATGGCGCGGCTGGCGCAGGGCACGCTCGACATCGGCCTGGTGGCGGTGCCGCAGCCGCCGCTGCGCGAACTGGTCGTCACGCCCTGGCACAGCCAGCCGATGAAGGCCTTCGTGCCGCCCAAATGGAAGGCGCCCCGGCGCGTGACGCCGGCCTGGCTGGCCACGCAGCCGCTGATCTTCAACGACGCGCGCACGCACATGTACCGCCTGGCCATGGAGTGGTTCGCGAACGCGGGCCACGCGCCGCGCGCGCGCATCGAGCTCAACTACGACGTCGCCATCCGCAGCCTGGTCGCCGCGGGCTACGGCGCCGCGATGCTGCCCCTGACGCCCAGCACCGACGAGGCATGGCAGGAGCGCGTGCAGATCCTTCCGCTGAGCCCGCCGCTCACGCGACGGCTGGGCATCGCGCACCGGGACAAGGGGGCGATGGATGGTGCGACCGAACGGGTGGTCGAAGTCCTGCACCGGTTCAGGCAGCGCTGATCGCGCACGCATCGCCGATACACTGCCCCGGCTCTTTTTCCCGGTTCAGAGAATCACCATGCCCGTCTTGCGTCAGCGCCTTCTTTCCCTTGCGGTCTCGTGGGCCTGTGGCCTGGGTGCCGCCTTCGCGGCCGAGGTGCCGGTGACCGATGCCGCCGCGGCCCGTGCACCCGTCCCGCTGGCAGCCTTCGCCGCGCTGCCTGCGATCCAGCACCCGAGCCTGTCGCCCGACGGCCGCGCGGCGGCCATGGTCCAGAACGTCGACGGCATGAGCTACGTGGTCGTGAGCCGCTTCGGCGAAAAGCCCAAGATCCTGTTCAAGACCGACAACGCCAAGTACACCTTCTGGTCCTTGCGCTGGGCCGGCAACCAGCGCCTGCTCGTCGGTGCGCATTTCTCGGAAGACCTGCGCGGTGTGCGCGCGATCGAAACGCGGTTGATCGCGATGGACGCCGACGGCGGCAACCTCAAGGCCGACCTCACGCGTGCGATGCTGGACGACGGTTTTTCCAATCGGATGCGGCGCATGCCGCAGATCCATGACCGCATCCTCACCGGCCTGCGCGGCGAACCCGAGACGGTGCTGCTGGCGCTCGACACCCGGCAGCCGGGCCAACCCGATGTCTACCGCCTGGACGTGCGCAGCGGGCGATCGCGCCTGGAGCAGCGCAACCTCGGTGGTCTCGACACCTGGCTGGTCGACCGGGAGGGTGAGGTGCGGCTTGGTTACGGCGTCAGCGGCACCACCGCGCGGGTGATGGTCAAGCCGACGGCCTCGCCCGCGCGTCCCGCCGAATGGACCCCGCTGGTGCGCTACGACGCCACCGACGCGGCACAGACGCGCGTGCATGCGCTGAAGCCGCTGGGCTTCGATGCCGACCCGCGCTTTCTCTATGCACTGGCACCGGTCGATGGCCGCAATGCGCTGGTGCGCATCGATCTGCACGACCCGGCCTTCGCGCGCGAAACCCTGCTGGCCGATCCCCGCCTCGACGTGCGCGCCACGCTGCTGCGCGACCCCCCCACGGGACGTGTCGTCGGTGCCGAGTACGTGACCGACACCTCGCATGTCCTGTATTGGGACGCGGACGCCCGCCGACGCGGTGAATTGCTGTCGGCCGCACTGCCGGCGCGCGCGCTCGAGGTGGTCAGCAGCGACGAGGCCGGCCTGCGCAGCATCGTGAGGGCCAGCGAGGCCGCACGGCCGCCCGAGTACTTCATGGTCGATTGGGCGAGCGGCCAGGTCGAACCTTTTGGTCGCAACCACCCGACATTGGACAAACAGCCGCTGGCCACGCCCCGGCGGATCGCATTGCGCAGCCGCGACGGCCTGGCGCTCGCGGGCTTCCTCACGTTGCCCCCAGGGGGCGTGCCCGGCGCGCGGCCAGCACGCCCCTTGCCGGCCGTGCTGCTGTCGCATGGCGGCCCCGCTGCGGCCGACACCGGCAGCTATGACTACGTGTCGCAGTTCATGGCCAGCCGTGGCTGGGCGGTGCTGCAACTGGACTCCCGCGGCTCGACGGGCTACGGCCAGGATTTCCGCGAAGCCGGCCGCCGCCGCTGGGGCCTGGAGATGCAGGACGACCTGGCCGACGGCCTGCGCTGGATGGTCGACCAGGGCATCGCCGATGCCGGGCGCGTGTGCATCGCGGGCAGCAGCTACGGCGGCTACTCGGCGCTCATGGGCGTCGTGAAGGACCCCGCGCTCTACCGCTGCGCCGTGAGCCTGGCCGGCCCGGCCGACCTGCGTGACCTGCTCGCGCATTCGCAGAAATTCGTCGGCTACGCCGTCAACGCCGAGGCCGAGATCGGCACCTGGTGGGGCGATCGCGAGCAGCTGCGCCAGACCTCGCCGGCGTTGCGCGCTGCGGAGATCCGCGTGCCGGTGCTGCTGGTGCACGGCGCGAACGATCCCGCGGTGCCGGTGACCCAGTCGCGCGACATGGCCGAAGCTCTGCAGAAGGCCGGACGCACCGAAGTGCGCTATGTCGAACTGCCGCTCGGCGATCACACGCTGAGCCGTCAGCAGGACCGGGTGCAGTTCCTCACCGAGGTGGAGCAATTCCTGCAGAAAAACCTGGATTGAGCGGCGCGACCTGCGCCACCACCCAGCGCGGATCGTCCAGCGCCAGGTCGTGCCCCGCCGTAGGATGCTCGGCGATGGGCAACCGCCAGGCCTGCGCCAGCCGGCGCGAGCAGCCCGGGTCGACCAGCGCGTCGCCCGCGCCGAGCAGCACCCGCAGCGGCACGCGCGGTGCCTCGGCCGGGGCGCGGTAGCGCGCGGCGGCGAACAGCTGGCGCAGCGCGTTCGCGGTCGACACCGGATGCCGTGCGCGCAGTGCGACCCAGTCGGCCACGATGCCGGGCGCGGCCATGCCGGTGGCGTGGTGCCGGCTCGTGAGCCGCAACACCGTGGCCTCGCGCGCCCGCGCATCGCGCCAGGGCCACAGCACGCCGAGCAGGGCCGCGTAGTGGCGCGGCCGCAGCCGCTGGTGCCAGGCGCTGAAGGGCCGCAGGCTGGTGTTCACCAGCACCGCGCTGTCGATCTCCCGCGGATGCCGATGCGCCCATTCGACTGCCACCATCGCGCCCAGCGACATCGCGAGCAGATGGCAGCGCGCAATGCCGATTGCCTGCAACTGCGCGCGGCAATGCTCCATCGTGGCGCGGATCGATGTCGGGCTCGCGAGCGCATGCAGCGCACCCGCGCCCGGCAGGTCGATCGTCAGCACGCGCGCACCGGGCGGCAGCGCGGCGGCCAGCAGCGCGGGCAGTGCGCCCCAGTGGCCGGCCTCGCGCGTGAGGCCGCGCAGCAGCACCCAGGTGTCGCTCGTGAGTGCGCAGGTCACGCGGTGTACCAGCGCGCCAGCGCCTGCGCATGGTGGCGGCGCCGCGCCTCGTCCGTTGGCACCCATTGCGCATGGCTGCTGGCCGCGCGCGTGATGAAGTCCATCCACCACATGTGACGGCGCAGCACGCGCTGCTGGCGGTGCGCGATCACCGGGTTGAAGATGCCGTGGCGCGAGAACAGCTGGCGCGGATTCTTCTTCACCCACAGCCATGAGCCCATCTCGAGCGTGAGCGGCAGGAACAGCGTGCCGGGCCGCTCGCAGGCCGTGAGGTAGAGGTGGTCCCAGAGATCGCCGTGCGCCATGTACTGCCGGCTTTGCGGCTCGAGCACATAGGGGTGGTGCAGCAGGCTCAGGTCGATCAGTTCGCCCAGCGCGTGCATCTCGGGCAGGTGGGCCATCGGCTGCGGCGTGTGGGCATAGGGAAACCACAGCCGGTCGCTCAGGCCGAAGCCCGAATGGCAATCGAGTGCGATGCTGAAGGGGCGGCTCAGCAGTTCGCTCTCGACCAGCGCGCAGAGTGCGGCGCTCTCGGCCTCCATCGCGGCGCCTTCGATGCCACGGTACCAGGGCAGCGTCGCGCTCAGGCGCTGGCCGCCGAGCAGCCAGGGCACGCGCTCCTGCGAATCGACGGGTGCATTGCGCATCAGGTCCACGCCGCGCGGGTTGGCGCGCGTGTTGAGCCACAGGCCGCCGGGGTTGACGATCGGCAGGAACACCAGGCGCAGGCTCTCGAGTTGGCGCTGCAGCGTGGTGTCCCACTGCAGCCGCGTCACGATGCTGCGCAGATAGGCGATCGTGACCTGCGCGCCGATGCGCTCGAGCCCGTGCACGCCGCCGAAGATGCCGACCGCGGGCACGTCCTCGCGCGTGCTGCCCAGCAGGAAGGCCTGCACCTCGAAGCGCTCCTCGCCGACCTCGACCTCGCACAGCACGCGGCGTTCCATCGACGGCCCGGCGAGGTCGACGAGGGCCTGGAGTTCGAGCAGTTCGGGCAGGTCGGAGGGGCGCAAGATGCCTGCAGGATAGCGCTCCGGCGTGCCATCAAATCGTCACACGAAGCCCCTAGGCTGGCACCCGGTCACCACTCTTTTCACGAGGCTTTCCATGCGTTTTGCACCCCAGCTGCTGATGACGACCCACGGCTTGCGCGCGATCGCGGGTGCGCTGGCCTGGGGCCTGGCCGAGTCGATCGCGCTCGCGCGTTCGCGGCGCCGGCTACGCAACCGCTGACCGTCTGAAGTTCAGCCCTCGTCGGCCACGGTGCGCACGATCCGGCCCAGCTTGTTGAAGGCCGCGTCCATCTCCGCGTCGTAGGGCCAGCCGCAGTTCAGCCGCAGGAAGTGGTCGCTGCGCGAGCCGTTGGAGAACAGGTAGCCCGGCGCCACCACGATGCCTTCCTCGCGCAGCGCCGCATCGAACACCGCGGCCGAAGCGCAGCCCCTGGGCAGTTCCACCCACAGCTGCAGCCCGCCGTTCGGCAGGTTGATCCGCGTGCCCTCTGGAAAGTACCGTGCGATGGCCTCGGCCGTGTGTTCGCGCTGCCCGCGCAAGGCCGTGCGCAGCCGGCGCAGGTGGCGGTCGTAGGCGCCGGTGCCCATGAACTGCCCCGCGCCCAGCTGCGACAGCACTTCGTTGTTGCGGCTCTGCGTGTACTTGAGCATCTCCACGCGCGCCTGCCAGCGGCCCGCGGTGATCCAGCCCAGCCGCAGGCCGGGCGCGAGAATCTTGTGCATCGACGCGCAATGGATCACGTTGCCGCTGCGGTCCCACGACTTGATCGCGCGCGGCGGCGTGTCGACGTCGAGCAGTTCGCTGTAGGTGTCGTCCTCGATCAGCGCGATGTGCTGTTCCTCGCACAGCCGCACCAGCTGTTCCTTGTGCGCATCGGGCATCACGCTGCCCAGCGGGTTCTGCAGATGCGGCACCACCACCACCGCCTTGATGTCGCCATAGGTCTGCGCCGCGAGCTCGAGGGCGCCGATCGACAGGCCGGTCTGCGGGCTGGTCGGGATCTCGAGCGCGCGCAGGCCCAGGCTCTCGAGCACCTGCAGCAGCCCGTAGAAGGTGGGCGATTCCACCGCGATGGTGTCGCCCGGCTGTGCCACCGCACGCAGTGCGAGGTTGAGCGCCTCGATGCAGCCGTTGGTGATCAGCACCTCCTCGGGCGACAGCGCCATGCCGGCCGCGACCGCGCGCTTGGCCAGCACGCTGCGGAAATGCGGGTCGCCCTGCAGCGGCGGCACGCCCGAGATCAGCGCGGGCCTGAGGCGCAGCGCGCGCGTCATCGCGGCACGCAGTTCCTCGGCCGGATAGAACTGCGGCGCAGCGCGTGCGATCGACAGGTTGAGCTTCACGCGGGCCGCGCGGCGCTGGGCCACGAAGTCCGACACCCGGCCGTGGATGCCCACGTAGCGCGCCGGGTCCGGCGGCGCGTGGGCCGAGGGTTCGTCCATCTTCGCCATGTGCAGCCGCTGCGGCCGGCGCACGAAGTAGCCCGAGCGCTCGCGCGCCTCGGCCCAGCCGTCGGATTCGAGCGTGCGGCACAGCTGCAGCGCGGTCGACAGGCTGATGTCGTGCAACCGCATCAGGCCGCGCAGCGAGGGCATGCGCTCGCCCGGCTGCAGCGAGCCGGCCTCGATCGCGTCGCGGTAGTGCGTGGCGAGGCGGCGGTAGAGCGGCGGCGCGGCCGCCGGGGTCGTCGAGAGGGACATGGGGCGATGCTGGCCTGAGTGGGAGGGCGAAAACAGATGCAGTTTCTGCCAAAACGACCATAACAGATCAGTCTTTGCCGGCGCTGTTCCGGTTGCAATGCAGGGCGCTGTGCCTGTCGCCGAACGGCCGGTCTGCCGAACATCGAGGCTCGATCCAAGGAGCTTTCGATGACCTCTGCGACTTCCTCTTCACCGGCCCCGCGGCTGCAGCCCGGCCAGTCCCTGCAGCTGGCGCTGGACGCCGGGACCGTGCTGCAGGTGGCGGCCGGCACGCTGACCCTGCACGAGCCGATGCGCTGGATCGGCGGCACCGTGGTGCGGCCGACCCTGCGCCTGTCCGCGGGCCAGAGCCATCGGCTGGCGCAGGCCGGCTGGTGCGTGCTCGCGGCCGACGGGGAAGCGGTCGATTGGCGTTGCCACGCGCCCCCGGCCCAGCCCGCCGGCTGGTTGGCGGCGTTCAGCAGGGCTGCGTGGCGCCCGACGGCGGCGCTGCGGTAGTCGATCGGCCGCGATGGAATATCCTGACAACTGGAGCGGGGCGTCAGGCGTTGTGAGACGACTCGCGACTTTTACAAGGAATTCCAACGATGAAACGCAGTCACCTTTTGCTTGCGGCCCTCATGGCCGCGGCTGTTCTGCCTGCCACCGCGCAGGTCTCGGTCAATATCAACCTGCCAGGCGTGGTGCAGGCTGCGCCACCGCCGCCGCGCTACGAGCGCATGCCCGGCCCGCGTGCCGGTCACGTGTGGGTGCCGGGCCACTGGCAATGGAACGGGCGCGACTATGTCTGGCGTGGCGGCAACTGGCAGGCCGCGCGACGCGACTACGCCTATGCGCCGGGCGCGTGGGTCCGTGTCGACGACGGCTGGCGCTGGCGCGAAGGCGATTGGCGCCGGGCCGAGCGAAGGGCGGAAAGACGCAAGGAAGAGCGCCGGCACGATCGGCATGACGACCGGCGCGGCCACGAACATGGCCACGATCACTGCCCGCCCGGCCAGGCCAAGAAGGGTCGCTGCTAGACCCGTGGCGCCAGGCAGGGCGCCTCAGGGCATCGTGCCGTTGAGGTAGGGCTCGGGGTCCACGGCCACGCCGCCCTTGCGGATCTCGAAGCGCAGCTTCACGCGGTCGCTGCCGCTTTGGCCCATCTCCGCGATCGGCTGGCCGCGCGTGACCGCATCGCCCTCGTTGACCAGCGCCTTGCTGACGTGGGCGTAGGCGGTGATGAAGTCGTCGTCGTGCTTGAGGATCACCATGGTGCCGTAGGCCGGCAGCGCGCTGCTGACCAGCACCACGCGGCCGTCGCGCGCGGCCTGGATCGGCTCGCCCATGCGGCCTGCGATGTCGATGCCCTTGACCGCCTCGCCGTCGAAGCGCGCCAGCACCGGGCCCGGTGCCGGACGGCCGAAGCTCGCGTTCGGGTTGGAAGCCTGCAGCGTCGGCGCGGGCATGGCCGGGGCCGGCCGTGCCACGGGCGCGGGAGGCGCCGGGGGCTGCGACGGTGCCGAGGGCAGGGGTGGCAAGGGCGGCAGTGGCGTGGTGGTGCCGCAGGCGGCGAGGGCCGCGATGGCGGCGAGGCACAGACCCGAGCGAAGGCGCGTGGACGTAAGACGAAGAAGATGCATGTTTAGGCCCGTTCGTTGGGGTTGGAAAAATGCCTTGTGACCACGCCGAGGCGGGGACGTTCCGGCGCTTGCGTCGATGGCGTCGAATACTTGGCGTCGCGCCGGCGGCCCGTCAGCGTGGCCGCGGCGCATAGCCGCTCTCGATCCAGGCTTCGGCGCTCGTGGCGCTGAGCTTGAAATTCGGTGCCACCCGGGTTTCACCGAGTGTCTGGCCAGTGTCGTCCTGTGCGCTCAGCACCGCATAGGGATTGTCCTCATCCGGCACGATACGCAGCGCCACGCGGATGCGTTCGGCGCCATAGCCTACGCTGACCTGCTTGTTGAGCTGCGCATGGAGCTGCTGCTCGTGGCGGCGCAGCACCTCGTTGGCGGTCTTGACCAGCGTGTGGAAGGCCGGCGTGTCGAGCGGCTTGGGGTTCTTCTTGTCGCGGCCCATGGTCCAGGGGCCGACCAGCGCGGGCTCGGGGTCGCCGTGGCGCGTCATCGCGACGGCCCAGCCGTCGTCGTCCTCGTTCTTGACGATGCGCGCGGTCCATTGGTCGTCGCGCCAGAGGCGGGCTTCCTGCAAGGGGAGGGTGTCGGAATCTGTCGGGTCGGTCGAGTCGGTCATTCGGATGCTTGTGTTCTTGTGCGGGCCATTTTCCCCTGCGCGCCGGGCGCCTGCGCCATACCCACGTACTGTTGCAGTCCTTCGACCGGCGCATCGAAGGCGACGCCGCGGCGCCTCAGAACACCGACAGCCCCGTCTTGGCCACGAACAGTTCCAACGCTTTCATGCCCAGCAGCGAGTTGCCCGTCGCGTCGAGCGCGGGCGACCACACGGCCAGCGTGAGCCGGTCGGGCACCACCGCGACGATGCCGCCGCCCACGCCGCTCTTGCAGGGCAGGCCGATCGAGAAGGCCACGTCGCCGGCCGCGTCGTAGGTGCCGCAGGTCAGCATCAGCGCGTTGATGCGGCGCGTCTGCCGTTCCGAGGTGATCGCGGGCCGGCCGTCCTGCGGATGCGCGCCGTCGCGGCACAGGAAGGCCGCAGCGCGCGCAAGCTGCGTGCAGCTCATGCGCAGCGCGCACTGGTGGAAGTACACGTCGAGCACCGCGTCGACCGGGTGGTCGATCTTGCCGAAGCTCTTCATGAAGTTGGCCAGCGCGATGTTGCGATAGCCGGTGGCGGCTTCCGAGGCTGCGACCTCTTCGTCGAAGGCGATGGGCTCGCCGGCCAGGTTGGTCATCAGCGCGAGGATGTCGCGCTGCGCATCGCCGTGGCTCAGCAGCCGGTCGGCCACCGCGATGGCGCCCGCATTGATGAAGGGGTTGCGCGGCTTGCCCTGTTCGTTCTCGAGCTGCACCAGCGAGTTGAAGGGATTGCCCGAGGGCTCGCGGCCGATGCGCTGCCACAGGTCCTCGCCCATGTGCCGCATCGCGAGCGTCAGCGTGAAGAGCTTGGACACGCTCTGGATCGAGAAGGGCGTGGCCGCATCGCCCGCCGCGGCCTCCTGCCCGTCGCAGGTGTGCAGCGCGATGCCGAACTGCGCGGCCGGCACGCGCGCCAGCGCCGGGATGTAGCTGGCCACGGTGCCGGCCTGGCCCAGCAGCGGGCGGATCTCTTGGTCGATCTGGTCGAGGATGGGCTGGAATTGCATGGTCCGATTCTGCGGGAGGCGTGCGAGCGTTCAGGGCGGGTCCTGCGGCGCGACGAAGGCCTTCGTCACGGTCACGCCCCGCAGCGTGCGCCAGAGCCCGAAGGGCACCAGCAGCGCGCCCGCCAGCCAGCCCGCGAGCCCCCTGTCGTGCACGATGGCCCAGACGCCCAGCGCGACGAGCGCGAGCCCGCCCACGATGTTCAACAGGCCACCGCCGAGCCACTGCAGCGTGAGCAGCGGCAGCATCGCATCCAGCAGGCGCTCGGCGATTCGCAGGCCCAGGCGGTCGGCCAGCACGTAGAGCGCGAGCACCACCAAGGGCGCCACGGCGATGCCGATCAGCAGCCAACTCAGGATCGCGATCAGCGTGTTGATTTCAGCCCCAGAGCCGATGCTGCAGGTACAGCGCGCCCAGCGCGGCCGCGAGCGCCAGCGGCATCGCGACCGCGCCCACGCGCAGGAACTGCCAGGCCGTGACGTTCTCGCCTTCGCGCCGGATCGCGACCAGCCACAGCAGCGTGGCCAGCGAACCGGTCAGCGAGAGGTTGGGCCCGAGGTCGATGCCGATCGCGACCGCGCTGCGCACCAGCGGCGTGGCGTCGGCACTGGCCAGCACCGAGCCGGCCATCAGCCCGGCCGGCAGGTTGTTCATGAGGTTGCACAGCACGGCCACCAGCGCGCCACTGCCGAAGGCGGTGCCGGTGGGCGATGCGGTGGTGGCTTCGCGCAGGGCGTGGCTCAGCAGCGGGATCAGGCCCGAATGCACCAGCCCCTCGACCAGCACGAACAGGCCCGCGACCAGCGCCAGCACGCTCCACGACACGCCGCGCAGCAGCGCCCAGGGCGCGCTGCGTTCGCGCAGCAGCACGCCGGCGCAGGCCAGCGCGCTGGCCCCCAGCGTGGCCGCGCCCAGCGGCCCGCCCAGCGCCGAGGTCGCGACCAGCACCACCGCCACCGATGCGATGCCCGCGCCCGCCCAGCGCCCGGCCGGCGAGAGCACGGGCTGCGCGATGTCCTGCGCGATGGGCGCGGCCAGCGCGTCGCGCTGCAGCCAGCGCAGCACCGCATAGGTCACGCCGATCGAGGCCACCGAAGCCAGCGCGAACTGGCCGAACCAGGCGCCCAGCGGCGGCAGGTGTTCGCCGAAGATCACGAGGTTGGCCGGGTTCGAGATCGGCAGCACGAAGCTCGCCGCGTTGGCGATGAAGGCACAGGCCAGCAGGTAGGGCAGCGGCCTGGCGCCGGCCTTCTTCGCGGCCGCGTACACCGCCGGCGTGAGCACCACCGCGGTGGCGTCGTTCGACATGAAGACCGTGACCACCACGCCGATCGCGTAGATGCCGAAGAACAGCCGCGGCGCCGAGCCGCGCGCATGGTGCACCGCGCGTGCCGCGAGGAAGTCGAACAGGCCTTCGCGCCGCGCGAGCTCGGAGATCAGCATCATCCCGGCCAGGAACAGGTAGACGTCCAGGCCCTTGCCGACGGCCTGCAGCGCCTCGCGCCAGGGCAGCAGCTGCGCGCCGACCAGCGCCAGCGCGCCGCCCACGGCCCACACGGCCTCGGGCCAGCGGCCGGGCCGCACGATGACGGCGGCCGTGGCCAGCGCCGCGATGGCCCAGGTCGCGAGATGCGCGACCGTGACGGGGCCTGGCGTCATGCGCCGCGCGCCTTGCGGTTGACCAGCAGGATGCCCACGCCGACTCCGGCCAGCGCCAGCAGCAGCCGCACCGTCAGGGGCTCCTTGAGCAGCACCACGCCGAACACCAGCGCGAACAGCGGTGTGAGGAAGGTGAAGGAGGAGATGCGCGTGGCCGGGTAGTGCCGCAGCAGCCACATCCAGGTCAGGTAGCTGGCGAAGGCGCCGATGGCGGTCTGCAGCGCGATCGAGAACCAGGCGTAGCCCGAGTACGACCAGCCGCGGGTCTCGCCCAGCAGCACCGACATCAGGGGCGACGCCGCCGCCGTGACCGCGATCTGATAGAAAAGCGCCTTCTCCGCACTGGCCGTGGCCATCCTGGTGGTGCGCAGCACGAGGGTGGTCAGGCCCCAGAGCAGGCCGGCCAGCAGGGCCAGCGCGTCGCCGCGCAGCTGGGTCGGGCTGGCGGCGTGCGTGAAGCTCTCGCTGAACGCGAACAGCACGCCCGCGAAGGCCAGCGCGAGCCCGGCCCACTGCACGCCGCGCAGCCGCTCCGCGGGCACGAAGCGCGGCAGCAGCACCGCCACCACGAAGGGCGAGCAATAGAGGAAGACCGTGAGCCGCGAAGCCGTCGTGTACTGCAGCCCGGTGTAGATGCAGAGGAACTCGCCCGCGAACAGCGCGCCGACCAGCAGCCCGCTCCACAAGGTGCCGTCGCGCTCGAACAGCTTCACGCCGCGCGCCAGGCACCAGAGCCACAGCAGCGCGACGGCGCCGCACATGCGCAGGGTGGCCTGCCACATCGGCGGCACCTCGGTGACCGTGGTCTTGATCAGGATCTGCTGCAGCCCCCAGAAAGCGCAGCAGGCCACGAGCAGGGTCGTGGCGCGGGGGTCGAGGTGGCTCTTGCGGTCGGTCAATGGGGCTCCGGGGGAACGGCGGGACAGGCATTGATCGTAGCGGCGGGTTGCGCACAATGCGTCCATGCAAGACATCCCGCTCATCGACATCACGGCACTCGCTTCGGACGATGCGGCCGCACGCCGCGCCGTCGCACGCCGGATCGGCACCGCCTGCCGCGAGGTCGGCTTCTTCGCCATCGTCGGCCACGGCGTGGCGCCGGCGCAGGTCGCCGCCACCTTCGACCAGAGCGCGCGGCTGTTCGCGCAGCCGGCGGACCTGAAGCGCGCGATGGCGATCGACAAGCTCGGCAGCAACCGCGGCTACGTCGGCCTGGGCGTCGAGGCGCTCGACGAGAAGACCGCGGCCGATCACAAGGAAGCCTTCAACCTGATCTGGACCGACGGCCGGACGCGGCCCGACAACGTGTGGCCGGAACTGCCGGGCTTTCGCGAGACGGTGCAGGCCTACTTCGATGCGGCGCTCGCGGTGGGCCGGCGGCTGCACACCGCCTTCGCGCTCGACCTGGGCCTGGCCGAGGACTTCTTCGACGACAAGATCGGCCGGCCGCTGGCCACGCTGCGCCTGCTGCACTACCCGAAGCCTGCGTCGACCGAGCCGAGCGCGCAGATCGGCGCCGGCACCCACACCGACTACGGCAACGTCACGCTGCTCGCGACCGACGGCGTGGCCGGCCTGCAGGTGCGGCGCCGCGACGGCGTCTGGTTCGATGTGCCCGCGCTGCCCGGGGCCTTCGTCTGCAACGTCGGCGACTGCCTGATGCGCTGGACCGACGACGTCTACGTGTCGACGCCGCACCGCGTGGCCGCGCCGACCGCCGAGCGGTATTCGATCGCGGTGTTCCTCGATCCGAATCCGGACGCGCTGGTGAGTGCGATCCCGTCGTGCGTGCCCGAAGGCCAGGCGCCGCGCTACGCGCCGATCACCGCCAACGACTACCTGCAGCAGCGCTTCGCCGCGACGTACGCAACGAAGCCGCCAGGTTGACGTGGTGCATCTTCCAGAAACACCGCGGAACCGGCTTTGCCGGGCCGCTGGTGTTGCCCCCGGTAGGGGGGTGGCGGAGCGACACCCTTCGACAAGCTCAGGACGGGCCAAGGTGCGCGAAGACTGGGGGCGAGCAATTAAAGCGGGTGCTCGGTGTAGAAGCGCCCGCCGTGGAACAGCAGCGGTGACGCGCCGGGCGTGTGGCTGCAGCGCTCCACCTCGCCCACGAAGATCACGTGGTCGCCCTCGTCGTAGCGGCTGCGGTTGAAGCATTCGAAGCTGGCCGCGGCGCCGGCGAGCACCGGCGCACCGCCCAGACCTTCGGTGAATTCCACGTCCTGCCAGCGGTCGGCGCGTTTCTTCGCGAAGCGCTCGGCCAGCGCCTTCTGGTTCGACGCCAGGATGTTCACCGCGTAGTGCGAGCCCGTGCTGAGCGCCGGCATCGAACCCGCGCTCAGCGCCAGGCTCCAGAGCACCAGCGGCGGCGAGAGCGACACCGAGTTGAAGGAGTTGGCCGTGAGGCCCACCAGCGAACCGTCGGCGGCGCGCGCGGTCACGATGGTGACGCCGGTGGCGAACATGCCGAGCGCCTGGCGGAATTCATCGGCCGAGAAGGAAGGCGGCTGCGCCTGGACGGGAGCGTTCACGAGAGAGGAGGGGGAGATGGAAGGAGGCAGGCGGCTATTCTGGCCGATGCGCCCGGGCCGCATTGCCGTGCGGGCTATCCGAAGAACCAGTAGCAGACGCCGATGGCCGCCACCACGCCCGCGAACTCGGCCGCCAGCGCGCAACCCACCGCATGCCGCGCGCGCTGGATGCCGACCGCGCCGAAGTACACGGCCAGCACGTAGAAGGTGGTCTCGGTGCTGCCCTGGATCACGGCTGCGGCCAGCGCCGGGAAGCTGTCGACGCCCTGGCTCTTCATGGTCTCGATCAGCATCGCGCGCGCCGCGCTGCCCGAGAAGGGCTTGACCAGCGCGGTCGGCAGCGCATCGACGAAGCGTGTGTCCCAGCCGCTTCGCACCACCAGCCAGCGGATGCCGTTCAACGCGAAGTCGAGCGCGCCCGAGGCACGCAGCACGCCGATCGCGCACAGCATCGCGACCAGGTAGGGCAGCAGGTTCTTCGCCACGTCGAAGCCTTCCTTGGCACCCTCGATGAAGCGTTCGTACACGCCCACGCGCCTCCAGGCGCCGACCGCCAGGAACAGGATCACCAGACCGAACAGCGCGAGGTTGCCCATCAGCGACGAGAGCGCGGCCAGCGCGGCCGACGACAGCGTGGCCAGCAGCGCC
This sequence comes from Variovorax frigidus, assembly GCF_051216515.1. NCBI lineage: Bacteria > Pseudomonadati > Pseudomonadota > Betaproteobacteria > Burkholderiales > Comamonadaceae > Variovorax > Variovorax frigidus. The sequence continues at coordinate 473,465 of NZ_JBPJZF010000006.1, forward strand.
ATGAAACCGCCCAGCACCAGCGCGCCGGGCAGCAGGTAGGCCAGCACCACCGGGTCCCAGAGCCGCAGGCGCTGCACCAGCGCGACCGACAGCAGGCCCACCAGCGTCGACACGCTGGTCGCGAGCAGGATCGGCAGGAAGACCATCGTCGGGTCCGGTGCGCCCTGCTGGGCGCGGTACATGAAGATCGTCACCGGCAGCAGCGTGAGCGACGAGGCGTTGAGCACCAGGAACAGGATCTGCGCATTGCTGGCGGTGTCCGGCCGCGGGTTGAGCGTCTGCAGCTCGCGCATCGCCTTCAGGCCGATCGGCGTGGCCGCGTTGTCCAGGCCCAGCGCGTTGGCCGCGAAATTCATCGTGATCAGGCCCAGCGCGGGATGGCCGGCCGGTACCTCGGGCATCAGGCGCCGGAACAGCGGCCCGAGCAGGCGGGCCAGCCAGGCCACGAGGCCGGCCGCCTCGGCGATGCGCAGCAGGCCCAGCCACAGCGTGAGCGTGCCGAACAGCAGCACCATGACCTCGACCGCCAGCCGCGCCATCGCGAACAGGCTCTCGACGATGGCGGCGAACACGGCCGGGTCGCCGCCGATGAGCCAGCGCCCCAGCGCGGCCACGGCTGCGACCATGAAAAAGCCCAGCCAGAGGCCGTTGAGCATGCGTTCTTCCCCGTGTTTTTTCGTTCCGCGGATGCCGGCCGATCATAGGGGGCGGGCGCGCCCCCTTCAGTTCACCTCGATCAGCCGGTCGGGCCGGAAGCCTTCCTGCTCGCCCTTGGAGGCATAGCCCAGCGGGTTGGCCACGACGCGGCAGCCGTCCTTCACATAGTCGAAGGCGCAGTGCAGGTGGCCGTGCAGCCAGAGCTGCGCACGGGGCAGCAGTTCGTCGAGGCTGTTGCAGAAACCGGCCGTGCCCGGACGCAGGCCATAGCGCGGATCGGCGCTGGCCAAAGTGGGCGCGAAGTGTGTCACGGCCACGGTCGTGCCGTCGAAGGGCTCGTCCAATGCCTTGCGCAGCCAGTCCTGGCACGCGAGTGAGTGCTCTCTTTGCTGGGCTGCGAGGAAGGGATGGCCGCCGCGCGTGGCCGCAGCCTTGACCAGGTAGAAATCGGCTGCGCGCATCGCCTTGCCGCGCTTCTTCAGCCGCTCGCCCAAGTCGTCCGTCGGCGCCACCAGCGCATCGAAGTCGGCCCAGAGCGTGGTGCCGATGAAGCGCACGCCGCCGTGCACCACGGTCTCGCGCTCGAGCCAGGTGATGTCCAGTTCGGCGCACAGCGCGCGCAGCCGGGCATGGGTTTCGTCGAGGTCGGCGCCGTCGTACTCGTGGTTGCCCGGCACATAGAAGACAGGGGTCGGCCAGCCGTGCCGCGGCGAGTAGCGGGTCAGGCCGAAATCGTCGCCGGTCAGCCGGGAGCCGTTCTGGTAGGAGCCGACGTCGCCGGCCAGCACCAGCAGGTCGGCGCCCGGTGCGGGGGTGAGGTGCAGGTTCGGGTGCGATTCCAGGTGCAGGTCGGACAGCAGTTGAAGCTTCATGGCCCCAGTCTAGAGGCTGCGGCGTGGGTGGATTCTGGATCGCCCTATGCACAAGGCGCATGAAGTCGACGTTGAAAAACTAGGGATAACCCTTATTCTTGAGGCAGTCCTTCCAACACCAGCGCGGGCAGGCCGCGCAAACACCATGTCCAGTCTGATCGCCCAAGTGGCCAGTTTCTTCCGTTCCTCGACCGCCCAGGTGCCGGCCAGCTATGCCGCCACGCTGATGGAAAGCGCCGACCTGCGTGCCGGCCTCGACGCGCACCACGCGCAGGAGCTGCGCGAAGCCGCCAGCGCCTGGTTGCGCGTCGTCCGCTGATCCTTCCTTCCTTCCTTCCTTCAGCTTTTTTCCGGTGGGGCCGCAGGGCCGGTCCCCAGCAGCGAGCGCGCGAAAGCCGCCGCCGCCGAGCGCACCAGCGCCGCGCGCAGCCACTCATGCGCATGCCCGTGCTGTGCGCGCCGATGCCAGACCGCGTCCACGTGGACCAGCGGCTGGTCGAAGGGCAGGTCGCGCAGCACCAGTTGCGCATCGATCCCGGTCACGCTCACGAAGTGGCGCGGCAGCACCGTCAGCAGGTCGGAACTCGCGACCACCCGGCCGGCGGTGAAGAACTGGTTGACCGTGACCACGATGCGCCGCTCGCGCCCGAGCGCCGCCAGCGTCTGGTCGATGAAGCCATAGGGGCGACCCGAAAAACTCACCAGCAGGTGGCGCGCGGCGCAGTAGTCGTCGAGCGTCAGCGGCTTCTGCGCCAGCGGATGGTCGCGCCGCATCACGCACACGTACTGACCGACATAGAGCCGCTGGGCCTCGAAGGGCACCGCGACGCCGGTCTGGCCGCGGGCCGTGAGGCTGGCGATCACGGCCGGAAAGTAGCCGACCGCCATGTCGGCCTCCTCGTTCTCCAGCAGCTGCCGCGGGTCGCGCGTGGTCAGCGGCACCACGCGCACCGAAATCGCCGGCGCCTCGGCCTGCACGATCTGCATCAGGCCCGGCATCAGCTCGGCGGCCGTGGCGTCGGCCATGGCCAGCACGAAGGTGGTGTCGGCCACCGCGGCGTCGAACTCGTTGGGCGCCAGCGTGTGCTGCAACTGCAGCAGCGCCTCCCGCACGGTCGGCCAGAGCGCCAGCGCGCGCGGGGTCGGCTCGACGCCGGCGCCCGCGCGACGCACCAGCTCGTCGCCCAGCACTTCGCGCAGGCGGCGCAGTGCGTTGCTCACGGCCGGCTGCGTCAGCGACAGGTTGCGGGCCGCGCGCGTGAGGTTGCGCTCGGCCATCACCTCGTCGAACACGCGCAGCAGGTTGAGGTCCAGCGTGCGGAAGTTGACGTTCATCATCGTTGTGAATGATAAACATCAAGAAGATAAAGTGGCGCGACACTAGGGTAAGCCCTAATATTCGTTCTATCGGCTTCGGCCATTCACCCCCTTGGAGGGAAATTCTCATGACCAGCTTTGTCCACGTTGATCAACCGGCGGCTCACCCGGGCGTCACCCGCGCCGAAGCCGTTTTTGACCATTTCCGTACCGCCGCCCATGACGTCGACGGCTCGCGCGGCCTCGCCGCCCTGCTGCTGGCCGCCGTCGTTTCGGCCCTGCTCGTCGTCGCCGACAAGCTGGTGTCGAACATCGACGAAGGCGGCCTGCTCGTCGCCTGGCTCGTGATGTGGGCCGTCGCCTTCGTGGTGCTGGCCTTCTTCGCCGGCACCGCCCGCACCCTGGCGGCCCGTGCGACCCAGGGCTGGAGCACCTATGCCCAGCGCCGTGAAGCCGCCCGCAGCGATGCACGCTTCCTGGCCTACGCCCAGTACGACGCCCGCGTCATGAACGACATTCAGGCCGCCGTGACCCGTCACGAAGCCCTGACCGGCGAGCCCGCGCAGGTGCCGGCCCAGCTGGCCCGTGCGATCGTCGCGCAGCGCTCGGCCGATGTGAAGGTGCCGACGCTGTACGAAGCGATGCGCCGCGTGAACCTCGGCAAGTACTATTGAGCCAGGCTCCGGCCCCATGAAAAAACCGCCCCGAGGGGCGGTTTTTTTGTGGGCGCCCGGAGCGCCCGTTCAGTCGTCAGGCCGCGAGGCGCTGTTCGATCTCGGCCTTGGTGGCCGGCAGTTCCTTGGGCAGGTGGTGGGCCAGCTGCTGGAACAGTTCATCGTGCAGCGCGAGTTCGGCCCGCCAAGCGGCCTTGTCGGTGCTGGTCACGGTGTCGAACTGCTCGGCGCTGAAATCCAGGCCGGTCCAGTTCAGGTCCTGGTAGCGCGGCGACACGCCGAACGCATGCTCGGTGCCCGCGGCCTTGGCTTCGATCCGGTCGATCATCCACTTGAGCACGCGCATGTTCTCGCCGTAGCCGGGCCAGGCGAACTTGCCGTCGGCACCCTTGCGGAACCAGTTGGTGGTGTAGATCTTCGGCAGCGTGGCGCCCGAGGCCTCGAGCTTCTTGCCCAGGTCGAGCCAGTGCTGGAAGTAGTCGCTCATGTTGTAGCCCATGAAGGGCAGCATCGCGAACGGGTCGCGGCGCACCACGCCGGCCTGGCCGGTGGCGGCGGCGGTGGTTTCCGAGCCCATGGTGGCGGCCATGTAGACGCCTTCGGTCCAGTTGCGTGCCTCGGTCACCAGCGGCACGGTGGTCGAGCGGCGACCGCCGAAGATGAAGGCGTCGATCTTCACGCCCTTGGGGTCGTCCCAGGCCTCGTCGAGCGCCGGGTTGTTGGTGGCGGCGACGGTGAAGCGTGCGTTCGGATGCGCGGCCTTGGCGCCGGTTTCCTTGGCGATGGCCGGCGTCCATTCCTTGCCCTGCCAGTCGATGGCGTGGGCCGGGGCCTCGCCCATGCCTTCCCACCAGACGTCGCCGTCGTCGGTCAGCGCCACGTTGGTGAAGATCACGTCGCGGTTCAGGCTGGCCATGCAGTTGGGGTTGGTCTGCTCGTTGGTGCCCGGGGCCACGCCGAAGTAGCCGGCTTCGGGGTTGATGGCGCGCAGCGAGCCGTCGGCCTGGGGCTTGATCCAGGCGATGTCGTCGCCGATGGTGGTGACCTTCCAGCCGTCGAAGCCGGCCGGCGGGATCAGCATCGCGAAGTTGGTCTTGCCGCAGGCGCTGGGGAAAGCGGCCGCCACGTGGTACTTCTGGCCCTGGGGATTGCTCACGCCGAGGATCAGCATGTGCTCGGCCAGCCAGCCTTCGTCGCGGCCCATGGTCGAGGCGATGCGCAGCGCGAAGCACTTCTTGCCCAGCAGCGCGTTGCCGCCGTAGCCCGAGCCGTAGCTCCAGATCTCGCGCGTTTCCGGGTAGTGGACGATGTACTTGGTCTTGTTGCAGGGCCAGGCGACATCCTGCTCGCCCGCGGCCAGCGGCGCGCCCACGGTGTGGACACAGGGCACGAATTCGCCGTCGGTGCCGAGCACGTCGTACACGGCCTTGCCCATGCGGGTCATGATCTTCATGTTGACCGCGACGTAGGGGCTGTCGGACAGCTCGATGCCGATGTGCGCGATCGGCGAGCCCAGCGGGCCCATCGAGAAGGGCACGACGTACATCGTGCGGCCCTTCATGCATCCGTCGAACAGCGGCTGCAGCGTGGCGCGCATCTCGGCCGGCGCCATCCAGTTGTTGGTCGGGCCGGCGTTTTCCTTGGTCGCCGAGCAGATATAGGTGCGGTCTTCCACGCGCGCGACGTCGGTCGGATCGGAGGTGGCCAGGAAGGAGTTCGGGCGCTTGGCCTCGTTGAGCCTCTTGAAGGTGCCGGCGTCCACCAGCTGCTGGCACAGGCGGTCGTATTCCGCGGTGCTGCCGTCGCACCAGTAGATGCTGTCGGGCTTGCACAGCGCGGCCATCTCGGCCACCCAGGCGATCAGCCTGGCGTTCTTGACGTGCGGGGGCGCCTGAATGGGCAAGCCATTCATCACAGGTGCGTTCATCGAAAATCTCCGGAGTTGAAAATTCGTCTTTTCGAGCGGGGCTCGGCGTCGGCGGGAGAGCCGTTTGAAAAAACGTTTTCGGTCGGAGATGCGATGGGAGGCAGGTGCCCGGGCGTTTGCGCCGTCCGTCAGATCAGGCGCAGCCCGAAGGCTCAGCCCTTTGGGACGTTGAAGGTGTGGAGGGACCGTCGCGAGCGGTCCGAGCTTGCGCCGAGAACCGCAGCCGTACTTCGGTACGGCGAGGACCGCAGGTGCGAGATCGGATCGCGCAGCAGGTCCATCCGCACCTTCAAGCCATGTAGACGGCGATGGAAGCCAGCAACAGCATCAGCACGCCGCCGACCAGCGGCAGCACGACCGGCATCAGGTGCACGACCGACTCGACCGCGTCTTTTTCAACGATGGCATCGTGGCCGGGTTCGACGGGTGTAGGGGTGGACATGGGGGATTCCTTTGAATTCTGGCAAGGCAAGACTGCCCGCATTTTAGCCAACGGGCTCCGGCCGCCCTGCGAGGGCTTGCCCGGAGCAGGTCAATGCTGCTCTTCGGCCTCGAAGCCCGACTGCCGCAAGGCCGTCAGGACGGCCGCCAGATGCTCGCGCCCGCGGGTCTGCAGCACCAGTTCGATCTCCACGTTCTGCGCCGCCAGCATGGTGAAGGCGCGCTGGTGGTGCACCTCGTCGATGTTGGCGCCCGCTTCGGCCACGGTCGTGGTGATCCGGGCCAGCATGCCCGGCACGTCGCGCGCGCTGACCCGCAGCCGGGCGAGCCGGCCGGCCCGCACCATGCCGCGTTCGATGATCGCGGCCAGCAGCAGCGGATCGATGTTGCCGCCCGACAGCACCAGCCCGACCCGCTTGCCCTGGAAACGCGCGGGATGCCGCAGCAGCGCCGCCAGGCCGGCCGCGCCCGCGCCCTCGACCAGCGTCTTCTCGATTTCCAGCAGCATCAGCACCGCCTGCTCGATGTCGCCCTCGTCGACCAGCAGCAGGTCGTCGACGTGCTTTTCGATCACCGCGCGCGTCAGCACGCCGGGCGTGCCCACGGCGATGCCCTCGGCGATCGTGCTGGTGCCCTGCGGGTGGTGCGCGCCCTGGACGGCGTTGACCATCGCCGGGAAGCGCGTGGTCTGCACGCCGACGATCTCGATGCCGGGCTTGCGGGCCCGCGCCGCGATCGCCATGCCGGCGATCAGCCCGCCGCCGCCCACCGACACGACCAGCATGTCGAGGTCGGGCACGGCGTCGAGCATTTCGAGCGCCACCGTGCCCTGGCCGGCCATGATGGCTTCGTCGTCGTAGGGGTGGACCAGCGCCAGGCCGTCGCGTTCCGACAGCTCGACCGCGTGGGCGCGCGCCGCGTCGAGCGTGTCGCCGTGCAGCACCACCTCGGCGCCGAAGCTGCGGGTGCGTTCGATCTTCACGCCCGGCGTGAAGCGCGGCATCACGATGGTCGCGTGCATTCCCAGCCGCTGCGCGTGGTACGCCACGCCCTGGGCATGGTTGCCGGCCGACATGGCCACCACGCCCTGCACGCCGCTCTCCGACAGGTCGACCAGCTTGTTGCAGGCGCCGCGCTCCTTGAAGGAGGCGGTGAACTGCAGGTTCTCGAACTTGAGAAAGACCTGGGCGCCGACGATGTCGGACAGGGTGCGCGATTCGACGCAGGGCGTGGCCAGCAGCTGCCCTTGCAGGCGTGCCGCGGCGCGTTCGATGTCTTGGATGCCGATCATGCTTGGCATTGTGGAGGGATTTGCAACATCGGGACATTTACCGATGCGCTGTCTTCCACAACACAAAACTCTGCGTTATGGTCGCGCTGGGTTCCTTCATTGGAGGTCGTCGAATGGTCAAGCGCGCGGGTATCGATGCGGTGACTGCTCCCTTGCGCGGGCAGGCACTGCCGTCGCCCGGACTCAAGGAAGCACCGGTGCTCGAACTCATGTGTTCGCACTTCGTGCTCACGCTCGCGGCCAAGCAGGGCCCGCGCTTCAACGTGCGCCGCGACCTCAACGGCCTGCTCTCCCTGACCGGCCGCCACCTGGTGTGGCCCGCCCCGGTGCTGCAGCGCCTGCGCGAATTCCTCGGCCGCCGCTGCGCCGGCAACGAGGTCTGGAAGGGCGTCGAGGCCTTCGACGGCCGCACGCTGCTGGAGCGCCACGGCGTCTGGCGCGGCCCTTATGAAGAGGGCACGCTGTTCTTCTACCTCGACGAGTACGTCAAGGACCAGCCCAAGGACCTGCTCACCGTGCTGTCGGTCACGCGCGACTGGCTCACCCATGCGCTGCGCAAGCAGTCGACGCTGGTCGAGAAGAACATCGAGTCCCTGGCCGGCCTGCTGCAGCTCAACAAGGCCGAGCGCGCGCTGCTGCTCTACGGCACGCTGGCGCGCTACCAGCGCGACCTGCGCTCGCTGCTGGTCGAGTTCAAGGTCAACAACGCGCCCGAGGCCTATGCCGCGATCGCCGAGGTGGCGGGCGTGAGCGCCAGCGACGTGGGCGAGGCGCTGCGCGCCGGTTCGCGGCTGGAGCGCATCGGGCTGGTCGAGAACCTGATCTCCGAACACAACATCACCGACCTGGCCGACCTGATGAAGGTCAGCGAGAAGCTGCCGCCGGTGCTGATGCGCGAGTACCGCGACCACAGCGAGCTGATGGCGGTGTTCACGCGCCCGTCGGCCAAGAGCGGGCTCACGATCGACGACTTCTCCTTCGCGGCCGAAGACGCGCGGATGCTGGTCACGCTGCTGCGCGCCGCGGTGTCGCGCAAGGAGCCGGGCGTCAACGTGCTGCTCTACGGGCCGCCCGGCACCGGCAAGACCGAGCTGGCCAAGGTGGTGGCGCAGGCCGCGGGCCTCGACCTGTTCGAGGTCGAGTACGCCGACCGCGACGGCAATTCGCTCTCGGGCCGCGACCGCTACCGCTCGCTGCAGATCGCCCAGGTCTTCCTCAAGGGCAGCGCCCAGGCGGCGCTGCTGTTCGACGAGGTCGAGGACGTGTTCCCGCCGATCAGCACCGAGGCCGCGCAGTTCATGGCGCGCGCCGAGCAGATTCCGGCGCCCACCAGCGGCAGCGTGAGCGGCAAGGCCTGGGTCAACCAGATCCTCGAATCGAATGCCGTGCCCACGCTGTGGATCACCAACCGCATCGAGCAGATCGATCCGGCCTTCCGGCGCCGCTTCGCCTACCACCTCGAGCTCAAATCGCCGCCACCGGGCGCACGCGAGCAGCTGGTGCGCAAGACGCTCGAGGGCGTGACGGTGTCGGACGCCTTCACCGCCAAGCTGGCCGAACGCAAGGGCCTGACGCCCGCGCAGATCCGCACCGCGGTGCGCTTCGCGCAGTTGGCGCGAACCGACGATGCCTCGGTCGAGGGTCTGATCGAACGCCAGCTCCGGAACGCCGACCTGGCGCTCGGCACGGTCGACAAATCCCCCGGCGCGCGCCGCAGCGTGACCACCTATGACCTGGGCATGCTCAACGTCGAGACCCGCTTCGAGATCCCGCGCATCGTCGAGGCGCTGCGCGTGCGCGGCCACGGCACGCTGTGCTTCTACGGCGCCCCCGGCACCGGCAAGACCGCGCTGGCCGAGCACATTGCGCAGGCCATCGGCCGGCCGCTGATCGTCAAGCAGGCCAGCGACCTGATGAGCAAGTACGTCGGCGAGACCGAGCAGAACATGGCCGCCATGTTCAGGGAAGCCGAGGCCGAGAAGGCCGTGCTGCTGCTGGACGAGGCCGACTCCTTCCTGCAGGATCGGCGCGGCGCCCAGCGCACCTACGAGGTGACCGAGGTCAACGAGATGCTGCAGGGCATGGAGCGCTTCGGCGGCATCTTCGTCTGCACCACCAACCTGCTCGACCGGCTCGACCAGGCTGCGCTGCGCCGCTTCACCTTCAAGATCAAGTTCATGCCGCTGACCGCGCCGCAGCGCGAGCGCATGTTCGTGGCCGAGGCGCTGGCCGGCGATGCCTCGCTGCTGGATGCGGCGCTTCGGCAGCGGCTCGCGCGCCTGGCGCAGCTGTGTCCGGGCGACTTCGCGGCCGTGAAGCGGCAAACGGATATCCTCGCGGCCGAGTTCTCGGCGGCCGAATTCCTCGACCAGCTCGAAGCCGAGCACCGCATCAAGCCCGAAGTGCGCGAATCGCGCGGCATGGGCTTCGTGCAATAGTCTTCGCGCAGAGGCGACGACAGCAAGCAGGCGCGCATCGACGCGCCGTCATCCAATGAAAAGAGAAAAGGGAGTCATGACACAACAAGGCAACAAGCCCGACGGCGCCGCGCGCACCGTCCTGCAGGGCGTGGCGCTGGCCGCCGCGCTGTCGATCGCCGGCTGCGGCGGTGGTGGTGGCGGAGGAGGGAGCGGGGATGGGGCATCGACCGGCGCGACCTCGCCGCCAGGTGCACAGGGCGCGGCCAGCACCGTCGGCCTGTGCGCCGCGCCGCGTACCGGCATCGACCCGAGCACCGGCGTGGCGTTCACCGACCGCGCCGGCACGCTGGCCGACGAGAAGAACTGGGTGCGCAGCTGGATCGACCAGACCTACCTCTGGTACGACGAAGTGCCGACGAACCTCCAGGCCGCCAGCTACGCCACGCCCGTCGGCTATTTCGACGTGCTCAAGACACCGGCGCTCACCGCGTCCGGCCGCGCCAAGGATCGCTTCCATTTCAGCTATCCCACGGCCGCCTACGGCGACGTACAGCAGAGCACCGAATCCGGCTACGGCGTCGAGTTCGCCTACCTGGAACGCTCGGTGCCGCGCAACATCCGCGTGGCCTACACGGAGCCCGGTTCGCCCGCGGCGCTGGCCGGCATCGTGCGCGGCGACAGCCTGCTGGCCGTCGACGGGGTCGATGCCGTCAACGCCCGGAGCCAGGCCGAGGTCGACCAACTCAACACTGCGCTGTCGCCGCCGGCCAACGGCCGCGCGCACCTGTTCAAGCTGCGCGCCACCGACGGCAGCGTGCGCACCGTCAACCTGGTGTCCGCCAGCATCGAGCGTTCGCCGGTGCAGAACGTGCGCACCATCGACACGCCCGGCGGACGCGTCGGCTACCTGCAGTTCAACGACCATGTGCGCAAGGCGGAGTCCCAGCTGGTGACGGCGATGGGGCAATTGAGCGCGGCCGGCGTGAACAACCTGGTGCTCGACATGCGCTACAACGGCGGCGGGCTGCTGGGCGTCGCCAGCGAAGTGGCCAGCATGATCGCGTCGCCTCAGGCCACCCAGGGCGCGGTGTTCGAAAAGCTGCAGTTCAACCGCAAGAATCCTTTCGGCGTGTCGGCCACGGGATCGGCGGTGCTGTTCCCGACGACCACGCGCGGCTACTCGGTCACGGCCGGCCAGCCGCTGCCGCGCCTCGGGCTCACCCGCGTCTCGGTGCTGGCCGGGCCCGACACCTGCTCGGCCAGCGAGTCGGTGGTCAACGGCCTGCGCGGCATCGGCGTCACGGTCGATCTGATCGGCGCCGCCACCTGCGGCAAGCCCTATGGCTTCTATCCGCAGGACAACTGCGGCACCACCTACTTCGCAATCCAGTTCCAGGGTGTCAATGCCAAGGGCTTCGGCGACTACGGCGACGGCATGGCGCCGACCTGCACCGTGTCCGACGACTTCGAGCACGCACTGGGCGACCCGGCCGAGGCCCGTTTCGCAGCGGCATTGAGCTACCGCGCCAGCGGTGTCTGCCCGGTACCGGCCGTGGCCTCCGCGGCCCGACGCAGCGCCGTGGCGGCACCGTTGCCCGAGGCGAACGGCATGCCCTATCTCGATCGCAATGTGCTGCGCTCCAATCGGATCGTGGAGTCCGCCGACGCGCCATAAGGCTGCGCGCGACGCATAGATTTGTAAACGTCTAGCGCAATTGGCGCACAAATCAATTCATTGACGATTTGGCGGGCCTGCAATTGGTGAATTAGTTCATGAATTGCGGGCCCGTGGCCGCCTGTCGCCAACCTTTAGTCTGACGAAGCTCCCTACGATCCCTCCCGGTGCGGCAACGCAGGGTGCGGGGTCGCCGTTTTAAAAAAACATTCAGGGATTGCAATGAAAACTCACTTTCGCCTCACGGTGCTGGCCGCCGCATTGGCCGTCTGCACCTTCAACGCCTCGGCCCAAGCAGTGATCACCAGCGTGCACGTCCAAGCCGAACAGCAATTCACGGAGGTGCAAGCGGGGGGCACCAGCACGACCCCCGTTGCTACTCCCCTTCCGCAACGGATCGACATCACTGTCGATGACGGTGTGGGCCATGGGGCGCAGTCCACAACGACGACGACCACGGCCAACTCTCGGGTCTTTGACAGCACTGGCAACATGTCGACCATCCAACAGACGAGTTCGACTGCTTCCGTCGGGGTGAATGACGGCAATGGAAACAATACGGCGCTCAGCCAGACGGCGACGGGCAACCTTGTCAGGGCGGCTGACGGTAGCGGAAACCAGACGTCACTCAACCAGTCGGCGACGAGCTCCAAAGCACAGGTCAGCGACGGCACCGGCAATGCGGCGGCGATCAACCAGATGGCGACGGCCAACACTGTCGCGGTGAAAGACGGTAGCGGAAACCAGGCGGGGATCAACCAGACGGCGACGGGCAATGACGTCAGGGTGAACGACGGTAGCGGAAACCAGACGTCGCTCAACCAGTCGGCGACGAGCTCCAAAGCACAGGTCAGCGACGGCACCGGCAATGCGTCAGCGATCAACCAAACGGCAACGGGTAACACCGCCGCGGTGAACGACAACAACGGAAACCTGGCGATGCTCAACCAGACGGCGACAAATAGCTCAATCGGGGTTCAGGACAGCAACGGAAATCGTGCCTCGCTCAGTCAGACGGCGACGAATTCCACATCTCAGGTCAGCGACGGCACCGGCAATGTGTCGGGGATCGGCCAGGTGGCGACGGGTAATACCGCTGCGGTGAAAGATAACAACGGGAATCGGACGACGCTCAGTCAGACGGCGACGGGTAACCTCGTCAAGACGAACGACGGCAACGGAAACCTGGCGTCGCTCAACCAGACGGCGACGAATTCCACATCTCAGGTCAGCGATGGCACCGGCAATTTGTCGACGATCAACCAGACGGCGACGAGTTCCAACACTGCGGTCCGCGACGCGGCCGGCAATGGGTCGGCACTCAAGCAGACAACGACGAGCACCATTTTCGGAGTGACTGACACCGCGGGGAACGTGTCGGGCATCCAGCAGACAGCGACGACCTTCACTTCGACCGTCGGAGACAGCGCCGGCAATGTCACGCAGATCAACCAGACGCCGACGGTGGTCTCGTTGCAAAGTGGGGCGTCGGCGGTCGTCGCGACTCCCGATACAGCGGCGCTGTATCACGTCAACGCGGCGGCCCCCATTCTCACGGGCGCCTTTGCGGGTGACGCAGGGACCAGCACCGGCACGTTCGACAAGTCAACGGGCGCCCTGATCAGCGGAACGGCCTCCGACTACGACGCAGCCAGCGGCACGAGCACCACCAGCACCGGCATCTTCTCCGGCGCTTCCCCGAATGCGCTGACCACCGGCATCCAGAGCCATGGCGCCACGGGCACCAACACGATCCTGGGCAACACCACGCTCACCGACAACCTGACCGTGCGTGGCACCACCACCACCAGCGGCATCACCAACACCGGTGACATCAAGACCGACACGCTCACGACCACGGGTACGGCCACGGTCGGCGGCAACCTGAGCGTGGCCGGTACCACCACCACCAACGGTGTCACGAACACGGGCAACCTCACGACCGACACGCTCAAGACCAACGGCGCCGCCACCGTGGGCGGCAACCTGAGCGTGGCGGGCGCGAGCACCACCAACGGCATCACCAACACGGGCGACATCAAGACCGACACGCTCACCACCACCGGTGCGGCCAGCGTGGGCGGCAACCTGAACGTGGCCGGTGCCACCACCACCAATGGCGTGACCAACACGGGTAACTTCAAGACCGACACGCTCACCACCACGGGCGCGGCGACCGTCGGTGGCAACCTGAGCGTGACAGGGGCCACCACCACCAGCGGCATCACCAACACAGGCAACATCGCGACGACCACGCTGTCGACCACCGGCGCAGCCACCGTGGGCGGCAATCTGAGCGTGAGCGGTATCACCTCGACGCAGGGCATCAACAACAACAACAAGACCATCAGCGGCGTGGCGGCCGGCGTGGCCGGCACCGATGCGGCCAACGTGAACCAGCTCAACCAGGTGGTGAGCGATCAGACGGTGGTGAACAACAAGCAGGCCGTGATCAACAGCAACCAGAGCGTGGTGAACGCCAACCAGGCGGCCTTCAACAACGCGCAGGGCAATGCCAATGCGGCGCAGGCGCGCACCAACGCACAGGTTCAACAGCAGCTCAGCGACAACCGCAAGGTCTCCGGCACCGGCGTCGCGATCGCCGTGGCGGCTTCATCGATGCCGGCGCTCGAGGCCGGCAAGAACTTCGGCATGGGCGTGGGCGTGGGCACCTACGACGGCCGCTCTGCCGTCGCGGTGGGCATGGCGGCGCGCATTTCCGAATCGCTGCAGATCAAGCTCAACCTCGGCACCGGCACCGACGGCCGTGCCGCGGCTGGCGTCGGCGGCATGTTCTCCTGGTAAGTTCAAGGCGACGCTTCCACGGCGCCCGGTGCGCCGTCGGCGTCTTCAAAGCCCGGCAGGCCTCAGGTCTGGCCGGGCTTTTTTGTGGACGAGGTGTGAAGATTCACCTGGCGGCTCAGAACGCGCTGCACACCCGCAGCACATCCGCTCCGTAGGCCTCGAGCTTCTTGGTGCCGATGCCGCTGATGCCCTGCAGGTCTTCCAGCGTGGCGGGGGCGCGTTCTGCAATGGCGGCCAGCGTGGCGTCGTGGAAGATCACGTAGGCCGGCAGGTTGTGCTCGCGTGCCACCTCGGCGCGCCAGGCCTTGAGCGCTGCGAAGCGCTGCTGGCCGGCCTCGTCCAGCGTGGCGGCGGCGGGCGAGGGCGCGCCGCGCGCCGTCTTCTCGCGCCGCGGCTTGCGTTCGGCCGGCGTCGACACCGACTCGCGCAGGCTCACCACCTGCTCGCCCTTGAGCACCGCGCGCGAGCCGTCGGTCAGCTGCAGCGTGTTGAAGGCTTCCGAATTCACGGCCAGCGCGCCGGTCGCGATCAGCTGCCGCAGCACGCCGCGCAACTGCACTTCGCTGAACTCCGCGCCCAGGCCGAAGGTGCTGATGCCCTCGTGCCCGAACTGCTTGACCTTCTCGGTCGGCTTGCCGCGCAGGATGTCCATGATGTGGCCGGCGCCGAAGCTGATGCCGCTGTGCTGGTTCACGCGGTAGATGGTCGACAACAGCTTGCGCGCCGCGTCGGTGCCGTCCCAGACCTGCGGCGGCGTGATGCAGTTGTCGCAGTTGCCGCAGGGCGTGCTCTGCTCGCCGAAATAGCCCAAGAGCCGCACGCGCCGGCAGTCGCTCGCCTCGGCCAGCGACAGCAGCGCGTCGAGCTTGCCGCGCATGACCTGCTTGAACTCCTCGCCGGCCGGGCTCTCGTCGATCATGCGGCGCTGGTTCACCACGTCCTGCAGGCCGTAGGTCATCCAGGCATCGGCCGGCGCGCCGTCGCGGCCGGCGCGGCCGGTCTCCTGGTAGTAGCCCTCGATGTTCTTGGGCATGTCGAGGTGGCCGACGAAGCGCACGTCGGGCTTGTCGATGCCCATGCCGAAAGCGATGGTCGCGACCATCACGATGCCTTCCTCGCGCAGGAAGCGGTCCTGGTGCTTCTGGCGCACCGCCGAATCGAGGCCCGCGTGATAGGGCAGGGCGTTGATGCCCGCGTCCTGCAGCGCGACGGCCACGTCTTCGACGCGCTTGCGCGACTGGCAATAGACCACGCCCGCATCGCCTTCGTGCTCGCGCTGGATGAAGCGCAGCAGCTGCGTGGTGGCGTCCTTCTTCTCGACGATGGTGTAGCGGATGTTCGGCCGGTCGAAGCTCGAGACGAACTGCTGCGCTTCCTCCAGCTGCAGCCGCTCGACGATGTCGGCGCGCGTCAGGTCGTCGGCCGTGGCCGTGAGCGCGATGCGCGGCACGCCCGCATAGCGCTCGTGCAGCACGGTGAGCGAGCGGTACTCGGGGCGGAAGTCGTGGCCCCACTGGCTCACGCAATGCGCCTCGTCGATGGCGAACAGGCTGAGCTTGCCGCGCTCGTGCAGCGAGTCGAGCTGCGACAGGAAGCGCGGCGTGTTGAGCCGTTCGGGCGCGGCATAGAGCAGCGTGATCTCGCCGCGCAGCATGCGGCGCTCGACGTCCTGCGTCTGTTCCCAGTCGAGCGTGGAATTGAGGAAGGCGGCGTTCACGCCGGCCTCGTGCAGCGCGCCGACCTGGTCGTGCATCAGCGCGATCAGCGGCGACACCACCACCGACACGCCGTGCCCCGCGCGCTGCCGCGCGATGGCCGGGATCTGGTAGCACAGCGACTTGCCGCCGCCTGTGGGCATCAGCACCAGCGCATCGCCGCCGACGACGACATGGTCGACGATGGCCTGCTGGGCACCCCGGAACTGGGTGTAGCCGAACACCTCGTGAAGGATGTCCGCGGGCGCGGCGCTGCCCTGGTTTTCGGTGGAAGGGGGGAGGGTGGCGAGGGACACGGGGCCATTGTCCCCGATCGGTCCGTGCCATGGCTGGCACGCGCTTTGCAATAGACCAGTGGTCACGCGATGCCAACCTGTCTAGACAGCAATCTGGTGCATTTCCACTGAGACAATGCACCGAGATCGAGCGCTGGGGTAACCCTGTATAGACAAGTTGGGGCGCATGGCCACAATCCGTTCTCACCGACGCGGGCGCCAGCCCCCGACGCGTCGAACGGCTCGCTTTTCATCACGAACGGAATCCAGGAGTACCCATGGTCAAGATGGTCGTCAAAGTCACCTCGCTGCTCGCAGCCGGCCTGTGCGCAGCGGGCATTGCCACCACCGCTTCCGCGCAGGACACCAAGATCGTGCTCGGCATGTCCGGCTGGACCGGCTTCGCGCCGCTGTCGCTGGCAGACAAGGCGGGCATCTTCAAGAAGAACGGCCTGGACGTCGAACTCAAGATGATCCCGCAGAAGGACCGTCACCTGGCGCTGGCATCGGGCGCGATACAGTGCGCGGCCACCACCATCGAGACCCACGTCGCATGGAACGCCAACGGCGTGCCCATCGTCCAGATCTTCCAGATGGACAAGTCCTACGGCGCCGACGGCATCGCGGTGCGCGGCGACATCAAGAACTTCGCCGACCTCAAGGGCAAGACCATCGGCGTCGATGCACCGGGCACCGCGCCTTACTTCGGCCTGGCCTGGATGCTCAGCAAGAACGGCATGACGCTCAAGGACGTGAAGACCACCACGCTGTCGCCGCAAGCCGCCGCGCAGGCCTTCGTCGCCGGGCAGAACGATGCCGCCATGACCTACGAGCCCTACCTGTCGACCGTGCGCAGCAATCCGGCCGCCGGCAAGATCCTCGCGACCACGCTCGACTACCCGATGGTGATGGACACGGTCGGCTGCGCGCCGACCTGGCTCAAGGCCAATGCCAAGGCCGCTCAGGCGCTGACCAACTCGTACTTCGAGGCGCTCGAGATGATCAAGGCCGACCCGGCCAAATCCAACGAGCTGATGGGCTCGGCGGTCAAGCAGACCGGCGAGCAGTTCGCCAAGTCGGCGGCCTACCTGCGTTGGCAGGACAAGGCGGCCAACCAGAAGTTCTTCGCCGGTGAGCTCACGGCCTTCATGAAGGACGCCGAGAAGATCCTGCTGGAAGCCGGCGTGATCCGCAAGGCGCCGGAAGACCTGGCCGTCACCTTCGACGCGTCGTTCATCAAGTAAGCAGCAAGCAAGACAGACAATGGCGAACACGCGAACGGCACCGATGCCCGTGCCCCCTCCTTCGATCCCGGCGGCAACGCCCGCGCCCGTGCGGCGCCGGCGCATCGCGCCGCTGGAGCCGGTGAGCGCCCGCGCCCGCTGGCTGCTCGGCGTCGGCTTCTTCGTGCTGTTCGTCGCGGTCTGGGCCTTCTTCACCCTGGGCGGCTTCGTGTCGCCGACCTTCCTGGCCAGCCCGGTCACGATGGTGAAGGAAGCCTGGCTGCTGTTCACCGAGTACAACTTCATCCACGACATCGGCATGACGGTGTGGCGCGTGCTGGGCGGCTTCGTGCTGGCCACGGTCGTGGCCGTGCCGCTGGGCATCGCGATGGGCGCCTACAAGCCGGTCGAGGCCTTCCTCGAGCCCTTCGTGTCCTTCTGCCGCTACCTGCCGGCGTCGGCCTTCATTCCGCTGCTCATCCTCTGGGCCGGCATCGGCGAGACGCAGAAGCTGCTCGTCATCTTCATCGGCTCGGTGTTCCAGATCATCCTGATGGTCGCTGTCATCGTGGGCGGGGCACGCAAGGACCTGGTCGAGGCCGCGTACACGCTGGGCGCCGACAGCCGCGGCATCGTCAGGCGCGTGCTGATCCCGGGCGCCGCCCCGGGCATCGCCGAGACGCTGCGCCTGGTGCTCGGCTGGGCCTGGACCTACGTCATCGTGGCCGAGCTCATCGGCTCGTCCTCGGGCATCGGCCACATGATCACCGACAGCCAGGCGCTGCTCAACACCGGGCAGATCATCTTCGGGATCATCGTGATCGGCATCATCGGCCTCGTCTCGGACTTCGCGTTCAAGGCCCTCAACCGCAAGCTCTTTGCATGGAGCACGATCTGATGTCGCGCAACCAGCTTTCCATCCAGGGTGTGTCCCGCGTCTTCGAGGGCACCAAGGGCCAGCGCACGCAGGCACTGCAGCCCATCGATTTCGAGGTCAAGGAAAACGACTTCGTCACCATCCTCGGCCCATCGGGCTGCGGCAAGTCGACGCTGCTGCGCATCGTCGCCGGCCTCGACTTCCCGACCACCGGCCAGGTGCTGCTCGACGGCGAGCGCATCGAAGGCCCGGGCGCCGACCGCGGCGTGGTGTTCCAGAGCTACACGCTGTTCCCCTGGCTGACCATCGCGCAGAACATCCGCTTCGGGCTGCGGGAGCGCGGCATGAGCGAAGCGCAGCAGAAGGAGCGCAGCGACTTCTTCATCGCCAAGGTCGGCCTGCGCGGCTTCGAGAACCATTTTCCCAAGCAGCTCTCGGGCGGCATGCAGCAGCGCACGGCCATCGCGCGCGCGCTGGCCAACGACCCCAAGATGCTGCTGCTCGACGAGCCTTTCGGCGCGCTCGACAACCAGACCCGCGTGCTGATGCAGGAGCTGCTGCTCGGCATCTGGGAATCGGCGCAGAAGACCGTGCTGTTCGTCACACACGACATCGACGAGGCCATCTTCATGGCCAACCGCGTGGCCGTGTTCAGCGCGCGGCCGGGCCGCATCAAGACCGAGATCGCGGTCGACTTCCCGCACCCGCGCCACTACACGATCAAGACCTCGCCCGAGTTCATGGCGATCAAGGCGCAGCTCACCGAAGAGATCCGCGCCGAGTCCATGGCCTCGGCCGAGCACTGAAAAGAAAGAGAGAAGCCACGGCCATGAAACGCGATCTGCCGGCCCTTGCGCTCTACGAGCAGGTGAAGGAATTCATCTCTCGCAAGATCCAGGACGGCACCTGGCCGGCAGGCCATCGGCTGCCGTCCGAGCACGAGCTGGTCGCGCAGTTCGGCGTCGCGCGCATGACGGTCAACCGCGCGCTGCGCGAGCTGGTCGCGCAGGGCCGCATCACCCGCCTGGCCGGCGTCGGCAGCTTCGTGGCCGAGGACAAGCCGCAGTCGACGCTGCTGCAGATCGCCAACATCGCCAGCGAGATCCGCCAGCGCGGCCACGACTACCGCTGCGAGATGCTGGCCGTCGAGCGCATCGCCGCCGCGCCCGACGTGGCCGTGTGGCTGGGCCTGCAGTCCGGCGCATCGGTGTTCCACAGCGTGTGCCTGCACCGCGAGAACGACACGCCCGTGCAGCTCGAGGAGCGCTACGTGAATCCGCTCGTCGTGCCCGACTATCTGGCCCAGGATTTCGAGCTCATGCCGCCCAGCGAGTACCTGGTGCGCAACGTGCCCTTCGACCAGATCGAGCATCTGGTCGACGCGGTGCTGCCCAGCGCCGAGCAGGCCGAGCGGCTCGCGATGGCCGTCACCGAACCCTGCCTGCTGCTGACACGTCGCACCTGGACGCGCACCACGCCCGTCACCTGGGTGCGCTGCCTGCACCCTGCTTCCCGCTACCGACTCGGCAGCCGCTTCCGCGCCGACGGCAACCCCAGCTTCGGCTGAGGCCGCACCGTTTTTCGCTGTCCACCATCCGCCCGCTCACGCGCCGAACCACCTGTATAGACAAGTAACATGACCGGTCTTTCCATCGCTTCTCCGATCGCCCGAGTGCTCACGCCGGCGGCTGTCGATCTGCCACTGCTGCGCGCCATCCATGCGGGCGGCGTCACCTTGTCGCTCGACCCGTCGACCACCGCCGGCATGCGCGCCGCGCAGGCCGCCGTGCAGCACATCGTCGACAACGACCAGGTGGTCTACGGCATCAACACGGGCTTCGGCAAGCTCGCGAGCACGCGCATCGGCAACGACCATCTGGCCGAGCTGCAGCGCAACCTGGTGCTCTCGCACAGTGTGGGCACGGGTGAGCCGCTGGCCGCGCCGGTGGTGCGGCTGGTGCTGGCGACCAAGGCCGTGAGCCTGGCGCGCGGCCACTCGGGCGTGCGACCCGAACTGGTCGATGCGCTGCTGGCGCTGTTCAACGCCGGCGTCATGCCGCGCATCCCCGCCAAGGGCTCGGTCGGTGCCTCGGGCGACCTCGCGCCGCTGGCGCACCTGGCCTGCGTGCTGATCGGCGAAGGCCAGGCCACCACGGCCGACGGCCGCGTGGTCAGCGGTGCCGAGGCGATGCGCGAGATCGGCCTCGAACCCTTCGTGCTCGGCCCCAAGGAAGGTCTGGCGCTGCTCAACGGCACACAGGTGTCGACCGGCCTGGCGCTGGCGGGCCTGTTCGGCGCCGAGAACGTGTTCGCGTCGGCGCTGATGTCGGGTGCGCTGTCGCTCGAAGCCATCCAGGGCTCGATCAAGCCCTTCGATGCGCGCATCCATGCGGCACGCGGCCAGCCCGGCCAGATCGCGGTGGCCGCGGCCGTGCGCGAACTGCTCGACGGCAGCGACATCGTGCCCTCGCACGCCGACTGCGGCCGCGTGCAGGACCCGTACTCGATCCGCTGCATCCCGCAGGTCATGGGCGCCTGCCTCGACAACCTCGCGCATGCGGCGCGCGTGCTGGTGATCGAGGCCAACGCCGCCTCGGACAACCCGCTGGTCTTCGTCGACACCGGCGAAGTCATCTCGGGCGGCAACTTCCATGCCGAGCCCGTGGCCTTCGCGGCCGACATCATCGCGCTGGCGGTGAGCGAGATCGGCGCGATCAGCGAGCGCCGCATCGCGCTGTTGCTCGACACCGGCCTGTCGGGCCTGCCGCCCTTCCTGGTGCACGACGGCGGCCTCAATTCGGGCTTCATGATCGCGCAGGTCACGGCCGCGGCGCTCGCGTCCGAGAACAAGTCGCTCGCGCACCCGGCCAGCGTCGACAGCCTGCCGACCTCGGCCAACCAGGAAGACCATGTGTCGATGGCGACCTTCGCGGCGCGCCGGCTCGGCGACATGGTCGACAACACGGCCGTGGTGGTCGGCATCGAAGCGATGTGTGCCGCCCAGGGCATCGAGCTGAAACGAGGCTTGAAGAGTTCTGCGCTCGTCGAAGCCGAATTCGCCCGGATCCGCACCCAGGTCGCCTTCCTGGAGCGCGACCGCTACCTCGCACCCGACATCGAGGCGATGCGCCAGTGGGCGCTGGCCGCCGATCTGCCGTCCGCCTTGCTGGGCTGCCTGCCTAGCCATTCGTCCCACGCCATCGCCCAGTAGTAGTTGAGGAGAACCGATCCATGAACGCACCTGAAAAACTCACCGCCGACCCGCGCCACGACCCGACCCGCGTGATCCGCGCGCCGCGCGGCAGCACGCTGACCTGCAAGAGCTGGCTCACCGAAGCGCCGTTCCGCATGCTGCAGAACAACCTCGACGCCGAAGTCGCCGAGCGCCCGCAAGACCTGGTGGTGTACGGCGGCATCGGCCGTGCCGCACGCAACTGGGAGTGCTACGACCAGATCCTCGCGTCGCTCAAGGAGCTCGAGGACGACGAGTCGTTGCTCGTGCAATCGGGCAAGCCGGTCGGCGTGTTCAAGACCCACGCCAACGCGCCGCGCGTGCTGATCGCCAACTCGAACCTCGTGCCCAAGTGGGCGAACTGGGAGAAGTTCAACGAGCTCGATCGCGCGGGCCTGTTCATGTACGGCCAGATGACGGCCGGCAGCTGGATCTACATCGGCGCGCAGGGCATCGTGCAGGGCACCTTCGAGACCTTCGTCGAAGCCGGCCGCCAACATTACGGCAACGATCTGTCGGGCAAGTGGATCCTCACCGCCGGCCTGGGCGGCATGGGCGGCGCGCAACCCCTGGCCGGCGTGCTGGCCGGTGCCTGCGTGCTGGCCATCGAATGCCAGCAGTCGAGCATCGACTTCCGCCTGCGCACGCGCTATGTCGACAAGCAGGCCAAGGACCTCGACGATGCGCTGGCGCTGATCGCGCACCACACCGCGAAGAAGGAGGCCGTGTCCATCGCGCTGCTGGGCAATGCGGCCGAGATCGTGCCCGAGCTCGCGCGCCGCGCCAAGGCCGGCACCGCCATCAAGCCCGACCTCGTGACCGACCAGACCTCGGCGCACGACCTGATCCACGGCTACCTGCCCGCGGGCTGGAGCGTGCCGCAGTGGCAGGCCGCGATGAAGGACGCGTCGCAGCACGCGGCCCTCACCGCCGCCGCCGCCAAGTCCTGCGTGGTGCACGTGCAGGCCATGCTCGACTTCCAGGCCATGGGCGTGCCCACGGTCGACTACGGCAACAACATCCGCCAGGTCGCGTTCGACGAAGGCGTGACCAACGCCTTCGACTTCCCCGGTTTCGTGCCCGCGTACATCCGGCCGCTGTTCTGCGAAGGCAAGGGCCCGTTCCGCTGGGTCGCGCTTTCGGGCGACCCCGAGGACATCTACAAGACCGACGCCAAGATCAAGGAACTCTTCCCCGACAACAAGCACACGCACCGCTGGCTCGACATGGCGCGCGAGCGCATCGCCTTCCAGGGCCTGCCCGCGCGCATCTGCTGGCTGGGCCTGGGCGAACGCCACCTCGCGGGCCTGGCCTTCAACGAGATGGTCAAGAACGGCGAACTCAAGGCACCGATCGTGATCGGCCGCGACCACCTCGACACCGGCTCGGTCGCGAGCCCGAACCGCGAGACCGAGGCGATGAAGGACGGCACCGATGCGGTCAGCGACTGGCCGCTGCTCAACGCGCTGCTCAACACCGCGGGCGGCGCGACCTGGGTCAGCCTGCACCACGGCGGCGGCGTCGGCATGGGCTACTCGCAGCACGCGGGCATGGTGATCGTGTGCGACGGCACCGACGCGGCAGCCAAGCGCATCGGCAACGTGCTGTGGAACGACCCGGCCAGCGGCGTGATGCGCCATGCGGACGCGGGCTACGACATCGCGATCGCCACGGCGAAGAAGCAGGGCCTCAAGCTGCCGATGGTGCGTTGAACGCCGGGCTTGCCGCCCGGCGAAGGCAGAAAGAAAAAGCCGATCGATTCCCATCGAATGGGAATCAGAACTTGGTAGTGGGAACGGCGGGCCAGATACTGCACGCCGGTTCCCACTTTCGACATCCAGCTTCGATGACGCCTCCGACCGATGCCCCCGCCCACAACGACCGCGCCCTGCGCGTGCTGTCGGTGTTGGCGCAAAGCAAGGTGGCGATGACGGCCGCCGAGCTGATGCAGGCCACCGGCCTGTCGCAGAGCACGCTGTACCGGCAGATCGCCACGCTGAGGCGCTGGGGCTTCGTGATGGAGTCGGAAGGGCGCTATTCGCCGGGCCCGGTGAGCGTGCAGCTCGCCAGCGGCTTCGACGGCAACTCCGACCTCGTCATGGCGGCCCGCGCCGACATGCGCGCGCTGGTGCAGCAGAGCCGCGAGAGCGTGGCGCTGGTCACGGCGGTGAACGACCGCGTGGTCTGCCTGGAGATGATCGACAGCGAGCATTCGCTGCGTTGCTCGTTCGACCGGGGCCGCAGCGTGCCGGCCAGCGACGGCGCCAGCGCCAAGTGCCTGCTGGCCCACATGCCGCTCGACCAGCGCGATGCCCTGCTCGACGGCCTGCATGAAAGCCCGGAACGCCGCGCCGAGCGCGCCGCCGAACTCGATGCAATTCGCCAGGCCGGCCATGCCGTGACCCAGGACGAGATCGATGCCGGCGTCTGGGGCGCGAGCGCACCGGTGCTGGCCTCGGGCCGCCGGCTGCGCGGCGCGATCACGCTCATGGCGCCGCTCACGCGCGTCGAGGGCATGGAAGCTGCATTGCGCCATATGACCGTCGTCACGGCGGCCCGCATCTCGCGCGCCCTGCAGTAGCCGCGTTGCTTTTTTCTTTCTTTCTCATTCAAACCCACGAAAGCCTTTTTGACCATGAACACCCGCCGCACCCTCGTCGCCGCCGCACTTTCCGGCTTTGCCTTCTTCGGCCTCGCCGGCCTGGCGCAAGCCCAGGGCGAGCCGCTGCGCGTTGCCACCGACGCCACCTTCCCGCCCATGGAGTTCGTGGAGAACGGCAAGCGCACCGGCTTCGACGTGGAACTGGTCGAGGCCATCGGCAAGACGCTGGGCCGCAAGATCGAGTGGATCGACATCGACTTCAAGGGACTCGTGCCGGGCCTCATTTCCAAGCGCTTCGACATGGCCGTGTCGGGCATCTACATCACCGACGAGCGCAAGAAGGTCGTCGACTTCACCGTGCCGTACTACGCGGGCGGCCTGGTCGTGTTGGTCAAGGAAGGCAACACCAGCATCAAGACGCCGGCCGACATCAACGGCAAGAAGGTCAGCGTGCAGGTGGGCACCAAGTCGGTTTCCTTCACCAAGGAAAAGTATCCGCAGGTGCAGCTGATGGAAGTCGAAAAGAACCAGGAGATGTTCAGCCTCGTCGACATCGGCCGCGCCGACGCCGCGGTCACCGGCAAGCCCGCCGCCTACCAGTACGTGCGCACGCGTCCCGGCCTGAAGGTGCTGCCCGAGCAGATCACCACCGAGGAGTACGGCATGGCCATCCGCAAGGACACGCCCGAGCTGACCAAGGCCGTGAACGGCGCCATCGCCAAGCTCAAGGCCGACGGCACCTACGCGCAGATCGAGAAGAAGTGGTTCAGCGCCACCGCCAAGTGATGTCGGCCCCCCGGCTTTTCACGCGCTGCGCGCGTGTAACTCCACCCCCCGAGGGGGAGGCGCGGCCCGCTTGGGGCGGCCCGGCGCTCGGCCGCCGAAAGGACTGAACATGGATCTCGATTTCTCGCCCGTCTGGCAGGGCTGGCCCGACCTGCTGCGCGGCGCGCTGGTCACGGTGGAAATCACCGCCTGCGCGCTCGCACTGGGCTGCGTGCTGGGCCTCTTGGTCGGCATCGGCCGGCTGAACCCGAAGCGGCGCTGGATCTACGGCGTGTGCACCGCCTACGTCGCGGTCATTCGCGGCACGCCGCTGCTGGTGCAGCTGTTCATTTTGTTCTTCGGCCTGCCGCACTTCGGCATCCTGCTGCCCGCGTTTTTGTGCGGCGTGCTGGGGCTCGGTGTGTACTCGGGCGCCTACGTGTCGGAAATCGTGCGCGGCGCGATCCAGTCGATCGACAAGGGCCAGACCATGGCGGCGCAATCGCTGGGCATGACGCCCGGCGTGGCCATGCGCCAGATCGTGCTGCCGCAAGCCGTGGTGCGCATGATTCCGCCGCTGGGCAACGAGTTCATCGCGCTGATCAAGAACTCGGCGCTGGTGTCGCTCTTGACCATCCACGACGTGATGCATGAAGGGCAGAAGATCATCAGCGTGTCGTACCGCTCGCTCGAGGTGTACCTGGCCATCGCGGTCGTGTACTTCGTGCTGACCGGGACGATGACGCTGGTGCTGCGGCACTTCGAGCAGAAGCTGCGGCAAGGCGGGTTGATGCGATGAGCAGTGCATTCGCACCTGTATTTCTCCCTCCCCTCCCGGGGGAGGGTTGGGGTGGGGGCACGACGGCCTCGACCCGATCAAGGCGCTCGTTGGACGCAGCCCCCATCCCAACCTTCCCCCGGAAGGGGAAGGCGCAAGAGGCCCGGTCATGAACGGTGTGCAGCGCTTCTCTCGCACCTCGCTCCCCGCCATGCCCTGGAAAAACGGCGGTGGCACCACGCAGGAAATCGCCAGCTGGCCGCAGGGCGCGGCGCTCGACAGCTTCGGCTGGCGCGTGAGCATCGCGACCATCGCGGCGGCCGGGCCGTTCTCGGTGTTCGCGGGCATCGACCGGCAGATCATGCTGCTCGAAGGCGACGGCGTTCGCCTGTTCACGCACGACGAGCGCATCGACCACCGGCTCGGCGTGCCGCACGAGCCCTTCGCCTTCAGTGGCGACGAAGCCATCGATTGCACGCTGCTCGGCGGCCCATCGAACGACTTCAACGTGATGACGCGTCGCGGCCAGTGGCGAGCCGACGTGCAGGTGCTCGACAGTGCATCGGCCATCGCGGCGGCACCGCACGGCGTGCTGCTGGCTTTGCGCGGCGCATGGCGGTTGAATGACGAGGTTGCTTGCCGCGAAGGCGAGGGCGTGCATTGGGCCGACGCGGCGCGGCAGGCCTGGCTGGCCGCGCCCGATGGCGACAGCGAAGACGCACGGCTGGCAGTGGTTCGCATCGTGCCGGCCTGACCCGCACGAAGAAGAAGGAAAAATGATGAAACCCGCAAGCGAATTCCCCTCGGCCGACGGCCTCTGGACCGGTTTGCGCCTCGCGCCCGATGCGGCGCCCGGCGTGGCACTGGCGTTAGACGAAGAAGCCGCGATCGTGGTGGCGCAGGGCGCGGTCCGCTGGGTCGGCGCACGCAGCGCATTGCCCGCCGAATTCGCGGGGCTCGCGCCGCACGATGGCGGTGATGCGCTCGTCACGCCAGGCCTCGTCGATTGCCACACGCACCTGGTCTACGGCGGCCAGCGCGCCAATGAATTCGCCATGCGGCTCGCGGGCGCCACGTATGAAGAAGTGGCGCAGGCCGGCGGCGGCATCGTCGCGTCGGTGCGTGCCACGCGCGAGGCCGACGAAGACACGCTCTTCGCGCAGGCCGCATTGCGGCTCGAACAACTGCTGGCCGATGGCGTCTGCGCCATCGAGATCAAGTCGGGCTACGGCCTGTCGCTCGAACATGAGCAGAAGCAACTGCGCGTGGCGCGCCGCCTGGGCGAGGCCTACGGCGTCACCGTGCGCACCACCTTCCTTGGCGCGCATGCATTGCCGCCCGAATACCTGGGCCGCAGCGGCGAGTACATCGACCTCGTGTGCCGCGAGATGCTGCCCGCATTGGCAGCCGAAGGGCTGGTCGACGCGGTCGACGTGTTCTGCGAACGCATCGCGTTTTCGCTCGCCGAAACCGAGCAGGTCTTCCAGGCCGCCAAGGCGCTGGGCCTGCCGGTCAAGCTGCATGCCGAGCAACTTTCGGACATGGGCGGCGCCGCACTGGCGGCGCGCTACGGCGCGCTGTCGTGCGACCACATCGAGCACCTGTCGGCCGACGGCATCGAGGCCATGCGCCAGGCGGGCACCGTGGCCGTGCTGCTGCCCGGTGCCTACTACACGCTGCGCGACACGCACCTGCCGCCCATCGACGCGTTGCGCGCCGCCGGCGTGCCGATGGCGGTGTCGACCGACCACAACCCCGGCACTTCGCCCGCGCTGAGCCTGCTGCTGATGGTGAACATGGCCTGCACGCTGTTCCGCCTGACGGTGCCCGAGGCGCTGGCCGGCGTGACGGTGCACGCGGCGCGTGCATTGGGGCTGCAAGCGACGCATGGCGCGATCGCTGTCGGCATGCCGGCGAACTTCGTGCTGTGGGATTTGAAGGAAGCCGCGGAACTGGCCTACTGGTTCGGGCAACGGCCGGTGCGTGGCGTGGTGCGGCAGGGGAGGGTGGTGCTGTGATTCGGTCTTGCGTCCTCTCCCTCCGGGAGAGGGGAAAGAGGGGGCAGGGCTTGGGGTTGTATGGCGCCCTCTCCCTCTGGGAGAGGGCGGGGGTGAGGGCAGCAGCCTCAGTCACTGCATGCCCGAACCATCGCCCATGCCCTCACCCTGCCCTCTCCCAGAGGGAGAGGGGAAGAGGGATGCACCACGTGCGTGTCCATCGACGCCCCCTTAAAGAACACCCATGACCACATCCCTCATCGCAGAACACGCCCTGCTCCCTACCGGCTGGGCCCGCAACGTCCGTCTCGCGTGGAACGACCAGGGCGCACTGACCCACGTCGAGCCCGACACCGAAGCCACAACCACGACAAAAGGCCCGCTGATCCCCGGCACCCCCAACCTGCATTCGCACGCCTTCCAGCGCGGCATCGCCGGCCTCACCGAATTCCGCGGTGGCGAAGCCAGCGACAGCTTCTGGAGCTGGCGCACGCTGATGTACCGCTTCGCGCTGCGGCTCGACCCGGCGCAGCTCGAAGCCATCGCGCTCGGGCTCTACGTCGAGATGCTCGAAGCGGGCTATACGTCGGTGTGCGAGTTCCACTACGTGCACCACCAAGGCGACGGCCGGCCCTACGCCGACGATGCCGAACTCGCCCACGCGCTGATGCGTGCCGCGCAGCGTGCGGGCATCGGCCTCACGCTGCTGCCGGTGCTCTACCAGACCAGTGGCTTCGGCGCCAGGCCGCCCAACGAAGGGCAGCGGCGCTTCATCCGCTCGACCGCGTCGATGCTGCGCTTGCTCGAAGGGCTCAAGCCCTTGTGCGACGCACAGGGCGCGCGCCTCGGCCTCGCGCCGCACTCGCTGCGCGCGGTGCCGCCCGATGCGCTGCGCGATGCGCTGGCCGGGCTCGACGCCATCGACGCCACCGCGCCCGTGCACATCCACATCGCCGAACAGACGCAGGAGGTCGACGACTGCATCGACTGGAGCGGGCAACGCCCGGTCGCATGGCTGCTCGACCATGCGCCGGTCGATGCGCGCTGGTGCCTGGTGCATGCCACGCACATGGACGCGGACGAATACCGCCGCGCGGCCTCGAGCGGTGCCGTCGCGGGCCTGTGCCCGACCACCGAGGCCAACCTCGGCGACGGCCTCTTCGACCTGCCAGCCTGGCGCGCGGCGGATGGCGTGTGGGGCATCGGCTCCGACAGCCACATCTGCGTCAACGCCGCGGAAGAATTGTTGATGCTCGAATACAGCCAGCGCCTGGCCACGCGTCGACGCAACGTCGCATCCGAAGCCTTGCAACCGAACGTGGCCACCGCCATGACGCTGGCGGCCGTGCAGGGCGGGGCGCGTGCCTCGGGCCGTGCGCTGGGCGGCCTCGCGGTCGGGCAGCAGGCCGACTTCACCATGCTCGATGCGGCGCACCCCGCGCTCGCGGGGCTCGACGCGCCCACCATGCTCTCGTCGCATGTCTTCGCGAGCCATCGCACCAACGCCATCGAGTCGGTCTGGGTCGCGGGCCGCCAGCGCGTGCAGGCCGGCCGCCATCCGCTGCACGACAGCGCCACCGCCGGCTTCGTCGCCGCACGCCGCCAATTGCTTGAGGACAACCCATGAGCTTCACCACCACCGAACCACCGTTCCGCTTCCGCCAGGGCACGCGGCCCTTGCTGATCTCGATGCCGCACGTCGGCACGCACGTGCCGCCGTCGCTGGCCGCGCGCTTCACCGACGAGGCGCGTCAGGTGCCCGACACCGACTGGCACCTCGAGCGCCTCTATGACTTCGCCGATGCGCTCGGCGCCTCGGTACTGGTCGCGACGCACTCGCGCTATGTGATCGACCTCAACCGTTCGCCCGACGGCGCCAGCCTGTACCCGGGCCAGAGCGTGACCGGCCTGTGCCCGGTCGACACCTTCGACGACACGCCGATCTATGCCGGCGCCGACGACCTGCCCGACGAGGCCGAGATCGCCGCGCGCCGCGACGCCATCTGGCACCCGTACCACGCCAGGCTCAGCGAAGAGCTGGCACGCATCAAGGCACGGCACGGCATTGCGGCACTGTGGGATGCGCACTCGATCCGCTCGGTGCTGCCGCGCTTCTTCGAAGGCAAGCTGCCCGACCTGAACCTGGGCACCGGCAAGGGCACGAGCTGCGACCCCGCGCTCGCCCAGACGCTGCGCGGCATCGCGGAGAACGCGCCGGGCTACACCGGCGTGCTCAACGGCCGCTTCACCGGCGGCTACATCACGCGCCACCACGGCCAGCCTGCGCAGAACGTGCATGCGGTGCAGCTGGAGATGACGCAGTCGAGCTACATGCAGGAGGCGCTGCCCTTCGACTACCTGCCTGAAGTCGCCGCGGGCGTGCAGCCGCATGTGCGGAAGATGCTCGAGGCGGTGCTGGCCTTCGTCGAGACGCCGCGTGACTGACGTCGCCGACTTCATCGATGCGTTGAGGGAGGCCGTCGGCGCCGATGCGGTGCAGACCGGCGATGCGATCCCGCCGCGCCATCTGACCGACTGGAGCGGTGCCGCGCCGGTGCAGCCGCTGGCGCTGGTGCGGCCGCGCAGCACCGCGCAGGTCGCTGCAGTGATGCGTGTGTGCACCGAACATCGCGTGCCCGTCGTGCCGCAAGGCGGTCTCACGGGCCTGGCCGGTGCGGCCGTGCCGAACGCCGACGCCATCGCGCTGTCGCTCGATCGCATGAACGCAATCGAAGCCGTCGACACGGCCGCATCCACGGTCACCGTGCAGGCCGGCGCCACGCTGCAGGCGGTGCAGGACGCGGCGGCCGCGCACGGCCTGCAGTTCGGCGTCGACCTCGGTGCGCGCGGCTCCTGCCAGATCGGCGGCAACCTCGCGACCAATGCCGGTGGCAACGGCGTGCTGCAGTTCGGGATGATGCGCGAGCAGACGCTGGGCCTCGAGGTGGTGCTGGCCGACGGCACGCTGCTGCCGATGCTGCGTCCGATGTTGAAGAACAACACCGGCTACGACCTCAAGCAGTTCTTCATCGGCGCCGAAGGCACGCTGGGCGTGATCACGCGCGCGGTGCTGCGCCTGCATCCGGCGCCGCGCGCCAGGGCGACGGTGCTGGTGGCGCTCGCCGGCTTCGACGATGCGCTCGCATTGCTGGGCCGGCTGCAGGCGCGCTTCCCGGGCGCGGTCGCGGCCTTCGAACTGATGTGGCGCGACTTCGTGGCCGCGTCGCTGCAATGGCAGTCGTTGCGCGAGCCCTTCGATGCGTCGCACGCCTTCGCCGCGCTCGTCGACGTGACCGGTGCGGACGAAGACAGCCTGCGCACCGCCCTCGAGGAACTGCTGGGCGAATCGATGGAAGCCGGCCAGGCGCGCGATGCGGTCGTCGCGCAGTCGCAGGCGCAGGCCCGTGCGCTGTGGAAGATCCGCGAAGCCACGGCCGAATTGCCGGCGAACATGCACCCGCCGATCAACTTCGACGTGAGCCTGCCGATGGCCGAGATCGGCCGCTTCGCCGAGGTCTGCCGTGCGGCGCTCGACGCGCGCTGGCCGGCCAACATCTCGCTCTTCTTCGGCCATGTGGGCGACAGCAACCTGCACATCTCGACCGATGCCAGCACCGTCGATGGCGACGAAGCCGGCGTCGAGCGCATCGTCTACGAACAGGTCGCCGCCTACGGCGGCAGCGTGTCGGCCGAGCACGGCATCGGCACGCACAAGAAGCCCTGGCTGGGCGCCAGCCGCACGCCGGCCGAGATGGCCGCGATGCGGGCCATCAAGCAGGCGCTCGATCCCCATCACCTCCTCAATCCCGGCAAGGTCTTCGATCGATGATGAACGCTCCCGCCCTCCATGCCTTCGCGCGGCCCGAAGTGCCGCCGCTGCCGGTCTACAACGCCGGCCTCTCTTCCGCTGCGGTGCGTGCGCGCTACGGCGTGACCGACATCGCACGGCTCGCGAGCAACGAGAACCCCTTCGGCCCGAGCCCGGCGGTCGGGCTGGCGCTGGTCGGCCTGGCGTCGCAGGTCGGCAGCTACCCGGACGCGAACTGCAGCGCGCTGCGTGCCGCCCTCGCGGCGCGGCTTGATGTTGCGCCCGAGGCCATCGTGGTCGGCAACGGCTCGGAGGACATCCTGCAGATGCTGTGCCAGGCCTTCCTGTCGCCCGGCGACCGCGTGCTCACGCAGCGCCCGGCCTTCGGCCTGCACGAGATCTACCCGAAGATGATGGGCGCCGCGGTCGAGCTGCTGGCGCTCACGCCGTCGCTCGAATTCGACGTCGATGCCTGGTGCGCGGCGCTCGCGCGCGGCCCGAAGATCGCCTTCATCGCCAACCCCTCGAACCCGGTCGGCTGCATGTTCGACACCGGTGACTTCGCGCGCCTGCTCGATGCGGCGGCACCGAACACGCTGCTGGTGATCGACGAGGCCTACGTCGAATATGCGCGCCTCGCGCCGGGCTATCCCGACGTGCTCGCGCTGCTGCGCGGTCGCGCGCAGCCGTGGATCGTGCTGCGCACCTTCTCCAAGGCCTGGGGCCTGGCGGGCCTGCGCGTGGGCTACGGCGTCGCGTCGGACCCGGCGCTGGTGCAGTTGCTCGACCGCGTGCGCACGCCCTTCAACGTCAACCAGGCGGCACAGGTCGCGGCGCTGGCGGCCTGGGGCGACGAGGCCTTCATGGCGCATGCGGTGGCCGAGACCGTGCAGCGGCGCGAAGTCCTGGCCGCGCAGCTGCGTGCCTTGAAGCTGCCCGGATTTCGCATGGCCCCGTCGGCCACCAACTTCCTGTTCCTCGACCTCGGCCGGCCCAACGGCCCGGTGAACGAAGCGCTGCTGGCGCAGGGCGTGATCGTCAAGCCGTGGAAGGACGCGGGTTTCGAGACTTTCATCCGCGTGTCGATCGGTACGCCCGAGGAGAACGCGCGCTTTCTCGCCGTGCTGCAAGCTCTTTAGCCGCTTCCTACAATCCGACTGCTTTCGCTGCGCGCCGAGTTCATGGCGCAGTGAATTTCAAAGGGATTGCCGATGCATCAGATGGCTTTGTATTCGAACGAAGCGCACAGGGCCCAGGTTGTTTCGCTCTGGCAGCAGGTCTTCGGCCACGCAGGAGGTCATAACGATGCTTGTGTGGCCATCGACACCAAGGTCGAAGTCGATGACGGACTTTTCTTCGTGGCGTTGCGGGACGGGATGGTCGTCGGCACCACGCTCGCCGGCTATGACGGGCATCGAGGGTGGCTCTACAGCGTGGCGGTGCACCCGCTGTACCGCAAGCTGGGCGTTGGCTCGGCACTGGTCTCCCACGCCGAAGAAGCGCTCACGCGCCGAGGTTGCATGAAGATCAACCTGCAGATCGTGAGCGGCAATGAAAGCGTGACGGCGTTCTACGAGGCGCTGGGGTTCGCCGTCGAACCGCGCGTGAGCATGGGAAAGAAAATCGCTGCCAACATCCCCTATGCCTAGCGGTGCAGGCAGCCATCGGTCGCAGCTGAGATACTCGGAAGCATGCGCTGATCAACTCAGGAGGATGGCCATGTCGACACTGCAGAAGCTGCGCGGAGACCCGAAGACCGAGATTCCCATGGGGAGCCGAACGCTGACGATCTATACACAGGGCGCTCGACTGGGTCTGTTTTCATTCGTGGCGACCGTGGTGCTTTTCAACTTGCCCTGGCGCTGGATCCCCGGGATGGGTGACATCCTTCAAGCGCTGGTTGCGGCCGTTGGCTTCTATCTTTCCGCCGCGCTGATCGCTTCGCTCACGCCCACACCCATGGACGCCGCGACTTCGTCACGACGCTGGTTCTGATGCGACGTCGCCGGTGGGCAACGAGCAGCCCTTCGAGGGGAGCGGTCGGGCCGAGCGCCTAGAATTTCGGCAATGAAGCCCGTCGTCTATACCCGTGGCCAGGCCCTGCCTGGCATCCTTTCCCAACGCATCGCCATCCTCGACGGCGCCATGGGCACGATGATCCAGCGCTTCAAGCTCACGGAGGCACAGTACCGTGGCGAGCGCTTCAAGGACTTCGAGCGCGACGTGAAGGGCAACAACGAGTTGCTCTCGCTCACGCGGCCCGACGTGATCTCCGACATCCACGAGAGCTACCTCGCGGCCGGCGCCGACCTGATCGAGACCAACACCTTCGGCGCGACCACCATCGCGCAGGAGGACTACAAGATGGCGCACCTGACGCGCGAGATGAACCTCGAATCCGCCAAGCTCGCGCGCGCGGCCTGCGACAAGTTCAGCACACCCGACAAGCCACGCTTCGTGGCCGGCGCGCTGGGCCCGACGCCCAAGACCGCGAGCATCAGCCCCGACGTGAACGACCCCGGCGCGCGCAACGTCGATTTCGAGTCGCTGCGCGCGGCCTACTACGAGCAGACCGAGGCGCTGGTCGAAGGGGGAGCCGACGTGATTCTGGTCGAGACCATCTTCGACACGCTCAACGCCAAGGCCGCGCTGTTCGCGGTCGACGAGTACTTCGACAACTCGGGCCATCGCCTGCCGCTGATCATCAGCGGCACCGTGACCGACGCCTCGGGCCGGATCCTCAGCGGCCAGACCGTCACCGCCTTCTGGCACAGCGTGCGCCACGCGCGCCCGCTCGCGATCGGGCTGAACTGCGCGCTGGGCGCGGCGCTGATGCGGCCCTACATCCAGGAACTGGCGCGCGTGGCCGAGGACACCTTCATCAGCTGCTACCCCAACGCCGGCCTGCCCAACCCGATGAGCGACACCGGCTTCGACGAGACGCCCGACGTCACTTCGCGCCTGCTGCACGAGTTCGCGGCCGACGGCCTGGTGAACATCGTGGGCGGCTGCTGCGGCACCACGCCCGACCACATCGCCGCCATCGGCCGGGCGGTCGCGCCGGTGCCGGGCCGCGCACTGTTCTACCGCGAAGCGGCCTGAATCTCGCGACGCCGGGGGCCGGGCATTCGGCGCCTCGGCCGGTTGACAGCGCTTCGGCACGGCGCCTACCCTGCAAGGGAAGGAGCCCGACACATGGACACCAAGTTCGCCTGGCGCTGGATCGGCATCGGCTCGATCGCGCTCTCCCTGCCTTTCGCGGCCACCGCGCAGCAGGCCTTCACCCGCGGCGCGCTGAACCTGCGCGCGGGCCCCGCGCCCGACTACCCCGTGGTCGCCACGCTGGGTGGCGGCCAGCCGGTCGATGTGATGGGCTGCACCAACGGCTACAGCTGGTGCGACGTGGTGCTGCCCGACGGCCTGCGCGGCTGGGTCTATGCGCCCAGCCTCGACTACGCCTACGAGCAGCAGCGCGTGCCGCTCGCGACCTATGGCGCGGTGATCGGCGTGCCGATCGTGGCCTTCACGCTGGGCAGCTACTGGTCGAACTATTACCGCGACCGGCCCTGGTACGGCGACCGCCGCTGGTGGGGCCAGCGCCCGCCGCCACCGGTGCAGGGCTGGCGCCCGCCGCCCCCGCCCCGGCCCGAATGGCGGCCGAATCCGTGGCGCCCCGGCGGCCCGGGCGGCCCCGGCCCGGGTTTCCGCCCACGGCCGGATCCACGGCCCACGCCCGGCCCGGGTTTCCGGCCGCCGCGCGACGACGGCTTCCGGCCCCGGCCCGATCCGGGCGTGCGCCCGGTCCGGCCACCGGGTCCGCGGCCCGAGGTGCGGCCCGACCGGCCGCGTCCGCAGGCGCAGGGCGGAGGCCTCCACATCCGCGAGCAGGGCAGTGGCCGGCCGCAGGGCGCCGGCCGTCCGGACCGCGGCCCGCGTGAAGGCGCCGGCAGGCCGCAGGGGCCAGGGCGGGGCGGCGATCACGGGGACCACCGCGGTGGTGGTCGTGGCGGCGGCGAGGGTCGCCACGGACGCTAGGTCTTCTCGGCCTTTTCACCCCCCTTGTCGCGCGCGATCAACGCGACGAAGCGTTGCGCCCCGAGGCCCAGCGGCCGTTCGCGCGACCACACGACGTCGACCCACAGGTCCAGCCCGTTGCTCAGGTTCTCGAACGGAATCTCCAGCAGCGCGCCGGCCGCCACGTGCGGCTTGGCGAAGTTGCGCGGCAGCCAGCCCCAGCCCAGACCGGCAGTGATCAGGCTCAGCGCGGCCAGCGCGTTGTCGGTGCGCCAGACATGGCGGCCGAAAACGAAGCGCGGGTCGCTGGTCGCCAGATCGCGGCCCGCCACCACGATCTGCCGCGTGTTGTGCAGGTGTTCCTCGCGCAGCCGTCCGCCGGCCGCGGCCAGCGCCGGATGGTCGGGCGCCATCACCGCCACCATCGTGTCGCTCGCCACCTCCTGAAAACCTTCGCGCCCGTCGAGGCTGGGCCGCTCGAACACCACCGCGAGCTGGGCGCGGCCGGCGTGCAGCAGCGCCAACGCGTCGGCCTGGGGCGCGGCCAGCACTTCCACCTCCAACAGCGGGTATTCCTGCGCCAGCGCGGCCAGCGCGCCGCTCCAAGGGGCCGCCAGCAGTTCGGGCGCAATCGCCAGCGTCAGCCGGTTCTCCAGGCCCTGGGTCAGCGCCAGCGCCTGCACCTCGAGCTGCTTGAACTGCGCGGCCAGCAGCCGGGCCTGCGGCTCGAGCGAGCGCGCCGCGGCGGTCGGCTTGGGCTCGCGGCCGCTGCGATCGAACAGCGGCAGGTCGAGTTCGGCTTCCAGGCCGGCGATCGCCATGCTGACGGCCGAGGGCACGCGTCCCAGCGAGCGCGCGGCGGCCGAGAAGGAGCCGTGGTCGAGCACCGCGAGGAAGACCTGCAGGTTGTCGGAGGAAAAAGCCATGGGCGACCGACCTGTCAATTGAATTGATAGAAGATGACTTTTTATATCAGCTAGAGACACATAAAGTCCAGGCCTGTTCACCGTTTTTA
This sequence comes from Variovorax frigidus, assembly GCF_051216515.1. NCBI lineage: Bacteria > Pseudomonadati > Pseudomonadota > Betaproteobacteria > Burkholderiales > Comamonadaceae > Variovorax > Variovorax frigidus. The sequence continues at coordinate 509,845 of NZ_JBPJZF010000006.1, forward strand.
TTCGAGGTTTCTCATGCAAGGGCTCAAGCGCCGCGTCGTCTACATCACCCTCTACGAAGGCATCGCCATCGTGGCGGCCAGCATCGGCCTGGCCCTGATGTCGGGCCAGGGTCTGGCGCACTCGAGCGTGCTGTCGGTCATCGCCTCGGCCATCGCGGTGTGCTGGAACCTGACGTTCAACTGGCTGTTCGAGCGCTGGGAGTCGCGCCAAGCCGTGCGCGGACGCAGCCTGCGCCGCCGCATCGCCCACGCGATCGGTTTCGAGGGCGGCCTGATCGCCTTCCTGGTGCCGGCCATCGCCTGGTGGCTGAACATCAGCCTCTGGCAGGCGCTGGTGATGGACCTGGGCCTGGTGGTCTTCTTCCTGGTCTACACCTTCGTCTTCAACTGGGCCTTCGACGCCATCTTCGGCCTGCCGACCTCGGCTGCCGATCCCGAGGGCGCACCGCAGCCGGCCTGACGCCGCCGGCACGGCCCGCCGTCGCGAATCGTGCGGGTCGTGCAACACTCGCTGCATGTCTTCTTTGGAATGGGCCGCGTCCGCCCTGCAGGCGTTCGATGAGGTGGTCCAGGCCAGCGAGGGTTTCCGCGGCCGCGAAGGCCAGCGGCGCATGGCCGAGCAGGTGGCGAACACGCTGAGTGCCGCCACGCTGGGCAAGGTCGATGACGAGGAAGCGGCCCCGCCGGTGCGCGCCATCGCCGTGATCCAGGCCGGCACCGGCGTCGGCAAGTCGCTGGCCTACTGCGCGCCCGCCATCGCGCTCGCGCTGGCGCGCAACACCCGCGTCGTGATCTCCACCGCCACCGTGGCGCTGCAGGAGCAGCTGGTCCACAAGGACCTGCCCGCGCTGGCGGCGCTGCTGCCGCAGCCCTTCCGCTTCGCGCTGGCCAAGGGCCGGGGCCGCTACGTGTGCCAGCAGAAGCTCGAGCGCCTGACCGGCATGGCCGGCGCGCTCGACGACGAAGACGACGAGGAGGGCGGCTACGACCTGTTCGCCGACGAGCAGGCCGGCGAGGCCGCGGCCCGCGCCATCCGCCCCGCGCACGAGGTCGAGGCGCGGCTCAAGTTCTACACCGGCATCGCGCAGACCCTGTCGACCGGCGCCTGGGACGGCGACCGCGACACGCTGGCCACGCCGCCCGCCGCCGAAGCCTGGATGCCGATGGCGGCCGACGCCGCCTCGTGCAGCGGCAAGCATTGCCCCTCGTTCAGCCAGTGCGTGTACTACGAGCGCCGCAAGGCGCTGGTCGGCGCGCAGGTCATCGTGGTCAACCACGACCTGCTGCTCGCATCGCTGGGCAACCGGCAACTGCCCGAACTCGACAACTCCCTGCTGGTGCTCGACGAGGCCCACCATCTGCCCGCCACCGCGCTCGCGCAGTTCGGCTGCCGCATGGACCTGGGCCAGCACGGCTGGGCCGAGCGGCTGGCCCGGCGCGCGGTGCGCGTGGGCGTGCGCTTCGAGGTGACCGAGGTGGCCGACATCCCGACCCATGCCGCGCAGATGCGCCAGGCGCTGCAGGACACCGAACGGCTGGTGATGGATCTGTACGGCGACACGCTGCGCGCCGGACTCGACGGCCCGGCCGCGCGCGGCCCCGCGCGGGCCCGCCTGCCGCTGGGCGAACTGCCCGAGGTGCTGCAGGGCCCGCTGGGCCGGGTGGCCCATCACGCCTCGGGTTTCCTGGAGGCGCTGCGCGTGATCGCCAACGCCTTGCGCGCCGAGATGCGTGAGCAGCCCGCCATGGCGCGCAAGCTGTCGGCGATGTACGCCCAGCTCGGCGCGCTGGCGCCGCGCCTGGAGCAGATGCTCGACACCGCGCAGCTGTTGTTGCGCGATGCCGCACCCGACGCGGTGCCGGCCGCCAAGTGGTTCACGCTCGAGCTCTACGGCGACCGCGAGGTGCTGCAGGCGCATGCGAGCCCGCTGCTGCCCGGCGCCACGCTGCGCCACCAGCTGTGGAACAAGGTGCGCGGCGCGGTGCTGACCTCGGCCACGCTCACGAGCTGCGGGCGCTTCGATTTCTTCCTGCGCGAGTCGGGGCTTCAGGGCGACGAGGCCGCCACCACGCTGGAGGTGCCCAGCCCCTTCGACTACGCGGCGCAGGGCCGGCTGATCGCGGTCGAGACGCGCGCCGACCCGCGCGACGCGGCCGGCTATGTCGCAGAGATGGTGCAGGCGCTGGTGCGCGACCTGGCCGACGTGCGGCACGGCGCGCTGGTGCTGTTCACCTCGCGCGAGCAGCTGCGGCTGGCGGTCGAAGCGCTGCCCGTCGCGCTGCGTTCGCGCGTGCTGCTGCAGACGGCGCTGCCGCGCCAGCAACTGCTGGCCACGCACCGCCATCGCGTGGGCGAGGGACTGCCCTCGGTCATCTTCGGCATGCAGTCCTTCGGCGAGGGGCTCGATCTGCCGGGCAAGCTGTGCGAGTCGGTGTTCATCGCCAAGCTGCCCTTCGCGCCACCCGACGACCCGGTGGGCGAGGCGCGCGCCGAGTGGCTGCGCACCGTGGGCCGCGATCCCTTCACCGAGCTGGTGGTGCCCGCCACAGCGATCCGCTTGGCGCAATGGGTGGGCCGCGCGATCCGCAGCGAGGACGACCGGGCCAGCGTGTACTGCTACGACCGGCGGCTGGTGCGCACCTCGTACGGGCAGCGGCTGCTGCAGGGGCTGCCGCCGTTTGCGTTGACGACAGTGCGGGCGGGGGAGGCCGCCGCGGCGGCTTGAGGTCTTTCTCCCTCTCCCTCCGGGAGAGGGCGGGGGTGAGGGCTGCAGCCTCAGTCACAGCATGCCCGAACCATCGCCCATGCCCTCACCCTGCCCTCTCCCGGAGGGAGAGGGGAAAGAAGGATGCGCCGAGCTCGTGTTGAGAGCGCCGTGGTCGAAGGTGTTCGGCTGTTCACTCCCTCTCCCGGAGGGAGAGGGAAAAGAGGAACGCTTCACTCGAGCAGCAAGTCCCCAACCCCGCACCCGAGAAGAATCCCGCCTAAAATCCCCACCCCCGAGGAGCGTTGCAGCGGCCGGCTTCACAGCCCCGCCAGGCTCGGGTCTGTCCCCGCAACGACGCTCACCTGAACCTTGTGCATCCAGGTGAGTTCCATGTCCGCTTCTTCCCCGTCCGTCGCTGCCGCCGAAACCGTTTCCCCGATGAAACTGTCGGGCCTCGAGCCCGTGCTGATCGGTGATGGCACGCTGTTCGTCAACATCGGCGAGCGCACCAACGTCACCGGCTCCAAGGCCTTCGCGCGGATGATCCTCAACGGCCAGTTCGAGGAGGCCCTGGCCGTCGCGCGCCAGCAGGTCGAGAACGGCGCGCAGGTGATCGACATCAACATGGACGAGGCCATGCTCGACAGCAAGGCCGCGATGGTCCGCTTCCTCAACCTGATCGCGTCGGAACCCGACATCGCGCGCGTGCCGATCATGGTCGACAGCTCCAAATGGGAGGTGATCGAGGCCGGCCTGCGCTGCATCCAGGGCAAGGGCATCGTCAACTCGATCAGCATGAAGGAAGGCGAAGACCAGTTCCGCCACCATGCCAAGCTGCTGCGCCGCTACGGCGCCGCCGCGGTCGTGATGGCCTTCGACGAGAAGGGCCAGGCCGACACCTACGAGCGCAAGGTCGAGATCTGCGAGCGCGCCTACCGCATCCTGGTCGACGAGATCGACTTCCCGGCCGAGGACATCATCTTCGACCCGAACATCTTCGCGGTCGCCACCGGCATCGAGGAACACAACAACTACGCGGTCGACTTCATCGAGGCCACGCGCTGGATCAAGCAGAACCTGCCCGGCGCGAAGGTGTCGGGCGGCGTGTCGAACGTGAGCTTCAGCTTCCGCGGCAACGACCCGGTGCGCGAGGCCATCCACACCGTGTTCCTGTACCACGCGATCAAGGCCGGTATGGACATGGGCATCGTCAACGCCGGCATGGTCGGCGTCTACGACGACCTCGAGCCGGTACTGCGCGAGCGCGTGGAAGACGTGATCCTCAACCGCCGCCCCGATGCGGGCGAGCGCCTCGTCGAAGTCGCCGAGACCGCCAGGAGCGGCGCCAAGGACGAGAGCAAGCGCAACGACTGGCGCGGCACGCCCGAGGCGCCCGTCACGGTCGGCGCGCGCCTGAGCCATGCGCTGGTGCACGGCATCACCGACTTCATCGTCGACGACACCGAAGAGGCCTACCAGCAGATCCTCGCCAAGGGCGGCCGCCCGCTGCACGTGATCGAAGGCCCGCTGATGGACGGCATGAACGTGGTCGGCGACCTGTTCGGCGCCGGCAAGATGTTCCTGCCGCAGGTGGTGAAGTCGGCCCGCGTGATGAAGCAGGCGGTGGCCCATCTGCTGCCCTACATCGAGGAAGAAAAGCTGCGCGACGAAGCGGCCGGCCGCGACGTGCGCACCAAGGGCAAGATCATCATCGCCACCGTCAAGGGCGATGTGCACGACATCGGCAAGAACATCGTCACGGTCGTGCTCCAGTGCAACAACTTCGAAGTCGTGAACATGGGCGTGATGGTCCCGTGCCACGAGATCCTGGCGCGCGCCAAGGTCGAGGGCGCCGACATCGTGGGCCTGTCGGGCCTGATCACGCCGAGCCTGGAAGAGATGCAGTACGTGGCCGGCGAGATGCAGCGCGACGACCATTTCCGCATCAAGAAGATCCCGCTGATGATCGGCGGCGCCACCACCAGCCGCGTGCACACGGCGGTGAAGATCGCGCCGCACTACGAAGGTCCGGTGGTCTATGTGCCCGACGCCTCGCGCAGCGTGAGCGTGGCGCAGTCGCTGCTGTCCGACCAGGCCGCGAAGTACATCGACGAGCTCAACGCCGACTACGACAAGGTGCGCCACCAGCACGCCAACAAGAAGCAGGTGCCGCTGTGGCCGCTGGCCAAGGTGCGCGCCAACAAGACGCCGATCGACTGGTCGAACTACACGCCGCCCGTGCCCAAGTTCATCGGCCGGCGCCTGTTCAAGAACTTCGACCTGACCGAGCTCGCGAAGTACATCGACTGGGGTCCGTTCTTCCAGACCTGGGACCTGGCCGGGCCCTTCCCCGCGATCCTGAAAGACGAGGTGGTGGGCACCGAAGCGGTACGTGTGTATGCGGACGCGAAGCGCATGCTCCAACGCCTGATCGAGGGCCGTTGGCTCAGCGCGAGCGGCATCGTCGGCTTCTGGCCGGCCAACACGGTCAACGACGACGACATCGAGCTTTACACCGACGAGACCCGCAGCGAAGTCGCGCTCACCTGGTACGGCATGCGCCAGCAGACCGAGAAGCAGGTCATCGACGGCGTGATGCGCCCGAGCCGCTGCCTGGCCGACTTCGTCGCGCCCAAGGAAAGCGGCCTGAAAGACTACGTCGGCATGTTCGCCGTGACCGCGGGCCTGGGCGTGGAGAAGAAGGAAAAGTACTTCGTCGACGACCTCGACGACTACTCGGCCATCATGCTCAAGGCCCTGGCCGACCGGCTGGCCGAGGCCTTCGCCGAATCGCTGCACCACCGCGTGCGCACCGACCTCTGGGGCTATGCGGCCGACGAGGCGCTGAGCAACGAGGACATGATCGCGGAGAAGTACCGCGGCATCCGCCCCGCGCCCGGCTACCCGGCATGCCCCGACCACAGCGTCAAGCGCGCGATGTTCGACGTGATGCAATGCGCCGACATCGGCATGACGCTGACCGAGAGCCTGGCGATGACGCCGGCCGCCAGCGTGAGCGGCTTCCAGCTGAGCCATCCGCAGGCCGTCTACTTCAACGTCGGCAAGATCGGCCACGACCAGCTGGCCGACCAGGCCGCGCGCCGCGGCCAGCCCGAAAGCGAACTCGAGCGCTTGCTCGCGCCGAATCTCTGAGCCTTGTTCCGACGGGGCTTGCAAGCGCCGGCTGACGCGCGGCGCATGCGGGCGCGTCCATGCTGGCGCTGTCGCGCAGACAGCGGCGCACAGCCAAAGGACACAAGCGATGGACAGCTTTTCTTCCTCCCCCTCCGTCCCTGAGACACCCGTGCGTTCCAGTTCGCCCAAGGCCTTGTGGGGCGTGATCGGCGCCTTGGCCGTTGCCGTTGCGGCGCTCGGCGGCACACTGCTTTACCAGCAGGGAAGCCGCAACGCCGGTGCCCCGCCGACGGCCGCCACGCAACCGCTGCACGCGCCGGACGATGGCACGCCGCCGCCCGCACCGGTGGCCGCGATACCGCCTGCGGCCAGCACCGCGCCGGAGCCCGTGCGTGCGCCGGCGCCGGCCGCGCAGGTCGCCGCACCGACGGCCGTGGCCGGCAGCGGCGCCCCCGCCGCCACGCGTCCCGCCGCGCCGGTCTGCACCGTGTGCGGTCGCGTCGAATCCGTTCAGGTCGTGAAGCGCGCGGCGCCCGCGACGGGCGTGGGCGCGGTGGCCGGCGGTGTGCTGGGCGGCGTGGTCGGCAACCAGTTCGGTCATGGCGGCGGACGCACCGCCGCCACCGTGATCGGCGCGGTCGGCGGCGGCTATGCGGGCCACGTGGTCGAGAAGCGCGTCCGCACCGAAACCTTCTATCAGGTGCGCGTGCGCATGGACAACGGTTCGCTGCGCACGGTCGAGACCCGCACCGCGCCGCCCATCGGCAAGCCGGTCACGCTCAAGGGGCAGGTGCTGCGGCCGGCCGACGGGCGCACCTGAGCCGGCTCAGCGTCGTACCGCAGCCTTGCGCAGTCGGGGCGCCTTCATCCGGTCGCGCGAGGTGATGACGACATCCGCGAAACCGCATCGGCTTCTTTGAACAGCCGCTCGCTCGCGAAGTCGACGAAGGCCCGAACCTTGGGCGACAACTGCCGGCTCGATGCCCAGAGCGCCGAGAACTGGCCCTGGCGCACCACGTGCGACGCCAGCACGCATTGCAGCTCGCCGCGGCCCAGCGCGTCGCGCGCGAGGAAGTCGGGCATGTAGGCCACGCCCAGGCCGGCCACCGCCGCGCCGAGCATGGCTTCCATGTTGTTTGTCGCCAGGGCCAGCGGCAGCTGCACGGGCAGGCCGGGCAGGTCCCATTCCTCGATCCGGCCGTCGGTCACGAACTTGTAGCGCAGGCAGAGGTGATGCGCGAGGTCGGCCGGTGTCTGCGGCACGCCGGCCCGCGCGAGGTAGGCGGGCGAGGCCACCAGCACGAAGTTGAACGGACCCAGCCGGCGCGCCACGAGGCCGGAGTCGGCCAGCTCGCCGCTGCGGATCGCCACGTCGACGTTCTCGGCGATCACGTCGACCAGCCGGTCGTTGAAGTCGAGGTCGAGCTCGATCTCCGGGTAGCGCAGCTTGAAGTCCGGCAGCACCGGCAGCAGAAAACGGTAGCCGATGGTCGGCAGGCTCACGCGCAGATGGCCGCGCGGCGTGGCCACGGCGTCCTGCATCATCGCGCGCGCATCGTCGAGCTCGTCGAGGATGCGGCGGCAGCGCGCATGGAACAACGCGCCTTCCGTCGTGAGCCGCACCTGGCGCGTGGTGCGGTGGAACAGGCGCAGGCCCAGTTGCGCTTCGAGCCGCGCCACGTTCTTGCCCACGGCCGAGGCCGAGATGCCCAGGTGCCGGCCGGCGCCCGCAAAGCTCAGCAGGTCGGCCGCCCGCACGAAGGATTCGAGTCCGCTGAAGCTGTCCATGGATGGATGGATGGATGGGGTGGGATTGGCAACCTGAGGTTGGGGGTGTGAGGAGTCTGGCGGCTATTTTCATCGCATTGAATCCTTTCTATCTTCTCCCCACGCCCCGGTCGGCGTTGTCGACCTGCCTCCCTTCCCGCCTGAAAGCCTCTGCGATGTCTCCCTCCGTCTCCAAGAACTGGCTACTGGCCGCCGTCTGCCTCGCGGCATTGGGCATGCCGCTGAGCTTCACCGGCCCCGCGGTGGTGCTGCCCGCGATCCATGCGGCGCTGGGCGGCAGCCCGGTGCAGCTCAACTGGGTCACCAATGCCTTCATGCTGAGCTTCGGCGCCACGCTGCTGGCGGCCGGCGCGCTGGCCGATGCCTTCGGGCGCAAGCGGGTCTTCCTGCTGGGCTTGGCCGTGGTGGCGCTGAGCTGCGCGCTGCTGACCTGGGCGCCGGGCATCGTGGCCTTCGACCTGGTGCGCGCGCTGCAGGGGCTGGGCTCGGCCGCCGGCTTCGCGGCCGGCACGGCCGCGCTGGCGCAGGTGTTCGACGGCCCGGCGCGCACGCGGGCCTTCAGCCTCATTGGCACCTCCTTCGGCGTGGGCCTGTCCTGCGGCGCGATCCTCTCGGGCTGGCTGGCCCAGACCTTCGGCTGGCAGGCCGTGATGCTGAGCCCGGGCGCGGTCAGCCTGCTCGCGCTGTGCATCGCCGCGCCCGGCATGCGCGAATCGCGCAACCCGCAGGCCCAGGGGCTGGACCTGCCCGGCGCGCTGAGCTTCACCGCGGCGCTGAGCCTGCTCACGCTGGGCGTGCTGCAGGCGCCCGACAGCGGCTGGGGCAGTCCCTGGGTGCTCGGTGCGTTGGCCGCTGCGGCGCTGATGGGCGCGGTGTTCGTCGCCATCGAGCGGCGCGTCGCGCATCCGATGCTCGACCTGTCGCTGTTCCGCTTCCCGCGTTTCGTCGGCGTGCAGCTGCTGGCCGCGGCGCCCGCCTATGGTTTCGTGGTGCTGCTGGTGCTGCTTCCGCTGCGCTTCATCGGGCTCGAAGGGCGCAGCGCGCTGGAGGCGGGCGGCTTCATGTTCGCGCTGTCGGGGCCGATCCTGGTGGTGCCGACGCTGGCCGCGTGGCTGGCGCAGCGCTACCCGGCCGGCGCGCTGTCGGCGTTGGGCCTGCTGGGGTGCGCGGCGGGGCTGTTCTGGCTCAGCCGCTGCGCGCCGGGCACGCCGCTGCACGGCATGGTGGGGCCGCTGTTGCTGATCGGCGCGGGCATCGGCCTGCCCTGGGGCCTGATGGACGGCCTGGCCGTGAGCGTGGTGCCGCGCGAACGCGCCGGCATGGCTTCGGGCATCTTCAACACCGTGCGCGTGGCCGGGGAGGGCATCGCGCTGGCGCTGGTCGGCGCGGGGCTGACGGCGCTGGTGGCGCGGCAGCTGGGGCACTTGTCGGGCCACACCGCGCAAGCCGCCTCGCAGGCCGCGCAGCGCGTGACGACCGGTGACCTGGCACAGGCCCTGGCGCTGTTGCCAGGGCTGGGTCGTGCCGAGCTGCTGCAGGCCTACGGCGCGGCCTTCGCGACGCTGCTCTGCGTGCTGGCGGCCGTGACCGTGCTGACGGCGCTGGCGGTGTTCGCCTTTCTGCGGGACGAGGCGCGGCCGGTCGCGGCCGAGGCATCGGCGTTGGCATCGGAACCTCGCGCCTTCTGAACGCGCCCCGGCAGGTCGCGCCATGCCCGTGCAGGCGCACGCTGTGACATGTGGAAACGTCACGAGGTCGCGCGGGCTGCCCGAGGCCGCCGTTCTGATGCAAAGTTCTGTGCATGCTCAGCCAAAGGTTCTCGACGACGGTCTGCCAGGAATGCGGGAAGCGCAACCCCGCCAGTGCACGGTTCTGCGCGGCATGCGCCGCGCGCCTGGGCGCCGAGCCCTCGATCGGAGCTGCCGCGGTGCCCGGCGCCACGATCGCGTCACCCGAAGGCCGGCACGATGCGCCGCGCGCCGTGGATTCGCGGCCGGGCGAGCTTCCCGCGCAGGGCGTGGACGCCAGCGCTTTCTGGTTCAAGCTCTGCATTGCCGGGTTGGTCGTCATGCTGGCCTTCATCGCTTGGGCGCTGTACATGCTGACGGGCAGCAAGGTCCCGGCGCAGGTGCCGACCGGGCAGGGCACGGCATCGTCCGAGGTCTCGACGATCGCGCCGCCACCACCACCCCCGCCAGCCGCCACCGTGCCATCGACAGCGCCGTCCGCTGCCCCTTCCGCAGCCCCTTCCGCAGCCCCTGCAGCGACGACCGCCGCGGTCCCGCCTTCCGATGTGTTCCCCTACACGCCACCGACCAAGGCATCGGGGGCGCCGCAGCGCCGGCCTGCGCGTGTGCCGCAGGCGCCGGTCGAGGGGGCCGCCGATGCGCGCGTGGCTGCTCCCGGTGCATGGGTCGAACCTTCGCGCGAGCCGTCGATGACGTCTTCGCCGGCTTACCGGGATGCCGGGCCGCCGATCGTGCCGGGGCCTGGCCCCGGCATGAGCGACGCCGCGCCGGCAGTCTCGGGCGGCCCGGCGCGGTCGGTCGATCCAGGGCCGCCCGTGGTGGACGGGCCTGGGCCGCGTTACGACTTCTCGACGCCCGGCGCGCGCGGCCGGTAGGCCCGGTGGGTAGGCGTTACAGCACCACCGGCACTTCGGTCGCCGGCGGCGTGTTGCGGCTGCGGCCGCTGCGCACGATGCCGTCGATCATCACCATGCCCACGCCCGGGATGTCGCCCAGCGCCACGCTCTCCAGCAGCCCCGGTGCGGGCGAATGCTGGGCGCGGTCCATGAACACGAAGTCGGCGTCGCGTCCCACTTCGATCAGGCCGCAGTTGAGGTTGCGGATGCGCGCGGTGTTGCCGGTCGCGAAGCAGAACACCTGCTCGGCCGGGATGTTGGCGAAGGCCGTGATGAAGGACACCATGCGCAGGATGCCCAGCGGCTGCACGCCCGAGCCGGCCGGGCCGTCGGTGCCCAGGATCACGCGGTGCGGGCACTTGAGCTCGATCGCGGCGCGGGCCGCGGCGATGGCGGTCTTCTCGTTGCCGTTGTGCACGATCTCGATCGCGCGCGACGACTTCTCGCACAGCTCGCACACATGCGCTTCGGGCAGCGAGGTGTGGCCGCCGTTGATGTGGCCAATGACGTCGGCATCGGCCTCGAGCACCACGTCCTTGTCGATGTAGCCCGAGCCCGGCACCGAGGGGCCGCCCGTGTGGATGGTGCTCTGGATGCCGTACTTGCGCGCCCACGCCACCATCTCCTTGGCCTCGTAGCCGGCCTTGACCGTGCCCAGGCCCACTTCGCCCAGCAGGCTCACGCCGGCCTCGGCCAGTTCCTTGAAGTCGCTCTCGACCATGCCCTTCTCGATCACGGGCGCGCCGGCCAGCACCTTCACGCCGCTGGGGCGGAAGTTGTCGTAGGCACGCTGCGCGGTGATGGCCAGGGCCTTGAGGCCGACGATGTCCTTGGGGCGTCCCGGCAGGTGCACTTCGCCGGCCGAGATCATGGTGGTGACGCCGCCGTTCATCGACGAGTCGATCCAGCCCAACTGGCTCTGGCGTGGCGTCCAGTCGCCGAACACCGGGTGCACGTGGCTGTCGATCAGGCCGGGCGCGACGGTGGTCTGGCGGCAGTCGATGACGGTCTTCGCGCCCTCGAGGTCGCAGTCCTTCTCCTTGCCGACCGCGACGATCAGGCCGTCGTTCACCACGATGGTGTCGGCGTCCAGGATCGGCTTGTCGATGTCGCCCGAGAGCAGCAAGCCTATGTTCTTGATGACGACCTTGCCCGACTTTGCGCCGGCTGCGATTTCTGCCATGTCAGTTCCTCGTGGGGTGGGGTAGTTTCTGAGTTCTCGTTCTCGTCCGCGCGCACGGTGCGCAGTACGGTCTCGACGACGAAGTCCTCCCAGTGCGCGACCGCCTCCGGCGTCTCGAGCGGCTCGCCGAGGAAGGTCGTCAGCGTGTGCCGGTTCGACGTGTAGAAATAGCCGGTGGCCGCGATCAGCAGGTAGACGTCGCGGGCCGCCAGGTCGGTGCGGAACAGGCCCTGCGATGCACCACTGGCGAGCAGTTCACGCACGATCGCGACCGCGCGCGACGAGTACTCGCTGGCCCGCAGCGACTTCGCGATGTGCCGACCTTTGTGCAGGTTCTCGGTGTTGAGCAGCGTGACGAACTCGGGGTTCTTGCGGTAGTAGCCCAGCACGAAGTGGATCACCGTCGTCAGCGCCTCGACCGGGCGCGAGGTGTCGAGGTCGATCGCCGCCTCGGCCTCGTCCATGCGCCGGTAGATGCCTTCGAGCACCGCAATGAAGAGGCCTTCCTTGCTGCCGAAGTAGTAGTAGATCATCCGGTCGTAGGACTTGGCGGCCTTCGAGATCTTCTCGACGCTGCCGCCGTCGTAACCGTAGCGGGCGAACACCTTGGTGGCCGCCTTGAGGATCGCATCGCGCGTGGCCTGGGCTGCTGCTTCGCGCACGCCGGTCTTGCGCTGGGGCTTGGCGGCGGGCTTGCGGGTGCTCATGCCGTGCGTCGGTGCGGGCACGCGGGGGCCAGCGCCGGCAGCACATGCGTGCCGACTGCGCCGACGGCCGCGGAGCGAGCCATGCCAGCGACATCCGCGGGACTGGCTTCGCCAGACCGCAGGATGTGCCCCCCTGGGGGGGAGCCGCGCAGCGGCACGGGGGGGATCATTTCTCGGCGAAGGCGCGTTCGACGACGAAATCGCCGGGCGTCGAGGTGTTGCCTTCCTTGAAGCCGCGGCCTTCGAGCATGTGCTTGAGGTCGACCAGCATGCCCGGGCTGCCGCACAGCATCACGCGGTCTTCGGCGGCGTTGATCGGCGGCAGGCCGAGGTCGTCGGTGAGCTTGCCGCTCTCGACCAACTCGGTGATGCGGCCCATGTTGCGGAATTCCTCGCGCGTCACGGTCGGGTAGTAGAGCAGCTGCTTCTCGATCATCTCGCCGAGGATCTCGTGCTTGGGCAGGTGGTCGCTCACCAGGTCGTGGTAGGCCAGTTCGTCGATCTGGCGCACGCCGTGCACCAGGATGACCTTCTCGAACTTCTCGTACGTTTCCGGGTCGCGGATGATGCTCATGAAGGGGGCCAGCCCCGTGCCGGTGCCGAACAGGTACAGGCGCTTGCCCGGCAGCGTGTAGTCGATCAGAAGCGTGCCGGTAGGCTTGCGGCCCACGATGATCGTGTCGCCGACCTGGATGTGCTGCAGCTTCGAGGTCAGCGGGCCCTCGTCGACCTTGATGCTCAGGAACTCGAGGTACTCCTCGTAGTTGGCGCTGGCGATGCTGTAGGCGCGCAGCAGCGGCTTGTTGTTCACCTTGAGGCCGATCATGGTGAAGTGGCCGTTGGAGAAGCGCAGCGCGGGGTCGCGCGTGGTCGTGAAGGTGAACAGGCGGTCGGTCCAGTGGTGAACCGAGAGGACGCGTTCTTCGCTGAATGCACTCATGGGATGACTCGAAAAAAAGTGGACGAAATGGCAGGCGACGAAGGCTTGCTGTACCTGGCTGGCAGCGTCAACCGGCGGGCTCCGCCCGATTGTCGTTCACCGCACACCATGCCGGGGAACCCAGGAAAACACCCATGCAAGCATCGGGCCGGATGGGTACATTTCATGCGTCCAATGTAGTGAACACCACATGAAAGTGGAGTGGATGCTACACAAATGACAAATTGCGCACAAGCGTGGAACCGGCATGTTTGTTGCACGTGCTGCAGGACGCTTCAAGAGAGATGCCACGATGACTGAACACACCAAGACGGACGGCCTGCCGGGCATGGACGTTCCCACGGCCGCCGATACCGCGGGCTTCGGCAAGGCGCCGCCGCGCAGCGAAAAGATGAGCGTCGCGAAAGTGGAGTGCAACGCCTGCCCGGTGCTGTGCCAGATCTCGGAGGGCCGCACCGGCGCCTGCGACCGTTACGCCAACCGCGCGGGCGTGCTGGTGCGCGTCGACCCGGTCGTGCTGCTGCGGCGCGAACTCCAGAGCCCGTCGCCCGCGCTGGTGCCCTTTGCCCGCGAAGGCGCCGAGCCTGCCGCGGAAGGCGCCGAAGGTGCCGAGGCCGACTGGAACGGCGACCTGCTGCATGCCGACGAGGTCTTCGTGACCGGCGTGGGCTCGTCCACCACCTACCCCGACTACAAGCCCGCGCCCTTCATCGTCGGCTCGAAGGCGCAGGGCGTCGACATGGTCACGGTCGTGACCGAAGGCATCTTCAGCTACTGCAGCTTCAAGGTGAAGATCGACACCGACCGCTTCCTCGGCGCCGAGCAGGCCAACGTCCGCTACAAGGGCGAGGTCGTGGGCCACGTCACCACGGCCGAGTACGGCTCGCAGATGCTCTCGCTGGGCGGCGTGCACCACCTCACCGGCGGCAGCAAGAAGGAAGGCCGGATGACGGCCGAGCTGATGCAGCTGCTGGGCAACAAGAAACCGGTCGAGTGCACCATCGATGGCGGCTCCAGCCTCGTCATCCAGGCCGGCAAGGCGCCCATCGTCAACGGCGTGGAAGAGCAGCGCATGCGCGTGGGCTGCGGCTCGGCCGCGGTCGGCATCTTCGCGCGCCAGTTCGCGGGCGTGGCCGACGAGGTGGTGGTGGTCGACGACCACATCACCGGCGTGCTCACGCAGCACCAGGCCGGGCGCTGCCTCGACATGCCCGAGTCGGGCATCAGGATGCTGGGCCGCAAGTCCACCCCCGGGCGCTACTTCCAGGTGGCCAACCCCGGCGACGGCTGGGGCGGCACCGACATCGCCGATCCGCTCGCGATCATCGAGGGCTGGGAAGAGGGCGTGGCCAAGCCCGGCCTGCGCCTGCTCATGACCTCGACCACCGGCGAGCACGCGCAGTGGTACGTGCTCGACGAAGCGCTCAAGCCCGTCGAGCAGCCGATGCCGCCCGAAGTCAAACGCATCGTCGAGCGCATCGGCGAGAACTGCGAGCCCTCGCTGTGCACCGTGCTGTTCCTCGGCGGCGCGGGCGGCAGCCTGCGCGCGGGCGTGACCGAGAACCCGGTGCTGCTCACGCGCGCCATCAAGCGCGCGCTGGTCAACGTGACCTGCGGCGGTGCGCCGGCCTATGTGTGGCCGGGCGGCGGCATCACGGTGATGGTCGACGTCATGCGCATGCCCGACAACAGCTTCGGCACCGTGCCCACGCCAGCCATCGTCGCACCCATCGAATTCAGCATGCGGCTCGAAGACTACGCGGCGCTGGGCGGCCATGTCGCGCACGTGTTCCCGCTGCAGGAAGCGCTGGCGCGCGGCGCCTGGCAGGACGACGGCGCACCGACCGCGCGGCAGTGGGTGCGCATCGACGATGCGAATCCGTGGCCGCTGGGCCAGTCGCCGATGCTGGGCTGACGCAGGCCATTCCATGCACGCCGAACGCCGCCAGCTCGACGCCCAGCGTTGGCATTTCCAGCACGGACCGATCGATCTGCTGATCGAGGCCGCGGGAAAGGTCGCGGCCGTGACCGACGCGCATGCGGCGGCCTGGGCGCGCTTCGAGCCGCTGCTGGCCGAGCTGGTGCGCGAGCTGCCCGCGCTGCGTGCGCCGGTCGGTGTGCACTGCCTGCTGCAGGGCCCGGTCGCGCAACGCATGTGGCAGGCCTGCGCACCGTTCGGCGAAAGCTTCATCACGCCCATGGCCGCGGTTGCGGGCGCCGTGGCCGAGGAGATCGTCGCCTGCTATCGGCGACCCGGCATCGAACGCGCCTGGGTCAACAACGGCGGCGACATCGCGCTGCACCTGGCGCCGGGGCGCTCGGCGCGCGTCGGGCTGTTCGCGGACCTGGCGCGCTTCGATGTGCGCGATGCAGGGCCGCTCACGACCGACGGCCAGTTCGAGATCCAGGCCGGGCAGCCGGTGCGCGGCGTCGCCACCAGCGGCTGGCGCGGCCGGAGTTTTTCGCTGGGCATCGCCGACAGCGTGACGGTGCTGGCCGCCACCGCTTCGCAGGCCGATGCCGCGGCCACGGTGATCGCCAACGCGGTGGACGTCGACGATGCCGCGATCCGGCGGTTGCCGGCGCGCGACTGCAAGGACGACAGCGACCTCGGCGACCTCCCGGTCACGGTCGAAGTGCCGCCGTTGTCGCCCGACTCGGTGCGCCGTGCACTCGATGCGGGCGCGCGCCGTGCACACGTGCTGCAACAGCAGGGCCGCATCTGGGCCGCGGTGCTGGTTTGTCAGGGGCAATGGCGCCAGGTCGAACCCTTATGCTCCATCGGCGCCAACGTGCCGGGCGATGCGGTTGGTTCAGTATTTGCTTAATGAAAAGACAGGCCTTCATTCCATGATCGATATCCGTCGCGTCTTCACCCATGTCGAGCACATCCACCACGAGTTCGGCCCGCGCGCCGCAACGCCGCTGGTGCGTGGCGCCATCGGCGTGGTGATGACCAATCCTTTCGCCGGCCGCTACGAGCCGGACATCCTGCCGATGATGGCGCTGCTCGACCCGGTGGGCGTGGACATGGCGCACCGGCTGCACGCCGCCATGGACGTGCCGCTCGAAGCCATAGCCACCTACGGCAAGGGCGCCATCGTCGGCGCCGCGGGCGAGCTCGAGCATGGCGCGCTGTGGCACGTGCCCGGCGGCTACGCGATGCGCGAGCTGCTCGGCTGGAAGGGCGACCGCGCGGCCTACACCGCGGGCAAGGCCGAGGACAAGAGCGGCCAGCCCGGCAACGCGCTGTCGATCGTCCCTTCGACCAAGAAGGTGGGCCCGCCCGGCGCCACGCTCGACGTGCCGCTGACCAACATCAACGCCAGTTATGTGCGCGGCCAGTTCGACGCCATCGAGGTGCGCGTGCCCGGCGCGCCCGCGGCCGACGAGATCGTCTTCATCCTCGCGATGAGCACGGGCTACCGCATCCATGCGCGCGTCGGCGGCCTGCTGGCCGAGAACATTTCCAAGTGGGACGGCCTGCGCTGAGCCCGAGACAACCAAGGAAGATCAAGACATGACCGCCAACATCCGCAAGCTCGTCATCCAGGTCGACGAGACCCGCAAGGAAATGGGCCAGGACGTCACGCCGCCCACGCGCCGTGCCGTCGCCATCGCCGTGATCGAGAACCCTTACGCGGGCCGCTACAGCGAAAACCTCGACGAACTGATCGCCATCGGCGAAGAACTCGGTGCGCTGCTGGGCCAGAAGGCCGTGGCTGCGCTGGGCATCGCGCCCGCCGACGCCCAGAGCTACGGTAAGGCTGCGATCGTGGGCGAGGCCGGCGAGCTCGAGCATGCGGCTGCAATCCTGCATCCCAAGCTGGGCGCGCCGCTGCGCGTGGCGGTCGAGAAGGGCGCCGCGCTCGTGCCTTCGGCCAAGAAGCGCGGCACGCTGGGCACCGCCATCGACGTGCCGCTGGGCCACAAGGATGCGGCCTTCGTGCGCAGCCACTTCGACGCGATCGAGGCGCGCGTGTCCGACGCGCCGCGCGCCAACGAGATCGTGGTGGCCGTGGCCGTGACCGACAGCGGCCGTCCGCTGCCGCGCATCGGCGGGCTGCAGCATTCCGAAATCAAAGGCCAAGACGGCTTGAGATAGGCCCACCCCCAGTCTGCGCGCACTGCGTGTCGCTCCGCCAACCCCCTGCAGGGGGCGACACCAGCGGCCCGGCAAAGCCGGTTCCGCGGTGTCTCTGGCCAATGCAACACCGAACTGTTTTGTTTTTCCTTCGACCACTTAGGAGTTTCCCGATGAACCCATTGCGTCATGTCTTCAGCGCGGCCGCCGTCGCCACGCTCGCCACCGCCCTCGTTCCCGCGCATGCGCAGGGCGTGATCAAGATCGGCGAGATCAACAGCTACAAGGCGCAACCGGCCTTCCTCGAGCCCTACAAGAAGGGCATGGAACTCGCGATCGACGAGATCAATGCCGCGGGCGGCGTCAACGGCAAGAAGCTCGAGCTCATCAGCCGCGACGACAACGCCAACCCCGGCGACGCGGTGCGCGTGGCCGAGGAGCTGGTCTCGCGCGAGAAGGTCGACGTGCTGACCGGCGCCTTCCTGTCGAACACCGGCCTGGCGCTGACCGACTTCGCCAAGCAGAAGAAGTTCTTCTACCTGGCCGCCGAGCCGCTGACCGACAAGATCGTCTGGAGCAACGGCAACCGCTACACCTACCGCCTGCGCCCCTCGACCTACATGCAGGTCGCGATGCTGGTGCCCGAGGCCGCCAAGCTCAAGAAGAAGCGCTGGGCCGTGGTCTACCCCAACTACGAGTACGGACAGTCGTCGGTCGCGACCTTCAAGCAGCTGCTCAAGGCCGTGCAGCCCGACGTCGAGTTCGTCGCCGAGCAGGCCCCGCCGCTGGGCAAGGTCGACGCGGGCAGCGTGGCGCAGGCGCTGGCCGATGCCAAGCCCGACGCGATCTTCAACGTGCTGTTCGGTGCCGACCTGTCGAAGTTCGTGCGCGAAGGCAACACGCGCGGCCTGTTCAAGGGCCGTGAAGTGGTCAGCGTGCTGACCGGCGAGCCCGAGTACCTCGATCCGCTCAAGGACGAAGCACCCAACGGCTGGATCGTGACCGGCTACCCGTGGGATTCGCTCAAGACGCCCGAGCACAAGGCCTTCGCCGATGCCTACCAGGCCAAGTTCAAGGACTACCCGCGCCTGGGCTCGGTGGTCGGCTACAGCGCGATCCACTCGCTCGCGGTCGGCATCAAGAAGGCCGGCAGCACCGACACCGAGAAGCTGATCGCCGCCTTCAAGGGCCTGCAGGTCGACAGCCCCTTCGGCAAGTTCAGCTACCGCCCGCAGGACAACCAGTCCACCATGGGCGCCTACGTCGGCAAGACCAAGAACCAGAACGGCAAGGGCGTGATGGTCGACTACGTGTACCTCGACGGTGCCAAGTTCCAACCCTCGGACGAAGAGGTCAAGAAGATGCGCCCTGCCGAGTGACTGTTGCTCGCCCCCAGGCTGCGCGCACCTTGGCCCGTCCTGAGCTCGTCGAAGGGTGTCGCGCGCGCCAACCCCCGACCGGGGGCGGGCCGGCCGCTTCGGGCGGCCGCGTGCGGCGGCCCCTACGAAATGAATAAAGCGTCTCCCAAGGATCCCCGATGAGTCTCTCTGGTTTTGTCGTTCAGTTGCTCAACGGGTTGGCCGGTGCCTCCTCGCTGTTCCTCGTGGCGGCCGGTCTTTCGCTGATCTTCGGTGTGACGCGCATCGTCAATTTCGCGCACGGCTCCTTCTTCATGGTGGGCATCTATGTGGCCTACACGCTGGTCGAGAAGCTGGGCGGCAGCCTGGGCTTCTGGCCGGCTCTCTTGCTCGCCGCCGTGGTGGTGGGCGTGCTGGGTGCGCTGATCGAGGTGCTGCTGCTGCGCCGCATCTACAAGGCGCCCGAACTCTTCCAACTGCTGGCCACCTTCGCGCTGGTGCTGGTCATCAAGGACGCGGTGCTCTGGCTCTGGGGCCCCGACGAGCTGCTGGGCCCGCGCGCGCCCGGCCTGCGGGGCTCGGTCGAAATCCTGGGCCGGCAGTTCCCTTCCTACGACCTGTTCCTGATCGTGGTCGGCCCGGTCGTGCTGGGCCTGGTGTGGCTGCTGCTCACGCGCACCCGCTTCGGCACGCTGGTGCGTGCGGCCACGCAGGACCGCGAGATGGTCAGCGCGCTGGGCGTGAACCAGGCCTGGCTCTTCACCGCGGTGTTCGCGCTCGGCGCGCTGCTGGCCGGCCTGGGTGGCGCGCTGCAGCTGCCGCGCGAACCCGCGACGCTGGAGATGGACCTGAACACCATCGGCGCCGCCTTCGTGGTGGTGGTGGTGGGCGGCATGGGCTCGCTGCCCGGCGCCTATGTGGCGGCCTTGCTGATCGCGGAACTCAAGGCGATCTGCATCTGGCTCGGCGTGGTCGACATCTTCGGCTTCGCGATCTCGTTTTCCAAGCTCACGCTGGTGGTCGACTTCCTCGTGATGGCCGTGGTGCTGGTGTGGCGCCCCTGGGGCCTGATGGGCCGGGCGCAGGCGCCCAGCCGCTACGTGGGCATGCAGGAAGAACCGCTGCGGCGTGCGAGCCGCGGCTACGTGATCGGCGCCGCGCTGTTCGCGCTGGTGCTGGCGGCGGTGCCGCTGCTCACGGCCAACGCGCCCTACACCGTGGTGCTGATGATCGACCTGCTGATCGCCGCGCTGTTCGCTGCAAGCCTGCACTTCATCATGGGTCCGGCCGGCATGCATTCCTTCGGCCACGCGGCCTACTTCGGCCTCGGGGCCTACGCCGCGGCGCTGCTGGTGCGTTCCAGCGGCATGCCGATGGAGCTCGCGCTGGTGGCCGCGCCGCTGATCGCCGCGCTGGGCGCCTTCGTCTACGGCTGGTTCGCCGTGCGCCTGTCGGGCGTGTACCTGGCCATGCTCACGTTGGCCTTCGCGCAGATCACCTGGGCCGTGACCTACCAGTGGGACAGCTTCACCGGCGGCAGCAACGGTCTGACCGGCGTCTGGCCTTCGGAATGGCTGTCGGACAAGCGCGTCTACTACTGGGTCACGCTGGCGCTGGTGGGCGGCGGCGTGTGGTGGCTGCGCCGCGTGCTGTTCTCGCCTTTCGGCTATGCGCTGCGCGCGGGCCGCGACTCGGTGCTGCGCGCCGATGCCATCGGCATCGACGTCAAACGCATGCAGTGGGCCGCCTTCGTGGTGGCGGGCACGGTGGCCGGCCTGGCCGGTGCGCTCTACGCATTCTCGAAAGGCAGCATTTCGCCCGAATCGATGGCGGTCGGCAAGTCGGTCGACGGCCTGGTGATGGTGCTGCTGGGCGGCATCCAGACGCTGGCCGGCCCGGTCGTGGGCGCGGTGACCTTCACCTGGCTGCACGACACCGTGGCCCGCAACACCGACTACTGGCGCGCGATGCTCGGCGCGATCATCCTGCTGCTCGTGCTGCTGTTCCCGCAGGGGATCGCGGGCTCGATCAAGCAGATGGTCGACCGCCGGCGCAAGAGCGCCAAGGCCGAAGCACCGGCGCTCGGAGAGGTGAAGGCGTGAAGGTCAGGGGGCTTTCTTTCCACGCCGTCGCCGCTCCGGGCGCCTTGCCCTGCGCCCGTGCGCGCACCGATTCCCAATGAGATTCCCGATGACCCTTCTGCAAGTCACCAACCTGGGCAAGTCCTTCGGCGGCGTCAAGGCCGTCGACGGCATCAGCTTCGACCT
The DNA here is from genome assembly GCF_051216515.1 of Variovorax frigidus. Classification (NCBI taxonomy): domain Bacteria; kingdom Pseudomonadati; phylum Pseudomonadota; class Betaproteobacteria; order Burkholderiales; family Comamonadaceae; genus Variovorax; species Variovorax frigidus. The sequence goes on from NZ_JBPJZF010000006.1 coordinate 530,659, forward strand.
CGCGCCCGGCGAACTGCTGGCGCTGATCGGCCCCAACGGCGCGGGCAAGTCCACGACCTTCAACATGGTCAACGGCCAGCTCAAGGCCGACCAGGGTTCGATCAGGCTCGGGGGCCAGGAACTCGTGGGCCTGAAGCCGCGCGAGATCTGGCGCATGGGCGTGGGCCGCACCTTCCAGATCGCCGAGACCTTCGCCTCGCTGACCGTGGTCGAGAACGTGCAGATGGCGCTGCTCTCGCACGACGGCAAGCTGTTCTCGATGTGGCGGCGCGCGGCCGACCACCGGCGCGAGGACGCGCTGGCGCTGCTCGAGCAGGTCGGCATGAAAAGCCAGGCCGACCGGCCCTGCAGCGAGCTGGCCTATGGCGACGTCAAGCGCGTCGAGCTGGCCATCGCCATGGCCAACGCACCCAAGCTGCTGCTGATGGACGAGCCCACCGCGGGCATGGCGCCGAAGGAACGCAATTCGCTGATGGCGCTGACCAAGGAGCTGGTGATCCAGCGCGGCATGGCCGTGCTCTTCACCGAGCACAGCATGGACGTGGTGTTCGCCTATGCCGACCGCATGATCGTGCTGGCCCGCGGCCGGCTCATCGCGCAGGGCAAGCCGCTGGAGATCCGCGACCATCCGAAGGTGCAGGAGGTGTACTTCGGCAGCGGCAAGACATTCGAAAAAATCGCAGAGAAGGCCGCGCAAGTCAATGCGGCGGCAGGAGCCTGACCATGAGCACGCACGAAACACTGCTGTCGGCGAAGTCCCTGTGCGCCTGGTACGGCGCCGCACAGATCCTCTACGACGTCGACCTCGAGGTGCGGCGCGGCGAGGTGGTCGCGCTCATGGGCCGCAACGGCGCGGGCAAGTCGACCACGCTCAAGACGCTGATCGGCATGCTGAGCAAGCGCAAGGGCAGCGTGAGCTTCCTCGGCCAGGACATCTCGAAGAGCGAGCCGCATGTCGCGGCACGCATGGGCCTGGGCTTCGTGCCCGAAGACCGGCGCGTGTTCACCGACCTGACGGTGATGGAGAACCTCGAGGTCGGCCGCCAGCCCGAACGCCGCTGGAACGACGGCAGCGCCGCGCCCGTGTGGACGCCCGAGCGGCTGTTCAAGCTGTTCCCCAACCTGGGCGAGATGCCCCACCGTCCCGGCGGCCGCATGAGCGGCGGCGAGCAGCAGATGCTCACGGTCGCGCGCACGCTGATGGGCAACCCCTACCTGGTGCTGCTCGACGAGCCCTCCGAAGGCGTGGCGCCGGTGATCGTCGAGCAGATGGCCAACATGATCCTCGAGCTCAAGGCGCAGGGCGTGAGCATCCTGCTGTCGGAGCAGAACATGCACTTCGCCGAGCTGGTGTCCGACCGGGCCTATGTGCTCGAGAAGGGCCAGATCCGCTACCAGGCGACGATGGCCGAACTGGCGGCCAACGACGAAGTGCGCCGCGCCTATTTGTCGGTATGACCCCCAGTCTTCGCGCACTTCGTGTCGCTACGCCAACCCCCTTCCAGGGGGCAACACCAGCGGCCCGGCAAAGCCGGTTCCGCGGTGTCACTGAGCTCACCCCCAGTCTTCGCGCACTTCGTGTCGCTACGCCAACCCCCTTCCAGGGGGCAACACCAGCGGCCCGGCAAAGCCGGTTCCGCGGCGTTCCTGGATAGAGCCAGATCGTTCCTTCCTCACAACTTGCACAGGAGCCTCACCATGCACCGCAGAACCGTTCTCCAAGCCGGCGCCGCCCTCGGGCTGGTCGCGCTGTCGCCGCAGCTCTTCGCCGCGGGCAAGGTCAAGCCGGGCGGCAAGGCCGCGCTGATCGTGGTCGATGTGCAGAACTGCTTCCTCGAGGGCGGAACGCTCGCGGTCAAGGGCGGCAACGAGGTGATCCCGGTGATCAATGCGCTGGCGCCGTCGTTCGAGAACATCGTCGTCACGCAGGACTGGCACACCGCGGGGCATGCCTCCTTCGCGAGCACCTACTCGGGCAAGAAGCCCTTCGAGACCACGAAGCTCAACTACGGCACGCAGGTGCTGTGGCCCGACCACTGCGTGCAGGGCACCAACGACGCTGCGCTGGGCAAGGAGCTCAAGGTGCCGACCGCGCAGCTGATCATCCGCAAGGGCTTCCACAAGGACATGGACAGCTACTCGGCCTTCGAGGAAGCCGACCACAAGACCGCGACCGGCCTGGCCGGCTACCTCAAGGCGCGCGGCATCAAGACCGTGTTCGTCACCGGCCTGGCCACCGACTTCTGCGTCGCCTGGACCGCGATGGATGCACGCAAGGCGGGCTTCGAGGCCTACGTGATCGAGGACGCCACGCGCGGCATCGACCTCAACGGTTCGCTGGCCGCGGCCTGGAAGCAGATGGCGTCCAAGGGCGTGAAGCGCATCCAGTCGGCAGACATCGGCTAGGCCAGGCGCTGCGTTGGTCGAACTCGCCCTCGTCGTCAACTCGCGCGCGACCACGCTGGCCGTGTCGCACGAGGCGACCCTGCTCCACGTGCTGCGCAACGAACTCGGCCTCAACGGGCCGAAGTACGGCTGCGGACTCGGGCAGTGCGGCGCCTGCACCGTGTGGGTCGATGGCGTGGCGGCGCGCAGCTGCGTGATTCCGGCGCATGGTGTGGCGGGCCGCGCAGTCACTACCCTCGAAGGGCTGGGGTCGCGGGGCAACTGGCACCCGGTGCAGGCCGCGTTCGAAGACGCGCAGGCCGCGCAGTGCGGCTACTGCCTGAACGGCATGGTCATGCAGGCGGCGGCGCTGCTGGCGCGCGATCCGCAGGCGAGCGAGGCGCGCATTCGCAGCGAGCTGTCGGGGAACCTGTGCCGTTGCGGGACGCACATCGAGATTCTCGATGCGGTGCAGCGTGCGGCGGTGCGCATGCGCGCACAGGTCAACCCATGAGCCGATCGCGTTGCTCCCTCCCGAGGTCTTGTCCCCTCTCCCTCTGGGAGAGGGTGAGGGCATCGGCCTTGGAGCAAGCACGGCCGCTGCCATCGCCGCCGGCCCTCACCCCAACCCTCTCCCCAAGGGGAGAGGGAGTCATTCCCCGGCGTTGCGTCCTCTCCCTCCGAGAGAAAACCCAATGACGCGCCGCGCCGATCTTCCGCACACCCGTGGCGACTTCCTCTCGGCCGAGGGCGTGCTGGTCGTGAGCCGGCCCACGCCGCCGCCGATGGCGCCTGCCAAGGGTCAGCCGATCGCGGTCGCGGGCAACCCGGCCGAGGGCGACGAGATCCTGATCGCGGTCTGGGACGACGGCAGCGTCACCGCACTCAACGGCCACGTCGACCTGGGCACGGGCATCCGCACCGCGCTCGCGCAGATCGCGGCCGAAGAACTCGACGTGCCGCTCGATGCATTGAACATGGTGCTGGGCGACACGGCGCGTGCACCCAACCAGGGCGGAACCATCGCGAGCGCCTCGATCCAGATCCATGCGGTGCCCCTGCGCGCCGCCGCGGCGCAGGCGCGCGGCTGGCTGCTGGCGCGCGCGGCCGCGCACTTCGGCGTGGCGGTCGACGCGCTGCAAATCGAAGATGGCGTGCTGAGCCTGAAGGCCGACGCGGCGCAGCGCCTGCCGATCGGCGCGCTGGTCGCGGGCCAGCGCACCGTGCTCACGCTCGACCTCCACGCGCCGCTCAAGAACGCGGCCGACTACAAGCTGGTCGGCACGCGGCAATCGCGCGTCGACATCCCGGCCAAGCTCGCGGGCGAACTGGTGTTCGTGCACGACATGCGCGTGCCCGGCATGCTGCACGGCCGCGTGGTGCGGCCACCCTATGCGGGCGCCGACCACGGCGATTACATCGGCAACACGCTGGAGTCGGTGGACGAAGACTCGATCGCGCACATCCCCGGCATCCGCGCGGTGGTGGTGCTGCGCGACTTCGTCGGCGTGGTGGCCGAGCGCGAGGAGCATGCCGAGCAGGCGATGCGCGAACTGCGCGTGCGCTGGAAGGCCTGGCCCGGCATGCCCGACCTGTCGGACGTGGCGCAGGCGCTGCGCGACAACCCCTCGACGCAGCGCCTGTTGGTCGACGACGGCGATGTCGACGGCGCCCTCGCGCGCGCCGCGCAGCCGATGCGCCGCACCTATGTGTGGCCCTACCAGATGCATGCGTCGATCGGGCCCTCGTGTGCGCTGGCCGACTGGTGCGCGGACGCGGCCGACGGCTTCATGCTCCGGGTGTGGGCGGGCTCGCAGAGTCCGCATGTGCTGCGCGCCGATCTCGCCAAGCTCATGGACCTGCAGGACCTGCAGATCGACGTGGTGCGGATGGAAGCCGCGGGCTGCTATGGCCGCAACGGCGCCGACGACGTGGCGGCCGATGCCGCGCTGCTGGCGCGCGCGGTCGGCGCGCCGGTGCGCGTGCAACTCTCGCGCGAGCAGGAACACGCGTGGGAGCCCAAGGGTGCCGCGCAGCTGATGGAGGTCAACGGTGGCCTCGATGCCGAGGGGGGCATCGCCGCCTACGACTTCGAGACCTCGTACCCGTCGAACGGCGCGCCCACGCTGGCGCTCTTGCTCACGCGCACGGTCGAGCCGGTGGCGCAGGCCTACGAGATGGGCGACCGCACTGCGCGCCCGCCCTACACGGTCGACAACCTGCGGGTGAAGGTCAACGACATGGCGCCGATCGTGCGCGCCTCGTGGCTGCGCGGCGTGTCGGCGCTGCCCAGTTCCTTCGCGCACGAGTCGTACATCGACGAACTCGCGACCGCGGCCGGCGTCGACCCGGTGCAGTTTCGGCTGCGCCACCTGCACGACCCGCGCGCCGTCGAGTTGGTGCAGGCCACGGCGCAGAAGGCCGGCTGGCGCATGCGCACCGGGCCGCAGGAAAATTCCGATGGCGGGCTCGGGGAGGGCGGCGACATCCTGTTCGGCCAGGGCTTCGCCTACGCACGCTACATCCACAGCAAGTGGCCGGGCTTCGGCGCGGCCTGGGCCGCCTGGGTGGCCGACGTGGAGGTCAACCGCGTGACCGGCGAGGTGCACGTTCGCCGCGTGGTGGTGGGCCACGACGCCGGGATGATGGTCAACCCCGCGGGCGTCGAGCACCAGATCCACGGCAACGTGATCCAGACCACCAGCCGCGCGCTGATGGAGGAGGTGCGCTTCGCGCCGCAACAGGCCGGCGGCGCGCCCGCGGGCGAGGTCATGGCGGGCCGGCCCGCATCGGGCGTGGTCGCGAATCGCGAGTGGGGCGGCTACCCGATCCTCAATTTCCGCCAGGTGCCGGTGATCGAAGTGATGCACATGCCGCGCCAGGGCGAGGCGCCGCTGGGCGCGGGCGAATCGTCTTCGGTGCCGGGCACGGCCGCGATCGCGAACGCGATCTTCGATGCGACGGGTGTGCGTTTTCGGTCGCCGCCGTTCACGCCGGAGACGGTGCTGGCCGCATTGAACCGGGCTTCACTCCCTCCCCCTCCGGGGGAGGGCGGGGGTGGGGGCACGCGGCCTGGGCAAGGCGAGGCGCTGCAGCCCCCATCCCAGCCTTCCCCCAAGGGGGGAAGGAGCAAGACCGATGCACCCTGGCCCCAGCGCAAAGGCGTCTGGGCCACTGGCGCCGCCCTCGTGATCGGCGGCCTCGGCGTCGTCGCCGGCTTGCTGGGCTGGCGCTCCGCCATCGCGCCCGTGTCGCTCACCGCGCCGGTCTACAGCGCCGTCACCATCGAGCGCGGCCGCGTGCTGGCCGCCATGGGCGACTGCGCGGTCTGCCACACGGCCGCGGGCGGCACGCCCAACGCGGGAGGCCGTGCGATGGACACGCCCTTCGGCACGATCTACACCACCAACCTCACGCCCGACGCCGAAACGGGCCTGGGCCGCTGGTCCTTCAGCGCCTTCCAGCGCGCGATGCGCGAAGGCGTCTCGCGCGACGGCCACCACCTGTACCCGGCCTTCCCGTACACCGCCTTCGCCAAGACCACCGACGACGACCTGCAGGCGCTGTACGCCTACTTCATGTCGCTGCCGCCGGTGGTCGCGGCGACGCCGAAGTCCGATCTCAAGTTTCCGTACAGCGTGCGCCCGCTGATGGCCGGCTGGAACGCGCTGTTCCACGATCCCGCGCCCTATGCACCGGTCGCCACGCAGAGCGCCGAGTGGAACCGCGGCGCCTATCTGGTCAACGGCCTGGGCCATTGCGGCGCCTGCCACACGCCGCGCAATGCACTGGGCGCGGAGCAGGGCGGCGGCGCCTTCCTGTCGGGCGCGATGGCCGACGGCTGGGAGGCGCCCGCGCTCACCGGCCGTTCCAAGTCGGCCGTGCCCTGGGATGCCGAATCGCTCTACCGCTACCTGCGCAACGGCCATGCGCCTGCGCACGGCGCCGCTGGCGGGCCGATGGCCGAGGTGGTGCGCGAGCTGGCCCAGGTGCCCGATGCCGACATCCGCGCGATGAGCACCTACCTCGCTTCCTTCAACCCCGCGGTGCCCGATCCGCAGGCGCTTGCCACGCAGGCCGTACAGGCCGCGGCCGCCAACAAGGGCCGTCTGCTGGGCGCGCCGCAGCGCCTGTTCGACAACGCCTGCGCGGCCTGCCACCACGACGGCGACGGCCCGACGCTGCTGGGCGTGAACACGCCGCTCGCCCTCAACAGCAAGCTCACGAGCGACCGGCCCGACAACCTGCTGCGCACCATCCTCGACGGGGTGCGCGAGCCGGCGTCGAAGGACATCGGCTTCATGCCGGCCTTCCGCGACGCGCTCGACGATGCGCAGATCGCCGAGCTGGCCGGCTACATGCGCGCGCGCTTCGCGCCGCAGGCCGCGCCCTGGTCCGAACTGGCGAAGGACGTGGCGCGCGTGCGCGCCGCCGCGGCGCCTTAGCGCTTGTTCTTCAAGGACGCGAGCAGCGCCTCGATCTGCGCATCCTTGAAGGCCCAGATGTCGGCCAGCCAGCGGTGGAAGCTGCCGCGGAAGGCGGAGTCGGCTTCGTAGTCGCCCCGGCTCAGTTCGGCCGGGATCGGCACCTCGCGCGCGCGCAGCACGATGCGCGTCGTGCGGCCGCACAGGAAGTCCCAGAAGCTGGGCACGGCGTCGGGGTAGACGATGGTCACGTCGATCAGCGACTGGAATTTCTCGCCCATCGCATCCAGTGCCAGGGCCAGCGCGCCGGCCTTGGGCTTGAGCAGGTGGCGGTAGGGCGAGGACTGGCTCTGGTGCTTGGCGGCGGTGAAGCGCGTGCCCTCGGCGAAGTTCATCACGCTGGTCGGCACGAGCGCGAATTTCTCACAAGCGCGGCGCGTGGTCTCGCGGTCCTGGCCGCGCAGCGCGGGGTTCTTGCGCAGGTCGGCCTTCGAGTGGCGCTTCATGAAGGGGAAATCCAGCGCCCACCAGGCCAGGCCGATCACCGGCACGTAGATCAGCTGCTGCTTGAGGAAGAACTTGAGCAGCGGGATGCGCCGGTTCATCGTGTGCTGCAGCACGAAGATGTCGACCCACGACTGGTGGTTGGCATTCACCAGGTACCAGCCACGGTAGGCCAGGCCGTCGACACCCTGCACGTCCCAGGTGGTGCGCTGCGTGAGCCGCATCCAGCCGCTGTTGCAGGCGATCCAGGCGGTGGCGATGGCGTTGAGCACCGGGTCGATGCCGCGACGCACCGCGGCAAAGGGCAGCAGCAGCTTGACCAGCGAGAGCAGCAGCAGCAGCGCACACCAGAACAACGTGTTGATCACCAGCAGCAGGCCGGCGATGACGCCGCGGACGAACGGGGGGAGGAATCCAAGCATGGGTGTCGGTGCAGAAGAGAGAGGTGCGGAGGGCGCAGAAGGGTCGATTGTGCGCATGGCGCGAAAGCCGGGGGTGATGCAGCGCAAACGCCTTCGCCAAAGCCCCTCGTTTCACAAGCCCGCAGGCACGCGTTATCGTGGCAGACCCCGCGGCACGGGCCCGCACCCGCGCGCGTTGCGTTCTTCCATTCCAAGTTTCAGAGACACACCATGCCCCTTGCCCTCGACATTGCTTCCGCCCTTCCCAGCGACGCCGCGACCGCCACGCTGGTCGGCCGGATCTGGCTGCCCGACGTCGGGCCGGTGCTGGTCGCGGTGCATGGCGACCATCTGCACGATCTGTCGCGCGTGGCGCCCACCATGAGCCAGCTGCTCGAAGGCGATGCCCCGGCCGTCGCGGTGCGCGCGGCGCTGGAAGACGGCATCGCGCCGCGCATCGCCGCGCTCGATGCGGTGATCGCCAACGGCGACGAGAGCGCCCGCGATGTGACGCAGCCCTGGCTGCTCGCGCCCTGCGACCTGCAGGCCGTCAAGGCCAGCGGCGTGACCTTCGTCGAGAGCCTGCTCGAACGCGTGATCGAGGAACAGGCCCGCGGCGACGCCTCGCGCGCCGAAGCCACGCGCCAGGCGCTGGGCAGCGTGCTCGGCGACAACCTCGCGGGCATCGTGCCGGGCTCGCCCGAGGCCGCGCGCGTGAAGGAGGTGCTGATCGCGCAGGGCGTGTGGTCGCAGTACCTCGAAGTGGGCATCGGCCCCGACGCCGAGATCTTCACCAAGGCCCCGGTGCTCGCGGCCGTGGGCACGGGCGCCGACGTCGGCATCCATTCGGGTTCGGTCTGGAACAACCCCGAGCCCGAGGTGGTGCTTGCCGTCAACAGCCGCGGCCAGACGCTGGGCGCGGCGCTGGGCAACGACGTGAATCTGCGCGACTTCGAAGGCCGCAGCGCGCTGCTGCTGGGCAAGGCCAAGGACAACAACGCCTCGTGCGCGATCGGCCCCTTCATCCGGCTGTTCGACGCCGGCTTCGGCATCGACGAGGTGCGCCGCATCACGGTGGCGCTCAAGGTCAAGGGCCCGGAGGGCTTCACGCTCGAAGGATCGAGTTCGCTGGCCAAGATCAGCCGCGACCCGCTCGACCTGGTCGGCCAGGCCATCGGCGAGCACCACGACTATCCCGACGGCCTGATGCTGTTCCTGGGCACGATGTTCGCGCCCACGCAGGACCGCCATGGTCCGGGCCAGGGCTTCACGCACGTGGTGGGCGACCAGGTCACCATCTCGGCGCCGGAGCTCGGCGCGCTGGTCAACCGCGTGGTGCACGCCGACCAGGCGCCGCGCTGGACCTTCGGCATCACGGCGCTGATGCGCAACCTGGCCAAGCGCGGGCTGCTTTAAGAACGGCGGCAGGCGCGCTCAGCGCAGCGCGCGCCGGTACTGCACGGCCTCGGCCACGTGCGCGGGCTGTACCGCCTCGGCGCCGGCCAGGTCGGCGATGGTGCGCGCGACCTTGAGCGCGCGGTGCGTGCTGCGGGCCGACCAGCCCAACCGGTTCGACGCCGCGTAGAGCAGTTGCAGCCCGTCGGCGGCCAGCGCCGCATGGCGGTCGATGGCGGTGCCCTGCAGGGCCTGGTTCGGCGTGCCTTGGCGCGCCATCGCGCGCTGGCGTGCGGCGACGACGCGTTCGCGGATGGCCGCGGTCGACTCGCCCGGCGCCGCATCGAGCAACTGCTGCGGCGCGACGGCCGGCACCTCGACGTGCAGGTCGATGCGGTCGAGCAGGGGCCCGCTGAGCTTGCCCTGGTAGCGCGCCACCTGCTCGGGGGTGCAGCGACAGGCCTTGAGGGCCGAGCCCAGAAAACCGCAAGGGCAGGGGTTCATCGCGGCGATCAGCTGAAAGCGCGCCGGGAACTCGGCGCGCCGTGCGGCCCGCGCGATGGTGATGGTGCCGGTCTCGAGCGGCTCGCGCAGCGCCTCGAGCGCCGCGCGTGCGAACTCGGGAAATTCGTCGAGAAAGAGCACGCCCTGGTGCGCGAGCGAGATCTCGCCCGGCCGCGGCGGCGAACCGCCGCCCACCAGCGCCACCGCGCTGGCCGTGTGGTGCGGGCTCGCGGTCGGGCGGCACATCCAGCCTTCGATCGCGAAGCGGCCACCGAGGCTGGCGATGGCCGCGCTCTCGAGCGCCTCGTCGACCGTCATCGGCGGCAGCAGCCCGGCGAAGCGCTGGGCCAGCATCGACTTGCCCGAGCCCGGCGGGCCCACCATCAGCAGGCCGTGCTGGCCGGCCGCCGCGATCTCGAGGGCGCGCTTGATGCCCGCATGGCCCTTGACGTCGGCCAGGTCGGGCCCGGGCGCAGCCGGCACGCCCAGCTGCGCATGGACGCGCGCCCAGCCTTCGGCGGCCGGTGCTTCGACTGCGCCTTCGGCCTGCGGCAGGAACTGGCCGACCACGTCGAGCAGGTGCTGCGCGCCATAGACCTCGGCGCCGGGCACCAGCGCGGCCTCCTGCGCACTGTCGGCGGGCAGGACCAGCCGAGTGGCCACGCCGCGCGTGTGCAGCGCCAGCGCCATGGCCAGCGCGCCGCGCACCGGCCGCAGATGGCCCGACAGCGAGAGCTCGCCCGCGAACTCGTGGCCGGCCAGCCGGGCCGCGTCGATCTGGCCGCTGGCCGCCAGGATGCCGAGCGCGATCGGCAGGTCGAAGCGGCCCGAGTCCTTGGGCAGGTCGGCGGGCGCGAGGTTGACCGTGATGCGCTTGTTGTGGGGAAATTCCAGGCCGGCGTTCTGGATCGCGGAGCGCACGCGCTCGCGTGCCTCCTTGACCTCGACTTCGGCCAGACCGACCAGCGTGAAGCTGGGCAGGCCGTTGGCGAGATGCACCTCGACGGTGACGCTGGCCGCTTCGAGCCCCAGCAGGGCACGGCTTTGCACCAAAGACAGACTCATTCCTCTCCCTTTCCCCAACATGGTGCGCGATGGAGGGCTTGTTCGGGCAAACCTCACATTGGTGCGCGGCCTTGATTTGAAACACGCCGGTAACGCGGCGCAACGGTCTTTCTCCCCGATGGCCAGCTCCGGTGACAGTCGGTCTGGCGCATTTGGCACGCTCCCTGCTTTGAGAAGGTTCCCCCCTACCTTCCAATCCCCGAGGAGCCATTCGATGATGCACCGTAAAACCGCCCAGGCCCTGGCCGTGGTCGCTCTCGCTTCCCTGCCGATGTTCGCCAGCGCCCAGCTCACGGCCAACGTCGCCCTGACCAGCAACTACAAGTTCCGCGGCCAGGACCAGGATTCGAGCAAGAGCAAGGCCGTCAAACCGGCGATCCAGGGTGGCTTCGACTACGCCTTCGGCGAGACCGGCTGGTACGTGGGCAACTGGAACTCCAGCGTCGACTGGCTGCCGGGCAACAGCATCGAGAGCGATCTGTACGGCGGCTACAAGTTCGCGGCCGGCGGCATCGGCTGGGACCTGGGCGCCCTGACCTACATCTACCCGGGCAACAGGAACGGCAACACGACCGAGCTCTACGCCGCCGGCAGCGTCGGCCCGCTGACGCTGAAGTACTCGCACACCATCTCGAAGGACTACTTCGGCTGGGCCGGCGAGAACGCGGGTTCGGGCCTCAAGGGCCAGAACACCGGCTACCTGAACCTCGCCTTCGCCCAGGAAGTGGCGCCGTCGCTGACGCTCAAGGCCAACGTCGGCTACACCCGCTTCGCCAGCGACATCAAGGACCTGGGCGTGCCCAACTACGTCGACTACGCGGTGGGCGTGTCGTACGACTTCGGCAGCGGCGTGGCCCTCTACGGCGGTGTGCAGGGCGCCAACAAGAAGGCCTTCTTCGGCGACGTGAACAAGGCGCGCGCCATCGTCACGCTCAGCAAGACGCTCTAAAGAACAAGGCGCGGCCCATGCTGCCGCGCCACCCCTTTCATCTCCAGGAGAAATTCCATGAAGCTGGTCACAGCCATCATCAAACCATTCAAGCTCGACGAGGTGCGTGAAGCCCTCTCGACGATCGGTGTGCAGGGCATCACCGTGACGGAAGTCAAGGGCTTCGGCCGCCAGAAGGGCCACACCGAGCTCTATCGCGGCGCCGAGTACGTCGTCGACTTCCTGCCCAAGGTCAAGATCGAAGCGGCCGTGGCCGACGAATTGGTCGAGCGCGTGATCGAGGCCGTGGAGGGCGCGGCGCGCACCGGCAAGATCGGCGACGGGAAGATCTTTGTCTACAACCTGGAGCAGGTCGTGCGCATCCGCACCGGCGAAACCGGCCGCGAGGCCCTCTGATTCCAGCGCATCACGGCACGAAAGAACAATCGACATGAAAAAACTGCTTGTCTCACTGGCGCTCGGCTTGAGCGTGCTCACGGCCGGTGTCTCCGGTTTCGCGCAAACACCGGCGGCTGAACCCGCGGCGTCGGCGCCTGCCGCTGCGGCCGCACCGGCTACGCCCGAAGCCGCGGCCGCCGCCGCACCTGCAGCGGCCGCACCCGCCGCCGCTGCGCCGGCTGCTGCCCCCGCACCCAAGGTCGATTCCGGCGACACCGCCTGGATGCTGACCTCGACCCTGCTGGTCATCCTGATGACCATCCCCGGCCTCGCGCTGTTCTACGGCGGCCTGGGCCGCTCGAAGAACATGCTGTCGGTGCTGATGCAGGTGTTCGTCATCTTCTCGCTGATCAGCATCCTGTGGGCCATCTACGGCTACAGCCTGGCGTTCTCGGGTGACGGCAACTTCATCGGCGGTCTGGACAAGATCTTCCTGAAAGGCGTCACCACCGAGACCTTCGGCGCGCTGACGACGATTCCCGAGCACGTGTTCATCGCGTTCCAGGGCACCTTCGCCGCCATCACCGTGGCGCTGATCGTGGGCGCTTTTGCCGAACGCGCCAAGTTCTCGGCCGTGCTGCTGTTCGCCGTGATCTGGTTCACCTTCAGCTACCTGCCGATGGCGCACATCGTCTGGGGCGGCGGCCTGCTGGCCAAGGACGGCGCGCTCGACTTCGCCGGCGGTACCGTGGTGCACATCAACGCCGGTATCGCCGGTCTGGTCGGTGCCTACATGGTCGGCAAGCGCCTGGGCTACGGCAAGGAAGCCTTCACGCCGCACTCGCTGACGCTGACCATGGTCGGTGCCTCGCTGCTGTGGGTGGGCTGGTTCGGCTTCAACGCCGGCTCGGCGGGTGCCGCCAACGGCGCGGCCGGCCTGGCCTTCATCAACACGGTGCTGGCCACCGCCGCCGCGACGCTGTCGTGGATCCTGGGCGAGAGCATGCACAAGGGCAAGGCCTCGATGCTGGGCGCCGCTTCGGGTGCCGTCGCCGGCCTGGTCGCCGTGACGCCGGCTGCCGGCTTCGTCGGCCCGATGGGTTCGATCGTGCTGGGCCTGCTGGCCGGCCTGGTCTGCCTGTGGGGTGTGAGCGGCCTCAAGCGCATGCTCGGCGCCGACGACGCGTTCGACGTGTTCGGCGTGCACGGCGTGGGCGGCATCCTGGGTGCCATCCTGACCGGTGTGTTCGCTTCGCAGAGCCTGGGCGGCACGGGTGGTCTGACCCCCGACACCTTCTCGATGGGCGCGCAGGTCTGGGTGCAGCTCAAGAGCGTGGTGTTCACGATCGTGTGGTCCGGCGTGGTGGCCTTCATCGCCTTCAAGATCGCCGACCTGGTCGTCGGCCTGCGTGTGACGGAAGAAGAAGAGCGCGAAGGCCTCGACATCTCCTCGCATGGTGAAACGGCATATAACAGGTAACACCCCCGAGGGTCCAGGCGCACTGCGTGTCGCCTGGCCCTTCCCCCTCAAGGGGGCAACACCTGCGGCCCGGCAAAGCCGGTTCCGCGGTGTTCCTGGAAGGGACGAAAGAACGAACGAGTTTTCAAGCAAGGTCTCCTCGGATGTTCAGCCCGCAGCGCTTCGGCGTCGCGGGCTTTTTTTTGTCCGGAGCACGGGTGCACCGCACAATCGATGCGATGAACTGGACACCCCTTGAACACAGCCTCTGCCAGCTCGGCGAATCCCCGTTCTGGCACCCGCAGGAGCGCGCGCTGTACTGGATCGACATCGTGGCGCGCGAGGTGCTGCGCACGCGCGGCGAGGGCGCGACGGCGACGGTCGAGCGCTGGCAGCTGCCCAGCGAGCCGGGCTGCATCGCGCCCGCGCGCAGCGGCGGCCTGGTGCTGGCGCTGCGCGACGGCATCTACCGTGCGAAGACCTGGGGCGGCGCGCTGGTGCTGCTGGCGCGCGCCGATTACGACACCCGCACGTTGCGCTTCAACGACGGCAAGTGCGATGCGCTCGGCCGTTTCTGGGCCGGCACCGTGAACGAGGCCAAGGACGGGCCCAGCGCCGCGCTCTACTGCCTCGATGCGCGCGGCGGTCGCACGCCGGTGCTCACGCGGATGGCGAACGAGGCCACCACCGCCAACGGCCTGGGCTTCTCGCCCGATGCGCGCACGCTCTACTGGGCCGACACGCCCTCGCACGCGGTGAAGGCCTGGGATTGGGCGATGGAGGCCAACACGATGTCGAACCCGCGCGTGTTCGCGCGCTTCGACGCCAAGCCCGCGGGGTGGACTTCCGAGTCCGCGCAGCACTACGACGGCCGGCCCGACGGCGCGACCGTCGACGCGGCGGGCCATTACTGGGTTGCGATGTTCGAAGGCGCGCAGGTCGTGCACCTCGATCCCGCGGGCCAACGGCTCGAGGCCATCGCATTGCCCGCACAATGCCCGACCATGCCCTGCTTCGGCGGCGACGACCTGCGCACGCTGTTCGTCACCAGCGCGTCCAAGGGCCGCAGCGAGGCCGAGCGCGCGCGGCTGCCGGCCTCGGGCTGCGTGTTCTCCACCCGCGTCGCGACGCCGGGTCTGCCGGTGCACTTCTTCGAGGACTGACGCGCGCCGAAGCCCGACCCCTGGCGGTACCATCGACCGCATGGATTCCGAGCTTCAAACGATCGTCGAGCGCATCCGCGCTGCCCATGGCAACGCCACACCGCTGCGCATCCGAGGCGGCGGCACCAAGGACTTCTACGGCGAGCCGGCGCAAGGCGAGGTGCTCGACACCCGCGCGCTGGCGGGCATCCGCAGCTACGAGCCCAGCGAGCTGGTGGTCACGGTGCGTGCCGGCACCCCGCTGGCCGAGCTCGAAGCCGTGCTGGCCGAACAGGGCCAGTGCCTGCCCTTCGAGCCGCCGCATTTCGACGGAGAAGTGCAGGGTGGCACCGTCGGCGGCATGGTGGCCGCCGGGCTCTCGGGGCCGGCCCGCGCCAGCGTCGGCGCGGTGCGTGACTACGTGCTGGGCGCCACCCTGGTCAACGGCCGCGGCGAGGTGCTGAGCTTCGGCGGCCAGGTGATGAAGAACGTGGCCGGCTACGACGTCTCGCGTGTGCTGGCCGGCTCGCTGGGCGTGCTCGGACTGATCGCCGAGGTCAGCCTCAAGGTGCTGCCGGTGGCGCCGGCCGAAGCCACGCTGCGCTTCGAATGCGAGCAGGCCGAGGCGCTCGATCTGCTCAACGGTTGGGGCGGCCGGCCGCTGCCGCTCAACGCCAGCTGCTGGGTGGAAGACGAAGGCCGCGGCCTGCTGTACCTGCGACTGCGCGGTGCGGTCGCGGCGGTCGATGCGGCCTGCGCGCAACTGGGCGGTGAGCGCCAGCCCGATGCGCCGGCCGACTGGATCGCCTGTCGCGACCAGCGCCTGCCATGGTTCGCCGAGGCGCGCGGCGTGCACGACCTGTGGCGCCTGTCGGTGCCGCAGACCGCGCCCGTGCTCGACGTTGGCGGTGCGCCGCTGGTCGAGTGGCACGGCGGCCAGCGCTGGTACCGCGCCGCACCTGCCGACGGGGTTCGGCTGCGCGCCGCGGCCGCTGCCGTGGGCGGCCATGCCACGCTGTTCCGTGCCGCCGCGGAGGCCGCCTCGACGCTGGCGCGCTTCGAGCGGCCGTCGGCGCCGCTCATGCGCATCCACGAGGCACTGCAGCAAGAGTTCGATCCGGCCGGCGTGTTCGACCGCGGCCGCCTGCATCGCCGCGACGTGACGGCGTCCTGACGCTGTCGCCATGCGCCGCCTGCTCCACCTCACCGGCCGGCATCGCACGGCCTCGGTCGACCGGCTGTTCGGCCTGCTGCTGGCCTTCAATGCGGGCGCGGTGAATGCGGGCGGGCTGCTGGTGGTGCACATGTACACCTCGCACATGTCGGGCTTCGCCTCGCAACTGGCCGACGGGCTGGTGCTGGGCAGCGTCTCGCTGCTGCTGGGGGCGCTGGGCGCGTTGCTGGCCTTCGTCGTGGGCGCTGCGTCCACCGCGGTGATCGTGCACTGGGCTCATCGACATCATCTGCGCAGCGCCTTCGCGATGCCGCTCATGCTCGAGGCCGCATTGCTGCTGGTCTTCGGCCTGCTGGGGGCGGTCACGCTGAGTTGGCCGACGGTGTTCGCGGTGCCGCTCACCGTGCTGCTGCTGGCCTACATCATGGGCCTGCAGAACGGCCTGAGCTCGAGCATGTCGCACGGCAAGATGCGCACCACGCACATGACCGGTCACATCACCGACCTGGGCCTCGAACTCGGCCGGCTGGTCTACCGCAACGCGCCCGGCACGCCGCCCGCGCAGCGTGTGCAGGCCAATCGCGCGGCATTGCGCTTCTATGGCGGCCTGCTGGCCATGTTCATCGCGGGCGGCGTGGTGGGCGCGGCGGGTTTCAAGTACGTGGGCTTCGTCTGGGTCGTGCCGCTGGCCTCGCTGCTGCTCGCGCTGTCGCTGCCGCCGTTCCGGCGCGACCTGCGGCGCTCGGCCTACCTCCAGATGCTGCTGGCCTCGGTCACACGTCGCTTCCGACGCGGTGCACCTCCCTCGGTCTAGCCGCCCGACAATCCCGAGAAGAACAAGACAAGCCTCCCCATGCAAACAGAACTCGCCCCCGAATTCAAGGACAGTGCCGACGGCCGCGAGGCCGAAGCCATTCTGCGCAAGTGCGTGCACTGCGGTTTCTGCACCGCGACCTGCCCGACCTATCAATTGCTCGGCGACGAACTCGACGGGCCGCGCGGGCGCATCTACCTGATCAAGCAGGTGCTCGAGGGCAAGGCGCCCACGCGCAGCACGCAACTGCATCTCGACCGCTGCCTGACCTGCCGCAACTGCGAAACCACCTGCCCCAGCGGCGTGCAGTACGGCCACCTGGTCGACATCGGCCGCAAGATCGTCGACGAGAAGGTGCCGCGGCCGGCGCTCGAATCGGCCACGCGCTGGCTGCTGAAGGAGGCGCTGCCGTCGCCGCTGTTCGGGCCGGCGATGAAGCTGGGCCAATCGGTGCGTGGCCTGCTGCCGGAAGCGTTGAAGGCCAAGGTGCCCGCGAAGCAGGACGCCGGGACCTGGCCGACGCGCACGCATGCGCGCAAGGTGCTGATGCTCGCGGGCTGCGTGCAGCCGTCGATGATGCCCAACATCAACAGCGCGACCGCGCGCGTGCTCGACGTCGCCGGCATCGAGACGGTTGTCGCGCCGAAGGCGGGCTGCTGCGGCGCGGTGAGGTTCCATCTCAACGACCAGGAGGGCGGCAAGGCGCAGATGCGCGCCAACATCGATGCCTGGTGGCCGCAGGTCGACAGCGGCGCGGTCGAGGCGATCGTGATGAATGCCTCGGGTTGCGGCGTCACGGTGCGCGAGTACGGCCACCTGCTGCGCGACGACCCGGCCTATGCGGACAAGGCCGCGCGCATCAGTGCGCTCACGCGCGACCTGAGCGAGCTTCTGCCCGAACTCGTGCCGGTGCTCAAGCCCCGCGTGAAGGCGCCGCAGGGCGTGGTCGCCTACCACCCGCCCTGCACGCTGCAGCACGGCCAGAAGCTGCGCGGCGGCGTCGAGGTCCCTCTGCGCGCCCTCGGCTTCGATGTGCAGGTCGCCAAGGTCGAGTCGAACCTGTGCTGCGGTTCGGCCGGGACCTATTCGGTGCTGCAGCCCGAATTGGCCTGTCCATTGCGCGACCGGAAACTCGGGCACCTGCAGCAATTGCAGCCCAGCGTCATCGCATCGGCCAACATCGGCTGCATCACGCATTTGCAAAGCGGCACCACGGCGCCGGTGCGCCACTGGATCGAATTGTTGGATCAGGCGTTGGCGCCCACGGTGCGTAATTAACAATTCGATGAAAGTTGCCACATGGCATCACGGCGGACGAATCGGCACAAACAAGCCGCCATCGAATTGAAGCGCGTCATCATTCGCGCGCCGCGCGGATGAAGTCCGTGAGAATGAGCGGATGGACCAACTCGCCGCAATGAAGTCTTTTCGCGCCGTGGTGGAGACCCAGGGTTTCTCCGCGGCGGCGGCGCAACTGCAAATCTCCCATACGGCCGTCTCGCGCCAGGTGCAGCAACTCGAAGCCCTGCTGGGCGTCCAGCTGCTCAACCGCACGACGCGCCGCTTCGCGCTCACCGAAGCGGGTCAGACCTATTACGCCCACAGCCAGCAGATCCTCGACCAGCTCGAGCAGGCGGCGTTCGCGGTCACGCAGCACCAGGGCAAACCGTCGGGGGTGCTGCGCATCAATGCACCGATGTCCTTCGGGCTCGAGGAGCTCTCGCTCTGGCTGCCCGCGTTCCTGGCAGCCCATCCCGGCGTCTCGGTGGACCTGGTCTGCAACGATCGCTTCGTCGACCTGATCGAGGAAGGCTTCGACGTGGCGTTGCGCCTGGCCTACCAGCTGTCCGACTCGACGCTGGTGGTGAAACGCCTCGCGGTCTGCGACGAGTGGTGGGTCGCCACGCCCGGCTATCTGCAGCGGCACGGCACGCCACAGCTGCCCGCCGACCTGGCAGCACACAACTGCCTGGTTTATTCCCTGATGCAGAAGGCGACCCAGCCCCATTTCATCGGGCCCGACGGCGGCGGGCACAGCGTGACGGTCCGCGGCAGCCTGCAAGCCAACAGCGGCATCGCCTTGCGTGCAGCGGCCATGGCCGGCCTGGGCCTGGCGTTGTCGCCGGCCTTCCTGGTGCACCGGGAGGTCGCGCGCGGCGAGCTGGTGCGCGTGCTCGGCGACTACCGGCAACCGCCCCTGACGCTGAGCGCGCTGTACCCGCAAAGCCGTCACCTGTCGCCCAAGGTGCGCGCGCTGGTCGACTACGCCGCCGAGCACTACCGCACGCCGCGCTGGTAGGGGCGTGCGTCCTGGGCGGGGCGCCCCGACCGTGCCGGAGCGATTGAGGCACAACCGGCACGGGCGGGTTCTGTCTCTGCACGAATTGCATATCGGCAGTTCCGTATCCGACTAACGCCGTGCGGAGGCTAAAACTAAAGTCTGAGCATGCCGCGCCATCTGTCATGCAGCCTTGCGGCAGCGGGTCCGAGGAGGCCCGGGCTGCGCAGGAGTTCCCTATGCCATCCAAGCTTTTCCGGCGGCAGCGCATCGCGATCCTCGAACCCGATCTGCGTGGCCGCGAGCATGCGCGCCGCGTGGTCCGGGCGACGGGCCACGCGCCCTACGTGTTTGCCAGCATCGAGGAAATGCAGGAGGTCGACCCCACGGCGCGGCCCTTCGCCATGGCCTATCTGGGTTGTGCGTTCGGCGACGAGGACATCGAACGCACGGTGCGGGACGTGCGCGCCTGCCTGGGCGACACCCTGCCCCTGTTGCTGGCCGTCAAGCCCGTGGTCGTTCGGCGCGTGGCGCAGGCACCCGCGATCGCTGCCGATCATGTGATTGCGCTGCAGCCCCGGTTCGCCGACCTGTACCTCGAACTCACGGACTTCATGTGGGCGCATGGCCCCCATCCGCAGGACACGCTGTTGAGCTGGGGTGAATTCCGCTTTCGGCCTGCTGCCCGGACGCTCCAGATCGGCGAGGCCGCACCGATGTCACTCTCGCTCTTCCATTTCGAACTGGCGCTCGAACTGTTCCACAACGTGGGGCGGACGCTGTCGCGACGCTGGTTGAACACGATGCTGGCGCCCCCGTCGCGCGCGATTTCCGCGGTCTCGCTGCAGGATGCCGTGAGTCGTCTGCGGCAACTGCTGAACCTGCAGACGCCCGCGGCGTGGCAGATCCAGTCGCTGGAGGAGGGTGCGGTCCGGCTCGCGGCGATCGCACCAGGGCTCAATGCTTCCAAGCCGCGTCCTCTCGTGCCAGGCACGGCTATTCGTGCGCCCTCGGTTCAAGGCCTCCATCGGAGCGCATCGACAGTCCTTTGATCGAAGCAGCACGCGGAGCGTCCGGCGCGTCGAGCGACGCGATCGCTGCTCATGTTCCCTGCATCTCCTCCTTGCCATTCGGGTGAGGGGTGGTCGGTGCCGCCCGCGCCTTCGGCCGGAGCGCTCGAAATAGCACGGCCTCTCGGCGCCCAAGCCTCATGAGTTTTCGCAGGCATTCGAAAACTCTTCACTCGATCACCCCTGGCGGCTCGTCGCTCGGCATCGCAAGCAGCCCTGTTTGCTGGACCTGCGAAATTAACCTTTTGTTCACATTTTCCAAGCACATTGGAGACGGGAAATGTGATATTTCGTGCAAAAAAATATTCAAATCAGTAAATTAGTTCACGAATCGTGAAATTTGAATCGTCGCGAAAGTGACATGCGGGACAGCGTGGCATTTGTAATCACTCCCTTGAATCTGGGAACACCTGTGGGTGAAACAGATTTTTTGTTTACACAACAGGGAGCCTATCAATGAACCATTGCTTCAAATCGATCTGGAACCGGTGCTCAGGGGCCTGGGTGGCTGCAGCCGAAACGACGCGGGGCCGCGGCAAGAAAGGCTCGTCCCGCACGGCTGTTTCCGCAGGCCTGGCGCTGTGCGCGACATGCATTGCGGGCAGCGTGTGGGCGCAGCCTGCGATGACCGGCAACAACCAGACGTTCGCGATCGGCAGCGCCACCACCTCGGGGGGCACCTGCATTGCCATCGGTGCGAACGGCAGCTTCTCGGCCACGGCCACCTGCTCGGGGGCGGATTCCCTGGCCGTGGGCAATGGTGCGTCGGCGACCAACCAGGCCGCATCGGCCTTCGGCGTGGGCAGCCAGGCCCTGGGCGTCGGCGCCACGGCAGTGGGTTTCGGCGCAACGGCGGGTGCGGAGAATGGCATCGCCCTGGGGACCAGCGCCAATGCGGTGGGCACGGGTGCCGTGGCCATCGGCAATACGGCGAAGACAGCCAGCGCCAACCAAATTGCGATCGGCAACGACGCGCAAGCGGCTGGGGGTGTCGGCGTGCCCAACAACGCCGCTGTCTCCATCGGATGGAGGTCGAGGGCGACCGGTCAAGACGCGGTCGCTCTCGGTGACAACGCGCAGGCGACCGGCGTCGGCACGGTCGCGCTGGGGCCGAACACCACGGCCAGCGGTTTTGCGGGCACGGCGTTGGGGCCCAATGCGACGGCGAGTGGAACCAACGCCACCGCGCTGGGCTACGTGGCCAATGCCGCCTCCGAAAATTCGACGGCGGTGGGCCACAACGCACAGGCTCTGCAGGCAGGCGCCGTAGCCCTTGGCGACAGCGCCACGACCGCTGTCGCCGTGGGCACGGCGAACGCCACGATCAACGGCAACGCCTACACCTTCGCCGGCACCACACCCGGCAGCACGGTGAGCGTGGGCAGCGTGGGGGCGGAGCGCACGATCACCAACGTCGCGGCGGGCCGGCTGAGCAACACCAGCACCGATGCGGTCAACGGCAGCCAGCTGGCCCGGACCAACGAGGCGCTGGGCAGCGTCGGCGCGACGGTGACCACCATCACCGACGGCGGCGGCATCAAATACTTCCGTGCGAACTCGAGCGGCAAGGACAGCCAGGCCCTTGCCTTGGAGAGCGTAGCCATCGGCCCGAACGCAGTGGCCAACAATGAGGGTGATGTCGCCCTGGGCAGTGGTTCGACCACGGATGCCGCGATCCAGACGACCGGTGCGACGATCAACGGCACGGCCGTCACCTTCGCCGGCAGCGCTCCGACCAGCACAGTCAGTGTGGGCAGCGTCGGAGCGGAACGCACCATCACCAACGTGGCCGCCGGCCGCTTGGGCAACACCAGCACCGACGCAGTCAACGGCAGCCAACTGTCTGCGACCAACACCGAGGTGGGCAAGATCGGTACGCAGGTCGACGGCATCGTGAACAACGGCGCGGGCATCAAGTACTTCCACGCGAACTCGACCGCGGCCGACAGCAGTGCGACCGGTGACGACAGTGTGGCCATCGGTGGACAAGCCATCGCCAGCGGGGCCGGCAGCTTCGCTGCAGGGGCCGGCGCGCAGGCGACCGGCGCGATGGCCATTGCCATTGGCCAGGGGGCTCAGGCTGCAGGAGAGAGCAGTATCAGCGTCGGCACGGGCAGCATCGTCTCGGGCAAAAACTCGGGCGCCTTCGGCGACCCGAACAACGTCGCCGGTTCGGGCTCCTATGCCTTCGGCAACAACAACACCGTCAGCGCCAACAATGCCTTCGTGCTGGGCAACAACGTGATGATTGCAGCCGGCTTCGACGGCGCTGTGGTGCTCGGCAGCGGCTCGGCGGGGAACCGGGCGGCGGGCGTGGTGGGCTACGCCGCGCCGCCCGCCACTGCCGCGCAGGTGGCAGCGATCAACGCCACCACCGGCACGCGCAGCGCGGTGTCGGTGGGTGATGCCGCCAATGACATCTTCCGCCAGATCACGGGCGTGGCAGCCGGTTCGGCCGACAGCGATGCGGTCAACGTGGCGCAGCTCAAGGCGGTGAACGCCAATGCGGTGGCGTCGGCCAGCAAATGGGTCGCAGGTTCGCAGACCGCGAGCTACGTCGCGCCTTCGGCCACGGGCGCCGAAAGCACGGCGGTTGGGTCCGGCTCGTCGGCCACGGGAAACAACAGCGTGGCCATCGGCACGGGCGCGAGTGCGAGCACCGCCAACAGCGTGGCGCTGGGCAACGGCTCGACCACGAGCGTTGCAGTGGCCGTGGCCAATACCACGATCCTGGGCACCACCTACGACTTCGCGGGCGCCACGCCCGCTGGCGTGGTGAGCATAGGAAGCGCGGGCGCCGAGCGCCAGATCACCCACGTGGCCGCGGGCCAGCTGACGACTGGCAGCACCGATGCGGTCAACGGCAGCCAGCTGTACACCACCAACCAGGCGATCAACAACATGGCCGTCGGCGGTGCTGGCATCCGGTACTTCCACAGCAACTCCAAGGCAGCGGATTCGCAGGCCGCCGGGGGTGAGAGCGTGGCCATCGGGCCGCAGGCCGTGTCGCAGGCGACGGGTTCGGTGGCACTGGGTGCCGGCGCAGTCGCGGACCGTGCCGGCATGAGCGGCCAGAAGGAACTGTTCTCGAACGCCACGGTGTCCTCCACGCAGGGTGCGGTGTCGGTCGGCTCGACCGGCAACGAGCGGCAGGTCACCAACGTGGCCGGCGGCACGCAGGCGACCGATGCGGTCAACGTGCGTCAGCTGCAGGCGGCCAGGGACGGCAGCGTGCAGTACGACAAGAACCCCGATGGCACGGTGAGCCGCGCCAGCGTGACGATGGGCGGTGGCCAGGCGAGCAGCCCGGTCGCGGTGCACAACGTCGCCACCGGCGTGGCCGGCACCGATGCGGTCAACGTCAACCAGTTGAACACCGGCGTGGCCAGTGCCAACGAGTACACCGACGCACGGATCAACAAGGTCCAGGGTGACTTGAGCAAGATCAGCAAGCAGGCAGACGCGGGCACGGCCGGGGCGCTCGCTGCAGCCAACTTGCCGCAGGCCTATGTGCCGGGCAAGGGCATGCTTTCGGTCGGCGTGGGCGGCTTCGGCGGCGAGGCGGCGTTGGCCATGGGCGTGTCCAAGCTGTCGGACAGCGGCCGTTGGGTGATGAAGTTCAGCGGCACAGCAAACTCGCGGGGCAAGGTCGGTGTGGGTGCCGGGGCAGGCTTTGTCTGGTGATCGGACTTCGGTGCGACCGCGGGATCGGCGTGGCCGCCCCCATTCGATGGCTGCCTGCATCCGGCGTTGCCGCTGGAGCGTGTGGCGTATCTGTCGACGGTGACGCCTTGGCCGCGCGCCGCTGCCGATCGAGGCGCCTCGCTGTGCATCGCTCAGGCTTCACCTTGCGCATGGGGGCGCTTGTCGGCGCACGGCCGAATGCGCGGTGCGCCGACGTATCGGACGGTCGCGATGGGCGAACATGCGATGCGTTCATCCTCTTGTTGGAGCATCGCCATGACTTCTCTCGTATCAAATCTGCGCCGTGGGCTGATGGCCTGCGCCGTCTTGTCTTCTTCGACCCTCGCGCTGGCCCAGCCGACGGGGTCCTTGCCGCCCCTGCGCGGCGAGGGGGCTGTGCGCTACGTCTGCGGCGGCATCGGGCTCGATGAATCGACGGCCTTCCGTGCCGCGATGAAGGACCATCCGCTGGCGCTGCTGTTCGCGCGCACCGACGGCGCCTACGTGGCCGAGGTGCGGGTGCGCATCGAGGGCGCCGACGGCCGCCCGGTGCTCGCCTTGCGGGCCGGCGGCCCGGTGTGCCTGATCGACCTGCCGGCCGGCCGTTACGTGGTCCACGCGGAGGTGGAGGGCGAGGCGAAGCAGCAGTCCGTCAATGTCGGCACCGGCAGCCGGACCGCGGATTTCCGGTTCGGCACAAAGGGTTGAAGCGAGACACCGGGCCTCAGCCCGCGAGCGCCTTCTCGATGTCCTGGGCCAGCGACGCCGGCTTGTCCAGCGGCGCGTAGCGCTTGATCACCTTGCCGTCGCGGCCCACCAGGAACTTGGTGAAGTTCCACTTGATGGCGGTGCTGCCGAGCAGCCCCGGCTTCTCCTGGGTGAGCCAGCGGTACAGCGGCGCCGCGTGGGCGCCGTTGACGTCGATCTTCTCCATCATCGGGAAGCTCACGCCGTAGTTCTGGGTGCAGAAGGCGCCGATCTCCTCGTTGCTGCCCGGGTCCTGCGAGCCGAACTGGTTCGACGGGAAGCCCAGCACGATCAGGCCCTGCTTCGCATACTGCTGGTGCAGCGCCTCGAGCCCGGCGAACTGCGG
This sequence comes from Variovorax frigidus, assembly GCF_051216515.1. Lineage (NCBI taxonomy): Bacteria > Pseudomonadati > Pseudomonadota > Betaproteobacteria > Burkholderiales > Comamonadaceae > Variovorax > Variovorax frigidus. The sequence continues at coordinate 555,378 of NZ_JBPJZF010000006.1, forward strand.
CGTGAAGCCGCATTGGCTCGCGGTGTTCACGATCAGCAGCACCTGGCCGCGGTAGGCGCCGAGCGCCACCGGCTGGCCGTCGATGCGTTGGGCTTCGAAGTCGTAGACGGTGGTCATCGTGGTGTTCCTTGGAGGGGGCGGGCGTTCTTCAGTGGTGCTTGTCGCTGCGCGCGATGTTCAGCAGGTGCTCGACCTCTTCGGGGTACCTGCGCAGGTTGTTCTCGTGCCAGCGCTTGATGAGCCACATGAAGCCCGCCACCACCACGCCGAAGGCCGTGATCGCCGAGTAGGCCGACAGGCCCAGCCCGGTGCAGGCGCTGTAGAAGGCGCCGAGCACCAGGATGCAGGCCTGCTCGTTGAAGTTCTGCACCGCGATCGAGCGGCCCGCGCCCATCAGGTTGTGGCCGCGATGCTGCAGCAGGGCGTTCATCGGCACCACCAGGAAACCGCCCAGCCCGCCCAGCAGGATCAGGAAAGGCACAGCGACCCAGATGTTGTCGATGAAGTTCATGCCGATCACCAGCAGGCCCATGCCGATGCCCATCGGGATCACGCGCGTCGCCATGTCGAGCCGCATCTTGATCGAGGCCACCACCGCGCCGACCGCGGTCCCGATGGCCACCACGCCGGTCAGCGACGAGGCCTGCGCGGTGCTGTAGCCCAGTGCCAGCGAAGCCCAGGCCAGCACGATGTACTTGAGGTTGCCGCCCGCGCCCCAGAAGAGCGTGGTGGTGGCCAGCGAGATCTGGCCCAGCTTGTCGCGCCACAGGCGTGCGTTGCAATGCCAGAAGTCGGGCAGCAGCGCGACCAGGTTGCGCGCGAAGCTGTGATGCGCGTTGGCGCGCAGCGGCCGCATCTCGACGCCGGTGTGCGGGATGCGGGTGTTGAACCAGGCGGCCAGCATGTAGACGAAGATCAGCGCGGCGACCGCCGCTCCGGGCGCGGTCTCGATGCCGGTGTCGACGAAGGGCAGGTCGATCGCCAGCAGGTGGCTCGAGACCGTATGGCCGACCAGCACGCCGCCCAGCACGATGCCCAGGATGATCGAGGCGATGGTCAGCCCTTCGATCCAGCCGTTGGCCTTGACCAGCTGCGAAGCCGGCAGCAGTTCGGTGAGGATGCCGTACTTGGCGGGCGAGTAGGCCGCGGCCCCCAGGCCCACGATCGCGTAGGCCAGCAGCGGGTGCGAGCCGAACAGCATCATCAGGCAGCCCACCACCTTGATCGCATTGCTGATGAACATCACCCGCCCCTTGGGGAAGGCGTCGGCGAAAGCGCCTACCAGCGGTGCGAGCGCCACGTAGAACAGCGTGAAGATCGGGACCAGGGCCGCGCGCTGCCACTCGGGTGCGCCCGAGGTTCGCATCAGTTCGACGGCCGTCACGAAAAGCGCGTTGTCGGCCAGTGACGAAAAGAACTGGGCCGACATGATGGTGTAGAAACCGCGCTTCATCGATGGGCTGGCTGGCCAGGGGGCTGGCGACTGGGTTAGGGCGGTAGACGAAAGGCTTCGCTCACAGGCGAATGCGCGGTTATAGCATGGGGGTGCGATGCCAAAATGGTGCGCCGATGCCGTTGCGCCTCGGTGTTTCCATGGGTTTCCTCCGCGTCAGAAAGGTTCAGTTTTTCGTGCCCCGCCCGATCCTCGCCACCATCCACACCGCCGCCCTGCGCCACAACCTGGCGCGCGTGCGCCGCAACGCACTCGATGCGCGGATCTGGGCCGTCGTCAAGGCCGACGCCTATGGCCACGGAATTGAGCGGGTCTTCGATGCCTTTCGTGCCGCCGACGGCTTCGCGCTGCTCGATCTCGCCGAGGCCGCGCGCGTGCGCGCACTCGGTTGGCGCGGGCCGGTGCTGCTGCTCGAGGGTGTGTTCGAGGCGCGCGATCTGGAACTGTGTTCGCGGCTCGACCTCTGGCATGCGGTGCATTGCGATGCGCAGATCGACATGCTCGCTGCGCACAAGACGCAGGTGCCGCAGCGCGTGTTCCTCAAGATGAACTCTGGCATGAACCGGCTGGGCTTCACGCCCGAACGCTTCCGTTCGGCCTGGACCCGGCTCAACGCCCTGCCGCAGGTCGACGAGATCTCGCTGATGACGCATTTCAGCGACGCCGACGGTTCGCGCGGCGTGGCCGATGCGATGGCGGCCTTCGCGCACGCCACGCTCGACTTGCCCGGCGAACGCTCGGTCGCCAACAGCGCCGCCGTGCTGCGCCACGCGCCCGAGACCCGCGCCGACTGGGTGCGCCCGGGCATCGTGCTGTACGGCAGCGCGCCCGATTTCCCCGAACACGACGCGCAGCATTGGCAGTTGCAACCGGGCATGACCCTGTCGACCCGGCTGATCGGTGTGCAGACGCTGCAGACGGGTGCCGCCGTGGGCTACGGCTCGACCTTCGTGGCCGAGGCGCCGATGACGATCGGCATCGCCGCCGTCGGCTATGCCGATGGCTATCCGCGCCATGCGCCGACCGGCACGCCGGTGCTGGTGAACGGCGTGCGCACGCGCCTGGTGGGGCGCGTCAGCATGGACATGGTCATGGTCGACCTCGACCCGTTGCTGAAGGCCGGCAAGCCCGCGGGTTTCGGCAGCGAAGTCACGCTGTGGGGCCGGGCAGGCGGCGGTGCGCTGCTGCCGATCGACGAGGTGGCCCGCGCCGCGGGCACCGTGGGCTACGAACTGATGTGCGCCGTGGCGCCGCGCGTGCCGGTGGCGGTGGACGAGGGCTGAGGCGCGCGCCTCAGCCGATCGCCGCCGGGTACAGGCCGAGCCCGCGAGCCTGCAGCCGCGCCAGCCCCAGCAACGCATCGGTGAAGGGCGTCGGCACACCGCTCAGCTGACCGAGCTCGCGCACGGCCCCGACCAGCGCGTCGAGTTCCACCGCGCGGCCGGCTTCCACGTCCTGCAGCATCGAGGTCTTGAAGGCGCCGAGCTTGCGCGTCACCGCATGGCGGTCTTCGGGCGTCTCGGCGATCGGCAGGCCGATGCGCGCGCCGATGGCCTGGGCTTCGCGCATCACGGTCGAGACGAAGTCGCGCACCAGGTCGTCGGCCAGCACGAGGTCGGTGGTGGCACCGGTCAGCGCGCTGATCGGGTTGACCGTCATGTTGCCCCAGAGCTTGTACCAGACGTCTTTCTGGATCTGCGGCGACACACGTGCTTCGATGCCGCCGCGCACCAGCAGCGCGACCAGCGCGCGCACGCGCTCGGTCGCTTCGCCGGAAGGCTCGCCCACGATCAGGCCGTTGCCGAAGTGGTGCCGGACCACGCCCGGCGCATCGAGCGAGCAGCTCGCGTGCACCACGGCGCCGATCACATGGCGCGCGGGGATCGCGGTGGCGATGGTGCCGTCCGGGTCCACGGCCGCCAGGCGACGTCCTGCGAGCTCCCCGCCGAAGCCACCGTCGAGGAACCACCAGGGCACGCCGTTCATGGCGGTGAGCACGATGGTGTCGGGGCCGAGCAGCGGTGCGATGCGCTGCGCCACGCCGGCCAGCGCCGGTGCCTTGACGGCGATCACCACCACGTCCTGCACGCCGAGCAGCGCCGGGTCGGCGACCGCATGCACCGGAATCTGCGTGCGCTGGTCGCCGCGCACCAGCACCAGGCCGTCGCGCTGGAGCGCTTCGAGCGTGGCGCCGCGCGCCACCACATTCGGACGCTCGCCCGCTTGCGCGAAGGCGGCGCCGATCCATCCGCCGATCGAGCCGGCGCCGTAGATACAGATGTTCATAAGGGCGATGGTGCCAGAGCTTCAGTCGCGGTAGCCGGGATCGATGCGCTCGATCTGGCGCACCAGCGCGTCGAACATGTCCTGCCCGCCGGTCTCGGGCGAGTGGAACTGCAGCGCGTCGCGCGCGCAGCCGCGCGCCACGTCGTCGCTGATCGCGAGGCCCGAGCCCATCGACAGCGTGGCGCGCTGGATGTCGCAGGCGCGCTGCAGCGTCCAGAGCACCGCGAAGGTCTGCGGCAGCGTGCGGCCCCAGGCCAGCAGGCCGTGGTTGCGCAGGATCACGGCCGGCTTGTCGCCGATGCTGCGCAGCAGCCGCGGCCCTTCCTCGGCATGCACCGTGATGCCCTCGAAGTCGTGGTACGCGACGCGGCCGTGCAACTGCGCGCTGTAGAAGTTGCTTTGCTGCAACCCACCTTCGACGCAGGCCACGGCCATGCCCGAGTCGGTGTGGGTGTGCATCACGCAGTGCGCCCCCGGCAGGCCGTCGTGGATCGCCGCATGCACCGTGAAGCCCGCGGGGTTCACCGGATGCGTCGAGCCGTCGAGCACCCGGCCCTGCAGGTCGATCTTGACCAGGTTGCTGGCCGTGACCTCGCTGTAGTGCAGGCCGAAGGGGTTGATCAGGAACTGCTTGCGCCCGTCCGCCCCATCGGCCAGCCGGACCGTGATGTGGTTGTAGATCAGCTCGGTCCAGCCCAGCATCGCGAAGATGCGGTAGCACGCGGCAAGCTGGATGCGCGCCGCGCGTTCGTCGCTGGACAGGGTCAGCCCTCTGCGGTGAAGCCGACCTGCTTGACGATCGGGCCCCACTTGGCCGTGTCCTTCTTGATCAGCTCGGCCAGCTCGGCCGGCGTCGAGGACATGGCTTCGAGGCCGAAGGTGCCCAGGCCGTCGATCACGTCCTTCGAGGCCAGTGCGGACTTCATCGCGGCGTTCAGGCGCGCCACGACTTCGGGCGTGGCCTTGGCCGGCAGGAAGAAGGCGAACCACTCGCTGTGGGCCATGTCCTTGATGCCCTGCTCGCCGAAGGTCGGCACGTCCGGGGCGAAGCGGTTGCGCTTGGCGCCCGAGACACCCAGGATGCGCACCTTGCCGCTGGGCAGATGCTGTGTGATGTCGCCGATCGGACCCGACACCGCCGAGATGTTGCCGCCCAGCAGGTCGAGCATCGCGGGCTGCGTGCCGCGGTAGGCCGCGTGCTTGAGCTCCACGTCGCCGCTCTTGCCCAGCAGCGCGCCGATGAAGTGCGGCGTCGAGCCGGCGGCGGGCGAGCCGAAGTTGGCGCCGGCCGGGTTGGCCTTGGCCCAGGCCAGGAACTCGGGCACCGTCTTCACGCTGGCCGGCACCGACGGGCCGACCGCGAAGCCGAAGTCGAACACGCAGCCCAGCGACACCGGCGTCAGGTCGGTCTGCGGGTCGTAGGGCAGCTTCTTGTAGATGTGGGGGTAGATCGTCAGCATCGACGTCGGCGTCTGCAGGATGGTCCCGCCGTCGGCCGGGCGGCCCTTGACGTAGGTGATGGCGATCTGGCCGCCGGCACCGGTGCGGTTCTCCACCACGGCGACCTTCGCGAATTCGGGGCTGATCTTCAGCGCCAGGCGACGGCAGATGGTGTCGGAGGTGCCGCCGGCCGCGAAGCCGGTGACGAAGGTCGTGGTTTCGAGCCCGGCCTGGGCGAAGGCCTGTTGGCCGATGCTGGCCAGCAGGGCCGATGCGCCCGTGGTCTGCAGCAGGTGGCGGCGGGTGAAGTTCATGCGGTTGTCTCCGAAGGTTGAAGCCGGGTCGCGTCACGCCCCAGGAAAAAGGCGGGCGCGTCCGAAGGGGGCGCGGCGCCAGGAGGGCTCCGTGCGCGCGCAGGACACACATTTTTCCAGTTGTGAACCCTTCGGTACCCCCGCGTTTACGCCACGTTGGCGCGCTATTTTCAGTAGCTGCCCGCGGTCGGCGGCGGCGCATCCTTCTTGTAAAGAGCGAGCAGTTGCTTCGCCGCGGCCGCCAGCACCATCGTGTCGATGCCGACCGCGACGAACAGCGCGCCGGCCGCCAGCCACTTGCGCGCCTGCGCCTCGGTGGTCGAGAGGATGCCCGGCGCCTTGCCGGCTTTCAGGATGCGCGCGATGCCGTCGGCGATCGCCGCCTGCACCTCGGGGTGGTCGGGCCGGCCCGGGAAACCCATCGAGGCCGACAGGTCGGCCGGGCCGATGAACACGCCGTCGACGCCGGGCGTGGCTGCGATCGCGTCGAGGTTGCGCATGGCTTCGGCCGTCTCGGCCTGCACCAGCAGGCAGGCCTGCGCGTTGGCCTCGTGGATGTAGTTCGGGTGTTCCTGCCAGCGCGAAGCCCGGGCCAACCCGGCCCCCATGCCGCGGATGCCCTCGGGCGGGTAGCGCAGCGCCTGCGCCAGCTGCGCGGCCTGTTCGGCGGTGTCGACCATCGGGATCAGCAGCGTCTGCGCGCCGATGTCCAGGTACTGCTTGATCAGCGCCGTCTCGCCCACGGGCAGCCGGACGATCGGTTGCGAGCGGTGGGGCAGCGCGGCCCAGGCGCTGGACACGGCCTGCAGCTGCGCGAGCACCGAGCGCACGTCGTTGGGCGCGTGCTCGCCGTCGATCAGCAGCCAGTCGTAGCCGACGCCGGCCAGCAACTCGGTCGCGTAGCCGTCGGCCAGTCCGACCCACAGGCCGATCTGCGGCCGGCCCTCCTGCATGGCTTTCTTGAAGGCATTGATCGGTGTGTGCATGGCGTGTCTCTTCTGGGTTGGAGGTCCGTGGGAAGGCGATTATTGAATGCGCCCGCGAAAGCCGCAGGCGTGGGCTGCCTACACTCTGTCGATGGCCAAGGAAAAAACAAACTACGTCTGCACCGAGTGCGGCGGCACCAGCGCCAAGTGGCTGGGCAAGTGCCCGAGCTGCGGCGCCTGGAACACGCTCGTCGAGCAGGTGGCGCAGCCCGCCGCCACGAGTGCCAACAACCGCTTCAACACCCCCTTCGCCGCGCTCGGCGGCACGGCCGCCCTGGCCGTGCTGTCGGAGATCGAGGCCAGCGACATCGACCGCACGCCCACCGGCATCGACGAGCTCGACCGCGTGCTGGGCGGCGGCATCGTGCCCGGCGGCGTGACGCTGATCGGCGGCGACCCGGGCATCGGCAAGTCGACGCTCTTGCTGCAGGCGGTCGACGCACTGCAGCGCGCGGGGCAGAACGCGCTCTACGTCTCGGGCGAGGAAAGCGGCGCACAGGTGGCGCTGCGCTCGCGCCGGCTCGGCCTCGACCATTCGCAGGTGCAGGTGCTGCCCGAGATCCAGCTGGAGAAGATCATCGCCACGCTGGACGCGCACCGCCCGGCCATCGCGGTGATCGACTCGATCCAGACCGTGTACTCCGACCAGCTCACCTCGGCGCCCGGTTCGGTCGCGCAGGTGCGCGAGTGCGCGGCGCACCTCACGCGCTTCGCCAAGGCCAGCGGCACGGCCATCGTGCTGGTCGGCCATGTCACCAAGGAAGGCGCGCTGGCCGGCCCGCGCGTGCTCGAACACATGGTCGACACGGTGCTGTACTTCGAGGGCGACACGCACTCGAGCTTCCGGCTGGTGCGCGCGATCAAGAACCGCTTCGGCGCGGTCAACGAGATCGGCGTGTTCGCCATGACCGAGCGCGGCCTGAAGGGCGTGAGCAACCCCAGCGCGATCTTCCTGAGCCAGCACCCCGAGCCGGTGCCGGGCAGCGTGGTGATGGTCACGCTGGAAGGCACGCGGCCGATGCTGGTCGAGATCCAGGCGCTGGTCGACAACGGCGGGCCGAGCCCGCGGCGCCTGTCGGTTGGGCTGGACCGCGACCGCCTCGCGATGCTGCTGGCGGTGCTGCACCGCCATGCGGGCGTGGCCTGCATGGACCAGGACGTGTTCGTCAATGCGGTCGGCGGCGTGCGCATCAGCGAACCCGCGGCCGACCTGGCCGTGATGCTGGCCATCACCTCCAGCCTGCGCGGCAAGCCGATGCCCAAGGGCTTCATCGCCTTCGGCGAGGTCGGTCTGGCCGGCGAGGTGCGGCCGGCGCCGCGCGGGCAGGAGCGGCTCAAGGAAGCCGCCAAGCTGGGCTTCAGCGTCGCGGTGGTGCCCAAGGCCAACGCGCCCAAGAAGGGCTCGAAGGAGATCGAGGGCCTGACGATCCATGCGGTCGAGCGCATCGAAGAGGCGATGGACGTGGTGCGTCGCCTGGATTGAGCCCTGCCTTCATCAAGGCCCCGACCCTGCAACTCATCGTCTCCGCTGGCCTGCGCGAATTCGTTCACGACGGATGGGCGGTGACAATGCGGGCCATGAATTTTCAGAAAATCCTTGTTCCGCTGACCGGCCTGGCGGCCCTCGTGCTGGCGTTTTACCGCTACGGCTGGGCCGGCGTGGCCGTGGTGACCGGCGGCATCGTGATGTTCCTGCTGCTGCACTTCACGCGCACGATGACGGTGCTCAAGCGCGCGGCCGACCGCCCGATCGGCTATGTCGCGAGCGCCGTGATGCTCAACGCCAAGCTCAAGCCGGGCGCGACGCTGCTGCACGTGGTGGCCATGACGCGTTCGCTGGGCGAGCTCAAGACGCCCAAGGAGCAGCAGCCCGAGACCTACCGCTGGACCGACGGCGGCCTGTCGTACGTGGAAGGCATCTTCCTGAACGGCAAGCTGCAGAGCTGGGTGCTGACGCGGCCGCCGGCCGAGGACGAAGCGGCCGGCGCGAACTGAGCGCGTCGCTCAGGCGGTGGCCGGTGCCGCCCGGCCCGTGCGTGCGCTCAGCAGCACCAGCGAGATCGACAGCGACAGCATGATCCCGTAGTAGGTGTGGGCGAAGTTCACGTTGCTCATGCTGGCCGTCACATGCATGAACAGGATGCCGGCGAGCTGCCAGCGTGCTTCGGCCGCTTGCGCTCCCAGGCGGCGCACCGCCAGCGCCAGGCCGCCGATCCACGCCAGCACCGCGGCCACGCCCAGCAGGCCGTGGTCCATGGCGGCATGCAGGTACTGGTTGTGCACGTGGCCCAGGCTCACGATCATCGGGGAGTGGGTCTTCTCGCCCAAGGCCTTGATGCGCCGCTTGCGCTCTTCGCCGCCGATGCCGATGAGCGGTGAACTCTTGAAGCCCTGCACGGCCATCTGCCAGAGGTAGATGCGCGCGCCGACCGAGCTGTTGGCGCCGTCGCCCGGCTTGTCGGCCTCGGCGGCCAGCTCGAATTCGTGGGCGGCCAGCGCGATCCGCTGCGTCGAGGTCTGGATCACATGCGGCAGCAGGGTGCCGGCAGCCACCAGCACCAGCGCCAGGGCGATGCACAGTCCCACGCCGTGGCGCGTGACGCTGCGCTGCCGCAGGATGGCAACGGCGTAGTACAGCAGGGCCCAGAGCACGACGCCATAAGCGCCGCGCGTCTGCGACAACACCACCGCGACCATGCCGACCAGCGCCGCGACCATCCAGGCAAGGCGCAGCCGCAATGGCCGCGTCGCGTCCAGGGTCCGGGGCAGCAGCAGGCAGACCGTGAAGCCCACGGCCACGGCCCAGGGAATGACGTTGGTCGGATAGCTGTTGCGGTCGTCGCCCTTCCACGCCGCCAGCCCGGCCGCAGCCAGGCATCCCAGCGCCAGCGCGTGCGCGAGGAGGTCGCGGAAGTTCTCGCCGAAGCGGAAGCGCCGCACCAGCCCCAGCGTGGCGGCGGCCGCCAGCGTCAGCCGGATCGGCGCATGGAGCTCGTCCCAGGGGTCGCCCCAGATGGCAGTGGCCAGCGTCTCGAAGGCCAGGCCGATCAGGCAGGCGATCAGCCAGGTCCGGGCGGCGCTGTCTTCGCCTGGCGCAATATCGATGCGCGGCCGGCGCAGCGCCGCCCAGGCCCCGAACACGCAGAAGAAGACCCAGGCGGCCCCGGCGGTCTTGGTGGACAGCGGCGCGGTGGCCACGCCGGCCAGCACCAGCCACAGGCCCCACGGCGGTTCGGGCTGGAGCCGGTTCGCGATGGACGCCACGGTCAGAAGGGCGCGTCGTCGGCCTCGGCCAACGTTGCCGACGGTGCGGCAGTGGTTGCCGCCTCGGTCACTGCGGCGGTGAAGGCCGCCTCGCCGCCCAGCGCCTCGAGCAGTGCGGGCACCATTTCGCCGAGTTCGCCGGTGGCGATCGCGGCATCGGCGTCGAAGTTGTCTTCCTTCTTGCCGTCCTGGGCCGCATCGGTGCCTTCGATGAACACGATCTTGCGCAGCTGCATCGTCTCGCTGAGCTCGAAGGACACGCGGTCTTCCCAGGTCATGGCGAGCCGCGTCGGGCGCTTTCCGTCGGCGATGTGCTGGCGCACTTCCTCGATGTCGAGCGCGTGCTTGGCATAGCGCACCACCGACTTCGATTCATCAGTGGCCTTGAGCTCGCATTCACGGTCGATGGTGAAGCCGGGGGGCGCTTCCTGGGTCGACAGCCAGTTCGACATCGCGGTGGCCGGCTCGATCTGGGTGTTGATCTGCGTCACGGCGAAGCCTTCGAGCGCCTTGACCAGGCTGGTCACGATCTCGTCGGCACGCGCCGCGTTGCTCGCATTGATCACCAGGCGGCGTTCCTTGGGGTCGATCCAGACCGCGACACGCGCATGGCGGGTGAAGGCCATCGGCAGCAGTTCGTGCGTGATGTCTTCCTTGAGGTCGCGCTTTTCCTTCTTGCCCGGCTTGCGGCCGGTGGTGGCCTCGATCTGCGCGCAGCGCTCGTCGACCTTGCGCCGCACCACCGAGCCCGGCAGGGTCTTGGCTTCGATCATGAACTCGAGCAGCCACTGGCCGCCCACCGATTCGACCAGCGGGCCGTGGTCTTGGCCGCGGGGTTCGGTCCAGCCGGCCGACTTTTCCTGGGAGGGGGCGCAGGGCACGAAACGCTGTTCGGCCAGGGCGTTCTCGGCGTCGGTGAGCGACGGCGACCAGGGCGCTTCGATGCGATAGACGATGACGTTCTTGAATACGGACACTGAAACCTTCCTGGGGACTGATTGGCAAAACCGGCCATTGTGCGGGTGCCGGCTGCGGCCTCCATCGTAAAATCGAAAGCTTTTGCGACTTTCCGTTGCTTCAAAAGGACAAACAACATGAGCGTGCTCCCCCCCTCGCTGGACGACCGTGACGGCAAGATCTGGATGGACGGCCAACTGGTGGAATGGCGCGATGCCAAGATCCACGTGCTCAGCCACACCCTGCACTACGGTTGCGGCGCGTTCGAAGGCGTGCGTGCCTACAAGACCGTCGACGGCACCGCGATCTTCCGCCTGCAGGAGCACACCGACCGCCTGTTCAACAGCGCCAAGATCCTGCGCATGAAGCTGCCCTTCACCAAGGAAGAGCTCAACGAGGCGCAGCTCCAGGTGGTGCGCGAGAACAAGCTCGAGAGCTGCTACCTGCGCCCGCTGGTGTGGATCGGTTCCGAGAAGCTGGGCGTCAACCCGCGCGGCAACACCATCCACGCGATGGTCGCGGCCTGGGCCTGGGGCGCCTACCTGGGCGAAGAGGGCATGAAGCGCGGCATCCGCGTGAAGACCTCGAGCTACACCCGCCATCACGTGAACATCACGATGACGCAGGCCAAGGCGGTCAGCAACTACAGCAACTCGATCCTGGCCAACATGGAAGCGCTGGACGACGGTTACGACGAAGCCCTGCTGCTCGACGCGAGCGGTTTCGTGTCCGAGGGTGCCGGCGAGAACGTGTTCGTGGTGAAGGACGGCGTGGTCTACACGCCCGACCTGTCGGCCGGCGCGCTCAACGGCATCACGCGCAACACCATCCTGCACATCTGCAAGGACCTCGGCATCGAGCTGGTGCAGAAGCGCATCACGCGCGACGAGGTCTACATCGCCGACGAGGCCTTCTTCACCGGCACCGCGGCCGAAGTCACGCCCATCCGCGAGCTCGACCGTGTCGAGATCGGTATCGGTTCGCGCGGCCCCGTCACCGAGAAGATCCAGGCGGCCTTCTTCGACATCGTGAACGGCAAGAATCCCAAGTACGCCCACTGGCTCACGAAAGTCTGAACATGGTCACCCAAGCTGTCGTCGAACTGCTCGCCACCGACCTGAACCATCAGGGTGGCGTGTTCTGCCCCAACCCCAAGGCCGACATGAAGCTCTGGAGCGGGCACCCCAAGGTCTACCTCGACGTGGCCCGCAGCGGGGAGGCCAAGTGCCCGTACTGCGGCACGGTCTACCGCCTCAAGGCTGGCGAAGTCGCCCATCACGGCCACTGATCCGGCCCATCGTGTGACCCAGGCGCCTGCCGCAAGGCCCACGCTGACCATCGGCGTGCTCGCCAAGAACGAGGCGCATCGCATCGAGGCCTGCCTGCGCAGCGCCGCGTTCGCCGACCAGCTGCTGGTGATCGACAGCGGCAGCACCGACGCCACGGTCGCGCGCTCGCAGGCCGCGGGCGCCACCGTGGTGGTGTACCCCGACTGGCAGGGCTTCGGCGTGCAGCGCAGCCGGCTGCTTGCGCACGCCACCGGCGACTTCGTTTTCTTCCTCGACGCCGACGAGATCGTCACGCCCGCATTGCAGGCGCAGATCGAGGCGGCGGTGCGCTCCAACGAGGCCGCGGTCTGGCGTGTCTGCTGGCGCATGGTGGCCTATGGGCACGAGCTCAAGGCCTACCGCGCGGGCAGGGGCCCGGAGCGCCTGTTCCGGCGCGACATGCTCGACGGCTACACCGGCGTGGTGCACGAAGAGGCGGTGTTCAAGCCCGGCTTCGCCGACGCGCCGCGCCACGTGCTGCGCGGCAAGCTGCTGCACCACTCGCGCGAAACGGTGCGCGGCAGCCTGGAAAAGCTCACGCAGTACGCGATGCTCGGCGCCGCCAAGCGGGCCGCGCTGGGCAAGCGCGGCGGCGTGCTGCGCGGCATGGCCGGCGGCACCGCGATGTTCCTGCGCCTGTATGTGTTCCGGCTCGGCTTCCTCTGCGGTGGCGCCGGTTTCCTGTATTGCTATTTCGTGGCGCTCGAAGCCTTCTTCCGCTATGCGGCGCTGCACTACGACCGCGACTCGCTGAGCAGCCAGATCGGCCGCTGAAGGCTGATCTCAGGCCGCGCGCATCGGCAGTTCGAGCACGAAGCTCGCGCCCCCGCCGGGCCGGTCTTCGCAGTGCACCGTGCCGCCGTGGCGCTCCACGATCGACTTGACCAGCGCCAGGCCCAGGCCCACGCCGCCATCGCGCTCGCTCGCGCCCGGCAACCGGTAGAAGGGCTCGAAGATGCGATCGCGCAGGGCCGGCGGCACGCCCGGGCCGCGGTCGTTCACGCGCAGGCTGGCCTGGTCGCCCTGCACCGCGAGTTGCAGGCTGATCTCGCCCGCGCCGTAGCGGCGTGCGTTTTCCAGCAGGTTGCGGATCGCGCGGCGCAGCAGGCGCGGCACGCCGCGCACTTCCAGCGCCGCGCTGTCGGTGCCCTCGGCCAGGTCGAGCTCGGCGGTGGTGCGCGCGCATTCCTCGGCCGCCAGGCCCAGCAGGTCGACGGTCTCGATGGTGCCCATGTCGGCCTCGCTCGCATCGAGCCGGCTGGCCAGCAGGATCTCGTCGATCAGCTGGTCGAGCTCGCCGATGTTGCGTGAGATCTCGTCGCGCGCGGCGGAACTGGCGCGTTCGCCGATCAGTTCCAGGCCCATGCGGATGCGCGTGAGCGGCGAGCGCAGTTCGTGCGAGGCGTTGGCCAGCAGCGACTTGTGCGAGCGCACCAGGGTCTCGACACGCGCCGCGGCCGCATTGAAGCGTTTCGACAGGTCGGCCACTTCGTCCTTGCCGTCTTCGGGCACGCGCGCCGACAGGTCGCCTTCGCCCCAGCGCTGCACGCCGCGCTGCAGCGTCTCGAGCCGCTGCGTCAGGCGCCGCACGACAGGGAACAGGCCGATCGCCACGGCCAGCCCGACCAGCCCCAGCAGCCAGAAGAATCCCTGCGGCCGTGACCAGGGCGGCGGGCCGCCCGCACGGTTCTGGCGCGGGCCGAACTGCATCTGGAAGTTCTGTCCATCCTTGAGCGTGATGGTGAACTCCAGGCCCTCGCCCGGCCGGCTGGTGCGCAGCGACTGGCCGGTGCCGATCACGCGGTCCTGCTCGTCGCGCAGCACCACTTCGCGCGGCAGCGGCGCAGTGCGCTGCTCGTCGGCCATCTGCCAGGCCCAGCCCGCGGCCAGCGTCACCACGGCCACGCCGGCCAGCACGGCCAGCCAGATGCGCACGTAGAGGTGGCGGGTGAAGAGCTGGATCATGGTCGTCGAGGCCTTCGCGTCAGTCCTGCTGCTTGGCGAACACGTAGCCGACGCCGCGCACCGTGAGGATGCGCTTGGGGTTCTTCGCATCGACCTCGATCGCGGCCCGGATGCGGCCCATGTGCACGTCGATCGAGCGGTCGAAGGCCTCGAGCTCGCGGCCGCGCACGGCTTCCATGATCTGGTCGCGCGTGAGCACGCGGCCCGCGCGTTCGGCCATCGCGACCAGCAGGTCGAACTGGTAGGAGGTCAGGTCGGCCAGCACACCGCCGACCGTCACGCTGCGCGCGTTGCGGTCGATCTCGAGCGAGCCGAAGCGAACCACTTCGGTCGTGGTCGTCTCGCTGGCGTTGTCGCTGCGCCGGCGCAGCACCGCGCGGATGCGCGCCAGCAGTTCGCGCGGTTCGAAGGGCTTGGGCAGGTAGTCGTCGGCGCCGATCTCCAGGCCGATGATGCGGTCCATCGGGTCGCCCTTGGCGGTGAGCATGAGGATCGACACCTTGGCCAGCGCGCCCGGCAACGCACGGATGCGGCGGCAGACTTCGAGCCCGTCGATGTCGGGCAGCATCAGGTCGAGGATCACCAGGTCGGGCGCGTGCTCCTGCAACTGCGCGAGGCCGGCGCCGCCGTCCGCCGCGTGCCTGACGCCGAAACCCGATTGCGCCAGGTACTCGCTCACCATCTGCGCGAGGCGGGCGTCGTCTTCGATCATCAGGATCTGGGGTGTGCTCATGGCAGCCATGATGTTCCGGTGCCGGCAAGGCGGCTTGAACGCTCCGTAAAGTTAAAGTAAATGAGCTCGCCCCCAGGCTGCGCGCACTTCGTGTCGCTGCGCCAACCCCCTACCGGGGGCAACACCGACGGCCCGGCTAAGCCGGTTCCGTGGTGTTTCTGGAATGGGGCATGGTCGGGGTGCGGGTGGGGGCTTCGAAGAGCATGGGCGTTTCCGCCGGGCCGGCGGTGGGGCGTTGGTCCAGCAGGGCGCGCAGCGCGCTGTCGTCCAGGCCTGGGTCGCAGGCCAGCGCGCGCTGACGGATCTCCTGCGCGAGCTGGTGCAGCTGGGCCACCGCGCCCTGGATGCGGGCCTTGAAGGCGGCATCGTCGAGCGTGTCGTTCATGCTGCGATTGAGTTCGGCGAACCAGGGCAGCGAGGCCTGGTCGAGCATCACGGCCGCGTTGTGCTTGCCGCTGGCGGCCGACCAGGTGCGCATCAGCGCCTGGACCGCGATGTTGAGCGACTGCGAGTGCTGCAGTTCGTCTTTCAGGCTGCCCAGCAGCGCCAGGTCGGTCAGCCGGTCGTGGAAGAAGATCTGCGCGAGCACGCCCCAGTAGTAGGTGTAGTCCCAGATCACCTTGACCGGCAGCACCTCGGGGTCGCCGAACAGCCCGTACTGGTCCTGGTAGAGCGCGAGCGTGCTCTCGTAGAACGAGTGGTAGAGCTGGTCGTAGAGCTGCGCGCGCGCCGTCAGCGAATGGCCGGCGCGGTCGTGGCCGATCAGGTCGGTGATGTAGGTGTTGCCGATGGCGATGAAGTCGCTGCCCGGCGAATAGAAGGGGTCGAGGAACAGACCCGCCTCGCCCGTCAGGGCCCAGCGCCGGTCCGAGAACACCTGCTTGCAGCCATAGGAGAAGTTCTTGAAGAACGCGAAGTCCTGCAGCAGGTGGCGCTTGCCGTCGAGTTCGTCGAACAGCCGCGGCTGGTAGCGCTCGAACCAGGCCATGGCCTTGTCGAAGCTGTCCATGGTGTCGAGCGGGTGGTATTTCGGATCGGCCACGATGCCCACCGAGTGCGAACCCGAGGCCAGCGGAATCAGCCAGACCCAGTAGCCCGCGCCCACCAGGTGGTTGGTCGAGAGCCAGCGCGCCTGCGGCGTGCAGCGCGCGCGCCATTCGGGGTCGTCGCTCCAGTCGTCGAGCGTGATGCGGTCGCTGATGCGGAACCACACCGCGTTCGCGTCGTGCGCATTGGGCTCGGCCAGGCCCAGCTTGCGCTTGAGCATGCCGGCGCGACCGCAGGCGTCGATCAGCCAGCGGGTGGCGATGGTGTGGGTCTCGCCGTCGCGCGTCCAGCGCAGCGTGTGCGGCGTCTGCGTGTCCTCGGCCAGCTCGATGCCGCGCACCAGTGCATGGTCGATGAACTTGACGCCGCGCCGCGCGGCCTCCTCGGCCAGGTAGTTCTCGAAGATGCCGCGGTCGATCTGGTAGCTGGGCACCGCGAGGTAGCGGCTGGCGCCGATCTCGGTCACCTGGTCGATGTCGCGCCGGCCCTCGCTGAAGAAGAAGCGGAAGCCGAACTTGCGCAGCTGTTCGCCCTGCATGTGCGGCTTCAAGCCCAGCACCGTGTCGAAGTAGTGCGCGCCGATCTCCACCGACGACTCGCCCACCTTGTGCGCCGCATGGGGCACCGGGTGGGTCCGGCGCTCGAGCACCAGCACGTCGATGTCGGGAAAGCGCTGCTTGAGCTGCAGCGCGAGCGTGAGGCCGGCCAGGCCGCCGCCCATGATCACCACGTCGTGCTGTTGTGGGCCGATCGGCGTGATGGTCGTGGTCATGGTCAGCCTTGCTGTCGAAGCTGCAGTTGCAGCGAGAGTTGTGCCGAGAGCGGCATCGAGACGGTTTCAGAGCGGCCAACGGCCAGCGACTCGAACAGCGGCAGCGCATCGGCGATCGCGTTGACGCCGAGCGCCTGCGCCGCCTCGGAGCGCGCGGGCGCCACCGCCGAGGGGCCGGTGGCTAGCGACCAGTCGAAGGCCGCGACCGTGCGCTCGGTGCGCGCGGGCGCGATCACCAGCGCCACCGCGAGCAGGCCGCGGCTGGTCGTGACCGTGGACAGCGCGCCGACGGCGGGCATGTCGTAGCCCACCAGCAGCACGGCCTCGTCGTCGGCCGCGCACTGGGTCGCGGCTTCGAGCAGCGCCGAGGCGAAGGTCGTCTCGAAGGCCGAGACCGAGTTGCTCGCGGCCATGCAGCCGGTGCCGATGGTCCAGTAGCCCACCGCAGCGTTGTGCACCGAGTTGTGGAACTTGATCGGCGACAGCATCGTCGGGTCGGCGGCCAGCGTGCCGCACATGTAGTCGTTGATGCCCAGGTCGCCGTGCGCCGAGGCGAACACGCAGGGCAAATCCTTGGCCTCGCGACCGGAGGCGGCCACGGCCTGCGCCGCGACTTCGAGCGCCAGCGCCACGGTGTCGGGCGCGCGGCGGCGCTCGGCCGGCGCCAGCACCTGCGGCGCGGGCCGCTTGGCCGGCGGATCGACCGGGGCGCCGGTGCCGTTGAAGGCCGCGCGGGCGATGTCCCAGCCGGGCAGGGTGGGGGCCCAGAAAGCGGGGCCTTCGATGTAGAGGGTCGGCGTGCTCATGCCTGGGCTCCCTTGCCGAAGATCAGCGCGCAGTTGTTGCCGCCGAAGCCGAAAGAGTTGGACAAGGCGTACTTCACCTCGCCGCGCGCGGGTTGCAGCTTGATCTGCGGGCCGCAATCGGTGTCGAGCACGGTGGTGTTCACGGTGCCCGGCATCAGGCCGGTCTCCAGTGCCAGCAGGCTGATGGCCGCTTCGACGATGCCGGCGGCACCCAGCGTGTGGCCGGTGAAGCCCTTGGTCGAGCTCGCGTGCGTGCTTTCGGGAAAGCGCCGCGTGATCAGCGCGCCTTCGACTTCGTCGTTCTTGGTGCTGGCCGTGCCGTGCATGTTGATGTAGTCGATGGCGTCGGTGCCGAGGCCGGAGCGTGCCAGCGCGTCGTCGAGCGCGCGCTCGGCGCCCGCGCCTTGCGGGTGCGGCGTCGACATGTGGTGGGCGTCGCTGGCTTCGCCGTAGCCCAGCAGGTAGAGCGCATCGGCGGAGGATGCGTCGGCCGGTGTGCGTTCGACCAGCGCAAAGCCCGCGGCCTCGCCCAGGCTGATGCCGTCGCGCGCCGCGTCGAAGGGGCGGCAGGGCTGGGGGGACACGAGTTCGAGCGAATTGAAGCCGTACAGCACGCTGCCGCACAGCGTGTCGACGCCACCGACCACGGCCGCGTCGACCAGACCCAGGCGGATCAGCCGCTCGGCCGAGGCGAAGGCCTTGCCGCTCGACGAGCAGGCGGTCGAGATGGTTTCGGACGGGCCTTCGAGCGCCAGTGCGGCCTGCACGAACAGGGAGAGCGAATGCGGCGTGTGGACCCGCGGGCGCTGCTGCGCGGGCGGGAAGGCGCCGTCGGCCGTCAGCGCGGTGTAGGCGGCTTCGGTCTCGCCGATGCTGGAGGTCGAGGTGCCGAGGATCACGGCCACGCGCGACGCGCCGTACCTGGCGCGGGCCGCGGCCACTGCATCGGCAAAGCCGTCGGCTTGCAGGCCCAGCCAGGCCAGGCGGTTGTTGCGGCAGTCCCAGCCGGCCAGGGATTCGGGCAGCGTCAGTTCTTCGAGGCCGTCGACCCGGCCGATCCAGGTCGGCAGGCGCTGGCCGCTGGCCGGCAGCTCGCCGAAGTCGTTCGGCCGCAGCCCGCTGCGCGAGTTTTCGAGGGCGTTGAGCAACGGCGTCTTGCCGACGCCGACGGCCGACGTCGCGGTGTACGCGCTGATCTGGAGGGGAGGGATGCGGGACGGCACGGTGGTGGGCTGGGAAGTGGCGAAGCGTGAACGATGCCACAGACTAGCAGTGCCCGCGGGCCCGCCGCGTCGGTCAATGCCCCGTGCCCCACATGTCGGTGCCTCAGCTGCCGTCGCCGACCCGCTGCCAGCGCGCGGCCAGCGCCACCAGCACCAGCACCGGCAGGCCCAGTGCCGCGGTTGCAAAGAAGAAGGGCGCGTAGCCGTAGGCGTCGACGAAGACGCCCGAATAGCCGGCCAGGAACTTCGGGAGCAGCAGCATCAGCGAGCTGAACAGCGCGTACTGCGTGGCCGAGTAGCTGATGTTGGTGAGGCTCGACAGGTAGGCGATGAAGGCCGCCGAGGCGATGCCGCCCGCCAGGTTGTCGGCCGACACCACGAAGACCAGCAGACCGAGGTCATGGCCGCGCATCGCCAGCCAGGCGAACAGCAGGTTGCTGCCCGCACTGAGCACCGCGCCCAGCATCAGCACGCGCATCACGCCGAAGCGCATCGACAGCACGCCGCCGACGAAAGCGCCCACCAGCGTCATCACCACGCCGTAGATCTTGCTGACCGTGGCGACCTCGTCCTTGGTGAAGCCCATGTCCACGTAGAAGGGGTTGGCCATGATGCCCATCACCACGTCGCTGATGCGGTAGATCGCGATCAGCGCGAGGATCAGCGCGGCCTGCCATTTGTAGCGGCGGATGAAGTCGGCGAAGGGCTCAATCAGCGCGCTGCGCAGCCACTCGGCCGCGTTGCGTGCCGGCGGCAGCACGCGGCGCACCGGTTCGGACGACACCAGCACGGTCAGCACGCCGACCACCATCGAAGCGGCCATCACGAGGTAGGCGGCCTTCCAGCCGGCGTTCTGGTAGCCCGCGGTGCCGACGATTTCAGCCCAGGCCGCGATCCACAGCACGCCCGCGCCGGCCCAGATCATCGCCATGCGGTAGCCGGTCTGGTAGGCCGCGGCCAGCGCCGCCTGCTTGCGCGTCTCGGCCGATTCGATGCGGAAGGCGTCGAGCGCGATGTCCTGCGTGGCCGAGCCGAAGGCCACCAGCAGCGCGCACCACACCAGCGGCCGCAGGCCGGCGCGCGGATCGGCCAGCGCCATGCCCACCAGGCCCGCGATCACCAGCGCCTGCGCGAGCAGCAGCCAGCTGCGGCGCCGGCCCATGAGCCGGGTGAAGATCGGGATCGGCAACCGGTCGACCAGCGGCGCCCAGGCCCATTTGAAGGCATAGACCAGCCCGACCCAGCTCAGATAGCCGATGTCGGTGCGCGCCACGCCGGCCTCGCGCAGCCGGAAGCTCAGCGTGCCGAGTACCAGCAGCAATGGCAGGCCGGCGGAGAAGCCCAGCGCCAGCATGCGCAGCGTCGCGGGTTCGAGGTAGACCCGGAGTGCGTCGCGCCAGGACAGCGGCGCGGCAGACGGGGTCGAGGGGGCGGAGGCTTCGGCAGCCGTGGGTGGGGACATTGAGGGGGCGATCGGAATGGCTGCTTATTATTCCCGCATGTGTACACGTTGCGAGCTTCTTCAGGGTCCCTGGCACGGCCGTCGTGCCTTTTTGCTGCTCGCGGGGGCCGGCGCCGCCGTGTCGGCCGCGCCGGCGCTGGCGCAGGTCGACGTGGGGAAGTCGTCGGTGGCGCGCAACCTGGTGCCGGCCGACACCATCGAGCAGGCCGGCGTGCAGCAGTACGGCGAGCTGCTCGCCAAGGCCAAGGCCCAGGGTGCGCTGGCGCCCGACAGCCATCCGCAGTTGCAGCGCCTGCGCACGATCGCCGCGCGGCTGATCCCCTTCGTCGGCAGCTGGAACCCGCGCGCCGCGCAGTGGAAGTGGCAGATCAACCTGATCGGCAGCAAGCAGATCAACGCCTTCTGCCTGCCCGGCGGCAAGATCGCCTTCTACACCGGCATCCTCGACCAGCTCAAGCTCAGCGACGACGAGGTCGCGATGGTGATGGGCCACGAGATGGCGCACGCTCTGCGCGAGCATGCACGGGCCCGCCTGGCCAAGAGCGCGGGCACGGGCGCGGCGCTGTCGATCGCCTCTCAGCTGTTCGGCCTGGGCGAGGTCGGCAGCATGGTGGCGCGCGCCGGCACGCAGCTGCTCACGCTCAAGTTCAGCCGGGGCGACGAGACCGATGCGGATCTGGTCGGCCTCGAGCTCGCGGCGCGCGCGGGCTATGACCCGCGGGCCTCGGTGTCGCTGTGGACCAAGATGGCCACCGCCTCGAAGAACCAGGGCGGCCTGAGCTTTCTCTCGACCCACCCCAGCGGCACGGACCGCATCCGCATCCTCGAGACCAACCTGCCCAAGGTGGACGGGCTCTACCGCGCGGCAAAGCGCGGCTGAACGACGCCGGAGTGCGGGCCCGGCCCGCTTGCCGGCCGCCGAAGCCGACGATTCCTCTGAAACGCACCAAGGCGACGGGAACCCCGATCCGATAGTGCCTGAGCTTGGCGAGGACTGGCCCGAGTTGCGCAAGCTGGAGCTTTCTCGGATGGCACCGCCGATGCTGCGGATACATGCGCTTGTGACGCGCTTTCAGGTTCGACGCCTTCATCAAGTGTGTGACCCCATTGACCCAGCACTGCTCACCTGCTGCGTGACACGTCCCGTGGACTGCCATAGGTGTAGGGCGCTGTTTGAAGCATCACGCGGATGCTCGTGTGAGTCACGCAGCGCGGCGCCAGGCCAGAGCGGTAAGACATGGGGGCGATCGGGACGATCGGTTGGCATCCTGCTGCCAGCGCCCAGGCTTCGAAAGCGCGCGACGACGCGTTACCGTTCACCCGGCCGCACGTTGCGCCTCCGGAGAAAAGCGCCGCGCGATCGTCATCGATGACGGACGCTACTGGGCCTTCGAGCCATCACGCGCTCGCTGCCCCGCCCGGCCGCCCCGCGCCAGCCACAGGTACAGGCCGCTGCCGAGCACGAGGATCGCGCCCACGTCCAGCAG